>NZ_JBWDNP010000004.1:0-522666 GCF_056269255.1 Paenibacillus sp. JT31N17
GTAAGACCCCTGGTAGACGACCAGGTCGATAGGTTCGAGGTGGAAGCATCGCAAGATGTGCAGCTGACGAATACTAATCGGTCGAGGGCTTATCCTACACCGGAACAAGAGCAGTCTTGTTCCACCCGTCAGCCGAAGGGCTGGAGGGAATCAAGCCGCTAAACGTTTCGCAAACGTTCGTATCCAGTTTTCAGGGTGTAATGATGGATGATCAGCCGACAAGTGCGGCTCATTCCCATTTTTTACGCACACGACGATTATTCATTTGTCGAGTTCCTGACTTTGCAGGCTGGCCCCAGTCGTTGTAAAGGACAAGCAGTTTTGGGGCATTTTGTGTGGCGGTGTAGCTCAGCTGGCTAGAGCGTACGGTTCATACCCGTGAGGTCGTGGGTTCGACTCCCTCCGCCGCTACCACACCTATTATGGAGGCTTAGCTCAGCTGGGAGAGCATCTGCCTTACAAGCAGAGGGTCGGCGGTTCGATCCCGTCAGCCTCCACCATGAATGTCTACATACGGAGCTGTGGTGTAGTGGCCCAACATGCCTGCCTGTCACGCAGGAGACCGCGGGTTCGAATCCCGTCAGCTCCGCCATTCATCCCCATAATGTAAAGAGCTTATTTTTACTTTTAGGGAACCCAAAATAAACGTGGCTCGGTAGCTCAGTCGGTAGAGCAGAGGACTGAAAATCCTCGTGTCGGCGGTTCGATTCCGTCCCGAGCCACCATTTTTTCAAGGCAGACTTGCCTTTGTTTTATGACGTGGAGGGCTAGCGAAGTGGCTAAACGCGGCAGACTGTAAATCTGCTCTCTTACGAGTTCGGTGGTTCGAACCCATCGCCCTCCACCATTCCTTATTCTGCAAGAGCCATTAGCTCAGTTGGTAGAGCACCTGACTTTTAATCAGGGTGTCGAAGGTTCGAGTCCTTCATGGCTCACCATTTCTACACTTTTGATGATGACCAGCATATATCAGAATCCATGGACAAGATGTCCATGGATTTTTTTGTTAAGCGCCACCAGCTATGCATGAAGCTGAAATCCTTTGGGATGTATGATACAATGACGCAGAAGCAAGCTGTCTTATGTTTTGTCGTCCATAGTTGTTTGTAGCTTTGATGCAACTATATTCTGGATTTTCAAGAAGAAACGGCTGTCGCCGTCTTTTGGCTGCACAGCAGGTTTCTTCACTCAAAAATATAAGCAACGTATAGGCTGTAATCTATACTTTCTTATATTCTAAAAAAAGGACGCAGTGAGCGTTCTACGGATAGGGGCCAGCCGATGAGTGAAGCAAAATGGATCGAGCAGTTGCAAACGATACTCGATTGCCCGGTGCGCCAACTCCAGCTGCCTGTGCAGCAATGGAAAACGCATGTCGATGAAAGTGAAAGCGCTCTGAGTTTTTTTTGTTCAGCCGGTGCGGTTACTCCTGGAGATTATATGGTTGTTTCCAAAGGGCCTTTATGGTTTGCCCTTGGCAGTGATTCCGAGTATGTCGATTATATTGAAGTAGAACGCGCAAAGCTCTCGGATAAGGAAATGAAGCTGATTGGATGGACATTAACGCAGATTCGTTCCTCAAACGTGAAAAATTTCGAAGGCGTGACGGAGTCGGAGCGTTATGCGCGTGAGCTGGGTGCTTGGATTGTGGAGCAGCTGGAAACTAGCGAATCCCAGGTATCGATACCCGACAGGCTAATGGCAAGAGGCCGGTTGTTCTCCAATATGATACCTTTCCTTCTCGTGTCGGAACAGGTAGATGTCGGCAGGACAAGCTATGTTGATCTTGAGAAGCTGCTGCGTACGTTTTTGGCCGAGGATATGATGTTGATACCGTTAAAGGAACAGGAATGGCTGGTTCTGGGACCTATCTCGCTGATTCGCGATGCGCAGTCAGAGGAGCGTGACGAGGAAGCGGAGGAATCGGTCGAAGAAAGCTTGGAACCGATTGCATCCGGGCTGCATGAGATGCTGGCCAGCGAATGGCTGGGGGAATGTCACCTGGCGGTTGCACCGCCAATATCTCCGGCAAATTCGATAGTGGCCACGACCGCGCTGCTGCGTGAGACTGTTCATCTGGGCCGAGCGTTCCATGTGGGCTCGAATATTCATCTGCCATGGCTTCTGCATTTGGAAAGACTGCTGAATACAATTCCTGAGGCTCAGCGGGCCAAGTTTGTGGAACAGGCGCTGAAGCGGACCGATTTTTTTCTGGAGACGGAGATTTTGACAACGCTGGAAACGTTCTTCTCTCTGGACTGCAATGTCAGCGAAACGGCGAAAAAATTATATATTCATCGAAATACACTGCTTTACCGGTTGGACAAGCTGAAACAGGAAACAGAACTGGATGTGCGTTTGTTTCGGGATGCTGTATTGGTGAAAATCATATTACTATTGTACAAAGTGACGAAAAGAAAGTGACTTTTTTGTAAAGTATGTGCATAGTCATATAGCCTGTGCTGATATAAGATGTATATAGTAGTGATGAACAATATCCGTTTAGGGGGAAATACAAATGGCAGGTGTACGCTTAGAACATATTTACAAAAAATACGCTGGTACTGATCTTGCTTCGGTTAAGGACTTTAACCTTGACATTAAAGACAAGGAGTTTCTTGTTCTTGTTGGTCCGTCCGGTTGCGGTAAATCGACCACGCTTCGCATGATAGCTGGCCTGGAAGAGATTTCCGAAGGTAAATTGTTTATCGGCGAACGTCTTGTAAACGATGTCGCTCCTAAAGACCGCGATATCGCGATGGTATTCCAATCTTACGCTTTGTACCCACATATGAACGTATATCAAAACATGGCCTTCGGCCTTAAACTTCGTAAATTCAAAAAAGCGGATATTGAGAAACGTGTTCGTGAAGCCGCTAAAATTCTTGATATCGAACATCTGCTTGAGCGTAAACCAAAAGCATTGTCCGGTGGGCAACGTCAACGTGTCGCGCTCGGCCGTGCAATCGTTCGTGAACCGCAAGTCTTCTTGATGGATGAGCCGCTTTCCAACTTGGATGCTAAACTTCGTGGCCAAATGCGCGCGGAAATCAGCAAACTGGTTAAACGTCTTGAAACCACTTGCATCTATGTAACACATGACCAGATCGAAGCCATGACGATGGGTGACCGTATCGTTGTTATGAAAGACGGTATCATTCAGCAAGCGGATTCGCCAGAAGGCTTGTACAATAACCCTGTAAACCTGTTTGTGGCCGGTTTCATGGGAGCTCCTTCGATGAACTTCATCACAGGCGCACTGACAGAGCAAAACGGAGCCGTTCTTTTCAAAACAACGGGTGTTGATGTTGTCATCCCTGAAGGCAAAGCAAAATTGCTGCGCGACAAAAATTTCATTGGCAAAGATATCATTCTTGGTATTCGTCCGGAAGATATCCATGAAGAGCCTGTATTCCTGGAAGCATCGCCAAATTCCATCGTAAACGCTCATATCGAGGTTTCCGAGAACTTGGGTCATGAAATGTACCTGTACCTGAACGGTATTGGCAAAGACACCATTATCGCTCGTGTTGATGGCCGCTCAGGCTTGAAAGAAGGCATGAACGTGAAGCTTGCGCTTGATATGAACAAAGTTCATGTGTTTGATAAAGAAACTGAATTGAACCTGTTTGAAGTATAAGACAAGGCATTCAGTATTCGAACAACCGTCCTGTGAGGGGCGGTTGTTTTTTGTTTGTCTCCTGACTGCCCGCAATGCGCGACGGAAGCTGTGATTGAACGATGCCAGCAGCGGAATAGCCGGACTGGTCAAGGCCGATAACGGTCGGAAGTCCTGGTTTGGAATTGACGAAACAGCCTAAAATGTTTTGAAGATCATGGGAGACGTTGATTTCAGCGCTTATTTCCTATACGATGATTACATTGGAAATGTACATAGCAATTGCAGATGCAAGGGAAGCGATTAAGGAGGCCGGACAATGGCTAAAAAAGTTAAGGTGTCGGAGCTTGTCCAACAATTTCAGCTTGAAATTGTCAGTGGGGAAGATGGTCTGCGCCGCAGCATAACGGTCGATGATTTGTCGAGACCAGGCTTGGAGATGGCTGGTTATTTTCATTATTACCCTAAGGAACGGGTGCAAATTCTGGGTAAAACGGAGCTTGCGTTCATGGACACGCTCAGCAATGAAGAGCGGATGGACCGGATTGAGCGGCTTTGTGATGATGAGACGCCTTGTTTTATCATAACACGTGGCCTTGAAGCGCCGCTTGAACTCATTCAACAGTCAAATGCAAAACAAATTCCTGTACTGAGAAGTCATGTTGCGACCACCATTCTGATTGGCAGAATTACAAACTTCCTGGAACGCAAGCTTGCGCCATCAGCTACGATTCATGGTGTTCTGGTTGACGTATATGGAGTTGGCATACTGATCACCGGGGGCAGCGGCATTGGCAAAAGCGAAACAGCACTGGAACTGGTCAAGCGCAGCCATCGTCTTGTTGCGGATGATGCTGTGGAGATCAGACAGACATCGGATGGACAGCTCCACGGAAGTGCTCCTGAGCTGATCCGGTATTTGCTGGAGATTAGGGGACTCGGGATTATTAATGTGATGACCCTGTTCGGTGCCGGGGCGATTCGTACAATGAAGCGGATCAGTGTGGTCATTAAGCTGGAGAACTGGCAGCCAGACAAACAGTATGACCGTCTGGGCCTGGATGAAGAGACGACGCGCATTATCGATACCGATGTTCCGCTTGTAACCGTTCCGGTGAGGCCGGGGCGCAACTTGGCGGTTATTATCGAAGTGGCCGCGATGAACTTCAGGCTCAAGCGTATGGGCTATAACGCGGCGCTTCAGTTTACGAACAAGCTGACCGAAACCATTGCTGACGATTCGGATGATTTTGATTGATAAAAGGAGCCGTTGTGGATGTATGAATTGCTTTTAAATCCAATCGCTTTTTCATTGGGGCCGATTAGTGTTCATTGGTACGGTATTATTCTGGGCACGGCGGCGCTTGTTGGACTGCTGCTGGCTGTTCAGGAAGGAAAGAGATACGGGTTGTCGCCGGATTTCTTTATGGATCTGCTTTTACTCGGCGTTCCCTCTGCTATTATTGGGGCGCGGATTTATTTTGTCGCCTTCAAGTGGGACGAGTACAAGGACAATTTCCTGGACGTGTTTAAAATATGGAATGGCGGTATTGCCATCTATGGTGCCTTAATTGGAGCCATGATATGCGGTATCCTCTACTTCCGCTACAAGGGCTATAACCCTTGGCGGATTATGGATATTTGCGCCCCTTCTCTGATTGCCGGACAAATTATTGGCCGCTGGGGCAATTTTGTCAATCAGGAAGCCTACGGAGGACCTGTTGACGAGAGTTTGCTGCGCGACACGCTCCATCTTCCCGATTGGATCGTCAATCAAATGAATGTAGGCGGTGTTTTCCATCATCCGACCTTCCTGTACGAATCCTTATGGAACCTGATTGGGATTATTCTGCTGTTCGTGCTGCGCCGCCGCGCATTTATGCGGGCCGGTGAGATGCTCATGACGTATTTCATCTGGTATTCCATCGGGCGCTTCTTTATTGAAGGACTGAGAACAGACAGTTTGGCTTTTGACGGACCGGCTTGGCTTGTTTCAATTATGAATGGTTTGTGGTCACCGATGACCGTTGCGTTTGAGCCTGGCAATCTTGACGCCGCATATGGTGATGTCCGTATCTCCCAGCTGCTGGCTGTTTTGTTAATTATCGCTGCGATCGCGATCATTATCATCCGTCGTGTTACGGGAGCCGCATCCGAGCGGTATGCGGATCCTATTATCAACCGTCGTACGGGTCTGCCAGCGGGGGTAAAGCCCGGCGTTGATCCCGATGCAGAAGCAGCGGCTCCGGATATTGTTGAGCAAACGATAATTGAACCGCGTGAAGCCGACCGCAAAGATACACCGGAGCACAAGGATGAAGGCATAAAGGGGTAACGGCTGATCATGACTTTAAAAATACGAACCATTTTGTTTGACCTTGACGGAACTATTTTGGATACGAATGAATTGATTATTCATTCTTTTCTGCACGCGCTGCGTGATATCGTACCGCCGCAATTCGGAAGAGAGCATATCATTCCGAGTATGGGGCAGCCATTGCAGGACCAGATGCAGTTATTTTCAGGGCTGGAAGAGGTATCTCATCTTATTGCCGCTTACCGTGAGATCAATCTGAGGATGCATGACGAGTATGTGAAATCATTTCCAGGGGTAAACGAGGTATTGGCCAGGCTGCATGAAGCAGGAGTTCAGATCGGAATCGTCACAACCAAAATGAGGCTGACGACAGAACGCGGTCTGCGTTATACGGGCCTGTACGATTACATTCAGCCCCATGCGATTGTTACGATTGATGACGTGACGCATCCCAAGCCTCATCCAGAGCCTGTGCTCCTGGCAATGGAAGCTTTGGGCGCACAGCCGGAAACAACGATGATGGTCGGTGACAGTATTGTGGATATTCAATCTGCCGAAGCTGCCGGAGTCATCTCTGTTGGGGTTGCCTGGTCCCTCAAAGGCGAGGCCATGCTGATGGAAAGCGGGGCGCGTCACATCATTCATGATATGCGCGATCTCTACGCGCTCGTCGGATTGGAGCTGTAGTCGAATTGAGGAACGTGGAGCGCTATCCGGTTGAAGGGCCGAATGCCTTATGGCAAATGTATCATACAGTCAGCCGGTTCAAGGCTGTGCGTAATTTCATATGTATACAGATAACGCGATATTGTCCGTCTCTGCCCATGAAGAATTGGATCTACAGGCACATACTGGGTATGAAGGTCGGGCGCGATACGGCCTTTGCGCTTATGGTGATGGTTGATGTTTTTTTTCCGGAACGGATTAAAGTCGGAGATAATACGATTATCGGGTACAACACCACGATTTTGACGCATGAGTATCTGATCCGGGAATATCGACTGGGTGATGTGGTTATCGGCTCAGATGTCCTGATCGGCGCAAACACCACGATACTGCCAGGGGTGAGCATCGGAGATGGCGCTGTGGTGGCTGCAGGCTCGGTAGTGCATAAGAATGTAGCTGCAGGGGCTTTTGTAGGCGGCAATCCTTTAAGGGAAATTAAACCGTCGGAGTAAGAGTTATGGCATTCGAAAAGAACGGCCTTTCCAGTCTGAAGGTCGTTTTTTTGTTGGAGGAGTCGCCCATTCGAGTTCTTGACGAATGGAAATGAGCGTGATATCATTACGTCTAATCACTTTATTTTGGCAGTATGGTAACTTGGTAGCACGTTAATAAACTAAAGCGTATGTGGGTGAATATACATGTCCAAACCAAAAGGTTTTGAGAAGCCGATCGGGGTTAAAGATTACCTGCCGCATGCTGTATCCAGACTGCGGCAAATTGAAAACCAGGTGCTCGCCTGTATGAGTGCATGGGGCTATGAGCAGATCATGACGCCGACCATGGAATACTACGATACGGTGGGCGTGGCAAGCTCAACCTCGGATCAGAAGCTGTTCAAGCTGCTGAATAACCGGGGAACGACGCTTGTCCTGCGTTCCGATATGACGGCGCCGATCGCCAGGGTCGTTGCTTCCCTGCTTAAGGAATCCGAGTTTCCTATTCGTTTATCCTATCACTCGAATGTGTTCCGGGCAATCGAGGAAGAAGCGGGGCGCGAAGCTGAGTTTTTCCAAACTGGAGTGGAACTCGTAGGTGACGCATCGGCGGATGCCGATGCGGAAGTTGTGGCGCTTGCCATCGCTTCTCTAAAAGCGGCGGGGGTTGACCGGTTCAAGATCGCGATTGGTCATGTAGGCTTCCTGAACGGCTTGTTCGAGGAAACGCTCCAAGGGAGGGAAGAAGCCCAGGAAGAGCTGAAGGCCTGCCTGCTGGGGCGCGATTATGTCGGTTACCGTGATCGGCTGCACGCACTGTCGCTGGCAGAGCCTGTTCAAAAAGAGCTTGAAGGCATTCTGAGGCTGCGCGGCGGTCAGGAGATATGCGAACAGGCACTGCAGCTTGGCGCCAACGAGACAGCCCGGGCAGCGATTCATCATCTGCGTGAGATATGGGATGTGCTCGAGGCTTACGGTGTTTGCGAGCATGTGCTCATTGATTTAACGATGATCGGGGATTTTAAATATTATACCGGCATGACCTTCGAGGGCTATGCTGCTGATCTGGGTTCACCGGTAGCAAGCGGAGGCCGTTATGACAATCTGCTGCAGCAGTTCGGCAGACCTGCTCCGGCAACGGGATTTGCGCTGAAGACGACGCGCATTCTGGAGTTAATCGGTGACGGTACAGCGACAGGACCTGCAAAGCGGATATTAATCGGTTATGATGCGGCAGGAAGGCAGCAGGCGCTTCTGGAAGCCCAGCGTCTGCGTGAGGAAGGCTCGGCAGTGATTGTCACAGAGAAGATGGATCAGAACGCTCAGAAGGCTGCTGCTGCCGCAGCCGCTAATGCTGGGAGCAAGCAGGAGATCGTGTATAAGGGTATAACGTTCTCAAGGCTGTTGACATTTTTCGGAAGAGGGGGTCGCGCGTGATGAGCTTGCAGGATGGATTGTGGAATGGAGCATCGAGCCTGACCGAAGGAACCTCCTCTGGTGGAGAGCTGTTAAAGGTAGCCATGCCAAAGGGGCGTATATACAAGCAGGCGTCGAAGCTTTTCCGTGAGGCCGGTCTTCCCATTCCCAGCGATTTTGACGATACGAGGCGGCTGATTATCGAGATGCCGGAGGTGGGCATGTCTTTTATTATGGCCAAACCGGTTGATGTGCCGACTTATGTGGAATACGGTGTGGCGGACATCGGCATTGTAGGCAAGGATGTGCTGATGGAGGAAAACAAGGATGTTTATGAGCTGCTCGATCTGGGCATTGCCAAATGCCGCATGTCGGTTATCGGATTGCCGGATTGGAAGCCGGTTATTCATCCGCGTGTAGCCACGAAATATCCAAGTGTAGCCTCGCAGTATTTCCGCGAGCGCGGGCAGCAGGTCGAAGTGATCAAGCTGAACGGCTCCATCGAGCTGGCGCCGCTGATCGGTCTTGCCGACCGGATTGTCGATATGGTTGAGACCGGTCAGACACTGCGTGAGAACGGTCTTATCGAGATGGAAACGATCTTCGGCATTACAAGCCGGCTGATTGCCAATCGCGTCAGCTACCGAATGAAGAATGATGCGATCCAGAGCTTGTGCGACAAGCTGCAGCAGACGATTGCGGCCAAAGCGGAAGCTTGATGTAATCCTAACGATTGCCGTTCCCACAGAGCCGTTGGCTGGAGAATCCAGGCATTCGGATGAGTTCGGCATTGAAGTCAGCCTGCGGCAAGCAGGACTAAAGAGACGCTGCACAGTTTAGGTGACAGTATGATGAAGGGAGCGATGCGTCATGCGTATGCTGCGTGCGGAGCAGTATGGTTTAACCCGCGAGGTGGAGTACGGGACACCGGAGCAGAACGAGACTGTCCGGCAAATCGTGGAGGATGTCCGGACTGAGGGAGATGCGGCATTGCTGCGCTATACGGAAGAGCATGACCGTGTCAGGCTGGACGCGCAGTCGCTTCGTGTGACGGAAGCAGAAATTCATGCGGCGTACGACCTTGTGGACGAGGCATTCTTGACGGCCATTCGGCAAGCGGCCTTGAATATCCGTTCCTTCCATGAGAAGCAGGTGCGCCAATCGTGGATGGATGTGCAGCCCGATGGGACGATGCTGGGACAGCTCCTGCGTCCGTTGCGGCGGGTAGGGGTATATGTCCCAGGCGGGAAGGCAGCATATCCTTCCTCCGTGCTTATGAATGTCATACCCGCTCAGGTGGCTGGCGTACCGGAGATTGTGATGGTGACGCCCCCGGCAACGGGCGGCAAATCGGGCATCGATCCTTATATTCTGGTCGCGGCTGCCGAGGCTGGCGTCAAGGAAATGTACCGCGTCGGCGGGGCGCAGGCCATAGCCGCGCTTGCTTACGGAACGGCAAGTATCCAGCCTGTGGACAAAATATGCGGGCCAGGCAATATCTATGTGGCGCTGGCCAAGCGGGCCGTCTTCGGCGCTGTAGATATCGACAGCATCGCCGGACCCAGCGAGATCGTTGTATTGGCCGATGATACCGCCAGTCCGGCTTACGTGGCAGCCGATCTGCTCTCGCAGGCCGAGCATGATGAGATGGCTTCCGCCATTCTGGTCACGACCTCCCGGACACTGGCAGAGGCTGTTTCCGCAGAGGTTGAGCGCCAATTGGCAAGCCTGCCTCGGCAAAGCATTGCCCGCCAATCAATCGACAGCCACGGAGCGGTACTGCTTGCGGACTCTATCGCCGAAGCGATTGCGGTAATCAACCGGATGGCGCCGGAGCATTTGGAGATTATGGTGGCGGAGCCGATGGTGCTGCTTGGCCGCATCGAGAATGCCGGGGCGATTTTCCTTGGCCCCTACAGCTCTGAGCCGGTCGGTGATTATTTTGCGGGACCGAATCATATTCTGCCCACCAACGGGACGGCAAGATTCTCATCGCCTGTGAACGTAGACGATTTTGTCAAGAAGTCGAGCCTGATTTATTACAGTAAGGACGCGCTGCTGGCCAATGCGGATAACATTATGACGCTTGCGCGGCATGAAGGTCTGGAAGCGCACGCCAGAGCCATTGAGATCCGTCTGGAGCAGGAACGGGAATAAGCAGCTGTGGTATTAGGTATACAGGCAAGTAAAGCATCTATGTAATTATTATCCTCGAGAGCGAAAGAAGGGAATCTCTTATGGCGGATCATGTCATTCGCGCAGCCGATGTGGCGCGGAAAACAAACGAAACGGATATTAAGCTGGCGTTTGCTGTTGATGGCAGCGGACAGGCGAAGATCGAAACGGATGTGCCGTTTCTGAATCATATGCTGGATTTGTTCACGAAGCATGGCCACTTTGATTTGAATGTCGAGGCGCGCGGCGATGTCGATATTGATGATCATCATACAGTGGAGGACATCGGCATATGTCTTGGCCAAACCATTCAGGAAGCATTGGGCGATAAACGGGGCATCAAGCGTTACGCCTCTGTGTTCGTTCCTATGGACGAAGCGTTGGCGCAGGTGGTCATTGATCTGAGCAACCGTCCGCATTTTGAATATCGGGCTCAGTATCCATCCGCCCAGGTGGGGAGTTTTGAGGTGGAGCTGGTCCATGAGTTTCTGTGGAAGCTGGCGCTTGAAGCAAGGATGACCCTGCATGTTATTGTTCATTACGGCTTGAATACCCATCATATGATTGAAGCTGTTTTCAAGGCGCTCGGCCGTGCGCTTGATGAAGCAACAAGTATTGATCCACGGGTGCAAGGAGTCCCTTCAACGAAAGGGGTGCTGTAGATGATTGCTATCATCGATTACGGCATGGGCAATTTGCACAGCGTCAGCAAAGCGGTGGAGCGTCTTGGCTATGAGGCGCTGGTCACGGCGGACGTGAAAGAGATAATGGAGGCGGACGGTGCGATTTTGCCGGGTGTCGGGGCTTTTGGCGATGCCATGCAGAATTTGCAGAATACGAAGCTTGAGGATGTCGTCAAGTTCTATGCCGCTTCAGGCAAGCCTCTGCTAGGTATTTGCCTGGGCATGCAGCTCTTGTTCACCGAAAGCGAAGAATACGGCCAGCACCAAGGGCTCGGCTTGCTGCCTGGGAAGGTCGTCCGTTTTCAGGGGGACTATAAGGTTCCGCATATGGGCTGGAACAAGCTGACGTTTCATCGGGAGAGTCCGCTGCTCGGCGGGTTGGAGGAGGGACATGTCTACTTCGTGCATTCCTTCCATGTCAGACCGGAGCAGGCGGAGGATCTGCTTGCCACGACTGATTATCATCAGCCGGTGACCGCCATTGTGGGACGTGACAATGTGTACGGAATGCAGTTCCACCCGGAGAAGAGCAGCGATCTTGGCATGCAGCTGCTGGGTAATTTTCTCGCGTTGACTGCGTCCCGTCAGGTGGTCCGCCAGTAAACGGTTATAGATAGTTGGTGGAGCTGGCAGGCTTTTCAGGAGAGGAAGTTCGGGTGCTGAACTTTTTTGCCGGAGAGAAAAATAGCTTGCTGTCAAGAAGTGTAATTATAATGAATGCGAGCTTAATGATGGCTTAATCGGCGATAGTTCAAATCGGTACACATAAAGGGGGATGGCGTATGTTGGCTAAACGGATTATCCCCTGCTTGGACGTGAAGGATGGCAGGGTGGTTAAGGGGGTCAATTTCGTCAATTTGCGCGATGCCGGGGATCCTGTAGAGCTTGCGGCGACCTACGATAAAGAGGGGGCAGACGAGCTGATATTTCTCGATATCTCGGCCTCTTATGAAGGAAGAGCCACGATGGTGGAAGTGGTCAAGCGAACAGCCGGTGAAATTACCATTCCATTTACGGTTGGCGGCGGAATTGCCCATGTCGACGATATGAAACGTCTGCTTCGCGCAGGAGCTGATAAAATTGGCATTAATACCGCGGCTGTCAAAAACCCCGCCCTCGTCAAGGATGGGGCGCGTAAATTCGGTTCACAATGCATTGTTGTAGCGATTGATGCCAAATTCAACCCGGAATGGGGAGAATGGGAAGTCTATACGCATGGCGGACGAAATGCAACCGGGATGAAGGCTCTGGCCTGGGCGAAGGAGGTTGAGCTGCTCGGCGCGGGAGAAATTCTTCTGACGAGTATGGATGCGGACGGCACGAAGGATGGATTTGACCTCAAGCTGACGCAGGCCGTGTCAGATACGCTGGGCATTCCGATCATCGCCTCCGGGGGCGCAGGCCGGGTGGAGCATTTCTATGATGTGTTTGAGCAGGGACACGCCGATGCTGGGCTGGCGGCGACTATTTTTCATTACAAAGAGATGACGATCCGCGATGTGAAGGATGATTTGCGGCAAAAAGGAGTCGAAGTTCGATGAACAGCAGCAATAAGGGAATAGAGGCGGCAGCGGAACAAATCAAGTGGAATGATGACGGCCTGGTGCCGGCAATCATACAGGATGCCATCAGCAAGGAAGTGCTGATGATGGCCTACATGAACCGGGAATCGCTGGCAAAATCAGCGGAGTCGGGAGAAACCTGGTTCTGGAGCCGCTCACGCGGTGAGCTCTGGCACAAAGGGGCAACGAGCGGGCATACCCAGCGCATTGTCTCGATGCATTACGATTGTGACGGCGATACGCTTCTTGTCCGAGTGGAACAAAAAGGCGTGGCTTGCCATACCGGCCGTTATAGCTGCTTCTATAATGAAGTGGAGGGGATTTCCGGGACTGAGGCAAGCGAAGTGGAACCGACCGGTGACCGTTTTGCCATGCTGAACCAGCTGGAGGCCGTTATTGCTCAGCGTTACGCGGAGCGTCCGGAAGGTGCCTATACGACTTATCTGTTCGAGAAGGGCGTCGACAAGATTCTGAAGAAGGTCGGCGAGGAAACGGCGGAAGTGATCATCGCGGCCAAAAATAAAG
Organism: Paenibacillus sp. JT31N17; assembly: GCF_056269255.1. Lineage (NCBI taxonomy): Bacteria > Bacillati > Bacillota > Bacilli > Caryophanales > Paenibacillaceae > Paenibacillus > Paenibacillus sp. JT31N17. Next base: position 13,458 of record NZ_JBWDNP010000004.1, read on the forward strand.
ATAACGACGAGCTGCGCTGTGAGACCAGCGATCTTATTTTTCACTTGATGGTGCTGCTGCGCGAACGCGGCATGCCGCTGGATGATGTAATGAGAGAGCTGGGGCACCGTCACAATAAATCGAAGCAATCCTCGTAACATTTTTCTGGCGGGCGGCTGCAGCATTCAAGACTGAAGAAGGCGGTGAACCTCTTTATGCGGATTGACTATCACACCCACCATGAAAGATGCGGACATGCCGTCGGTACGCTGGAGGAGTACGTGCGCAAGGGGATCGAGATCGGGCTGGACCAGCTTGGGCTTTCCGACCACATGCCGTTGATACACGTCGACCCGGCGACCTATCTGCCGGAGATGGCAATGCCGATGGATGAGCTGCCGCGTTATGTGGAGGAATGCTTCGAGCTGAAAGCCAAATATAAAGGTCAAATTGATCTTCGCATTGGCCTCGAAGGCGACTATATCGAAGGCTGGGAAGAACAGATTGAAGCCATCACGACTGCTTATCCATGGGATTATGTGATTGGCTCGGTCCACTTTCTGGGCACTTGGGATATTACCGACTTCCGCCAGACACAAGGCTGGGAAGGGCGTAACCGCCTTGCCGTATACGAACAGTATTATGACGCCATCGGCAAAGCCGCGGCCTCCAGGCTGTATGACTATATCGGGCATATCGATGTCATCAAGCGCTTCGGCTATCAGCCGGATAGCAGTGTCACTCATCTTGAGGATGCTGCTTTGGAGGCCGTGAAGCATTATGATGTTGCGATTGAGCTGAATGCATCTGGCCTTCGGACACCCGCGGCAGAGATGTTTCCGAGCCGCCGGATGCTTGAGCGGGCCCGCGATTTGGGGATCCCCATTACGCTTGGCTCCGATGCCCATCAGCCGGAGCGGCTTGGCCAATATTTGGACGATGCGCGAGCGATGCTGAAAGAGTGCGGGATTACGCAATTGGCGACCTTTGATGGCCGAAAACGACATATGATCCAAATATAAGAAATTAATATCTATACGGTCTGAGGGAAGAAACTAATCCGCCGCAACAAAACGGCGGGAAGTTTCTTCTTGTTTTTGAATTATTGCCGTTTCCATGTATAATGAAACTTGTCGAACTACAGAAACGTATGAATGAATGATGCATCAGGCAGATGCAAATTCAGTAGTTTAATCGCTCAGGAGGGTATCATGTTTAGCGACAAGCTGCGTATTTTCTCGGGTTCCTCGAACCCGAAGCTTACCGAACGGATCAGCGAGGAACTTGGTCTGCACCTCGGTAAAGTCAAATTGTCCCGTTTCAAAAGCGGCGAGATCTATGTCCATTATGAAGAAACGATCCGCAATTGCGACGTCTTCATCGTGCAGTCTTTTTCTCATCCTATCAATGATCATTTTGTCGAATTGCTTGTCATGATCGATGCTGCCAAACGCGCTTCCGCGCGAACCGTCAACATCATCGTGCCTTATTACGGTTATGCGCGCCAGGAGCGGAAAGCCGCACCGCGTGAACCGATTTCGGCCAAAATGCTTGCGGATGTTTTGACGACCGTCGGGGCCAATCGCGTTATCACCATCGATCTGCATGCGCCGGCCATCCAGGGCTTCTTCAATATCCCGGTTGACCATCTGACTGCGCTTGACCTGATCAGTGACTATCTGAAGGGCAAGGATATCAAGAATCCGGTTGTCGTATCGCCTGATGCCGGACGGGCCTCCACCGCTGAGAAGCTGGCCAATTATCTGGATTCGCCTTTTGCGATTATGATCAAGAAACGTCCCACGCATAATGAATCCATCATTACCCATGTTATCGGGGATGTTGAAGGCCAGACGCCGATTATTATTGAGGATTTGATTGATACCGGAACGACGATCGTCAATGTTGTGGAAAGCCTCAAGGAACGCGGTGCAGAAGATGTATACGTATGCGCTACGCATCCGTTGTTCTCCGGGCCTGCCCTCCAGAGATTAGATCATCCCAATATTAAAGAAGTCATCGTGACGGATTCCATCGCTCTGCCTGACAATCGCTCCGACCGGTTCACATTGCTGTCGGTTGCGCCAATGCTTGCAGAAGCAACCCGTATCATTACGCAGGGCGGCTCAATCAGCACCTTGTTCAAAAACGCGGGCGTGTAGCTTTTGGCAAACAGCGCTTTTTGCGGGATAATAGAGGAGCTCTTTCTTCTGGCTGATCGCGAATTGCTCTATATATGACTGCCTTATTCCGGCAGCACCTACCCCTGAATCGCGTGTGCTCCCCACTCCTATTAATCGCCCTTTTATTGGAAGCGGTTAGTCGTCAGTGCGGGCAGTCCGCGATTTTGCCACATTTCTTTCGTGTATGGATAGGCCGCGCTATGGTATAATCGTAGAAACTTTGAAGTACCGGGGAGGTGCCTTGCGGATGAAAGAAAAGAAACGTGCGGCCGTGAATAACAAAACGAAAGTTATACCGATTCAATGGGATGCTACGTTCTTCTTCGAGCGAGCTGTACGCTCGCTGGATCGATATCATTATGACAAGGCACTGAAGTATTTCCGGCGTGCAGTCGAATACGAACCGGATAATCCGGTTAACCATTGCAATATGGCTGGCATTTTGTCTGAAATGGGCAATTATGAAGGGTCTAACGATATCCTCCGTATGATCGTGGAGGAGATGGATCCCGAAATGACGGAATGCCATTTTTATATGGCGAATAATTTTGCCAATATGGAGATGTATGAAGCGGCAGAGGAAGCGCTGGTCCGTTATCTGGAAGAGGACGAAGAAGGACAGTTCCTCGAAGAATCCGAAGAGATGATGGAGCTGCTCCATTATGAGCTGGAGCGGCCCACCAAGCTTGCCTTTATCAAGGCGCGAGAGGGTGTTTATGAGCATGATCAGGCACGCTCGCTGCTGGAGGAAGGCAAGTTTGTAGAAGCGGTGAGACTGCTCGAGAGCATCGTGGAGAAGAACGCGAACTTTCTTGCTGCACGCAACAATCTGGCGTTGGCTTACTATTATATGGGGTTGTTCGACAAGGCGCTTGCGACGATCGGAGACGTTCTGGAAATTGAGCCGGGCAATCTGCATGCGCTGTGCAATCTGGCGATTTTTTATCAGCATTCCAACGATCAGGTTCAATTGAAGCCGCTCGTCGAGCTGCTGGGCAAGACGGTGCCTTTTCATGAAGAGCATGTGTTTAAACTGGCGACCACAATGGGCATACTTGGCGAGCATGGGGAAGCCTATCGGCATTTCACGAGGCTGCTCAGGGACAGCTCGCTGCAATCGGATGCCTGCTTGTATCATTACACGGCTGTTGCTTCAAGCAATATAGGCAGATTCGCTGAGGCAGAGCGTTTGTGGCTGCAGGCTGGCAAAATGGATCCGACATCCAATGTTCCCGGCTATTACCTGGAGCAGCTAGCCAGTGTGCGTGCAGGGAAGCATCCTGCCCCCATCAGCTATCATTATCATCTGCCTTTCGAGGAGCAGTTCAAGCTCTGGGAGAAGTCAACCGACGCGATTCCTGATCATCTGAAGCGGGATCCGCTCGTACGGTCCTCATTCTTCTGGGCGCTGCGCCACGGTGATCGGCATACGAAGCTTCAAGTCATTCAGGCGCTTGGTTTAATTGCAGACAATGAGGTTAAAGATGCGCTGCGTGAATTTATAATTGAGCCGCAGGAAGAGGATTATCTGAAAAGAATCGCTATCTTTGTACTTCGGTCCATTGGTGTCCATGATTCTCTCCATGCGATACTTGAAGGGGAAGATACGGTTATTGAACACAGCCGCATGCCTTCCCGTCTTCCGGTCTGGGAGGAGAAGTGGCAGGCTGTGCTTGAAGCTGCGCTTGTCCGTATGAAAAAGCACTATGATCTGGTGCAGCAGCATGATCTGCTCACCCTCTGGATTGAATTTCTGTCACGCGTTTATCCGGACGTGCCCAAGCTCGGCAAGGTCGAGGGCTGGGCAGCCGCATTGGAATATTTAACGGCCAAAATGCACCGGCGGGCGATTTCGTACCATGAGGTGTCCCAGCGTTATGGAACATCCATTGCGACCGTAAGCAAATGCGCCAAACGCATTGATGAAATATGCGGTATCAAGGAAAAAATGAAAATGATTTTTCCCGCTTTAACTGCAGATCACCAAGAATAAGAACATGCGAATGTGAAGGAGGAATTTTGTATGTATAAATCAATCATTATCGGAACAGGACCTGCCGGACTGACGGCGGCCATCTATCTGGCCCGCGCCAACATGAACCCCCTTGTCATTGAAGGGCCGGAGCCTGGCGGACAGCTGACGACAACTACAGATGTGGAGAACTTTCCCGGTTTCCCTGACGGGATCATGGGTCCGGACTTAATGGCCAATATGCGCAAGCAGGCAGAGCGGTTCGGAGCGGAGTTCCGCACAGGCTGGGTAAACTCGGTTGATATGTCCAAACGTCCGTTCACGATTCAGGTTGAAGGTCAAGGCGAGCTGCAGGCTGAATCGCTTATTATCTCGACTGGAGCATCGGCCAAATATCTGGGTATTCCCAATGAACGGGAAAATGTCGGACGCGGTGTCAGCACCTGCGCCACCTGCGACGGATTTTTCTTCCGCGGCAAAAAAATAATCGTGGTCGGCGGCGGCGATTCCGCAATGGAGGAAGCAAGCTTCCTGACCAAATTCGCTTCCGAGGTCGTACTCGTTCACCGCCGTGAGGAAATGCGCGCATCCAAAATTATGCAGGACCGCGCACGCGAGAACAGCAAAATCAAGTGGTCTCTGAACCGTACTCCTCTTGAGGTAGTGGCTGGCGAGCACAGCGTAACCGGCTTGAAAGTGCGCAACAACGAAACGGGCGCTGAAGAAATTATTGAAACGGATGGTATTTTTGTCGCTATCGGCCATACTCCGAACACCAAGTTTCTTGGGGGTCAATTGGAAACCGACGAAACTGGCTATTTGATTGTGAAGCCTGGCACTTCAGAGACCAATATACCGGGTATATTCGCTTGCGGTGATGTCCAGGATCATAAGTACCGCCAGGCGATTACAGCAGCAGGCAGCGGTTGTATGGCTGCTCTGGATTGCGAGAAATTCGTCGAGGGTCACGCTGTTCATGACTGGAGCGAAATCCTTAATCAGGATTAAACGACTCTGCAAAAAAAAGCTCATCAGACAGATTCTGATGCAATATGATGATAAAAAGACGCTGTCCACCCAGCATGGACGGCGTCGCTTCATGTAAGGCTTCCGAGGTGCATACCTCCGGCAAGCAGGAGGCTATCTTTAGGCTTTTCAACGTTTTCCAGATGCTTGACCAGTTGGTAACGTTCGCTTATAGTTGAACACAGAAGCCCCCCATCCCTATATTATTGAGGTGTCCTATTCATGTCTGAGAAGATTGTTATTGGCGTTGATATCGGCGGAACTACGATTAAATTAGGAATTTGCAGTAGTGAAGGCGAGCTTCTCCATACGTATGAAGGGCCGACAGGTGTTGAGAACGGCTCGGATGTTGTATGTCAAAATATTGCGGATTACGCCCGTTTAATCGTAGAGCAATCCCCATTCAGCTGGGATCAGGTTGAAGGCGTTGGCGTTGGTATCGCCGGCTTCCTGGATATACCCAAAGGGATCGTGAAATTATCGGTAAATCTTTATTTTAATAATGTGCCTCTGAAGGAAATCCTGGAAGAAAAGCTGCAAACCAAGGTTCTCGTTAATAATGATGCGAATGTTGCAGCGCTTGGCGAAGCTTGGGCCGGCGCAGGACGCGGGATATCCGATTGCGTATGTTACACGCTGGGAACCGGTGTCGGCGGCGGAGTCATCATTAACGGTAAAATCGTCGAAGGCTTCCGCGGAATGGCCGGGGAGCTTGGGCATATGTCCGTGGTGCCCGATCTGGAAGCCATTCAATGCAACTGCGGCAAAATGGGCTGTCTGGAGACCGTATCCTCAGCAACTGGCATTATTCGAATGGCCAAGGATGCTGTAGAACGTGGAGACCGTACATCGTTATCCTTTGTACCGGACATTATGGCGAAGGATGTGCTGGATGCTGCGAAAGCAGGCGATGAAGTGGCGATCCGGATCGTTAATCGTGCCGCATTTTATTTAGGTAAATCCATGGCTGCCGTTGCAGTCATCCTGAATCCTCAGCGTTTCATTATTGGGGGCGGAGTGTCTAAAGCGGGCGAGTTCCTGTTCGAACAGATTCGGGAAGTGTTCAGCAAATTGACACCGGAGATGGCCCAGGAGGGTGTCGAAATCCTGCCGGCTATTCTTGGCAACAATGCGGGAGTCGTAGGGGCTGCCGGTTTGATCATTCGTTCTTAAAAGCTTCCAACCTGACCGAATAAATATCGTGCCCGTTGTGTAATATGGGATTGAGCAGACGCACGTTAATATACCTGAGCTTGGAATTAAAGGTTGGCAGGGTTGCTGACAACCGAATCGCGAATTGCTGCGATTGACGGTTGCTAGTGTACTGACAACCGAATCGCAAATTGCTGTGATTAACGGTTGCTAGTGTGCTGACAACCGAATCGCAAATTGCTGCGATTAACGGTTGCAGCGGTACTGACAACCGAATCGCAAATTGCTGCGATTAACGGTTGCAGTGGTTGGGAGGAATAAGCGATGGATGCGGGAACAGCGATGGCAAAGCTGGTCATCATCACGGGCATGTCCGGGGCCGGAAAGACGATTGCAGTGCAGAGCCTGGAGGATCTCGGCTATTTCTGTGTCGATAATTTGCCGCCGGTTCTGATTCCGAAGTTTGCCGAGTTAATTGAGCAATCTAATGGCAAAATAGGTAAAGTGGCGCTTGTTATCGACCTGCGGGGACGCGAGTTCTTTACGGCATTATCGGAATCACTCAGCTATGTGAAGGATCATTTTACAATCGGTTATGAAATTTTGTTCCTGGATGCTACCGATAGTGTGCTTGTACAGCGATATAAGGAAAGCCGGCGGCGCCATCCTCTCGCTCCGGAAGGCCTCCCGCTGGAAGGCATCAAGCTGGAGCGCAGAATGCTGGAGGATTTGAAGGGCTGGGCAACTCAGGTCATTGATACGAGCAATCTGAAGCCAGCCCAGCTCAAGGAAAGAATCATGTCCCGGTTTGCCAATGCCGATCTGAGCATAATATCCATTAATATTACTTCGTTCGGCTTCAAATACGGCATTCCGATTGATGCGGATTTGATCTTCGATGTCCGTTTTCTGCCTAATCCGCATTACGTGGAGCATCTGCGGCCAAACACGGGGCAGGATCCCGAGGTTTATGAATATGTCATGAAATGGCCGGAGACGCAGACCTTTCTTGCCAAGCTGCTGGATATGCTGCAGTTTCTGATTCCGCTTTACCGCAAAGAAGGCAAAAGTCAGGTTGTCATTGGGATCGGCTGTACAGGCGGCAAGCATCGTTCCGTGGCTCTTGCTGAATATTTGGGCCGTACGCTGGGCAGCAGCGATACAGAGCTCATTCGGGTCAGCCATCGGGATGCTGATCGTGATCGGCACTGAGGTGGGCCATGACTGAACAAGCCAACAAAAAACGACAGCCCCGTATCGTTGTTATCGGCGGCGGCACGGGACTGTCTGTAATGCTGCGGGGACTCAAAGAGAAGCCGCTCGATATTACAGCTATCGTAACGGTTGCCGACGATGGCGGGAGTTCGGGCATTCTGCGCAGCGAGCTGCAAATGCCGCCGCCCGGCGATATCCGGAGCGTGCTTATTGCCTTGGCTGATGTGGAGCCGCTGCTGTCTGATTTGCTCAAATACCGCTTCAGCAATGGTACCGGCCTTGCCGGCCATAGCCTTGGCAATCTGATGCTGGCCGCGATGACTGACATCGCAGGGGACTTTGTATCCGCTGTTCGAGAACTGAGCCGGGTACTTGCGGTTCGCGGACGCGTTCTGCCGGCGGCCGGGCAGGCGATCGTGCTGCACGCGGAATTGGCGGACGGCACGATCGTGACCGGGGAGTCGAATATCCCTAAGGCGGGACAGCCAATCAAACGGGTGTTTATCGAGCCTGCTGATGTGGAGCCCCTGAAGGAAGCGGTTGAAGCGATTCAGGACGCCGATGCCATCCTGATCGGTCCGGGAAGCTTGTACACCAGCATTATCCCGAATCTGCTGGTTCCCAAGCTGGCACAGAGCATTATGGACTCGGACGCGATCAAAATGTTTGTATGCAATGTCATGACTCAGCCTGGAGAGACGGACGGTTATTCGGTCAGTGATCATTTGGCGGCTGTTCATGCCCATGTCGGGCATCATCTGTTTGACTATGTTATCGTGAATAATGGTGAAATCCCACCTCAGGTGCAGCTGAAATATGCGGAGCTTGGGGCCGAGGCCGTTCATTTGGATCTGGATGAAGTGAAACGCCGCGGGTATAAAGTCATCGCCGACCGGCTTGTGCTGTTTCGCACCTATTTGCGTCACGATGCGGTACAGTTAAGCCATCATATTTATCAGCTGGTGGAAAACTGGATGGAACGAAAGAGGTGAGAGAACGATGTCATTTGCGGCCCAAACGAAAAAAGAACTAACCCTTATAGAGTCGGAGCCCTGCTGTGAGCGAGCGGAATTGTCTGCCCTCATTCGGATGAACGGATCTGTGTCGGTATCCAGCCGCAAAGTCATTCTCGATATCTCTACCGAAAATGCAGCCATTGCCAGACGGATATATACCCTTATCAAAAAGCAGTTCGATGTCCATACAGAGCTGCTTGTCCGCAAGAAAATGAGGCTCAAGAAGAACAATGTGTATATTGTCCGCATACCGGCCAAGGTTCAGGAAATCCTGAGCGATTTGCGTATTGTTTCCGAAGGGTTTATGTTTAATCAGGGGATTGACAAAGAAATGCTCCGCAAGTCCTGCTGCAAGCGTTCCTACCTGCGGGGGGCTTTTCTGGCCGGAGGTTCTGTCAATAACCCGGAAGGTTCTTCGTATCACCTAGAAATTGCCGTCATGTATGAGGAGCACTGCAAGGCGCTGGTGGATTTGGCGAACAAGTTCGACTTGAACGCGCGCTGCATCGAGCGTAAGAAAGGGTTCATTTTCTACATGAAGGAAGGCGAGAAGATCATCGAGCTTCTGAACATCATTGGTGCCCATCAGGCGCTGTTCAAGTTCGAGGATGTCCGGATTATGCGCGATATGCGCAATTCGGTGAACCGTATTGTTAATTGCGAAACAGCGAATCTTAATAAAACGATCGGCGCTGCTGTCAGGCAAATTGACAATATTAAACTGCTCCAAAGGGAAATGGGCCTCGAGAATCTGCCCGAGAAGCTGCGGGAAGTGGCAGAGGTGCGCCTCATGCATCCGGATATCAATTTAAAGGAAGTCGGCGAGATCCTCAAAGGGAAGGTCAGCAAGTCAGGCGTGAACCATAGATTGAGAAAACTCGACGAACTTGCGGAAAAATTAAGGAACGGGTAGCATAAGGCTAGTTAAGTTGCTGCAAAAGTGGTATAATGGAGAATAAAATGACGTTTGCAATCTCAATCGCACGATTGAATTAAGTTTAGGGGGTAAGGTTTCCATGACAAGGCATCCGGTTGTCGTTCGACTGAAGACAGGTCTTCATGCAAGACCGGCCGCACTTTTTGTTCAGGAAGCGAACAAGTTTTCTTCCGAGGTGTTCGTCGAGAAAGACGAAAAAAAAGTGAACGCGAAATCGATTATGGGGATTATGAGTCTTGCGATCAGCTCGGGGACGGAAGTAACCATTAGCGCGGAAGGTTCGGATGCCGACCAAGCTGTAACCGCTTTAGTCAATTTGGTCAGTAAAGAAGAGCTGGAGAACCAATAAACAATAAGAAATGAACTGGTGCCTCCAGTTGAGGCAATAGAAGTTCTTTCGAAGCAGAGAAGTCCCATGATGGGGCTTTTTTCTGTGTCAAAAAGGCTGTGGATACAGATAACTGCAACATCCTGGCCGACTATGACGTTATAGAAAATGTAACCAATTTTTATGCAAAGGGGATGATTGTAATGGTTGAGAAGAAGACCGAACAAACTCAGACCGGGACAGAAACGAATCAGATGGTAAAACCAAGAGGCCGCTCGAAGTGGGTATTAACGGCTGCGCTCGCTGTCGCTGTAGGAATTGGAGCTGTCATCGGGGCAAGCGGAGGCAAAGGCGACGTATATGCTGCCGGGGAGGCTGGAGAGGTGCAGAAGGGGATTATCACCGTTAGTGGGCAAGGCGAGCTGCAAGCGGCGCCAGATGTGGCTTACGTCAATGTGGGCGTGGAAACACGGTCAGCGACAGCCAAGGAAGCACAAGCCAGCAATGCGACGAAGTTTGCCGCTCTTCAGACCGTATTATTCGAAAAAAGCAAGTTGGCCGAGAAGGACGTAAAGACAACGAACTTTAATGTCCAGCCGCAGTATACGTACAACGAAAAAGACGGCACGAACAAAGTGACCGGTTATGTGGCTATCCACAGCATCCAAATCACTACAAGAGACTTGATCAATATCGGTCAACTGCTGGACAACCTTTCGGCTGCAGGCGCCAACCGGATGGATGGCGTACAATTTGATACGGAGAAGCAGGATCAATACGAGCTTCAGGCATTGGAGAAGGCGATGGCCAACGCAAAGGCCAAAGCCGAGACGTTAGCCAAAGCAGCAGGCAAACAATTGAAGGCGGCCGTTAATATATCACAAACCAGCTCAGGCAGCATTCCCGTGTACAACAAAGGCTTGATGTCCGCTGTTCCTCAGGCCGCGGCGGATAGTGCTTCCACATCGATACAGACCGGCGAAATTACGCTGTCTGCTAATGTACAGGTCTCTTACGAAATGGAATAACAATCGCACCACGGGCAGGGATAAAAAAGAAGCGGAGCGCCTGGATTTCCAAGCAACTCCGCTTCTTTCTTTGTGGAACCATTCATAGAAAGCGTCGTGCCGCCATCCTAGAGGGATAGCGGCACCACGCCGGGTTGAGAGCGTTAGTCTGGCAAGACGAGAGAGCCTAATCAGACTCGGATAAACCACGCTGCTCGATGGCTTGCTCGATTAAAGAAATAAACTCTTCCGAGAGCCGCATCGCTTTGGCTTCTTGATAGACTTCGATCAAATGTACGTCGCTGAGCGGCCGTAAAAGAAGGGATTTATCCTGCATCGGCAAATAAGATTTGCGATTTTCATGTAGGGTAACAGATTGATCAAAGGAACGATCAAATGCTGGCGTGAAATGGTTGTAAATGTAACCAGGTTCACTGGGACGGATGAAATTTCGCACGCTTGCGAAAGGATTTGATAGTTTCATGCGTGTGCAACTCCGTTTGTTAGATTTCAATAACAGCCTAAGTGTCGGTGAATCTGGAATCATTTAGTACATATTAACATGAAAAATTAATGGAGTCGTTACCAATTCAACGCGCCGAATTTTTCTTGACATTGGTCAAATACTGTGATATGGAAGCTATGCCTAAGGATAAAGAAAGAGTGCAGGTCCATTTTCTGGATCGGCACTCTTCTCTTTCGTTATATAAGGGAAAAACCGGAATGGCGGTATAGGATTTAGGAAACCTTACAGCTTCTCAATAACTTTATCGACCAGACCGTAAGCCTGTGCATCTGCAGCAGACATGAAATAATCGCGATCGGTGTCGCGCTCGATTTTCTCAAGCGGCTGACCTGTACGCTCGGCCAGGATTTTGTTCAAGGTATCGCGCGTTTTCAAGATATGCTTGGCGCGAATCTCAATATCGCTCGCTTGTCCTTGCGCTCCGCCCAGCGGCTGGTGAATCATGACTTCGCTGTTGGGCAGCGCATGTCTTTTGCCTTTTTCGCCGGCAGCAAGCAGGAAAGCGCCCATGGAAGCAGCCATACCAACACATATGGTGGATACGCTTGGTTTGATGAACTGCATGGTATCAAAGATAGCCAGACCTGCAGAGACCGAGCCGCCAGGACTGTTGATGTAAAGCGAGATATCCTTCTCAGGATCATCCGCAGCCAAGAACAGCAGCTGTGCGATGATGGAATTAGCGACAATGTCATTCACAGGAGTGCCAAGGAAAATAATGCGGTCTTTCAGCAAGCGGGAGTATATATCGTAAGCGCGCTCGCCGCGGTTGCTCTGCTCAATAACCATAGGTACAAAGTTCATTTCCAAAGTAATTCCCTCCTAATAAGTGTTATGCGCTGCTCTTCTGCTGTATTAGCTTTTTCGCGGACACACGGCCCGTATCCAAAACATCGGCTTGTTAGATCAGCTTTATATCCACATCATAAACCATTGTTTTTTAAAAGTCAAAGATGGTCAAATTAGTGGTATTAAAAAACCGGCAGTTGCCGGCAGATGTGTTTTATATGGCGCGCCCGCGAGGAATCGAACCTCGATCTCAGGCTCCGGAGGCCTACGTCATATCCATTGGACCACGGGCGCAAATGTGATAGCGAAAATAAGTATATGTGATTACTGGAAGAAAAGCAAGGGCTTATGCAAAGATAAATTTGTGTAAATCGTGACGGAAAGCGGTTTCTTCCGTTAAACCTGACTTGCCCCTCATGAAATTTTGGAGTACAATAACGGTGGGACTTAAAATGATCATGCGGGACGAAAAATGTCCACGAGAACCGGATACCGAATTCGGCGCAACTGGAGTTGATGTTGAAAGATGCAATCTCTCATCGAAATTCAGCAGCAGCTGCTGCCGGATCTGCTTGCCGTCATGAAAAAAAGATATCTGATTCTCAGGCAGGTGATGTTATCCGACATGATTGGCCGGCGGACGCTTGCCGCATCGCTGGATTTGTCGGAACGTGTGCTGAGGGCCGAGACGGACTTTCTGAAGGAGCAGGGCCTGCTTCACGTCGAAACGGCAGGCATGCGCATCAGCGACTCTGGAAGACGGCTTCTGGAGGATATGGAGCCCTTCTATAAGGAGATGTTCGGCCTCACGGAGCTGGAGCAGCGGCTTCGCAAGTATTTTGGACTCAAGCATGTGTGGATTGTCCCGGGTGACTCGGATTCCTCTGTGCATACCAAGCGCGAGCTTGGGAAGGCCGGATGCGCCGCACTCCGCAAGATGATGAACAAGGACGATGTCGTCGCTGTAACCGGCGGTTCGACGCTCGCTTCGGTGGCCAATCAATTAACCACCCAGACGCCTTTGAAGGGAAACTGGTTCGTACCGGCTCGCGGAGGATTGGGCGAGAGTCTGGATTATCAGGCGAACACGATTGCTTCCACAATGGCCAAGCGTACTGGAGCCCAGTACCGGCTGCTGCATGTACCCGATCATTTGGGCGAGGAAGCCTATCTGACACTCATGCAGGAACCGAATATTCGCGAGATTGTCGATGTGATCCGCAGCGCCCGCATTGTCATCCACGGCATCGGAGACGCTATGGTCATGGCACGGCGAAGACGGGTTAATGAGGAAGTTATTGCAGCCATGACTGCTGAAGGCGCGCTTGCCGAATCCTTTGGGTATTATTTTGACCGTGATGGCGCGGTTGTTCATAAGATGCCGACGGCGGGACTGCGCCTGGAGGATATTATGGAGACGGAAGTGGTAATAGCCATTGCAGGCGGAAGCAGCAAGGGCGAGGCGATCGCCGCTGTGATGCGATTTGGGCATGATGATATTCTGGTGACGGATGAAGCTGCGGCCCTGGTTATTGTAGCAATGCTTGATGAAGAACAGCAGTAAAGCAAACACATATAAGCGAGATCTTGACGGTTGCAGGCGGCTGACCGGCTGCTGAAGCAGACGTCTTAAGATATAAATTAAAACCAAACCTAGGAGGAAACAAAATGGTAAAAGTAGGTATTAACGGATTTGGTCGTATTGGTCGTAACGTTTTCCGTGCTGCTCTGAACAACCCGGAAATTCAAGTGGTGGCTGTGAACGATTTGACAGACACGAATACACTGGCTCATCTGCTTAAATATGACACGACTCATGGAACGCTTGACGCAAAAGTTGAAGCAAAAGAAGGCGCCCTGATCGTTAACGGACGCGAAATCAAAGTATTTGCAGAGCGCAACCCCGAGAACCTGCCATGGGCTTCCGTAGGCGCTGAAATCGTTGTAGAATCCACAGGTATCTTCACAGCTAAAGAAAAAGCCGAGCTTCACCTTAAAGGCGGAGCGAAAAAAGTTATCATCTCGGCACCTGCTACTAACGAAGACATCACGATCGTTATGGGTGTTAACGAAGATAAATACGATCCTTCTGCACACACTGTAATCTCCAACGCTTCTTGTACAACGAACTGCCTGGCACCTTTTGCCAAGGTTATCAACGAAAAATTCGGAATCGTCAAAGGTATGATGACGACCGTTCACTCCTACACCAACGACCAATCCGTTCTGGATGTGCCGCATAAAGACCTGCGTCGCGCCCGCGCAGCCGCTGAGAACATCATTCCTTCATCCACCGGCGCTGCAAAAGCAATCTCCCTGGTTCTGCCTGAACTGAAAGGCAAACTGAACGGTATGGCTATGCGCGTTCCTACGCCAAACGTTTCCCTTACGGATCTGGTTGTTGAAGTAAAAAGCAATGTCACTGTTGAAGAAGTAAACAGTGCCCTGAAAGAAGCTTCCGAAGGACCGCTGAAAGGCATCCTTAACTATTCCGAAGAGCCGCTTGTATCGAGCGACTACAACGGCGACCCTGCTTCTTCCACAATCGACGCATTGTCGACGATGGTTGTTGAAGGCAACATGGTCAAAATCATTTCCTGGTACGATAACGAGTGGGGCTACTCGAACCGTGTAGTTGACCTCGCTGCTTATATTGCGTCCAAAGGGTTGTAAGATACTATCCCCCCTATATCCCCCTTGGAAAGGGGGACCCCAAGGGTTCCCCTCTGGACACCCCATATTCGCGAAGGAGTTGCCTGTGGCAGCTCCTTCGCGGCGGTTTACGGCTGGCCCGCTTTACGTCCATGGAACAACCCTTAACGGGTTGTTCCGGGACCCAGCTCTACTGCGGCGCTCCTGTACGACGGGACTGACCCGAGAGATGGAGCTGTGTAATGCGTGCTGCGTGCTGGTAGCAACCTGAAAGATGTAAGCAAATACGAAACATATTTGAGATAGATGTTCTTGTCCCCCATTTTGGGGGAATAATAGAGATAGATAACCTGCGCTACTGTGTAAGTGAGGAATTTTTTGCGGGATGGATAGGGATTTGGAGAGCTTTGCATAGATTTAAGAACCTTTATCGTGTTCCCAGAGGCTCGAGGACGGGGAAGATTTAAAGGTTACTTAGGAGGGTTACGGGATGAACAAAAAAAGTGTACGTGATGTTGAGGTAGCCGGCAAGCGCGTGTTTGTGCGCGTGGATTTCAATGTGCCCCTGGAAAACGGTGTAATCACGGACGACAAGCGCATTCGCGAAACGCTGCCGACGATCAATTATCTGATTGAGAATGGCGCAAAGATCATTCTGGCCAGCCATTTGGGCCGTCCGCAAGGACAAGTTGTGGAAGATCTGCGGTTGACGCCTGCGGCTGCTCGTCTCTCCGAGCTGCTTGGCAAGAAGGTGCTTAAAGCTGATGAGGTTGTCGGCGATGCCGTGAAGGCTCAAATCAGCGGGCTGCAGGCCGGCGATGTGCTGCTGCTTGAGAATGTCCGTTTTGAAGCAGGCGAAGAGAAGAATGATCCGGCTCTTGCGAAAGCTCTTGCCGAATTGGCTGACCTGTTCGTCAACGACGCATTCGGCGCCGCTCACCGCGCCCATGCTTCGACCGAAGGCATTGCTCATTTCCTGCCGGCCGTATCCGGTCTGTTGATGGAGAGAGAGCTTGATGTGCTCGGAAAAGCGTTGCTGAACCCTGAGCGTCCGTTCACGGCAATTGTCGGCGGCTCGAAGGTTAAGGACAAAATCGACGTTATCAACAAAATGATTGAAATCGCAGATAATATCATTATCGGCGGCGGCTTGTCCTATACATTCTTCAAGGCGCAGGGCCATGAAATTGGTCAATCGCTGTGCGATGATTCCAAGCTTGAGCTTACGAAGGAATTTGTCGAGAAAGCGAAGAAGCTAGGCAAGCAGTTCCTGCTGCCGGTGGACATCGTGATCTCTGATGATTTCAGCGCAAGCGCAAATACCAATATCGTGGATATTGATGGCATTCCGGCAGATTGGGAAGGCATTGATATCGGACCGAAAACTCGCGAAATCTACGCGGATGTCATTAAAAACTCGAAGCTGGTCGTATGGAACGGACCGATGGGCGTATTTGAAATCGAGCCTTTCTCCCACGGTACTCAAGCCGTTGCCCGCGCTTGTGCGGAAACGTCTGCTTATACGGTCATTGGCGGCGGCGATTCCGCAGCTGCAGCAGAGAAATTCGGCCTCGCCGACAAAATGGACTTCATCTCCACCGGCGGCGGAGCGTCGCTTGAATTTATGGAAGGCAAAGCGCTCCCGGGCGTTGTTGCATTGAACGATAAGTAGGTCTGGCAGGTTCTTTGGTTAATATGCTTTGCGGATCAAGCATGGCTTCCGCAGAGCCCGAATGTAACGCTTTGCGGAGCAAGCTTTGCTTCGCAAAGCCCAAAGTAACGCTTTCGAAGCAGCTTTGCTTCGCAAAGCCTGAGGAGCTGACGTATGCGTAAACCGATTATTGCGGGCAACTGGAAAATGTTCAAAACGATTTCCGAAGCGGAATCCTTCTTCGCCGATGTGAAGGGCAAAGCCGAGATTGACGGCGTCGAAGCTGTTATCTGCGCGCCTTACCTGGCGCTTCCTGCGCTTGTGGAAGCAGCGAAAGGAACAACGATTGCAATTGGCGCCCAAAATCTTCATTTTGAAGACAGCGGTGCGTTCACGGGTGAAATCAGCGGTGTGATGCTTAAAGATCTTGGCGTGCAATACGTCATTATCGGCCATTCCGAGCGCCGCGCTTATTTCCTGGAGACAGACGAAATCGTGAACAAGAAGGTTCATGCCGCATTCAAGCACAGCCTCACTCCGATTGTCTGTGTAGGCGAGAAGCTGGAAGAGCGCGAAGCGGGTCAAACCAAGGATGTATGCAACCTGCAGACCGTTGCAGCTTTCCAGGGCCTTTCGGCAGAGCAGGCGGCTGAAGTCGTCATTGCCTACGAGCCGATCTGGGCTATCGGAACAGGCAAATCCTCCACTTCCGCTGACGCCGAAGACGTCATTGCCTTCATTCGCGGCGTGGTTGCCGGATTGTATGATGCTTCCGTCGCGGATGCTGTCCGCATCCAGTATGGCGGCAGTGTAAAACCAAACAATATCAGCGAGTATATGGCTGAACCGAACATAGACGGCGCGCTGGTAGGCGGTGCAAGCTTGGAGGCCGCTTCTTACATTCAACTCGTGGAAGGGGCGAAGTAAGATGGCTGCTCCAAAACCGGTCGCTCTTATTATTCTCGACGGCTTTGGCCTTCGCAATGATGTGACGGGCAATGCCGTCGCACAGGCGAATAAGCCGAATTACGACCGTTACTGGTCAAGCTATCCGCATACAACGCTGACGGCCTGCGGTGAAGCAGTCGGTCTGCCCGAAGGTCAAATGGGCAATTCCGAGGTCGGCCACCTGAACATCGGCTCTGGCCGGATTGTGTATCAGGAGCTGACCCGCATCAGCAAATCGATCCGCGACGGCGATTTTTTCGACAATGAAACGCTGGTCGGAGCGGTTCGATACGCCAAAGCGCACGGCAAGAAGCTTCATCTGTTCGGTCTTCTCTCCGACGGTGGCGTACACAGCCATATCCAGCACTTATTCGCGCTGCTTGATCTGGCTAAGAAGGAAGAATTCTTCGAGGTGTATATCCATGCGTTCCTGGATGGCCGGGATGTTGCGCCTGACAGCGCGTTTGGCTTCATGAAGCAGTTGATTGCCAAGATCGAACAGGTTGGCGTCGGCAAGATTGCAACGGTGCAAGGCCGCTACTATGCCATGGACCGCGACAAACGCTGGGAGCGTACGGAGAAGTCCTATCGTGCGATGGTATATGGCGAAGGGCCGCAGAGTACGGATCCCCTTCAAGCGATCAAGGAATCCTACGAGCAATCCGTAATGGACGAGTTCGTGCTTCCAACCGTCATTACAGGGGAGAATGGCGCTCCTGTCGGTCTTGTAGAAGATGAGGATGCAGTTGTGTTCTTCAACTTCCGTTCCGATCGTGCAATTCAATTATCGCAGGTTTTCACCAATAAAGAGTTCCATGGCTTCAAAAGAGGCTCCAGGGAGCCACAAAATCTGCATTTCGTCTGTTTGACCAAGTTCAGCGACACGGTCGAAGGCTATATCGCCTTCACGACGAAGAATCTGGACAACACGCTTGGCGAGGTTTTGGTGCAGAACGGCAAGAAGCAGCTTCGTATTGCCGAGACTGAGAAGTACCCGCATGTGACCTTCTTCTTCAGCGGCGGACGCGATGTGGAGCTTCCCGGCGAAACGCGGATCCTGATCGGCTCACCGAAGGTGGCGACCTACGATCTGAAGCCGGAAATGAGCGCATACGAGGTTGCGGATGCGGCAGTTAAGGAAATTGAGGCAGGCAATCAGGATGCCATTATTCTTAATTTTGCAAATCCGGATATGGTCGGTCATTCCGGCATGCTGGAGCCGACGATCAAAGCCATTGAAGCGACCGACGAATGTCTGGGCAAGGTTGTAGAAGCGGTTCTGGCCCAGGGCGGCGTCTGTCTGATTACGGCGGATCACGGCAATGCGGATATGGTTATCGACGAGGATGGGCTTCCCTTTACCGCACACACGACCAATCCGGTTCCTTTTATCGTGACCAAACCGGGTGTCACGCTTCGCGGCGACGGTATTCTGGCGGATATCGCTCCAACCATTTTAAGCTTGATGGAGCTTTCCCCGCCTATCGAAATGACCGGGAAATCCATGATTCAGGAATAACGGATATGGTATAGTAAGAGAAGCTTTTTTTAAAATATAAGGAAAGTATAAAATTTCTTGATACTTTGCTTATATCTATAAGGGAAGAAACTTGGCTAAGCCGCCAAAAGGATAGCGAAGCCGTTTCTTCCTGGCAGCAGCATGTGTTATAAATGAATCCGCTCGACCTACCCTAACTATTAAAGGAGTGTTTGGTACATGTCTATTATCACTGACGTATATGCTCGCGAAGTGCTTGATTCAAGGGGCAACCCGACTGTAGAAGTAGAAGTATCCCTGGAATCCGGCGGCAAAGGCAGCGCAATCGTTCCTTCCGGCGCTTCCACTGGCGCATACGAAGCGGTTGAGCTTCGTGACGGCGACAAAGGACGTTACCTCGGTAAAGGCGTTCTGAAAGCCGTTGAGAACGTCAACACCATCATTGCACCGGAAATTATCGGACTGGACGCACTGGATCAAGTGCTGATCGACCGTAAAATGATCTCCCTGGACGGCACGCACAACAAAGGCAAACTCGGCGCTAACGCAATTCTTGCGGTGTCCATGGCCGTTGCCCGCGCAGCTGCTGACGCTCTGAACGTATCTCTGTACACGTACCTGGGCGGATTCAACGCCAAGACGCTTCCGGTTCCGATGATGAACATCGTCAATGGGGGCGAGCATGCCGACAACAACATTGATGTTCAGGAATTTATGGTTCTGCCTGTTGGCGCAGAAAGCTTCAAAGAAGCGCTTCGCATTGGCGCTGAAATCTTCCACAACCTGAAATCGGTTCTGAAGGACAAAGGCCTGAACACCGCTGTCGGCGACGAAGGCGGCTTC
This sequence comes from Paenibacillus sp. JT31N17, assembly GCF_056269255.1. NCBI lineage: Bacteria > Bacillati > Bacillota > Bacilli > Caryophanales > Paenibacillaceae > Paenibacillus > Paenibacillus sp. JT31N17. The sequence continues at coordinate 33,180 of NZ_JBWDNP010000004.1, forward strand.
GCTCCCAACCTCGGCTCCAATGAAGAAGCGATCACAACCATCATCTCGGCGATCGAGCGTGCCGGCTACAAGCCAGGCGTCGATGTATTCCTGGGTATGGACGTGGCTTCTACGGAGTTCTTCAAAGACGGCAAATACCACCTCGAGGGCGAAGGAAGATCGTTTACGCCTGCTGAGTTCGTAGACCTGCTTGCTTCCTGGGCGGACAAGTATCCGATCCTTACGATCGAAGACGGCTGCTCCGAGGACGATTGGGAAGGCTGGCAGCTGCTTACCGAGAAATTGGGCGGCAAAGTACAGCTGGTCGGCGACGATCTGTTCGTAACGAACACCGAGCGTCTGTCCACGGGTATCGAGAAAGGCATCGGCAACTCGATCCTTGTGAAAGTGAACCAGATTGGTTCGCTTACCGAAACCTTCGACGCAATCGAAATGGCAAAACGCGCCGGTTACACGGCTGTTATCTCCCACCGTTCCGGCGAGTCCGAGGACAGCACGATCGCTGATATCGCGGTTGCCACAAATGCCGGTCAAATCAAAACAGGCGCTCCGTCCCGTACGGACCGTGTAGCGAAATACAACCAATTGCTTCGCATCGAGGACCAATTGGGTTCAACTGCGATCTATGCAGGCAAAAGCGCATTCTACAACTTGAAGAACTTCAAGAAGTAATCATCAATAAAGCCAAAATGGCAAAAGAATGTCCCAAAAGGCGCAGTAGTAACCTTCGGGAGGTTCGTTATAATAAGAGGAGAGATGGCGGGGCTTTGGACCGCCTGATCTCCTCTTTTTTGCTGGCAGGGAAAATTGGAGCAAAGCAAAAACGCATAACCTTCGAAGGTATGTTATTTGCGCTGCAAAAAGAAGCGTGTGCTTTCCAGTGTTATATGTTGTTTTGCTTCACAAAAAAATTGAACGAGGTGGATGATATGGCAAAACCGGTGGTTGGCTTACAGTTATATACGCTGCGTGATTTGACGGATAAGGATTTTCTGGGCACGATCCGCAAGGTGGCCGATATGGGCTATAAGGCGGTTGAGTTTGCGGGATATTTCAATACGCCGGCGAAAGAGCTGAAGTCAGTCCTTGACGGCACAGGATTGGAAGCGCCTTCTGCTCATGTGGGACTGAACTTCTCCTCCCCGGACAAGATTCAGGAAGATCTGGCGAGGCAAATTGAATATGCTCAGGAAATCGGCCTCAAGTACATCGTAACGCCTTGGGCGCCACTGCCGGAGAATCCGGCGGAGGAAGACGTGAACAGCCTTGCGGCGATTCTGGAGGCCGCAGGCAGACAGGTGAATGAGGCAGGTCTGAGATACGGTTATCACAACCATGCTTTTGAATTCAAGCTGGTGAATGGCCGGCCCCTGATTGACCTGCTGCTGGAGCGTGTGCCGGCTGAGTATTTGTTTGCCGAATTTGACCTGGGCTGGGTGCATATGGGCGGACAGAAGCCTATCGATTATGTGAACCGGTACGCCGGACGTGTTCCGCTCGCCCACTTCAAGGATTTCGGCGAGGGAACCCGCGATACGGAGGTCGGCAAAGGTGTGGTCGATCTGAAAAGCGTTCTTGGTGTAGCTGAGCGGGCCGGAATTGAATACTTTATTGTGGAGCAGGAAGAGTTCAATTCCTCGTCGCTTGAAAGCGCGAAGATCTGTCTGGAATTTTTCCGCGAGAACGGGTTTTAAATAAGGGCCCTGCCCGTTGTCCGTCTTGTATTAAAATTTTTGCCGTGATATAATAAAAATGCTGTTTTACTGGTCTTGTCCCGTGTAACGACAAGGCAGCGGCAAAATGATGCTCCTTGTTTGGGAGGTGGAACCATGGAAATTACATTTAGAATTTTGCTTGTTATTTTCGCAGTGGGCTTGATCTCTGTAGTTCTTCTGCAAAAAGGTAAAAGCGCAGGATTATCGGGTGCGATCTCTGGCGGTGCCGAGCATTTGTTCGGTAAACAAAAGGCTCGCGGTCTGGATTTATTTTTGCAGCGCTTGACAATCGGCATTGCTGTCGGATTCTTTGTGCTTGCATTGGTTGTTGCTTACTTAGTCAAATAAGTTAAAGCTATGCAGCGAAAAGCGGGATGACCCCCGCTTTTTTTATTTGCCCTAAACGACTGCGGATGGTAGCGGCCACTTTCGTGTATACTATATAGTATATGGAAATCTATCAACCGACTGCTGCATACTCATATAGACGGCAAAGCGGTACACGAGGTGAGAGGAATATGGCGACGGAGCAGCAGCTTTTGGATTTTATGCACGAGCCCGCGTATAAGCCGATGACATATAAAGAACTCGAAGAGCATATGGGCGGCGGCGATGCCGAATCCTTCAAAGCTTTTTTGATTCTGCTCAATCGGCTGGAGGATGAAGGAAAAATCATCCGTACCCCCAAGGACCGCTATGGCGTTCCCGAGCGGATGAACCTGCTGCGCGGCCGAATTCAGGCGCATGCGAAGGGGTTTGCTTTTCTGATCCCGGAGGACAAGGAACACCCGGATGTCTACATCGGGGCCAATGATTTGAAAAGCGCCATGAATGGCGATACGGTGCTGGTCAAAATCACCTCCAGGAGCGAGAACGGCGGACGTATGGAGGGTGAGGTCAACCGGGTTGTGGAGCGCGCTGTAACCCAGGTGGTGGGTACATTCGACAATCACGAAGCTTACGGATTCGTGGTGCCGGACGACAAGCGGATCAACCGCGATATTTTTATTGCCAAAGGGGAGTTCAAGGGGGCAGTCTCGGGCCAAAAGGTTGTCGTCCGCATCATCTCTTATCCGGAGGGCCGCTCGGCTGCAGAAGGCGAGATTGTCGAGGTGCTCGGCCATAAAGACGACCCCGGCGTGGATATTCTGTCCATCATCCGCAAGCATCAGCTGCCCGAAGGCTTTCCCGAGGATGTGCTCGCTGAAGCGGAGGCCGCGCCTGAATCCATCAGCGATGAAGAAATCGCGCAGCAGGGACGCCGGGATTTAAGGAATAAAGTGATTATCACGATCGACGGCGAGGATGCCAAGGATCTGGATGACGCGGTTAATATCGAGCGTCTGGAGAACGGCAATTATTTGCTGGGCGTGCATATCGCTGATGTCAGCTATTATGTGCGCGAGAAGTCGGCGCTGGACCAGGAAGCGTACCGCCGCGGATGCAGCGTCTATCTCGTGGACCGGGTGATTCCGATGCTTCCGCACCGGCTTTCCAACGGCATCTGCTCGCTGAATCCGCAGGTGGACCGTCTAACGATGTCCTGCGAGATGGAGTTCGATGCCGCTACGCTGAAGCGGGTCAGGCATGATGTGTTCACCAGCGTCATCCGGACCAAAGAGCGTATGACATACACCAATGTGCGCAAAATCGTGGCGGATAAGGATCCGGAAGTGATGGAGCGCTACGCCGAGCTGGTGGATACGTTCACATTGATGGAGGAGCTTGCCATGCGCCTGCGTTCCACGCGGATGAAGCGGGGGGCGATCGACTTTGATTTTGTGGAAGCCAAGGTCATTGTGGATCCGGAAGGGAAGCCTGTCGACATTGTGAAGCGCGAACGCTCGATCGCCGAGCAGATCATTGAAGAATTCATGCTCGCCGCCAATGAGACCGTTGCGGAGCATTTCTACTGGCTCAAGGTTCCTTTCCTTTACCGGATTCACGAAAATCCGGACTCCGAGAAGCTGCTGCATTTTGTGCAGTTCGCGGCTAATTTCGGTTACACGGTGAAAGGCAAAGGCGGAAGTGAAATTCATCCGCGCGCGCTGCAGACGCTGCTCGAGGATATCCGCGGCACGAAAGAGCAGACGGTTATTTCCACCGTTATGCTGCGCTCCATGAAGCAGGCCAAATATGATGCCCAGAGCCTAGGCCATTTTGGTCTTGCCGCAGAATTCTATTCCCATTTCACATCGCCTATCCGGCGTTATCCCGATCTTGTCATCCACCGTGTTATGCGCGAGGTGCTGGAGAACGGCGGTACGCTGCCGGAATCACGGATTGAGGCGCTTGCGGCCCGCATGCCGGATATTGCCCAGCAATCTTCCGAGCGGGAGCGTGTCGCGGTCGATGCGGAGCGCGATACGGAGAAGCTGAAGAAATGTGAATATATGCTCGACAAAATCGGCGAGGAATTCGAGGGCATCATCAGCGGCGTGACAAGCTTCGGGATATTCGTGGAGCTCGACAATACCGTTGAAGGACTTATTCGTCTCAGCAACCTGAACGATGATTATTACCATTTTCATGAGCAGCATATGCTGCTTATCGGCGAGCGGACATCGAAGATGTACCGTATCGGCGACGAGCTTCGCGTCCGTGTTGATGCCGTAAGCATGATCGAGCACACGATCGATTTCGCTATTGTGGAGAGCAAAGCGGAAAGCGTGGAACGCGGCGGACGCGGACGCGAGTTCACAGACGCGCTGCCGGGCGGCGGCCGAGGCAAACGCAGTCAAGGCACGGCTGCCGGTGGTCTGCGCAGCGGGCGCGGCGGCAAGAGCGGCGGAGCGGATGCCCGCGGCGGCGAGCGTGGGCGCAAGCCGGGCGCGGCGGCACTAGGCGGCGGGCGCAAAGGCGGCGTGAAAGCGAAACGCGGGCGCAAGCCCGGTGAAGCGGGCGCTGACCGCGGACCGCGCGGCGCGGAAGCGGCAGGCCGTGGTTCGGCCGAGGGCGGCCGCGGACGCGGAGCAGCAGGCGGAACGGCCAGTGTAGGTCCGCGTGGGAGAGGTCAAGCGGAGCCAGCCGCTCAGCCGCGTAAGGCAAGACGTGCCGGCGGAGCTGGAGAAGGCAGTGAGATAAAGAGAAGCAAAGGCGACGAACGCGCCTGGAAACCGGAGGATGATTATAACTTGGACCGAATATTGGGGAATGAAGATAACAGCAAGGGAACAATAGCAGCAGCGGCGGAGCAGATTGATTCGAATGCCGCGCCTGCGCGCCCGGTGCGCAATGATATGTGGGGCCTCCCGATTCGCGGAACGGGCGGCATTATTGATGATGGTGAAGATCCGGATGACCGTAGCGGCAAGAGAGGCCGCGGAGGCTCTTCAGGCCGGAATGGCCGTTCGGGCGGCGGGCGGGGCATGGGCCCTACCACGACTCGCGTTGGACGGAACCAGTCTTCAGCAGGCAGGTCCGGAGGACCCCGGGCTAAGAAACCGGCGGGGAGTGCAGGCGGCGCCAGCGCAGCAAGCCCAAGCGGCAACCCGCAAGGTAATGCCGGCAGACCGGCCAAGAAGAAAAACGAAGGCGGCGGACCGGCAGCTGTTGCCAAGAATAACGAAAATTAAAGCCGAAACCGGTTAAAGCAGCTGCTGGCGGTTCTTGATTTCAGCCGGTAAAGTTGCTACAATGGACTCCTGACTAAAGGCTGTCAGGAGTTCATTTTGCAGCCGAAGGACATGATGATTGTATCTTGAGTAAAGAGGTGATTGGCATGGGCAAGAAAAGTGACGGGAAACAACTGGCCCAGAACAAGAAGGCTTCCCATGACTATTTCATCGAGGATACGTTTGAAGCGGGCATTGTGCTCATGGGAACCGAGATCAAGGCGCTGCGCCTGGGAAAAGCGAACATAAGCGACGCGTTTGCAACCATCCGCAACGGTGAGATTTTCATTCACAACATGCATATCAGCGCTTTCGAGCAGGGCAACCGGTATAATCCGACCGATCCGACGCGTGCGCGCAAGCTGCTGCTGCATAAAGCGCAGATTCACAAGCTGCTGGGCCTGTCGAAGCAGGATGGATATTCAATTGTGCCGCTCAAGATTTATGTGCGCAATGGATATGCCAAGCTGCTAATTGGGCTGGGTAAGGGTAAGAAGCAGTATGACAAACGCGAGACGTCAGCCAAGCGGGATGCACAGCGGGATATCCAACGGGCTTTGCGCGAGAAGCAGAAGGTGGCAAGGTAGCGGTGCTGGTTAATATGGCGGCGGAAACCAAGCTTTCCAGAAAGACATCTGATCTTTCCTGATCAAATGTGTTATACTATAGAAGTATTAACGAATGATTAACTTTTGCTCGAAGCGTTGAAGCTGATCGGAGTGAAGGATCGGCGACATGTCTATTGAGCGTCTCGCCTGCTAGACGGTGGCAACGATGCCGTTTATGCAACATTGGGGGCGTTTATGGATTCGACGGGGATAGTTCGAGCACGGGTTGCGGGTAGTGGGGACGCGTCCGCTTTATCAACGCTAAAGCCTATTAAATGGCAAAACTCAAAACAACTACGCTTTAGCAGCCTAAGAAACTGTTGGCGTGCTTCTACCCAGCATCGTCCATGTGACTGGGATAGGGGCTAACATATAGTGGAATACGCTGTCTCATCTCCGCCTGCGGTGAGCTGAAGAAGACAATCAGGCTGACCTTGGCGATAGCCTGTTGCGGGGCGCTTGCTAAGGTGACATCAAAACCGTGACTATACCCGTAGATGCCTGTGTGGCGTTATTTTCGGACAGGGGTTCAAATCCCCTCGCCTCCACCAAATGCAGAACCCGACCGCAAGAGGTCGGGTTTTTGCTTTATAATTGAGCAGAAATTTGCTAGTATGTATATACCGTTATAACAGTTATAAGTTATAAGGTATAACCTATTAAGTGAAGGGTATACTTATAGAGAGGGGAATATCAATGAATGGTGTGGTCAAAGTGACAAATGATAAACCGAATGTGATGCGTTATTCCCGCAAAATAGGGCGAATGGGCAACAGCCTGGGAGTAAGCTTGCCGAAAAGGCTTGCTGAAAAATTAAATGTCTCACAAGGTGACGAGATCGAATTTATTGAGAATGATCGCGGTGAAGTGGTATTGAAAAAGGCGAGGCAAGGTCAAATCCCCGATAATGTAAGACCAGAGGTTCTTGAAGCTTTCTTTGACGTATTTGAAGAGGACGAAGGTATCCTAGAGGATTTAAGAGACCGATGATATGACAACATTTCTGACCAAAGAAGAGATTATTTCAGCCCACTACTTCATGATGAAAAAAATGAACGACGCAGACCAAGCGGGTGTGAAGGATCACGGCTTGCTGGAATCTGCGGTACATAGACCGCAGCAAAGTGTTTTTGGGGAAGATGCTTATCGAAATTTATATGACAAAGCTGCAGCCTTACTAGAGTCTCTAGTGAAGAATCATTGCTTCCACAATGGCAATAAACGGACAGCCTATCTGGTTACAAAATCATTCCTTATGTTAAATGGAAAACATCTAAGAATGGAACGTGAATATGCAGTGGAGTTTATTGTAGATATTGCAAAAGGAATATGTTCGTTGGAGACTGTTGCATATATTTTGAAAGAACATTCTGTAGACAGATGATTCACAGGGTGCTTGCTAAGGTGACATCAAAACCGTGACTATACCCGTAGATGCCTGTGTGGCGTTATTTTCGGACAGGGGTTCAAATCCCCTCGCCTCCACCAAATGTAGAACCCGACCGCAAGAGGTCGGGTTTTTCTATTGCTTTAAATTGTGTCGCCAACTTAAAACACCATTATAATTTTTTTATAACAAAGTTTTAGCTGCGGGGTTCTCTTGTTTTTTCATCCTGTTTTAGGTTATCAGTCAGCTTGATTATTTTGATTTTTCTGAATATAGTTGGGCAAATAGTTCCATTTTATGGTATCGTTTATGATGGATGTCTTAATTAGGGGCTGTAAAAGATGACAGGGGATACGACTGAGAAAGAACGGACGATATTTGATCATACTGGAAATACGATCAAGACAGAAGATCGAGAGATTCGAATCCTTGCCAGGTACGAGGAACCTCTGGTTGTCGTACTAGGAAATGTGCTTAGCAATGAGGAATGCGATGAGCTGATTAAACATTCCAGAGATCAATTGCAGCGTTCAAAAATAGGCGGAGATCATGTAGTCAATCAAATTAGAACGAGCAGCGGGGTGTTTTGTGAGGGGAATGAGACGATTACAAGAATCGAGAAGCGATTCTCTCAAATTATGAATATTCCTATCGAGCATGGTGATGGCTTGCAAGTTCTGCTGTATACCCCTGGCGAAGAGTATCGTCCTCATTATGATTTCTTCGCAGAAACGAGCCGAGCAAGTGCCAATAATCGAATTAGTACGCTCGTGATGTATTTGAATGATGTGGAGGAAGGGGGAGAAACGGCATTCCCTTTACTTAATATTTCTGTTATTCCTAACAAAGGCATGGCGGTCTACTTCGAATATTTCTACAGTAGTCATGAATTAAACGATTTCACCTTGCATGCAGGTACACCAGTAATCAAAGGGGAAAAGTGGGTTGCAACGATGTGGATGAGAAGACAAGCCTTGCGCTTCTCCTAGATGAATAATCATGTATTGAGTGATTGGGAAGCAATTGAAAGTCAGGCCGTTATTAATTCCAGTTACTCACAAGTAACATCAAGACTCTGACTACACCCGTAGAACCTGTGTGGCGTGATCTTCGGAGAGGGGTTCAAATCCCCTCGCCTCCACCAATACCATGAGAAAGAGCAGCGTTCCAGGTGCTCTTTTTGCGTTCTAATTAATCAACGAAGCATACACCTTCTCAAGGTAAGCAATAGATGCATATTCCGCCTCTTCTTTTAATACGAGTCCATCAGAATGTTGATGCAAGCGTTTATAGATGTGGATCGTACTTTTTAACGCATGGTAGCAACTCTCCTTCTTGTTCCATGTCCATCACCTTATTCATCGGAAGATTCTCCTTAATTTAACTGTTATAGCACAAAACTGGCAGGTAGAATTTTGCTTAAGCGGCGAAGCTATGCTATCTTTTTATTAAGAAGGTAAAGGGGGTTGTTTATTTGAACCAGACTATTCCGGAAAAGCTATTGAACGATGGTTTGAGAGTACCAGTCATTGGATTTGGCACTGGTGGTTTTAGGGGTGCAGCTGGAGTGAAGGTGATTGCAAGCGCGATAGATGCAGGATTCCGTCTGATTGATACAGCGTTCAACTATGAGAATGAGGGGACTGTTGGACAGGCTGTCCGCCAGAGTTCTGTAGCGAGAGAAGAACTGTTGATCTGCTCGAAGCTGCCTGGGCGTCGACAAGCTTATCAGGAAGCCATTGTAACGATTGAGGAGTCATTATATAGAGGAGGGCTGGATTATTACGATCTATATTTGATCCATTGGCCTAATCCCAAAATTGATTTATATGTGGAAGCTTGGCAGGCGATGATTGAAGCTAAGAAGCGGGGCTATATCCGTTCCATCGGGGTCTGCAATTTCCTGCCGGAGTACAACGAACGTTTGATTCGGGAGACCGGGGTTGCACCAAGTATAAATCAAGTTGAACTCCATCCCTATTTCAATCAAGAGCATCAGCGTGCGAAAGATGCTGAATTAGGTATCGTAACGGAATCGTGGAGCCCTCTGGGCCGCGGTCATAGCATGCTGAAGGATGAAAAGATTGGAGCAATTTCTGCGGCTCATGGGAAGACAAACGCACAAACGATTTTGCGTTGGCATATCCAACTTGGAGCGCTTCCGATCCCGAAGGCTAGTTCTTTAAAGCACCAGACTGAGAATTTAAATATTTTTGATTTCGAATTGTCGGAAGAGGAAATGAAAGCAATCTCAGCGTTCAGTAGTGAGGACGGACGCTTATGGGGGCAGGATCCAAAAACGCATGAAGAGTTATAATACGCAAGCGTGACTACACCCGTAGAAACCCATGTGGCGTTCCATCGGAGAGGGATTCGATCCCCCTCACCTCCACCAATACCATGAGAAAGAGCAGCATTCCAGGTGCTCTTTTTGCGTTCTAATTAATCAACGAAGCATACACCTTCTCAAGGTAAGCAATAGATGCATGTTCCGCCTCTTCTTTTAATACGAGTCCATCAGAATGTTGACGCAAGCGTTTATAGATGTGGATCGTATTTTTTAACGCATGGTAGCAACTCTCGGAACTGTGCAAAGGGATCGTCTTTATTAGCTCTTCTATTTCACTGACGCCATATTGTTCCAGCTTTCTAACTCCTCTGGGAAGTTGGCCATTATGCATCAACACCAAAGGACCCAATACAGTACCGCGAATAAATGTAATATGATCGATTAATTCAAACCATTCCCCTCTTCCTAGCTTCGTTGCGCCGTAATGGATCCAGACCCAGAAGCGGTCCTCTGTCCATTGTGCACTTGGATAAGGATGTGAGGGGGAGGTCTCTTCAAAAATTTTACTGATTTCCTGATCCCTCTCCCATAAAATAAGAGGGTTTTCAATCCGTATATTAAGCTCTTCCAATGTAACGAATTTAAGATCGACATGCAGAGGCTCTGGTCCGTATAAGCAAATAACCAAACGAGGTTCACCAACGTGTTCTCCTGTGAAACCAGAAAGCAGCTTGCCCAATCCTTCTGCAATATCAAGCCGTTGATTCATGACTTGCTCCTGATAGGCAGAGTCGTATACGATGATAAGGTCTAAATCGCTATACTCATCCATGGTCTTCGTCATCATGGAACCGCCTGCAAGGAGGCCCCGAACTCGTTGATCCTGACTGAGCGTTTCCTTTGCTTGATTTATGAATCGTTCGTGCACAGGTAAAAACATATAAAGCACCCCTTGTAATATGACCCATAAAAATGGGTATTACGTCAACTTATCATCTCAAATAAACTTTGTCAATAATAAACGGGACGATACTCGGGTGACATCAAGACTGTGACTACACCTGTAGAAGCGCATGTGACGTAGTCTTCGGACAGGGGTTTGATCCCCCCCCTCGCCTCCACCAAATGTAGAACCCGACTGCAAGAGGTCGGGTTTTTGCTTAATCATAACTTTGCCTGTGGCGAACAACAACTTGCACCGAAGGTTCAAGAGTGAATGTCAGAGCTAAGGTATTAACTGGTCCTACATACATATATAAAATTGCAATATAACAGCAATGAATTTCGGAATTTCTTAGGAGATACAGAATGCCTTGTTATATGTCCATAAGGTTTCTCGCCTTTAACAAGAATGCCCTAGAGTTTTTAATTCTAGAGCAAATTTTATTTTATATGATTTCACTCGCTCGTAGCCCGTATCTTATAGTTTTAGGAAAGGAAGGTGGAATGGATGCCTGTACGTTGCGCTTGGGTCAATGAAGATCCGTTGTATATGGATTATCATGATCATGAATGGGGAGTACCGGTCCATGATGATCAAAAACTCTTTGAGTTACTTCTGTTAGAAGGAGCGCAGGCTGGCTTAAGCTGGTATACAGTACTGAAGAAACGCGAGGGCTATCGGCGAGCCTTCGACGGATTTGATCCGGACAAGGTGGCAGAGTATGATCAGGACAAGGTGGAGGAGTTGATGGAAGATGGGGGGATCATCCGCAATCGCTTGAAGATTCAGTCGGCAATCACAAATGCTCAAAACTTTTTGAAGGTGCGCGAGGAATTCGGCAGCTTTGATGCGTACATTTGGCAGTTCGTCGGTGGCATACCGATTCGTAATCACTGGCGCAACAAAAGCGAGGTTCCGGCGACTACAACGCAATCGGATGCGATGAGTAAGGATTTGAGAAGGCGAGGTTTCAAATTTGTCGGGTCGACGATTTGTTACGCTTTTATGCAAGCCTCTGGAATGGTAAATGATCATACACTGGACTGTGAGTTTATGATTAGAGAAAATTTCCGTGAATAGAGATTCATCCATCCGGGGTAACTGACTTCACTGAAGAACCAATTCACAAACCCGATATCAGATGCTTCAGTAGATTTGGAGCGTCACAATGGTATCGAAGCAGTTCGCAGACATGTATCTTACACCGATGATATAAGCGCCGCTAGCATTGAGCCGCAGCAAAGGCGGGAGGCCAAGTTTCGCAATATTTTGCGGTTTGCCATTTGAACCCTGGACTAGAACATGTAGCATTAGCCCTGCAGTGCCCGGTTTCCTGATGCATACATGTTCTCGTTCTCCTGTATTAACAAGATATAGACGGGTTACCAAAGAACTTATCATGCGCCTCTATATAATTTTTATTTTTATCAGCGTAGAAATGTCCGTCCAAGCTGGGCGTACAAATCAAAAGCGGTGACAAGAAGTCAGCCTTTGTTTTTATACATCCCTCTATGCCTACTCAACTTCAGGCCCTTCAACTTTATTTGGATTGAAATTTTTCAGAACAGCTTCTAATGCCTTCGAATCTACCCCTTCGAGACTTTTCAGGAGATTAGGAAAGCTGACCGGATCGTAGGCTTCCCCACTAAGACGGCCTTTTGTTAATCCTGAGAGTACATCGGACAATTTTATGCCAGTCATATCCTCAACAACTTCAGGCAGGAATTTCATAAGGTTTGTTACTTGACCTGTGATTTTCCCCATACCACCTCCACCTTCACTATTGGTGTCGATAATCGTGATTTTATCGATGTTGCCCATTGGTTCGGCAATCTTACCAGCGATTTCTGGGAGAACGGCAGTAATAAGTTCGACGAAGCGAAGTTGGCCAAGTTTCAAAGCTGCTTCAGCTAGACCCATTTCTTTCTCTACCTCGGCTTTAGCCTTAGCCTCGAAAACCCTAGCTTCTGCAATACCTTTAGCTTCGATAGCGAATGCTGTTGCTTGACCCTCAGCACTCAAGTTGTCGATACGGGCTTTTTCAGCTGCGGCTTCCATCTCGCCCTGTGCTTTGAGGATTTCCGTTTTGGAGATCTCAGCATCAGCGGTAGCTTTACCTTTCGCGCGTTCTACATCAGCGGCTGCGGTTCCTTTAGCCCGTTCTGCTTCTGCTTCAGCAGTCGCCCGGGCTTTTTTGGCATTGGCGTCTGCTTCAGCCTGCAAACGCAGTGATTCGGCATCAGCAGCGGCTTTTGTTTCTTGCTCAATACGAGCGGCTTCGGCATCCTTAGTACGCCGGTAAAGGTCAGCATCGGCTTGTTTCATTACCGTTCCTTCCAGCTCTTTCTGCCTGCGGAGGGACTCCTTTTCCGCTAATTCGATATCTTTCTCTTTCTGGATTTGCTGCGCCTTCATCTTCGCTTCAATGACGGACTGTTCCGAAGTAGCTTGCTGAATACCATAAGCTGCATCTGCTACAGCTTTTGCCGTATCCTGCTCTTTTTTAAACGCTGCCTTTTTCAGTTCCATATCCTTTTCAGCTTCAGCAATGGCCGTTTCTTTTGTGATCTCTGCACGACGCGCATGTTCATCATTTTGCGCTCTTTTTACAGCAGCTTCTTTATTGGCCTCCGCTTCGGCGATCTGTGCATCACGTTTGACAGCTGCAATACGGGGTTTACCAAGAGCATCAAGATAGCCGTTTTTGTCCCGTACATCCTTGATTGTAAAAGAGACAATGGTAAGACCCATTTTTTTTAAGTCGATGTGGGCTACCTCTTGCACCTCAGAAGCAAACTTCTTGCGGTCCTTGTAGATCTCCTCAACAGTCATTGATCCAAGAATCGAGCGAAGATGGCCCTCTAGAACTTCCTGCGCTTCAAGTCTGAGTGACTCAACGGGTTTACCAAGATACTGCTCGGCCGCCGAGAAGATATCTTCCATTGTCCCGCCGACTTTAATGATAGCGGTTGCATCCGCCATGATCGGTACCCCCTCCTCCGTGTAGACTTCAGGAGTCGAAACATCGATTTTATGCGAAAGCAGACTTATCGCCTGTGCCCGCTGGAAAATCGGTAAGACGAAGGTTCCGCCGCCACTTATGATCTTCACCCTACGTGGATTTGTAGAATCGGGATCAGATGAAATAACATTCCTATTGCCGAGATAGCTGCCTGTTACGATGAGAGCCTGGTCTGGAGAGACTGTTTTGTATTTTGAAATAAAAGTCAAAAAACCCACAACAAGAATTAGAACCACTAACCCGCCACCAATAAGAATGGGCATCGACATTAAAAAACCTCCTCATAATCAATTTAATTTACTTACTTGATAGACACCTTCACTAGTGATAGTTACAACCACTACTCTCGTATTTACGGGTAAGTCTTCACCGTCGAAACTCGACGCTATCTGGTTGGACCGGGCAAGCTTCGCATTCATAAGAATCTCACCAAATCCTTTGGCAGGTACAAGAGAAACTACTGTAGCAATACTACCCACATGACTTGTACGAGAGATTGATGTGGAACTTTGTACCTTTCTCAATGGGACTATAACCAGAAAATGGATTATAATAGTAAAGCCAAACGATATTGTCGAAGTTAATATCCAATTTTCTATTATCAATCCCAGCCCTCCGAAGGTGACAAAGAGACAAGCGAGAGAGAATGTTTCCACCCCGATGTGACTTCCTAATTCAAACCCGAATAAGCCTAAGGCCACCAGAAGCACACCTATGACGAGACAAATAACATATAAGTCCATGATAACCACCCCTCAACCAAACTTTTAATTTATTCCCTATAATGTAAAGTAAGAACATTCCTTTAATCTTCTCATAAAGTTGAGGTAAATGTAAGTTAGATTTTGAAAAGAGGGAGCTTTCCAGAAAGCCCCCAGTTCCTTTACAGAAAACCTTATCATTAAAGATCTATTCTGGCATTAGGGGAGGTATGTATTTGTCCGAGTGGGAATCCATGATAATAAATCCAGACAACGATCAAATCCCATCACTGTTTCGCCCAACAAGATCATCGAGCAGTTGAAGGATGAACGTAAAAAAACCAGAATGAGCCCAGCCATTTGTAAGATGGCTGGGCTCATTTGTTATTTACACTTGCGGGCTTAAGCTTTATTTACACGCGTGTTTTCATGGGTGAGAGGAAGGGGCTGCGCCCCCTCCTGCTTGATCGGCTTTCATAGCTGGGATTACAGATTCCAGATGCGGTACAGGATAACCGCCGCTTCAGCGCGGGTGAGCGATTCGTTTGGCGCAATCATGCCGTTCCTGCCGTTCACAACTCCGGATCTTACCAGACCTGCAGCGCTGTCTTTGGCGTAAACAGAAATGCTTGCCGCGTCAGGATAAGCGTCTAAGGTTCCGCTGGCATCGAGCTGCTTGCCGGCTGCCGCCAGCGCGCGTGTCGTCAGTACCATCATATCTTGACGGGAGATATTGCGGCTTGGTTTAAATGAATTGTCTCCAAAGCCGGTGGCGATTTCCAGCTCCTTCGCAATGACCAGCTCATCATAATAATAGGCGGTTTTCTGGACATCGCTGAACTTCGCTTCATTCTTGCCTGTACCGTGCAATTCAAGCGCTCTTACAAGAAGGGCGATGAAGTCCGCTCGCTTGATGGAAGCTGCAGGAGAGAAGCTGTCCTCGGATGTTCCTTTGATGACCTCGCGGGCTGCCATGGCGTCAATCGCTTGCTTTGCCCATGGGACATTCTTCAGGTCTCCGAAGGTTTTGATGACGGAGGTCACAGCATAGGTGCTGAAGTGGGTCGTTTGGAATACAACTGTTCCGGTTGCTGCATCATATCGGCCGTTCGGGACCGATGTCACTTCGCCATTGTCAGCGATGTACCAAACGACAATCGAATCCGGATTGCTGAGCTCTTCTGCTGTCGGCGTGTAAGGAACAGATATCGTTACAGGCGCATTCGGATTGTTCCAAGCGATGACTTTGTCACCGGCTACCACGCTCAGATCCAGTACCGGACGGTCACCGATCTGTTCTCGGGCAGCTGCGTCCAGATTGACTGTCGAAGCCTTGGCTACGCGGATGGATACTTGCTCCGGATTCTCAGTCACATTGGACAGCATCTTGCCTGGAATTTCAATCGTTGCATGTTCTGTCTTCATCAACAGCACGAAGTTTTCTTGACCCTTCAAGCTTTGAGACGGCAACTGCACTTCATATGAATTTGCATCCGCTTGCTTCGGCACTTCGATTACGATATGTTTCTTGCCGTTTGCTGCTGGAGCAGCCTGTTCAAGCGCGCTTTTCAGATTTTCAGCGGAAACGACGCCTGTTACTTGGCCGCCCACGTTCTTCACTTCAGGGAGGATCGTAACATTGCCGTCTTTGACCTCAACGTTTCCTGTCGACGGGTTATATCCGTAGCCAATTGAGCCGCCCGGATTAACGGGATCAACAGGATCAACGGGATCAACAGGATCAACGGGATCAACGGGATCAACGGGATCAACAGGATCAACAGGATCAACGGGATCAATGGGATCAACAGGATCAACGGGATCAACGGGATTGCCGGTGAGGGTCAGTACGCCGTACACGGAAGTGTCCATGTAACCATTGCCTGTCGTATCGTTCCATGCGGCAACGCTTTGACGGGCGCCGTCCTTAGCGTCATTGATCTGTAAGTCAAAACCCAGTTTCTTATCGGTTCCTGGTGTTACCTTTTTGAACGGAATCTTCACTTCAACCGTGTAATTTGTACCGGAAACCTTGGTTGCCGATACGAAACCGTCTGCGATGCCCGGCGGATTGAATGAAGTCTCATTGTCGAAGTTAACTCTGTATTGTCCATCGTCATCCTGATAGAACGATGTCTTTGCATTGTTTTCGTCCAGGAAGATTTCGATGGAATCCTGTTCATAGGCAGCTGCGTTAGTTTTGTCAAGCTGCGCGTCGCTGACCTGGATCAGAACATACAGGTTTTGATTATCCCAGAGAGCTTTTGCTGCTCCGGTCGCACCTTGCCACGCCATCTGATAGTTATTAACCGGTATTTCAGCCGATTCGCTCCAGACAGCGTCAACAGCACCGTCGATTGAAGGCGTAGCAAAATTAGCGGTGGATTGCTTGGCTTCTGCCAATACAGGCGGATGCTCCTCCATAAATTTATCCGGATCAATTACACCGTAGTAAGCCGGTTTGGCCTGCAGGTCCTTATCAAACAGCAGCGGATTATTAGCGGCTCTCCAGCTTGAACTGTCATCCAGTCCCCAGAAGGTTACCCGCTTGATACTTGCCGCGTGGACCTTGAAGATGTCAAACAGCTGAGCGTACAAGTAGCCTTGGGCATTCGCAAGCTGCTCGGGGAGCTGGTTGCTGCTGCCTGCCTGAATGTCAAGCTCGGTTATGCTTACTTCTACACCTAAGGAAATAAACTTCTCCAGGGACAATTTAACATTGTCCGGGTTCGTGTTTACATTGTAGTGCCCCTGCATGCCGACGCCGTCGATGAGGAGTTTGCCAGGGTGAGACAGCGCATACCTATCATTGATTTCTTTGACCATGCTGTAAATGGCCTGAGATTTACTTTGATTATCTTCGTTATAATCATTGTAATAAAGCTTGATATCCCATTCCGGATGCGCGTCCAGCACATCTCTTGCCGCCAGGAACGCCTGCTCCACATAATCCTGTCCGATGGCAGTATACCAAGGGGATTGACGCAGTGAAGCTTTCCAATCCGATGGGTTGGGAGGGTTATCGTTCATCGCTTCGTTGACGACGTCCCAAGAGATCATCTTATTGCCGAAATGCTCCATGACCGTTTTGATATGGGTCCTCAAATTGACGAGAGCTTCATCCCTTCCCAAGGGGGAACCGTTGGACGTATTCATCCAAGCAGGCGTCTGCTGATGCCATACCAGCACATGCCCATGCATCTGCAATCCCTCGGCCAGAGCTGTACTCACAAGCGCATCCGCTGAGGTAAAGGTAAAGTTGTCCTTCACAGACTGCAGCTGATCCGGTTTCATCGCATTTTCTGCTGTAGCGGCATTGTGATGCATCTTGAGAAGCTCAAGTCTGACACCTTCCAGATCATCCGACGATATCGCGTTTCCGATCAGGAACTCGTTTTGATAAGCATTCTTGATCGGAGTCAGGTCTTTCTGTATGGCGATCGGGTCCGAACCTGTACGTTCAAAGCTGATATCGTCGATATAGAAGGATGCTGTTTTATTATTGGAGCTTTCCACATAGATGGTCAAAAATTCGTTGCCTGCATCTGTATAACGGTATGTTCCTTCGAACTGAACCCAGCCGTCGCTGGTGCTGATTGTTTTTGGTGTAAGGTTAATATAACTGGGGCTGCTCTGACCAACCTGCGTGGACAGCTGGAGCTGCGAGCTGGCGGGGGAGATCAGCTTGACCCAGAATGAAATTTTATATTCGGAACCCTCATCAACATATTTCTCCACATGCAGTGTCGGCCCATGCCAGGCATCGGATCTGTTCTCTACTTTCAAAGCGTATGAACCGCCGTCGGTATGGTTGGCTTCATTGGTAACGGTAAGCGTTTCGGTGCCTGCACGGCCTTCAAAGCCGCTTGCTGTTTGATCCTCGAAATTTATTGTGGTGAAGTCTAAAGCCGGCGGTCTGGGAGGTTCTTCTTCACCACCGCCTGAAGATGCCTCCTCGGTGATTAATACATCTCCAATGTAGAATGGAACAGCGGCCCCGGCAGAGTTGGATTGAACGCGCAGGCTCGTATCTTTGCTAGTATCAACCGTAAACTCTTTAGTTAAGGTAAAAGCTTCTCCGGCTGCAAAATCTGCGCCCGCCAACCAGCCGTAGCTGCTTACCGTTTGAAGATAAGCTTGCGCGCCGTCAGGCACAACCGCATCAGCGTCAACATAGCCGGTAACGGTTACCGTGTAGGTTTTGCCGTTGGCCAGACCGATGTCGGCGAATTTGAAATCAGCCGCATCGTAGTCATTGAGTCTATTGCTTACAGATAAAGCAGCTCCGTCCGCATTGCCGGCAAATACTTTACCGGTGGCCTGCGTCAGGCTGGCGCTGCCTGATTGTGCAGCAGCTCCCGTGCCGCTTGCAAAGGTTTCGTGATAAACCGTATCTGATTGTTCTGCCGGTGCAGGTCCGCCAACCATTGCAGCGAATTGGCCCAGGGTCGTACTTCTCATCATATAGTGGCGGCCCATAGCGTAGTTCCCTTGATTCGGATAACCTACTTTAAAGGCGTATTTCATGCTGTTCTCCTGTGCTGCTGCCTCTGCGTTCGCATTGAAGGCACCGTAGGGGTAAGCCAAGAGAACAGGGTCCTTGCCCGTGATATTTTTCAGATATGCATTCGCTGCGGCAATCTCGCCATCAGCCTGCTCCTTGGTGATATTGCCCGTCCAAATCTCTCCGGCTGCGCTATCCTCGCTGCCGTTATGCGTCTGGGAATGGTTCTGGAGGCTGACGCCGGGCTCTGCCGCAAGCTCTTGCAATTGCGCCGTCGTCATGCTGTAATTGCCGTTGATCCAATCGCTGACAACGAACTGAACGGATTTCATTCCATATTCCCTCAACACCGGGAGTGCATGGGTAATGAAGTCAGGAGTCGCGTCGTCGAATGTCAGCAGGATCGGCTTATCCGGGGACGGTTCTGTTCCTTCGAGGATATTGACATACTGTTCTGCAGACAAAGTGTCATAACCATTGTCGCTCAGGTATTTCATCTGACTCGTGAAATGATCCACACTTGTATGAGTCCAGTCGTCCGTCGCATTATCGACAATCCGATGATACAATATTACGGGTATTTCCGGCGCTGCGGCTTCCGCGACCGGCGCGAGCCAGCCTGAAGGGACAAGCAAGGTTGCAGCGAGTAAGATCGAGAAGACCTGTTTGAGCTTTCTACTCATTGGATTACATTCCCCCTACAATAATTTTATTTAAGCATATTAAGCGCTTACATTTCTTGGTCTGGTTCTCCTTTCCAGAGCTTTATTATATCGTGTATGCCTAAAACGTTTTACCAGAAGAACTATAGAATATACTGTACTTTTTAAATATTGAGTTGAAATGCGTTATAAAATAAGGTGAATTTGCTGATCCACGACTCGTTGCCGCAGAGTCTCTTCTGTGATGGCTGCTTTTTTCTTTTTGGGGAGGCCTTGAGCAGCTTGCACCGATACCTTCCTGTCAGACGATTATCAAGAGCTCAGTTATCAATCCTAAAAAAATCGAGGAACACCTCTGCAAACTGAAGGATAGAAAAAAGCAGCCTCTGTCCAAAAGGACATGAGGCTGCTGGGCTACAAAAGCTTATGCCTGTATGTTTAAGGAAGCACATTGCCTGCCGCACGATAGATTTCGTACCATTCTTCGCGCGTCAGATAAATCTCGCTAGCTTTGCAGCAATCAATCAGCCGCTCTATGTTCATCGTACCGGTGACCGGCTGCATGTGTGCCGGATGGCGCAGAAGCCACGCGATGGCGATGGTTGTATTGCTGACATCATATTTGCCTGCGATTTCATCGATCTTCTTATTCAACTCCGGGAACTTCTCGCTTCCGAGGAAAACACCCTCAAAGAATCCGTATTGGAAAGGCGACCAAGGCTGGATGGTGATATCGTTCAGCCGGCAGAAATCAAGTATGCTGCCATCGCGGTTTATAGCTGAATCATTTTCCATGTTCACATTCACGCCATTGGAGATCATATTGGCGTTGGTGATGCTGAGCTGCAGCTGGTTGGCCACAAGCGGCTGCTTCACAAACTTCTTCAGCAGCTGGATCTGTGTCGGGTTTTGATTGGAAACGCCGAAATGACGGACTTTACCCGAGCTTTCCAGAATATCAAAAGCCTTTGCCACCTCTTCCGGTTCTACCAGCGCATCGGGACGGTGAAGAAGCAGAATGTCCAGGTAATCGGTTTTGAGCCGCTTCAAGGCACCGTCCACCGATTCTAAAATATGCTCAAGGGAGAAGTCGAACGACCCCTTGCGAATGCCGCACTTGGACTGCAGGATGATTTTCTCGCGAATATCATCGTTCATATGGATGGCATCCGCGAATATTTCCTCGCATGCTCCACCGCCGTAAATATCCGCATGGTCGAAGAAATTCGCACCTTCTTCCAATGCTGTTTGGATAAAGCGTTCCGCCTCGGGCTTGTCCAGTGAATTAATACGCATGCAGCCGACTGCTACGACCGGCACCTCCAGAGTGCTGGTTCCCAGTTTCATTGTTTTCATGAATGAATTTCCTCCTCATTTTGCATGGTGACTCGCGTCCGGGATCTATGTAAGCTTCACGCGGATATTCTGCGTATCCTATATTGATTGTGACACATTAGAACGCTAGTTATCAAGGGTGTGGGTATATTTTTAGCTGATGGGATGCCAACCGCCAGCGAAATTACAAACAATTCCATTATCTGGCGGTCAAATGGGGGTTTATTCAATTCCGATTGGTCTACCCGATCACCCTGTTCCTTGAAGTAAGCCCCTGCGGCGGGAAAGAATGTTTGGTGAGGGCGGTACCTCAGCGCCAACTGCGAGAGAGTACCGTGTCCGGTGCTCTTTTCATTATGCTTCAAGCAGTTGGGCTGACTCCGATTGACAATCTGCCAGGGGAGTTATACATTAGTTTGGTGTAACGTTACACAAAAGTGGGAGGATGCATATGACTTTGCACATGGGATTGGACCAGGGGGGAAGCAAGACGGTCGCAGTCATCTTCGATACGCTGGGCCAGCTGATCTCCAAGGGGACGGGCTACGGCTCCTGCTTTTACTTCGATGGCCTGGAGCATGCGACGGAAGCTATTCGTCAAGCCGTCGAGGCGGCGTTGGAGCAGGCAGGCTGCAAGCTGGAAGATATCGATAGCGTGACGGCAGGCATTGCCGGCGTCAATTGGCTGGAGGAAGAGACGCTGATCCGATCCATGCTGGAGAGGGAATTGGACTGCTCCAAAGTAAAGGTGAGCAACGATTGTCTGATCGCGCTGCGGGCGGGAACGGATACGTCCGATTGTGCGATTATATGCGCCGGAACCGGTCTGAATGTGGCTATACGCAGCAGGGCAGGGGCGGAGCGGGTGTACAGCAGCTACATTGATGAAGACGATCAAGGCGGCAGGGGTCTGGGAAAACGTATCCATCGGGCGCTCTTCGATGCGGAGATCGGCAGGCTTCCTCCGACCGGCCTGACGCAGCGGGTGCTGGACTTTTATCAGCGCGAATCAGCCGAGCAAATTCTTTACGACCTGCCCCGGAACCGGTTGGGCAGGAGTGCCAAGGACATGACCTATCTGCTCTTTGAGCTTGCCGATCAGGGAGATAGAGTCGCCGTCGGTTTGGTAAGCAGCTTTGCCAGAAGCATCAGCCGGTATGTTACAGCGGGAATCATGCAATACGGCATGCAGGGGACCGGGCTGGATGTGGTTTTATCCGGCGGTCTGTTCAAGTCGAAATACCCGCTGCTCCTGGAAACAGTTATTGCGGAAATTAAAGCTGCCGCTCCGCAGGCGCAGATTGTGAATGCCGTCTATGAGCCGGTAATTGGTGCGGTTAAGGGCAGCCTGGAAGCCTTGTACCCTTCAGGCATTCCCTTCGGGGTGCTGGACAATTGTCACCAATCGGCGGAGCTATTCGGGCTGATTCGCCGCATTGAAGGGCAGTAGTATTTGACAATGGTTAAGGAGTTCTGCTAATTTAAATGTGAAACGTTACACACAGGAAAATATATAGAGAGGCGGCGTTTGTCATAACGATACGCGAAAATCAGGTCGTGCGTTTTATAGAGAAGCAGCAAGCCGCGCTTGTTTCATGCGATTGGGATTCCAGCCCGCCAGGCCCTCATGAGGTAATCGGCCGCACTTTGGTTTCTTTGATTTCCTCGGGCTCGGAGCGCGGGGCTTATATGGATTATTTCGGAGGCACCGTCTATCCGGTGGATACCGGCTATGCTGTGGTGATGGAGGTTCTGGAGACCGGAAGCGAAGTGACGAATGTCCGGGCAGGCGATTCAGTTCTCGCTTTTACGCCACATCGCGCTTATAACCGGGTAAACGACGACGAGCTAATACCAATTCCTGCGGGAATGCTGCCTGAGCATGCGGTAATTGGCCGTTTTCCGGCGGTATCGATGACCTCGATGGTTCATACCCGGATCCGCCCGACGGAATCGGTGCTGGTGACGGGGCTCGGGGTGGTCGGCCTCATGTGCGCCCAGGTGATGCAGCATTGCGGCTATAAGGTCTATGCATTCGATCCCAATGAGAAGCGCCGGAATGTCGCATTGTCCTGTGGGCTGCGCCATGTGCATGCTTCCCTGGAGGACGTGCCTGAGGTGAAGGGGACGGCCGGTCTCGCCATGGAATGCTCCGGCCGGGAAGAAGCGGTCTTTTCTCTGGTATCCAATCTGCGCAAAGGAGGGGAGCTGTACATTATAGGAGTGCCTTGGTATCGCTCCACCGATACATTCGCGCATGAACTGCTGTTGAATATTTTTTATGGTTATATTCATGTATTCTCAGGCTGGGAGTGGTCGCTTCCGCGTAAGTCCCGGGAATTCGAGCCGAACAGCAATCATGGCAATATGGTGAAGGCGATGGAGTGGATCAGGGATGGCCTCATCAAGGTTGAAGGTGTTTACAGCATGGAATCCCCTTCGAACTGCGCTGCGGTGTATGAACGTATTGCAAGCGGAACATTAAGCAGGACCTGTGTTGTTTTTGACTGGAGATAGAGGTAAGTCAGGGAACTCTATTTATTAGTTTTGCAAATGAATGGTAAAATAGGAAAAGGGAGATGTCTGTGACTCGCATAGTAAAGGTAACGGTATGGTGCGAGCATAATCAAGACCGGTACGAGCCGGTAAGCCGGGTCTATCCGGATGGCATGCATCAGGCGATTGCCGAAGGCTTCTTGGAAGAGCATGCATTTGAGGTCCGCACGGCAACCCAGGATGAGCCGGAAAACGGTTTAAGCAGAGAGATTCTGGATCAGACCGATGTGCTCGTATGGTGGAGTCATCCGGATAACAACGAGCTGGACGACCGTCTGGCGTTTCCCCATCTATTATCAGAAGGAAATCGGACTTGTTCTGCGAAATGCGGCGCATTGGCTGGCGCCGCAGCCGAATGCAGTCCTGCGGCCGCCTGCGGGCGGATACCGGGAAGGCGCGCCGAAGGAGAATTTATCCCATAGAATATAGCTTTTATGCAAAGGGCAGCGATGCCTTGGCATAGAGACCGGAGGTAACATAATGGCAACAATTAAAGATGTGGCGGAAAGAGCGGGGCTGTCCGTAACGCTCGTGTCGCGTACTCTTAACAATCGCAAAGGAGTGAAGCCAGAGTCCAGAGCCAAAATTCTTCAAGCTATGCGTGAGCTCAATTACGTGCCTAACGGCTTGGCGCGGTCGCTTGTGCTGCAGAAGACCAACACTATCGGAATCGTGCTGGACAACCTGTTCTCGCCTTTCGTCGGGAAGCTGATTAAGGGATTGGAGAAAGGAGCCGCGGACTTTGACAAAGAGAACGCTTATAACGTCATGTACTGCAGCTCGAACGGGGATATCCAGAAGAAGCAAAGGCATCTCTCGTTTCTGACCCAAGGAAGGGTGGACGGGATTCTGATCTATGGAAGCCTTGTATCCGATGACGAGATCATTATGAATTTATCGCAGTCGGGCTTCCCCTTCATCCTGATCGAAAACGATCTGGAGGGAGTCGATGTCAACAAGGTTGTTATCGACAACGTCGATGGCGCTTATCAGGCGACTCAGCATCTCATTGAGCTTGGCCACCGCCGGATCGCCCATGTGACAGGAAACATCAACCTCAAAATCACGCTGGACCGGCTGAACGGCTACATGAGGGCGCTTCAGGACGCACAAATTCCGATTGATCCATCTCTGATTGTCTATCCGGATTTCAGTGTGCCCTTCGAAGGCGAGGCGTCCAGTGAAGCGCATGACGTGTGGAGCACGAATACCTTCTTCAAATGCGGCTACGACAGCATCAAGGAGCTGGCGGGCCGCGTGGAGCGGCCGGATGCGGTGTTCTTCGCGACGGACATCTCCGCTTTCGGCGCGATCAAGGCGCTCGGGGAGATGGGCTTGTCCGTACCCGACGATATATCCATTATCGGATTTGACGATGAGCGGCCGGCGGATTTCGATTGTTATTTCGAGCCGATCAGCACGGTCAGACAGCCGCTGGAGCAAGCGGGATATACGGGGATCAAGCAAATGATCCATAGTTTGCTGCATCCGGAGGCGCCGAAGGAAAGAACCGTACTGAAAACAGAGCTGGTTATCCGCAACAGCTGCAAGGCGAAGCAGGCTTAAAGCTCTGTGAAAAAGAATAAAGCATAGACAATATACGCACCCGCCAGGTCCGTAAAAGGGGCAGGCGGGATTTTTCGTTGCCTTTTGTGTAACGTTTTCTAAAAAGGAATGATTCTAAACGATGGTCCCTTGTGAAGAATTAATGCCGTTCAATAGGATTTTCCTGGAGAAGAAAAAAGTAACATACGCTGATAATCACTAAGTATTTCCAGCCTTATTACCGTTTAACACAGGAAAATGCCACGCAAGAAACCGGGAGGATAATTTTGATTTCATGTAAAAGTAAAGATTGACAAGGACCAACGAACCTGTTAATTTGAATGTGTAACGTTACACATTAGGAGATAAAGCGTCTCCATTACAGATTGTGACTGATTCAACATCACAGCTATGAGGTGCGAAATGAATGACAAATTGAGAAGAGCGATAGAAGAGAGCAACTACATACATGCTCCGATTCCATTTGATCCTTCAGAAGCGGCTGAAGTCCGTTTGGCCGCCAAGCCTGCCGTGACGAGCCGTCCGCTGAATATCACGGATTCGCTGAGTGGCTGGGAGCTGCAGGGGAAGTACGGGAATCTGGAGCTCAGCAGCGACTATAGCGGGAATGGCAAACAGACCTTATTGATGACAAGTCCCACCCGGATTGATACATGGGAACATGATTACGCGAGAATCTATGCCACTCCATCGATACTGCACCGCTTTGACCGCGAGGATTGGACGGCATACAACAGGATTTCATTCCAGGTCAGGCCGGAGCTGCCGGGCTTCAAGTTCGTCAGTCTCCATTTGCAGCTGATCAACAAGGGAGAGTTCCCGGTTCCGGATTTCTATTACCGCGAAGGCTGCCACAATATGAACCTGATCAACCATACATGGAATCAGGTCGTACTGGAAATCCCCAATATCGACCGCGATTGTATCACAGGCTTGTACTTTGGCTACGACATTGTCGGGAATGAGAATGAAGCAGCGACAACCGCCCGCTTTTACATCAAGGATATCGCCCTTGAAGTCATAGAAGCAGCGGATCCTTATAAAGGCTGGGAGGTTGAATCCGGGCGGATCTCCATATGCGGGAGCGGCTATCAGACAGGGTCATCCAAGACGGCGATTGCCGGCGAAATGAAAACGGATTCCTTCAAGCTTGTACAAGCCGGCACGGGAAAGGTCGTCCTGGAGAAGGAAATCCGGAAAGTTGCGAATGGAATGGCCAAATTCGGTGTCCTGGATTTCTCGGAGGTTCGGGAAAGCGGGAACTATCTCATCGTAGCCGGAGACGAGGTAACGCGCGTATTCCCGATCGGGGACCATGTCTGGGAGGACAGCGTCTGGAAGACGGTCAATTTGTTCTTCTGCGAGCGGTGCGGCTTCGAGGTGCCGGGCGTGCACAAGTACTGCCACGGCAATGTGGTCAACAAGCACGGAGACAAAAGCGTGGTGGCCAACGGAGGCTGGCATGACGCGGCGGACATGTCGCAGAATCTGACGAATACGGGCGAGGCGGTATATGCCTTCTTCGCAGCGGCCTTGAAATTCCGGGAGGATAAGCCTTTGTTCACAAGGCTTGTGGAGGAAGGCAAGTGGGGCCTGGAGTGGATGCTGAAGACACGGTTCGGGGACGGCTTCCGCACGATGGGTAGCGGGACTTCCGTTTGGACCAGCGGCATTCTGGGTGCGGAGGACCAGATTAATTCCGAAGCGCAGGATTTGGCGATCGAGAATTTCATGGCGGCGGGCGCCGAGGCATTGGCAGCGAAAGTGCTGAAGGACATCGATCCGCAGCAAAGCGCCTATTTGATCCGGGTTGCGGGCGAAGACTGGCAGAGCGCCTACGCGAAGATTGATCAGGAGCAGTACGTGGAAGCTATGGACCCTGCCCGGGTATCGTCACCGCTGCTGCTATATGCGGCAGCCTGCTGGGCGGCCTGCGATTTGTTTGAGGCGGGCGGAGATCCGTTCTACAAAGAGAAAGCGGTTGAACTGGCTGCTCTCATTCTGAGCTGCCAGCAGCAGGAAATTCCGGACTGGGATATTCCGCTTACGGGCTTCTTCTACCGGGACACGGATAAGCGGATCATTCAGCATTATAATCACCGCTCTCACGAGAATGAGCCGATTATGGCGCTGACGAGGTTGTGCGGGCTGTTTCCGGAGCATCCAGGCTGGATGAATTGGTATCACGGCGTTGTGCTGTACAGCGAGTATTTGAAGCAGATATGCGGGCTGATGGAGCCCTACTTTGTAACACCGGCTTCCATTTATCATGAAGACGAAGCGATCGACGACCCGGAGCTGTTCCTGAAGCAGCAGCCACATGCGGAGCAGCAGATGTTCGATGACTACCGTGAGCAGGTGCAGCAGGGAATCCGGCTGGGCGGAGGCTACTATCTCAGACGGATGCCGGTCTGGTTCAGCTTCCGGGGCAGCAATGCCATCGTGCTTGCAGGCGGCCATGCGGCAGCGCTCTCCGCGCATCTGCGCAATGACGGACAGCTCGCAGAGATTGCGCAGCGGCAGCTCGAATGGGTTGTCGGCAAGAACCCGTTCAGACAGTCGATGATGATTGGAGAAGGGTATGATTACGCGCAGCAGTACGTCTGCCTGCCCGGTGAATTAACCGGCTCGATGTGCGTTGGCATTCAAAGCTACCGCAATGAGGATATACCGTATTGGCCGCATGCAAACAATGCCGTATACCGGGAGCTGTGGGTCCATCCCAGCATCCGGCATCTGCTCCTCGTTTCGCAGATTTCCGGTCCGGCCCGCGTTACCGGGTATCTGACATGGGAAGAGGGCGCGGAGGTATCGTTTCGGCATATTCAGAGCGGCAGCGTAATGACGGTTACGCCTGAATACCGCACAGGCAAGGTGGTTGTGAAGCTTCCGGCGGGCGAATACGAGGCTTCCTATCAGGGGAAAAGCAAGCGCATAACCCTTCTGAGCGGCAAGGATTATGAATTGACGGCTCCATTCTACACGATTCAATCCTCCTATACTGTGGAGGAAAACAAGGTTCACATCCATCTGACGGCAAGCGGGGCGGAGGCTGCCCGATTGGAGCTGAGGACCTCTAATCTGAAGCTTGCTGAACATGAGCTGCAGGTAAGCGCGGGAGCGTCAGTGACGATAACCGCTGAAATTATAAATCGCAAACAGCCTTGGCTGGCTCTGGTTATACCGGAGGGGCGCTTGGCGGATAAAGTGGAAATCCAGGGAGGCCAACCATGAAAATAACCATCATGCCGGATGAACAGCAATTCGATACCGCCAGCGCATGGAGAATCATCGCCCAAATCCTGCAGAAGCCCGATTCGGTTATCGGGCTCTCTACCGGCCAGACAACCGGGGGCATGCATCATATCGTATCCGAAATCTACCGGCAGTTCCCATTCGATGTGTCGCGTGTAACCTTCTTCAACGTAGATGAGCTGACGAACCTGGAACGGGAATACGCGGGAAGCTGCTACACGATGATTTATGAACAGCTGGTCAAGCATCTGGGTATACCGGAGGACAACTTCATCATGCCTCCGACGCTGTCGGATAATTTTGAGGAAGAGTGCCGGATATTCGAGAACAGGCTGGCCAGCCGGGGCGGAGCGGATTTGCAGATGCTCGGAATCGGAATGAACGGCCATATCGGCATCAATCAACCGGGAACTCCGTTTGAGAGCGATACCTGGGTATCGCCGATGGACCCTGATTTTGAAGCCCGTGTCCGCAGGGAAACAGGAGTAACCGCCGAGCACGAACTGGGCGGCCTGACCCGCGGGATAAAAAACATTATGCACACCCGCAAGCTGATTCTCATCGCCAAAGGGGCGCGGAAAGCGGAAATCATCGAGCAGGCCCTGCTCGGCCCGGTGACGACGGATATCCCCGCTTCGGTTGTGCAGCTTCATCCAAACTGCGAAGTGCTGCTGGACTCTGATGCGGCTTCCCGGATCCGGCATGTATTTAACTAGGAGGAGATTGTTATGGGCAAAACGGCTTATCTGATTCGGGATGATTACTATCACCCGAAGGAAATCATCGATCCGGCCATGGAGGCGGTATTGGACGAATCGCGATGGAATATCGTTCGAACCGACCGGGTACGCGACTTGTTCGATACGGAAGAGCCGATCGATCTGGTGCTGTTCTTCACGAACGGAAGACCGGCGGGAGAGACGGACTTATCCTATGAAGAGCAGGATCGGATTGTGGCTATGGTTGAAGAGGGCATGGGCGTTATGTTCGTCCATGCGGGCCTGGTATTAATCGAAGCCGACAGCCCCTTCTATCTTAAGCTTGGCTCCGGGCGCTTCATCGAGCACTCGCCCGACCATGTGCCGGTTACCACGATTCCCATCCGCAATGTGTCGCATCCGATATTGGAGGGGATAGACGCATTTACGGTCAGTGACGAGCATTATTACTGCCAGGTCGATACCTCCCGTACGGATATGCTTATGATGAGCACGTCCAAATATGTGACGACAGCTGGCGCATGGGCCCATACAGTAGGGGCCGGGCGAGTGGCGGGACTGATACCCGGACACACGAAGGAAGCGCTTACAAACCAACAAATGGTTAAACTGCTTATCAATGCCACGGAATGGTGCAGGCGTCAATCAGCACGCGGCCAATAAGGGGAGTGAAGCTATCCATGCGTATTGCACTAGGTCTGTACTCTGTATTCCATGAGCTTCAATCCGATCTGGAATGGACGCTTGAGCGCGTTAAGGAGCTTGGATATGATGGGGTGGAATTTTACGGCGAATTCACCCACCCGCCGGAGCGGATCAGGGAGCTTCTGAATCGTTATGAATTGACCCATTGCGGCTGGCATACGGAATGGAAGCTGCTTCAACCGGAAACTCTGCCTGCAACGGTCGATTATCATCTGAAAGCCGGTACACCCGCGGTAATCATACCCGCTCTCGGCGGGCCTTGGGAAATCGCACATACGCTTGAGGAAGACAGTCCCGAGGTCTGGATTAAGCATGCGGAAGCCATGAATTCCCTGCATATTCAATTGCGGGAGCATGGCCTGCAGCTCGGCTATCATACGCATGCGCATGAATTTGCCACCCGTTATGGAGAAACGACGCCATGGGATTTGCTGCGCCGGTTTACGGATTCCGACATTATTCTTGAAGTGGATACCGGAAATTGCGCGGAGGCGGGTGCGGATACGCCTCAGGTGCTGTCCGCCATCGCCGGGCGGCCGAAGCTCCTCCACTGTAAGCCGTTCTCCGGGAAAACGGGACTGGAGAGCTATATCGGGGAAGACGGCGATATGAACGATTGGCCGGCTATCCTGCGCGAAAGCGAACAGGCAGGCACGGAGTGGCTCATCGTCGAGCATGAATCCGAGCTTATGTACCCGCAGCTGGATGGCGCCAGACGCTGTCTGGAAGGACTCCGGCGCTTTATCTAAAGGCCGGTGATCATCCGGTGGAGCAGGCGACAATAGTCTGGTGAAGCGTAAGCTGAAAGCTTTTTCTCAGAAGTACCCGGCAATGATGATAGATGAAGGTTCACCGCCTTGAGAGAATCGTCATTTATACATAAAAAATAAGGGGATGAAGTCGAACATGAAAAAAACACTGGTCGTACTATTAACATTCGTACTGGCAATTGCGCTTACGGCTTGTGGAGGATCAAGCGATAACGGGAACAATGCTTCCTCCGGGGCCAATACGCCTGCCAATGCCGGCACAAACGGATCCGATACGACGGAACCGGAAGCAAGCGCGGAACCGATCACACTGGAGTTCTGGACCTTGTCGCTCAAGCCGACGTTTACGGATTATATCCAGGGCGTCATCGACAAATTCACGGAGCAGCATCCGAACATCACCATCGACTGGCAGGATCTGCCCCAGGATGCGATCCAGAATAAGCTGATTGCGGCAACGGCTGGCGGTAAAGCGCCGGATGTCGTGAACATCTGGTCCCAATTGGCGCTCACATTGGCGGGCAAGGGTGCATTGGTCGATCTGAACAAGGAAGCGACTGATGAGCAGAAGAGTATTTATGCTCCGACATTGCTGGATACGGCCAAGCTGGGAGATGGCATCTATGCCTTCCCATGGTACACGACGCCGTCCATTCAAATGTACAACAAAGAGCTCTATGATAAGGCGGGTCTTCAGCCTCCGAAAACATATGAAGACATGTTTGCGACTGCGAAGCAGATGAAAGATGCGACTGGCGCTTATATGGTTCTTCCGGATTCGCTGACGCAAATTCTGCTGATGAACAACATTCCGGTGCTTTCTGCCGACAAGAAGACAGCGGCCTTTAACACGCCTGAAACGCTTGCGCTGCTTAACAAATACAAAGAAGGCATTGACGGCGGTTATATCTCGAAGACGGGCTGGGATAGCTGGGACAGCCAAATCCAACAGTTCTCTACAGGCAAGCTGGCATCCATCAGCACGGGTCCGCAAACGGTGAAAAGAATTAAAGATGAAGCGCCGAATATTTACAGCAACATGGGCATTGCAGATGCAATTGTAGGCTCTGCCAACATTACGCTCGGACCGGTGCAGGATCTGGTCGTGCCGACAGGCAGCAAGCATGTGCAGGAAGCGATCGCTTTCGCCAATTTCCTGACGAATGACGAGAATCAACTCGCCTTCTGCAAGCTGGTTCCGATTTTCCCAAGTACGATCAAAGCAGCCGCCGATCCATTCTTTACCTCGGATACCCAAACGATCGAAGGTCAGGCGAACGCGGCGGCAGCCAAATCCAGCGCGCATATGAGCGATGCGACGCTCGGCGTTGCCAATGACGACGAAGTGAAGAAAGAGATCGACACGATCTCGGAAGCAATATTCATGGCTAATGTGGAACCGCAGGTTGCGCTCGACAAGGCGGAGAAAAAAGTCAACGAGATGCTTGCTAAAAACAATAAATAAGGCAGCGGCGGAATTTGCCGGCGATCCCCGGATTTTCCTTCCCTATCCTTCTCTTGGGATGGGGAAGCGGGGAGCTTGAATAGGGGAGAGGATCATTATGGGTTTCAGGCTCTCGAAACGAAAATGGAAGGAGACCGGCAAGGCTTATTTATTCATGGCTCCGGCTCTGATTCTGCTTGCCGTTTTCGTGTTTTATCCGATCGTGTACAGCATACCATTGTCATTCTATGACTACTCCATCATCGGAGAGAAGAAATTCGTGGGCCTCGATAATTTCGAGAGAGCATTTCGCGATAGCGACTTTATCAAATCGTTATATAATTCAGCCATATTCGTATTGGTCGTTCCGCCGCTTCAAATTTTGTCGATTATCGTTGCCTCGATGGTTAACCGCAAAATAAAGGGAGTAAAGACGTTCCGGGTATTATTCTATCTCCCCGTCGTCACCTCCATGATGGCCGTAGGCATCATATGGAAGTTTATTTTGAATCCCGATGGCATCATTAATACGTTCCTGATTCATAATCATGTGATCAACGAACCCATCTATTTCCTGAACGATTCCCGTCTGGCGATGATTACGATTATGTTCGTTACCATCTGGCAGGGACTGGGTTACTATATGATGCTCTATTTGGCGGGACTGCAGTCGATCCCCGAGGATCTGGAGGAGGCGGCAACCATCGACGGGGCGAGCAAGCTCGTCAGCTTCATCCGGATCAAGGTTCCTTTGCTTAAGCCCTATATCTGGTTCTGTACGCTGACTTCCGTTATGGCGGCGGTTGGAGTGTTCGATGTGGTGTTTGTCATGACTGGCGGCGGACCTGACAAGGCGACGCTGGTAACCAATCTCTATTCTTACAACCAGGCGTTCCAGAATTTCGATTTCGGGTATTCCTCGGCGGTTGGCCTCGTTCTGGCGGTCGTTACATCCATCTTTAGCGCCATCGTGTTTGTGTACGGGAATAAAGGAGGTATGAGCCACAATGACTAACTCCACGACGGGCAAGCTGCAAAGCGGCAGGCGTGTAAGCCCATCATTCAAGGTCAGGGCGGGCAGCGCCGTTCTTTATCTCATTCTTATTCTGCTTGCGGTGCTGTGCGTAGGTCCATTCCTGTGGCTGCTGAGCGCTTCGTTCAAGGTGAATGAGAATATTTATGAGCTGAATCTGTTCAGCCACATTACTCTCTCCAACTATACGGGCGTTATTACCTTTATGGGACTGCAAAAGTTTTTCTTCAACTCGGTCATTATCACGTTTGGCGGCATTTTCATTGATGTGGTTTGTTCCGCCTTATGTGCCTATGCGCTTGCCAAAATGGATTTCTACGGCAAGAAGGTCGTGTTTACGGCACTCATCAGCGCCATGATTCTTCCCGCGGCGGCAGGACTTGTCGTCAATTATTTGACCATTTCAAGCCTGGGCATGCTGGGCACCTATATGGGTGCGATCCTGCCGGGAGGCGTGAGCGTATTCAGCATCATTCTGCTGCGGCAATCCTACCTGGGAGTGCCGCGTGAATTGATGGAGGCTTCCCGGATCGACGGGGCATCCGAGCTGCGGACCTGGGCAAGCGTTATGATTCCGGCGATCATGCCGTCCATCTCGACTGTCATTATCTTCGACTTTATTAACAAATGGAACGCGTTCCTGTGGCCGATGATCGTATTGGATGCCAAGCAGTATCCCATCGCGGCGGCGCTGCAGACGCTGAGCGGGCAATTCAATTACAAGTTTGGTTATGTGGCGGCGAGCACTTTTCTATCTATTGTTCCGGTCGTCATTATCTTCCTGATCTTCCAGAAGTATTATCTCAATACGATTGCGGGAGCGATTAAATCCTAATGTATACGACAAATAAAAAGCTGGGCATTCATCATATTTGCCTGAAGACGCCGGATCTTGCCCGGACGGTGAAGTTCTATATGGAAGGTCTGGACGCCCGGTTTGTGGTGGAGTGGGGGAAGGACGGGGCTTCCGACCATGCTATTCTGGTTGATTTGGGGGATGGAGACTTTCTGGAGATATTCGAGTCGTCCGAGGATTTTGGAGAAGGCAAATGGCAGCATGTTGCCCTGCGAACCGAAGATATCGAGGAATCGGTGCGCAAAGCGGTGGAGGCCGGCGGCGTAGCCCGCTTTGCACCGCAAGATGCGGACATTCATGCCCGTTCGGGGGAAATCGTCCGCATGCGGTTTTGCTTCGTTGATGCTCCTGGCGGGGAAGTGATCGAATTCATCCAGGACAAATAATCCGGAGGCTGACGTCCGGCAATGCCGCGCTGTTTGCCCTAGAAGGCATTCTGGCGACGCTGTTCGTCCAGCTGGGCAACAATAACTCGAATCTGTTCGCGACCCGGATCGGAGCGACCGACTTTCAGATCAGTCTGGTTTCATCGCTTCCTCCGCTTATGGGCATTCTCGTCCTTATTCCGAGCGCGCTCTTGATCGACCGGCTGGCTAACAAGCGGCCGGTGGTCATGTGGACCGCTTTTTTATTTGGACTTGTCTACTTTCTGATCGGACTGTCGCCGTTTATCGGGAATCACGCCATCATCATGTATCTATGCCTGCTGCCGCTGGCCAGTATTCCGCTCTCCATCTATATGTCCTCCTGGCAGGCTTACTTCTCGGATGTAATTCCGGAGGAAGGCAGAAATGCGGCCTATACGCTGCGCACGAAGCTGACCTTTGCGGTAGGGATTATCGTTCCGCTGCTTGCGGGGGTTATTTTATCCCAGGCGGCAGGGCAGCAGAAGATTCTCGTTCATCAAGCTTATTGCATGCTGTGCTTTCTCTTCGCCATTGGCCAGGTGCTCGTTCTTCGGCGGATTACCGGAGGGGATACGAGGCGGCAGGCTGTGCTGAGGTTCAAGGATTTTATGGATGCCTTCCGCAAGAGTTTTGCCAGTCGGCGGTTTATCGGTTTTCTGGTCGTGGCGGTCATTTTTCATATGGGTTGGCATATGCAGTGGTCTTTAACTTTTCTGTCGCAAATCCGCTATCTGCAGGCTAACGAGGCTTGGCTGAGCTCGATCAACGTCGCCTCTGCGGCGGCCCAGTTTCTGTCGATTGGCTTTTGGAGCAGGCTGAATTCGCGCAAAGGAATACGATATACGCTTATTTACGGCATTGGGGGCTATATACTGGCTTCTGTTGCGATGATGCTGGCCTTGCAGCTGGACCCCGGAGTTGCGCGTCCTTTCTTCCTGATCGGCAATACCATTGCCGGCTTTATCATTGGAGCCCTGCAGCTGGCGCTGGTTCAGTGCCTGCTCGAAGCGATCCCGTCCGGCAACAGTACGATGAATATCTCTATCTATCATACGCTGATTATGGTAAGCAACGGCGTTATGCCGATTCTCGGCGTAAAAATATACGGAGCCCTGGGCTCGGATCGTCATGCGATGATACTCACCTTCGGTATTACTTGTTCAGTGCTTCTGGCAGCCGCCGTGAGCGCATGGCTCAGGTGGCATCGGATGCGCTTTGTTCAAGCGCAGGCATAGGAGAAGAGGATAGCTGGACAAGGTTAATGCTTCGCTTCTTTTTGAGGCGGGGCGTTTTTTGTTTGAATGACCCTTATACCCATACGGAGTTGAAAAAAATCAGAAGAGGCTATGACAGTTCCCCAGAAGGCGAATTATCATAGTCTCTTCTGATTGCCACTTATTAGTTGGTGCAGCTCAAGTAACATTAAGGTTACTATTGTGTCAGATTGCATGTCAAAAAGGATAAACCTCACATGAAACGTGAAATAATATTTTATAAATCGATTGATATTTATGAAATAATGATTTATCATGTGATCAAGAGTTGTTACCGGTAAACAACGATTATCATTTTTATCCATTTTTAACACATGGTTACTGAAAGTGGGGGTTTACACATGCATGGTGGACTTGTAAGCATTAAGGAGGCTCTTCATTTGTTAAAGCCTCAGGAGCAGATAGTGGCCGATTTCATACTGGAGCATCCGGAACAAATCGTGAATCTCTCTGTTCAGAAGCTTGCAGAGCTTACGGGTGTCAGCGAGGCTACCATTGTTAGATTGTCACGTTCATTGCAATTCAAAGGGTTTCAGGATTTGAAAATGCGGATTGTGGCGGACCTGGCTCAAACCGCGCAGGCTTCAAAGGAAACAGATACTTATCAGGAAATTCAGCCTAATAGCTCTGTATCCGCTTTAATTGACTCTATATCACACAACAATGCCCAGTCCATTCAGGATACGCTGTCGGTACTGTCGGTCCAGGAAGTGGAGAAAGCTATAGAGTCCATCGGCAAGACGAGAAAAATTTGCATCTTCGGCGTTGGCGCGTCAGCTGTAATTGCGCAGGACTTTATGCAAAAACTGACTCGTATCGACCGATGGTGCGAGGCTGCGTATGATTTCAACTCGCAGGCGACCTTGGCGGCGAATTTGAAGGCGGGGGATGTGGCGTTCGGTATCTCGTATTCGGGGCAGACGGAAGATATTATCGGCTCGCTCTCGATTGCACGGCAGAACGGAGCTACGATTATTACGCTTACCAAGTTCGGCAGCAATCCCGTATCTGATCTGGCGGATGTCCGGCTGTTTACCAGTTCATTAGAGAAGAGCATACGAAGCGGAGCGATGGCGTCCCGAATTACGCAATTAAATGTCATCGATATCCTGTTTGTGGGGATCGCTCAGCTGCAGTATGACGAAACGGTAGAATTGCTGGAGAGAACGAGAAAAGCGGTGAGCCGCTCTAAGCGCAATGGAAACAATAAATAAATTAATTAACCGGTGGGTTCAGGATAAGCGGATTCCAGGCGCTGTACTGGATGTCCGGTTCAAAGGCAGGCAGCAGGTTCAAGCTTCTTATGGAAGCGCCGAATTAACGACACTGTATGATGTGGCTTCGCTAACGAAAGTAGTCGTCACCCTGCCGGCTATTATGAACCTGCTCCAAGCATCAAAGCTGTCGCTGAGTGATCCGGTACAGCAGTATATTCCGGAGTTCCGGCATGACAAGGTAACAATCGGCCACTGTCTGCAGCATACTTCAGGGCTGCCTTCATCGCTGCCGGGTTATCGGGAGCGGTATGCCGCAAGAGATGTCAGGCAGGAAATTTTGTCTCAAGCACTTGATTTTGAACCAGGCGAACGTGTGCAATACAGCGATCTCGGAATGATACTCGCCGGATGGTTGATCTCTCGCATATCCGGAAAAAGCCTGGATGTATTTGCAAAAGACGGAATATTCAAAAAATTAGGCATGACTGATAGCTGCTTTAATCCGCCAGCGGCCTGGAAGGATCGGATTGCTCCAACGGAATGGGACGGCAGCAAGTACATCGCAGGTGAAGTGCATGATGAAACTTGTTATCGTCTCGGGGGAGTATCCGGAAGCGCAGGGTTATTCTCGTCAGCCGGGGATTTATCGCTTTATGCCCAGTGCTGGCTTTACCCTGAACGCTTTTCGTTATTAACCAGGGGTTGGATAGAATCTTGTACGAAATCTCCATTTGAGGGGCGGGGCATTGGCTGGCAGGTCCAGGACGGCCGGGATTCGACGCTCGCTTGCGGCCCGGGATGGCCGATCGGGAGCTTCGGGCACACGGGTTTTACCGGAACCAGCCTTTGGATTGATCCTGTTCGGGAGATTACCGTCGTATTTCTTACAAATGCGGTTCATTACGGCAGGGATAATCCAATTAAGCAGCTGAGACCCATCCTTCATGAAGCAGTAATGGCCTCATTAATAGACTAGGTAGCGGGAGAGGAAGCATGAAGATGAAACGTTTGTTTAGCCTGGTAACCCTATTATTCATTACCACGTCTGTTATTCTATCCGGTTGTGGCAGCAGCAATAACGCAAATAGCCCATCGTCCGAGAACGCTGCGGCATCTTCGGGATCATCCAATGGCGAAAAAGTGAAGCTGACCATGGGAAGCTGGCGAACAGAAGACAAGGCTGTTTATGAGAAAGTATTTGCGGAATTCAACAAACAGAATCCGAATATTGAAATTGAATTCGCTCCAACGAAAAGCACGGAATACAATACGGTATTGAGCACTGCCTTGCAAACCGGCGAAGGTCCGGACATCATTCATCTGCGTCCATATGCGGCCGGGACATCGCTAGGCGATTCCGGTTTCATTGAGCCGATAAACGGCCTTCCTGGCCTGGATGCGTTCCCGGCTGACGTACTGGCGGCATCTACGGGGAAAGACGGCAATATCTATGGTGTGCCCATGGCGCTAAACACAGTCGCAATTATGTACAACAAGAAGATCTTTAAAGACAATAGCATTGAAGTGCCGACAACTTGGGATGATCTGATTAAGGTTTCCCAAACCCTGAAGGACAATAAAGTGATTCCATTCGGCTTCGGCGGGAAGGATGGCTGGATTCTCTCGATTACACAAGGTGTAATGGGTCCTGCAGGATATGGCGGTAACGACTTTACAAGCAAGCTGCTCAAAGGCGAGAAGAAATTTACGGATCCGGAATATGTGCAATCCCTGCAGCTAATGAAAGACTTGACCCCGTTTTTCCCTGATAAATTCATGGGTATAAGCTACGAGGATATGAGAACCCTGTTCGTAACGGAGCAGGCGGCGATGTATATTATGGGTGATTTTGACGTAGCGGTAATCCAATCGATGAATCCTGATCTGGAATTGGGAGTGTTTCCGGTTCCTCCCAAAGCGGCCGGCGGTAAACCAACCGTATCGACTTATGTAGATGGCTCTTATGCGGTCAATTCGAAATCAGAGCATAAAGAGGAAGCGAAAAAATTCCTCGAATTTGCAACAAGCAGCGAATTTGGCAATTTGTTCGCTAATGAAATGAAACGCGTCAGTCCGATTCCCGGGGTAACTGCCGATGATCCGATCATCGCCCAGTTCGCTGAATATGCCGGTACAATTTCGACTCCGTATATGATGGTTACAAATTTCAACAGCGGCAACCCGACAACCAAGGTTACGCTTGAGAATTCTATGCAGGCCTTATATCTGGATAAGTTGAATGCAGAGCAAGTAGCGGAAGAGCTTCAGAAGAACGCGGATACCTGGTTTAAACCGTAAACCGGACCATCTGATTCGACATTGACGGCAAGCCCCGGAAGATAAAGTCCCGACATGTGGGGATATAAGTCCGCTGGCGGTGCTTACTTTTCGGGGCTGCCGCTTGTTCTATTCATGTTAGCGAGGTGTAAGCTTTTCTATG
Organism: Paenibacillus sp. JT31N17; assembly: GCF_056269255.1. NCBI lineage: Bacteria > Bacillati > Bacillota > Bacilli > Caryophanales > Paenibacillaceae > Paenibacillus > Paenibacillus sp. JT31N17. Next base: position 72,203 of record NZ_JBWDNP010000004.1, read on the forward strand.
GCCGACAAACCGAAACGACTTCAACGAAACAGATGGTCCATTCATCTGTTCCCGATTCCAGCCCTCGCCATTTATTTGCTGTTCATTATCTATCCTATATGCGCAGCGTTCTCGTACAGCTTGTATGACTGGAAAGGCATTCAGCGGCTTGGTTTTATCGGACTTCAGAACTTTAAAAACTTATTTACGCTTGAGCCTTTCAATACGATGTTTTGGAATGCGATTGAGCATAATGTCATCTATTTTGTCGTACAGATGGTTGTCCAGAACGGTATTGCCTTCCTTCTTGCCTATCTTGTGTTTCAGAAGATTAAAGGCTCGGGCTTTCTCAAAGTGGCTTATTTCCTGCCAAGGCTGTTATCCGTCATTGTGGTGGGGTTTTTATGGAAATTGATTTTAAATCCGACATATGGAACGGTTAACGTTCTTCTTGATAAATTGGGTTTGGATTCATGGACGATGGCCTGGCTGGGCGATCCGGGCACCGCTCTGCTCTCGATTATTTTCGTAAACTCCTGGTTCGGAGTCGGGTTGTCTCTGCTTATTTTTCTGGCTGGCCTGCAATCGATTCCTGTCGAGGTGATGGAAGCGTCCCGTCTGGACGGCGTCAGAGGACTCAAAATGATTCGCACGATTGTTCTTCCTTTGATGATTCAACCCATTATTATGATTACGGTGCTTACCTTTATTCAATCCTTCGAGGCCTTTGAGCTTATATATGCGATGCAGGGCTCGATGGGAGAACCATACTATTCAACCGATACAATGGCTGTATTCTTCTACCGTACGGCATTCGGGGGCTCATCCAGCGACTCGGTCGCTATCGGACTTGGTTCAGCGCTTGCTGTTGTCATGTTCGCGATTATTTCTATTATTTCAGCCGCTTTCCTGGCTCTGACAAGGAAGGTGAACCAGGTATGAGACCAAGCGTATCGCTTCGAATTATACAGTACGGAATCGGCTATCTGTTTGCTTTCCTGAGCCTGTATCCGGTGTTTCTTATGGTTTCCTCCTCATTAAAGACTACCATTGAGATATTCAAGAAACCTCTGGCATTTCCCGGGAAGCTGTCCTTTGCCGCTTATGCGAATCTGCTTGACCAGCTTCCATTCGGCAGGTTTTTATGGAACAGTATTTTCGTTTCGGGAATCAGTGTCATTATTATTCTGATTGCATGCTCGTTGGCCTCCTATTATATTGCGCGAACGTCGTTTAAATGGAACGGGGCGCTAATGTTTATTTTTCTGCTGGGCATGATGATTCCCATCAAATTAGGGATTGTACCTTTATTTTTATTGATGCGGGATATCGGCTTCATCGATTCGTCCTGGTCGCTCATCTCGATCTACAGCGCTATGGGAATTCCGCTTGGCGTTATGATTCTAACGGGATTCTTCCGAACGCTGCCCAGGGAGCTGGAGGAAGCGGCCAAGATCGATGGTTGTACCGATATGCAAATTCTGGGGCGTATTATCTTGCCGTTAATGCGTCCGGCACTGGGCACCGTCATGATTATTAATTTTGTAACCGCCTGGAATGATTTCTTCTTCCCGCTCATCTTTATTCAAAGTGAGATCAAGAAGACGATTCCTGTGGGAATGATGTCCCTGTTCGGTGAATATGCTTCCGATTGGAGCACTCTATTCGCAGGGCTTACGCTTGCTTCGCTGCCGATGATTGTCATATTCATCATTGCATCCAAGCAATTCATGGACGGGATGACGGCTGGTGCGGTCAAGTAAACACAACGACAGGGAAAGACTACAGGAGGAATGTTTTATGGACACCTTGCAGCATCTTGTGACCGAGCAGCGCAATGAACGAACGCTTGACTTAAGCGAACTAAGCATCAAAGAGATTATCCATATCATGAATGATGAAGACGGCAAGGTTGCTGAAGCGGTTCGGCAAGCACTGCCTGAGATAGAGGCCGTAATCGCCAAGATTGTGCAGGCTTTGGAGCAGGGCGGCAGACTGGTCTATATTGGAGCCGGAACAAGCGGGAGATTGGGCGTACTTGACGCTTCCGAGATTCCGCCTACCTTTGGCGTCGATCCTCAAACCGTTGAGGCGTTGATTGCCGGCGGAGAAGGGGCATTCGTGACTGCCGTCGAAGGGGCCGAGGACGATGAGCATCAAGGCGCGCTTGATTTAGAGAGCAGACAATTGAATGCAAAAGATATTCTGGTCGGATTGGCCGCAAGCGGGAGAACGCCCTATGTCAAAGGCGCCTTGCAATATGCCAGGCAAATTGGTGCGTTTACCGCAGCGGTGGCCTGCAACCGGAACTCAATCCTGGGCAAGTATGCGGATATAGCCATTGAAGTGGAGGTCGGGCCTGAGGTTCTGACCGGTTCCACGCGTCTCAAGGCGGCAACCGCTCAGAAAATGATTCTTAATATGTTGACGACGACAGCGATGATCAAAAGAGGCAAGGTTTATCAGAATTTAATGATTGATCTTCATGTGAGCAACCAGAAGCTGCAAGAGAGGGCCCGCAATATCTTGATGCAGGCAACAGGCGCAACGGCCGAAGAGGCGGAGCGCAAGCTGCTTGACGCCGGCAATCATGTGAAGACCGCAATCGTGATGATAGAAACGGGTTTAAGCAAGCCGGAGGCGTCTCGGCATCTTGAGGAGGCGAATGGCTTTGTCACCAAAGCTATTGCAGGAGCCCGGTCGGCGCAGGGCAGGTAGGTGGATGGACAAATGAAATACGTCATTGGAATTGATGGCGGAGGGACCAAGAGCATTTTGCATATGATGGATTTGGACGGCAATCAGCTGTTTGAGCTGCAGGGCGGGCCGACTAATATATATGCGACCAGCGTGGAAGAGGTTGAGCGGGAGCTGAGCGAGCTGCTTGACCATACGGCGGAGATCTCGGGACGGAGCATAGCTGATTGTGCCGCGCTTTGTCTTGGCAGTGCCGGTGTCGACCGCCCCTATGAGAAGCAGGTATTAAGCGGCGTGTTTGAAAAATGCGGGGTGACGGGCAATCTTACCATTACCCATGATGCAGAGGCTGTGCTTGTTGCCGGAAGCGGGAAGCAAGAGGGAATCACGCTCGTATCAGGAACGGGATCGTTTGGATTCGCCCGGGATTTGAGCGGCAACCGCGCGCGTGCCGGCGGCTGGGGGCATCTGATCGGAGATGAAGGCGGCGGCTATGATATTGGCATTACGGCCATTAAAGCAGCCATCCGCAGCTATGATGGCCGTGAGGCTCCGACCCTGCTGCTCCCGATGATTATGAAGGAGATTGGCATCGAGCAGCCTGAGCTATTCCTTCAATATGTGTATAAGACCGCGGGCAAGCCGCAGATTGCCTCGTTGGCCAAAGTTGTGTCCGAGGCTCATCTGGCGGGGGACGGCAGGGCGAAGCGGATTTTGGATGATGCGGTGAACGAGCTTTATTTGATGTCGGCAACACTCATTCATACGCTCCGTTTTAGGGATCGGGACATAACGCTTGTGGCAAACGGGAGTGTTTTCACTCATATTCATTATGTGTATGAGAAGCTTGCGGAGCTCGTCCAGGCGGAGTTTCCCCGGATCACGGTCCTTAAGCCTGCCCGTAATGCGGCCTATGGGGCGGCGCTGATTGCCCTGCAATCGCTGCAGATGTGCTAGGATAGACAAGGTATCGATACAAACGGTGAAAAAACGGAGTCCTGTGAAAGTGCAGCTCCGTTTTTTTCTCTATGTATATATGTGCTGGCAGGCTGGGGTCAGGATGCTGTCCTGCAGCCGATTCAAGAAACGGGCCGTATTTCATTTCCAAAAGAGGAGCATATTTTACGTTGACAGACTTCTCACCCAGTGATAGCATCTATCAGAGGAAAAAGCGTGCGCGGATCACGCGTCGGTATTTATATCATTCCTGCATATTGCCTAAAAGCGCAGCTCTTCTACGTGAAGGGTTTTTTTAAATATGAGCACGTATCACGAGGGAAGAAAGTGCTAAGCGGCCCAGAACGGGCACGGGCGCCAGCAAGCTTCTTCTTAATCCAACAAAAAGAATGTGATGAGTTGAATCAAGCCCAATTGAAAATCCGGACGCAGGGTTTCCTGGAGAAGCATTTGTCCGGAGAATCAATCGATTATCGTCAAATTATTGCCCTTTTCATTCCGATTCTGATTGATCAGGCCTTCATTGTATCTCTGAGTCTGGTGAATACCGCTATGATCAGCTCGTCAGGCGTGGCGGCGATCAGCGCGGTCAATATGATCGATTCGCTCAATATGTTTCTGATCGGGGTCTTCGTCGCCGTATCGACCGGAGGAACGGTTGTGGTTGCGCAGTATAAAGGAAACGGCAATGATTTGATGGTTTCCAAAGCTGCAGCCAGCTCCGTGTCCTCGGTTTCGTTGCTGGCCTTGGCCATCAGTCTGTTTATCATCGTGTTTCACCATCCGGTTCTGAATCTGCTGTTCGGAGCGGCTTCAGAGGATGTATTCGCCAATGCCAAGGTTTATCTGGTCGGAAGCAGTATGTCCTATGTTGGAATTGCCATCGTGGAGGCGGTCTGCGGCGCGCTCAGGGGGATTGGGAAGAGCAGGGCTTCGCTGGGCCTTTCCTTGTTCATGAACTTGTCTTACGTGCTGCTCAACATTGTTTTTATCAACTTTCTGCATATGGGTGTGCACGGGATGGTCATTGCAGTGAACATTGCCCGTTATCTGGCTGCAGTCTGCGCGATCCTCTTCTTGTTGAAGATGAGCACCACCCTGCATATTCAAATTCGGGATATGCTTCATGTGAATGCGGTCATGCTCAAGAGGATCCTGTTTGTCGGTCTTCCCTTTGCGGCGGAGCAGATGTTTTTCAATGGCGGAAAGATTTTAACCCAGGTGTTCATTGTCGGCCTCGGCACTTTCGCCATCGCGACCAATGCCATCAGCGCTTCCTTCGCCGGCTTGTCCCAAATTCCCTCCAATGCCTTGACCATTACGCTGATCACAGTGGTCGGTCAATGCATGGGGAGACGCAATATCGAGGACGCCCGCAAATTTACAAAATCGTTCCTCTGGCTGTCGTCTTTTGCCTTTATCCTGATGGGTTTGATCATTCTTCCCTTGTTTGGGCCGCTTGTCAGTTTGTTTCATCCGCCTGCCGAGATCGTGGACGATATTTTTACGATCGTGCTGATCAATATCATTGCCCAAATCCCGCTCTGGTCGATCAGCTTCATTATGCCGTCAGCGCTTCGGGCAGCAGGCGACTCAAGATTCACATCTATCGTCGCCATGCTGTCCATGTGGCTGTTCCGGATTGTGCTCGGTTATATTCTGGGCATTGTGCTGGACTTTGGAATTATCGGCATCTGGCTTGCCATGAACTGTGAATGGGGAGTGCGCGGCTCCATCTTCCTGTGGCGGTTTGCCGGGAAGAAGTGGTATCAGCACCGGTTGATCGACTGAGCCTCTCTCTTCATTATAAGAAGATAAAGTCCAGCTGAGCGCTGGCGTCCTTAACAAGCAGATGCCTGCTGTCCTGGCATAGTGCTTGGGGAATGTATCACATGTGCGCTGCCACCGATTGGTCGAAAGGGATGCCGAACAGGCATCCCTTTTTTTGCAGCTTATAGAGTTTATAAGCTTCACTCCTATACTTGTTCTATAAAGTCTGAGAGAAGAAACCAACGGGGCCTTCAGAGGGCGGCGGAGCCGGTTCTTCTTGCTTATTATTCTGTCTCAAGTCTTTATTTTACACATATAGTAAGACGGAAGAGGTAAGCAAGCAGGGCGCGCACATAAATTCAATACGGTTAGGAAGAGGGGACGACAATGAAACAGGCCAGGGACATAATCTCCATTACGGAGCGTCTTGGAGCTCATAATTATCATCCGCTGCCAATCGTCATTGCCGAAGCGGAGGGCGTATGGGTCGAGGATCAGCAAGGGCGGCGGTATATGGATATGCTGAGCGGCTACTCTGCGCTGAATCAGGGACACAGGCATCCGCGGATTATCGAAGCTTTGAAGCGTCAGGCCGATCTCGTTACGTTAACGTCGCGTGCCTTTTATAATGAGCCGCTGGCAGAGCTGATGGAGCTGGTGACAGAGCTGACCGGCAAAAATACGATGCTGCCGATGAACACGGGAGTGGAGGCGGTTGAGACTGCCGTCAAGGCAGCCCGCCGCTGGGGATACCGGGTGAAGGGGATTCCTGATAACCAGGCGGAAATTATCGTGTGCGAGGGCAACTTCCACGGACGGACGCTCGCCGTCACTTCGTTCTCCTCGGAGCCTGCATATCGCGAGCACTTCGGTCCGTTCCTTCCCGGCTTCAAGATCATTCCTTACGGGGATCTGGAGGCGCTTGAGAAGGCGATCACGCCGAATACGGCTGCGTTTCTGGTCGAGCCCATCCAAGGGGAAGCGGGGATCGTTATTCCGCCGGACGGCTATTTGCAGGGAGCGGCGGCGCTATGCCGGGAGCGGGGCGTACTGTTGATGGCGGACGAGATCCAGACAGGCTTCGGCCGCACCGGCAAGCGGTTCGCATGCGATTGGGAAGAGGTCGTTCCCGACGTTTACATCTTGGGCAAAGCTCTCGGAGGAGGCGTGTTCCCGGTATCGGCCGTTGCTGCGGACAGCAGCATCCTCGGCGTATTCGAGCCGGGCTCGCACGGCTCGACCTTCGGCGGCAATCCGCTTGCCAGCGCGGTTGCGGTTGCGGCGCTGCGGGTAACGGAGGAAGAGCAGCTGGCGGATAGATCCTTGTCGCTCGGTGCAGAACTGCTTGCAAAGCTGAGACAGCTTCACCACCCCGACATCATCGATATCCGGGGCCGGGGCTTGTTCGTCGCGATTGAGACAGCCGGACCTGCGCGTCCCTATTGCGAGAGGCTGAAGCAGGCAGGGCTGCTGTGCAAGGAGACGCATGAGAAGGTTATCCGTCTCGCGCCACCGCTTGTGATTTCGGAGGCTGATTTGCAATGGGCGGTGGAACGCATACGGCATGTTTTCGCTTCTTAGGGATTAGAGTTGCGGGATGGTTTCTTCAAGCATATCGGGTTGGAATTGATTTCCCTTCTGTGATAAGTTAATAAAGAGAGTCACGAAGGAAAGGATACTATCGAACATGTTCAATTTTGAACAGTTGTATATTGATTCGTCTTTTGCCCTGATCGAGAAGGAGATTTCCTTGGCGGAAGTACGGGTGCTGCTGGAACAAAACCGTTTTGTCGTCTTTATAGATAAGCTCGCGTATGTTGTAGCCGACAGTGAATCCGTACTGCTGGAACTATCGGATCCAAAGATGCAGCTGCGGGAATGGATCAAATTCACGAAATCTCCCGGATCGCCCATTTGTCCGTTGAATCGCCTTATGGAGCTGGAACTGACTTCGGACAGGCCTGTCCTGATAGGAGAAAATCCGTCAGAGATCCGGGGCGTGACAACTGCCCGCAGGATCGCAGAATGCCTGATTAATGAGAAGCGGCGGTTAACCTCTTATTTTATCGCACTGGTCGAGACGGTTAATGAAGCTGTAACGGCAGTTGACCAAAAAGGAGAAGTGATCTATTGGAATCAGGCGGCAGAACAGGTTTACGGGATTCGCAAGGAAACGATCATCGGCAGGAAGATCGGCGAGCATTTTGACCAGGAGTCGATTATGCTCCAGCGGGTATTGGATGAGGGGCGCCCCGTCCGGCAGGTCTATCATCAGCCGACCCCCGATACCCATGTGCTGATCAGCGCCTCCCCCATCATGGAAAACGGCAGGATCATTGGCGGTATCGCCACGGAACAGGACATTACCCGAATTGTCCGTTTGAACGAAGAGCTTTATTCCGCTGTTCCCGCAATGGTTGAGCAGGACCGGTCTTTTGCCGCCATTATCGGCTCGGGGATTATGTTTAAACGCGTGTTGGAGCTTGCGAAGAAATTCACCCGCGTTCATACGCCCGTTCTTTTGACAGGCGAAGCGGGATCAGGCAAAGAAATGCTGGCGCAGGCGATCCATGACGGAGCAGGGGGGAAGGACGCTTCCTTCCTTACGGTTCATTGCGGAGCGCTTCCGGGAGGACTTCTGGAAACCGAATTGTTCGGTTATCAGGGAGGGGCGTTTACCAGTCAAGGGGACCGGGGGAAAGCAGGCAAGCTCGAACTGGCCGCGGGAGGCACCCTCCTGCTGAAGGACATCGACAGGATGCCGCCCCACATTCAACTGAAGCTGCTGCAATTTATAAAAAGCGGCTCCTTCCTCCGGATCGGCGGGGAGGAAGCCGTTCGAGCGGATACCCGAATCATTGCGACCGCATCCGCCTCCTTGCAATCCCGGATGGAGGAGGGTTACTTTCTGGAGGAGCTGTATTATAAATTAAATGTCATGGGGATTGAAATGCCGCCCCTGCGTGAACGAATGGAGGACATTCCCGAGCTTGTCCAAGCGTTCTTGCGGGAATTCTCATTGCAGTACAATAAGCTTATTCCCAAACCCGATAAGGATGTCATGACTGCGCTGATGAATTACGATTGGCCCGGTAACATAAGGGAACTGCGCAATGTTGTAGAACGAATCGTTGTACTCGGCGATGGCGGCGCCATATCGGTAGAACAACTGCCCCAAGGCTTGGTTTCGGAGCTTCAGCACGATAACGGCAGGATTGAAGAGGGGGATATTTCCCTGAAAGCGAGACTGACCGATCAGGAAGAGAACGCGATTATTTACGAAGCGCTGCACAAGGCTTACGGGAATAAAAGCGCAGCCGCCAAGCTGCTTGGTATTTCCAGAGGAACGCTTTATAACAAAATGAAAGAATACGGAATCAAGTTTTGAATGTAAGCTTATGCTTGTTCCGGCAAAAAAGCCTGCCCCGAAAAGGAAAAGGGGGCAGGCTTTTTTGCGCTTGGCAGGGCATAGACTAAAGGATGGAAGTCTCCTCACGCCGCGGGAAGACGGCATAGCGGCAGCGGATTTATAGAAAAGCGGTCAAACAAATTCATATACAAATATTGTATGACGATGTACAATAAAGATACAAAAGTGTTCAATATAGGACGTATGTTGAACAGTCTATAGTCGGACAGCATAATCTGATTTATCCTAATCATATGTTTATACAATCCTCAAAAATAGGAGCGTGGGAAGATGAAAAACAGCATGAGTACTTCTTTTGTCAACGAACCGTTTACCGATTTCTCATTAGTGGAGAATCAGCGTGCGATGAAAGCCGCCCTGGACAAAATCAGGGGACAGCTGGGCGGCGAATATCCGCTTTTCATCGGTGCCGAAAAGGTGATGACAGCAGAAAAAAACGTGTCGATAAATCCGGGCAATCTGGATGAGGTCATCGGGCATGTCAGCAAAGCTTCGGTGGAATTGGTCGAGCGTGCCATGACCGCTGCGGTTGCGGCGTTCGAAAGCTGGAAAAAGGTGCCTGCCGTCGAACGTGCGCAATACCTTTTTGACGCTGCGGATTTAATGCGCCTGAGAAAACATGAATTTTCGGCTTTAATGGTATTGGAGGCGGGGAAGAACTGGCCGGAAGCCGATGCCGATACGGCGGAAGCCATCGATTTTCTGGATTTTTACGCAAGAGAAATGATTCGCTTGAGCGAAATCAATACGTTTCGCCCCTTGACGAAGCTCAGTGGGGAAACAAACAGGTTAACGTATATTCCGCTGGGGGTCGGCGCCATTATCCCTCCATGGAATTTTCCTTTGGCCATCCTGGCAGGGATGACATCCGCGGCGGTCGTATGCGGCAACACCGTCCTGCTGAAACCGGCAAGTCCTACCGCTGTTATTGCGCACAAGTTCGTGGCTTTAATGGAAGAGGTCGGATTGCCTGCGGGCGTCATCAATTTCGTTCCGGGCAGCGGGGCGGAAGTGGGCGATTATATCACCTCTCATCCGCAAACGCGATTCATTAATTTTACGGGCTCCAAAGAGGTTGGCTTGCGCATCAATCATATTGCTTCCGGGACGGCAGAAGGTCAAATCTGGATAAAACGCGTCGTGGCCGAGCTGGGCGGGAAGGATGGTATCGTTGTGGATGAGACGGCGGATTTGGATCAAGCCGCCTCCGCTATCGTCGCTTCGGCTTTCGGCTTCCAGGGACAGAAATGTTCGGCAGGCTCGCGCGCCATCGTCGTCAAATCCGTTTATGATCAAGTTTTGGAGAAAGTAGCCGATTTGACGAGAAAGCTGCAAATCGGGCTTCCGGAAGACAATTACCCCGCAGGTCCCGTTATCGACCGCAAATCCTATGACAAGATTTTGGAATATATTGAAATCGGCAAGGAGGAAGGGCGGTTGGTCGTCGGCGGAGAAAAGGCGGAAGGGAACGGATTCTATATTCAACCGACCGTGTTTGCGGACGTCAAATCCAAAGCGCGTATCATGCAGGAGGAGATATTCGGCCCCGTTCTGGCGGTTGCGGCAGCGGAGGATTGGAAAGAAGCGATCGGCATGTATAACGATACGGAATACGGATTGACAGGCTCTTTCTTTTCACGCGAAGAGCAGAGGATTTCCTGTGCGCTTGAAGAAATGCATTGCGGAAATTTGTATATCAACCGCAAATGCACGGGCGCTTTGGTAGGCGTTCATCCGTTCGGCGGCTTTAACATGTCGGGAACGGATTCCAAGGCGGGCGGCTATGATTATTTGCTTCAATTTACTCAGTCCAAACTGACATCCATAAAAAACGAAGCCTAAATTCATCGGGTCGCCGGTGCGCCGAAACGAGTATGTGCGAAATGGCCATTATATTATTTTTATCTTCCCGGAACCATTAGCAAAGAAAGGCTGTTCTCCAGTGTTCGCAAGAACGCCGTGAGGGCAGCCTTTTTCATGGGGATATGGTTGTATCCCGGCGGGCCGCAAAAATAAATTCATGAAATGGGTATTGGATTAGATCGACTTCTATTAAACAGGAATATCTTGGTTTAAAAGGAGTTGATAGATTTGGAGAAATTAACTCTCAGCTTGCTTGGCAGCGCCGGAGGTGTGGCCAAATCCATTCTTGCTATATTGGACAAATCGTTCCAGGACGCCGATGATCCCATCCACTCGTTTATCGGCAGCGTTCATATTCATTTGGTCGATCTGAAGCAAAAGGAAATGGAGTACTACGAGCAATTCATTCCTCATCTGAAGCATACGGTTACCTTGCATCAGTTCGATTTGAAGGATTTGAGTCTGTTCCGTCAGCATTTGATCCAGACGAAGACGACGCTCGTCGTTGATATTTCCTGGGCAGACACAGTCGAAATGCTGGACTGCTGCAATGAAATGGGCATTCGATATATCAACACCGCGCTTGAAAATACAATGGTGGACGATAGCGAAGAGCTTGAAGGATTTACGCTGTTGGAGCGGTATCGTATTTTCCAGGAAAATAGAGAGCGTTTCACCAATATGAAGGCAATCATCGGCTCCGGAATGAATCCAGGTGTCGTGCAGTGGATGGCCCTCGAGATGATGAAGCAGAATCCTGGCGAAGAGCCTCTCGGCTGCTATATCGTTGAGCATGACAACTCGTTCTATAGCGATTTGACGCAGGTGAAGAAGAAGACGGTTTATACCACATGGTCCCCCGAATGTTTTTTGGACGAGGCGATATTGAACTATCCGATGTTTATGAAGCAGCATATGCCCCTTATTCTCTATAACGCTGTTTACGAGCTGGAGTTTAAAGTGGCGCTTGGAAGCAAGCAATTTTACGGCTGTTTGATGCCGCATGAAGAGGTTATCACGCTTGGGAAAGCTTACGATATGGAGGTTGGCTTCATTTACCGGGTGAATGACCATACGACGGACCTGATCCGTGCCAATCTCGACAATGCGAACGATTTGTGGAATTGGAACCATAAGGTGCTGGACCCTTTGGATGCCGAGCTGGAGGGAGAAGATCTGGTAGGCGTGCTTCTTGTTTATAAGGATAAGGAACAATACATGTACAATACCATGAGCAATGCCGGCATTTTTTCCGAATACAAGACTAATGCCACTTATTTTCAGGTAGCATGCGGGATTTATGGGGCCATATCCGCGATGCTGCTTGATGATATTCCTGATGGTGTTTATTTTGTGGACGAACTGCTGCATCAAACAGATACCGGATATGGCACATACCTTTCGTATTATATGAAGGACTTTGTTACGGGTGAAAACAACGGATCGGACGGGCTTTTGCTGGATCGCATGAAAAAATGAGAGGGGTGAGATGAAAGAATGACGAATCATAAGTATTCGCTGACCGGCTATCACAAAGAAGAGAATGAGGAGCTGTGGTTATGGGACGATCTTCCCGAGCTCGATATGGAAATCGGATATAAGGTCGGATCGCTGCTCCACTATGAGCATTCCCCGTTTCAAGAAATCAGTATCGTCGAGACGAAAGCCTTCGGACGTATGCTCGTTCTGGACGGGACCCCGCAGGTTACCGCCAAAGACGGGTTTATCTATAACGAAATGATTACACACATCGCGATGGCCGCGCATCATAAACCCCAAAAAGTGGCCATGATTGGAGGAGGAGACTGCGGGCCGGCCCGCGAAGCGCTGAAGTACGAAAGTGTGCGGCAGATCGACGTGGTCGAAATTGACCCGAGAGTGATTGAAGTCTGCCGGACATGGATGACAAAAGAGACTGGCCAGGAGCGGGAAGGGCTTATTCGAACGGTATTAAAGGACGGATATAAGTGGATTCAGGAGCAAAAAAATATGTATGACGTGCTTCTGGTGGACAGATCGGACCCCTATGGCCCGGCAGTCAGTCTATACAAGCCGCAATTTTATCAATATGTATATGACAGCTTGACTGATGACGGGATTGCCGTATTTCAGTCCGGTTCTCCCTACTATTCGGGTATTCTAAAGAAGACAAGCAGCAGCCTGAAGAAGCTGTTCCCCATCGTGCACACGTATATCTGCTCCATCCCCTCGTTTCCCGGCGGAATTTGGAGCTTCACGATTGCTTCAAAAAAATGGGATCCCCTGGAGGCGGATTTGAACGGGCTGCAGTGGCAGGATGCGAAATATATAAACCCTGAGATTTTCCAGGCGTCCTTTGCATTGCCCCAATATATAAAAAGTGCACTGGAAAACAAATGAAAGGTTGGCTTCTCCATGATGAATAAACAAAGCCAGCCTGATTCCAGGCATGGCTTTGCTTCCTCTTAACGGGCTTCTTCCGCCTTATCCGCCCATCCAGTCCCGCCGCAGCGTGAACAAATCCTTCAGCGCATCAGTCGACAGCTCGGTGATCCAGCCTTCGGAGGTAGTGATCACATTATCGCTAAGCTGCTGCTTGTTCTCCAGCATTTCGTCGATGCGCTCCTCCAGCGTTCCCAGTGAGATGAACTTGTGCACCTGGACATCCCTGGTCTGGCCCATCCGGTAGGCGCGGTCCGTAGCCTGATTCTCAACGGCGGGGTTCCACCAGCGGTCAAAATGAAAGACATGATTCGCCGCCGTCAGATTAAGGCCGACCCCGCCCGCCTTGATCGATAAAATAAACACATTGGGCTGTTCTTCAACCGGCAGTGTCCGGGACTGGAACTGGTCAATCATGCGGTCGCGGGCGGTTTTGGACGTGCTTCCGTTCAGATAGAGCACCGGCTCCTGAAGCTCCTGCATCAGCACCATCTGCATCAGCTGCCCCATGCCGACATATTGGGAGAAAATCAGGCAGCGCTCGCCCTCCTCCCGGACCTCCCTCACCATGGCGAGCAGGCGCTCCAGCTTGGAAGAACGGCTGATCAAGCTCTCCGTGTCCAATTGTCCGGCTTTGGCGGCAGACAGCTCCGGAAGCGTCTCCTTCGTCAGCAGCATCGGATGGTCGCAGAGCTGCTTGAGCTGCGTCAGCGCGGCGAGAATGGCGCCTTTGCGTTCAATTCCCTCCAGCTCCTGCATGCGTTCCATCAGCTGGTTCACGGTTTGGTCATACAGCGCCCCCTGTTCGGTGGTCAGGTGGATGTAAGTCTTCATCTCGTTCTTATCCGGCAGATCCAGCTGGATGGCCGGGTCCTTCTTCTTCCGGCGGAGCATGAAGGGCTTGACCAGCTTCTGCAGCTCCACGGTGCGCTGCTCATCCCGCTCCTTCTCGATGGGATTGACGAACCGGTCGTTAAAGCTCCGCGGACTGCCCAGATAACCCGGGTTGATAAAATCATAAATCGACCAGAGCTCCGACAGCCGGTTCTCGATCGGCGTCCCGGTGAGCGCAATGCGATGACGGGCCGGGAAGCTCCGGACGGCCGAGGACTGCTTGGTCTGGGCGTTCTTGATATTCTGGGCCTCATCCAGACAGATCGTCGACCAGGTGAAGGATTGCAGCAGCTCCTGATCCAGCGTTGACGTGGCGTAGGAGGTCAATACGATATCCGCCGCTCTGACTTCTTCATGAAAGTCATCGCCGCCAAGCCGCCTGCCCCCATAATGAAGCACGACCTGCAGAGACGGAGCAAAGCGGCTTAATTCCTTCTGCCAGTTGCCGATTACCGAGGTGGGGCAAATGAGCAGAGACGGCCTGTGATCGGCAGGATCGGCCGTCGTTTCCTTGAGATGCAGCAGATAAGCGATGAACTGCACGGTTTTACCCAGGCCCATGTCGTCCGCGAGACAGGCGCCAAGCCCGAAGCGCCGCAGAAAAGCAAGCCAGGCGTAGCCCTCATGCTGGTAAGGCCGCAGCTCCGCCCGTAAGCCTGCAGGCACGGCGAGCGTCGGCCACTGCGACTGCCGGCTGATCTGACTGATCAGCTTAATAAGATGCTCATTAAGCTCAACCTCAAGCTGAACCCGCTCCGCATGCCCCGGCTGATCCTCCGCTTCGCCGTCCTGCTCCCCGCCGCCGCTTCCCAATAAATGCAGCTGCATGACATCCTGGAAGGACAAGCCCTGCTTGCCGTCCACACCCGCCATGAGCTTGCGGATTTGGGCCAGCAATGCCGGATCCAGCGGGACCCATTGTCCGCGGAAGCGGACCAGCCGTTCATTGCGGGCGACGAGCTCGGCGAACTCCGCCTCGGTGAGGTCGGCGTCGCCGATCGCGATGCGCCAGTCAAAATCGACAATCGAGTCAAGACCGAACAAGGAGCCGCCTGTACTGCCTGCGCCGGAGCGGACCTTGGCGCGGAGCCGGGGCTTATTCCGCCTGGCCGCTTCCCACCAGGCGGGTAGCAGCACCTGCCATCCGGCGTCGAGCAGCTGCTGGCTCTCCGCCGTCAGGAACTGCCAGGCCGCTTCATCGGCAAGCGGGCTGTTCAACAAGTCGTCGCTGCTGCCGGATAGCCGCTCCGCAGGCAGGATAGCGCTTAGACGCGCCAGCCAGCCGGCCGAGCGGTCAGAGACATGAGCCGACCAGTCAGCCGGCCAGGATCCGAGCGCTTCGCCATCCCGGGTCAGCCGCACTTGCGCGAGTATCGACGGATCCTCCTTGTCCTGCAGGACAAGCTTGAGACTCCATGAGGCGTCGTCCATGTCATCCTCCGGCTCAAGCAGCTGCAATAAAGGCCGGAATGGCGCGGTATCCGCCTTCCAGCCGATGGCAATCAGCCACGCCCGTTCGTCCAGACCGGAGCCGGCCGCGCGGTCTTTGGCGAACAGAAGCGGGAATTCCCTGCGCAAATCGGCCGCAGTCGTTTCGGTTCCATAATAACGGTTAAATACCGCGGAAGAGAACGATGCGCGCAGTCCGTCCCTGAAGCCGTTATCGGCGCTGATCTGCCCAAGCGCCGACTGCGTCTCCTCATCCAATGCTTCCTGATCCCAGGTCCAATTGAGCTTGCCGGCCTGGAAGGCGGATAAGCCCGGTATATATTTCTTCTCCTCGATGCAGGCGGCAAGCATCGGGGCGAGCTCAATCAGCTGCGCCGCATCGCCCTCCCATACCCACTCGATATGCGCGAGCAGCTCGCGTTCGGCAAAGAAGGGAATGACAAACTCGGAGGGAAGGAGCACAAGCTCAATCCCCTGAACAGTCTGGACGGACAGCTCCGTTCCATAGAAGGAAGCCTCATGCCAGGCGAACAAGCGCTGTTTCAGGGATAAACCGGATATAAAATCATGATTGCCGCTTGATCCGTAAATAACCGCATCTCCATACGCGCTCAAGCTGATCTGGATGGTGATGGTGTCCATATAGATGCTCATGGAATCAGTTTTCCTTTCCGAAGCTCCTCCTGCAGCGCCCGAAGACGGCTGTGGCGGTCGGTGAATGCGCCCAGAAACAGTTCCCAGCGCGATTCCTGCTTCGTTTTTTTGTACAGCTTGAACAGTCTCTTGAGCAGCTTCACCGCTGCCTTGTAGCTGTCTCTGTTCTTCTGGATAACATATCGCTCCACAGCCTGATGGTAGAAGGGCAGGAGCATCTCCGGGGCATGCTTCTCAATGGGCTGAAAGACGCTGACGCGAAAATCCAGCGGCTCCCTGCCGGCGCTGAGATGATAATCCATCCACTCCCGCCATTTGGCATGCGCAAGCAGAGCTTCTTCATAGATATCCCGCGAATACGGAAGCATGCCGGCAAGCGTCTGCCACATCAACGGCTCCGAATCGGGCAGCTGCTCAAGAGCCGTCTCCCAGTAGACCGCATACTGCGTCAGGCCATCCCTGCGATAGCCGGTCAGCAGCGGGCTGATTTCGGCCAGCCAATCCACCAGGCGCTGCCACTGCCCCGCTTCGGCCAGATCGCTCAGGAAAGGATACAAATCATCAGGACGGACGTCGAAGCCGGCGGCTGCCTCACGCAGCAGCTCCCAAGTCTCCTGATCCTGGGTCAGCAGGAAATGCATCCGGCACCGGGCCAGCAACCAGGGCAGCCTGGAGAGGGCAGCGCCCAGCTCGGGACCGGCAGCCTGGAGGACATCTAATTCCTCTGTGTACATTTTCGTATCGCCCCGGGCCGGGCGGAGCCAGTTCCTCCACAGCAGATCGTAGAGTCTGGAATAGTAATGGAGCTTCGGGGATTCCGTCAACATCTGCCTGCGCAGATAGGCCAGCGTCCCTGCCATTCCATTCTGCGGCTCCTGCCCGGCCGTGCCGGCAAGCTCGTCTGACAGGATGCGCACAATTGCTTCCTGCACATCATCAGCGGCAACATGGGTGTGAAATCCCATATAGTAGGCGGACCACTGGCTCTGCGACTGCTTGATCAGCTTGCCAAGCACGAACAAATGGGCATGCAATCCGAACAGCTGCTCCACAAGAGGGGGGAGCGGGGGCTTTATTTTACGGATAGAAGCCAATGCATCCTTCACATACTGACTGGTGTAGGTGTTGTCGGACAGCTCCGCGGTACACAGCTCAAAGAGCTCATGCCACTCCGGAACGGACATGCTGTCAATACGGCTTGCCTGCTCCATTAACTTGGCTTTGGCCTGGGCTTTTCTGTCATCGGAGGGATTCGGTTTGCGGCCGGCTGCAGCGGCAGAAGCTTTTCCTGGTTGCGCGGACGCTGCCGACGATCTCGCATTCGCGAGCGCAGGGATCGGTCTATCCTGCAGGTCGGCATATTGAAGAAGCACGGCTACCATATGCTTGCAGCTGCCGTTGACCGGACAATCGCAGCGGCTTTCCGACAAGCTGTCCAGGTTGATTTTGACGTCATAATCCTCAGTTCCCTCAACTACGGCTTGAATATGGACGGCGTCGGGCATTTTAAAATCAAGGACGCGCTGCTGTTTGAAATATTGGAACCCGCGTTTGATCGTGATATCATCAAAATATTTGGCGGTGTTCTGAATGAGCTGCTCCCATTGCAGGTCATCTATGGTACCGGTTAGTTTCATGGTCGATTAATCTCCTGATAGAGAGTATAGTCTGGTAGGCAACTATTTTCTCTATTATATCAGGTACCCTTGAAAAATAAGAGCGAAGCCGCATAATGGGCAGCTGCGAAGCCGATACTTTGGAAAAGCGGCAAGGCGGGCAGTTTAAATTCATATGGTAAGGGAGGCACCGGAATGGATCAAATGGGTCATCGGGATGTGCAGGGGAGGAAATTGGCTGAAGCTGCTTCGAATGAGGATATCCGGACTGCGACGCTTGCGATGGGATGCTTTTGGGGTCCGGAAGCCTTATTCGGCCATCTGCCCGGCGTCGTCAGGACGCGCGTTGGCTACGCCGGGGGCACTTCGGAGTATCCTTCGTACCGCCAGATGGGAGATCATACCGAAACGCTGCAAATTGATTATGATCCTGTTATTCTCCCGTTCGAAGAAATCCTGGATACGTTCTGGAACAACCATAATCCGTTAAATATTAACGATTATAAAGGCCGCCAGTACATGTCCCTCTTATTCTTTAATGATGAGCATGAGAGACAAACGATCCGGCAGGTCCTCGAGAAGCGCAAGGGACAGGGAAAAGGCGAGCCGGATACCGGGATTGCCCCATATTCCGGGTTTCATCCTGCTGAGGACAGACATCAGAAATATTATTTGAAAAGGTACCCGGATGCCATGGAAAAGCTGGGCACGCTCTATCCTTCAGGGACGGATCTGGCCAACTCGACGCTTGCGGCCCGTCTGAACGGATTGGCCAAAGGATATACGAATCTGGAACGGATCATCCGTGAGATCCGGCAGTGGCCTGCGTATCCTGACGATAGGGAAATCATGATTAAGCTGATTAAACATATACGATGGTAAATAAGGAAGAGCGCCGCGACAGACGGTGCTCTTTTTTTAAATAAATGAGGGATGGTCAAATTTGTCCATGATATGTTCGTTTCGTTCTATCGACAGTGCGGGGCCGACTTTGGCATCATTAGATTCATCAATGATATCCGTATCACGGAAGGGGAGCTGGGATGTGATCAAGTTTGCCGGAATTGCCAATCCATATCATGTGGGCGCTTACAGCGTGGAACGAAATGCAGCCGTGCTTCAGCGATACCGCTATCTGCATGAAGGGCTGCTGCGGGCCGCCGCGGGACAGCTGCCGGGCCGCGAGGACTGGAACTTGCGCATGGGCATGTGCAAGCATTTGTACGAGGACGCCGAGGCGGCGGATCTGCTCCGCCGGCGCATTCCCGAGCTGCGGACATCCTCCGCCGTGCTGGGCAAGGAGCCTGATCCGCGGCTGACGCTGCTGATGGAGGAGCTCGTCCAGGCCAGGACCGATCTGGAGTGGGCAAGCGCGGTTTATGAGGTGATCAAGCCGGCGATGCTTGAGGCATTCCGCTTCCATCTGGACAATACGCAGCAGATCGTAGATCAGCCTACGATCCGGCTTCTGCGTCAGGCGGCTGCCGATCTGGAAGCCCAGCTGGAATGGGCCGCTGCTCTTCTGGCAGATCTGCGCGCCCAAGCGGAGCAGGAAGGGGAGGAACGGGAATTTTGCGGCGTCCTGCGCACCATGCTCCTGGCAGCAGGCGGAGTAGCAGGCGACCTGCCCCGCTCTGCAGATGTGCCCAGACGCTGGCGCTCCGGCACCCCGTATGCGATCCCGGGCAAGTCCAGACGGGACCCGCGCCGGATGGGACCGACTACCCTGGTCCGCACTGGCGTCGAGAATCCTCCTGCGGATCCCGTTCTGAACGAGCTGGTCATGAAAATGCGCGTCAGGCAGGAGGAGATGACGGCTTGCGATCTGGTTGCCGGCGTGCTCTACACCCAGAGCAGCATGCCGTGGAGCTTCTATTATGATCTTGCCCGTCATATTTGGGACGAGGCCCGTCATGCGATGTTCGGCCAGGCTGCGCTGGAGGAGGACGGCTATGAATGGATGACCCGCCCGCAGTATACCTCCGACTATGACATCAATGCCGAGAAAATCCCTGCCGCCAAGTACGCCTGGCTCAGCATCGGGATTGAGGAGGGGGCCATGATCAGCCTCGGGAAGAAAAAGGAATACGAATGGTGCCGCGATGAGGCCAAGCATCCGTTGATGACGCAGTTTCAGGATTACGACTGGGCAGACGAAGTCGTGCATGCCAATCTGGGCCGCAAATGGGCGCCTGATCTGATGGGCGAGCCCCTTGGCTTTGTGCGCGAAATCGCCCAGAAGGAGCTGGATCACTTCTGGGCAGAGGTCAGAAAGGCGGAGCAGCAGGCATGAACATCTATAAGATGCAAACATCCAGGATCGGATCTTTTGTAGCGGATCGGTTTCAGGAGCTTCTCGCAGCCAAGCGGGATGCCGTCATTGGCTTAACCACGGGAAATACCCCGCTTACAACGGGGATATATCAGGAGCTGGTCCGCAGAGAAAATGCGGGCAGCCTGGATTTTCGGCCATGCGTATTTGTGAATCCTGACGAGCAGATCGGCATTGCCCGGAATCATCCCGAGAGCTACAGCACATATATGAACCGGCATTTTTTTGACTCGATCACGCATGCAGCCAAGAAGCGCTTCATTCCGGACGGAACGGCAGCGGACCCCGATGAGGAGTGTGAGAGAATGGAACGGTTTATCCAATCCTCCGGCGGCATTGACTACCAATTGATCGGGCTTGGCATCAATGGTCATATCTGCTTTATTGAGCCGGCTCCTTCCCTTCCTTCGCATAGCTTCGTGACACCGATCGCTCCAGTGAACCGGGAGCTGTATGCGCCGCTGTTTGGTTCACTTGAAGCCGTACCAACGCATGCCGTAACATTCGGCTGGGGCACGGTCATGCGCTCGCGCAAGCTTTGTCTTGTCGCGGCCGGCGAGAGCAAGGCGGATATTGTCGCGAGGTCGCTCCTTGGGCCCGTCACAACGGAGCTTCCGGCCACATTGGTGCAGCTGCATCCGGATGTTGATATTGTGCTGGACCACGCGGCTGCGAAGGTATTTGAGGAGCAGTATCAGTCGCGCGATATTTCAAATATACAAATTCGGCATCGGGTTGAAACGGTTAAAATTTATGATGCAACGAGTTGAAACTTTTACGATGCCAAGAGTCATCCGGTTAGTTTCATGTTAAGGTCAGTCCTGCCGCGGACTGGCCTTCTTTTATAGCTGCGCGCTCTCCTGATATTTCAGGCAGAGGGGCTTTGAAACAATGCCCGAAATACGGTGCAGCCGGTTATTCAAATTCAGAACGGATAAGCTTTTGTCTAATCCGTAATTTATTGGTCCAGAGGGTATTAATTTGCGCTGAATTTAGTTAAAATGATTCAGACCAAAGTGATAACTGTACGGACTTGAATATATGGAAATCAGGATGATCTTGCGTGAATATAAGACAGGATTGAGAGTTAGCCGCACTTTGTTTAATGAATAAAATAACTCGCTGCGTCATCCGGGGGCGCTCCGCCACTGCTCCAGTAAGGTTATTCCTTGCTGGAGCGTCTGAAAAGCGGCGGTGACGCGGTGCAAGCGGGTAAAACCCGCTTGGAACTAACTTCGAGCGGGTTGGGTGAGTACAGCGGCTGCTGTAGGCAGGTTTACCCGTACTGGACCGTCTAAAAAGTGATGAAGACGCGCTGCAAGCGGGTAAACCCCGCTTGGAACTAACTTACGAGCGGGTGGGTGTGTAAAGCCAGCGCTGTAGTCAAGGAAAGGCTGCTTTATGTTATCGGGGAAGCAAATTGTTATGAAGGATGGCTTACACATCACGCTATTTTTAAGGCAGGGAGAATGATCGTGGACAAACAGCTCGGGACACTTCGGGGACTGCAATTTTGGCTGTATGCGGCAAGCGGCGTGGCAACGCCGTTCCTGCCACTTTATTTTGCGGAGAAGGGCTACTCCTCTTCCCAGATCGGAGCGATGCTGATGGCGGGGCCGCTGATCGCTATTTTCTTTCAACCGATTTGGGGTTATGTCAGCGACCGGATGCAGACCGTTAAGAAGGTGGTCTTCCTGCTCTGGATTCTGACAATTCTCTTCAGCATCGGCCTGTTCGTCTCCGAGGCCTATGCCATGACGTTCATGTTCATTATACTGATGTATGTGTTCTTCCAGCCCTCCTTCCCGCTGCTGGACAGCATCACGATACAGGCGGTCGAACGGCGGGGAGCGACATATGGCTCGATTCGTCTGTTCGGTTCGTTGGGCTTCACGGCAATCGCGGTGGCAGGGGGCTATATACTGGATGCTATGGGTGGAATTCAGCAGCTGGGATACCTTTTCTGGGGAGTCTGGATTATCCCCATTCTGCTGCTGTTTCGCCTGAAGGACGAGCCAGCCGAGGGAGAACGTATGACGCTGCGTTCGATCCAGGGAATCTTCGGAAACAAGTCGTTTCTCTTATTCCTGCTTCTGGTCTTTGTCATTACAATTCCCCATCGCATGAACGATGCCATGTTTGGGTTGTACATGAAAGAAAATGGCGCATCGGATACGCAGGTCGGCTGGGGATTCGCGCTCTCCGCCATCGTGGAGCTCCCTGCCTTCCTGCTGCTCAGCCGGTATCTGAAGCGTATTCATGAATTTGTGCTTATTGGAATTGTCGGCATTCTCTATTCCATCCGCTGGCTGTTCTACGCCTGGGCTTCAGAGCCGTGGCAGATCCTGCTGCTGCAGGCGGGTGCTTCCGTGACCTTTGCGATTTTCTGGATATCCGCAGTACATTATACGGTGCGCGTGCTGCCCAGACAGCTGGGCGCCACCGGCCAATCGCTGCTCGCGATGGTCTTTCTCGGTCTGGCCGGTATGACGGGCGCTACCGTAGGAGGCTGGCTGAACGACAACTACGGCGGCTCCAGCATGTATTATTTTGCCGCTATAGTGTCATTAATCGGGGGACTCGGCTTCCTCGCGGCCGAATATGCGGCAAGAATGAAGAAGCCCGCCCGAGCATAAAAGCTGTGCAGCTGCGATGTGAGCCCTGCCGTTTGAGAAGACCGTTCGTTGAACGGGCCGGGCTTCCTGAATGGAATCGCAGCAGGTAAAGACGCCTCCAGAACCACTAATGTCAGTGGCGGCGGGGCGTCTTTTGCCTATAAATTCAGCTCGGAGTGGCGGTTCGAAATTGCAATTGTTCCTCAAACCTCATAGAGCGCATGATGCTTCGCTCCAATAAATCTATATTGGGTTTGAAGGAAGAAATTCACCTGGTCGCCAGGGGACGGCAGGAGCCGTTTTGTCTTATGCACGGTTCTGATTCAGTGGAACCGGTATCCGGTCTCTTATTTTTTATAGACCATCAAGGAGAACCGTCTCTGGCGAAAAAGCCTGTCATTATGCGGGATTTCCTTGGATATGCGCAAGCGCGGCGGGGGAGGGAGCAGTCCGCTGACTGCAAGTTTATCGATTTGCCAATCGCCTTAAGGCATATAACTTGTATATAATGAACGAAAGAAACGAATGCAGGGGCTGACCGCCCAGAGAAAGCTGACAACGAGGCAATGGTGGAATGACGCTGGAAAAACGACTGGACAAGTGAAGAGTTCATAATTTGGCGGAGGAACACGGCATGACCAACATTTTGCGTTTTTTGGGGAAATACAGGCTTGCAGCCGGCATGGCTGTCGTTATGGTGCTGGTTGAGCTGGCGGTGGAGCTGATTCAGCCTTATCTGATTTCGGTCATTATTGATGAAGGAATTTCGCAAAAGGATACGTCGGTGGTGCTGCTGTGGGGCGGAATATTGGTTGGAGGCTCGGTTGCCGCATTCATCGCAGGTATTCTGAGCTCTTTTTTTGCCTCGCATGCCAGTCAGGGGTTTGCGTTCGATGTCCGGGAGGCTCTCTACACCAAGGTGCAGGGATTCGCTTATCCGGTTTTTAACCGCTTTGCCACCTCTTCCCTCATTACCCGGTTAACGAATGATGTCACGCAGCTCCAGGATACGGTATTCATGGGACTAAGATTCATGCTGCGCATGCCGCTTGTGGTCATCGGGAGCATCATTATGGCGCTTGTCGTGCATGTACAGCTGGGATTCCTGCTCACCTTGACCGTTCCCGCGCTGCTCGTATTCGTCATCTGGATCATGAAGAGAGCTTCCGTTTTATTCAAAAGAGTCCAGATGAGACTGGATACGCTGAACCGCGTGATGCAGGAGAATCTGACCGGCATGCGGCTGATCCGCGTGTTTGTCCGGCGTAAGGAAGAGGCAGGCCGTTTTGCACGGCTGAGCCAGGAATTAATGGGGAGCACGGTCTCCGCTTTGCGTCTGACGGAGATTACCATGCCTTTTATTCTGCTGATCATGAACGCCGGCATTATTGCCGTGCTGTGGTTCGGGCATAAGCAAATAAGCATGGGGACGGCGACTGCGGGCGAGGTGGTGGCGGTTGTGAATTATTCGCTCCGAACGGCAGGTGCCCTGTCGGCCTTCTCCATGATTGTGGCGGCTTTCTCCAGAGCCCGGGCGTCTGCCCAGCGGGTTGATGAAGCGCTTAATACGGACAGCAAAGCGCCGGTCAGGTCGGGCCGAAAGCCCGAAGGGCTGTGTGAGGGGGGCGTGGAGTTCGAAAATGTCTCCTTCCAATACCCGCAATCGGAGGCTCGCGTGCTGGTGGACATTTCCTTCAAGGTACGTCCGGGCGACACCGTAGCAATCCTGGGGGCTACAGGCTCGGGCAAATCCTCGCTGATGCAGCTTGTTCTGCGCCTTTATGAGGAAACCTCCGGGGTCGTCCGCATCGACGGCCGGGATGCCCGCGAGCTGGATATGGAATATTTGCACCGCTCCATCGGCTATGTGTCCCAGGAGGTGCTGCTGTTCTCGGGCACGATACGCGATAATATCGCTTGGGGCCTGGAGGATGCCAGTATGGAGCAGGTGATGGAGGCAGCCAGGCTGGCGCAAATTCACGAGACGATCGAGAAGCTGCCGGATCAGTACGATACTCTGCTTGGGCAGAGGGGCATCAATCTCTCCGGGGGGCAAAAGCAAAGGCTGTCCATCGCCCGCGCCCTGATCCGCAAGCCGGCTATTCTGCTGCTGGATGACAGCACCAGCGCCCTTGATGTAAGAACGGAAGCGGCCTTGCTGCAGGCGCTCAAAGGGATGTCCTGCACGACGCTCCTGATTACGCAGAAGATCAGCTCCACGATTGGGGCGGATCTGATTCTGCTGCTGGACGAGGGCAGTCTCATTGCGCAGGGAACCCACGGGCAGCTGATGGCCAGCGACTACTTGTACCGGCGTATTTATGAATCCCAATTCGGGAAGGAGGGGGCAGCGCATGTGGGAAGCTTTAAGTGAACCCTTCAGGTACCCCAGGCCGCGCGTGAAAGATGCCGTTCCCGACGCTTCTCCAGCGGGCAAGCGGGTCAAAGCCCAGGCAAAAGACTGGCAGGGAACGCTCAGTCGGATATGGCATTATCTGTCCCACCGCAGGGGGCGGTTGTCACTGGTCATGCTGCTGGTTATTGCAAGCTGCGGGCTTACTCTGCTTGGTCCGTATCTGATCGGCATGGCGATTGACGATTATCTGGAGGGGCCGGGAGGCAGGCCATGGCTGCTGTTTCTGCTTGGATTGACCTGTGTCTACGTGCTTCAGTCCATTGTGGGCTGGCTGCAAAATATCTGGATGATCCAGATCGCCCAGGAAACCGTGCTGCGGATGCGCACCGATCTCTTCGCACAGCTGCACCGACTGCCGATTCCGTTCTTCGGGAGAAACCGGCAGGGCGATCTCATGAGCCGCATGACCAATGATATCGACAGCGTGAGCTCAACGCTCAACAGCTCGGCGATCCAGCTGTTATCCAGCGTGCTGATGCTGGCGGGCACGGTCATTGTCATGCTGCTGCTCAGTCCGCTGCTTACGCTGCTCACCTTTTTGGTGGTTCCGCTGATGGCGCTTGGCATGCGGTGGATTACGCGGCGGACAGGCGCGCTTTTCAGGGAGCGGCAGCGGAATTTGGGAGAATTGAACGGGTTTGTGGAAGAAACGCTGTCCGGCCAGCGGATTATCAAAGCGTTCTCCCAGGAAGAGCGGGTAATTCAAGAGTTCCATGAACGCAATGTGCGCATCAAGCATTCGGGTTTCTGGGCGCAGACCATATCGGGCTTCATTCCCAAGCTGATGAACGGGCTCAACAATCTAAGCTTTGCGATTATTGCCTGTGTCGGCGGAATATTGGCCATTCGGGGGGCGATAACCGTTGGGGTTATTATCGTTTTTGTCGAGTATGCCCGGCAGTTTACCAGACCCCTTAACGATTTGGCGAACCAGTGGAATACCCTCTTGTCCGCCATTGCAGGAGCAGAGCGGGTATTCGAAATCGTGGATGAACAGGAAGAAGATGTGGACGAGAGTACGGCGGTAGCGATTGATGCGGTGGCAGGCGCGGTCGTCTTCCATAAGGTGTCCTTCGCTTATGAGGAGGGGAGAAATACGCTTAAGGAGATCAGCTTTGAAGCGAAGCCTGGCGAAACGATAGCGATCATCGGTCCCACCGGAGCCGGCAAGACGTCGCTTATTCAGCTGCTCTCCCGTTTCTATGATGCGAATGCGGGCACGATCACGCTAGACGGGCGGGATATCCGGACGATCCGGCGGGAAAGCCTCCGCTCCCATATGGCCTTTGTGCTGCAGGATTCCTTTCTGTTCGAAGGCACGATCCGCGACAATATACGCTATGGCAGGCTGGATGCCACCGACAGCCAGGTGGAGGAAGCCGCCAGGCTCGCCAATGCCCATTCCTTCATTATGCGGCTCTCCGGCGGATATGACCGGGTGCTGATTGCCGATGGCAGCGGCATCAGTCAGGGACAGCGGCAGCTTCTTGCCATTGCGCGCGCCATTCTGGCGGATCCGGCCATTCTCGTGCTGGATGAGGCGACCAGCAGCATCGATACCGTTTCCGAAATCAAAATCCAGGAGGGCTTGAAGCGGTTGATGGAGGGGCGAACGAGCTTCGTCATTGCCCACAGGCTGAACACGATCCGCGAGGCCGACCGCATTCTGGTGCTTAAGGACGGGCATCTGCAGGAGCAGGGGCCTCACGAGGAACTGCTTCACAAGCAAGGTCTGTACAGCGAGCTGTATCATGGGCAGCTGGAGCAGTAAGTGAGCAATGGATTTTCATTTTTAGCTTTCCATTAAAGCCGATTCCGCCGCCGCGGGGTCGGTTTTTTGCAATTTGCATCAAAGCTTGCCGCTTGGGGTAATGAAGGGAGACACATAAGCCGGAATCCGTAAAGAAAGAGCCGGGTCAGCTATCAGGTTGAACGAGATTAAGAGGAGGCAGCAGTCATGATGGAGAGAAATGTGACAGGCAATGACGAAGCGGCTATTCGGAAGCAGGAGCCCATAGAACAGGAACTGGAAATCGAAAAGCAGGGAAATGGATTCATTGTAAGGGGAATTGGCGGACAGGTGGGCGAGATCAGTTACAAGCTGGTGGAGATGGATACCTGGGTCATTGACCATATCCGTATGGATGCCCCTTACAACGGGACAGAGCTGGAGCTCCAGCTGCTGAATCTGGTGGTGGAAGAAGCCAGGGACAAAGGCAGGAAGATCATTCCCTCCGCTCCCTATGTGCTGGAGCAATTCAAGAAAAATGCCGAATACGGCGATGTGTGGGAGAAAAGCGAAGAAGAATTGTCCGATAGGTACAGCTCGAACAGCGTTGGCTCGTCCAAGTCCTGATACGGGCTTGGAACAAGATTCTGGAATAGGTTTTTATGCGATTATCGGCGTATCTGCTAAGGTGCAGAGATCAAGAGGGCAGAGAAAATCAGAATATTGACGAAGCAGATCCTTGCAGATACTCGCAAAGATCTGCCCGACACGCAATAGAATCCAAATTACTCATCTGTCTTTATTTCTTCTTGAAATATGTGAATTTATCAATGCTGTTTCTTCAGGGGTGAAATCGGTATGCGCCACTATTGAAGATTCGTAATGGATAGTCATGTTTGAAGAATATTCAAATGCATGAGTAACTGATGTCGACGGATCCGGATATCACTGTTTTCAAAAAAGAGCGTCTTCCTGTCGGGGGCGCTCCTTTTTGCGTGCAGGATCACAGCTAAGAAGTTAGTTGACGTTAGCTGCATGGCCGACAAGCCGGGTATACTCCGCCAGGATATGTGTGTAGGGCCCGGGAGGCGCGTCCTGACTGGGCCCTACAAAAGATGTGTGTTCTAAAAAAGTTGTGGCTTGTGGGCATTCCCCGCCTGCTTTAGCATGGGAGTTGGCTGCAGCCGAAAGAGATTTGCATAAAGGCGGTAACGAAAAATGGAAAATACACTGGCCCGGAGGCGAGCGAAAGACCGCCGAAGACTGTTCGACCGAAAACGTCTTCTCATAAACATCCCTTTATTCGTGATGTTTATCCCGATCATCGCGTACTTTCTCGTATTCAGGTATATCCCGATGCTCGGGCTCGTGATCGCCTTCAAAGACTATAATTTCACCGACGGGATATGGGGAAGTCCCTGGGTGGGACTGGACCATTTCAAGCTGCTGTTCTCCAATCCGAATATGCAGAACATCCTGCGCAATACGTTTATCCTCAGTCTTCTGCAAATCGTCGTCGGCTTCCCGTTTCCCATTCTGACGGCGCTGCTCATTCATGAGGCCCGTAAGCTGTGGTTCAAGAAAACGGTACAGACCGCGGTCTTTCTCCCGCACTTTCTGAACTGGGTTATCGTGGGGCAGATCGTGATTACGATTTTCTCCCAGCAGACGGGCATCGTCAACACGGTGGTGGAGGCGCTGTTCGGCGAACCCTACGCCTTCCTGTACAATGAAGGCTCCTGGATCTCAATCTTCGTCGGGGCCGGTATCTGGAAGGGGGCCGGCTGGGGAGCGATTATTTATCTGGCGGCGCTCGCGGCCATCGATACGTCCCTGTATGAGGCGGCAAGTATGGATGGTGCCGGTAAATGGCGGCATATCTGGCATATTTCGCTTCCTTCGATCATCCCGACCATCGTGATCCAGCTGATCCTGACGATCGGCGGTGTGATGGAGGTCGGCTTTGATCAGGTGTACGTGCTCCAGAACTCGGTCGTATCCAGCATATCGGAGGTTATCTCCACCTGGAGCTACAAATCCGGAATCAACGGGGGGCAATTCAGCCTGGCGACGGCTCTTGGCCTGTTCGAATCACTCATTGGGCTGACGCTGGTGCTGGTAACGAACTGGGTCGCCCGGCGCTACAATCAAGGATTATGGTAAGGCAGGTGGGACATGGATGAGAGATTCACGAGGAGAGAAACTATTTTATTCACTGAATGCCATTATTCTGTCGTTGTTTGCCCTGAGCTGCATTCTGCCGATGGTGCATCTGCTTGCCCTGTCGTTCAGCAACCAGGATGCGATTGTGTCGGGGCTGGTATCGCTGTGGCCGGTCGGCTTTACGGCTGTCGCCTACGACAAGCTGGTGAACGGTACCCAGATTGTGAAAGCACTCGGAAACAGCATGCAGATTACGCTGGTCGGCACGTTCCTGAATCTGCTGTTTACGCTGCTATGCGCATACCCGCTGTCGCGGGGTTATATGTACGGCAGACGTTTCTTCACCCTGGCTATCGTCTTCACCATGCTGTTTTCCGGCGGTTTGATCCCTGGTTATCTGCTGGTCAAGTCGCTGGGACTGATCAATACCTACGGGGCGCTCTGGCTGCCGGGTCTGGTCAGCGTATACAATATGCTTGTCATGCGCACCTTCTTCATGGGGATTCCCGAGGAACTGGTTGAGGCGGCGCGAATCGACGGCTGCGGGGAGTGGAGGCTGCTGTTTCGGGTATTCCTTCCCCTGTCGCTGCCTGTCATTGTGGCGCTCGGCCTGTTCTATGGCGTCGGCCATTGGAACTCCTTCTTCAATGTCATGATGTTCATCAATTCGCCGGAAAAATTCAATCTCGCCGTGCTCGTCCAGCAGATGATTCAAAGTCAGTCGCTGCTTCAGGAGATCGGCACCATGTCTCCGGAGGATTTCGCTTCGATTACGCCGGAGTCCATCAAATCGGCCGGAGTTGTGGTCATGATTGTGCCGATGCTGATCCTTTATCCTTTCCTGCAAAGGTATTTCATCAAAGGGATTTTAATCGGGGCTATTAAAGGATAAAACCGTTTAACAGGAGAATTCATTGAATAGGGAGAGTGTCTCATGAAAGGTTATATGAGAAAAACGGCAGGCTGCACATTGTCGGGTCTGCTTGCTTTGACGGTCATCCTATCCGGCTGCTCCAGGGATGAGCCTACATCTTCCGCCTTGGGCGAAACCGGCGGGGCCGGGAAATCGAAACCGTCGATTACCGTATCGATGTATGACCGCGGCAATATCCCGCAGGATATCGGTACGGTGGATAATAATCTGTGGACCAAGTGGGTCAACGAAAACTCGGGGGTCAACGTGAAGTTCATTCCGGTGCCCAGATCCGACTCCGTCAAGAAATTCAACACGCTGCTGGCCGCAGGCCAGGCGCCAGACCTGATACTGGAATACGACACGAACTTCCTCAACCAGTTGTACACACAGAAGCAGATTATGCCGCTCGATGATCTTATCGATCAATACAGCACGGACTACAAGCAGCTGCTGGAGCAATATCCGCTGCTTCGGACGCTCGGAACGAAGCCGGACGGCAAGCTTTATGGAATCGGGCGGGTGCTTGGCTACATTCCCGGCAACTTTCTGTTCATCCGCCAGGACTGGCTGGACAAGCTGGGTCTGAAGGTGCCGGAGACCGATGAAGAAGCTTTCGAGATAATGAAAGCGTTTTCTGCCAAGGATCCGGATGGCAACGGAAAAGCGGATACGTTCGGTGCCAATCTGAGCGGCGCCGGCGGCGGCTGGGTCGACACCATGTTCCAGAATGTTTCCTGGGTTATCAATGACGGCAGTCTGGTGAGGGACTGGGAGCGGGCCGAAGCGGCAGCTTCCTACAAGAAGAGGATGTTCGAAGAAGGACTCGTCGACAAGGATTATCTGACGGACAATGTCGGCAAGAAATCGGAGCAGGATTTCCTCCAGGGCAAGACCGGGATCTACGGAGCGACGGGTAACGTGCATCTGATTTATACCCAGTATCAGACGCTCAAAAGCAATAATCCCGATGCCAGACTGACGGTTATCGCCGTTCCGCGCAGCAAATACGGCCAGTTCAGCCCCGGCTTCAATGCGCCGATACAAATGTCCGGCGTTGTGAATGCCAAAACGGCTTCCCCCGAGGGGGTGATACAGCTTGTTGATTTTCTGAGCAGCGCATCCACAGTCAAAACGATGAAGTACGGCCTCGAGGGCGTTCATTACAAAATGGAGAACGGCAAGGAAGTCACCCTCGACAAAGATAAATATGACAAGGAGATCAGCTGGCTGGGCGATTTCCGGATGGTCGGATCGCAGCACCTGATCAACGAATTTACCAAATATCTGGAGGATCTCGACCAGTCCAAGCCGCTGGACAAGGATGTTTATGACATGATGAAAAAAGCCTACAGTCTCTACATCTCCAAAGATCAGCCTATACCGGCGATTACGATGGACGGTTATATGCCGGGTCTGCCCGCAGACATGCTGTTCATCGCCAACAACGTGAACCAGCCGGTAACCGACCTGTGGAACAAGGCGGTTGTCAGCGGCAAAGGCTATACGGTGGAGCAGGCCGCCGCCGATGCGAAATCGCTATGGAAAAAGTCCGACGGCGAGAAGCTGGAGAAGTGGTATGCCGACTGGTATGCGGCCAATAAAGACAGTTGGGTATTCACCAAAGATCTTTACGATATGAAATTTTAATGGAATGAAGGACCTTCCCTACCGGCTGCGTATGACGCGATGCCGGTCGGATCTTCGCCTTTACCCGAGATTGGCTCGGAAGGAAGGGGGATGCCGATGAAAACAAAATCGTGGTTTCAACGGCTGCTGTCCACGTATTTGCCGATATTTTACCTGGTCGTTTTCTTCCTGATCTTCGTATTCTTCATGACCGTCAGCCAGATGTCGCGCCAGCAAACGGCCAAAGCGAACGACAGCTATGCCAAATATGTCATGCAGGCGCTGGAGTCTGCCCTGCAGAATATCGACCGGGTATTCTACAGGGAACTCGATACCGATCCCGATATCCAGGCATTCCTGTTCCGCAAAGACGACACTGGCGAAAGCGAATACCTGCTCAACAGTCGGCTGGCGAACAAGTTTAAAACCATGGGAGTCAGCTATCCGCTAATCCACTCCATCTATCTGTACCGGGACTCGGACCGCCGGGTACTGACCTCCAATGCGATCATGTCCAGCGACAACTTCGGCGATCACGAGTTCGCGGAGGAGCTGGCAGGCGGAGAAGCTCCCTATACATGGACGGGAGTGCGCGATTACAGGCTTTTCAGCTTCGATCCCCTCACTTCGGTTGTCTCGCTGGTCCGCAAGGTGCCTCTGCAGTACGAGAGCCGGGGGTTTCTCGTCATCAATGTCTCGGTCAGTGGAATCCGGGGCATGGTGGATGAGATGGCAACTCAGAATGTCGGCTCCACGGCGGTATATGATGCTGCGGGCCGGGCGATTGTCGGTTCGGTCAACGACAACCTGCAGGGTATGTCTTTGGTGAAATCCTCCTACATGATGTGGGAGGTGCGGACCGGCCTGATCGGAGGGTCGGCATACGGGGTAATCCTGAATTTCTTCTATGGCTGGATTGCGCTCGGCTTTGCGGTGATTCTGCTCGGAACGTTCGGGATCGTGTTCGTTACCCGGCGTTATACCTCGCCGCTTGACGCCATAGTCCGGCGCATCAAGTCCTACTCCAAATCCAGATCGAAGGAGCTGGCGGTGATGGCCAGCGGGCAGCCGCAGTTCTTCGAGACGGCATTCGATCATCTGCTGGAAATGGCGAATTTGTACACCGATGTTCATCATGAGAATCTGGTTTACCGCAGAAAAACCTTCTTCATCGAGCTGGTTGGCGGGGAACGGAGAATCGACGCTTCTGCCTGGGAAGAAGAGACCGGAAAATTCGGAATGACGGCCGGTTTCCGGGAGCTTGGGATCGGCATTCTGGATATCGATAAATATCCCGGCTTCTGCGGAGCGTACAGCTATCAGGATCAGAATCTGATCAAGTTCGTCATCTCAAGCGTCGTGAAGGAAACGGCTGCCGAGATGCGAGTAGCCGTTTGGTCGGAATGGCTGGAGAACGAGCGGCTGACCGTGCTGTTCCGCACGGAAGAGCCAGAGCCTGGACTCCGCTCGGAGGTTGCCGTCTTGTGCGACAGAATCCGGCTTTGGATTCAGGATAATCTGGAGTATACGGTGACAATCGGGATCGGGTCAGTTGTGGAGGAGCTGGGAGATGTTCCGCGCTCCTTCGATGAAGCCGAGGAGGCATTGACCTATAAATCCTCTGTGGGTATGAACCGGATCATCGCTTATAGCGATACTGAGCGCGGTTTTCAACTGGATTCGTTTGTTTATTTGCAGCTGATCCGCAGCATTGCAGATTCTTTCAAGCTGAGAGATGCAGACTGGAAGATCAAGTTTGCCGAGCTGGTGGATCATATGCAAAGCCGGCTGTTTTTGCGCCAGGATATGGTTAATCTGCTGCAATACATGATTTTTCATATCTCCAAGGAGGTATGGGACCTCCCCGCGCCTTACAAAGAGGCGTGGGATCGGGTGACCCCGGAGCTGAGCGGCGTGCTGAAGGACTTTGACACGCTGGAGGACGTCCGGGAGCGGCTTGAAGCTCTGCTGGACGAGGCCGCGACACGGTTTGAGCAACTCCGTCCCGGCAAGCAAAATCAGGAACTGATTCGCAATGTCAAAGCTTACATCGAAGCTCATTATCACAGTCCTGATTTATCTCTGGGTCTGCTCAGCTCCGAATACGGCATCCATCAGAGCAATTTGAGCCGTCTGTTCAAGGAGGAAATCGGCGAGAATTTCGTCGACTATTTGGCCCGCATCCGGATTTTGCGGGCGAAGGAGCTGCTGCAGACGACCGTTGATTCCATCCAGGATATCGCGGGACGGGTGGGGTATCTGCATTACTTTTCCTTTAACCGGGTATTCAAAAAATTAATGGGCCTGACGCCGGGCGAATACCGCAGAAGCGCAGCGTCGGAACTGAAAGGCCGGTAGGAGGCATACATGGATAAACATTGGCAGGCGCGCTGGATCCGGCATCCGGAGTTTCAAGGCATGGCCCCGATCGGGCTGCTGCACAAGGAGGGAGATCCACAGCCTGGAAGCGTGCACCCTCCGGAGCTGAAGCATCATCATACCCTGTTCCGCAAAGAGATTGACCTGGCAGCGGAGCAACTGGAGAAGCTGCGGCTGGATATCAGCGCGGATGATTATTACAAACTTTATATCAATGGAATATTTGTCGCGCAGGGTCCGGCCCAGGGATATCCGTTCCATTATCATTACAACCGGCTGGATGTCACTCCTTACATGGTGGCCGGACGCAATGTCATCGCCGTCCATGTATATTACCAGGGGCTGGTGAACCGGGCCTACAACAGCGGGGATTTGCGGCAGGGATTGATTGCCGAGCTGACGACGGCGGGCGAACCAGAGCCGCTTGCGGAAACGGACGAAAGCTGGCGCTGTGCGCGCACGATGGAATATGGCGCCGGGGACGCAGCCACGACCGGCTACGACACCCAATATATCGAGCATATCGACAGCCGCCTTGCCTTCCATGGCTGGCGCGCGGCGAGTTATGACGATTCCGGCTGGCTGACGCCAGCCGCGCTCGGGCTGGAGCATACCGGTTACATGCTCTTCGAGCAGCCTACGCCTCCCGTGGAGGTATACCGGAAGAATCCAGCCCGGGTGCAGCGGATCGGGGATGATCATTATCTGATAGACTTCGGAGAGGAGATTACCGGCCAATTCACGATGAGGGCCCGCGGTGAAGCAGGAACCGTCGTTGAAATACGCTGCGGAGAAGAACAGGATGATGAGGGGCATGTACGTTATGAAATGCGCTGCAACTGCAATTACCGGGAACAATGGACCTTGTCCGGGCACGAGGACGAGCTGGAGCCTTTCGAATATAAAGCGTTCCGCTATGTGGAGGTCATCGGGCCGGACGGGGCTCTGGACGAGCAGACGTTCGCGGCTGTCGTGCGCCATTATCCGCTGAAAGACGCGCAGAGCGGCAGCTTCCGCTCGGAGGACCGCTTGTTAAGCGGCATCTGGGATATTTGCGGCCGGGCCGTCCGCAACTGCGCTCAGGAATCTTATGTGGATTGTCCGAGCCGGGAGAAAGGACAGTATCTCGGGGACAATACCATTATCGGCCATGCGCATCTGTATGTGAGCGGCGATTCGCGTCTGGTCCGGAAGGCGCTTCGCGACTTTGCCTTAAGCACGGCGGTATGTCCGGGTATGATGGCGGTGGCGCCGGGGAACTTCATGCAGGAAATCGCAGACTTCTCCTGCCAATGGCCGATGCAGCTGCTCACCTATTACCGGTATACAGGAGATGCCGAATTCTTACGGGAGATGCTTCCTTATGCCGAAGGCATCGTCGAATATTTCCGGAGGTACCGCCGTGCGGACGGTCTGCTGGCCGATGTCAGGGACAAATGGAACCTCGTCGATTGGCCGGATAATCTGCGGGATGGCTACGACTTTCCGTTGACGCGTCCGGTAGGAGACGGCTGCCATAATGTGATCAACGCGCTCTATTACGTCTGCATGAAGACGGTGCAGGAGATCAAGGATGAGCTGCAGATGGATTATGAGGACTCGCTCCCGGCATTCAAAAC
The DNA here is from genome assembly GCF_056269255.1 of Paenibacillus sp. JT31N17. Lineage (NCBI taxonomy): Bacteria > Bacillati > Bacillota > Bacilli > Caryophanales > Paenibacillaceae > Paenibacillus > Paenibacillus sp. JT31N17. The sequence goes on from NZ_JBWDNP010000004.1 coordinate 107,728, forward strand.
CGCGTTTCTCGCAGCTTTCTACCGGCCGGAGAGCAAGCTGTTCGCGGATGCAGTGAACAGCGGGCACAGCTCGCTGCATGCGGTTGTGTTCCCTCTGCTGTTCGGACTGGCGCCAGAGGAAGCAGTGACTGCGCTCGTTGCCGAAATCCGCCGCAAACGGTTCAGCTGCGGCGTCTATATGGCCTATTTTGTACTGAAGGCGCTGGCCGGCGTGAGAGAATACCCTTTGATCTATGAGCTGATTACCGGGGATGACGAGCATTCCTGGAGCCAGATGCTTCGTGAGGGAGCAACCAGCTGCTTCGAGGCCTGGGGCAAGGACCAGAAGTGGAATACCAGTCTGTGCCATGCCTGGGGCAGCGCTCCGATTCCCGTGGTCATCGAGGATATCATCGGTCTGAAGCCGGCGCGGCCGGGATGGGGAGAGGTTTCGTTCGAGCCGCAGCTGCCTCCGGGTATGAAGCCGTTTCATCTGCGCATCGCTGTCCCCGGAGGCACGGTAGAGGTGCGCTACGATGGCAAGGCTGCGGAGCTTGTACTCCCTGATCAAGCGGTAAGACGGGAGGCGTGCCGGTAAAGCCATAGATGTTTAAAGGTCAATATTCAAAGAATAGGGACGGGATGCCGACAGCCATGTGCTGGTCGGGTCACGTCCTTTCTTTATGGATGGTTGTTTCCCGCCGCTTCCCTATCCCGAAACGTAATTGGATTTATTATTTACTGCTTGTCCTTGCGCTGATTGTGATCAGTCTCAAAGGCTTCAAGGCCGCGACGGCAGACGATGTATTCTTCTTTATCTTTTTCACCTTGTTGGTAGGGTTCGTGGAGGAGGCCGTTTACCGGGGGCTGATTCTGAAGACCTTGCTGAACAAATGTGTGCGGGCGGCGGCCATCACCTCCAGCATCCTGTTCTCGATTACACATATGTTGAATGTAATGTCAGGTCAAAGCACGGAGCAGACGATTTTACAGCTGGTATATGCCCTCCTGGCCGGTTGCGCCCTGACCAATACGGAGAATGGGCCAAGAAGCAATACTGCCATCTGATGCAGGCTCATCTGCTGGTTGTCATTAAAGCCGATCCCCGGCAAAAATACTGGGAAGACGCATTTTCAGCCGCGGCTGCGCTTATCCAGAACATCCAGCTGCTGGCATGGGAGCGGGAAGTCGGTGTCGTCTGGAAAACGAATGAATACAATTGGGATCCCCAATTTCATAAAGCTGTCGGCCTCATGCCGGAGGAAAGAATCATAGGCACGCTGCATCTGGGCTATTTTGACAAGATCCCCCGTCCCAAGCCCAGAACGCCCCTGGAGCAGCTGCTGACGGTTATTCAGGATTGACGGATATTAAAGTCCCAATTACTCGGCTATCAACCGGCCCCGATTCGCATAATTTCCACCCATGCAGCAGAACCTAAACCATAAATAATGGAAAAGGTGGTTCTCTCGCATGCTTCGCAAACAAACGTCGTACCGGGCCGCCCTGGCTGTCAGCATGACAATCCTGATCGCGTGGGGGACAGGCTGCGCCAAAGAGCATCTGGGGATGGATACCGCCAGTGCGCCGGGGCTGACCGTCCGGGCAGCCAATCTGCGGGTGGCGAATCATTCCACCTTCACGCATGTTCCTGTATACAGAGAAACCGGCGGGCTGGTCTGGATCCCCTTGAAGGAAAGCGCAACGTCCATGAGTCTTGACGTGCATAAACTGGGCGGCCGTCTGGCGCTTGGGAATACGGATGCTGCCTATTGGCTGAAGGTGAATGACAAACAAGCTATCTCAGGAGACAACATCATCACGCTGCCGCAGGCTCCCAAATTATTCAATGGCAAGCCGTATGTCACGACAGAGGCGTTATCATCATTGCTGGAAACTCCGGTGAATTGGAATGAAAAGGGATCGCAGATCATCATCACACCCATTGACGACCGCACCCGTATTCCACTCAAGCAGGTTGCCCCGCGGCGGGAGCAGATCAAGAGCTTCTCCGTATCGGTCAATAAAAGCGATTTAATTGAATATGCCAAAAAATATATGGGCACGCCTTACGATTTTGGCTCCAGCAGCTACAGCGAAACCCATAAATTCGATTGCTCTTCCTTCGTCCAGTATGTATACGGCCATTTTGGCATTGATTTGCCAAGAACGGCAAAGGAACAGTCGGAGGTTGGGCAGACCGTGCCGGCCAGCCAGCTGCAGCAGGGGGATTTGATGTTCTTCTATACGCCCGGACGGTTCGACACGAACCGTATCGTAGGACATGTGGGCATTTATATGGGCGGCAACCGGATTATCCAGACCTATGGCGAGCCTGGGGTGACGATTTCGGAGTTCGATAATTCGTGGAAGGAACGATTTTTATTTGCCAAACGTGTCAGCGGCTAGCGCGGCGAACGGGAAATGAAGTCATGTTGAAATGAGAAGAGGGCTTAAGAGTAATTGCCGGGCTTCTGATGTGGATTAGCTTACAAAAAAGACGCCTCCATCTCCACCTGTACAGTGGTTATGGAGGCGTCTTTGCATGTTGTGGACATTCCCGGCCGGCTGGCTCCTTATTGTTTGCGGACAGCCTTATTCATGGAAGGTCTGTCGGTGTCCTGATCTGAACGCAATTGAGCCGCAGGTTTCCCGGTTGACCGTACACGCGCAGAGAAAAAACGCCGTTCGGACGTTATTGTTACGCAATTTCATTCGGTTTGTTCACCAGTCCGTTGTATCTTGCGATCGCTTCCTGCCATTTATCGGCCTCGGCCGGCTCGTAAGATTGCAGCGGAAAGGATCGTTTGACCAGTTCCTTGCCTTCTTCAATGCTCCCGATTTCGCCGCCAGCCTGGAACTGAACGAGCAGATTGCCGATGGCGCTGGCTTCGACCGGACCTGCCCATACCGGGCGGCCGATGGCATTGGCAGTCAGCTGGCAGAGCAGCTCATTCTGAATGCCGCCGCCAACCATGTGCAGCCCGGAGAAATGCCTGCCGGTCAGCCGCTCGCATTGCTCCAGCACGATGTGATACCGCAAAGCAAGGCTCTCGAGAATACAGCGTGCCGTCTCGCCCTTGTCCCGGGGGACAGGCTGATCCGTTTCCTGACAGAAACGGTGGATTTCCAGTTCCATGTCCTTCGGATTCATGAAGCGAAGATCATCGGGATTGATCAGGCTGCGAAAAGCCTCCGCATTCCCGGCTTCCTTCGTCAGCTCCGCGAATGAGATATCCGAGCCTGTTTTGATCCATTTGCGCCTGCATTCCTGCAGAATCCACAGGCCCATAATGTTTTTGAGCAGCTGGAACGTCTGGCCGACTCCGCCTTCGTTGGAAAATTCCAGCTCCCTGACCTCAGGCGTGAGCAGGGCGTCCGGAAGCTCCGTGCCAAGCAGGGACCATGTCCCGCAGATCAGATATGCGAATGACGCTGAATCGGACGGAACAGCCGCCGCGGCAGATTCCGTATCATGCGAGCCGACCGCAATCGCCCGCATGGATGGAACGCCAAGCTCCTCGCAGATCGCATCCGTCAAACGGCCAATCTCCGCACCCGGGTGAACAGGGTCCAGAAACAGGTCCGACGGGATGCCTAGACGCTCCATCAGCGGCGTATTCCACGCACGCTCAGCCGGCCGGAACAGCTGGGTTGTCGTGGCCATGGTGAACTCGCAGGCCTTCTGTCCGGTCAGAAAATAGTTCAGCAGATCCGGCGTCAGCAGCAGCGTCTCTGCATGCTCCAGAGCGACAGACCCTGCCTTCTTCATCGCGTACAGCTGGTAAATCGTATTGAAAGGCATCAGCTGCAGCCCGCTCTCGCGGAACAGCTTATCTTCCCCGATCAATCCGCATACTTCTTCAATCAGTCCGGTCGTGTGCGGATCGCGGTAATGGTATGGGTTGGCCAGCAGCTCTCCATTGCGGTCCAGCAGGCCAAAGTCCACACCCCATGTGTCGATTCCGAAGCTTGCCGGCTCAAAGCCCTGCTGGCGGGCTTTGAGTATGCCGGTTTTGAGCTCCTTCAGGAGCATTAAAATATCCCAGTGCAGATGGGGGCCAACCTCCACCGGTTCATTGACGAACCGGTGGATCTCCGTAATCCGCAGCTGCTGGAGGCCGTTCTCCCCGGTGACCAGCTCGCCGACAAGCGCTCTGCCGCTGCTCGCACCCAAATCAAAGGCCAACGCCGCAGGGGGCTTCTTCATACAAGGTCACCGCCTTCTTCAAGAGTAACTGACCGATTCATGATTATTTCATCTGCTGAAGCAGCTTGATGCGGTAGTCCTCGCTCTCAAGCGAGGCAATTTCCTTGAATTCTTCATCCGTCAATACTTTCAGAGGGCCGACGGCTCTTGCGCTCATGTAGATTTTGGCGCTTTCGTCGACGACCTGCGTCCGGTAGTATGCCTCCCGCAGATTGCGTCCGGTTGTGACCAGTCCATGATTGCCGAGCAGAATCGAGCTGGCCTCGTTCACCTTATCGGCAACGGCAACAGCGAGCAGATCCGTTGTCGGCAGGACATAAGGAACATAAGCGGTTTTGCCGACAAGCGCCGCCTGGTCGGGGAACATGATCGGCAGCTCGGTCTCCACCAGGGTGAAGGCGATGCAGGAAGAAGGATGTGTGTGCACAATAGCGCCGATGGCCGGATTCTTGCGGTAGCAGAACAGATGCATCAGCACCTCGGAGGACGGACGAAGTCCATTGTCTGTAATCTCCCCGGTCGGAATATCCACTTCGACCCACTGCTCCGGCGTGATTTCCTCAATGGCGAAGCCGCTCGGGGACAAATACATCTTGTCCCCGGCGCGCGCGCTGATATTTCCACCCGGTCCCACAACCAGTCCGTTTACAACCGTTTTGACGGCATATTTGCAAAGCTCATTGCGTGTTTCCATGTTCTGCATGTCGTAATTCCCCTATCCGTGCTTATTTATAAAGCGGTCCAAAAGTTGCACACGCTCTGAAATCGGCGCTTTCCACACTTTCGGTGCCGAACATGCCCCATGTACGAGGACGGAAAATCTGATCCCCCGATACATTGTGCATGCTGACCGGGATGCGCAGCATCGAAGCAAGCGTCAGCAGGTCGGCGCCGATGTGGCCGTACGAGATCGATCCATGGTTCGCTCCCCAATGATCCATTACGGAATAAACGCTGGTGAATGCGCCCTCGCCGGTCAGATTCGGCGCAAACCAGGTGGTCGGCCATGTCGGATCTGTACGGTCATCCAATGTTTTGTGAACATCTTCAGGCAGATCAACGGAATAGCCTTCCGCAATTTGCAGTACAGGTCCGAGGCCCTTGACCAGATTAAGCCGCGACATTGTCATCGGCATGCCGCCGCGCGTCAGGAAGTCGCTGGAATACCCGCCTCCGCGGAAATATTCAACCGACGCCGGCCGCCAGGATGTAGCGTCCAGACACTTCTGCGCTTCTTCCTCGCTGATTTCCCAGTGCGGCTTCATGACAGGCTGGCCGTCCCGCTGCTGCTCCCCGGTTCCATCAAGCGTAGCAGAACCCGAGTTGATCAGGTGAAGCAGGCCGCCAGCTGCTTTGCCATCCAGATCATGGCCGGTTACGCGTTTGACGGCGTCCGGACTCCAATAGGTGCGGACATCCGCAAAAATTTGCGCCGTATTGGTCAGCAGATAGCCAAACAGCATATTGACGCCGTTCAGGCTGTCGTTCTCCGTAGCGACCATAAATGGCGAGCGGATGCCGTTCCAGTCGAAGGAGCTGTTCAGGATCGCTTCCAGGAAGTCGCCGTTAGGGAAATGGTCGGTCCATTGACGCTGGCCCTGGAATCCGGAGACAAGGGCATTATGTCCATTGGCTTCCTCGCCAAAGCCAAGCTCTGCAAGCCGCGGATTGCCGATCATCAGGTCTCTTGCGATAATCGTCATTTTGACGACTGTTTCCCAGTCCTGATCCTTCTGCTCGCGCGAGGTGCGGATGGCCTCAGGGTTGTTGTCCGGGCCTTCAATACAGTTCTCTTTGGTCCAGGCAAGCGCTTTCGCAAATTCCTCTTTATCATAGATCTCTTCATTGATGCGGCGCACGAATTCCGTCATGTCAATATATTCGTTTCTCATGCCAAGGTATTCCTGGAAGAAGCGGTCATCCACAATGGAGCCGGCGATGCCCATCGATACCGAGCCCATGGACAGATAGGATTTTCCGCGGATATTCGCGACGGTAAGTCCCGCTTTGGCAAAACGAATCAATTTTTCCTTCACGTCTTCCGGAATGACCGAATCGCCTTCGTCCTGTACGTCTTTCCCGTAAATGCCGAAAGCGGGGAGGCCCTTCTGCGCATGGGCGGATAATACAGCTGCCAGATAGACGGCTCCCGGTCGTCCCGTTCCGTTGAAGCCCCATACCGCTTTGGGCAGCGAAGGATCAGTATCCATCGTTTCGGTGCCATAACACCAGCATGGTGTAACGGTTATCGATAACCCTACACCGGCTTTTTTGAATTTATCCGCAGCTGCAGCCGCTTCTGCTACGCCACCGATGCAGGTATCGGCAATGACACATTCAACCGGCTCGCCGTTCGGATAACGGAGCTCGGACGAGAGCAGCTCTGCAACCGTTTTCGCTAAATTCATGGTTTGATCCTCAAGGGATTCGCGAACCCCTCTGCGTCTTCCGTCGATCGTCGGGCGAATGCCTATTTTAGGGAATCCATCTTTCCATCTGTGATCCAAAGTCATGATTAAACCATTCCTCTCTTGAATAAAATCGTTAAGGTTACCGATAACCTTAAATTAGCAACAAGCTTACTTGCTGTCAACCCTTTTCTTCGTTATGATAAAAATAGTTAACGTAAAAATATGAGTTCGAAAAGTCCGCTTTTCAGGCTCGAGAAGGTTGGAAGAAGCTAGTGAATGAGGAGCGCAGCGCAGGCAAAACCTACGTGAGCACCGGAATTCTCGGCTGAATTCAAAATTCGATGTGAGTTACTTCCTGAAATAGCTTCATCATCAAAAGTGGATTTTTTGAACAACCTCTTAAAGGAGTAAAGAAGCTTGACGACCATATATGATATAGCCAGGAAAGCCAATGTCTCGGCCATGACCGTTTCCAAGGTCATTAACAATACGGGTAGCATCAGCCAGAAGACGAAAGCCCGGATCAAGCGGGTAATGGAAGAGCTCAATTATGTGCCGAATCAGATGGCGAGGGGTCTTGTGCTCCAGCAGACGCGGCAGCTGTTCCTGCTGATTACGGACATCAACAATCCATTCTATACGACGCTTTCCAGAGGAGCGGAGGATGCCGCCAAGGAGAAGGGGTACCGCCTTTCTTTTGGAAACAGCGATGAGAATATTGAGAAAGAGGGCGAGTACCTGGAGATTATTCTCGGTAATCGGGTCGCCGGGGTCTTGTTCTCGCCTGCAGGGGACCAGTCTGCTTCCCACCTGGAGACGCTTCAGCGCCACAAGGTTCCCTTTGTCCTGCTGGACCGGGAAGTGCCCGGAATCGAGAGCGATGCGGTGATCGGGGACAGCCGGGAGGGGGCAAGGCGCATTGTTGAGCATTTTATCGAGAACGGGCACCGCCACATCGCGCTTATTAACGGCTCTCCCAGCATATCCAGCGCGCGCCTGCGGCATCAAGGCTACATCGAGGCTCACAAGCTGAATGATCTTCCCTTGCACGAAAACTATCATCTGGCCTTCGGCTACGGCTCCCGGACGGATCTGTCGGGCATAATGGATTGGCTCGACAGCCTGACTCCGCGTCCCACAGCCATTATGGCAGGCAATAATGTGCTTGCCGTCGAAGCGATTCGGGCGATTCAGGAAAGCGGCCTGCGGGTGCCGGAGGATATTTCGGTCGCCTGCTTCGACGATCTCGGGCCCTTCTGGCAGATATCCCCGTTCCTGACCGTCGTGGCCCAGCAAGCTTACGAATTCGGGTATCTCGGGACCCAGCTGCTGATCGAGCGCATCGAGAAGAAGGAAGAGGACCGTCCTTTCCGCAGAATCAATCTGCCGGTCGAGCTGATTTCCAGGAAGTCCGTCGCGAAGCTGGATGCAGGTACTTAGAGAGGTTTTGCAGTTAGTATCCGGGCGGCTGTAATAACCAACGTTCATGAGGAGAATTCAAAGCAATAAAGGAGCAGCCCATAGGCAGCTCCTTTTCTATTTCATATATCGTTTCAACTGCTCATAAAAGTTTCTCGGGTACCGGCCAGGATAATTCTATGATCGTATCCAGCATTGCATTTTAAGGGTTAATCCATCAGTTTTCTGAAGTGCTTGGCAGCTGGAGGAAGGTATCCGACATCATCCCGAAAAACAGCTTGAATGCTGACAACTAGCAAAAGAGACCGTCCCTAGACCATTTTTATGGCTTAAGGGACGGTCCTTTGTTCAAAATTTAAGAAAGGCTGGATGTAGATTCGTGATCTACGCTTTCCAGGCCTGCGGGTGCTCATCCGTTACATAGTCAACGGCAGCCGCATTCGCAATGACCTGGTCAGCATCCTTGCAGCCGGGAATAACCGTCGTCACCGCGGGATTTTCCAGGCACCAGGCGAGGGCCCAGGATGCCATATTCACATGGGCGGGAACCTCATTCTTGCGGATTTCCTCCACTTCGCGGAGCAGACGCTCGCGATTCTCGACATCATGCCGATTGCGCACGTCATTGTCTGCAAACGAGGCTCCCGGCTTGTATTTGCCGCTCAGGTAGCCGCTTGCGAGCGGGACGCGGGCCAATACGCCGAGATCCTGCTGGATGCAGGAAGGGAATACTTCTTCCTCCGGCGCGCGGTCCAGACGGTTGTAAACTACCTGAATGGCGCTTGATCCGACCCCGGTCGCCCGGGAGGTCTGATGAATGTTTTTATTGCTGCCTATAGAAATGCCAAGATGGCGGATTTTGCCTGCCTGCACCTGCTTGTCCAAGGTCGTCCAAAGCTCGTCGTTATCGAATTTGTCATCCGGTCCGGAATGGAATTGATACAGGTCGATATAGTCGGTTTGCAGCGACCGCAGCGACTCCTCCAGCTGCTTCAGCACATCGCCGACGGACCATTTGTCATCGCGGTCGAAATTCCGGTTGAAATGATGTCCGAATTTTGACGCGACAATCCAGTCCTCCCGCCGGTGATCAGCCAAATATTGACCGATAAACCGTTCGGACGTATGGTCGCCGTAGCATTCAGCGGTATCGATCAGATTGATTCCGACCTCGCCTGCTTTGTCGAGAATGGAGTTAGCTTCATTCTGGTCATAGTTACGGCCCCATTCGCCTCCGAACTGCCATGTGCCCACGCCAACTACCGATACGCGCAAATCTGTCTTGCCCAGTCTTCTGTATTTCATCGTGTGCATCTCCTCCTACATTATCATGAAAGAACGGCTCTGTAATCGAACAAAACATACAGCTGGACTGCCTACAGCTATTCTAGACTTTGGAAAGAGAATAGGCAAGACACTAAGCAGGTCACAATGTTTTACCCTTTCTTCCGGGCCAGCGAAACCGCTGCACATGCTTCACCATCGTATCGTATACGATCGCCCACTGCCGCTCGTTCAACCGGCATACCGGCATGCCGCGGTCAACGCCGAGTCTCGCGGCCAGATGCTTCAGCTGCGGCGGCGTGAAGATACCGGTCAGCGCATCGTAAATGGACCGCTCCGGATGCTTCAGCCCATATTCCGCAAGCGCCGCAAACCGGCCGCAATGCTGGTGGTGGAGACATGGCTCCGGTTTCCTCCGAATGCTGAAGATGACCGAATCTACGCTTGGCGGCGGCGAGAAATAACTTCTGGGCACGATTCTCACAAGCTCCATCCCATACCACATTCTCCAGGTCAGAACCCGCGGATGTCGGATCGTCTGCGCCGTTAATCCCTTGGCTGCCCCTTTATCCATAATAAGCACGGCTCTTTGCAGGGAGCTGCTCTGCGGATCAAGCAGCAGCTTCAATATGGGGGTCGTTAGAAAAAAAGGGATATTCGCCACAACCTGATAAGGCTCCCGCGGAAGCCGCATTTGCAGGAAGTCCTTCTCAATGACCGTTATATGAATGTGATTCTGTAATCTTCTGCGGAGAATCTGTGCAAGCCGGGGGTCATTCTCAACCGCCAGAATTCTGCAGGATTGTTCCGCCAGCTGTATCGTGATGGCTCCGGCTCCGGCTCCGATATCCACCACCGTATCGCCGGCCCCTATCTTCGCTTCTGCGATCATTTCCCCAATTATCCGTTTGTCCTGCAGAAAATGCTGCCCGTGAGCCTTGGGAACTGCCTTCTCCCGCAGCACTCCGGGATGTCTTTCGGTTCGTCTGTTCATTGTCATCCTCCGTTACCGTATAAATAAAAAAACACACAGGCTGACTGCTGCCTGTGTTCTCGGTAAACGAAGGTATGACGGCAGAATAAACGCAAGGCTATCAGCGCCTGGCCTGCCGTGTTCTGGTCTTTTACGAGGAGAACGGATAAGATAATGCCGGGAAGAAGGCGGGTCATGCCAGCTTTCCGGGTTTTATCGAATGTATTGCATTCCACTTCTTATAAATTTCCCTAAAATTCGAGTAAAGAGCTTGCCGCAGCCGTCAGAGGACGGCATCAGGGCAGCTTCTTCCCTCAGAAATACAGAGATTTATAATGATGAAATTCATAAATCCGATAACTTTATCGTTTCCGTGTCAATGCTCGTATCCTTAATAAGGCGCACTGTACCGCCTTATTAGGGCGTACAGGTTCCTTCCCTCTAATCGTACCGGGAAAGAAACATCAACCGCCGCCCTTGGCGGCTGGACATGCTTCTTCCCCAGAACCTGAAAATAGGGCAGACCACTTTCGAGTCCTCTGCACACAGGCAGAGCCTTTGGCATATTCAATTAGCCGCGCAAGGTTCGAACTCGAAAGTATTGGTCTACCACACGTAACCCTCCGTTCTTCTGGTTTTATTGATCAGGGCGCAGGCATGCCGATGCTTCTAAAGCGGCCTGCTATCGGGATAAGAAAGGACTACCATATTTCTCAAAGTCGGCTGTCGTGCATTCCAGCTTAAGCCGCGTCCCCTCTTCCTCATAGCTCGTCGATTGAACCCAGGCATGCTCATTAAAGTAGGAAACGACCTGACCTTGATCGAAAGGGATCAGCACCTCGCATTGAATATAATCCGTCAGCACATGGCCGCGGATGAGCGCAATGAGCTCGTCAATCCCGCTTTTTTGTTTCACGGAGAGGTACACGGCATCCTTTTGATCGGGGTAGGGAGTGCCTCCAATGGTCAGATCGGTCTTGTTGTAGGCGTAAATAACAGGAATATGATCGGCTTCCAGTGCCTTCAATGTATCCTCTGTAACGGCAATCTGTTCGGGAAAGGAAGGATTCGCATAATCCACCACATGAATGAGCAGATCCGCTTCGGCCACTTCCTCCAGTGTGGAACGGAACGCTTTGACCAGGTGATGGGGAAGGCGGCTGACGAAGCCTACTGTATCCGTCAGCAGGAAAGCCCGGTGATCCGGCAGCTCGATGCGCCTTACGGACGTTTCCAGTGTAGCAAACAGCATATTCTGGGCGAGCACCAGTTTATCCGATTGCGGATGGTAGCGTTCCAGCAGGGCATTCATCAAGCTTGATTTGCCCGTATTGGTGTAACCGACCAGACAGACGACAGGAAGCTCGTTCTTCTGCCGCTTCTTGCGCTGCGTCTTGCGGCGGGCGACCAGCTTCGCAAGCTCCAGCTGCAGGGCGGTAATTCTGTCCTCAATGCTCCGGCGGTCCAGCTCCAGCTTGGTTTCACCGGAGCCTCTGTTTTTGAGTCCCGAGCCGCCGCCCTGCCTGCCCAGCGATTCCCGCATTCCGCTGAGGCGCGGAAGCATATACTGCAGATGGGCGATTTCCACCTGAAGCTGGGCTTCCCGCGTTTTTGCGCGTTTCGCGAAAATATCCAGGATGAGCATGGTGCGGTCAAGTACTCTCCGCGACAGAGCCGCTTCCAGATTGCGAATCTGGGAGGGCGACAGCTCATCATTGCAGATGACGATGGCATTCTCATGCCCGGCAAGCAGAGCGGACAGCTCCTCCAGCTTGCCTTTTCCCATATAGTGGGAGGGGCTCGGTCGGGCGGCCTTCTGGCTCAGTTCGCCGACCACCTCAATCCCGCATGCGGCAGCGAGGCTGCCCAGTTCTTCCATGGCCGCTGCAAAATCCGGCTGGTTCTGCAAATGGATGCCGATTATGACGGCTTCTTGTTCGTATCGTTTCATTTTTCATCATCCTCCAAATTGAAAACAAAATAAAAACACAGGCATAAAGCTGCCTGTGTTTTCAGTAACTGGAAGAGAACTCCGGTAAGCCCACAGGGAGACGAAGCTCCCCGCCTGATGGATTACTGGTCTTCGGGTAGGGTGAAAGGGGGACCTCTCATCGTGGAGACAAAAAATGTCTTATATCCACGAATGGCAGTTATGCCGCCATCCATTACCTATGAAGTTTTTTCCAAGGTAGCGCAAGGAAGGGGATCCCGCCGCCGATAAGACGGCATCGACCGGCCTTTGCTTCTCCTCCGATGATCAAAAAAAGCCAACGCTCGCAAGCAGCCTTTTCTGAATATATCGGGCAAAGGGCTGCCATCATCCCAGCGTATGGTATAACGCTGTATGACGGCGGCCAGCCGTATGCCGCAGCAGGCGGCACGGGGCAGATCCTTCCTTGTGCCGTATATAGGGGTTACCTTGAAAAAAAGACAGACCTATCCGGAGTTCTCTGCACACAGGCAGAGCCTTTGGCACTATTCAATTCCAGCTGCGCCTAAAGACCAAATCCGGATAAAATCTATCACACGTAACCCTCCGTTCCATTTTAAGTAAGTTGATTCTAACATAAGAATGCAGTATTGACAAATGGTGGACCAGCCCGAAATACGGGTATTAATGATTTGTGGAGGCGGATAGGGCTATAATGTAGGGAGTCATACTGCATAAGGAGTATTCAAAGGAGGCGTATCAGGATGGATCTGGGATTAAACGGCAAAGTCGCTCTCGTCGCGGCATCCAGCAAAGGGCTGGGAAAAGCTTGTGCGGTGGAGCTAGCGCGTGAAGGGGCACATGTCATGATCACCGGGCGCAAGGAGGCGGAGTTGCAGAAGGCCAAGCAGGAAATGGCGGGACTTGCGGGAGAGGTGGAATTTCTCGTATGCGATATTACCAAAAGCGAGGATATTACCCGTACCGTTGAAGCTGCCGTTCAAAGATTCGGCAGGATCGATATCCTGATTAACAATTCAGGAGGGCCGCCTCCGGGCAGTGTGGAGTCGCTGACCGATGAGCAGTGGTACAAGTCGTTTGAATTGAATTTGCTCAGCTACATCCGTTTTATCCGTGAGGTTCTCCCTTATATGAAGGAACAGAAAAGCGGCAGAATCATCAATCTGGCCTCATCCTCGGTCAAACAGCCGATTCCGGGACTGCTATTATCCAATACATTCAGAACAGGCATTGTCGGACTCGCCAAAACCTTGTCTCTGGAGCTTGCTCCCTACAATATTTTGGTCAACACCGTGTCACCCGGCAGGATCGCAACCGATCGGATCAAAGAGCTGGATGAAGACAAGGCGAAGAAGACGGGGAAGACGGTCGATCAGGTTGCGGAGGAAGCGCATAAAGGCATCCCTCTGGGAAGGGACGGCCAGGTGGAGGAGTTCGGCCGGACGGTCGCTTTTCTTGCTTCCGCCGCTTCTTCGTATACAACGGGTGTTTCCCTGTTAATCGATGGCGGGTCGGTCAAAGGCATTTAATGCTCATTGAGCCGACTCCAAATAAACAGACGAAAAGCACCTTTCGTGCCACTATTCATGCGTGGAGACGAAGGTGCTTTTTCATAATGCAATGATGCATATAATGAGGGGCTGAAATTCCGGGATGATGCCTGGAAATTCAGCCCTAGTTGTTTTAAAGCGTGAATACTTCTTAAAGCAGGTCTGGGAAATCCGGCTTTGTCCAAAGTCGGCTATATGCCGCTTCTCTCGGCGGATCTATGAGCCGCCGCTTCGGGCTTGGCGGCTGATACGGGCGAATACGATGAACGCTTGAAGGGCTTTTGCGACAGATAGAACAGCACGCCGGTGAACAGCACGCCGCCCGCAAGATTGCCGACCAGCACCGGGATCTGATTCCATAGCCACCAATCCGCCATGCTTACATGGGCGCCCAGCATCATCCCTGCGGGAATGACGAACATATTGACCACCGCATGCTCAAAGCCCTGCGCGAAGAAGGTCAATACAGGCAGCCACATCGCCACGATTTTGCCGATGGTGGACTTGGAGGTCATGGCCATCACCACGCCGAGCGTCACCATCCAATTGCAGAGGACCGCTTTTACCCCCACCAGAATCATGCCCTGAGCGCCCATGCTTTTATAGCCAAGCGTCTTGGCTTCACTCGTTTTAATGAGCAGCTGAACAAGTGGATTGCCAATATCCGTCCCCATCCTGGTGGCCGACATGCCGTACAAAGCGGCATACACGGCACACCCGATCAGATGGCCTGCGATAACCCAGCCGTAGTTGGCCAGCATACGGGGGAAGGTTGTCCTGCGCTCGATAACAGCCAGCGGAATGAGCGCGAAGCTGCCTGTCACAAGCTCCAGTCCAAGCAGCACGATAATCACGAAACCAACCGGGAAGACCAGAGCGCCCACAAGGCCCAGTGACGTTTGAGTTGTAGCTGTATAAGCCAATGTCGTGGCAAATGCCAGTATGGCGCCTCCGAGAAAGCCGCGGATGAGCATTTGCATCACAGTCAAATCTGCTTTGGCTGTACCGGAATCAATCATTGCCTCGAGAACTTCAGCGGGTTTAATGTAAGCCATTCCTGTTGTCCTCCTAAACCGTGATATAAACGGCTCCGCTCGCTTGATCGATTTCAGTCGGGTACGTGGTGACGCAGCCATCATCGGGCTCGCTCACCAATCCGCTGTTCAGATCGATTTTCCAATCATGAAGAGGGCAATGTACGACCGCGCCGCAAACCATTCCCTCCGACAGCAATCCGCCCTTGTGCGGGCAGCGGTTCTCTACAGCCAGCACGCTGCCGTCCGTCAGCTTGAATACTGCAATTTCAGTATCCTCCACCTTGATCGTGCGCGAGCCTCTCTCATCAATATCCGATACTTGGCCAATCAGCACCTTAGTCATGGATGAACCTCCCCTAATGTTTATGTGATTGATGTCAAACGGGCAGTGGCCGTACAGAGAGAGCGTCAGCGGCAGCAAGCCTCTGACGCTCTCAGCTTACATAAGGGACCGGGCCTTTATTGCACCGGCTGTACACTGGAAATCGGCTCGAAATTTTTACGCAGATGATCGTTCTCCACAATTTCCTTCCAGGGATCGGTTGTCAGGCTGAGCGTCTTCTCGATGCGAGCAACAAGCGCAAGCCGGTCTTCTTTGTTCTCCAGCGCTTTCTTGATGGACGCCAAGCCGACACGCTCCAGCCAGGCAGCCGTCCGCTCGTTCCACTGGGCATTCTCGCGGTAATACTGCAGGTAAGCACCAGTCCATTCCATGACCTCGTCTTCGGTCTTCACGGTGCCCAGCAGATCGCAGGCCCTTACCTTCACGCCGCCGTTGCCGCCGACATACAGCTCCCAGCCGCCGTCGATCGCCACAACCCCTAGATCCTTGATCGTCGCTTCGGCGCAGTTGCGGGGGCAGCCGGATACGGCGAGCTTCACCTTGGCCGGCGTATTCAAACGTTCGAAAGCCTTCTCCAGGCGGATGCCCATGCCGATGGCGTCCTGTGTGCCGAAGCGGCAAAAGGTCGAGCCGACGCAGGTTTTGACCGTCCGCAGCGTCTTGCCGTAGGCATGGCCGGATGCCATGTCCAGCTCCTCCCAGATCTTCGGAAGATCTTCCTTCTTCACGCCAAGCAGATCCAGGCGCTGACCGCCAGTGAATTTCACCATCGGCACGTCATATTTCTCGGCAACGGTGGCGATTTTCTTCAAGTCCGCCGGAGAAGTAACGCCTCCATAGATACGGGGGACAACGGAATACGTACCGTCCTTCTGGATGTTGGCGTGGTAACGCTCATTGGTAAAACGGGATTCCTTCTCATCCACATATTCCTCAGGCCAGAGCATGCCCAGATAATAGTTCAGCGACGGCCGGCATTTGGAGCAGCCGTCCTTGTTATCCCAGTCCAGCACATGCATCACTTCCTTAACGCTCATGAGCCGCATCGTTTTGATTCCCTCAACGATCTCGTCGCGGCTCAGCGTGGTGCAGCCGCAGATGCCTTCCTTGACAGGCTCGCCGATAGCGTCGCCTGCGTACAGATGCAGCAGTCCTTCGACCTCCGGCTTGCAGCCGCCGCAGGATGCGGAAGCTTTGGTGCAGGCTTTGATTTGGCCCACGGTGCTGCAGCCCTTTGTTTGAATCGCCGCGGCGATAGTTCCCTTGGATACACCATTGCAGCCGCAGACGATTTCGTCGTCGGCCATGTCTGCAAGCCTGCTTCCGCCGCCGGACGACTGCCCCAGCATATCCGAAGAAATACCGAGCAGGAGCTCCTTCTCCCGGCCTGCAACAGACTCGCCCTTCTTAATGGAAGCGAATAATGAAGCGCCGTCCGCAATGTCGCCGAATAATACCGCGCCAACGAGCTTGCCGTCCTCAATGACAATCTTCTTGTAGGTGCCGGCCAAATCATCCTGTATCCGCAGCGCCCGAGTTCCCGGCGTCTCCGCAAAACGGCCTGCCGAGAATACGTCGACGCCGGAAACCTTCAGCTTGGTGGATGTGACCGAACCAGCATATCCCGAGGTTTCTACTCCTGCCAGGTGCTTGGCAAGCACGGCTCCCTGCTCATACAAAGGCGCAACTAAACCGTAGGCAATGCCTCTATGCTCCGCGCATTCCCCGAGAGCATAGACATCGGGGATATTGGTCCGCATGTAATCATCCACGACTATGCCGCGGTTGATCTCGATGCCCGAGGCTTTGGCCAGGGCAATGTTGGGCCGGATGCCGACCGCCATGACAACCAGATCGGCGTCGACGCTGCTGCCGTCCGTGAACTGCAGCTCCTTCACCCGGCGTCTGCCTGTAATGGATGCCGAATGCTTGTGCAGCAGAAACTTCATTCCCTGCGCTTCCAGCTCGCGCTGCAGCATTCTCGAGGCCGGCTCATCCAGCTGCCGCTCCATCAGGTATTTGTGAATATGGATGACCGATACATCCATTCCCAGATGCAGCAGGCCTCTGGCGGCTTCCAGTCCCAGCAGGCCCCCGCCGATGACGGCGGCTTTCCTGTACTTCCTGGAAGCATCAAGCATCATTTCACAGTCGCGGATATCCCGGAACGCGATCACGCCTTCTTTGTCCGCTCCGGGAATCGGCAGCATGAAGGGATTTGAGCCGGTGGCGATCACAACGGCGTCATAATCCGTCTCCAAGCCCTTATCCGTTATTATTTTTTTGCGCTGTGTGTCGATCCTGGTTACCGTATGGCCGGTATGCAGCTGAATATGATTGTCCTTGTACCAGTCCCAGTCGTTGATAATGATTTCCTTCATATCCGCGCCGCCTGCCAGTACGGAGGACAGCATAATCCGGTTATAATTAGGATGGGGCTCCGCACCGAAAATCGTTATTTCATAGGCTTCCGGAGCAAGCTTCAGCAGATGCTCGATAGCGCGGACTCCCGCCATTCCGTTTCCGATAAGCACTAATTTTTTTGGAGTGGTCATCTGTGCCGCTCTCCTCTCAGTCTTGGTCTAAGGGTTAAGAAATCAGAAAAAGCCTGCTCCGCTTCAAAGGACATACTTACGCTCCTTTGAAAAACGAAGACAGGCTTCATTGCCGCTTCAACCGAACACATCGTTGTATCCGGGAATAATTTTAGGTTGTCGATAATTTAAATATACAACGGTCCCGATCCTCATGTCAATATATCTGACATAAAATATTGGCACATATTCATTATCGACATTTCCATCGAGGTTATGTTATAAATATTCACAATAACCTTGAAGAAGCTGATAATCGTCAAGTGTCGCATAGAAAGGAGCATTCATGCATGCGTTCTTTGCTGCTGATTAATAACCAGGCGATGCCGGTTGTGCCGGATCAATTGGATACGGCCATCGGCGAGCCTCTTCCCGATACGGTGTTGGAAGCGAACGGCTATTATATTCTGCATGCGCGCATTGAAGAACAAGCCATGCGGCTGATGGCGGATGCCGATGCCATTGTTCTGCATATCCCGCTGGGAGATATCAAAGCATGTTTCCCAAAGCTGTCTGCTTCCAGGAAATTGCCAATATTCTGGTGGTGCGGCGCTTCTACCTCTTTTTTGTCCGCGGCATTCTGCGAGGACGATGTGCCGGTTGACGGCATTCTGACGCCCTCCATGAGCGAGCGCGAGCTGCACTGGGCGCTGCATTTCGGCTCCAAGCAATGCATCGAGCGGCAGCAGTGGCAAAGCGAACGCAAGCAGCTGGAGGCCAGACTTGAGGAACGCAAATGGATCGACATGGCGAAGGGAATCCTGTGCGACATCAAAAAAGTATCCGAGGCGGAAGCCTATGAACTGCTGCGCAAACAGGCCATGAATGAACGCAAACGATTGGTCGACGTTGCGACATCGATCGTCAAGGTCTATCAACTTTTGCAGGAGCAAAAATAAGGGGGCTTTACTTATGATCACAAAATTGCTGAAGGAAGTCGGACGGGGAAAACGTGGAGCCCGCGATTTAACCTATGATGAGGCTTATCAGGCAGCGGAGTGGATTATGAACCGTGAGGCTACTCCTGCGCAGATTGGCGCATTCTTCATGGCGGAGCGCATCAAGATGGAGAGCGTGGAGGAAATGGAAGCCTTCGTGGCCGTATGCCGCAATCATGCTTACCGCCCGCCGGTCCAGCAGGGAATTGATTGTGCCGGTCCCTATGACGGGCGGAAGAAGACCTTCTTCGCCACCTTTCCTGCCGCATTCGTTCTTGCTGCGGCCGGTCTGCCGGTCACACTGCACGGCACGGCTTCTCTCCCTCCCAAATGGGGCGCAACCCTTCAGGATCTTCTCCTCGAAGCGGGGATTGATGCCGCGGGGTTGTCGCGTGAGCATATTACGCAGGCAGCCTCTCTTACCGGGATCTTGTTCGTGCCGGCTGAACAGTGGTGCCCGCCGCTCAAGGCGCTGCGTCCGCTGCGCGAAGAACTTGGCATGCGCACGGTGCTCAATACGGCCGAGAAGCTTGTTGATTACGCCTGCTCCCCCTTTTTGGTCTATGGAGTTTACCACAATACGGTCTTCGAGCGGATGTCGAAGCTGCTGCTTCATCTCGACTACAGCAAGGCCCTCATTGTACAGGGCTGCGAGGGCTCCGAGGATCTCTTTATCGAGCGGCCTACCCGCACTTACCTCGTCGAAAACGGGGAGGCTCACCTTCATGTCATCGATCCCGAAACCTATGGTCTTGATACCCCTATTCCGGACATGGAATGGACGGCTGCCGGGCAGCTCCAGGCCGCTGAAGCGGTCCTTCAGGGCGGCGGCCATCTCGCCTTTTCCAATCAGGTCTTGCTCAATTCCGCCGTCAGACTTCAGCTTGCAGGCCGCTGCGAATCGGTAGAAGAAGGGTTGTATATATGCAAATCCATATTGGATAATGGGACGGCATGGGATCTGTACAAATCGTGGAAATTCGCGATGAAATCCAATAAGAATAGCGAGTCTGCTGAGGTTGTAACGTTCAAGTGAATGTTCCATTAATTAGTTGTAAATATGCAATTTTTTAATTCTATCGGATTATATGACGACTATTATTTTTATCTGGAATCACCTAAGGCGGCAAGAAGAGTTTTATCCGATTATGGGCATAATATCGAGGCTGGAAGGGGAAATTCATTGGAACGCCGAATAAGATTTAAGGTAAGCTCAAGGAGGTGACAATATTGGGAGAGAAGATGACGCACCGTATTATTGTCCATTTTAACGGCGGGGACAAGGTTGTGATCGGAACGAATGATGTGAATGAAACGCTCGCTCTCATCCAGAGGCAAACAAGCGGCTGGCTGGAGCTGGATGGCAAAATCATTTATTTGAATAATGTGACCTATGTGGAAACGGATGAGCAGCGCGACCGCTCAGTATTGGGTTTTACTTAAAAGAAACGTTAGACCAAGGTTCGGATTGACCGGCATGAATATACGAAAGCCACAATAAAGGGCACCCTTCGCGGGTGTCTTTTTAAATTTAGGCTATGTTAAATCCTGATGTTGATTTTTACGATAAGAAAACCGCCTCGTTGAAGAGGCGGCTTATTGAGCTATCGTACCCGTTAGTTGAGTCCCTTTAATTTGGTTCTGCATTGATTTCCGTTAAAGCTCATGCATCACGAAGTCCCGCCGAGTTAAGGCAGCTTGCTGCCGGCCGCGGTGCGGTTAGTCGGTGCGGATGTATCCCGGCAATTACTTCCTCGTTCCTTGTTTCCGGGACCGAGGGGCGCCCAGACCCGGATCGTGAATGCGGTGTTTATATGATGCACCGACTTCTTCGAGATACTTTCACATTGCTTTTCTGTTTTTATTTTTACACTGGTAATGTATATTTCAGTTAAGTCTTCTTTTAAACTCCACTTATTTATTACCGAGTTGTTCCGCCAAGCCGATTAGAAGTCCTTCATTTCCACGAATGTAGCAGAGCCGATACGAGTCCTCGTACTGAACCACTTCGCCAACGAGCTGAGCACCATACTTAGTGAGTCTGGATACCACTTCATCAATGTCTTCAACGGTGAACATGACGCGTAGATAACCGAGGGCATTTACAGGAGCAGTTCGGTGATCTGATATAGTAGGCGGGGTGAGAAATCGCGAAAGTTCAAGACGGCTGTGGCCATCTGGGGTAACCATCATCGCAATCTCTACACACTGTGAACCCAGCCCGGTTACGCGACCAGCCCATTCACCTTCGACAGTAGCCCGCCCTTCGAGCTTCAAGCCAATCTCCTCGAAGAAAGAGATTGAATCATCAAGGGATTCTACAACGATGCCAACATTGTCCATTCGTAGTAATTTGTTTTTTTCCATAGTTTTATCTCCTTATGCGTACAAATTTATTACCTGATCATCTTCATATTTATTCTATCAAGAATTACTAATCCCTTCCAAACGATTAACATCTTGTCACAGTTCATGAACAGAAAACAGGCATAACGCCGTTAAAGCGATCCATCCGCTTTTTTAAGCGGCTGAGGTAGCTGTTTACGTTTTGAGTATGGTACACGCCCTTTACACGTTGCTTTCCGTCGGACTTAAATCGGTAATGAGCCAAGCCCTTTGAATTTTCGCATAGGAACTGAATGCTCCCCGCGAATCAGTGCAAAGCACGTTTGAGTCCAGATATATGACCACCAATCGCTTCATCCAATTTTGTAGTCCGAATACGTCCACGCCCAAGTACGCCAAAGTAAGTCATTTTCTGACGGTCACGGGCAACGAGTACACATTTGAACGTTTGGCGACAGGACTTGCAACGGCAACGTTGACGTTTAACCTCTCCAGTACGGGATTTTACAGCGTACTTTCCAAATCGCACAACAGAATGGTTTTTGCAATGCGGGCAAACGAGTCCTCTTTATGCTTCTGCTCTTGAATTTCATCAATCGCTCGAACTGGAACCGCCATATCCTTGGTTCGGGACTGCAAAAAGCAGATAAGCCCTCGCTTACCATTATCGTCCAATGTATCAGCAAGTCTCTTCAGTTCCTTTAAATCCATGGGTAAATCATCTCCGAACAGTGATATTACCCTAATTATAGAACATTAGTTCGTATATATCAAATATCAACAACAAAGTTTAACATAGCCTAAATTTAAAAAAGTATAAATTTGCCCGGTACATCATTTTCAAAAAATATCGTTTGACCCTCACATTAATGGGAGGGTTTATAATGATGCCAGCAGGTTATACAGGAGGTGTTTCCTTGAAGATAGGCGAGCTGTCGAAAGAGACGGGGGCGAGTATAAGGTCCATCCGGTATTACGAGCAGCAGGGTCTGATGGCGCCTGCGAGACTGCAGAACGGATACCGGGAATACAGCCGCCTGGCTGTCGAACAAGTGCAAACGATTCAGTTATACCTGTCGCTTGGTATAAGTACGGAGCAGGTTGCGGGCTTTCTGCATTGTGTGATGAAGAATAAAGAAGAATTTTGCCGGGAAGTGCTGCCTGTCTATAAGGGGAAGCTCGCAGAAATTGATGAGCAGATCAAGCAGCTGACAGCAGTCCGCTCAAATCTGGTGGAGCGGATTGCGTCCATTCACAAAGAAAATAACGGAGGTGTCGATCATGAGTCTGCAGACGATCAATAAAGTGGAATATGAGGAAATGATGACGAAGAAAGGAGTAGTGGCCATCGAATTTGGAACGGCGTGGTGCCCTCCGTGCAAAACCTTGCTGCCCATTTTGGATCAGCTGGCGGCCGGTTACGGGTCATCCGCTTCGATTGTGAAGGTCGATTGCGAGGAATCCCCGGAGCTTGCTGCTTCCTTCGGCATCATGGGCATGCCGACAGTCATTGTCTTCCGCGACGGAGAACCTGTTGACAAGCTGGTGGGGCTGCGTCCGGGAGAAGCCTACAAAAGCATCATTGACCGTCTGCTTCAGGATCAGGCGGTATAAAAATGTAATGCGCCCCGTTATGTTTCCTGTTATTCTATAAGCAAATGCATAAGATGAGGCGGATGAATCACAATGAATACCCAGGAAGTAATCAGTGCCGTTCTGGTAGGTCTTGTTGCGCTTATTCACATCTACATCCTGTATCTGGAGATGTTCTTATGGAATACGCCCAAGGGACTCAAGACCTTCGGGATGACCCAGCAGGTTGCGGATCATACGAAGCAGCTTGCGACCAATCAAGGCTTGTACAACGGCTTTTTGGCAGCCGGCTTGATATGGGGCTTATGCTATCCGGATGAAGCGGCGGGACGGCATATTCAAATGTTCTTCCTGATTTGCGTGCTTGCAGCAGGATTATTCGGGGGCATTACGGTGAAGCGCTCCATACTCGTTTTCCAGGCGCTGCCTGCATTGGTGGCGCTGATTGTTCTTATTGCCGTGGCGTAAAACGTTTGCGGAGCTGCGTGCCGTTTGCTCCATGGAAAACGCAGCCTTCGACCGCAACGGATCCCGGTGGCGGGGTCCTCCTTGTTCATGAAATTAAGGCTCCGTCGGGGAGTCGTTTCGCCAGGAAGCGTGCCTGTCCCGGTGTCAGAAGCCCATCCGGCTGCTATTGCTGGCCGGGCTTCTTTTTATTTCTTTGTATGCATGAGGGGCATCCTGCGGGGATGTCTCTTTTTGTTTACAGAGGTATAATAGCCTATATAGAAAATGGATGACGTAGAGCGGAAGGAGCCATGACATGTCCATCGAGGAATTGCGGGAGGATGAGCTGCTGCAGCGCCTGAGCGGGAATAGCGGCTATGAAGCGGTGCTGTTTCATACGGTGTTTTGCGGAACCTGCAAGCTTGCGGAGCGGATGCTGGAAATCGTCCAGGCGGTCGGGACAACCGTCCCTGTTCATAAGGTCAATATTAATTACGCGCCCGGCCTGCGAGAGAGCTGGAAAATATCAAGCGTTCCGTGTCTGGTTCTGCTGCGCGGGGGAGAGCCGGTCCGTTTTGAATATACGATGAGATCCGTTGATCATTTGTATGCTCTGCTGAAAGAGCTCGAAAGCAGCGCCGCGGAAAAAGAATAGGTTATCCAGACCGGAACCGGGCCAAGGTCGACGAGAAAACCATAGCCAAGGCCCTGTACGGTGAGAATGAGGAAGCGTTAACGGCTGCCTTGGGTAAAGAAGTATCCTTTGCGGTAATAATACGCATGAACCTGGAAAGATTTCAAATAGGATGGAGGCGATTGCAAGTGAGGGAAACAGTGATGGAGGGCAATAGTTTTGTCGTGAGGGATGATGGCGCATCCGTAGCGGAAATCACATTTGTGCCAAGCGGAGATACGTATATTATCGATCATACCTATGTATCCGAAGCTCTGCGCGGTCAGAAGATTGCGGAGGATCTGGTCAAGCGGGTCGTGGAGCATGCCCGGGAAAATCATAAAATGATTGTTCCCGCCTGCTCTTATGCACTGGCCCAGTTCAAGCGGCGTAAGGAATATCAGGATATCTGGAAGCGGTAGCGATAACCCGGATAAACAGGGAAACTTTGATTGACATGAGCACCTCTTCTGCGGGTGCTTTTTGCGTGGACGATGATTTCAAGGAAAAACAAGGGTTTCCGCCTGCAGGGTGGAAATTATTATATCGTAGGGAGAGGGTATCAGGCATGGAAGGTTCAGCACAGGAAGCGGCGCAGTGGATGATCGAGGAAATTAAATTCAAGGGCAGTCTCCGGCAGGAGGATGCGATAACCCATGTCCGGTCCCATTTTGGCGAGGAGCATGTTTTTGTGAATGAGCAGGGCAACGCCTCGCTCTCCAAGGATGTGAAGAAAGCCTTCCGCAAGCTGCACGGCGGCAAGGTGGCGTGGGATAGGGACGGTTTTTTCTGGGCGTGGACTTAAAAAGGTCATGACGCTAGCGGGCCCGTCCGAAAAGTTTGTGGTAAAATAATGATTCTGCTGTAACCCGAAAAAAACGTCTCCCGCCAAGGAGACATAAGGAGTACATAGATGGCAAAACAAAAATTTTACGTCGTCTGGGTTGGGAGAAAACCGGGCGTGTATACAAGCTGGACCGATTGTCAGAATCAGATCAATCAGTTTGAGGATGCAAAATACAAATCCTTCGAGACGAAGGCTTCGGCAGAGGAGGCCTTCAAAGCCGGCTGGAAGAAGCATTGGGGGCAGGGGAAGTCAGCGGGAAGCGGCAAGAGCTCCTCATCTGCCCCGCGTACGGCGTATGCCGTAGGGGAGATTGACTATAACAGCATCTCGGTAGATGTCGGTACAAGCGGCAATCCCGGCCCGGTGGAGTATAAAGGGGTGGACACGCAGACAGGCGAGGTTATTTTCTCCTACGGCCCAATCAAGCGGGGGACAAACAACCTTGGCGAGTTTCTGGCTATTGTCCATGGCCTGGCCTATCTGCAAAAGCTTGGCAGCAGCAAGGTCGTGTACAGCGACTCGGTGAACGCGATCAAGTGGGTGAAGCAGAAGGAAGTGTCTTCCACTCTTGTAAGGGACGAGTCCACAGCGGAAATATGGACGTTGGTGGACCGGGCGGTCAGCTGGCTCAAGACCAATAAATACGACAATAAAGTGCTCAAATGGCAGACGAAGGAGTGGGGCGAGATTAAAGCCGATTATGGCAGGAAGTAGAGGCATTTGATAATCGACAGGAATTGGGGGATGCGTGATGTCGAAGGCTAACGGGGATGACCGGGATTTGTCGAAAAAATTCGATGCCGGGGATGGCGTGCGGCTGAAGGACGGGAGCGTGCTTCCGAAGCTCGGTCAGGGAACCTGGCATATGGGGATCAGCCGTCCCGGAGGAAAGAGGAGATCCGCAGCTTAAGGCTGGGCGTGGAGCTTGGAATGAAGATGATCGATACGGCTGAAATGTACGGGGACGGACGCTCCGAATCCTTGATCGGTGAAGCGATTCAAGGAATCCGGGAGCAGGTATTTCTGGTATCCAAAGTGTATCCGCATCATGCCGGTCTGAAGCATATCGCCAGAAGCTGCGACAACAGTCTCAAGAGGCTCGGAACCGATTCATTGGATCTCTATCTCCTTCACTGGAGGGGAAATGTTCCGCTTGGCGAGACGATTGAGGGGATGGAGCGGTTAAAGGAAGC
This sequence comes from Paenibacillus sp. JT31N17, assembly GCF_056269255.1. Taxonomy (NCBI): domain Bacteria; kingdom Bacillati; phylum Bacillota; class Bacilli; order Caryophanales; family Paenibacillaceae; genus Paenibacillus; species Paenibacillus sp. JT31N17. The sequence goes on from NZ_JBWDNP010000004.1 coordinate 133,516, forward strand.
CGGGAAAATCCGCCGATGGGGCGTTTCCAATCTCGACACCCGCGATATGAAGGAGCTGCTGTCACTGGAGAATGGTGCTGAATGCGCCGTGAATCAGGTGCTCTATCATCTGGGCTCGCGGGGGATCGAGTTTGATCTGCTGCCGCATGCGCAGAATAACGGAATACCGGTTATGGCCTATTGCCCTCTGGCTCAAGCGGGCACTCTGAGGGATGGTTTGCTTCGCAGCGAGGCGGTTCGGGACATCGCGGACCACCATGGCATCAAGCCCTTTCAGCTGCTGCTTGCGTGGTGCATCCGGCATGACAACGTAATCGCCATTACCAAAGCCTCAACCGAGGATCATGTACGGGAGAATGCGGCTGCGGCGCTGGTAAAGCTCACGGATGAGGATCTGGCAAGGCTGGACCGTGCATTCCCGCCGCCTTCATGCAAAATGCCTCTCGATATTGTGTAGCGGCTAGCATAGATGAGCTTTTCCTCATATACGGCATCGATTTGTGGTATAATGAGAATAACTATGCAAATTGATCATGAATGTAGAGAGGTTGCCGGCACATGAATGGATTTGAAGATCATAATATGAAAGTGAAGCGGACATTCAATGCAACAAGCAATGAAGTCGTGCTCACGCTTACGGAAGCTGGAAATACGTTAGGTCTTTCCAAGGACCAAATGAAGGTGTATGTCGACAAAAATAAGCTGACCAAGGTTCCGATCATGCGAAGCGTTCATAGGTATCTTCTGCTGAAAAGTGAAATAGATGAAATTATTGGCAATGGTTAGTTTCTATATGCGGGTCATGTACCGGCATGCAGAATAAGATAGGAATAAAAGGCGTCTCTTTGCGAGGCGCCTTTTTTTTGAACTTAAAGCAGGATAAGGTTTCAAGGGAGAAGCTGATTTTGCCGCCTGAGGACGGGGAAGTTAGTTTTTTCTTATTTGCAGCAGCCCTGCTGCTTTCGAAGCAGGCGAAGAAGATACAGCTAGTTCCTGACGGCCGCGATCAGGAGGAAGATAGGGCGGCGGGTCTCATCCTGCATGGCAGGGTTATGGGCCAGCATTTCTTGAGTCGGTTGCGGCTCGGACAGTCTCATAATGATGAAGCCTGCGTCGATCAGCGCATTGATATGAGTGGCGACGGTCCGATGGTATTTGACGACATCATTGTCAAGAAATCTGGCCTGCCGCAGTCCCTCCTTCTGATAGTTGTCGACAGGCCAATGCATTCTTTCGCCCTGCGGACCGTAGTGCCAGTCTTGCGCCGCAAGTGCAGTGAAAACCGGATGTTCAACCGAGAGCACGAAAGCTCCTCCCGGCACAAGGCAGTGATGGATCCTCCGGCAGACGTTGTCGAAATGCTCGACGTAATGGAGTGCAAGCGAGCTGATCACCACATCGAATTCCCCTTCGGCAAAATCGATGTCTTCAATCGCGAGGCGGCGGTACTCGATCTCCGGATCGCTGGTGCTGGCTCTTGCCTTCGCCAGCATATTCTCCGAAAGATCTACACCCACTACCGAGCGGGCATGCTGCTCGCGCGCATATCTGCTGTGCCAGCCAAACCCGCAGCCCAGATCGAGCACTCTCTTGTCCTGAATCTCGGGCAGCATGGCGCGAAAAGCCGGCCATTCCCCTGCGGCCTCCAGTCCGCCAATGGAACGGGACATTTGACTGTATTTTGCATAGAATGATGAATCATCATATTTGTTCTGCTTCATGATAGCTGATGCCTCCTCCGGCCTTTCCCCCAGTGTAACACTTCATTTTTCAGTCAAACAATAGTTTTCGCTGAGAAGATATATTATGTCGCACGGAGATGAAGGAGCTGTAGTTGACAATCATTATCAACAATTCTATAATAAATATTATACTAATTATAAATTAATAATAATTATTATTTAATTCGATGCTCCTCATACTAATGGAGGTGTAAGTCTCATGACCAACAACAAATTGAATTCAGCGCTCAAGAAGCTCGAACAGCAAAACATTCATTTGTCCCCGCAGCGTATGGCCGTTCTGGAATATTTATACTCTGCCGAAGGCTATCCAAGGGTGGAGGATATTTCAAGATCGCTTGCTGGCAAATATCGCAATTTGAATGCTTCAACGGTATATAATCATCTTCGGGTATTCAACAGGCTGGGGCTCGTCAAGGAAGTGACGATGGGAGATTCTTCGCGTCGTTACAGTACAGCCAGCTAATATGACTATTTTCCTTAAAAATATCAGAAAAGGTGAGACCAAGTGTTACCTTTTCTGATATTTAAAAAAAGGCGTCTATCCGCATGTCGCGCGGATAGACGCCTTTTTTCAATTAAACGCTGCTCAATCGAAATCCTTGTGATGCCATTCATCATCGGGGATATTCAGATCCTCACCGGAGAAACGCTGCTCCGCAAAGGGCTCCGCCTCATTGTGAAAGCCAAGCCGCTCCCAGTAGCCATGGCGGTCTTCAGTTATATATTCAATGCTGCGGATCCATTTGGCGCTTTTCCAGAAATAGAGAGAAGGGATAACAAGCCGCAGCGGCCAGCCGTGCTTGGGCGTAAGCGGTGCCCCTTGATAGCTGTAGGCCAGCAGGGCGTTATCGGCCATTAGGGTTTGGGCAGGAAGATTGGTTTCATAGTCATGGTCGGCGTGTATCATGGCAAATTCCGCCTGGGGCTTCACGTCAAGCGCCTGTAATAAGTCGCGGACAGAGATGCCCTCCCATTCCGTATCAAATTTCGACCAGCGTGTGACGCAATGAATATCTGCCTTGATCTGCGTTTTGGGCAGCTTCATCAGCTCGGCGTACGATATTTCCTTGACCTCATTCACTTCTCCGAAGATGCGCAGCGTCCAGGTGTCCATGTCATAGCTTGGAACATCGCCTTCATGCAAAATGGGAAACCGGTCGGTCAGCACCTGACCAGGCGGCAGACGGTGGGCCAGCTCGGGCGGAACAGGCGGAAGCTGCATTTTCTTGATGCGATTTACTTTGTCGTGCATGTTGATCCTCCTTGGGGCAGGGTGCTGCAATCAGCTTACAGTAAGCCCTCCCTTGATAGTACAATAACCTGCTGTGAATGGGAAGAGGCCCGTCCAGTGAGAGCAGGCAGCAGGAAACAGCACAAAAACAGCACAAAAACAGCACAAAAACAGCACAAAAACAGCCATCCTTTCGGATTGGAAAGGATGGCTGTTCCGCTTGTTATATGTGTCCGTGCACGCTGTTTGCGATGATTTCCGGAAGCTCCTGCTTCTGTGCGTGATAGGCTGCAGGCGTGAGACTTCCGCGCTCCAGGCGGGCATCCAATTGCTCCGTCAGCTCGGCGATTTGCAGATCGATGATGCGCTGAACATCTGCATCGTGGGCTGCTGCTATGTCGGCCAGTGAATTTCCATTGTATAAGGCTTCGTAGATTTCCTCATCGGAGGACGCTCCAAGAAGCTTGCGAAAGTGATCGTCTGCTGCTGACGCCTGCTTGGGCGCAGCCAGCGGGGGGTACTTCATTTTGGTGCCGATCGCTCCGAGGGGGTCTGCACTGCTGGTATCGCTGCTCCAGAGACTGCTTCCAACGGAGATGGCGAATGCCATGGTGCCCACTAAGATAAAACGTTTCGGACTCATTTGATTATCCTCGTTTCCAGCTCTTCTTGATGAATGAGCTATAAAGGTGACAAGATCATTGTAGTCCCCATACCTTAAGACAAGCTGAACAATTATTTAAAGATACCTAAAAGATTCATTAACATCATACTTTATATTCATGCTATACGCATACAGTTGAAGTATGATTACAGTAGATGAAATGCAGCCTGCGATTATGCTGCTTTTTTATTTTGGCGATCCCGGCTAATCCTGTGATTCAAGACAGGCAGGCGGGCGGGGCGTTATAACTTATCAATATGAATCAAGAACGAGTCAAAAACCAATGATAAAGTGGGAGTGAACGATTTTGAAAATGAAGAAACTGCTCGTTTCCGTGCTGGGCTTATCCCTGCTGCTGCCTGCAATTACAAGTGCCGCAGCCGCTTCGGTTTCCCCGGTCAAGGCATCGGTCAACACGCCGGCAGCCGAGCTCCGGGCAACCCTGGATTACCTGCTCTCCGAACATTTCACTCTGGCGGTCAATGCATTGACCAAAGGCTATAGCAAATCCAAGGACGCGGCAGAGGCTTATCAAGCGCTGGACCAGAACGTGACGGATATGAAGCCTGTGATTGCTTCGATCTATGGGGCTGCCCGGGCGGCTGAATTCGTACGCATCTTCCGTGAACATAATACATACACCAATGACCTGATTAAGTCCTCCCGAAATAATGACAAAGCGCTTCGCGGCAAGGTGGAAGGAGAAACAGCGAAGTTTGTTAAGGAATTTGCCGCTTTCCTGAACGCGGTCACTGCCGCCAAGCTCCCGAGAAAGACCGCGGAAGAGATGCTCCAGCTTCATGAGAATAAGGTTCAGAAAGCCTTTGATGAGTATGCGGCAGGAGATTACCAGGATGCTTACAAGGCATACCGTGAAGGCATTTATGAGGTGTTCAAGCTCAGCAAAGTCCTGTCATCTGCGATCGCAGCTCAAATGCCGGATAAATATCAGCAGACTCGTGCAGACACAGAAGCAGCAGATCTGAGATCCCTGCTCAGCCGCTTGTTATCCGAGCATTTTGCGCTGTCTACTTTGCAAATGCAGGAGCAGTTCGATACAAGAGGCGCGTCCGATGCTTTACTTATTGCGGAAGCCGCCAATACCGAGGACTTGAACGTGGCCATGGCATCCGTATATGGTGCCGCTGACGGCATTGCGTTTAAGAAAATTTGGGTCATTAATCATCTTAATGCTCAAAGCGATTATGTGAACGCTGTGAAAAACAACAATACTCCGAATTTAGAGAATATAAAGTCGCGAATCGATGACAGCACGTCCGAATTGGCTGCCTTCCTGGATACCGCCACCAATAAGAATCTGCCATTGGCTGCGGGGCAGGCGGCGCTGCGCAAGCATGAAGGTCAGGTACAGCAGGTGTTCGATCAATATGCGGCCGGCAATTATAAAGGTGCAGCCAAAACAAGCCGCGAAGGGTTCAAATTCATGTTTGGCATAGGCAAGTCGCTCAGCAGTGCGATTGTTATCCAATTTAATGAAAAGTATGCTGAAAATATGCCTGTCACTCCTCCGGATCCAAACCCTGTGCCGTCGTCACCTGCCGCGACTACGATCTGGATGAAGGTAAACAGTAAGCAACTAAAGCTGAATGGTATCGTCTCGCAGATGGATACGACTCCGTTCGTATGGAACGGCCTTACATTCATCCCGCTCCGTTTTCTAAGTGACGGGATCGGCGCCGAAGCGGTATTCGATGCCAAAACAGGAATGATTACGGTGAAAGCCGACAAGGATGTGCTGAAGTTCTGGGTCGGCAAGGACTATATGACCGTTAACGGCGTTAATAAATCAGTTGGCACGAAAGTCATTGTGAAGGATGGCCGTACAGCCATTCCGCTCCGCTTCATTGGCGAACTGCTCGGCTGGGATGTCCATTATCAAAAATCGGACCAATCGATCACGTTGACCAAACCGATGAGCTGAACAACCCCAATAACGCATGCTGGAGAAGACCGCCGGTTCATGGCGGTCTTCTCCTCGCATCCGCTTGTCCGACACCAGCTTTACCAAAGCTGAAACAAGGAGCGCAGAAGGCTTCGTTTTTTGCGGTGGGATTGAAGATCCGGCAGATGGATATCCTTGTCCAACGGGCGGGATCTGGTCCATTTATTCTCCAATTGTTGAACAGATTCCATGAGCTGATTTACAACCCGGTTCAAATCCTCAAGCTCCTTGCGGTGCTGCAGTACCTGCATGGACACGACATCATCGGCTTTCTGCGAAAGCAGATGCTCCACCTGCTGAATGCGGAGCAGCACCTCATCGCTATACCCGGCCGCGCTGTCCATAACGGATTCGGGTTCAACAGCTTCCTTACAGGCCGCACTTTCCAGTTCAAGCTGATCGAGACTTTCCCCCTGATCGATCCTCTCCTTCATATAACGCAACCGTGAGATATCCTGATCGGTAAAAATATAATGTCCAAACCGGTCTTTTATGAAATGGGCAGGGAACATGGAGACCCATCGTTTCACGGTCGTCTGGCTGACTCCGAGCGCTGCTGCTGCATCCTTCGTCTTTAAAACATCCATTACGATCACCCCGTTTTCGCTTGGTTATAGGGTATTCGTGTTGTGTACAGGTTCTCCCTGCATGGACGACAAAGGTAGTGTCCGTTCGATAAACAAAGTGCTTTTGCGAGCCAATCTGTGAAAGGGAGCGGATTATGGCTTGGGAATTTGCCCTTTGGCTTTGGCGATCACGTCGGATACTTTCTTCTCCAGATCGAGAATTTTTTTGTTCTGCTCCCCGAGCTGGCGCGCTGTCGTGATCATGGAATTAAGCGAAGCCAGCACGCCGCCTGCAGATTTTTGTTTGATCGCCAGGTTCAGATTTTTGCCAAATTCGGTGATCAGCTTCTTGGGGGTGGACATGGCGCTTTTCTCCGCTGAGATGCGCGCTCTCAGGGGATCCGCCTCATCGAGGGTGGCGCGGATTTTTTTGGCTGTCTGCGAGGTGCTGTCCTTGACGGCTTTCAACGCGGATTCCTTGATTTTGATATCGGCGCGGGCGAGCTGTACGGCGGATTGAACGATATCAGCCTGGGAGCGGAGGATGGAGCTGTATGTTTTGCTGTTCAAGGCGCGTGCCGCTGAGATTTGTTTGTTGAGGGCCGTATACATGGTGAAGAGCGGCTCATATTTATCCCGGGTCTGCTTCACCTGCGCCTCCAGCTGGCTTCGTTTAACGGCGTTGATAGCCGTGATCTGCTTGCGGACCAGCGCTTCCGCGTCGCTGTTGGCCTTGTGCAAAAGGGTAACCGCGCTCTCGGTCTTGCTTGTTTCCGCCTGCACCTTCAGCAGCTCATTGTATTGGCTGGTTATTTTACCGCCTGATGTTTTGTCCGAGGCGGCAAGCTTATCCATAGCGGTCTTGGCGGTGGCGGACAATTTGAAGGCTGCTGCCATGACGGCATTGGGCACGGCTAATAGAAGCCCTGCGGTTAATAACAGAATCAGCATTTTCTTTAACATGATTAATACAATACCTCCTAAAATTTTATGGCCAAGGAGCCAGAATAGTCCCCCGGCAGGCGTGCTTGCTTGCGCTTATAGCGGTGACAGCGCCCATAAGGACAACAAAAAAAGCACCAGCAAGAAAGGCTGAACGCCTTTTCTTACCGGTGCTTCCGCTGTAAGAGTTACACTTCATAAAAGTTGTAGTTCGACTATACGTTAAGTCCGCGGCGCGTGTCAAGCTCCTAATTGGAGCGAATTCCTCATGCCGCTGCCCCGCGTGAATACCAGTCGATGACCAGAATGAAGGAGGCATGGGAGCCATAAGCGGCTTGATTCTGCTCCGATCCGGTTCTTGGCGAGCCGTTTTTTCCTGAGTGCCAAGTTGCAACAAAATTTGGAAAGAGCACGTTTTTAACATTAATAATAAACACCCATTTTGCCATTATAAAGGGGGCGCCAGTTTATGCGTATAGGAATGCTTATACTGCTTTCACTTGTCTTATTGATGTCCGGATGCGGGAATGACATGATTGACGTTGGAACAGCTCCTGACCCTGCTCCGCCGTCGAACGCCGACAGTGTGAAGGCAGATCAAAAACAGTCTGGCAGCCAGGCTCCGGAAGCGGAGCCTGAGGCACAATCCGGTCAAGCTCCCAATGAGGAGGATTTCGAGGTGACGGTGAAAATAATGGACGAAACGTTGAAAATCAACAAGAATATTGAGGTTGTTGCGGAATTGACAAATAAGTCCGGGCATAATATAAAGCTCCTGCACGCTTCGCCGCTGATTCAGGTCCAAATCTATGATGAACAGAACAAACCGCTTATTAATGCCTTGCTTACGAATGATATCGGCATAATGGGCACATTAAAGCCGGGAGACGTTTACAACCCCGACAGCATCGCGTTTAATGGCGGGAAGAGGTTGATCAAGATCGACACTCCCGGAAATTATAAACTGGTAGGAACAGCGTCTTTTTCGGTTGAATTAGGCGGCGGAGAGCGAGAAGACTTCAAGCTGTCGTCAGAGCCCTTTGAATTCAATGTTCCCCGGGAAGCTGCTGAAAGAGGATTAAAAAGCGAAGCAGGAGCTAGCGGAACAAACTGACCACCAGCGACATAATTATCATGCACACAAGTATCCCAAAAAAACAGTAGCCGATTATTCGTATGGGAACCGGCAGGTTATGCATCTTGACCTGTTTGGGCGCCCCGCCTCCTTCAATTCTTTGGATGGGCAGCAGTTTCTCGTCCACATATCCTTCTTGATACAGGACCTCAGGGGCTGCCTGCGTTTCGTGGACCTGTTGATGTGACCTTTCCATGTGCCTGCTCCTCTCGGATTTTCGGAAAATTCAGCTTTGTTTTATTATACCTGATTGTTGCTGTTTCCAAATACAACAATAAAATTACTGATAGCACCTCTCCGGGAGGTGCTATTTTTTATGAAAAGTTCCACCGTATACATTTTCAATCACACAATGAACATTTCGCCAAAACAGACATGTTAGAATAAAAACAGAAAGCGCTATCATGAACTGCAAATGCAAGGGAGGCACATCGTATGTCCAAGATAGAACCCGAGACGGGGAGAGCCGCGATTGCGGCACCGGCAGCTCAACCCGCGAGCGCCAAGCTTGCAGGGGGCCGGCTTAAAGCCTCATTGTGGAAACGCATACAGCAGCACCGGACACTATACCTGCTGTTCATCCCCGTATTTGCCTATTTCGTCGTATTCAAATACTGGCCGATACTACTCGCCTGGGTGGTGGCGTTCAAGGATTTGCAGCTGGGCTCGGGCGTCTTCGCCAGTCCCTGGATCGGCATGCAGAATTTCAAGGATATCTTCCTGTCGCAGGAAATTCCCGGTGTCATCCGCAACACGGTCGAAATTAGTGTATTGCGGCTGGTTATTGGCTTTCTCCCTCCGATTATACTGGCCATTATGTTCCACGACATGATGAGCAAGCGGCTGAAAAAATGGCTGCAGACTCTGATTTATATTCCGCATTTCTTCTCGTGGGTCATCGTGTTTGGCGTCGTATTCGGTTTCTTCTCGGTAGGATACGGCTTCATTAACAATATGCTGCAGGCCTTCGGCTTCGAGCGTCATGAGTTTCTGCTGGATTCCTCCTGGTTCCGGCCCATTCTGATCAGCTCCGCACTGTGGAAGGAAATCGGCTGGAGCACCATCATCTATCTGGCTGCGCTGTCGACTGTCGATGCCCAGCTGTATGAAGCGGCGGTTATCGATGGAGCGGGTCCGCTCAAGCGCATGCGGCATATCACGCTGCCAAGCATTATGCCGGTCATGACCTTCGTGCTGTGCATCAATCTCGGGTTTCTGCTCAATGCCGGAGGGGAGCAAATCCTGCTGTTCTACAATGATGCCGTATTCGATACGGCGGATGTCATCGATACCTGGGTGTACCGGGAAGGCTTGGCGAGACTCCAGTTCAGTCTGGCTACCGCTGTCGGATTATTTCAATCGGTGATTGGGCTTGCGCTTGTTGTGATTTGCAATTATTTTGCCAAAAAGCTGTCCGGGCGCGGCATATGGTAGCCCTTAAACAAACCGGGTTGCTGCTGATTCCGCCCGTCTGCCGCCGCAGATGCTCAAACTGCCCTGCAAGCTCTGCACCAATCCTGAGGAGGACGAAGCATGTATAAATCCAAGGCGGAGAGAACCTATCAGATCATCATTCATATCATCGTCATTCTCATCGTGGCGTCGGCGGTATTTCCGCTCCTTTACGTGCTTGGTATGTCGCTCACCGGTCAGGTGGAAATGATGCGGCGCAACTACTTTGTAATCATTCCGCATGATCCGACATTCGCCGCTTATGAGCGTATTCTTTCCTCGCCGCTGATCTGGAAGTCCTTCGAGGTATCCATCTTCCGCAGCGTGGCAGGCACCGGTCTGATGCTTCTTCTGACGGTCGTCGGCGCTTATGTATTGTCGGTCCGTACGCTTCCCGGCCGCACCATTATGCTGTTCCTCGTCGTTTCGACGATTCTCTTCAATGCCGGGCTGATCCCGACCTATCTGGTCGTCAAGCAGCTGGGGCTGATCGATTCCTTGTGGTCGCTTGTACTGCTTTATCTGGTTGACAGCTTCGGTCTGCTGGTGATCAAGATTTTCATCGAGAACCTGCCGGATGGGCTGATCGAGGCCGGCAAGATTGACGGGGCTGGCGACCTGCAGATGCTTGTGCGCATCGTCATTCCGCTTGCTGCGCCGGCGCTGGCTGCCATCGGCCTGTTCAATATCGTCTTCCACTGGAACAGCTGGTTTGACGCGATGGTCTATTTGAATGACGCAAGCCTGTTCCCGATGCAGCTTATTCTCAAAAATATGCTGACAGCCGCTTCAGGCGATGCGATGCAGTCGCTGATAATCAACGGAAGCGCCGTAACGCCGGAATCGATGAAAATGGCTACGGTTATCGTGGGTACGCTGCCCATCCTGATGGTGTATCCGTTTCTGCAGAAGTATTTTGTGAAAGGTGTTTACATGGGGGCCGTTAAAGGCTGATTTGCGAAAGCGCCCATTCATATAATTAGTTGCTGGTGAAGCACCGCGGGCTTCTTGGCATAGATGACAACCACTATTTTACGAATGAAAAGGGGATATGGCATGTTCAGAAAAACAACCGCCATCACGATCTCGCTGCTGCTTGTTCTGACGCTGCTGCTGGCAGCATGCAGCAGCAATTCGAATAACGGTTCGACATCTACTGGCACAACCAATGGAACCACTGGAAACGGCGATAAACCGGCAAATGAAACTGGCAATGATGGCGCGGCAGGCGGCGCTTCTGAAGAAGGTATAGTCAAGCCGGAGGATCTCAAGTATCCCGAAGCATTCCCGGATGTCCCCGCTCCGGTCGATTACGACAAGAGCTATGCGTATGACGATATGAGCAAATCCTATACGATCGACATTATGCTTCAGGGCTTTATTAATCAGCCGGCTACCAAGGATATGATCAAGGAATTTTACGAGAAAACCTTCAATGTGAAGATTAATTTCACGAATCTGGCGCAGGAGGATCTGGTCAACAAGACCAATGTCCGCTTCGCGTCCGGCGACGCGCCGGACGTGGTGCTGCTGGGCGACAGGCCGGTCGCCCAGGCACTGTTCAAACAGGATCAGCTGCTTGACGCCGCGCAGATGCTTCCCTACATGCCGCAAATGATGAATTATGTGACGGAGGAATACAGAAAATGGGCAACCGACGACGGCAAAATGATCGGTATTCCGCGTCTGCCGACATTCCCGGATGTGTGGGGCAACTTTATCCGCCAGGATTGGCTTGCCAAGCTGGGCATGCAAATGCCGAAGACGGCGGATGAGCTGTTCGCTTACGCCAAGGCGGTCACCGAGCAGGATCCGGACGGCAACGGCAAAGCGGACACCTGGTTCATGGGCGCTGCCGGCGCGGGACAGGGATGGGGCATGATGGCCGGTCTCATCGATATGTTCGGTCACCGCAGCTGGAATGTGAAGGATGGCAAAATCAATCATCCGATGCTTGACGGAACAACGAAGGCGTTCCTGGAATATGCCAAGAAGCTCAATGACAATAAGCTGCTGGCGCCGGATTGGTATACGATTCAATGGGAGCAGTTCAAATCGTATACCCTCCAGAACAAAATCGGCATGGTCAATTATCCAGGCTGGAACCTGCTGCAGGAGCAGTACTCCGCTTCGCAGAACAATGCGGAAACGATGAAGAACTGGGCGCCGATTCCGCCGCTCACCTCAGACATGAATGCTGAAGGCAAGCTCGGACCGGGCGGTACGCCAGGGGGCATTATCATTGTCTCGAAGAAGGTTGGCGACGACCCCGGCAAAATGAAACGGATTGCGCATTTCCTGGACGCGGTGCAGTATCCGAATAAATATTATTGGGTCGGCAACCAGGGGGGCGGACCGGAAATTTGGCCGGATTACACCAAGGTGACCAAGAATGACGACGGCACTTATTTCTATGATTCCGATATGGTGAAGCTGCAGAACGAAATGAAGCCTGAGCTCAAGGGCATGATGGATTGGCAGTCGGTCGGTTATACGCTCATCTGGGAGCGTCACAAGTATTCCGCCGAATTCCCGTATAACGAACCGGGCGACAAATACCAGGATGAAGTCCGGGCATATCCGCGTGTGACCAATTACGATATGCTGCTCAATTTGGATGGGCCAACCACCAACCGGCTGCAGGATTTTGTGCAGAAGAATGAGATTTCCTTCGTGCTGGGCAAACGGAGCTTTGATGATTGGGATCAATATGTGGAGGAATGGAAGAAGGCAGGCGGCCAGATGCTGATTGATCAGGCTGCCGGGCAGCTGAGGGTAGAGAAGCCGTAGTCTGAAGTCTTATCGGACCAGGCACAACCAGCGCGTACTTTAAACGTCCGGTGAAAAAATCCGGCTGCGCATGCATTTCCCCCTGCTCCGCCAGTTAATCAACGGACTTTCAGAGGATTGGCGTTTAACCGGTTCCTCCTGCACAGCTGACTTTATCATCGGACTTCTATGCATACCTGCCAACGCCTTGACCACCGGGCGGCGGCAGGTATACTTTGATTGTACGGCGGTGTCAGTCTGAAGGAAAGAAGGTGCAGGCCATGCGGCGAAGCGGACGAATCGGGGCGCGGACCAAGCTGCTCATCTGGCTGATTATGCCGAGTCTCATTCTGGAGGCGGCAGTCATCCTGCTCGCGCAGTCGAATACAACGTCCTTTCTGCGTCAGACGCAGGACAGCGCTCTGAACGGTATGGTCGTGCAGTCGGTAAGGTTAATGGAGAGCCAGATGAATGATCTGGTGCTCAATGTGCTTGGCATTGAGAATGACATCCTGTATGGGGAGAAGGGGCCGGCGGACTGGATCCGGTCCATGGAGGCAGCTGCACAGACTAGGCCGGAGCTGGTCCGGGGCGTTGTCTATCTTCGGCATGACGGATTGATTGCCGGTTATCCGGAGTATTTCTGGGACAGCTTCGGGCAGAAGGAAATTGGCGTTATCCGGGGACAAAGCACGGATTCCAGGAATGGCGTCGTCTGGTCGGAGCCGTTCACATCAACCATGGGTTCAACGGGGCCGAACAGCCTCGTCAGCATCGTAACCAAGCAGGTTATTGATGAGGACGGCAAACAGGAAGGGGTATTGGCTTTTGTTACCGACGTGACCAGCATCGTGCAGCGGAGCGCCGCTTTTGCCGGCAGCTATGACACGCGCACGCTGCTTTATGACCGCAATGACAGGCTGATTTATTCCATCACGATTGTAGCGCGCAACAGCTATGAAACGCTGGAATACGCAGAACGAAATACGCAAACGCTTTCAGCGGCCAAGGCGAACTTTGAGCAAAACGGGGAATATTACGTCATCTCCGACATGAATCAGGCTCCGTTCTGGAAGGTTGTTATCGTCGGCGACGTGAAGACGCTCGAAAATAAATACAGGCCGATCGTTCAATTCGCGATCATGATTCTGCTGCTTGGCTCGGCAGGACTTATTTTTCTATATATCGGCGTCTCCTGGTGGTTTACGAAGCCCATTACTTCGCTCACGAAGGGCATCCGGCATATTGCCACAGGCCATCTGGATCATCAATTCGAGGTTGCGCGGCAGGATGAATTCGGGGAAATGGCGCGGGAATTCAACCGGATGATGCGCACCATTCAAGAGCTGATCGTGACGCTGAAGCAGACGGAGGAACAGAAGAGGCAGGCAGATTTTCAAATGCTGCTTTCGCAGATCAACCCTCATTTTCTGTACAACACGCTCAATACGATCGATATTATGGTTGATTTCAAAAGCAGGGACGATATCCACCGCGTCATGGCGGTCCTGATCCGCCTGCTCAAATACGGACTGGACCGCACCCGTGTTCTGCGGCGGCTGGACGAGGAGCTGACCTATGTGAAGGATTACCTGTACATCCAGTCCGTCCGTTACGAGGACCGCTTCGAATTCTCGGTGGAAGATCCGTCCCGGGAGCTTGCCGCTGTACCGGTATTGAAGCTGGTGCTGCAGCCGATTGTGGAAAATGCGGTTTTTCACGGTTTGCGCCCTCTCATGGACAGAAAGGGAAAGCTGTCGGTCACGGTCAGACAATCAGGCAAGGATCTGGAAATCATCGTCGCGGATAATGGTGTAGGGATGAGCAAGGAGAAGATCGACGGTCTGCTGAGAAAAGGACTCGGGGCAGACGGCGCTTCTCAAAGCAGCAGCAATCATATCGGGTTCCGCAATGTGCATGAACGGGTGCAGCTGTACTATGGCCACGGCTACGGATTATGGATCGAGAGCGATTCAGCAGCAGGCACGATCGTGACTGTCAGACTGAGGATGATTGAAACGGAGGATGGACCAGGTGGACCAAACCGTCAAATTACTGCTGGTTGATGATGAACCGCTTGCGCTCCGCCGGATTCGCGGATTTGAACTGGCCTCGCGCGGCTTCGAAATTGTGGGTGAAGCGGAGAACGGGCTTCAGGCGCTCCAATGTGTGAAACGGCTGAAGCCGGATATTGTCGTTACGGATATCGGCATGCCTGTTATGGACGGACTGGAGCTGCTCCGGCAGCTTCAGCAGCAGCCCTCCCCGCCGAAGGTGGTGCTGCTGACCTGTTATGAGGATTTTGACAAGGTACAGCTGGCGCTGAGGTTTGGGGCGGGGGATTATTTGACGAAGGTGATGCTCAGCGAGGAAGAGTTTGTGGGTACCCTCCAGCGGACAGCTGCTTCGCTTCGCAAAGAGCATGTGGAGACCGAGCTTATTGTGCGCATCCAGCTGCAGGAGCTGTTGTTGTTCCCTTCGGAGCATATGCTGCTGAGCTTGAAGCAGGCGGGCTTTGTCCATCCCGTTTATGCGCTTGCCGTTATCCGGACGGCGCTGCCGCTTCAGGAGGCGTGGTCAGAGGAGCTGTTCGGGCATGAGGAGGGGGAGGGGGATCAAGAGAGGAGGTACCTTCCGGTTCGGATGACACCGGACACTTGGTGCTTGTATTTTTATTCCACGCAGCGTGAAAATGATGCTTCCTTCTACGGATGGTACAGCAGGCAGTGCAGCCGGATCGAAGAAAAGCTTCACAGCAGCCCGGGTTTCGGCGATTATGTGGTCGCTGCCGGTCCGGTTTATCACAGGCCATGTGAATTGCCCCGCGCGTATCAGCAGGGGCTGGCGCTATGCGACAGGGGCTTCTATGTTCCTTCAAGAGAAATTGTCAGGGAAGAGGAGGCTGTTGGTTTCACATGTTTTCCGCAGGAGCGCTTCCGTGTGCTGCTGGCGGAAATGGGCAATGCCGCCCGCCAGGTTGACGGCCCTCAGGCCGGAATTTTGTTAAGAGAGTGGGCGGACCAGATCGGTACAACGTGCCGGCCTGCGCCAGGCCAGGTCAGACAGATGGCACAGGCCATTCATGCGCAGCTGGAAGCCTTCGGGTGGGAGCAGCTTGGGGAGACGGGCAGCGAAGCGCTGCCGGACAGATTCAAGCAGGCGGCCGAGACGGCGCTTCATGCTTCCGCTTTAATTGGTGCAGCAAGACAAACCGCCGACAGGCTGCTTCAGTGCCGCCCCTCTTCTTCATCTCCCGGACATATGCGCACGGAGATCCGTAAGGCCATTTCCTTGATAGCAAGCGATTATGCCCAGATCGAACTGGCGGAGACCGCGAGGCGCGTGAGTCTGAGCCCCAGCTGGTTCGCCGCGCTCTTCCGCACGGAAACCGGGCAAAGCTTCCATGACTATGTCCAGGAGGTCCGTCTGAATCAGGCGAGAGGGCTGTTGAGAACGACGGATTTGAAGGTGTATGAGGTTGCTGAGCGCGTTGGTATTCCGAATTCGCGATACTTCTCCCGGCTGTTCTCGGAGCATGTCGGCTTAACGCCGCTCGATTACCGCAAGAATGACCGGACAGTCCGTCTGGAGGGAAGGTGAATTTAGGAAGTCAGCCCGCCAGAATATGGTATAGTTATTGGCGGATATGCAATTTTAAAAAGGTGGGGTAAAAGTGAATTTGTTTCCTGCGGCTATATAGCGGACACGATAAAGATGAAGTGGAAGGGCTTTGGGAGGCCTTTTTAAACAGCTACAGAGACATCAGGCCAATCAGTGGGAATGACGTGAAAGCTGTCCCGATATTTGTTGCGCTTCGACAGCTCTGGCTTTTTGGCTTATGCTTCAGTGAATCGAAATTTATAGGAGCGGCCGACTTTGACAATGGATTCATTAATAGCAAAATGGAATATTTCAGGAAGCTGGATTTCTCTTAAGAGTGGCGTCACAGCTGCTGATCCACGCTGACATCCTTGACATAAGTATGGATATCCAATAAAATTTACTCATTGGTACAAAAATAAAATCAGTGAGGGGGAGCTTGCAATGGCCAAGGGACGTCCCCGCGCGTTTAATATGCAGGAAGCGTTGGAACAAGCTATGCATTTGTTCTGGGAGAAGGGCTACGAGGGCACGACGTTATCCGATCTGACGTCAGCTATGGGGATCAACCGACCCAGTTTGTACGCCGCTTTTGGCAACAAAGAGGAACTGTTTTATAAAGTTGTTGATCTTTATGTGGATGAAACATCGGGTGTCTTTCTGGTGGCGCTTCGTGAAGCGAAAGGGCGCGATGCCATAGAGAAAGCATTGTACGGTGCGATTGTAACGTTTACGGAGGACAGCCACCCGCCGGGTTGTTTGACTGTTCACGGTGCGCTTTCCTGCGGAGAGGAAGCGGAGCCGATCCGTAAGGAACTGATTCAGCGCCGTGCGGCAACCGAGGCTGTGATCCGGCTGCGCATTGAGCGTGCTAAAGATGAAGGGGAATTGCCGGACGGCACCGATACTGCAGATTTGGGCCATTACTTTTCAACGGTACTCTTTGGCTTGGCTGTAGAAGCCGCCAGCGGGGCTTCCCGCGAAAAGCTGAACCGGGTTGTAGGACATGCGATGAAAGCATGGCCGGTATCAGAATAGGATGCTTACCTGATGGTAATGATATCCAGACAAGTGCCGCTATCGGAGAAAAGAAAACGCAGTCCTCTCTGCGCAAGAGAAGCTGCGTTTTCGATGTTTTTATCCGGGGTAAGGTTTCCGGGATTAGATCAAGTCCCGATCATCACAGCATATCGGTATCGATAATGCGCCAGTGGTATTTCAAGGTGCACTCCAGCTGCTCCTTATCCTTGAGGCGGAGCAGCTCGACGATTCTGCGGTGCTCGGAGTTTACCTCATTCATTACCGCAGCAAGCTTCTTCTTGTCTTCGCTGGAGTATGATTGCCGGACGAAGCCGTTCTTCAGGGATACCAGCATATCGATCAATATTGGATTGTCGGATTTATGGGTGTAGATTTCATGAAATTGGTATTGGTCCGCATGGTAATCGGTGAAATCAAGCCGGTTGATGTCTTGATCCATTTTATTCACGAGCTTCTCCATCTCAATAAGATCGGATTCCTGCAGATGATCTACGGCAAGTGTGGCGGCAAGTGCATCCAGGGTGCCGATGATGCGCGAGAAATCCAGCTTTTTTTTGGAATCAAAGGCTTTTACCGTAAAACCCCTGCGGGGCAGATACTCCAGCAGGTTATCGGAAGTCAGCTGAAATAAAGCTTCCCGTGTCGGAGTCCTGCTGATATCCAGCTTCTTGCAGATCTCCGCTTCATTGATCTTTTGGTTGGGGAGCAGCGTGCCGTCCTGTATTTTTTGGGCAATGTAATTGTACACATGATCCTTGAGTGATTGATATTTTGGCGCTTGCATGCCAGTCTCCTTTTCGACCGAGATAAGTCTCTCCACAAGATTTCATCCAACAGTCTAAGTTATTATGGATATCATTTAGCAGAGATTTTCTATGGAAAACGCACATGGATCTGCAAGAACCAATTATGCTGTCAAGAAGCAATATACCCAATTCCCGCCAAAGGAGCATTTAATCGAATTATAGGTAATTGGGTCGAAAGATGGAAGGGATGAAACAATATTTACCTATATCTTATCATTGCTTTCCTAGTTGTTCAAGCAACCTCGCTCTCGCAATATGTAAGGTATCATAACATTGTAAGCGTTGTAAATCCTACCATTGGAAGGGGTGAAAAATTATCTTGTGGACATAAAAGACTGGTGTTATAATAGTTTACGTAAACAACGTATATTGTGCAATGTATATTGTATACAAATTTAATTGTTGAGCCTGACGGGGGACATATTGAGCAGAGCCAAACAAAGATTGGGAGAGATGAGAGAATGAAGAAGATGCTGTTATTGCTGGTTACGGTCATGGTAGTTCTAACCGCTTGCGGACAGAACGGAAATGGAACCGGGAACGGAAATACTTCCGGAAATGCTTCCGGAGAGACCAATGCCAGCGGTGGTAATGCCGCTCCTGCCCCAACAGAAGAGAAAACGAAGATTGTACTCGGAACAAGCGCCGACTATGCCCCGTATGAATTTCATAAAACGATTGACGGCAAAGATACCATTGTCGGATTCGATATCGCCATTGCCAACGAAATTGCCAAGGATATGAATGCGGAGCTGGAAATCTCGGATATGGATTTTGACGGTTTGCTGCTTGCTCTGGACACAGGCAAGGTGGACATGGTTATCTCAGGCATGACGCCAACGGAAGAGCGTAAGAAGAATGTGGACTTCTCTGATCTTTACTATTTGGCAGAGCAAGGCATTCTGGTGAAAAAGGATCAGGCCGAGCAATATAAAACGCTGGATAACTTGAAAAACAAAAAAATCGGCGTTCAAAAAGGCTCTATTCAAGAAGGGATCGCCCAAGAGATTGAGGGAGCAAAGCTTACATCATTGGCCAAAATTCCGGAAATTATTCTTGAATTGACGAGCGGACGCGTAGACGCGGTTATCCTGGAGAAGCCCGTTGCGGACCAATATGTTCTGACACAATCCGACATAGTTGTCTCTGACGTGAAGATTGAACAGTCTGCGGAAGAAGCCGGAGCGGCAATCGCGGTTAAGAAGGGCAACCAAGAGCTTGTTGACAGCATTAACGCCACGATTAAACGTTTGAAGGATGGCGGCGATATTGATCGTTTCGTCGTTGAAGCGAATGAGCTTGTCGGGGAATAACGAACGGACGGAGTCGAAGTTAAATGGATTTTGACTTTTCATTTCTGGCGGACCACTGGCGGACCTATCTGCATGGCGCCTGGTATACCCTGCAGCTGTCGTTCTTCGGCGTTCTCCTTGGAACCTTGCTTGGCGTGGGCTTTGCTCTGATGCGCATTTCGCGCATTTGGTCGCTGAAGTTCGTGGCATCGGCCTACATTGAAATTATCCGGGGTACGCCGATGCTGGTGCAGGTATTTATCATCTATTATGGTCTGACGGAATTCGGTATAAACCTGTCTCCCTTTATTGCCGGTATTGTTACTTTGACCATCAACAGTGCCGCCTATATGGCGGAGGTCTTCCGGGCGGGTATTGAGGCGATTGACAAGGGACAGACAGAGGCGGCACGGTCGCTTGGAATGACGCGGAGCATGACGATGCGTCTGATTGTGCTCCCCCAGGCTTTTCGCAATATGCTGCCGGCGATCGGCAATGAATTTATTGTCATCATTAAGGATTCTTCGTTGATTTCTTCAGTCGGTATTGCAGAGCTGATGTACAGCGCAAGAACGGTTCAAGGTGTTATATTCCAGCCGATGGAGCCGCTTCTTGTAGCTGCTGCAATCTACTTTGTCATGACATTCACGTTGTCCAAGCTGCTGGGCGCGTTGGAAAGAAGGCTGAGAAACCAATGATCAAGGTACAGGGATTACGCAAGTCGTTTGGAAAAAATGAGATCCTGAAGGGCATCGATACCGAGATCCGCAAGGGCGAGGTTGTCGTCATCATCGGACCGAGCGGCTCCGGCAAAAGCACGTTTCTGCGCTGCCTGAACCGGCTGGAAGAACCGACTTCCGGCGAAATTCTGTTCGAGGACAGAATGGTTACCGGCAAGCAGACGGATCTGAATGCAATCCGCCAGAAG
The DNA here is from genome assembly GCF_056269255.1 of Paenibacillus sp. JT31N17. Lineage (NCBI taxonomy): Bacteria > Bacillati > Bacillota > Bacilli > Caryophanales > Paenibacillaceae > Paenibacillus > Paenibacillus sp. JT31N17. Next base: position 153,650 of record NZ_JBWDNP010000004.1, read on the forward strand.
ATGGGGATGGTATTCCAGCATTTCAATCTGTTTCCGCATATGAGCGTAATGGACAATCTGACGCTTGCGCCGCGGAAGCTCAAGAAGATGTCACCAAAGGAAGCCGAAGGCATTGCGGTTGAGCTGCTGCGCCGGGTGGGGCTGGAGGACAAGCGCGGCGCGTATCCGGATAGTCTGTCAGGCGGACAGAAGCAGCGGATTGCCATCGCCCGTGCGCTTGCGATGCAGCCGGATGTTATGCTGTTCGATGAGCCGACCTCGGCCCTTGACCCGGAGATGGTCGGAGAAGTGCTGGATGTCATGAAGCAGATGGCGCAGGGCGGCATGACGATGACGATCGTTACCCATGAAATGGGCTTTGCCCGGGAAGTGGGGGACCGGCTGTTGTTTATGGATGGCGGGAAAATCGTGGAAGAGGGCGTTCCGAAGGAAGTGCTTCTACATCCGCAGCACCCGCGGACCAAGGAATTTTTGTCCAAGGTGCTTTGATTTTGACATAGCTGAAGAATTGCCATAATCCTGGAGAGTGATGCCGCAATCCGGGATTTTTTGAAAGAATATATGAATATAGTATTTTGTATACATAATACAAGGGGGCTGACAATCAGATGGAGACCAAGGGATCACAGGCCGTAATGGAGCTGTCGGATCGCTACGGGGCACATAATTATCATCCGCTGCCCATTGTTATTTCACACGCGCGGGGGGTATGGGTGGAGGATCCTGAAGGAAACCGTTATATGGATATGCTGAGCGCTTATTCGGCGCTGAATCAAGGGCATCGCCACCCCAAAATCATAGCGGCCCTGAAGGAGCAGGCAGATAAAGTAACACTGACCTCCCGGGCCTTTCACAGCAGCACGCCGGGCTTATTCTACGAGAAGCTTGCCCATTATACCGGGAAACCAAAAATTCTAGCGATGAATACGGGCGCGGAAGCCGTGGAAACGGCGGTCAAAGCTGTAAGGCGCTGGGCCTACCGGCATAAGGGCGTGCCGCAGGATCAGGCGGAAATCATCGTGTGCGCGGGTAATTTTCACGGGCGCACGATTACAGTCACTTCTTTCTCGTCTTCGGAGGAGTACAAGAAGGACTTTGGACCGTTCACGCCAGGCTTCAAGCTTGTTCCTTATGGGGATATCGATGCGCTTAAACAGGCGATAACGCCGAATACGGCTGCATTTCTGGTTGAGCCTATTCAGGGAGAGGCGGGAATTGTAATTCCTCCTGCCGGATATTTGTCGCAAGCCAGCCAACTCTGCCGAGAGAATCGCGTTCTGTTTGTCGCCGACGAGATCCAGACGGGCTTCGGACGAACAGGCCGGCGCTTCGCCTGTGATTGGGAATCGGTCGAGCCGGATATGTACATCATGGGCAAGGCGCTGGGGGGAGGCGTAATGCCAATTTCCGCCGTTGCCGCAAGCAATGAGATATTGGATGTATTCGAACCGGGTTCGCATGGCTCGACCTTCGGCGGCAATCCGCTTGCTTGCGCAGTGGCCATTGCAGCTCTTGAGGTTCTGGAAGAGGAACAGCTCGTTGAACGCTCGGCGTCCCTGGGCAGCTATTTTGCCGAAAGGCTTGCTGCGATCAATAGCCCGCATATCCGGGAAATCCGTGGACGGGGATTATTTATCGGAGTCGAGCTGGACACGGCCGCCCGGCCTTTCTGCGAGGAGTTGATGCGGCATGGGCTTCTCTGTAAGGAGACCCACGAGACGACCATCCGTTTTGCCCCTCCGCTGACCATTGAGAAAGAGGAGATTGACTGGGCCCTGGAACGAATCGAACGTGTACTGACATAAAGCATAAACTTGAAGCACAACCTGCTCAAGCCATAAGGAGAGTGAGATTACGATGGAATTGAACCTGAACCGGTCTTCAATGAATCCGCAGAAGCAAGACTCTGGAAGTGAACATAAGAAAGTGAGGCTTATCAGCGTTCCATTCTGGCTGGGAAGCGGCCGTGCCGGAACGGAGCTGGGTCCCGAAAGCATTATTAAAGCCGGGCTTGTGCGTAAAATCCGCAGTATGGATATTCACCTGGAGAGTGAACATGAGGTCGATTGTCCGATTAAACCGTTCTCGCAAGGAACGCCGTCCAAAATAAAATACCTTCCGGAAGTGATGGAAATGAGCGGCCTTGTTGGTGAACAGGTGTACCGCGCAGCCATTAATGATTCCTTCCCGCTTATTCTGGGCGGAGATCACAGCGTCGCCATTGGTTCGCTTGCAGGCTTGACGGGCCATTACAACAATCTCGGCGTCATTTGGTTCGACGCGCATGGCGACCTGAACACAGAGGAAACGACACCGTCGGGAAATCTGCACGGGATGGCGCTCGCAGTGGCAATCGGAAAATCCAATTTTAAACTTACGGATATTCCAGGCGCGGGCTCGCTGATCAAGAAGGAGAATATTGTCATCGTCGGGGCAAGGGATCTTGATCCAGGCGAGAGGGAGCTTATACGCTCGGAAGGAATTACTGTTTTCTCGATGCATGAGATTGACCGGATGGGTATTGAGACGGTCGTCAAGAAAGCCATTGAAATTGCCGGGAATGGAACGGACGGCATTCATCTCAGCTTTGATATGGATTGTCTTGATCCGCAGGAGGCGGCAGGAGTCGGCACGCCTGTGCCTGGCGGGCTGAACTACCGGGAAGCGCATTTTGCGCTTGAGCTGCTCTCGGAATCGCAGCGGGTTACATCGATGGACATTGTAGAAGTGAACCCGCTCCTTGATTATGACAGGCGCACGGCACGTCTTGCGGTGGAGCTGGCTTCCTCTCTGCTTGGCAAGCGAATCCTGTAAGCACGGAAGGATGGGCAGCGGATGGAAGCGTTGATGCGCAATTTTTTCTTGTCGCTTGGCCGCAGCAGACGGGCCGGGCAATTGGCCGCAAGGTATGGACTACGGATAGGAGCGCGCAGGTTTGTGGCGGGCGCGACCATCCGGGAGGCGGTCGAAACCGTGAAGCGGTTGAACGAGCAGGGGAAGCTGGCAACGCTGGACCATCTCGGCGAATTCGTAGGAGATGAGAGAGAAGCGGCCATTGCGGCCGGCATGTGCCTGCAAACGCTTGATGCGATTGCCGAAGCGGGCGTACAGTCGAATCTCTCCTTGAAGCTGACCAGCCTGGGGCTGGATGTCAGTCCGGAGCTATGCCGCAATCATATGAGGCTCATCCTGAATCGTGCAGCATCCCTGGGGAATTTCGTGCGGATCGACATGGAGGATTATGCCCATTGTCAGCCTGCGCTTGATTTATATAAGGAGCTACGGCAGGAATACGAGAATGTGGGGATTGTCATTCAGGCATATCTGCGGCGGTCAGGGCAGGATATCCGTGAGCTTGGGGAGGCATCGGCATCTAATTTGCGGTTGGTGAAGGGCGCCTACAAGGAATCGGAGCAGGTCGCCTACCCGCAGAAATCGGAGGTGGATAAGCAGTTCGTGATGCTGATCCGAGAACAGCTGAAGTATGGATACGCGGCAATCGCCACCCATGACCGGGAAGTTATTAAAGCATCTGCCGCCTGGATAAAAGCAAATGATATTCATCAGGATCGTTTTGAATTCCAGATGCTGTACGGAATCAGCGAAGACCTGCAGGATCAGTTGACCAAGGAGGGCTTCAGGGTCAGAATCTATGTGCCCTATGGGGGAGACTGGTTCGGCTATTTCATGCGCAGGCTGGCGGAGAGGCCTGCGAATGTCTGGTTTGTATTAAAAAATATGTGGAAATAGGGGATTTCAGTATGCCGAAAAATGAGTTGTTTGCACCGTTCGTCAATGAACCGTTGACGGATTTCAGTCAGGAGGAGAACCGCAGGGCCATCACGGAGGCGATTGCAGGCGTGAAGTTGGAGCTTGGAAAGGAGTATCCCCTTCATATTGGCGGGAAAGCGATATTGACGGCCGAGAGGACTGTGTCGATTAATCCTGCGGATATAAGCCAAATTATCGGATCGGTGAGCAAGGCGAGCCGGGAACAGGCCGAACAGGCGATGCAGGCTTCGCTGGGGGCATTCGAATCGTGGAAACAGACGCCTGCAGAGGAACGGGCGGTACTGCTGGTTCAGGCAGCGGGCCGGATGCGCGCGCGCAAGCATGAGTTTTCGGCCTGGCTGGTTATGGAATCAGGCAAGAACTGGGCGGAGGCTGATGCGGACACGGCAGAAGCGATTGATTTTATGGAGTATTATGCGCGTGAAATGGTCAAATTGGCGCAAACCAACGACAGGCAGCCGCTGGTAGGGAAGGCCGGCGAGGATAACCGGCTGCATTATATCCCGCTTGGGGTAGGCATTGTCATTCCGCCATGGAATTTTCCGCTTGCGATTTGCGCGGGAATGGCTTCAGCGGCAGTTGTCTCGGGGAACACGATCATTATGAAGCCTGCTTCCACGACGCCGGTCATTGCCTATAAGTTCTACGAGCTGATGGTGGAGGCGGGATTTCCGGCCGATGTCATTCAATATTTGCCGGGAAGCGGCGCGGAAATTGGCGATTATTTGACAAGCCATCCCAAAACCAGATTTATCAGCTTTACAGGCTCGAAAGAAGTAGGGCTCCGAATAAACAAGCTGGCTGCCGAACAATCCGAAGGGCAAATTTGGATCAAAAGGGTCGTAGCGGAGATGGGAGGCAAGGACGGGATCGTTGTGGATGAGACCGCGGATCTTGATGCTGCGGCTGACGCCATTGTAGCGTCTGCCTTCGGTTTTCAGGGACAGAAGTGCTCCGCGGGCTCGCGTGCCATTATCGTGGAATCCGTCTATGACGAACTGACAGGCAAAATCGCGGAAAGGGCAGTGCGTCTGGCTATCGGCAGTCCTGAGGATAACGCGCCAATAGGTCCTGTCATCGACCGGAGCTCCTTCGAGCGTATTCTGGACTATATCGAGACGGGCAGAGCGGAAGGAAAGCTCCTCGTTGGCGGAGGACGCGGACCGGAAGGCGGTTATTTCATTCAGCCGACGGTGTTCTCGGACGTGGAGCCTGATGCGGCAATTATGCAGGAGGAGATATTCGGGCCGGTACTGGCTATCGCCAAAGCCAAGGATTGGCAGGATGCGATCCGCATCTATAACGATACGGAATTTGGCCTGACGGGAGCGTTCTTCTCAACTGACGAAGGACGTATTGAAACCGCGCTGGAGCAGATCCATTGCGGGAATTTGTACATCAACCGCAAATGTACGGGGGCGCTTGTAGGTGTCCATCCATTTGGCGGTTTCAATATGTCAGGAACCGACTCCAAAGCCGGCGGACACGACTATTTGCTTCTGTTTACACAAGCGAAGCTGACTTCACGCAAAGTGTAGAAGGCAGGACTTTTGAGACTTTATGTAACATTTAATGACATTAAAACTCGAATTTTTGGTTGAATGCACGAATCATGTCAGATAGAGGGGGAAAAAATGCGGTTTTCTCTATAAATCTACGGAATTTTACCAAAAATATGTTGTGAGGTTTCAAGGTCGATGTTATAATACTTAACGAATATAATATATTGTGTTATGTATATTGTATACATAATTAAAAGAAACCTATCCGGCTTAAAAGTAGAAGAACAGCAAGGCCGGCAGCGAATGGAGTGATGTTTAGCGGACATGAGGGCAGCGATGTTTTCTGGGGGAAGTTTTCGATCAAAGGCGGCACAGAAACGAACAGGTTCGTTGCAATGGTCCGTTGATTGAAGGCTTGCATTTTTTGTGCACGTTTCGAGTCTATGAATCTTTCATCCGTTTTGTAGAAAAAAGGAGGAATACCATGTTTCGAAAGATGCTAGCAAAAAGAACGATTTCTCTGCTGTTGGTATTCATGCTGGCGATCTCGGCGCTTGTGCCGGCAGCATATGCAGAAGAAACAGGCGGCGGGGAACCTGGAGTAGTCGTTGATTCTGGCGAAACTCCAACCGGAGAAGATACCCCTGCAGCTGATCCGGACGCTGTCACCAATCCGGAATCGGGTGATCCGGATAGCTCGGCGGATCCAGGTGACACGGTTACAGATCCATCGGCGGATCCGGACGGTGTACCAGCGGAGCAGACTGAGGACCAGCCGACGGATCAACCGCAGGATGTGCCACAGGATCAGCCGGTAGATGTTCCGACGGATGAACAAGCCGAACAGCCTGCTGACCAGCCAACGGATGAAATTGCAGACGAACAGGCGGACGAAGCGCAGTTGAAGGCTTTGGCGGCGCCAGTGCTTAACATACCGGAAGGACAGCCAGGATATGCGGCTTCACAATATCTGACTTACCTGGCGACAACCATCGGTACTCGTACTGCAGGCAGCCTGAAGGACCAAGAAGCTCGTGATTATATTAAAGGCGAGTTCGAGAAGATCGGCTTGCAGACAACCCTTCAACCTTTCACTTACACTCGTGGAGGCAATACCGTTAATACCAGCAATATCATTGCCGTCAAGCCGGGGATATCCCCTAGAACGGTAATCGTCGGTGCGCATTACGATTCGGTTAGCTCAGGCGGAAGCATGGGCGCGGACGATAACGCATCGGGAATTGCGGTTTTATTGGAAGCTGCCAAGACGGTAGCGCTGAAGGATACGCCTTACACGATTAAATTCATCGCATTTGGCGCAGAGGAAGCAGGCCTGAGGGGCTCCAATTATTATGTATCCCAAATGACGGACGATGAGAAGAAGAACACAGTCGTCATGATCAACATGGATAGCCTTGCTGTCGGCGATTATATGTATATGTACGGCAGTGCAGGATTTTCGGGTTTTGCCCGTGACCAGGGTCTGGCTATTGCTAAGCGCCTGGGCCTGGACATGCAAACCAATCCTGGTCTAAACCCGGAGTATCCGGCGACGACAACCGGCGACTGGAGTGACCATGCTGCATTCGAAGACGCAGGTATTCCTTACGGCTACCTGGAAGCGACGAACTGGACCCTTGGCGAATTGGACGGCTATACCCAAACCGCGCTTGAGGGAGAAGTTTGGCATACCGGTAAAGACAAGCTTGATCATATCATTGAAACCTACCCAGGCAGGATTGAACAGCATCTAAGTACTTTTACCCAAGTGCTATCAACGCTGTTGATGGAAATCCAGGAGCCTCAGGAGCTTAAATTAAGCTCAAATGTCGCGTCAATGACCTATAAGACGACGATTGACGTACAGTTCGATCTGCCTATCAATACTACAGTTAATGACCTGCAGTGGACTTACGGCGGAAAACCGCTCTCCGAGTGGAAGAAATGGAGCACAGTTGCTCCTGCCGGATACAATGGAGATCCTTTTATTTATCTGGAAGGAACGCCTGTTGTTGAAGGAAATACCGTCAAAGCCAAAATCGCATTCGATGTGCTTTATGGAACGACCAATCTTTCCGGCACGTTCCGCTCAAGATACCCTGAGATGATTGCCACAAATGACCTGGCTGTTCAAGGTCCAATGGGCAATGTCATCGCAGGCGGACCGATTAAATTAAATCCGTATGTATCTTACCATACGTATGATGAAATTAAACCCGAGATTGAAGCCATTACCGCAGCCGCACAATTAGACCGTTACATTGAAACCCGTGTACTGGGCAAGTCTGTTGAAGGCCGCGATATTTACTTCACGATATTGGCTAAAGATAAAGCTTCTGTTGACCAATATGTGAATGAGACTCTTCCACAAATGATTAACGATCCTAAGGGACTTCAAAACAAAATCAAAAGCGGCAAGATGACCAACTACAAGGTGCCGATTTGGCTGAATAATATTCATCCGGATGAAGCGCCAGGTATTGATGCTATCCTCAATATGTTTAGAACGATGTCAAAAGAAGACACGGCTGCGTATGAAACAACCGATGTCGCGGGTAAACCACAAACGGTAACGATTAATGTGGACCAGGCGCTGGACAACGTCATTTTCCTTATGAACTATACGGAAAATCCGGATGGCCGCTACCACAATGTCCGTCAGAATGCCAACGGCTTTGACCTGAACCGCGATAATTCCTACCAAACACAACCGGAAACGCAAATCGTGGCCAGTGAAATCGCAAAATGGTCTCCGCTTTCCTTCCTGGATTTCCATGGTTTTGTCAAAGACTTTCTGATCGAGCCGTGTACGCCTCCGCATGATCCGAACTTTGAGTTCGATCTGTTGATCAACAGCATGGTCGACCAGGCTAACGCCATGGGCCGGGCGGGTGTTGCCAGTACGGACAATAGAATTCCAAAGTACCATATTCCGTATGAAGAAGCCCGGAAAAAGGCCGAGGATCCAAACTACAAGCCAATTGCCAATGCAACGGGCTGGGATGATGCTTCCCCTGCTTATACCGCCGTATTCGCCATGCATCAAGGAGCCCTTGGTCATACCCTTGAAATTCCTGAGCTTAATGAAGACTCGGTAACCGCCCTCTACTCTGCTGCTTTGGCATCAACCAAATATGTGCTGGACAACAAGAAACAGCTGTTCCTCAATCAACTGGAAGTGTACAAACGCGGCATTGAAGGAACGGACAGCTATTCGGTTGACAAATATTTGGTCAATGCAAAATACGAAGAAATCGGCAGACCACGCGATGGTGAAGAGAACTTCTTCCCTGAATATTATGTACTGCCGGTAGACAAAGGACTGCAAAAGAATTCGCTTGAAACCTACAAAATGGTGCAATACCTGCTTCATAACAGCGTCAAGGTAGAAAAATCTACTGCTCCGGTTACTGTAGGGGATAAGGTATATCCTGCCGGAAGCTATGTCGTCAATATGCATCAGGCCAAACGGGGGTATGCCAATCTGGTTCTGTATGACGGCATCGACGTATCCGATTTTAGCGAGATGTATGCGGATATCGTGCAGAGTTTCTCTTATATGAGAGGCTTCGACCGCTATATTGTCCGTGATGCAGGTGTATTCACTGGAAAAACAGATGAAGTAGAATCGGTGGAAATTCCGTCGACGACAGTTCCTGGCTATACATCTCATTATGTCATTCGCAACACCAATAATGAGGCTGTTCAAGCCGTTAATGAATTGATCGGCCAAGGAAAATCGGTTACCCTGCTGAATTACGGCGGAGAAGGCTATGAAATGGGCGATTTCCTTGTCTCCTATTCCAACCTTAAAACCGTGATGGAGAAATACCTGCTGGATGTCGTGCCGTTCGACGATAAAGGCAATAAAGACGGCAAGGTGCTTAAACCGGTGACTGTAGCCGCAACAGGCGTTCCTGCTTTCGCGCTCAAGGGTCTTGGCTTTAATGTTTCCACTGACCCTGCAGCAAGTGACGTCCTCGTAAATTCAACTGGAAGCAACAGTCTGATCAGCGCAGGGAAACCATATATCGGCTATGGAAGAACGGCCATGAATGGATTGAAAAGCTCCGGTTTGCTGCCTGGTTTCAATTTTGCAACGACCGGCAATGCGCATGAAGGATTGTTCAAATCAAATTTGGTACAAGACAACCTGATTACAGCTCCGTATAATGAAACGGATTATTTGTACACCGTATCGGGATCTTATATCACAGCTCTTCCTGAAGGAGCAAATGTACTCGCAACTGCAAGCTCGGATGAAGATTTCTTCATCGCCGGCTGGTGGCCGAAACATGAAGTGATTAAGGGCCAAACAATGGGCTTCACCTATAAAAAAGATCTGGTCAATGTGACGGTGTTCGCCAATGAATTGACGAACCGTGCACATCCGCAGGCCCAATTCCGCCTGCTCTCGAATTCGATCTTTACCGCAGCCCCTCCAGCTGCCCCCGGATCTGTCGATGATGGAAATGGTGAGACACCTGAAAAACCGGAACCACCGGTGAACCCGCCAGTGGATCCTCCGGTAGAGCCTGGTGACAATGGAGACAACGGAGACATTCCATACTATCCGTACTATCCTGTAACTCCAACGCCTGATCAATCGGCACCGGCTGATCCAACACCAACTGAACCGACAACACCTGTCGAACCAACGGAGCCTGTTAATGTTCCGGATTTCAAGGATCTTGGACCTGTAGCATCCTGGGCGCAAAGCGCGATCGAAAACCTGGCTGCCAAAGGCATCATCAATGGAGTGGATGGCGAGAATTTTGCTCCGCTGAAGCAAGTGACAAGAGCAGAATTCCTGACCATGCTTGTCCGTGCCTTTGATTTGACGGATGAGGAGGCGACGGTTTCCTTCACCGATGTGAAACCGGAAGCCTGGTATTACCGCTTCGTAGCCTCCGCCGTCAATGCGGGTGTGGTAAAAGGGGTTGGAAACGGTAAATTTGATCCTAACCGGCCAATTACCCGTGAAGAAATGGCAATTATGGCTGCTAATGTGCTGACTAATGCAAAAAATGTTGCTGTAAGCGATGCGGCGGCAGTATTGTCCAAATTCAAAGACAATGCCAAAATTGCTTCGTACGCCAAGGATTCAGTCGCACTATTGGCAGAAGCGGGTGTCATTAACGGCACAACAGCCGACACCTTTACACCGAAGGGCATTGCTAATCGTGCTCAAGCGGCAGTTATTATCAACAGAATGCTGGAACTGCTGTAAGATATGTTTGTTTTAAAGGAATGGGGGCTGCCTTCGAGGCAGCTCCTTTTCTTTTTGCAGCTAAGATTCCGGATTCAGAAGCAGGTACAGATGGCTAATCTATGTTGGATGAGGGCATATTTTCCGGCTGCCGTGGCATAATACCGCTGTACATACCATACGGACAGCTCCTTACACGGGCCTGTTCATTAAGGCGGGATTTCATGACAAAACGATATGCAGCAGGTGCAGGCGCTTTTCTCATCGCAGCCATTGTTCTCTTTGCAAGCATAGGAGCCGTATCCGCCGCACCGGGCGGAACATTCCATTTTGGCTTCAAGAAAAGCGTAAAGGGGGCGCTGCCCTCCATCAGGGAAGAAGGGTTTCAGAGCCTTCTTCAAAAGCAGGACGCCATCTTCCTGGGAGATACGGCAAAGAAAGAGCTGTATCTTACATTCGATAACGGCTATGAGAATGGCTATACGGCAGGAATTCTGGACGTGCTGAAAGAGAAGCAGACGCCGGCGATCTTCTTCGTCACCGGCCATTATATTAAGGATCAGCCTGAGCTGGTCAAACGGATGGCCGCCGAAGGGCATCTGATCGGCAACCATTCATGGAGCCACCCGGATATGAGCACGATCACAAGCGAGCAGATTGCAAATGAACTCGCGCGTGTGAAAAGGGGCGTGACGGAGCTGACAGGGCAGGAGGAGATGAACTATCTTCGCCCTCCTCGCGGCATCTTCAGCGAACGCGTGCTCACAGCAAGCAGGGAGCAGGGCTATATCAGTGTCTTCTGGTCTGTGGCCTACAAGGACTGGGATACGAAAGCGCAAAGGGGCTGGAAGCATGCCTATGACAGTGTCATGTCGCAGCTTCACCCGGGTGCAGTTATCCTGCTGCATACCGTGTCGGAGGATAACGCCAAGGCGCTGGGCAAAATCATAGACGATGCCCGTGTACAGGGGTACACCTTCAAGCGTCTGGATCAATTGGCCGCAAAAAGCTATTAATGGATATCGAAACTTAACATATTACAAAACGGGCATCCTGCGGGATGTCCTTTTTCTGTGCGGCAGTTCCGCGGCGCATATATTTTTACGCTTCATGGACCGGGGAAAATTGCTTTATTTCAAAGATGAAGAAGCTTTGACTTATCCGCCAAAGGACGGTGTCAGCCGCTTCATCCTGGGATGAAGGGGAGCGTCTGGACCTTGAGAAAATTCAAAAATGGCGGCAAAATACGCTGGAATCGTTTACTTATCCTGTGCCGCAGTGCAATATGTCAAATATGAATATATCGTTTATGCCGTAAATTCTACATATTCCATCTCGATAAAGCGCTCTCAATAATCCTTATGCCATATGGCTTCGCGTGTGTTTGGACATGACAATTCATATTCTACATATTTACCGGCCCTGGCCGGTCTGTCTACAATTTGATTGCCGGCATCGGTGCGGTGCAGGTATATAATCCGGCAGAAGTACATGACACATCAAATTAGAAACGAGGGGATGGATGCCATGAAACGAAATGACCAGGATGCTCTCGCGTTCGAGACCGCCGCTCCCAAGAGGGGAGTTCTCCCGCTCGATGCGGGGCAGCTGAACAGGCGAAACCGGAACCGGATTTTGCGGAACTGGGAACTGTATTTATTTATGACTCCCGCACTGCTTTATTTCATTATTTTTCATTACATACCCATGTACGGCATCCAGATCGCTTTCAAAAATTTCATTCCCACAAAGGGGATTGCCGGAAGTCCATGGGTCGGCTTCGATCACTTTGAACGCTTCTTCCATTCGTATTACTTCCGGGATCTGCTGTGGAACACCTTCAGCATCAGCCTCTATGAGCTGGCAATCGGATTTCCGCTTCCCATTATTCTGGCGCTGGCCTTCAATGAAGTGCGAAGCGGGTTTTTCAAACGATCTGTGCAAACGATTACTTATGCGCCGCATTTCATTTCGGTCGTCGTAATGGCCGGAATGATCATTACCTTCCTGTCGCCGACCTCGGGCATCATTGTGCGTATTGTCGAGGGACTTGGTTTCCAGGCGGCTGACTTTCTGACGGACCCGGCCTGGTTCAAGACGGTTTATGTCCTCTCCGGAGTCTGGCAGAGCGCAGGCTGGGGTACGATTATCTATCTTGCCGCCTTGTCCAGCGTTGACCCGCAGCTTCATGAGGCCGGCATCATGGACGGCGCAAGCCGCTTTAAACGAATGCTGCATATCAACATTCCGACCATTGTGCCAACCATCACGATCATGCTGATTTTGAATATGGGGAATATTCTGGGCGTTGGCTTTGAGAAAATTCTGCTGCTGCAAAATCCGCTTAATATGAGCGCTTCGGATGTCATATCCACCTTTGTCTACCGCTCGGGTCTGGTCAGCGCCCAATACAGCTTCTCAACGGCTGTAGGACTGTTCAATTCGGTGGTCAACGCCATCCTGCTTATTGCCGTCAACCGGATCGCACGCCGTACCAGCGAAACAAGTCTTTGGTAAAGGAGGGGGTTTGAAGCATGCTTTCAGGTGTGAAAGAAACAAGAGCCGACAAGCTGTTCGTCCTCATGAACTACATCTATCTGTTCATTGCGCTGATCGTGGTGCTGTATCCCGTTCTGTTCATTATCAGCGCGTCGGTCAGTGATCCGAAATATGTCAGCTCTGGCGAAATGTGGCTGCTCCCCAAGGGTCTGAATCTGGACGGGTATAGCCGGGTATTCGGAAACTCCAAAATCTGGAGCGGTTACCTGAATACCGTCATCTACACCGTGCTCGGAACAGCGCTGAATCTGTTTGTTACGCTGCCTGCGGCATACGCCTTGAGCCGTTCTGATTTCGCAGGCCGCGGATTGTTCATGGGCCTGATCCTGGTCACGATGTTCTTCGGCGGCGGTTTGGTGCCCACCTATCTGCTGGTGAAGAGTCTCGGTCTGATGAATACGATGGGCGCCCTGATTCTGCCCGCTGCCGCGAGCGTTTGGAATATTGTCGTGGCGAGAACCTTTTTCCAGACCACGGTCCCAAGAGAGCTTCAGGAAGCCGCCCATATCGACGGCTGTACGAACACGGGGCTGTTCCTGCGCATCATCCTGCCGCTGTCGGGGCCGATTATTGCCGTGATGGCATTGTTTTACGGCGTCATGCATTGGAACAGTTATTTTAATGCCCTGATCTACCTCAACACGGAATCCAAATATCCGCTGCAGCTTATTTTGCGCCAGATTCTCGTGCTTCAGGAAATGTCCGCCGAGACAACCGGCGCTGCGGTCAGCGGAGATATGGCGGCAGCGATGAACAATAAAGCCGAGGTGGCCTCGCTGGTGAAATACGCGGCGATTGTCGTGTCCACGCTGCCGATTATAGCGGTCTATCCTTTCCTGCAGCGCTATTTTGTTCAAGGCGTGATGATCGGTTCGGTAAAAGGCTAGCCCGGGCCATCCTCTCCGGCACCGGCCGGGGAGGTGAATGACGGCAGCCAGGGAGTTATTTTATGTTTAACCAGTTTGACCAGATCACATATGTTCAAGGAGAGGGGTTTAAGTATGCGGGCATTTAAAAAAAGCACAATTCTGATCGTGACGGCTGCGCTTATCATCACATTGGCCGGCTGCAGCTCATCGGATTCCGAGACCGGAGGGGCTTCGCAAGAGTCGGAGCTGGTTCACAAGGAAGGCTTCCCTATTGTGGATGATCCATTAACCTTAACGATGATGGCCCCCGACGTAGGGATTCAGAACTGGAAGGATATGCCTGTTATTCAGGAAATGGAGAAGCTGACGAACATCCGCCTGGAATTTCAGAATGCGCCCAAGGACAGCTTCGAGACCAAAAAAAATCTGGTGTTCGCCAGCGGTGAATACCCTGATATTTTCTTTGCCGCCGGATTGACTCCCGCGGAAGAGCTGAATTATGGAAGCCAGGGCATCCTCATTCCGCTTGAGGATTTGATCCCCCAGTATGCGCCGAACGTGAACAAGATTCTGGAGGACAATCCTGATATCCGCAAATCCATTACCGCACCCGATGGACATATCTACTCGCTGCCGAAGGTTGATCTGGCTCAGCCGTGGTACCGCAATCCACTCTGGTACAACGGCGATTTTCTGAAATCGCTTAAGATCGATAAGCTGCCCGAAACAACCGAGGAGCTGTACACTTATTTGAAGCGGGTCAAGGAAGAAGACCCGAACGGAAACGGCAAACAGGACGAGATTCCGCTGTCTCTGGTCAAGCTTAAGGAAATCCGCGCATGGCTGCTCGGGGCCTTCGGCATCTATGAGGACAAAATTTATGTCGACGATCAGAGCAAAGTGCATTATACCCCGATGGAGGAAGGCTACAAGGCCTATCTGACCTATCTGAACCGCTTGTGGAGCGAGGAGCTGCTGGACCATGAGACCTTCTCCCAAACCGCGGATCAAAAAAAGGCAAAAGCCGGTAACGACCAGATCGCGCTCTTCTCGGACTGGCATGCTTACTTCACCCTTGGCGGAGAGCCAAGCACCGACGATCCGATGTTCAGCCCGGTCAGGAGCGACAGCGTCGATAAGCCTGCCATCGCCAGGAATAAGGGCGTTACAGGCGGCGCTTACGCCATTACCAACACCAATCCATCGCCCGAAGCCAGTCTGCGCTGGGTTGACTACATGTACGCTTACGATGGCGCCGTATTGTTTGACAAGGGTCCTGAAGGAACGCTTTGGAAATATACCGATAAAGCTGCACACACCAAAGAATGGCTGCCTGTTCCCGGCGGAATCGAACGGGAAGACTTCCGTGCCACTCTTACGCCAAACTACGGGATTCCGACTCCCGGCATGATGACCGGAGAGATCGGCAAAGGCCTTGCGACGGATTTTGACAGATGGGTGGAGAAAGAGTCCAAGGAAAAGCTGCTTGACCGCGGAGCGCGCATTCCTTTCCCTGTCTTGTTCCTGACGCCGGAAGAGCAGGCCGAGGTTACCAGTCTGCAGTCTGATCTTGACACTTATGTCGAGCAGATGGAGGCCAGGTTCGTTACCGGACAGGAACCGCTGAGCAGTTGGGATTCCTATATCGGGACGATCCGGAAGATGGGCGGCGAGCGTATGGCCGAATTGTATCAAACGGCGTACGACCGCTGGAAAGCGAACTAGCCGAAATGTAAGGAAAAAGCCAGCTCTTTAGACTCTGCCCAGAGGCTAAGGAGCCGGCTTTCTTAAAATATTAGAAAGGTTAAAATTCCTCCATACTTTGCTTCTATTTCTAAGGGAAGAAACCTGCTGCGCCGCCAAAGAGGACGGCGGCAGCCGTTTCTTCTTGAGCCTTATAAAATGTAAAGGTCTCATACATACCCCTCAAGGATACCCGCTTACCGGTAACCGGCAGGCTTCAGCCGCCTTCACCTGTTTTCAGCTTCCTGTATTGGCCGGGTGTATATCCGGTTTCCTTCTTGAACTTGCGGATGAAATTGGGCGTATCCAGATACCCGACCTGCTCAATGACATCCTTCAGGGGAGCATCGCTGCTGACCAATAGACGCATCACCTCTTCCATGCGGAGCCGCCAGATGTACTGGGAGAAGGTGGAGCCCGTCTTGTCCTTGAAGCTGCGGCTTAAGTAAGAAGCCGAGATGGAGAATTTCAACGCCAAATGCTCCAGACTGAGCGTGTAGTCGGCATACTGCCGGTCGACATAGGAGACGATGTCGTCCAGCAGGGAATGCTGCTGGATTTCGGCTTGACGCTCAACCTGTCCGCAAATTTGCGCAGCCAATGCTTCCAGCTTGCGTTCCAGCTCCTCCAGCGTTTCAAAAACGGTCAGGTTCGGAATATCGTGGATAATGCCGTTCATGCCCAGCTCAGAGGCGTTCTTGAGCAGCGCGTTCAGCACATCGAAGCATATGCAGCGCATCAGGGCGGCCGATAGCGTCTGAGTCCGCATATCCGCGATGATCGATTGAATCATCTGAAATGCCACCGTTTCATTGCCCTGTTTGAGGCTTTGCTCGAGCTTCAGCAAAGATTTTTTGGATATCCAGAAGGTCTCGGACTCCGGGGCGCTAAGCTTCTCAAAATAAGTAACGCTTCCAAGCTCCCCCAGCATGCGGAACTCCAGTGCCGTTGCTGCCTCGATGAAGGATTGGTTGAGCTCCCCGAGATTGCCGTACGGCGACCCCACTCCAATGGATGGCTGAAGAGATGACTGCCGAAGGATACTGCCGCGGATGTGGTCCACAATTTCTTCTATGCGATCCTGTGAACGGCGGGCGGCATCGGGTGCAAGACTGATCATGACTGCAAATTGATCGGCCGGTGAAAAATCGATGCCGTAAGCACGGGCTTTCAGCTGCGGCATATCCAGGTCGTGCAGCAGCTGGTGGATGTCTCTGCGGTCCGGGCCCGCAGTGGAAGTGCCGGAGAACGCATCCCATTTCAGCAGCATGACCCAATACTCGCCCTGCGTTCCGGGAAGCTCCAGGCCAACACCCTTGATCAGCTGCTCCAGGTCGCGGTCATTCGGACTCCCGTGCTTGAGCAGCATCATCAGAAACTGGGTGCGCGCATAAGGCTCCTGAAATTGGATGCGGGCGCTGTAATCATGGATGGTTTGCCTGATCCAGTCCCATTCGCTGGTCGATTTGGCGGAATCGGACGTCCTGGAGCCTGTCTTAAGCCGTGTAAACTCCATCAGGTCCTTGACCGGATGATACTGGCGCTTTGCCAGCATGACAGCCGCCGTAATTCCAGTAAGCGCCACGATGAAGAACACCAGCAGAATGAGCGTCTGGATATGAAAGATGCGGCTGAAAAACTGGCTGCTAGGCATCGTCGTCACATAGGTCCAGCCGTTCTCTTCCGACTGCACGGCGACGACCGACTGCTGCTTGCCGTCCAGCATGAGGCTGTGGATACCTGCATCAAGAGAGGAAAGAACGCTCAACTCGCTGCCCGGAATGGCTTCGCCGCGCCGGTTCTTCGTCAACACCCGGCCCTGATCATCGAAAATGTAGCTGTTGCCGGAAAATTTATTGAGGATGGAGTCCATCACGCCGGTCAGCTTCTCTTCTTCCATCAAATAAACGACGGTGCCGTACGGATAGGGGTCATTCGGTTTGATCGGCACCAGGAGCGCCAGCATGGACTCCTGTCTGGAATTGACAATTACCTGCCCGGCGGGACGCATGAGCGGATGCTCCGCATTATTGAGATCCTGCAGCACCTGACTGGCAGGCCAATCCGCAAACTTGTATTTTTGCCTGAAGATGGTGCCGACATCCGTCATCCCCTCCGAGGAGTAAATCACCGAATCGTCGTGATAGTAGAGGAACAGATTGTCGAGAATTTGGCTGTTGGCTTTGTAATTGGCCAGCGTGTCGATCGCTTCCTTGCTGTAGTAGGGATGGCGCACCATGTAAGGTGTGAGATGCACGTCAAAGGATATCCGGCTTGCGGTCTCCTGCAGCTCGGCCATCCGCGCGTCAATGTTCATCCGAACCTGATTCAGCTGGTTCACATTGGACTGCTCGATTTCCGAACGCAGGTTGTCGACGGCATTCTTGTATACAAAGATCGTTACTCCGGTGAGCGGAATCAAGAAAATAAGGATGTAGGACAAGGCATAATTCAGCAATAGCTTGGACTTGAAGTAATTCCAGTTCATCCGGCCCGGGGCAAATCCGGACAGCTTGCGGATCGGTAACCTTATCAAATGGACTCCCCCGGTCTTATAAAATGTAGTAGGATTACATCCTTTGTAAGCTATGAAAGCGTTATATTTTTCTTTTTTTTATCATTATGCAACAAAAAGTGCGTCAGGAAAAGGAAAAGCCCTATAAAGACTGCAATTGGGTGCAAAATCGCGGGTATCCGACATTTGACTTTTCTGATACTCGGACCATGGGATTAATGGTATAGTAGCTGCAAGAGATTGATACGGGAACGAAGGGGATCAATCATATGCAGACAAAGCAGAAGGTTATGATTGTTACAGGGGCCAACTCCGGTATGGGGCTGGCGACCGTTGTCGCCTTGGCACGCGAGGGCATTCGCGTCATTATGGCATGCCGCAGCCGGAAGCGGGGAGAGGCGGCGCTCCAGGATGCGGTCCGCCAGAGCGCCTCGCAGGATATTGAGCTTATGCTCTGCGATCTGGGCTCGGCTGCAGGCATCCGCGAATTTGCGCGGGCTTTTCTGGCCAGATTTGAGCAGCTGGATGGACTGATCCATAATGCAGGGGTGTTTCCGATCAGGCGGGAGACTACTGCGGACGGGTTTGAGCTGGGAATCGGCGTCAACCATTTGGGACATTTTCTGCTGGCGCATCTGCTGCTGGATGCGCTTGCCCGCGCCCCGCAAGGGAGAGTCGTGGTGGTCTCCTCCAATGCGTACAAAGCAGGCCGGATCCATTGGAGCGATCCGCATTTCACGAAGGGCTATGTTTTCTGGAGAAGCTATGCGCAGTCCAAGCTGGCCAACATTTTGTTCACGAAGGAGCTGGCGCGGCGGCTGAAGGAGACGAGGGTAACGGCGAACTGTCTGCATCCCGGCGCAGTTGCAACCCAGATTGGCGTCAACCGCAATACCGGCTTTGGCAGGCGCATACTGGCCATGATGAAGCCATTCTTCCTCACACCGGAGAAGGGGGCGGAGACGGCGGTATATTTGGCGACCAGCGATGAGGTTGTGCCAGTTAGCGGGGAGTATTATTACCGCAAAAAGCCGGTCCGGCTGACAGCCAAAGCGACCGATCCGGAAGCGGCCAAGCGTCTGTGGGCATGGAGCGAGCAGGAGCTGGGGCTCTAAGAAGCAAAGGCATTCGCGGCCAAATGGAGCCATTCCCTCCGGAATAGGCTTCTTTTTCTTTTCTGCGCCGGCTTCTTCCCTTGAAGATGGGAAAGGTTTAAGACAACAGAAACCGCGGTAAAATAGAGATGCTTAGTAAAGAATGAGAGGATGATGACCGGTGACGCTGCAGCAGCTGAGGTATGTAATTGAGGTTGCCAACCGCGGTTCCATGAATGAGGCCGCCAAGCGGCTGTTTATATCCCAGCCCAGCCTCTCCAACGCCATCAAGGAGCTGGAGGAGGAAATTCATGTTACGATTTTCGAGCGCACCAACAAGGGCATCTCGCTGTCCAAGGAGGGGGCGGAGTTTCTCGGCTACGCCCGCCAGGTCATCGAGCAGGCCGAGCTTCTGGAGAACCGGTATCTCAATGCCAAGCCCTCGCCGCAGCATTTTTCGGTGTCCACCCAGCATTACGCCTTTGCGGTGAACGCTTTTGTGAAGCTGGTTTCCGAGTATGGACAGGATGAATATGAATTGGCGCTGAGAGAGACCAAGACGCATGAAATCATCCAGGATGTCAAAAGCCAGCGCAGCGAGATCGGCATTTTGTATATTAATGAATTCAATGCCAAGGTTATCAGCAGGCTGCTCAAGGACGCAAATCTGAAGTTCACCAGCCTGTTTACGGCCAAAGCGCATATTTTCATCAGCGTTAACAACCCCTTGGCCAAGCACTCCATGGTTACGCTCGACCAGCTTCAGGACTATCCGTACCTGTATTTTGAGCAGGGGGAGTATAATTCGTTTCATTTTTCCGAGGAAATTCTAAGTACGCTGTCGCATCGAAAAAGCATTCGTGTAAATGACCGCGCGACTCTCTTCAATCTTTTGATCGGCTTGAACGGCTATACGATTTCCACAGGGGTGCTGAGCGCAGACCTGAATGGCAACGAGATTATTCCTGTTCCGCTGGCAAGCGACGAGACGCTCCATGTCGGATGGATCAGCCACCAGAATGCCGCGCTCTCGAAGCTCGCCTCCGCTTATATCGAAGCGCTGCATCAGACCATATCCGAGTAAAATTGTTTGATATAGCTTCAGGCTATAGCCAGCTATAGTTAAAGGGAGTTACGCTATAGCTGGAAAGGTATGTTATCTTTCTCGTATCGAGAGGAGAGAACAAATCTTATGAAAAGCGGCAATCTGGGTTATCCCCGCATCGGGCGGGGTAGGGAATGGAAGAAAGCGCTGGAGGCCTATTGGTCCGGCAAGCTGGAGGAGGAGGCTTTCCATGCGGAGCTGAAAGCGATCCGTCTAAGCAATCTGAAAGCCCAGCAGGACCGGGGAATCGAAGTTATTCCTGTCGGGGACTTCACGTATTACGATCATGTGCTGGATACGGCGGCCATGTTCGGCCTCGTTCCCGCGCGGTTCGGCTATGAGGGGGGAGAGCTGAGCCTGTCCACCTATTACGCCATGGCACGCGGCAATCGCGAGGCTACAGCCTGTGAGATGACAAAGTGGTTCAATACGAACTATCACTATATTGTACCGGAGCTCACGGATATCAAACCTGTTCTGACCCGCAACCGCCTCCTGGATGCTTACCGCGAGGCGAAGTCGGAGCTTGGCATCGAAGGAAGACCGGTCCTCGTCGGCCTGTTCACCTTTCTGAAGCTGTCCAAGGGCTATGCCCGGAATGAGCTTGACGGCTGGATCGACCGCCTGCTGCCGCTGTACGCGCAGGTGCTGCGCGAGCTGGAAGCGGAAGGCGTGCAGTGGGTTCAGGTCGATGAGCCGATTTTGTCCACAACGCTTGAGCCGGGGGATCTGAACCATATCGCCCGCATATATGAAAGGCTCACACAAGAGGTGCCAGGCATCAAGCTGCTGTTGCAGACGTACTTCGAGTCCGTCGACGACTACAAGACCGTCGTTTCACTACCTGTTCACGGCGTCGGTCTGGATTTTGTGCATGATGGCGGGCGTAATCTGCAAGCTGTCCGCGAGCATGGCTTCCCTGCGGACAAGGTGCTCGGCGCGGGCCTGATCGACGGCAGAGGAATCTGGAGAGCCGATCTGCAGGCCAAGCTGGCGACGTTGAAGGCGCTTGGCGAAGCCGTGTCAACCGACCGTATTCTTGTGCAGCCTTCGAGCAGTCTGCTGCATGTTCCTGTTAGCGCTGCGCAGGAGAGCGGGCTTGAGCCGACGCTGCGCGAAGCGCTTGCCTTTGCCGATGAGAAGCTGGAAGAGATTGTGCTGCTGACCAAGGCGGGCAATGAGGGAGTTGAAGCGATTGCTGCCGAGCTGGCGGAAGCGGACCGCAGCCGCAAGGCGCTGCAGCAGTCGCCGTCCCGCGCCCGCAAGCAGGTGCATGAACGCATCGCCGCACTGGCATCGCAGCCGTCGGCAAGGCCAAGCAGCTTTGAAGTCCGGAGCGAGGTGCAGAAGCAGAGATGGAATCTGCCGCTTCTGCCGACGACGACGATCGGAAGCTTCCCGCAGACGCCCGAGGTTCGCAGCGCCAGGCAAAAATGGCGCAAAGGGGAATGGAGCGGCGCACAATACGAGGCGTTCGTCAAAGAACAGATCAAGACGTGGATCGACATTCAGGCGGAGCTGGGACTGGATGTGTTCGTCCACGGAGAATTCGAGCGGACCGATATGGTGGAGTTCTTCGGCGAGAAGCTGGCCGGCTTCGTTTTCACTGGGTTCGGCTGGGTGCAGTCCTACGGCTCCCGCTGCGTAAAGCCTCCCATCATCTATGGAGATGTGGAACTGGTAACGCCGATGACGGTCGAAGAAACGGTCTACGCCCAGTCGCTGACGGAGGTTCCGGTCAAAGGCATGCTGACGGGTCCGATCACGATTCTGAACTGGTCCTTTGTCCGTGACGACAAATCGCGCGAAGAGGTGGCTTATCAAATTGCGCTGGCCCTCCGAGGCGAGGTGGAGGCGCTCGAAGCGGCGGGCATCGGCATGATCCAGGTGGATGAACCTGCGCTGCGCGAAGGGCTTCCGCTCAAGCGCAAGCAGTGGGCCGATTATCTGGATTGGGCCGTGCGGGCATTCCGTCTGTCCACCTCAACAGTGAAGGACGAGACGCAAATTCACACGCATATGTGCTACAGTGAATTTCATGATATTATCGACTCGATCAGCGCGCTCGACGCCGACGTCATCTCGATTGAGACGTCACGCAGTCATGGTGAATTGATTGGGAGCTTTGAGGCATATACGTATGACAAAGGCATCGGGCTTGGCGTTTACGATATTCACAGTCCGCGCATGCCGTCGGTCGGGGAGATTGGCTCGATGATCGACCGCGCCCTGCGGGTGCTGGACCCAGCCCAATTCTGGATCAACCCGGACTGCGGCCTCAAGACGCGCAAATACGAAGAGACGGTCGCTGCTTTGCGCAATATGGTTGAGGCGACCGAATTGGCCCGCAAGAAGTACGCCGTCAAGGCGTAAGGAGCGGCTATCCCATTTAAGCTTCCCAAGCGTCACTGTGCCAGTCTTGAAATGGGAGGATTCACGGGTGAGAATGAACCTGCCTGCTTCATAGAAATTTAATTTTATCCAGCAGGGCCTCCTGCTCTTACTATAAACAAAGGCGTGTCTCTTCGGAGACGCGCCTTTTTTCAAAGCACAAGATTGTATAAAATCCCTCCATCTTCGCTTTTTCTGTGTGAAGAAACCTGCTGTGCCGTCAAAAGGACGGTGACAGCCCGGCCGTTTCTTCTTGAATATCAGAAATCATAATATGTGGCTTCTGCTTTTCTGAATTTTAAATGGAAATAAACGAACTTGCCGCCATACAATGGCAAAGCCGGTTCTCTAATGCCCTTAACTAACATATCAAGCCAATGCTGCTTGTATGATCGGGTGAAAGGGCCGCGGGTGTACGGCTCTTTACTCGAATTTAACGTGGTTAAAGAAGGAAATCACGGGAGGAGACCCGAAGTACTAGCGGATCTTCCATGGAAATATTGGGTGATTGCATTCCAGAACTGCAAGCGCTATCATTTTTGTGTATGATCCATCATCCCCGAAATATTGCTAGGAGGCAGAACAATGATGAGGTTATGGTCGCTGCTGGCGATGCCGTTTCGCGGGTTGCTGATCCGCAACAAAATTATCGCGGTCTATATACCGCTGATCATTGTTCCGCTGTTTGCGCTGGGGTACTTCACCAGCCATTTGTTTACCGGCTCCCTGATCGACAAGACGAAGCAGAATGTACGGGATGAATCCGCACTGATTCTGATCCGCATCGATTCGATGATCCACAATTCGGAGAGCAGCGCCAACATTATGATGGAGGATTTCAATCATATCTATGAGAACTACTCCGCCGCCGCAACTCCATTCGAGGAAAATCAGCTGCGCATTCAAATCCAGTCGCAGTTCGGCGTTGATCTGCTCAATTTTCCGGATATCGATTCGGCCGCCTTCATCGATACGCATGGCCGGCTTTACACCTCATATTTCCCGTCCAGGGAGAAGGACAAGGAGGTATTCACGAGCGGCCTGCTCGACAAGATTGACGATCTGCCGGGCTATGGCACCAACAACTGGTTTCCCATGCAGCTCCGGGATTATCTGGTTACCGACCCGAACGTCCCGGTGCTCTCGATCGGCAAGCAGATTATCGATCTGAAATACGGCCGTTCGATCGGCATTCTGATCGTGAATATCAAGGAAAGCGCCATATCCAACGTATATGCCGATATGGGCGAGAGCGCGAACGAGCGCTATATGATTATTGACACTCAAGGTACGGTCATCTCCTCGTCCGACAAGTCGGAGCTGTTGAAGCCGATGCAGGATGAACGCCTGCGCAAGCTTGTTCTGTCCAGGGATTCGTTCTCGGAGACGCTCCGCACACAGACAGGGAAGAATCTCGTGACGACTACGGATTACGGAAAAATGGGCTGGAAGCTCATCAATATTGTGCCGCAGAAGGCGATTACGGCGGACATCCGCAAAAATAGCCGGATGACGGTTCTTATCGGCGCGGTATGTCTGGTCTTCGCCCTGCTGGGAGCGGGCATTCTCTCGCGGGTGATTGTCCAGCCGCTGCAGAAGCTGGCGAAGGCGATGCGCCGGGTAAGGGAAGCCGAACTGAACGTCTCGGCACGGATCGATACGGCGGATGAGATCGGCCTGCTGGCGTCGGTCTTCAACTCCATGATCGCCCGTATGAAGGAACTGCTCCAACGGGTGGAGGAGGAGCAGCGGAGAAAGAAGGAATATGAGCTGGCGCTTATCCACGCCCAGATCAAGCCTCATTTTCTGTATAATACGCTGGATCTGATCTATCTGCTTAATGACCTGGGGCGCAGCCGCGAGGCGCGCGACACGACCAAATCGCTGGCAGACTTCTACCGCGTCGCGCTCAGCAAAGGCAGCGAGATGATCACGGTCGGCGAGGAGATCAGGAACGCCAGAGATTATCTGTCCATTCAGCATGCCCGTTATCCCGACGTGTTCGACTTTGATATCGACCTGCCTCCGGATATGCTGGGGACGATGATTCCGAAGCTGTCGATTCAGCCTCTAGTGGAGAATGCGATCTATCACGGTCTCAAGCTGAAGGGAAGTCCGGGGCATCTGCGGA
The DNA here is from genome assembly GCF_056269255.1 of Paenibacillus sp. JT31N17. Classification (NCBI taxonomy): domain Bacteria; kingdom Bacillati; phylum Bacillota; class Bacilli; order Caryophanales; family Paenibacillaceae; genus Paenibacillus; species Paenibacillus sp. JT31N17. The sequence goes on from NZ_JBWDNP010000004.1 coordinate 178,560, forward strand.
TCGGAGGATTCCGCGACGGGCAATCGGCGGTAATCGTCGTCAGCGATAATGGCATCGGCATGCCGGAGAGCAGGCTGGGCGAAATCTGGAACCGCTCCACCGGAGAGGACAAGCCGGTCTCGTTCGGCATATTCAGCGTGCATGAGCGGATCCGTCTTTATTTTGGCGAGGAATATGGGGTATCCATCGAGAGCCGGGAGCATCTGGGCACCGAGGTCAGAATCCGGATACCCTTGGAGAGAAACCGGAGGGATTGGATTGTATAAGGTCATAATTGTCGATGATGAGCCGCTGTTTCGGGAATATTTGCAGAAGAAATTCAATTGGACGGCACTTGGCATGACCGTCGTCTGCGAGGCCAGACACGGCATTGAGGCGCTGGAGCTGGCGGCGGAGCACAGGCCCGATATTGCGCTGGTCGATATTAATATGCCCTTCATGGATGGGCTGGCTCTGTCCGAACAGCTCAAGCTGCGTTATCCGGATATATCCATTGTGCTGGTGACCGGACACAATGAATTCGAATATGCCCGCCAAGCGATCCGGATTGGAGTCAGGGACTATCTGCTCAAGCCCTTCGACGAGGAGGAGTTCGTGGTAACGCTGGGCAAGGTGAAGAGCTTCATGGAGGCGGCGCGCGAGGAGAAGGTCAGCTCGCAGGACCAGTCCGCCCTGCTGCGCGAGAGCTTCCTGCTCAAGCTGATCAGCCGGGACAGCGACATGAAGCGGGAGGAAATCGAGACCGCAATGACGCGATTGCGGGTATCTCTGCCTCCGGGGCGCTGCCTTGTAGCCGTGACCGAGATTGACCGGTGGCGCGCACCTCAGGCCGGCATGACGGTGGCGGGTCCACACGGGCCGGACAATCCGGAGGACCAGTCCTTGTGGAGGCATACGGTGGACAATATGCTCCGAGAGCTGGTTGCGGCTTGCGGCGAGCATTATCTGTTCCACGATGCCGAGGGCCGCAGCGTCTCGATCATCGTCTTTGACGACGACGCGGAAGGCAGAGCCTTCGACGGACAGCCCTTCGAGAGGCTAGGGCAGATGGTCGAGCGGCATTTCAAATTTACGGTTACGGTTGGTCTGGGCCGGTTAACCGACGATTACATGGAGCTGCGTCAGTCTTACCGCGATGCTCTTCTTGCTATTCGCAGCAAGCTGACAGCAGGCCAGGGCGGGGTCATCTGGCATGAGCGGCTGGGCGGTGATCCCGGACGGTTCGAATTCTTCTCCGTGGAGCTGCAGGAGAAGCTGATCTATCATCTGCGGATGAAGGACCGGGCGGGGGTTGAGGAGGGTCTTGACCAGGCGTTCGCCGATTTGGGCAGAGCCCGGGTGACGGTGGATAACGCGCTTACCGGCCTGATGGGGCTGGTGTCGCTGATCCTCTCGTTCGCCATCGAATCCGGTCAGGAAATCGATGAGTTGCTTGGGCCAGGCTTCGCGCCTTATCGGGAGCTGCGGCGGATGGCAACGATCGGGCAGTGCCGGGAGTGGATGACGGAGCTGTACCGCTGTGTCATGGAGTCGAGCTTCGGCCATCGGTCTTCAAAGTCGCATACGCTTTACGAGGCGGCGAAACGGCTCATTCATGAGCGGTTTGCCGACTCCGAGCTGTCCATTGACGCAATCGCCGGAGCGCTGTATATCGATTCCAGCTATTTGCGGAAAGTATTCAAACGGGAAGGGGGCATGTCGGTGTCCGACTACCTGACCTATGTCCGCATGCAGAAGGCAAAGGAGCTGATCGGCGTTGGAGAGCTGAAGCTCACCGTCATTGCCGAGCAGGTCGGATACAGCGAAGCCGGCTATTTCAGCAAATGGTTCAAGAAGCATTTCGGTGTGACGCCTTCCGAGTACGAGAACAGGAAACGGCGGTGACTACTGGATTGCAGCGCGAGATTTGGCCCGTTTTGTACAGATTCGGCCCGATTATTCCGTGTTCTCCCTGAAGTCCGGATTCTATAATGGGAAAAAGCCGTTGAAACCGCTTGCATGATTGGAGTACTCCAGGCTTTTACAATTTAAACGGAAGAAGGGGAAACGATATGAGAAACAAACGTTTCAAAGCATTAGCAATAGCAGCCATGCTGCTGCTCGCTTTCTCTCTATCCGCCTGCGGCAGCGGCGGCGAGAAGGCGGCGGAGAACACGAATACGCCCCCACCGGACAATGCGGCGGCACCGGCCGACCCGGCTGCTCCTGCGGCGGATGAACCGGTCAAGTTGAGAATTTATGCTGCGTACTTCGATGACGACACCAAGAAGCCGTACGATTACGCGGTAGCGGAACTAAAGAAAGAGATGCCGAATGTCGAGCTGGTACTCGACCCGGCCATGCAGGATGATGGACAAAAGCTGCGGACCTACGCGGCCTCGGGCAATATGCCGGATATTTTCCAAGCCGACTTCAAGACAATGAAAGCGTTCGCAGAGTCAAAAAATATCGAGATGCTCGACAACGCTGCACCGACGGCGCAGTTCAAGAGCGACCTGAATCCGGGCAATGAGCCGATCATGATCGCCCCGGACGGACATGTCTACTCCTATCCGTTCGCCGGCATTGAGTTCCAGCTTCTGTACTACAACAAGAAGCTCTTCGCCGAAGCGGGCGTGGAAGCGCCAATCAAGACGTACGATCAGTGGAAGGACGCCATTCAAAAATTCAAAGCGAAGGGCATCGTGCCAATGGCCATTTTTTCCAAAGAGAAATGGATCGGCAATTCGTTCTACAAGGGTCTTCTGACAAGGGAAGAGCCTCAAGGCTACGCCGCACTCACCGGGACAGAGCTGCCGGATTCCTTCAAGCTTGCGGCCCAGCAGTTCAACGAGCTGAAGGAAGCCGGACTGTTCGACGCGAACGCTACGAACACGAACTACGACCAGGCATCCTCGATGTTCTACACCGGCAAGGCGGCAATGTTCGTTAATGGTCAATGGGAAATCTACAGCTCTGACAAAAACCTCGGCGCGGACGTGGACTGGATGTACTGGCCGGCCAAGGATGAGGCAACCTACGACGCCGCCAAATTCAATATGGACGGTTCGGGCGAGCCAGGCGGATTCTCCATCGCGCCGACGAGCAAGAATAAGGATACCGCGATTGAGGTTGCCGCGTTCCTGGCCCGCAAATACGCGGAATACAAGTATACGCAGCTTGGCAATCCGATCGTCTCTGTGAAGATCGATAAACCGATCGTCGCCAAGCCCCCTGCCATGATGCAGCGTCTGATCGACGAAACGCTGCCGAATATCAAGAACTTCGCGAAGCTGAACGAGAATATCAAAATCAATACGGCTATCGACGATAATACACAGAATTTGATCGTCAAAGGCTTCAGCGACCAGGATTTCACGAAAAACTTGAACCGGGTACTGGCTGACGCCAATAAATAACGGGGGAACTAACCAATAGATTGGAATGAGCAACGATGAGAAACTATTTTGGCAACAAATGGGCGATTGCCGCATTTGCCCTGCCGGCGCTGCTGCTCTATTCGCTGGTCGTCTCCTATCCGGTGGCGCAAACCCTGTACCGGAGCTTCTACGACTGGGACGGGATCGGAGAGGGAACCTTCAACGGATTGAGCAACTACGTCGAGCTGTTCAACGATCCTTTGCTTGTCACCTCGCTCCGGAACGGCGGATTGTTCGCCTTGGTGCTGGTTGTCTTTCAGATCGGGCTGGGCACCATCCTGGCCCTGGTCTGCTCCGATATCAAAGTCAAGGGACGGAAGGTGCTGAAGGTCGGCTACTTCATTCCGGTTGTGCTGTCCGTCACAGTGGTCTGCCAGCTGTGGATCGCTATTTATGATCCCACCAACGGGTTAGTCAACCGCCTGTTCGATATCCTGGGGATTTCGTACCGTCAAAACTGGCTCACCTCGCCATCCGTCTCGATAATCGCGATTGCCTTCGTCAACGCATGGCAGTTCATGGGCTATCAATTCAGCCTGCTCTATGCGGGAATCAAGTCGATACCGGAGCAGTATATGGAGGCTGCGATTATCGACGGCTGTACGAAATGGCAGGCCCACCGCAAAATCACGATTCCGCTGATGGCGGAAACGTTCAAATTTTGTCTGATCGTTGCCATTACGGGAGGGATCGGAGCGTTCGTCCAGATGCTTATCATGACAAGCGGAGGGCCGGGAACAACCAACTACACGCTGACGTACATGATTTACCGCTACGCCTTCAGCGAATTCGATTATGGCTATGCCTGTGCGGTATCCGTATTTCTGGTTGCGATCAGCCTGCTTGCCACCGTCATCATCAACCGGTTATTCCAACAAGAACGAATAACCCACTAATTCGGGAGAAGGGGGCTGACGGCAATCTCATGCTTACCAGAATCAGGACCGGACAAACGCTGCTGCAGAGTCTGCTGTGGATTTATTTTCTGATTTCCGTCTATCCGCTCTTTTGGATGGTTTCGTATTCGCTTAAAAATAACGATGAAATCTTTGTTACGAACCCGTTCGGCATACCGCTTCATCTTCATCTGGAAAACTATGTTAATGCGTGGACGCAGTTTAATGTGCCCCGCTACTTTCTGAACAGTCTGGTCGTCTCGACGGTGAGCACCGCCGGCATTCTGATCCTGTCGGTGATGTTCTCCTATGCGGTGGCCAGGATGGAGTGGAGGCTGCGGGAGAGCGCACGCATCTATATGCTGATCGGGATGTTCATCCCGCTGCAGGTCATTATGATTCCGCTGGCTATTCTGGTGAAGAATTTTCATCTGGCGAACACGTACGGCGCTCTGATCGTGCCGTATATCGCTTTCGGTCTGCCGTTCTCGTCGCTTATCTTCTACGGCTTCATGCGCAGTATTCCGGTGGAGCTGGAGGAATCGGCGTGTATGGACGGGGCGAGCATTTACAGAACGTTCTTCCGTATTATCGTACCGATCGTAAAGCCGGCAGTCGCGACGATCGCCATCTTTCAATTTCTGGGGGCGTGGAATGAATTTTTGCTGGCGTATATTTTGATTTCCGACGAAGCGATGAAGACGCTGCCGCTCGGGCTGCTTTTCTTCCAGGGGCAGTACAGCACTGACTGGGGCGGAATGGGCGCCGTTATGACGATTGCGAGTCTGCCGATGGTTATTGTCTTCCTGTTCTTCAGCGACCAGGTTGAACGGGCGCTGACAGTCGGTTCCGCTGTCAAAGGATAGGATTTGCACCCGGATGAACATGTCTGTGACAAGAGAGAAGAATCGAGAAGGATGTGACGAAAGGATGAGTAGACCACTCGGTATCGGCGTTGTTGGTGCGGGAGCCATTGCGACAAGAATAATGGCACACCTCGGCCTGCCGGATGCGGCGGAGAAAGTCAGGCTTGCCGCCGTATGCGATCCTGTTCCGGGAAGAGCGGCTGCGGCAGCGGCCAAGTTCGGGGTAGCTGCAGGATATGAGAGCTATGAGGAGTTGCTGCGGGACCCGAATGTGGATCTGGTAACGATCTGCAGCCCGATCGGCCTTCATTACGAGCAGGGCGTTCAGGCTATCGAGGCAGGCAAGCATGTTCATTTCAATAAAACGATGACGACGACGGTAGCGGAGGCGGACGATCTGATCCGCCGGGCGGCCTCCGGGAATGTGCGGCTCGTGGCCTCGCCGGGGATGATGATCAATCCGGCGGCCAGACGCAAGCGCAAGCTCTATCTGGAAGGGGCGCTTGGACAGCTGTCCTGGGCGATTACGGGCACCGCAATGGGAGACGGCTCCTATCATCTGAGCGAAGAGGTCCGCACTGGTGACGACGTGCTCAGCAATGTGAATCCCGGCTGGTATTTCCGCAAGCCGGGCGGCGGACCGATGTATGACGCCACGGTCTATCCCTTGCATGATCTGACGGGGATTGTCGGACCGGCCAAGCGCGTCACCGCCCTGTCGGGTATCGGCATACCGGAGCATTTGTTCGGCGGGGAGCGGATCCTGACGGAGATGGATGACTCTACGATCCTGCTGATTGATTTCGCCAATGCGTTCCACGCCGTTGTGTATGCGACGATTGCCGGCTCCGTCACGGAGTGGACCCCCAATATTTATGGAACCAAGGGAGCAATCATCGGCTCCAAATTTGGCGATACGGATCTGAAGCGCGAGGACGACCGCCTGCCGCATGTATCCGACGCGCACAACGGTCTTCGTGAAGCACATGTTTATGAGGATATTATGCAGCTTGTCGACTGGATACAGGAGGATGTGCCTTCCGTGGCTTCCGCCGAGCATGCGCGTCATGTCATCGATATTATCGAATCGGGCTACAGGGCGGCGCAGACCGGGCAGACCCAGGTGCTGACTACGACCTTCGAGCCGCTGCCTCTGTCCGACTTGTAAGTTGCAGGATACACAGGGCCAACTTTTCGTTAGCGGCCAGGAGAGCATATCAAGCGGGGCGGAATCCTCCTTACAAACCTCATTTCATTCAAAGGGTGGTAATGAAACGATGAAAATCAGCCAAGCCGAGATTGACAGCGGCCGTCTTTTGCCGGAAACGGTGGAGCTTGCCGTCAATCTGATTGAAGTCAATGGGTATGTCATTTTCGAACGGGTACTGCACGCCGAGAAGGTGGAGAAGCTGTATACCCGCTACATGGAGATTCTGGAGCCCTATCTGGAGGAGCATGGCGAGGAAGTCTACAATCCTAACAACGGCTTCAATGACGGAACGAACCATATCCGCCTGTATTTGCCCTTCGAGCAGCCCTTCATCGACGATTCCATCATCGCGCATCCGTTCGTTACGGCAGTGCTGGACCGCCTGCTGGGAGAGGACTGCATCCTGCATTATCTGGCGACCAACACGTCGCTGCCGGGCGGACGCAACAGCCAGCCGGTGCATGCCGACACAAGCGCCCATTTCGGCGACCGCTGCGGGGTGAACCTGCCGATCTCCAATCTGGTCGTCAATTTCCCGCTTGTCGATACGGACGAAACGAACGGGCCTATGGAAATCTGGCCCGGCGGCACGCATCTTCATCCGGATTTCCGCTACAGCCGCAGCGCCTACAGCAAAGAGAAGCTGGCCGAGCATATGCATTTCATCAAGGCGCTTATGCCTGCCGGCTCGATCATGATACGCGACGACCGGATGTGGCATCGCGGTACGCCGAACCGCTCGGACAGGCCGCGGCCGAATATTGCGATGATCTATGCGCCGGCGCCGAACGGGAAGCACAGCGGAACGATCCAGATTCCGTCGGACACCTACGAGACTCTCCCGGAACGCGCCCGCAAGCTGCTGCGGTTTGAGAAGATCGGCTTCCCGGTCATTGAGCCGTTCCATTAGGCGCTTGCGGGATTACATTTGCAAAACTATAGTAAGAGGCTGCCTTAAAGCGGGAAAATACCTGCTTCATGGGCGGCCTCTTTTTCCTATGAGCCTGCATGACTGGAAAAGATACGCGAACATGATCGATTAATCCAGCTTGCCGAAGATCCTGGTGATCTTGGCGACCGCATAATCCAGATCCTTCAGATCCTCCTCGTCAAGTCCGCTGATCCGCTCGCTCCACTCGCAATGGATATTCTGCCAGTGCTCTTCCGCAATAGCAGCTGCTTTGGAATCGTTAATGTGGATAATAAAATTTATCTGGAATACGCGGAATAGATGAAGGAAGCGAGCAATCTCCGGCTCGATGAATGTTTAGGCAGGTTAAGCAAGCAAGCGTGCCTGTCCATCGTTTCCTGCGGATGCAATGCGGCAAGATCGGGCTCCATCATGGCTGCGCATTCCCTCCCTTTTTGTGCTGATGACTTAGCCCATTAATATACACAAATTCTCATCACTATTTCAGCCGGAATTGTGATACGATAGCGATTGCTGAAATGAATGACTCCTTAGGAAAGAACCAGGTGATGATATGGAATCCGGTATGAAGCTGTTCAAGCTGACATGGCCGATATTTTTGGAATTGTTTTTGTTTATGCTGATGGGTACGGCCGATACGTTAATGCTGAGCGGCGTCTCCGACGATGCGGTGTCGGCGGTCGGGGTTGTGAACCAATATATGTTTATCTGCATTCTGATCATGGAAGTGATCGGCAACGGAGCTTCCATTGTGGTGGCTCAATATATCGGTGCGCGCAGAATGGCGGAGGCTTCCAAAATCGCGGGATTGTCCATTACGCTGAATCTGTTAGTGGGGCTTGCGGTCAGTTCTTGCCTGTTTTTGTTTGGCCCGATGATATTGGGTGAAATGAATTTGCACGGGCAGGTGCTTGTCCATGCCAAGACCTATATGAGCATTGTCGGCGGATTTCTTTTTGTGCAGGCGCTCATCAACGCGTTCTCCAGTGTGATCCGGACGTATGGATTCACCAAGGAATCCATGATGGTCTCACTCGGCATGAATGTCCTGCATATCGTATTCAATTATGCGCTCATATTCGGCCACTTTGGTTTTCCGCAGATGGGTGTCGCCGGCGCGGCGGTATCCACGGTGGCCAGCAGGGCCTGCGCGCTCGTTGTGTTTATCTGGATGCTGTACCGGGTGATGGAGGTCAGAATCGCTTTTCGATACTATCTGACGTTCTCCAGGGAATACATCCGCAAAATGCTCAAGGTGGGCATTCCGGCGGCGGTGGAGCAGATTACCTACCACTGCTGCCAGATGGTGTTTCTCTATTATGTTACCTTCCTGGGCTCTAACGCTTTGGCCTCCAGGCAGTATGCGATGTCGATTTCGCAATATGTGTTCCTGTTCAGTATCGCGATCGGGATGGGCACCTCCATCGTAGTCGGCCGCCTTATCGGAGCCGGACGCCAGGAGGATGCGTACCGCAGAGTTCTAAGCAGCCTGAAATGGAGTGTGGCGATTACGCTGCTGGTGGATGTGGTCGTCGTTATTTTCCGCGTTCCCATCGTGGGACTGTTCACCGATAACCATCAAATTATCCTGCTGGCTTCGCAGGTCATTATCTTCAGCATGGTGCTGGAAAGCGGGCGGTCCTTCAACCTGGTTCTCGTCAACTCGCTGCGGGCTGCGGGCGATGCCAAATTCACCGTATATATGGGTTTCCTGTCCATGGTCTGCATGAGCCTGCCGCTTGGCTATCTGCTGGTGTTCAAGCTGGATATGGGCCTGCCCGGCGTATGGCTCGCCATTGCGGCTGATGAATGGATCCGCGGCATCATTATGTGGTTCAGATGGAGAAGCAGAGCCTGGGAGAAACAGGCGCTGGTGGAGCCGGCCGAACGGCAGGCGGCGCTTCAGTCGTAGTCCGGCCCGTGACTCAGGCATACGCGGCAATCGTAATCGGCGGAGGAACCGGCAGCCTGTGAGGCGGCCGGTTTTTGCTTTTTCATAAGATTATCGTTCGATGCGGTTAGACGTTCCCGAGGGAAAGTGTCATATAAACTAACGCTAGATTAAAAAATATATAACATAAATATTACATAATAAAGAAAAGGAATTGACGAATGGAAATAGGGCTGTTACTATTGCATTATTAACATGATGTTATTAATTATTAGCGAACATGCTCTTTGATTGTCCAACAGGGGGGTAAAAAATCGGTTTATTGTGGGAATTTATTTTTTTTCGGCCTAATTAATAACACCGTGTTATTAAATGGATGGAGGTTGTTTTGGGAGTGGATATAAAGCAAATGGTGAAGCAGGACCAAGAGGTAATCAAGCTGCATAACAAGCAATTGGTACTCGAGGTCATCCGCAAACACCGGCCTATCTCCCGCGCAGAGATATCCAAGGCAACAAAAATGAGCGCCACTTCGATCGGTCGCATCGTGAACGAACTGAGCGGGGAAGGTCTGGTTAAAGAGACGTCACTCACCTCCACCGGCGTCGGGCGCAAAGCGATTAAGCTTGACATTGAGCCTGGCGGAAGATATTCCATTGGTGTGGATATCCAGAAGAAGCGCATCCTGATCGGCGTTATGGACTTCAGCGAGAAGCTTGTATTGACGGAGCAGGTCGTTCATACCGCCGAGGAGGCTGCGCCGGAAGCAACGGTTGCGCTTATCGCGCAGGCCGTCCGGAAGTGTCTGGAGGAACGGGGAATAGAGCGCTCCAAGATTGCCGGCATCGGGGTCGGGACGCCCGGGGTGATCGATCACGCCGGAGGCATTGTCCTGCTGTCCGCGACATTGGGATGGAGGAACATTCCCTTGTCGGCGATGCTTTTTGAAGCAACCGGCTTCATCACCGTGATCGACAACGATTTGAAGGTGAAGATTCTGGGGGAGTACTTGTTCGGCTCAACCAAAGGCCTGGATAAGACCGTGCTGATTAATGTCGGTACCGGAATCGGGGCTTCCCTGATTATTAACGGAGAGATCTTCCGCGGGGGATCCAACAGCGCCGGGGAGTTGGGGCATACAACCCTGGATCCGAACGGCAACTTGTGCTCATGCGGCAAAAGGGGCTGTCTGCAAACCTACATCGAGGAATCCGCTCTGCTCGCCGAAGCCCGCAGAATCAAGCCGATCGATGATATTATGCAGCTGTTTGAAGCCGCGCGGGCCCAGGAGACGTGGGCAATGGAAATTATGCACCGCACATCGCTTTACATCGGGATCACGATCAATAATATTGTCTGCCTGTACAACCCCGACACGGTCATTATCAGCGGAGACCTGGTGGAGAATTACGGAGAAATTCTGGAGCTGATTCAGGAACAGTGCAGGACCGTGATTTGGGAGCAGTTTAGGGACTCGCTGAAGGTGATCGCTTCCGAGCTTGCGGGGCAGGCGATCGTGATGGGAGCCGGCGCACTCGCTTTACAGTTAGACAAACAACCTTAAAGAAAGTGTGAGAAAAATGAAATTGAGCGCTTTGGTCGAGCAGTACCGCGGTAGCGTACTGGAAAATGTTCATATGGGTGTTCTTTGCGGCGTGAATGAATTTGGTGAAGTCATGTACGAGGTCGGCAATGCGGAACATCCGGCATTTCTCCGTTCTTCCGCCAAACCGTTCCAGGCCATTCCCGTTATGCAGGGCAAGGTTGTCGAGACATTCGGGTTGGCCGGGGAAGAGGCGGCGCTCTTCGCAGCCTCGCAAAGAGGCGAGAAATACCAGATAAGCGCGCTGGAGTCCATTCTCCGGAAAACGGGCATATCGGAATCGCAATTGATTACCCACCCAACGATTCCCCTGAACGACGAGCCGAAGCTCGATTACCTGATGAAGGGGCTGCCTCCAAGGCGCATCTGCCACAATTGTTCCGGCAAACATTTGGGCATACTTGCCTTATGCAAGGTGATGGGATATCCGACCGAGAATTACGGAGACATCCAGCATCCCGTACAGCAGCGCATTTTGAAGGTTTTGTCCGAATTATCGGGATGTCCGGTTGAAGATATTCATATCGCTGTCGACGGATGCGGCTTTCCCGTATTCGCTTTGCCTCTGAAATTCAGCGCAAGCGCCTATCTGAAGCTTGCCTGTCCGGATCTGATTGCCGATGAATCGGTTCGCGAGGCGGCTATTCAAATTACGGGTTATATGAACGCCCACCCGGATATGGTCGCAAGTCACGGTTTCATTTGTTCCGAATTACTGCGGGATCCCAATATTGTAGCGAAAGGCGGAGCGAAGGGCTTCTATGCCTTCGGTCTCAAAAAAGAGCGGATCGCTTTCGCGCTCAAGGTCATTGACGGCTCGGAGAACCCTTGGCCGATCATCGTCGCTTCAATTCTGGAGCAAATCGGATACTCGAATAAAGAGACGATCCGCCGCATGTATAAACTTACCCCTTTAGAAATCCGCAATGATAACGGCATTATAGTCGGCGAGAACAAAGCGGCCTTCCGGCTGTAAAAAAAACATCATGAGGTGAACAGAATGAAGAAGAACAAATGGTTAGCTTCGCTCAGCTTTATATTGATTCTTACTGTTGTTTTGACAGGCTGCAATTTCTCGGGAGGCAATACGAATTCGCCGTCCACAGGAACGGATACGAATGATACGAACGCTGCGCCGCCTGCCACGGCACAAACCTTGAATGTGTATGTCGAGAACGAAATGAAGGATTTGAACCAGCTGTCCGCTTCCGACGATATTTCCTGGACGATTCTGAACAATGTCGGAGAAGGCCTGTACCGTCTGGATAAAGATAATAATCCGGTAGAGGCGCTGGCTCAAGGAGTCAGCATCTCTGACGACAAGCTGACTTACACGTTCACGCTCCGGGACGGTCTCAAATGGAGCAACGGCACGCCGATTACGGCGGCTGACTTCAAATATGCATGGCTCGCTGAAATGAACGCCGAAACCTCCAAGAACGGCTATGCTTTTATCATGACTGATTACATCACCGGCGGCGAAGAATACGCAAGCGGCAAGGGCAGCGCCGATCAAGTGGGCATTCAGGCCAAAGACGACAAAACCCTGGTCGTTCAGCTGAAAAAACCGACTCCTTATTTCCTTCGCTTGACGACAATGTCGGTCTTCTTCCCGCTGAATGAAGAATTCGTGAAGTCCAAAGGCGCAGGCTACGGATTGGATCCGCAAAGCGTGCTGTACCAAGGACCATTCATTCTGACGAAATTCGATCCGGCTTCCGGAGCGACGCTTGAGAAAAACAAAGATTATTGGGATGCGGCAAATGTCCATCTGGATAGTGTGAATGTCCGCGTGATTAAAGAACAAAGCACGGCGCTCAACGCATACAAAGCCGGAGATCTGGACCGTGTCCTGCTCAGCGCTACCGATGTGGACAGCAACAAGGATAATGCGGAGTTCTCCCAATTGATTAATTTCCGGACAACCTATCTGCAGTTCAACCTGAAGGCGGACGGCGTGTCCAATGTGAATATCCGCAAAGCGCTGGAGCTTGCTTACGATACAAGCTCGCTGGCTGATAATGTCCTGAAGAACGGCGCTAAAGGCGCAGTCGGCATGGTTCCCGAGATGATGAGCGGCGATGGCGAGAAAACCTTCCGCGAGCTTCAAGGCGATCTGTTCAAGGTGGACGCCGCGCAAGCGAAAACCTACTGGGAGCAAGGCGTGAAGGAATTGGGTAAAACGCCGAAGCTTACGCTGCTTGTAGCGGATGATTCGGAGACCAGAGACGTCGCTACGTTCCTGCAAAGCGAATTCAAAACGAACCTCGGCATCGATGTTGCCATCGATACCAAAACCGTAAAAGCGCGCAATGAACTGATGGACAACAGCAATTATCAATTCGGGATTACCGCCTGGGGCGCCGATTACGATGATGCAATGACCTACCTGGATCTGTGGAGCAATCATTCGCCGTACCGCGGCAACTACGAGAGCAAGCAGTATGACGAGTTGATTGCCTCCGCCAAAAATGAAACGGATGATAAAAAACGTACCGATCTTCTGCTTCAAGCCGAGAAGCTGCTGGTCCAAACCGATGTGGTTACGGCTCCGATCTATCACAGAGGGGTAGCGCAGCTGATTAAACCCAATGTGGAGGGCTTGATTTACCACCCATATGCCAACCCGGTTGAATTCAAATATGTAACGAAAAAATAAGGATTGCGCAAAGGATTATGAGGGAAGGGGAGGAGATTCTCTCCTTCCCCATTATTCGGTGCAAAGGGGTGAACAAATGAAGCGGTATCTCGTTGTCAGGATTATTTATTTGATTCTGACTTTATTTATCATTCTGACGGCTACCTTCTTCCTCATGAAGCAGCTGCCGGGAACGCCGTTCGATGAGGAAAAGCTGGCCAAGCTTCCTGTCGAGCAGCGTGAGATCATTTATGAGCGGTATGGCCTGAATGATCCGGTCATGGTGCAGTATGTGAAATATGTGGGCAATGTCGCCAAAGGCGATCTGGGCACCTCTTTCTTCTATACGGGGCAGCCGGTCAAAGACATTATCTTCAACCGCATCGGCCCGTCCGCGTTAATTGGACTGCAGGCGATTGTACTGGGGCTTGCGCTGGGTCTGATACTTGGGATGATTGCAGCCTATCGCCATAATACGATATGGGATTACTTCACGACCGTTGTCGCTGTGCTTGGGGTATCGATTCCCAACTTCGTGCTCGCTGCGCTGCTTCAATATTATGCAGGCCTCAAATGGGGGCTGTTTCCCGTCGCCTTCTGGGAAAGCTATTCAAGCTCCGTGCTTCCTTCGCTCGCCCTGTCCGTCGGGGTCATCGCGGTCATTGCCCGGTTCGTCCGGACGGAGATGATCGAGGTGCTGCAGCAGGATTATATTACGACAGCCCGGGCCAAAGGGCTTGGCCGGATGACGGTGCTGTTCCGCCACGCGATGCGCAATTCGCTTATTCCCGTTATTACCGTTCTGGGACCGATCGTCGTCGGTTTATTGACCGGCTCTCTTGTCATTGAGAACATCTTCGGAATTCCCGGCATCGGCAGCTTGTTCGTCGATTCCATCAAGATGAACGACTATTCGACGATTATGGGGATTACCATTTTTTATAGCGCCTTTTATGTACTTGTCATGCTGATTGTAGACGTGCTCTACAGTCTGATCGATCCGCGCATCCGTCTTGCGGGAGGAAAGGAGTGAGTGAAGCTTGCAGCACAATATAGACAGCTTGTTTGTTCCCGCCAAGGCGAAGGCGGAGGATCAGGAGAAGATTTCCCGCCCGCCGTTATCGGCCTTCCAGGACAGCTGGATACGCCTGAAGCAGAACAAAGCAGCCATGATCAGCCTGTTCATTCTTGCCATACTGGTCATTCTGGCGATTATTGGACCATGGTTGACCTCTTACAGCTATTTTGCGACGGACTACTCCGTTGCCTTCCAGAAGCCCAATGCCGAACACTGGTTCGGCACGGATAAATTCGGCCGCGACCAATGGGCGAGAGTCTGGTACGGAACCCGGATATCGCTGCTTATCGCCGTACTCGCAGCCGCGCTGGATTTGATCGTAGGTGTGGCCTACGGCGCCATCTCCGCTATTGCCGGCGGCAAAGTAGACAACGTCATGCAGCGTATCGTTGAAATTCTTATTGGCGTCCCAAGCCTCATCATCATCATTTTGCTGCTCATGATCATGAAAGCGGATATATTTACCATTATGATTGCGATGTCCATTACAGGCTGGGTGAACATGGCCCGTCTGGTGCGCGCGCAGGTGCTGAAGCTGAAGTCGCAGGAATTCGTGCTGGCTGCAAGAACGCTCGGCACATCGGGGACGCGGATCGTGTTCAAGCACATGATCCCCAACACGATCGGGATCGTCGTCATCAATACGATGTTCACCATCCCGACCGCGATCTTCACGGAGGCGTTCCTGAGCTTCATTGGACTTGGGCTTCAGGCGCCGAAAGCATCGCTTGGCGTCCTCATTCAAGACGGCTTCCAAATGATTAACTCGCACTATTACTTGCTGATGATGCCTGTCGTTGTTATTGTGGCGTTGATGGTAACATTTAATATTCTGGGAGACGGCCTGCGCGATGCGCTTGATCCAAGAATGAGAAAATAAAGGCGGAGAGGAGGAATACCATGGGTGCATTGCTGCAGGTTAAGGATTTGGAAGTCAGCTTCTATACCTATATCGGTGAAGTTCATGCCGTCAGGGGAGTCGACTTCTCTCTGGAGAAGGGTGAAACGCTGGCAATTGTCGGAGAGTCCGGCTCGGGCAAATCGGTGACCTCGAAAAGCATCATGGGGCTGCTGGCCCGCTCCGCCCGCATCAAGCAGGGGGAAATCCGGTTCGAAGACAAGGATTTGGCTTCCCTGCCGGAGAGACAAATGCAGGAGATCCGCGGTTCGGAGATCTCGATGATCTTCCAGGACCCGATGACTTCGCTCAATCCGACGCTAACCATCGGCAAACAGATCCTGGAAGTGATTCAGAAGCACCGGAAGCTCGGCAAGAGCGATGCGGTCCAAAGAGTCATGGAGCTGCTTGCCCTGGTCGGAATTCCGAATCCGGATAAGCGGATGAAGCAGTACCCGCATCAACTATCCGGCGGGATGAGACAGCGCGTCGTGATCGCCATGGCGCTTGCCTGCGATCCGAAGGTGCTGATCGCAGATGAGCCGACCACGGCGCTTGACGTTACGATTCAGGCTCAGATTCTGGATTTGATGCGCAGGCTGCAGAGGGAAACAGGAACTTCGATCATTCTGATTACGCATGATCTGGGTGTCGTCGCGAATATGGCGGATCGGGTCGCGATTATGTATGGGGGAAAGATTGTCGAGACCGGAACGGTAGACGAAGTGTTCTACGAGTCCCGTCATCCTTATACATGGGGGCTTCTGGCATCCATGCCAAAGCTTCATGAAAAATCGGACGAGCTGATATCTATCCCGGGTACGCCTCCGGATATGATGCATCCGCCTGTGGGATGCCCGTTCGCCGCGCGCTGCGCACATGCGATGGAGGTTTGCTTTGCCCATATGCCGGAGCAGACGGAGCATTCCCCCACGCACCGGGCGGCATGCTGGCTGCAGGACCCGCGCGCGCCGAAGGTTGCCCGTCCGGCAAGTGCAGGAGGTGAGCAATAATGCCGAAGGATAAAGAAGTTCTGGTTGAAGTGGATCATTTGAAAAAATATTTTCACGTGGGCGGCGGTCAAACGCTGAAGGCGGTTGAAGACGTCACTTTTGACATATACAAGGGGGAGACCCTAGGACTGGTCGGAGAATCAGGCTGCGGGAAGTCCACGCTTGGACGGACGCTGATCCGCCTGTATGAAGCGACGGGAGGCTCCGTCAAGTTCGCGGGGGAGCCGGTCCACGGCAAGAAATCGAAGGCTGAATTGAAGAAGCTGAGCCGCAGCGTCCAGATGATTTTCCAGGATCCCTATGCATCCCTGAATCCGAGGATGTCGGTAGAGGATCTGATCGCCGAAGGCATGGATGCGCACGGATTGGCGAAGAACCGCACGGAGCGTCATAATAGGGTTATCGAGCTTCTGGAGCTGGTCGGACTGAACAAGGATCATGCCAAACGCTTCCCGCACGAGTTCTCGGGCGGACAGCGGCAGCGGATCGGCATTGCCCGCGCGCTTGCGGTAGATCCGGAGTTTATTATAGCTGATGAGCCCATCTCGGCGCTGGATGTGTCCATCCAGGCGCAGGTTGTTAACCTGCTGCGCAAGCTGCAGCGCGAGCTGGGTCTGACTTATTTGTTCATCGCGCATGACCTGTCGATGGTCAAGCATATCAGCGATCGCATCGGCGTTATGTATCTGGGCAATATGGTGGAGCTGGCGGACAGCGATGAAATATTCGAAGAGCCGCTGCATCCTTATACACGGGCGCTATTGTCCGCGATTCCCGTGCCCGACCCTCATCTGGAACGAAGCCGTGAAGAACGGGTTCTGCTGCAGGGTGATTTGCCAAGCCCCATCGATCCGCCGAGCGGGTGCCGGTTCCGCACGAGATGTCCGTTCGCTACGGAAGAGTGCGCGAAGACGGTGCCGCAGTGGCGGGAGGCGCGTCCAAACCATTGGGTAGCCTGCCATTTGTATGGAGATGGAGAGACGGCACAGAACCGCCTGAAGCAGGAGGCAAGCGATGGACAATAATTCCGGCATCGATTGGATGGATGAAGTGATGCGGAGCAAAGATCGGCTGCTGGCCGATCTTGCTGCTTTATTGCGCTACGAAAGCGTGAAGGATCCGGGTTCGAGCGCTGTGGGACAGCCCATGGGGAAAGGGATCTCCGAGGCGCTGCAGTTTATGCTGGATTTATCCGCGAGGGAAGGATTCCACACCCGCAATCTGGAAGGTTACGCCGGTTATGCGGAGTACGGGCCTTCCGCTCCCGGAGCTAAGGATTATATTGCCGTGCTGAGCCATCTTGATGTTGTTCCGGCGACGGGTGCATGGACAACTCCTCCCTTCGAGCCGTCCATCCGGGACGGCCGGATTTTCGCCAGAGGCGCAATTGATGATAAGGGGCCGGCGATGGCCGCTTTCTACGCGCTTGTCATTGTAAAGCGCCTGGGATTGCCGCTGAAGCATAATGTCCGTCTGATTTTCGGAACCGACGAGGAGCATGCCAGCTCCTGCATGCAGCGTTATCGGGAGCTGGAACCGCCGCCGCTGTGCGGATTTACGCCGGACGCCGAATTCCCGATCGTCAATGCGGAGAAGGGGCAGATCAACACCAGGCTGATTTTGCAGAGATCGGAACGAACGCCGGGTGCCGGTGAGCATTCAGAGCCGGAGGCAGGGTTGTTCGAGCTGGTACGTTTCGATGCGGGCGGCATCGCCAATATGGTGCCAGAAGCTGCCCAAGCCACCGTGGGGGGGCAGAGACAAGAATTGGCAGCGATGGCGGCAGCTTATGAGGTTTACTGCTCCAATGAGGGGCTGACCGGCAGAACTGAAAGCGGCGGCGGGGAGATGGTTTTCTCGATGGCCGGGAAATCCGCTCACGGCATGGAGCCCCAGAAGGGCGTCAATGCGGGCCTTGAGCTGCTGCATTTTCTGCGGGGATACCATTATCAGCCGGATGCGGAGTCGTTCGTCGCCTGTATGGACGATTCGATGTACCGCGACAGCTTCGGGCGTAAATTCGGAGTGGAGATGCAGGATGCAATCACGGGATCTCTGACGATTAATACGGGCATTCTGACATTTGATCCGGAGGGCGAATCCTTCTTCCATTTGAACCTGCGGTATCCCGCTTGCGGGGAAGATGCCTGGATTCTTCGGCAAATCGCGGAAAAGGCAGGCCGCTACGGGTTTATTGTCGATCAGCCAATTCTGAAGAAACCGCATGCGGTACCAGCTGATCATCCCATGATCCCGATTTTGCAGCGGGTATATCAGGAAGCTTCCGGTCTGGAGCCGGAGCTGCTATCCACCGGGGGCGGAACCTACGGCTCCCAGATTCCGAACGGCGTCGCCTTCGGCCCGCTGTTTCCCGGAAGAGCCTACATGGCGCATCAGCCGGACGAGTATATGGAGATTGAGGATTTGCTGCGGGCGACAGCCATTTATGCCCGGGCGATTTATGAATTGGCCAATATGGAGACAATCCGCGGCTGAACGGAAAATAACAAATGCATCGGAGAAGCGCGCATGGCGCAGTCCGGTCAAGATCGGCAAGCGGAGATGCCTCGACGCGTGAGGAAAAGACGGGAAGATATCTGAACATGATATCTTCCCGTCTTTTTTTGTTGTCATATGTCCAATCATAAGTTGAGGAGAAAATCCTGATATTCTTTACTTGCAGAGGATGGCGAGCTAATCGCTGTCCTCTCTTTTTATGCCCTGTATCCGCTGTGAAGCCATGCCTGGCAGGGGAGATTATTTTATAGCACCCGTGTGAAAGACCGGAATAAGCCTATTTTTTGAAAATCTGTTGACAGCAACATCTTTCAGTTATATAGTTAGTTACATGAGTAGTTAACCAGTTTGGTGGTGATAAAGAAATGGCATTTTTGATTGATGACAGCCGGCCGATATTTGTTCAGATCGCAGAACGGATTGAAGATGACATTATTGAGGGCGTACTGCCCGAGGAATCGCAGGTTCTTTCGACGAACCAGTTTGCCGCCTTTTACCAGATAAATCCGGCAACAGCGGCGAAAGGTGTGAATATGCTTGTTGACGATGGGATTTTGTATAAGAAGCGGGGGATTGGCATGTTTGTGGCAGAGGGCGCTCGTGGGAAAGTGATTGAGAAGCGGAAGGAACAATTTTTCGAAGAGTTTGTGGTCACGATGGTCCGGGAAGCGAAGAAGCTTGGCATCACGGCCGAACAGTTAACGGACATGATCCGGAAAGGGGACAATGCATGATGGGTAAAGTAGTCGAGTTGAACCGGTTGGTGAAGGCTTATGGAGATATGAAGGCAGTCAATAATGTCAGCTTCTCCATGGACGAAGAGAAAATCTACGGACTCCTGGGCAGGAACGGGGCCGGGAAGACGACGATCATGCATATGATCACCGCCCAGCTGTTCGCCACAAGCGGGGAGCTTAAAGTATTCGGGGAAGATCCTTACGAGAATAACCGCGTCCTCAGCCAAATTTGTTTTATCAAGGAAAGCCAGAAATATCCCGATGTTTACCGTATTATCGATGTGCTGAATATATCTGCGTCCTTCTTTCCCAACTGGGATCACAACTATGCGCTTTCACTTGCTGAGGAGTTTCGGCTTCCGCTGAAACGGAGAATGAAGAAGCTTTCCAGAGGGATGCTCTCCTCCGTCGGCATTATTGTCGGTCTTGCAAGCCGTGCGCCGCTCACGATATTCGATGAGCCTTACCTGGGCCTGGATGCGGTGGCCCGCAGCCTGTTTTACGACCGGCTGCTTGAAGATTATTCGCTGCATCCCCGGACGGTCATTCTGTCCACGCATCTCATCGATGAAGTAAGCCGCATTCTGGAGCATGTGATGGTGATCGATAACGGGAACCTGATTATTGATGAGGATGCCGAGGCGCTGCGCGGCCGGGCGTTCACCTTGGCCGGGCCGAAAGCTGCTGTTGAATCCTTCACGGCCGGCAAGGAAGTCATCCATCGGGAGCCTTTCGGCAATCTGGTCACAGCAACCGTAATGGGCCATTGGGATTCCGGGGAACGCAGGCAGGCACAAGCATTGGGACTTGAGCTTGCTCCCGTATCTCTCCAGCAGCTGATTATCTATCTGACGAATGGCAAAACGCAAAGAAAGGCGGTCGAAGTCTGATGAACCGAGTCGCAAGCGTTGTGAAAATGCACAGCAGGGATAAATGGTCGTGGTTTATCGTCCCTTGGCTGGTCATGCTTTCCAGCTTCGTAGTCAATCTGGGTATCAGTATTTTTATTGAAGAACCTCTCAAGACCGGTGGGCTTGCCTCCATTTACATTTATATGTTTGTAGCCGGTATTATTACGCTGGCACAGACATTTCCGTTCGCGCTTGGCATGAGTGTAAGCCGAACGGATTACTTTCTGGGAACCTCGGCCATGATCCTTCTGTCTAGCATCGGATCCGCTATTATGCTGTTTCTTCTTGGTCTTGTGGAAGGATGGACGGACGACTGGGGGAGCGATCTGAATTTCTTCCATCTGCCGTATATCACCGATGGTCCGCTCATTAATCAATTAACGGTGCCGCTTGTCATCTTGTTGTTCATGCACTATCTGGGGATCGTGATCGCTGCGGTACACAAGCGTACCGGGAAAAACGGCATGTTTATCGTTTCAGGCATCGTGCTGGTGGCGGGTACCGTGCTGGGATTTCTGGCCAATTATCTGAACTGGTATCCTGCCATCTTTGAGTGGATGGGGAACCAGACCGCTGTCGACTATATCCTGTGGATGCTTCCTTTCATCGTTATATTCGCGGCTGTGTCCTATCTGCTCCTGCGCAAAGCGACGATATAATCTCCTGGTTTCCTGGAGCCGTCGTTTATAAAATGACTGCCATATGTGATTGCCGTCCGGTAGCTGCCGGACGGTATTTTTGTGCCCGCAGAACAATACGCTCCGGAAGAATAGGACAGCTGGACAGTAATAGTTTCCGGGAGGATGGATAAAGCTAAACCATATACCCCTTTACTAAGGAGGGTTTATCGTTTATGCGGTTAATAACAGCACAGAGACGGTTTTCGGCATTATTGATCTGCTGTATGCTGGCCGGGCTTTTGACGCACGCCGTCTATGCGGAGGCAGGCGGAGGACTTGCGGGCCATAGTGTCGGCTGGCCATCCCATTTTCACTTTTATGCCCGAAATTCTTCTTCAATGTCACGGGAAGCCGTGGAACAGAAGCCTTACGATTTCTCTTTTGTATGGATGTCCGACACCCAGTATTATTCCGAGAGCTATCCATACATCTACAAAGGTATCGTCAACTGGATCGTGAGT
The DNA here is from genome assembly GCF_056269255.1 of Paenibacillus sp. JT31N17. Taxonomy (NCBI): domain Bacteria; kingdom Bacillati; phylum Bacillota; class Bacilli; order Caryophanales; family Paenibacillaceae; genus Paenibacillus; species Paenibacillus sp. JT31N17. The sequence goes on from NZ_JBWDNP010000004.1 coordinate 200,309, forward strand.
CACCGGCAGGACATGAAGATCAAATATGTGATTCATACCGGCGACATCGTCGACGATGCCGGCAAAAAGAAACAATGGGCCGAAGCCGACAAGAACATGAGAGTCCTGGAGAAATCAGGCATTCCGTACGGCATACTGGCCGGTAATCATGATGTGTCGCAGCGCAAGGGCGATTACCGGCAGTACCAGAGATATTTTGGCGAACGCCGGTTCAAGAAGCAGCCTGCCTTCAGCGGCTCCTACCAGAATAACCGCGGCCATTATGATCTGGTTTCTGCAGGCGGCGTCGATTTTATTCTGGTTTACATGGGGTGGGGGATCGGGGAGCCGGAGATCGTCTGGATGGATGACGTAATCAAGCGGTATCCGGGACGCAAGGCCATACTCAATCTTCATGAATATCTGCAGATCTCCGGAAGCCGATCACCGCTTGCGGATGAAGTGTATGAGCGGGTTGTAAAGCCGAACAAGAATGTATTTGCCGTATTATCCGGTCACTATCACGCTGCGAAACAGCTGATTAATGCCATTGACGATAACGGGGATGGCGTGCCTGACCGGAAGGTATATCAGATATTGGCGGATTACCAGAATGCCCTGAAAGGGGGACTCGGCTATATCCGGCTGCTCCAGTTCAGCGTGAAAACCAATAAAATCTACGTCAAAACATACTCGCCTTATCTGGATGATTATAATTTCTACGATCCGGTGGACCATCCGGGCAAGGATGAATTCGCGCTGGATGCGGATTTAACCCCAATGGGGAAGGGGAGCTGAGTGTATTCAAGACCGCCGTAATCATTTGCGGGCCGCTTCCGATCCATTCTATAATAGTCATAAGGATGCTGAAATGGAGAAGGAGCGACCGGGTACATGATTGTGAATGAGAAAATCAAAGCGGCTGAGGTTCAGCTCACCGGCTTAAAGGGCGAGGATCTGGGAGTTGTGCCGACGAGCGAAGCGCTGGCCATGGCCAGGAAGCTGAAGGTGGATCTGGTATGCACCTCACTGATGAGCAGTCCGCCGCCCTGCAAGCTGATGAGCCGGGGATTGGCCAAGCAGGCAGCCGCTGCGGACAAGCGTGAGTCCACCAGAAAAGATCAGCCGGCGAAGCTGAAGGAGATCCGTCTGACGGCGGCCATCGAGGACCATGATTACGATACCAAGCTGCGCCAGAGCGAAAAGCTGCTCTCGTCGGGGAACGCTGTGCAGCTGGTTATCCGCCTGAAAGGGAAGGAAGGCCCCAAGGCCAAGGAGCTGCTCGAGCGGATGCTGAAGGATCTGGCTGCCTCCGGCAAGAAGGATACAGGTATTCAGGTCAGCGGCAAGCAGGCGGCAGTCCGCGTCAATCCGCTTTAAGAAGCGGGTGAGCGGTGAAATCAAGAGATTGGGCAATATTGGTCTGAAAATAAAACAAACAGCTTCAACCGTCGAGGTTGGAGCTGTTTGTGTTCGAGAAGCATTTACTCTATACGACCGTTGCTGCATGGGGTGCCGCCGGAGGACGGCCGCTGCTCCTTGTTAAAATATAAGAACAGGCGAGGCATCCGCTATACGCTGCTTATATTTTTGGAGGGAAGAAATCTGGCGGCGTCCCCAAAGGTCGCCGCTTCTTCTGTGGAATGCGGAGTGGCTGCCTCTGTTTATTCCTGCCGGTCCCGCTCGTCTTTCTCCACCCGGGGCTTTCCCTCAAAGCTGTGCTGAATGTTATCGACGATTTCCCCGACGGCATCGCTTATCATATCGGTAACTGCGATGTCCTCGCGATCCCTCGGCGTGTTGATGCCTGCCTCTGTATTGGAGGTTGCATTATAATAGTCAGGATTGGTAATTTCATGCTCCGGTTTCTTCTTGTTCATGGGGTTCGCCACCTTGTCTGTATGTGATGGTAATAACTTACCCCAAAAAAAGCGGCAGCAATCTTGGCCTTGGTATACTCAGGACCGATTGGTCTTCTCATACAGCACCCGTTCCACCTTGGCGATATGAGATTCCATCAGCTGCGCGGCGAGGCGCTCATCCTGGTTGGCAATCGCTTCATAGATGCCGGTATGCTCGGTAAGCAGCCGCTCCGCAGAGCGAAGCTCGGCATAAAACCATAAAGCGCGCGTATCCTTCATGCTGTCATGCAGCTTCTCCGATAAGGAGCGGACGAGGTCGGTCAGGACCGGATTTTGCGCAGCCTCGGCAATTTGGAGATGAAACCGGACATCGGCCTGCTCGCCGGCCTGTTCATCGGACAAGTGCTCTCTCATGTCCTCAAGCGTTTCCCGCAAAAGCTGCAGATGGTCCTCCGAGCGGTGCTTGGCGGCGAGTGCGGCGCAGCCGGATTCCAGCACCTTGCGCACCTCAAGGATATGGCGCAAAGATTCCGCGCGGGACATCCATTCGGCAGCGTTATCCGGAGGCGGTGCCGGCTCAGGAGCCTCGGCCCTGATATAGGTGCCGCCGCCTTGGCGGATATCCAGCATGCCCACAGCCTTCAGCGCGCTGAGCGCCTCACGGATGGTAGAGCGGCCGACGCCAAACAACGCAGCAAGCTCCACAACGGAAGGCAGCTTGTCGCCTTGCTTCCACTCTCCGGCGGCGATTTGCGCTTTCAGATCATTCATGACCCATTCGCTGCTTTTCAGCGGTCTTGTATTTGTCACCTGTATGTAGTCCTTCCCGTTGCTTCTTAAATAATAAGCAGGCGTGATCCGCGCTTTGACCCTTCAAGTGTCGTTCAATTCTCCTGAAGAGGGACACACGAGTCCTCCGAAACCTGTGCTTACAAATTATTGTACCCGTTTTTGATCCGGTATGGTATACTTTCGAGTAATAAAGTCATCAGATGACCTGATCAATTATTTTAATGCTGTTAAATGATTTTTGGGAGGTTGTGGTTAAATGCTAGCTGAAGCAGTCAAGAAGGAGCTGCAGGCCATCATGGGCGACCAGTGGGTAAGGGACGACAAGGAAGCGCTCGTCACCCATTCGTACGATGGCACCCCGATGCTGCAATCGCTTCCGGATGGCGTGATTTATCCGGCCAGCACCGAGCATGTTTCGGAGACGCTCAAGGTGCTGAGCCACCACCGTATTCCGGTGATCAGCCGCGGCTCGGGCACTAATCTGTGCGGCGGCACCGTGCCGGTGAATGGCGGGGTTGTGATGGTCATGCACCGGATGAACAAGATTCTGGAGGTTGACCTGCAGAATCTCACGGCGACTGTGCAGCCGGGACTGAATACGAAGCAGTTCAGCACGCATATCGAGGGGCTGGGGCTGTTTTATCCGCCGGACCCAAGCAGTATGGCAATCTCTACTATCGGCGGCAATATAGCCGAGAATTCCGGGGGACTCCGCGGTCTGAAATACGGCACCACCAAGGATTATGTGCTGGGGCTGGAAGCGGTTCTGCCGAGCGGCGAAATCATCCGCACCGGCGGCAAGCTGATGAAGGATGTGGCGGGCTATGATCTGACGAAGCTGCTCGTCGGCTCTGAAGGCACGCTCGCCGTCATTACGGAGGCGACGCTCAAGCTGATTCCGCCTCCCAAGTACAAGAAAACAATGCTGGCGATGTTCAAGGATATATACGGCGCGGCGCGGACCGTGTCCAGCATCATCGAGAACCGGATCATACCGGCGACCCTGGAGATTCTTGACCGCCCGACGATCCGCGTGGTGGACGATTTCGCCAAGCTGGGTCTGCCGCTGGATATGGAGGCGATTCTGCTGATCGAGCAGGATGGCGACGAAGAGACCGTCGAGCGGGATATTCAGCGGATATCCGAGATTTGCCGCGCCGAGAATGCGGACCGGACGGAAATCGCAGCGAATGAGGAGCATGCGCTGAAGCTGCTGACAGCCAGAAGGAGCGCCTTCACCGCCCTTGCCCGTCTTCGCCCGACGACCATTCTGGAGGACGCTACTGTGCCGCGTTCCAGGATCGCCGATATGGTGCTGGAAATTAACAGGATTGCCGAGAAGCATAAGGTTCAGATCTGCACATTTGGCCACGCAGGCGACGGCAATTTGCACCCTACGGCGACGACGGACGCGCGCGATCAGGATGAGATCCACCGCGTGGAAGCGGCCTTCGAGGATATCTTCGAAGCGGCGATCCGCCTCGGCGGCACCATAACCGGGGAGCATGGTGTAGGACTGGTCAAGGCGCCGTTCCTGGAGTGGAAGGTCGGTTCCGTGGGGATGACCGTCATGAGCGGCATCAAGCAGGTTTTCGATCCGGATGGACTGTTGAATCCGGGCAAAATGTTCGCCAAAGCGGCGCGTAAACGGGTGGTGATCGAGCATGGCTAAGCAGCTGTCGGAACCGGGAATGACAGTTTCCCTTGTAGAATCCCTGCAGAAGAAGCTGGATTACGATGAATTGATGAATTGCATGCGCTGCGGCTTCTGTCTTCCTGCCTGTCCCACTTTCAGGGAGACGGGGCTTGAAGCGGAATCGCCGCGCGGCCGGATTGCTCTGATGAAGGCCGTAGTGGACGGCGTCATGGAGCCCGATTATGCTTTTGAAACCCAAATGGATCACTGTCTGGGCTGCCGCGCCTGCGAGCCGGCTTGTCCGGCCGGCGTAAAATACGGGCAGCTGATCGAGCAGACACGCGATGCCGTGGAGGACCATACGGTCCGTCACCGCTGGTGGGTCAAGTCGGCGCGCAAGCTGGCATTCGAAGGCTTGTTCCCGCATCCCCGCCGGATGCGGCTGCTTGGCGGCGCACTGAAGGTCTATCAGAAGTCAGGCCTGCAGAAGCTGACGCGCAGCACCGGAGTGATGAACATGTTCCCCGACCATATGAAGAATATGGAGAACATATTGCCTGAAGCCTCAAGCGCCGGAGTCGTCAAGGAAATTGGCGTCCGCCACCCGGCCAAGGGCGAGCGGATCGCAACCGTCGGACTCTTCCGGGGCTGCATCATGGACGTCATGTTCACCAAGACGAATGTGAACACAGTACGGCTTCTGACGGAGGCGGGATTCGAGGTTGTCATTCCCGACGAGCAGACCTGCTGCGGGGCGCTCCATGCCCACAGCGGCGAGGCTGACGGCGCGCAGAGGCTGGCGATGACCAATATCCGCGTATTCCGCGAGGCGGGCGTGGAGTGGATTGTGTCCAACGCCGGAGGCTGCGGGGCGCTGCTCTGCGAGTACGACCATCTGCTGCATCATGACCCGCAGTGGAAGGAGGATGCGGCCTGGTTCGCATCGCACTCGGTGGATGTCGCGCGCCTCATTGTCGAGCACGGCCGATTGCCGAAGTTCGAGCTGAAAGAGGATGAGTCTGCCCGCATCACCTATCAGGACTCCTGCCACATGCGCAATGTCATGAAATCCTCCGACGCCCCGCGCAAGCTGATCCGCAGCGTGGATGGCGCGCAGTTTGTGGAAATGGTGGAGTCGGACCGCTGCTGCGGCTCGGCGGGCATTTACAATTTGACGCAGCCGGATATGGCCAATCAAATTCTGGACCATAAAATGGAGCATGCGAAGAATACAAGCGCCGGCTACATGATCACGAGCAATCCCGGCTGCCTCCTGCAGATGAAGCTGGGTATCAGCAAAAGTGGATTGGACAAGGAAATGCAGGCCGTCCATTTGGTTGATTTCCTGTACGAGAACATGACGCCGGGCGGGAACAAGGGGTAACCGGTTCATGCATGGCTGCTGTTCGATGCAGGCTATAAAGCTAGTGAAAGCGGCGTTCCGACCCGGGAAACTGCGAATGCTCCCTATTTTTCGCTTCAAGGGCAGCACCAAGAGCCTCCAGCTTCATCGTATAGATGGGTTGGAGGTTCTTTTTTGATTTTTCGCATCATAGATGGTCTATATTCAAGGTTGATATTGATTTGCATAAATTCATGAGTTAACTCTCCTGAGAGAAATCCAGCATTCATTGCTCCAATGAGGAAAATCCGGCATTCATTGCTCCAATGAGGAAAATCCGGCTTACAGCGGTTCAATGAGGGAAATTGATGTCTCTAAGCCGGAAAAACCTGCTTGGAGACAGCAGAAGGGCATAGTGGGCTAGCCGGCATATGCTGTAAAGAGGAAAAACCGGCTTGCAGCGGATTGACGAGGGAAATTGTGTCTCTAAGCCGGTAAACCTGCTTGGAGGCAGCAGGAGGGCATAGAAAGAACAGACCTCCTCAAATGCACAGCTACGCCAACTATGAGCAAGCACCGGTGTGCCGGCAAGGTATGCCGCAAGCAGCAGCAGACTGCCGCAAGTTCCTTACTTCACTGCGGCAGAAGACTACATAATCAGCCGATCTTGGTCAATTTCACTTCGTAAAACAAAGCAAGTTTTCGTCGCCCTCCAGATGCTTGAGGACCGCCTGCTGGATTCGCTCGGGATCTTTGGTTCTGAAAGCATCCAGAAGGGCTTGGTGATCACTTTCGATATGACTCAATTCATAAAAAGGAAGATTCTTCGAAAAATGCAGGCGGATCTGATTGACGATGCTCTGCCAGGTCAGCATTACGGTACGTTCTGTCGCCATGTCCAGAATGGTCTGGTGGAAAAGCAGATCCAAATCCACGAGCCGGGAATTCTTGCCTTGTTCCGCAGCGTCGCGCATTTCGCCAATGATCTCCTCCAGTTTCGCAAAGAAGGCATCGTCCATTTTATCCAGATAGCGCCGAACGACGAACGATTCAATATGGAACCGGATGGGAATCAAAATATTTTGAACCTCTTCGGCATCCAGATCGGCGACGACGGTTTCTTTATAAGGAAAAGAAATCAGCAGCCCTTCCCGCTCAAGCTGCCGGATCGCTTCACGGATAGGACCGCGGCTGACGCCCATCTGCTCGGCAATATCCATCTCCTTGATTCGCGCGCCGGGCTGAAGATGCCCGTTCAGGATCGCTTCCCGCAGGTCGTTGGTCACTTTTTCCCGCAATGAGGTATTGGCTTGCTGTTTGAACGTGAATTCAGCCATGTCAGTAAATTCCCTTCTTATTTTCAACAAAATGATCGGATAACATGTAGTATACTTCGAAACCGGGAAAAAATCACGAGGTTGAAAATTGTCAACAACGCTAAAAAAGTAGTTAACTAAATATTGTTGACAATATTTAAATAGAGGACTTAATATAATAACAATGGCTATTAGTGTTCTACGCAAGCAGATTAACGTCTGGTCAGGGTCATAAGATTAATCCGCCAAAGAGGTAAGGGCATTAATAGTTAACCCGTAACCAATCATTTATCTCTTGATATTTACAGCCAGTCATCCATCCCAAATAAGGAAGCGCGGTGAGCATCCATGAAAATTACAGAGGTTGAATCCATCTATTTGAGAATTCCTGATCTGGACGCAAGCAAATGCGACGGCACACAGGATACATTAATGATCCGTATCCATACGGATGAGGGTATAACGGGACTGGGCGAGGTTGACTCTGTTCCACTCGTGGCGAAAGCGGCAATTGACGCTCCGCCTTCTCATTCGATTGCAACGGGCTTGAAATCACTGCTCATCGGGGAGAACCCGCTGGAAATCGACCGGCTCTGGGATAAAATGTACCGGGGAACGATTTATTTTGGCCGCAGCGGACCGGCTATACATGCGATGAGCGGCATTGATATGGCGCTATGGGATATCATGGGCAAGCACGCGGGCCGCCCGGTCTCCGAGATGCTTGGCGGCACGTACCGCTCACAGCTCAAAGCCTATGCCAGCTCGCTGATGCCGGACACGGTCGGGGAAGCTGTCAAGCTCGCCGGCCAGTTTGTCTCTCAAGGCTACCGGGCGATGAAATTCGGCTGGGGGCCGATCGGCCGCGATGCCAAATTCGACGAGCGGCAGATCCGCTCCATCCGCGAAGCTGTAGGCGATGATATTGATATCATGATCGACGCGGGGCTTGCCTGGGATTTGAAGGGTGCGTTGAAGATGGCCGAAATCTATGAGAAATACGGCGTGTATTGGCTGGAGGAGCCGCTTCACCCCGAGGATATCGCGGGCTACCGGGCGCTGTCGGACCGCACTCATTTGCATATTGCCGGCGGCGAGCAGGAGAGCGGCGTTGCCGCCTTCCGCCGGCTGATAGAGGACGGGCATCTGGATATCGTTCAGCCGGACCTTGGACGCTGCGGCGGTCTGACGGAAGGCAAACGCATTGCCTATATGGCGCATGAGCGTCACAAGAAAGTCGTTCCGCATGCATTCAAGACAGGAATTCTGGTCGCGGCAAGCACGCATTTTGCAGCTTCGATACCCAATGGCCTCATGATTGAGCATACGGTGTCCACCTCTCCGCTTTCGAGGGAGCTGGTTGCGGAGCCGATTGTCTTCAAAGACGGATATGTGCAGGTGCCGAAGCTTCCGGGGCTTGGCGTTACGGTGGATGAAGCGGTTGTCGAGAAATACCGTGTGAAGTAAGGGAGGCGACAAGGGCGATGGCGAATATGTGCAGATTTGAAGGCCAGGTTGTGCTCGTAACGGGAGGAGCGACTGGAGTCGGTTACGCCACGGCCAGCCGGTTTGCTTCCGAAGGGGCAAAGGTTGTTATTACAGGCAGGCGCGCCGATCTGGGCGAAGCGGCCGCCCGGACTTTGACGGAGCAGGGGTTCGCAGTGGAATATACCGCCGGAGATGTCTCGGATGAGCTGTCGGTGAGCGGCATCTTTGCCCATGTGGAGCGAACCTGCGGCAGGCTGGATATCCTGGTGAACAATGCAGCGGCGTTTCAGCCGATCCGTTTTCTTGGCGCGGACCGGGCCGCCTGGCGCAAGGTGTTCGACATTATCGTGGACGGCACCTATTTCTGCACACAGGCAGCGGCCCAGCTGATGATAGCCAACCGTATTCAGGGCCGCATCATCAATGTCTCTTCCATCAATGGCGCCCGTGCGCTTGAGGAATCGTCGCACTACAATGCCGCCAAGGGCGCGATGGACCAATTAACCCGCAGCACGGCGCTTGAGCTGATGGACGAGGGCATCCGCGTGAATGGTGTCGCGCTTGGTTTCATTGACACGCCGATGTCGGTCGTGGATGGGGTTAAGGAGCATGAGACGGAATGGTTCCAATCCATGTATGCCGCGCGCGGCAAAATCATCCAAAGACGTTCCGGGCAGCCGGAGGAAGCCGCCGGAGTCATAGCTTTTCTTGCGTCGGAGGACGCCTCGTACATATGCGGTGCGGTCCTGCCGGTAGACGGCGGGTTGTCTGTCACGTTTTGACCGGCGAATACGAAAATGAGCTTGTAACCCTGTTGTTTATCGGGCATATCCGCCCGTATTTTAAATATTGAACGGGATGTTGATGCGGATTTCTCGAAGGAAGGAGTTAATCGAATGCAAGCACTTATCTATGAAGGTCCCCGATTGATGAATGTGAGAGAAACGGAAGAGCCCGTGGCCGGTGACGATGAGGTCGTGATCCGGGTTGCCTTTTCGGGTATTTGCGGTTCGGAGCTAAGCGGGTATCTGGGCAAAAATTCGCTCCGCAAGCCTCCCGTCATATTCGGCCATGAATTTTCCGGCACCATCGCCTCGCTGGGCAGCCGGGTCGAGGCATCCGGTCATTGGGCTGTGGGCCAGCGTGTAACGGCGAACCCGCTAGTCACCTGCGGACAGTGCGGGAAATGCCTGAGCGGCAGGCAGCAGCTGTGTGTGTCGCGCAAGCTGTTGTCCGCCGCGCTTCCGGGGAGCAATGCGGAATATGTGAAGATTCCGGCTGCTTTCCTCCATGCGCTGCCTGGCGGAATGAGCCTTCAGCAGGCGGCTATGGTCGAGCCCGCCGCATGCGCGGTCAGGGCCGCAGAGCTGGCCGATGCGAAGCCGGCATCGACGGTGCTGATTCTGGGCATGGGACCGATCGGCCTGCTTACCCTGCAAGCCGTGCTCCAATACGGCGCCAGAGAGATTATCGCCGTTGATATGAACGAGGAGCGTTTGGCGATTGCGCGCAAGCTTGGGGCAGCGCACCTGATCTGCCCGTCGCAGACCGATACGCTGGAAGAGGTCAAGCATCTTACAGGCGGAGCAGGCGTCGATACAGCCATTGATGCGGTAGGAGCGGGACTGACGCGCAGGCAGTGCCTGCTCGCATGCGCATCGGGCGGGCGGGTTGTGTTTACAGGCCTGCATGAGGAGGAATCGATGCTGCCGGTGAATGTGGCGATCCGCAGCGAAATTTCGCTGACAGGGTCTTTTGCTTATTCGCAGCTTAATTTTCGCACAGCCCTGAGCTGGGTGCATGAGGGACGGATGGGTCTTGCGGACGGCGTTGTCGAAGCGCCTCTTGGCGAAGGGGCCAAGTGGTACGAAACCCTCTTGAACCAGCCAGGCCATGTGTCCAAGGTGCTGCTGGTTCCAGGAAGCGTCCGCGGGTGACCGCACATGCCTGCCAGCGTCAAGGACGCGTGGAGCTGAGTGTCCACCGGACGCTGTCAGCCGGGATAAACGGCAAGCTGCGCCATTATTGCCACCGTGTATGAAGAGTCTGCATCCGTGGGCCATTCCGGTGAAGCGGTCGGACAGCCGTCATGCATTGCAATGCCACACCGCGCGCGGTGCGAGAAAATGCGGAGGCTGCCTGGGGGAGGATGACGGAATAGGAACTGCAGCCCAGGCAGCGGGAGCGCCATGCATGCTTTCGTAGGAACGCGGCTCTGTGTTATACTTACTAGCAAAATTGAACCGTGATCCTGGAGGCTGTAATGGAATGCTCAGTTTTGAAGAAAAGCTTGCGATAATTGAATCCTTTCCCCAGCTGGAGCGAAAAAACGTCTCGCTGGGACGTGTGAATTTCCACTTTGAAGAAAGCGTCCATGACAAGAAGATCGTTGTTTATCATCTGCATCCGGGCGGCAACGGGTTTGTTTATGCGGGACTGCTAAGAGGTTATGAGACCGATGAGCGGGGCTTCGCGAATATCCGCGATAGCTCGGCGGAGGAGCTGCGCTCCCTGATAGACGAGTCGATCCATTCGCTGTCCATGAAAGTGCCGCAGGCGCCCCAGCCCAAAAGCCGAAGGAAGCAGGCTGCGGCAAGTCAAGAAAGCGGGCAGGCGGGCAGCTGGCAGGGGCCGGATGATCAAACTCTGGATCTGAGGCTGGAGGACGATCTGTGGTATATCTATGCCGGACTGAATCTTGAAATGGTTTTTGAAACCTACGATGAAGCGGAGCAGTATTTGCAAGAGGAAGGCTTCGAGCCGTCATAAAGGGACCAAAAGCCCGGTGCATGGAGCTCAAATAAGAGTTTCATGCTACTTTGCTACAATTTCCGGGGGAAGAAACGGCTGCTCCGTTAAAAGACGGGAACAGCCGTTTCTTTTTAGAGTCTAAGGAAGTAGAAGATTCCTTTTACTTCGCTTATATTCCAAGAAAAGAAACTTGCTGCGACGTCAAAAGGACGGCGAGCAAGCTTCTTCATGTTTTGTCGCGTTTAAACAAGCGGCTGAACGGGGCAGCCTGCCGCCGGTCACTCGCGCAGCAGCTTGATGTTGTTCTCATGCCGGCGGGTTAAACTTAAGGAATAGCGGTAGCCCTGCCGTTCCACAAACCGTTCAAAAGGCTGCCGGTTGCCGGAAACCGCCTCTGCTTCAGCCAGATCCAGGTAGGCGAGGGAAGCTTTCACGCGCCGCTCCATCTCAGCCTGCTTCTCCGTCACGGAGCCGTGACCCGGGATCATGATGCGGACCGATCCGCCTGCAACCAGCCGCTGCATGGTGTTCAAGGTCTCGCGGTACTCGGGGAAGCTGTAATAGACAAAAGGGAACTCGATGTCGGAGGCATAGTCTCCGGCGATAAGAAGTCCCAGCGGTTCAACAACGGTCAGGATGCCGTCCGGATTATGACCGTGTGCGATGTAGAAGGTTAATTGGGTATTGCCGATATGCAGAGTTTGACCTTCTTCGCGGATGACATAATCAACAGGAGGGTAAAGCAGTTCATAAGGCCGGTCCAAATAAGCTTCATCGTCATAAAGCTGGACATCCCGGATCGCCTGTTCCTGATCGGTTTGCTCGGCAAAGGCTTGTCCGGCGATCGTAATGGCATCCGTGAAGGCTCCATATCCGGCGATGTGGTCAAAGTCGGAGTGGGTGAAAAGCAGGTAAAGCGGCCGGGAATCCCTGATTTCATCAATATGATGGCGCAGCGCCTGAATTTCGGAGGGCAGATAGCCAGGGTCAACGAGCAGCACCAGATCATGTGTTTCAATGATGGTGGTGTTCATTCGGTACATCATGCTGCTGTAAACCGAGATGAAGCTTCGTTTATAGATGATATTCATGTCATACTCGACCTCCCCGATCATAAGACAACAGTTCCCCCGTTCGCGTGTTTTGGTACCCGCAAGATGATAGATTGATTAACCGCTTACGCTGGTTCTTCTATTTTACATGCTGTGATGGGATGTTGCTACACTTTATGCATGCTTAATATGCACGAAGCCTCCCTTCGGACAGGCACGATGACTGCTGTGCTTCTCCGGGGGAGGCTATTTCCTTACCGCTTCTATATGATCGCTATAACTGCAATTATAGCGGAGTATGCACGCCACGGGGTCTTAGGCGTTTTTTAAGAGGACGATTCGTCAAGCCTGCGTTCTCTTGCGAAGCTGCTCCAGCTGCTCATTGATGAGTGAATCCTTCGTCGACTGCTCCTCGGAATCCGAAGGATATGAACCTGCTGCGCCTGCTGCTGCGGCATAGCCGTAAGGCGTTTTTTTCACCTGGGAATAGGCTTCCCATTGATTGATTTTGTCTTCCATCCGCTGAAAGCCGCGTGCGGCGGTGCCTTCCTCGAAGCCATAGCTGAAGCTTGGCGTGGATGTTTGGGATTTGGCCTGTGTTTGCTGCATGCGGGCAACCAGATCGTCGCGTTTCTTCTGCATGACTTTCAGCTCAGCCTTGGCATCTTCCAGCCGCGGCTTCAGCTCGGCAATCCGGACCTTCGCATTTTCCTGCCATGCTGCGGCCTCATGTGACTTCTCCGTATAATGCAGCTTTGCCGAAAGCGCTTCGCGGGCTGCCGTCTCATAACCGTTCGTCATCGCTTCAAGCGCTTTCGCATCATACATGTCCGCAATCCGGCCTGCCTCTTCCGCCTGCTGTCCATGCACGCGGACCGCAGCCTCCTGCTTGTGAAGCTCTGCCTGCAGGCCGTCGATTTCACTTTGCATATTGCGTACGTAATGATTCAGCATCATGCCCGGCTCTTCCAGCTTATCCATCAGCTCATTCGCTGCTGCTTTTGTCATATCAAATAGTCTGTTTAAAACTCCCATTGTTCATACACTCCCTTATCATGTTTGGTTTTGAAAACTGGTGTTCTTGCCGATTGCCTCTGCTTAGTTGTATGGATTGTAATGAAAGTGGTTCATGTTCATGATCGGATTCTCGGGCTCTTTTGGAATGATAAAGCTAGCGAGCAGGTAGATCAGGAAGATGGTGCCGACGCTGAAGCATGCCGCCGCAACCAGGATGACTCTGAGAATCGTGGGGTCAATGCGCAAGTATTGGCCAAGGCCCCCGCATAATCCGGCAAGCTTCCGATCTGTTCTGGAGAGATAAAGTTTGTTCATGTGTGACAAACTCCTTTCTTATTTTAAGGGTGATTTAAGATTCTCTTCTTTCGATAGCTTTATTGTAGCTCCCCGCCGGTATGTCTAAAACAGTCCTGCGGCGGTTTTTCATGCTGGGCTTAAGTCGGGGACCCTATCCGACTCAAGGGGCACACGAGGAGAAATTTATCATTTACAGCCAGTCGCGGGATCTGGCATGATGGGATCAACTGAATTGGAAATCAACCATGGAGAGGGGCATGAATAATGGAAACGCAAAATTCGTACAGCTGTCAGGAGCTCGGAGAATCCGGGGAGGTTTGGGAGAAGATAGAGCGGGTTGCGCTGTCGGATGTCGTATCGGGCGGGGTTCCCCAGGCGCTTACTTATGTGCAGATGCACTGGAACGCTGAGGGACTGTACATACGCTTCACAAGTCAGGATGATTATGTGGTTTCCGACTTCACGCAGCATGATGAGCCGTTATATGAGCAGGACGTGGTGGAAGTGTTTATCGACGAGGAGGGGGACGGCAAGGAATACCTGGAGCTGGAAATCAGCCCGCATAACATTGTGTTCGATGCCTATGTCACCAATGATCTGAAGGGCAAGATTGAGGCCCGCACGGAATGGCATTTCGATGGCTTGGTGAACAGTGTGAGAACCCAGGAGGGCGGATGGACGCTCTATGATATCCATATTCCGATGCGGAACTTCAAGCGGCCGATAGCGGCCGGAATGAAGTGGCGAGTGAACTTTTACCGGATTGACGACAAGCCGGATGGCGTACGTGAGTTCAGCGCATGGCAGCCGACGGGCAAAGTGAATTTTCATATGCCGGGCAAATTCGGATGGTTGGTGTTTGCGTAATCATTCTTCTGCCATAACGTCCCCAAGATAGCCTCAGGAACCCCTTTTCTTCTGATAAAGGGTTCTCGAGGCTGTTTTTTTGTCCTTAAAATATGCAAACGTTACTGCCCCTATAATGCCTGTCAGGTTTGAGGGACGAGAAAACTCAACACGGTCACTGAGAGGACGGCAAGGTTTTTTTCTTGCTTAATGTTCCGGGTTTACAACCGGCGGATGCAGAGGTATACTTGCATGTACATAAGTGTATTATATGAACAAATGTACACAGCATTCAATCAGGAGGCATCGAAGGCAAATGTCGGAAGTCAATCATGAACGTTTTCGGCTGCTGGTGAAGATCTGTCAGCTTTATTATGAGGATGGCTTGAACCAGCAGGAAATCGCCAAGCGGCTCGGTATTTCGCGTCCGCATGTCAGCAGGATGCTGACGGCTGCCAGGAATGAAGGTATTGTGCGCATCTCCATCAACAACCCCTTCTCAACGGAGCAGGAGCTCGAGCGGGCTTTTATCGAAACCTTCGGTATCCATGATGCGCTTATTGTCGATTCGGCGGAAGCTGAAGGGGATAAGCTGTATGCGCAGCTTGGCCGCACAAGCGCTGCCTTGATGGAGTCGGTGCTGAAGGACGGCGATATCGTCGGCGTGATGGCAGGCAGAACGGTTGCAAGCGCTGCGGAGGAGATGGATTATTTTGCGCGGGAGGAACTGCAGTTTGTGCCTCTCGTCGGCGGTTGGGGTCCGGCAGGCGCTTCATGGCATGCCAGCTCCAACACGATGGCTTTTGCGGGGAAGCTGAAGTCCAAATACTGGATTATGCATGCTCCCGCTGTTGTAGCCAATGAAGCGACGGGCCAGCTCCTGCGGCAGGAACCGGAAATCGACAAGGTGCTCCAGCTTGCGCGGCGCTCCCGTGTCGCGGTTGTCAGCATCGGCGAAGTGGGCCGGCAGGCAACCATGGTCACCTCGGGCAGCTTCAGCGCGGAAGACATGGCAGAGCTGCGGCATAGCGGTGCGGCGGCGAACCTGTGCGGATCTTTTCTGGATGGAAACGGACAGGAGATGTTGCATCCCGGGAGCGGCCGGTTCATCGGATTGTCTGCCGGCGAGCTGAGAGGCATCCCCAATGTTATTGCGATTGCCGGGGGCATGAGCAAGGTCGAAGCAATTACAGCTGTGCTGCGCGGCAAATGGATCGATATTCTGGTGACGGACGCGGCGACGGCAAGAGCCGTTATGGATTTTCATCACAAGCATTGAGCACAGGAAGCAGGAAGGGGAAATAAATTCAAATGAAGCATGCAGCGGGTTCTATACCCGGAGCGGCCAATTCTCTGTTCACGGAGAACGGCTATTACGGTTCCTATGGCGGATCGTTCATCCCGGAAATACTGGTTCCGGCCTTCGCGGAGATCAACCGGCATTTTGAACAGATCCGGCATGACGAGGCTTTCTGGCAGGAGTACTGCGCGCTTCTGGCCGATTACGCCGGACGGCCTACGCCGCTTACCTATGCGGACAGGCTGAGCGCGCATTTTGGCAAGGCGAAGATCTATATCAAGCGGGAGGATCTTAATCATACCGGGGCGCATAAGCTCAACAATGCGCTCGGTCAGGCCATGCTGGCCAAGCGCATGGGCAAGACGCGCATCATTGCGGAGACGGGAGCGGGACAGCACGGGGTGGCGACGGCAACGGTTGCGGCGAAGCTGGGCTTGTCCGCAACCATCTATATGGGGCGCGAGGATATGGAGCGTCAGTATGCCAACGTCTTCTGGATGAAGCGGCTGGGAGCCGAGGTGGTGGGTGTCGATTATGGCTCCCGGACCTTGAAGGATGCCATTAATGAGACGCTTCGGGATTGGGTATCGAGCTTTGAGACGACCCATTATGTACTGGGCACTGCATCGGGGGCCCACCCGTTTCCCGCTATTGTGGCCTTCTTTCAATCGATCATCGGCATTGAGGCGAAGGAGCAAATCCTGCGCTCAGCGGGGCGGATGCCGGACCGTGTGTATGCATGTGTAGGCGGCGGCTCCAATGCGCTGGGGGTATTTCAGGCTTTTTTCCCTCATGATGAAGTGAAGCTTGTCGGTGTGGAGGCCGGGGGCCAAGGCAAGGAATCGGGCCAACACGCTGCCCGGATTGCTTACGGCGAAGGAAAATCCGGGATTGCGCAGGGCTATAAGACAATGTTTCTGCAAAATGGAGACGGCCAAATGAACGATACGTACAGCATTGCCGCTGGTCTTGATTATGTCGGGGTCTCGCCGATTCTGGCTGATTTATCCGAGAAAGGGCGCGTGCGCTTCACGGCTGCGACCGATGCGGAAGTGGTGGAGGCGCTGCAGCTGGTTATGAAGACGGAGGGGCTGATTCCGGCACTGGAGTCGACCCATGCTTTTGCCGGGGCATTCCGGGATATTGCCGAAACCTCGAAATCCGACATCTTCATCATCAATATGTCCGGACGAGGCGACAAGGACATCTTTAACATAGCGGAGGGATTGCGGGATGAAGAATGGAAAGCTTTTATCAAGCGGAAAAGCAGCGGCCTTGAAGACCAGTCTTGCTGAACGGATCATCCAGGGGCGCGCTGACAAGGGAATCCAGCTGATGACCCATCAAATTCTGGGCTATCCCGATTTTGACGCCAATTACGAAATGATCCGTTTGTTCCATGAGAGCGGCGTTGATCTGGTCGAGCTTCAGCTGCCCTTCTCGGAGCCGATCGCCGACGGTCCCGTATTCCTCAAAGCCAATCAGGCCTCACTGGCAAGCGGCACGACGACCCGGCAGTGCATGGACTTTGCCCGGCGCGTGGCGGCGGATTTCCCGGATATCTCCTTCCTGATCATGACCTACTATAATATCGTGATTCAATACGGCACGCAGGCATTTGTGCAGGAATGTGCGGATATGGACATTCGCGGTCTGATCGTGCCCGATGCCTGCCCGGAGGAAAGCGGATCCTTCCTGGAGGCCTGCCGCGAACATGCCGTGGAGCCTGTTCTGATCGCAACGCCTTACACATCGGCCGACCGCCTGCGCTATCTGTCGGAGCAGACGGGAGGCTTCCTGTACTGCGCGGCGCGCAAGGGTGTTACCGGATCGAAGACATCCTTTGGCGGGGAAACCGATCACTTCCTGTCGCGGGTCAGCGGCTATGCGAAGACGCCAATCGCTGTCGGCTTTGGCATTCAGAGCGCCGCAGATGTGGCTTTCCTGCAGGGGAAATGCGACATTGCCATCATTGGGACGCAGCTTCTTCATGTGCTGGAGCAGGATGGGCTTCCGGGCGTGGAGCGGTTTCTGAAATCGCTGCAATAATCTGGACGTATCGTTTGTTCCTATATATACATAAAGAAGCTCGGGCTGCCAACGGGCTTCTTTGGAATTTCACAAGCTAGGCGGCAGCTGCAGCGGTCCATTCAGATGGAATCAGGATTGATTTTCATTTGCTTCAGTGGCGGTCATCCGCAATACGCCGAATTTGACTTCAGGCTGGCCCAATAATGCCCGGCTGGTATCCCGATTCCGACGCTGTAAAAGTTCTCATTTCTTTCTGTCCCGGAGAGATAGGCTGTTAGACACTGTAAAATTGGGTATATCGACATAGTATTCTAAATTTCATCTAAAAAATGCAAGAATCGTGTTGAAAATAACATCATTCATGGTAATATTAGCCTATTGAAAACGCTCTACTTCTAACTAATTTGCTATAAGGGGTGGTTTCTGAAGTCTGATCAGAGTTAGTTAGCGGGGCATTTTATATTCAACCAACCAGATAGAAATAAAGGGAGAGAATGAAATTGGGATTAAGATTATTACATAAGAAAATTTCCGCTGTGCTAGTTTGCGCTATGATCCTGTCTATCATTTCCACTCATTATGCATTTGCTGCCGCTGAATCCGGCGGGACACTATCAGATATCAATCAGTCTTATGCAAAAGCCGAGATCACCGAATTGGTTAACATGGGGATCATCTCCGGCTTTAGTGATGGAACCTTCAAGCCCGCCGAATCTGTCACAAGGGCGCAGCTGGCAAAGATTTTGTCGCTGTCGCTGAACCTGGAGGAGGATGCAGGCGCAGCTGCAGGATTCAAGGATGTCGCAGCATCCAAATGGTATGCCGGTTATGTGGGAGCGCTGGTAAACTCGGGGATTTCCCAGGGGACCTCCGCCACTGCCTTTTCTCCCGACAAAACAGTAACCAGAGAGGAACTGGCGGTCTTCTTTATCCGTGCTTTCGGCTGGGAGACGGCTGCTAAATCATTGAAGCTGGATGAGAGCCTGTCAGATCTGGCCAAGGTGTCCGACTGGGCTCAAGCCTCGGTGTCCTTTGCTTATCAGATCGGATTCATTAAGGGGATTGCGGGCAAGGATGGCTCGTTCCGCTTTAACCCTTCGGGTATTGCCGACCGTCAGGCATTGGCGCGGCTGGCTTACGAGTTTGTCGTGAATAAAGCGGCTTACGCGGATAAAGCTCTGCTTTTGAACCCGGATAAGCCTGAGGACACAACTACGGACGATACTGCGCCACCCAAAGTCAAAGACGACTCCGGTTTTGTTTATTGGGGCCCCGGCAGCGGCAATGACGGAAAACCTGACGGCAGCAATAACGGAGGGGACAATGGCGGGGACAAAGATGATGACAGCGATAACGGCGGCGATCAGGGCGGTGATAACGGCGGCGACCAGGGCGGTGACGATGACGGCGACGAACCGGCAGCGATGGACATTACAGCACCAGGTGAATATTCACTGGGCAATGTCACCGGCGATGTCACAATCAGCTCGCAAGATGTGGTCTTGAAGAACACAACCGTTAACGGGGATCTTTGGCTTCTTGGCGGCATCGGCATCGGCAATGTTACGCTTGACCATGTCACAGTAACAGGCAACACCTTGGTTGAAGGCGGCGGCCCGAATAGTATTCATGTAGCCAACTCGATTCTGGCTACTGTCTTCGTGAATAAGAGTGACGGAAGCATCCGTCTTGTGCTTGAGGATGGAACAAACGTTCAACAAATCCAGCTTGAATCCGGCGCTATTCTTGAAACGACAGCAGCTGTAGGCGATATCGGCCCAGTGGACATCAGCAGATCCATTCCTCATAATGCCGCAGTTACGTTGAATGGAGCGTTTGACTCGGTCATGGTTCATGCGGAGCAAATTGCCATTACTCTTGCTGCCGGATCCACTGTCGGCGACTTGAATGTATTCGAGCAGGCTTTGAATACTTCGTTCCATCTGGCAGAAGGCTCGACAGTTTCGCACTTGATCGCAGATGCGATTGTTTCCTTTACCGGACAAGGTTCAGTCCAGTCGGCACAATTGAATGTGGAAGGCATAAGCTTCGACGGACTATCCGGCAAGCCTGTCATTGAAGCAGACCCGACGGTCATCAGCACCACATACACGCCAGCGGAGTTTTCCCTTTCTGCTGTGGGGGCAACCCGTCAAATCGTATTAACCGGCGTTAAAAATGACGGAAATAAAGACATCACGTCCTTCGCAGGGTGGAGCAGCGACGATCCTTCTGTGGCGCGGGTGGTTTATGGGGATGTTAAAGCTGTTAGCGACGGAATCACCTATATTAAAGCCGATTACGGCGATTTTCATATTCAGGTGCCGGTCACGGTCTCTGTTTATAAACCCGGAGAGGCTTATCCAACCCTCTCATCCATTCATGTAACGAACGGAACCATCAATGTTGATTTTAACGGTGATGTGGCTGATGAGACTGCGGCTGATTTTGCCGTAACGGCTGTATTGAATGGTGCGGATTATGAGCTGAACAATTTGCAGTACACTGAAGGACAATTCACGTTTGATCCGGTGGACAGCTATGGCTCGACCTTGTATATCACAGTGGAATCCAATGCGGATAAAACAAGATTTGCGGGAAGTCAGAGCGGTTCGGTCAAATTGACCGGCTTT
This sequence comes from Paenibacillus sp. JT31N17, assembly GCF_056269255.1. Lineage (NCBI taxonomy): Bacteria > Bacillati > Bacillota > Bacilli > Caryophanales > Paenibacillaceae > Paenibacillus > Paenibacillus sp. JT31N17. The sequence continues at coordinate 220,651 of NZ_JBWDNP010000004.1, forward strand.
GGCGGACATATCAAGAATGTTGCCGGAGAATCGGTTGCAGGACTTGATATTACTTTCCGCAAGGGCCTGGACAAGACGGATGGCGACATTGCCGGCACTGCAACAACGGATGCTTACGGTAATTATTTCATATACCTGCAGCCAGGCATCTATACGGGTGAGCTGGGGGGAGAAGGAACCGGTTATATTAAAACGTATTTGATCGGGGTAGCAGCTGTTAATGTGAAAAACACAGATGAGGATCAAACCGCAATCGGAGTACCTAATGCTTCGGAGACGAGAATTGTACTGACATGGGGAAAAGATCCCCATGATCTTGATTCCCATCTTCTTGGACCAACATTAGTTGGCGGACGATTCCATACCTGGTATATGGAGAAGGAGTATATGCATGAAGGCGAAACCATTGTTGACCTGGATTTGGATGATGTCAGCTCCTATGGACCGGAAACGACAACAATTCGCCGGGATATCAATGGAACCTACAAGTTCTATGTCCATCATTTCTCGGGTACCAGCACGTTGAGAGCATCCGGTGCCAGAATTGAAGTGTTCAGAGGCGCTGTGACTGAGCCGACACAGGTCTATACAGTACCGGAAGGCACTGGCAATGAAATCTACTGGATTGTGTTTGAAATGACAATCGGAGAGAACGGCCAAATCGCATTCGAAGAGGTCAATGAATTAACGAATGCCGATCCGCTTACCAATCCGGGGACTTGAGAAAAGAATCACCAGAATATTCAAGCGTGTTGTCCAGAGCTTCTGGATAACACGCTTTTTTTAATTCCGGCGAGTGGTTCCATGGATATGTGAAATATGAATGTATTCCTTGCAATGGCGGGACCGTTATCCTCTTCCCATGAAAATGAAGGATTTTCCAGCCCTTCGCTGAATATAGGTAATATAGAGTCAAAGGAGGTAATGAGGATGGCAGATTCCCAAGATCGCGCTTTTATATTTGTATTTACCGGACCGGATGGATCGGGGCGTAAAACAATTGCAGATAGCGTAGGTTCTACCCTTGGTTTGACAAAGGTGCTGTCGTATACGACACGCAAGCCCAGACCAGGGGAAGTCAACGGTCAGGATTACCATTTCATTACTCCGGAGCTGTATGAAGAGCTGGATGCAAGCGGTGATTTTATTGAAAGTGTGACGATAAATTCGAATCTCTATGGACTTCGGGGCAGTGATATCCAGCGCAGCTTCAAAAATAATGGAAGCGTCTACCTGGTCCTTAATCCCGAAGGTGCGGAAATGCTCAAACAGACCTATGGCAATCAGTTGATCCGTTTGTTCATTTACGCCGATCGTCAGACGGTTGAACAGCGCCAGCAGCAGAAGGGAATCGGCGGGGAGGTCATCGAGCAGCGCCTGGGCCGTTATGAGACAGATATGATCGCGCAAGCAGGATGCGAGCATGCTTTCGAGAACTATGATCTGGCGCACACGGTGTTCGAAATCACCAACACGCTGGAGCAATATTTGCAGCGGAATCTGGAAGAGAGGGATTAAGGAAAAGGCTCACCCCATGCGGGCGCGGTATGTCCTCGGCGACACCTCGGCGACTTTCTTGAACAGCCGCGAGAAATAGAAGACGTCCGCGTATCCCAGCATGGCGGCAATTTCCTTGAGCGTCTTGTCCGTCCGCAGCAGCAGCATCTTCGCTTCGGCGACCTTCAGCCGATGCACGAACTCGCCCAAAGGATAACCTGTGTATTCATGCACCATACGCCGCAGCGTCGGAATCGAGATGTGATGGCGGGCGGCAACCGCCGCACTGTCGAGCGGCTGGTAGACCGAATCGGTCAGATCGCCGATCAGCTTGTGGACGAACAGGCTGCGGCTGGTGGCTGCCGGCTGGCGGGCACGATCCGCCATATCGTAGAGCAGCGCTTCAAGCGCCAGCGACGCACGGTCCTGATTGGCGGGTATGCCGCTCTCCATGAGCATGAATACCATCTCCATTTTGCTGAAAAAAGCCTCCTCGATACCGATCGTCTTGACGGTCTCCGGCTGATGGCACCAGTTGGCCAGCCATTCCTGCACCCGCTCCCCCTCCAGGGTGAAATAATACTCATCCCAAAATCCGTCCTGATCCGGCCCATAATGAAACGTAGTGCCCGGATACAGGCAGAACATGGTCCCGGCTTCTACCGTCTGGCGTGGGCCGTCTCCGGCCTGGTAATAGCCGCGTCCGGCTCCGATATAGACGAAGGCCCAATGGTCGAAGGTGGTTCCGTTGCGCTGCAGCGTACGGCCGGGCAGATGACCGGCATGCAGAATCACCAGCGATTTGACGCTGAGCTTGCTGTGGTCAACCATGCATTGGAACATTCGGATCGGAAGCGGGCTGATCATATAATCCATGTATGTTGGCATAACGTGCATTCTCCCTCCGCCGAAGCCGTGTTATCGTAAGGACTAAGGTGAACGTTATTACAAGCGTCCCATGCAGATGAATTAATCATGACGTTCATGAACTTATTATATCCGGTTTCAAACCAGGGTGAAAGGATGGAATGGATGACAATTCAGGCTCGGAAGTCGAAGTTGAATATTGGTGTTGTCGGTGCAGGTTCCATATCCAGCGCGCATTTGGGGGCTTATGCGGCCAATCCGGATGCGCGTTTGGTTGCGATTTGCGATCTGAATGAAGGACGGGCGAAGGAGGCTGCTGTCAAATACGGGGCCGAGAAGGTATACACGGATTACCGGGAGCTGCTGGCCGATCCGGAGATTGACGCTATCAGCGTATGCACATGGAACAATACGCATGCCGAGATCAGCATCGCTGCGCTGGAAGCCGGCAAGCATGTCCTGTGCGAGAAGCCGCTGTGCAAGACGGTCGCCGACGCGCTGCTGGTGGAGGAAGCGGTGAAGCGGTCCGGCCGTCTGCTGCAGGTTGGTTTTGTCCGCCGCTATGCCTCCAATACGGAAGTATTGCGCCGTTTTATTGATGCCGGCGATCTTGGCGAGATCTACTATGCCAAAGCTTCATGTCTGCGCAGGCTGGGCAATCCGGGAGGCTGGTTCTCCGATAAGGAACGCTCCGGCGGCGGGCCGATAATCGATCTTGGCGTGCATATTATCGATGTATGCTGGTATCTGATGGGCAAGCCGAAGGTCAAGTCCGTCAGCGGCAACACTTACCGCAAGCTGGGCAACCGGTCGAATGTACAGAATCTGTCTTTCTATAAAGCGGCCGATTACGACGCGGAGAAGAATGATGTCGAGGATATGGCCAATGCGCTGATCCGTTTCGAGAATGGCGCGTCGCTGTTCGTGGACGTCAGCTTTACGCTGCATGCCAAGAAGGATGAGCTGACGGTCAAGCTTTATGGCGATAAAGGCGGCGCGGAACTGGAGCCGGAGCTTGCGATCATGACGGAAAGCCACAATACCATCGTAAATGTCGCGCCTCAGGTCGACCATTTGGGCTTTGATTTCCAGCAGGCTTTCAGCCAGGAAATCGCCACATTCATCAACAGCTGCCTGGGTACGGCGGAGACGCTCAGTCCGGTGCAGGACGGCGTGGAAATTACGAAGCTGCTATCGGCGATTTACGAGTCGGCAGGCCAAGGCAAAGAAATTCATTTTGACTGATCCTCTACCAGGAAAGGAGAGACCGTGGTGAAATTAACGAATAAAATCGGCGTCATTGTGGACAGCTTCAATCTTGGCGTTCGCGATGGCTTGTTGAAAGCAAAAGAGGTCGGGGCGGAAGGCGTGCAAATTTATGCCGTTTCCGGCGAAATGGACCCTGCCAACCTGTCTGCTGAGGACAGGCGCGAGCTGCGCAGCATGATCGGCGGATTGGGGCTGGATATTTCCGCGCTCTGCGGCGATCTGGGCGGCCATGGCTTCCAGGACCGCGCAGCCAATGCGGTCAAGATTGAGAAATCCAAGCGCATTCTCGATCTGGCGGTCGAGCTTGGCACGGATATCGTCACCACCCATATCGGCATTGTGCCGCATGAAGGCAGCGGCGCAATCTATGAGGCGATGCAGGAAGCCTGCGACGAGCTCGGCCGTTATGCGAAAAGCATGAATGCCTATTTTGCGATTGAGACCGGACCGGAGCCTGCGGCCCATCTCAAGAGCTTTCTCGACACGCTCAGCACGAACGGCGTTTCCGTCAACTTTGATCCTGCCAATATGGTCATGGTGACAGGAGATGATCCGGTTCAGGGCGTCCATACGCTGAAGGATTACATCGTACACACGCATGTAAAGGATGGCAAACGGCTGCGTATCGTGGACCCGCGCAAGGTCTACGGATTTCTTGGCTACGACGCCATGAGCCATGAGCATATAGCCGAGATGGCTGCTTCAGGCGCGGATTTTGAGGAAGTGCCGCTTGGCGAAGGCATGGTTGACTTCAAGGCTTACTTTGCAGCGCTTCAGGAAATCGGCTACAGCGGCTATCTGACGATTGAACGCGAGGTCGGCGACAAGCCGGAGCTGGATATCCGCCGCGCCGTCGAGTTTATCAACGCCTACCGTTAGCGCCGGTTCTCCCCAAGAAACGAAGAGGAGCTGCACGAAACCTATGAAAACATCGCTTAGTGTCTGGAGCTGCCACAAATATTTGTTTGACAAATCATGGACCAATGCCGACTTTATCGATTTTGCAGCCTCTACGGGTGCGCAGGGGGTTGAACTGCTCAGCGTATTTTGGAATGAGGAGACGGATATTCCTGCCGTCCGCGATGCGCTTGCTCGTACAGGCATCCAGCTTGCCTGTTTCGGGGCGTGCAACAATCTTGTCCAGACCGATGCCGCCGCGAGAGAGGCACAGGTGCAGGATATCCTGCGCTCCGTCGATATGGCGGTGGAATTTGGCGCCAGGGTCGTACGTGTATTCGCGGGCGACAAGGGGGATGGCATCAGCTACGAGCAGGCAAAAGGCTGGATTGTGGACGGTCTGAAGCAGGGTGCGGATTATGCTGAATCCAAAGGGGTCACGCTCTGTCTGGAGAATCACGGCATCTTCGCAGGCAGGGGAGATCAGGTCGTAGAGCTGATTGAAGCAGTCGGGTCCTCCGCACTTCGGAGCACCTTTGATATGGGCAATTTCCTGCTTGTTGACGAACAGCCCGTGGAAGCTTTCAATCAGGTATCCGCATATATTCATCATGTACATGCCAAGGACTTCCGCAAGGTTGGACCGGAAGAGACGGAAGGTGTATACCGCTCCATCGCCGGCGATCCTTATGTGGGAACCGTTCCTACCGAAGGCGATGTTCCGGCCGCAGTTCTTGTGGGCAAGCTGGCGGAGACGGGTTACGACGGCTGGTTGTCCGTGGAGTACGAAGGACTGGAAGAGCAGCGTTCGGGATCGGAGCGGGCGGTGCGAATCATCAATCAGCTGGTTCATTCGCAGGGTTAATGTTTAACCTGTTATTCCGGGTAGATGAGCTTCATCATAATATACGGCAGGGGTATCGTTGTCTTATAGACTGCGGAGCCCTTGCCGTTTTTTGTTCTAATATGAGAAAGGTTAAAATTCCTTCATGCTCCGCTTATATGCAGATTCATTCAGGAGGTACTTAATTATGTTAAAATAAATGAAATCGTATTTCCGCCAGATGACTAGGATAAGGCAGGTGAGCGAATAGAATGCTTTCTATCAGAAAATCGCTGCTGAGGAGAACCATTTTAACACTGGCAGCGGCTGCAGTTTCCATCTCTATGCTTGCAGGCTCCGCTGTTTATGCGAGCGTCGATCCGCATACCTCTTATGTGGGCAATAATGTCGATACCCCTGTACAGACCAAGACTGTGAAGGATTATTGGGCAATCGCCATGGATAAGCCTGTCGATGATGAGTCCATGGGCGGCGGCGTGGTTGCCTCCGGGGAGAACAAGCTGTTTTTGATCCAGGGAGGCCAATTGCTGGCAGTGCAAACCACAACCGGGAAGAAGCTGTGGTCCTTCGGAAGCAGCCTGAAGACAACCGTTGTGTATGAGAGCGGACATGTGTACGTTGTGTCGAACAGCGGAGTGCTGTACGCGGTTGACGCCGCTTCGGGCAAGAAGCAGTGGACATCCGCCGTGCCGAGCAAAGGCACTTCACAGCTGTATGTGAATGGGAAACAGCTGTACGCACTGAATGGAGACATCCATGCCTACCAGGTCTCAGACGGCTCCTTCCTGTGGCGCGATGACTACAAGGAGCCGCTGCCGGGGCCGCTGTTATTTGCCGGAGAGCGCATATTCGCGTCCAACATCGAGTCGGGCGCGTATTCCTACGAAGTGCTTCATGCCTTCAACCAAGAAACAGGCAAAGAGGCCTGGCAGAAGATGAACAAGAGTTTTCCGGTTGCGGTTGAGAACGATACGATTATTGTGCAGCGGCAGCAGACCATTATCGATAAAGGCATGCTGGTCACGCTCGATACCCTGGGCATTGAGGACGGGAAGGCGATAAAGTCCGTCGAATATAATCCGGAAAATATCGATCTGGATAAAGAGGAATTCTATTCTCCCGGAACGGCCTGGATCAGCGGCAATCAAGTCTATATCGCGGTGGGGATGAAGGTATACGCATATCCCCGGAATGAAGTTCCCGCCGAAGCCGTGAAGCAGACCTATCTGTCTCCGGCAGCCGGTGATGTCCGTTATGCGCTTGGTCCCTTTGAAGGGCGGCTGATCTTCTCGGACAGTCAAAGTATTCTTGGCGTCAAGCTGGCCAACAAGGGGCCGGTCTTCTATAATGGAGGCCTCTCCAATCCTATTGCCCGCATCGATTTGATTGGAGGCGGCATGTATGTCGCCCAGACCGACGGGCGTCTGATTGCCATCGACCTGCTCAAAGCCGAGCCGGTCGAGCAGCTGCTGACCTACGGCCGCGTATTCGGGCCGACCTTTGCTACAGACGGGATGATCGTTGTGCAGACCAAAGGCAAGCTGCTGGCTTTTCCGCAGCCGAAAAGCCTCAAGTAGGATATACACTATATATCCAATTTTAGATATGAATGACATGAGGTGTCTGCTGACGAAGTTTCGCCTACGCCAAAGCGTTCCACGGACGTCGCTGTTGCCGGTCACGGGGACAGAAATAAGTGGTGGAGCAGGCACTGATGACCGCCATCTCCAGTACGTACAAAAAGATCGCCAACCACCTGTCCAGGCAGGCAAGGTTAAGGGGGTCTTTTTAATTCAAGCAAGGAAAACGTTATTCAGTAGTCAAAAACAAACAGGCCACGAAATCGGGATATCATAATATAACTAAGTTATGTCATATTATAATGGCTTGCGCCCCCCAAAATCTGGATTTGTATTTATGAAGCTTTTTATCAAGCATTTGATGCTGTACAAGAGGGAGACCAGGGTAAAGCGGTAGAAGCTAGAGTCGCGATAATCAACACCGAGAATCCGCCTCTTCATATCCTTGTTTTTCCGATGGATTGACGTTGTCCGCCGCTTAACGTAATAATAGGCGATATAAAAGCAACAGTTAATTTACAAGGACGGGGATGAGGGCTTGGCCTACCTGAGAAGATTGTCGATCCGCTCGCAATTGTTTATATTGGCGGGTTCGTTCATCATTGTGATCCTGATTATTATTTTTCACAGCTACTCCACCATGTCCGGGATGATTACGCGGAATCATGAGGAATATGTCAAGCAGACGATATCGGAGATCCAGAAGAATGTAACCTCCAACAAGGATGTCATCTACAGGCTGATGCAAAATATATCCTACAACGAGGAAGTCCAGAACTACCTGGTGGAGAAGAACGCTTTGCTCAAATACGACATGTTCAAAAAATTAAACAAGCTGTTCATCAGCCAAAGAGAGCTGAAGGAGGGCATTCTGGATATCGTCCTCTCCGGAAATAACGGGCAGTGGGTAGATCTGTACGGCGGGAACAAGTATGTATCCGCTCTGAGAGATGCCGTCCCGCCAAAGGTAAATGCCTATTACTCGGGTGTCCAGCGGTTCGGAACGCTGTTCGGAGGGGAAGAGGGACTGGTCTTCGCCACCAGCATTTACTACATGAAGCAGGGCGAGCTGTTCAACACGCGGGTCGGCACGATGTTCTTCATTGTGGATCCGAAGGCTCTGGTCGGCGAGCAGGACTATTCCTCCAAGCAGACAAACACGCAAATTTATTTGCTGGACCGGGACCAGAAGGTGATTACGAGCAATCTGCAAAATGTAAGCGTAGGCACCCAGTTGACGGGTTTGCCCAGCGGCACTTCAGCCGGAAGCGATAAAGCGCTTCAATGGAACAACAAGCTCTATGTGATGCAAAGGCAAAGTCTCCCGGACATCGACGGAAGCATTCTGAGCATGGCGCCCAAGGACGAGCTGCTGCGCGATCTGCTCGACATCCGCAGACAGGAGCTGCTGATTCTGGCCATCTGCCTGCTGATTCTGGCGATTCCCTTCATGTTTATTATTAATAATATTCTCCGGCCGCTGAAAAAAATGATGTTCTTCATGACAACCGTCAAGCGCGGGGACCTGCTGAAGTTCAAAAAAAGAATTTCCCTCCAGGGCTATATGGAAATCAGCATCATGGCCTCGGAGCTGAACAGCATGCTGGACGAAATCGACCAGCTGACGCAGCGTCTGATCGAGACCAACACGAGGCTGTATGGCATCGAGCTGGAGAAGAAGAAATCCGAGCTGGCTTTCCTGAGAAGCCAGATCAATCCACATTTCCTGTACAATACGCTGGAAGCGATTACGGGGATCGCCGTCGTCAACAAGCAGAACCAGATCAAAACGATGACGCGCGCCTTGTCGAGTATTTTCCGCTACAGCATCAAGGGAACGGGCATGGTTCCGCTCAGCGAGGAATTGGGCATCATCAAATCGTTCGTCAGCATTCAGCAGATCCGCTTCAAGGACCGCTTCTCCGTCGATTATGAATGTACGGAAGAGGCTCTGGCGTACCGGGTTCCGAAGATGATTTTGCAGCCCCTCGTTGAGAATGCGGTATATCACGGATTTGAGCCCCGTTTGAAGCACGGGCTTCTGGAGATACGGGGATTCGTCGACGAGCAGGGAAGTCTTGTCGTCAGAATCGTGGATGACGGCATGGGCATAGATCCTGTCCGTCTTACGGAGCTGCGCGCCCTTCTGGCTGCCCCGCCGTCCGCTCTTGCGGAAGAAGACGAGGAGCAGAGGAGCATCGGGCTGGTCAATGTCAATAACCGGATCAAGCTTATGTTTGGAGAGGCATGCGGCATGCGTGTGGAGAGTACGCTTGGCAGCGGAACAGCCATCGAGCTGACCATTGCGGGGAGGAGAGAGCTGAATGCTTAAAGTGCTGATTGTCGATGACGAGAATTGGGTCGTGGAAAGCTTGAAGGATATGGTCGATTGGCAGCGCCACGGCTTCGAGGTGGTCGGCCAGGCCTACAATGGGGTGGATGCGCTTGAGGCGATGAACAGGCTTAAGCCCGATGTCGTCTTTACGGATATCCGGATGCCGGAAATGAACGGCCTGGAGCTGATCCAGCGGGCCAGAAGCCTGGCCTTTCCCATCCATTTTGTCGTCGTAAGCGGATACGCCGAGTTTGCCTATGCGCAGAAAGCGCTGACGCACGGGGCTCTGGCTTACTGCCTGAAGCCCTTTGATGAAATCGAGATCAACGGCGTGCTGGCGAAAATAAGCCGGATGCATGCGGTCGCAAGGCCTGCTCGCGATTCTTCTCTTATCCATCTGCTGGAGGATCCCAGCGCCGGGAATCAGCTGAAGCTGCAGGAGGAGCTGGAGAAGGAGGGGTTCTCCGATTGGAGCAGCGCAGGCATTGCAGCTGTTGTCTCCGTCGGTTCGTCCGAGCTTGAAGGCATCCAAAGCCCTGTCATCAAGCTGAAAATCGGCACCGCCAAAACCGCTTTCCTGCTTCAAGAGCGTCAGGCGGCAGCCCTCAGGGACAAATGGAGGACGGGCGTCCCGCAAGGAATCAGAGGAATCGGCTTCAGCGGCAAAATAACGGATTTGGGTAAGATCAGAGATGCGATCTCAGGCGCCGATATGCTTGCGCATCAATTTTTTGTTACCGGGAAGCCCGCGGCCTATGATCAGCAGCCCTTCCGGGATCAGGAATTGAACCGGTATATGGTGGATATGAGCACCGCCGTCCGCGACAAGGACAATCCGGCCATTCATCTCGTTTTTGAACGGATCGGGGAGCTGTTCAGGGCGCAGGCTCTGTCTATCCGGCATGCCTTTCAGGTGTATAATATGACGGTTTCGTTCCTGTTCAAGCTGGGGCAGACGGAAAGCATTCTGTACAGCTACGAGCAGCTGGTTCAGTCGTATGAGCATGTGTTTGCGATGCTGGATGAACTGGAATCGCTCGCCACCGGTTATTCCGGCACCGCCGACCCGCTGTCCGTCGAAACCAAGAACCGGACCTTCAACGCCATTCTCCGCTTTGTTACGGACCATTTCACCCAGGAGCTGTCGCTGCAAAGCCTGGCGGATCAGTTTTTTATGAATCCGAGCTATATCAGCCAGCTCTTCAAGAAAGAGGTCGGAGAAACCTTCACCGCCTATATCTCCAGACTGCGCATCGCTTACGCACGCGAGCTGCTGGATCATGAACAATATTCCATCCAGGAGATTGCCGAGAAAATCGGTTATCAGGACTATTTTTATTTTGCCCGCATTTTCAAAAAAATGACGGGGACGACACCCAGCCAATACCGCAATGACCGGGAGTGACGCTCCCGGCTATGCATTATTTTTAGAATCCATATGGATTATCTTTAGAAAACTTTCCCGGAAAGTTTTCTTTTTTTGTGAGCGCTTTATTTTCGGCTCCAAAACCATAAATTGCGTGCATAGACGCATTGGGCCGGCAGGGGCGATAATAAATGGCGAGGTCATGGTAACGCTTACGAGGAGGTCCAAGATGGAAAAATTATTAGGGAAGGGCATTTACAAGCACAGGTTCCTGTACATTCTGCTCCTTCCTACCGTACTTTATTATTTGCTCTTTCAATACTTTCCGATGTATGGAATTTTGCTCGCCTTCAAGGAATTTCATATCAAAGCGGGCATCTTGCAAAGCCCGTGGGTGGGGCTGGCCAACTTCGGGGAGCTGGTCAAACAGAGCGATTTCTGGCAGGCGTTCAACAACACCATCATCATCAGCCTGGGAAGGATCGTCATCGAGTTTCCGGCGGCCATCATTCTGGCATTGCTCATCAATGAAGTGATGAAGGAGAAGCTGAAGAAATTTTACCAGACGGTATATACGTTTCCGCATTTCATCTCCTGGGTTATTATAAGCGGGATTATGCTTAACTTTCTCGGCGAATCGGGCGTGCTGAACCAGATCATCTCCGCGCTTGGCTTTGAGAAGCATACGTTTCTGACCGATCCCGGATTGTTCCGGCCGATCGTCTTCCTATCCAATATGTGGAAGGAAGTAGGCTGGAGCGCGATTATTTATTTGGCTGCCATTGCCGGCATCAACCCGGAGCTGTATGAAGCCGCTTACGTGGACGGAGCAAGCCGGTTTCAGCAGTTGAAGGCTATCACATGGCCATCAATCCGCGGTACGGCGGCGATCCTGCTCATTCTTGCTGTGGGCAATGCGATGAATGGCGGTTTTGAGCAAATTTTCAACCTTTACAATCCCGGCGTCTATAAAACAGGCGATATCATCGATACGTATGTGTACCGTTCCGCGTTCGGCGACGGCTTAAGCTTCGGGGTTACGACGGCGGTCGGACTGTTCAAGGCTGTACTCAATTTCGCGCTCTTGTATTTCGCCAATTTTATAGTCAAACGGCTGGGTGGGGAGGGGCTGGTGTAATGGAACCGGCATTGAATCAAAAAAGCAAGGCACCGGTTGTGGATCATGCAAAATGGGCGCAAAGACGGGGCAAACTGAATGCGGCGGATATGATTATCCATGCGATCCTGATGCTGCTGACTCTTTGTACGATATTTCCGTTCTACAATGTTATTCTGATGTCGTTCAGCAACACGGTTGAGATCTCCAAGCAGGTCGTATATTTGATCCCGACGACCTTCGACTTCTCGGCCTACAGCTATATTTTTCATGAGCCGCGGTTTCTGAAAGCTTTCTACGTCACGCTGTTTGTGACTGTGGCAGGCACGGCCTTAAATATGCTGGTCACCGTGTCGGGCGCCTATGTGCTTTCCAAAAACGGATTTCCCGGACGGAAGTTTATTATGTCAGCCATCCTGTTCACCATGTTTTTCAACGGCGGCCTGATTCCGTTCTACCTGATGATGAAAAATTTCGGGCTCATCAACAATCTGCTGGTCATGATTTTACCGGTGGCCGTCAATACCTTCTATTTGATCATTTGTATCGCTTTTTTCCGGACGCTGCCGGCGGCATTGGAGGAATCGGCCAAGATCGACGGAGCCAACGAGATTCAGATTCTCTATAAAATCATTTTGCAAATCTCCAAGCCCATGATTGCGACCATCGCGCTATTTTATGCGGTGGACCGCTGGAATGAATGGTGGTACGGCGTCCTGTTCATGACCGATGTGCAGCTGCTTCCTCTTCAGGCGCTGCTGCGGGAGCTGCTGACCAATTACCAGCAGCTGCTGTCAGGAATCAATGTAAGCTCGGTTGTAGCGCAAAATTCGCAGCTTCGTCCGGAAATGCTGAAAATGGCGGTTCTGGTCGTCAGTGTTCTGCCGATTGTCTGCCTGTACCCTTTCCTGCAGAAATACTTTTCCAAGGGCGTCATGATTGGCTCGATCAAGGGATGATAGAAGCGTAAGGCTTTTATTATAAAAAAATAAGATTAAGGGGATACGTAGAACATGAAGAAAGCAAAACTGCAGGTCCTGTTGTGTTTAATCGCCGCCCTGATGGTTACGATCATTGCCGGCTGCGGCAGCAATGACACGGGGAATAATCAGCCGGCGGCAGATGCGTCGGATTCGTCAAATGCCGCAAACCAGACGGATACGGGGGCTGCCGGAGATAATCCGTTTGCGGAGCATATGGATATTTCCCTGTCCTGGTGGGGGATCGGCGTAGGCTTCGGGAAGAATGACGAGGTGCTGCAAAAGATTGAAAAGGATTTCAACGTTACTCTGAAGCCAATGGATATCGGATGGGATAACTATAAGGAGAAATCCCAGGTGTGGGCGGCAGCCGGACAGCTTCCGGATATCATTACACACAGCATCACCAACGATAATCCCGCTACGTACAATGACTGGGTGAATCAGGAGCTGATTCATGCGCTGCCGGACGACCTTAGCGCTTACCCGAATGTGGAGAAGGTTGCCAAGGCGGAAGACGTGAAGGGAATCTACAAAGACGGCAAGCTCTATGCGATTCCGCGCATGACTTATCCTAACACCGATTTGTGGGCGGTTGACCGCGCGCTGTTCGTCCGCAAAGACTGGATGGATAAGCTGGGCATTAAGGATCCAACAAATTTCGACGAATTTGCAGCCATGATGAAAGCGTTTGCGGATCAGGATCCGGACGGCAACGGCAAGAACGATACAACCGGTGTCGTTATGAATACGCTCGGCTATTTTAAATATGTATTTATCCCTACATTCCCGCAGTTCGACAATTCAAGCTGGGTGAAGGAAGACGGCAAATGGATTCCGTTCTATGCCTCCAAGCAGATTGAGCAGGTTATGGTACAGGCCCGCAAATTGTATACGGACGGCGGTCTCGATCAGGATTTTGCGGTTGAGAAGGCGGGAGAAGCAAACCAGAAGTTCTACCAGAACAAGGCGGGCGCTTTGTCGTTTAACGTGGATTCCATCAAAGGCGCAACCGGCGTTAAGGCAGAGTGGGAAAAAAACAATCCGGGTGAAAAATTCGACGACCACGTCAAGCTGCTTCATCTGTGGCCTGCGGCGGACGGCAATATCTACCGTCATACGACAAACACATGGTGGTCTGAAACGATGATTAACGCCGATGTCGATGACAAGAAGCTTGACCGCATCCTGCGCATCTATGACTGGCTGCTTTCGCCTGAAGCCCAGGATTTGTACAACTACGGCATCGAAGGCAAGGATTACACGAAGGATGGCGACAAATATACGATTACCCGTCCAAAAGACGATAAAGGCCAATATGTTGATCTGAAGGAGGAGTATCCGTCCCTGGATATTATCTCGCAGCTGGCTGCCTGGAGAAATGCAAGCACTCTGGAGGACAGCGAGGCGAACAGAGCGGCATTCGGCGATGAATCGGTGCAATTTGTCCAGGACGAATTGAACTGGCAGATGACGAACGCCAAGGCGATTCCAACCGCTTTTGAAATTTATACGATGTCCACGCCGGCGAAGGATAAGCTCTCTGGCATCAACTTCGACGATGATTTCACAAGAGTGATTCTCGGCAAGGACGATCCGGTCAAAATGTGGCAGGAAACCCTGAAGGGCTACGACAGCAAAGGGCTGCAGCAGGCGATTACAGAAGTAAACGCCGAAATGGCGAAAATCAATAAATAATTTTCGTTAAGGGAGGATTCCGCCTATCATATGCGGAATCCTTCTTATTGTCCTGGAGCTCAATCTCAAATTAATGGCGGATTTCCAGCTTCGCAAATGGTGACAGGGTGGTATTTTGAAAGGGAACTGCGCTCTTGGAGATTACAAAAGGGCTATAGTAAGTCAAAACCTCCTTGCATGCGGGGTGGTCTGGTGCGCGGGCTCTGGAAGAAGGAGAAACCTGACTGCAGCTCCGGTACTTGGCCCGTTCACAGAACGTATACAATCAAACAAAGGATGGTTCAAAGAATGCCAACTGAAGAAAAGGGAACACATCCCGCTCCCGCAGTCATCCGGCTTACCGACTATGGCGTGCTGCCGGATTCCGGGGCGGATGCCATGGTTCCGATGCAGCGTGCGATTGAGGCTGCTTCCCGAATTGAAGGGCCAGTCGTGCTGGAATGCCAGACAGGGCGGTATGATTTTCACCCGGAGCACGCGACCAGAACGCCTTATTACATTTCCAATACGGCCAGTGAGGAAGAGAATCCGGATGTGACCAAGACGGTCGGGATCCTGTTCAAAGGCATGAAGGATGTTGTATGGGAAGGGAACGGCTCCCTGTTCGTTTTCCACGGCAAACAAACGATGATTGTGATCGATTCCTGCAAGAATGTCACAATCAGCGGTGTCCACACAGAGTACGAAAGGCCGACCGTCGCGGAGATGACCATCGAGGAAAGCGGGAGCGATTATTTCGATGTCAGGATCCATCCCGATTTCCGTTATGAGCTTGAAGCGGGCAGGCTGTATTTTCTTGGCGACGGCTGGCGCTTCCGGGAAGGTCCTATGCAGGAATATGATCCGGTTACCGACAAAACCTGGAGGATCGATAATCTGATGGAGAAGGCCGTCCGTGTTGAAGAGCTTGAGCCTTACCGGCTGCGGCTGCATATGGAGGCTGCCCCGAATCAGGTTGTGGGTCGGGTTCTGCAGGTTCGCGACGGCTTGCGCGATCAGGTTGGGGCTTTTATTTTGATGAGCCGCGACATAATCTGGGAAAATGTCGGTATGCACTTTATGCATGGGCTTGGCATCGTATGCCAGTACAGCGAGAATCTGCGCTTTGACCGGCTGAATCTGGCTCCCCGTCCGGAGACCGGCCGAACGGTCGCGGCCTTCGCCGATTTCATTCACTTGTCAGGCTGCCGGGGCAGCGTGAGCATCAGCAGCAGCCGGTTCATCGGAGGGCATGACGATCCGATTAATGTGCATGGCACGCATTTGCAGATTGTCGGTGCGCCTGCGCCTGACCAATTGCATCTCCGGTTCATGCATCCGCAAAGCTACGGCTTTGACGCTTTCTTCCCCGGCGATGAAATTGAATTCGTCAGAAGCAGCTCCCTTGCCGCTTATGCCTGGAATGTGGTAAAGGCTGTTAAGGCCGTCAATCCCCGGGAGATCCTGCTTACCTTAAGCGAGCCTGCTCCGGAGGGGATAAGGCCTGGCGATGTTGTGGAAAATATAACCTGGACGCCTGAGGTTGAAATTACGAATAATTATTTTGCACGGGTTCCCACCCGGGGCGTACTTGTGACTACGCGCCGGAGGGTTGTAATTGAAAATAATCACTTTGAACGCATGACCATGAGCGGCGTGCTGGTTGCCGATGATGCAGAGAGCTGGTATGAATCCGGCAGGGTGAAGGATATTGCGATTCGCGGCAACCGTTTTATCGAGTGCGGGAGCAGCAGCAATCCCGTTATTTATATCGCACCCGAGAACACGGAAGTTCATGCGGATAAGCCTGTCCATGCCAATATCCGTGTAGAAGGAAATTATTTTCTGACGGCTGACGCAGCGGTTCTGGGTGCCAAGAGCACACGCCAATTAAGCTTCACGCATAATGAAGTTTCCGTAACAGGAGAATCATCGGCTATCCCGGATATAATTCGCTTGAGGGCCTGCAGTGACGTGACAATTGCCGATAATTCGTTCGCTGGCGCTGGAGCGGACCATAAACATATCCGGATTCAGGATATGAATCGGGATACGCTGGCGGTGCCGCCGGAGCAAAGCTTGCCGGTTATCGGCTAGCACCAAAAAGCAAAATCTCCATCTATTAAAACCATGAGCCGATCAATGACGCTCCAGAAGACGGCAATGATCTTCCGATTGATCTTGTACCCTCAATTTCTGAATTTGGGAATCGCACAAAGCTGGAATTCGGGGTACAAAGGCGATCGTTGCCGCTTCTCCAGATTTAAATGCAGAAAAAGGTTGACATGAGGTGCCTGAATATTTGATAATGAGAATCGTTATCATATATTTGATTCGGAGGGGTTTATAACTTGAACATATTTAAACGCAAATTTCCGGCACTGCTCCTTGCAGGAGTAATGATCATCGGTCTGCTCGGCGGGTGCGGTGCTTCGGAAAATCAAGCCGCCGCTCCAGCCGGAGATTCGGGCAAGGGAACCACCGACAATACAACGCCTGCAACAAGGACGGTCAAGCATCTAAAAGGGGAAGCGACGATTCCGGCCGAACCCAAACGGATTGCCGCATTGGACTACCGGGTGGCCGACTCGCTGCTTGCCCTGGGAATCAAGCCCGTTGCGACGGGAAGCTATGCCGGTACGACAGATATTTCTTATATGGACGGCAATCCACTGAAAGAGGCAATAAATCTGGGAGATACGCCGAACCTGGAAGCGGTTTTGGCTGCCCAGCCGGATCTGATTATAGGGACGGATGTGCAGAAGATCGATTATGACAGTCTGACCCAAATCGCTCCGACCATCATTGTATCGGTAACGCCGAAAGACTGGCAGACCGCGCTGCGGGAACTGGGACAAATGCTGAACCGGGAGAGTCAGGCCGACGAATGGATCGCGCAATATTCGGCGAAGGTGGAAGAGGCGAAGAAGCAGATGAGCGAACGGATTGGACCGGACGAGACTGTCATGTTCATTCGCGTGCTCAAAAAGGAATACAGGCTGTACGGAGAGCGGCAGCTGACCGGAACGCTTCTGTATCATGATCTCGGGTTGAAGGCGCCTCCGCAGGTGTCGGCCATCGAAGGGGTTAACCAAACGATTTCCTTGGAGACGCTGCCTGAGATCAATCCGGACTATATTTTGCTGGATGTAGGCGCCATTGTGCAGGGCGGCGACAAGCAGGGCGAAGCGCTGTACAATGATTTGCAGCAGAGCTCATTGTGGAAAAATATGAAGGCTGTGCAAAACAATCATGTGTACCGCGTTCCCGACTGGTTTTTCCGCACCGACTTTCCGCTTGCCCGAAGCAAAGCGCTGGGGGTTGTAGTCGACGCTCTCGTTAACGGCGAACAGGCGCTGCCAAAGTAAACCCGGCGCATATGAACCGGCCACGATGTGCATGCTTCCCCACAACTGAAAAAAAGGATCAGGGCTGTTCCAAAAAGGTCGTAAAACGGACCTAAGGGAGCAGCCCCTTTTTCTGCGTCAATAGAGGCAAACAAAGGCGATCTTAATGTCACTTTGCATAAATCCAAGCAGGACACATCCGGTGCCGGGGCCGATCTTCTGGGTTCTTCATCTTCACCGCGTGCGCCCCCAGGTCTGATCCCCCGGACGTAAACATGCTCTTCGCACACTTCAACCGATCCAACGAAAAATATATGCAGAAAATTCTCAATGGAAAGGGATTAAATGATTAGTAAATGATGGACATTTTCAACGGTTTGGCACTGGTTACCGCCCAGAAGACCGATATAGAGGGGCCCGTGCCTCCGGCAAAAAACGCACCGCGCACAGCGCCCAGCCAGCGGTGCGGCGTTGCATGACGGCTGTCCGGCCACATGCGGATCAAAGAAATAGGTTGATTCGCTGCTCTTTCAGACCTATAATAAGTTAAGCGCTTCACCTAATTATTATTGTATGGTATTAGTTATTAATATCATTAAATAGAAAAAGCGCTTAATCCAATTGCTGAGGAGGATAAAATGAGTACAATCCGGTTAACGATGGCACAGGCTCTTTTACGGTTTCTGGATAATCAGTATATCTCGATCGATGGCGAGGAAACGAAATTTATTGCCGGGGTTATGGGGATTTTCGGTCACGGCAATGTGACGGGAATCGGCGAGGCGCTGGAGCGCAGTCCCGGCAGTTTGCAATATGTGCAGGGCAAGAACGAGCAGGGTATGGCCAATGCGGCTACCGCCTATGCGAAGCAGATGAACCGCAGGCAGATTTTCGCCTGTACCTCTTCCATAGGACCGGGAGCCTTGAATATGGTAACGACGGCCGGTACGGCTTCCGTCAACCGCATCCCGCTGCTGCTGCTGCCGGGCGACAATTTTGCATCGAGGCAGCCCGATCCGGTTCTGCAGCAGCTTGAAGTCAGCAGCGACTACACGGTAGCGGCGACCGACTGCTTCAAGCCGGTCAGCAAATATTGGGACCGTATCGTTCGCCCCGAGCAGTTGATGAACGCTGCGATTAACGCAATGCGGGTATTGACGGACCCGGCGGACACCGGCACGGTTACGCTCGCGCTTCCTCAGGATGTCCAGGCCGAAGCCTATGATTATCCCGAAGCATTCTTTAGTAAGCGCGTTCATTATGTTGAAAGACGCCTGCCGGCCCGCGATGCCGTTCAAAGAGCGCTCGAATTAATCAAGTCCAAGAAGCGTCCGATCATCATCGCCGGAGGCGGCGTCCGTTATTCCGCCGCATCGGATGAACTGAAGGCATTCGCGGAGGCACTGGGTATTCCGGTAGCGGAAACACAGGCGGGGAAAGGCTCCATATCCTGGAAGCATCCTCTGAATGTCGGAGGCATTGGGGTAACTGGAGCGCTTGCTGCGAACAAGCTGGCCAAGGAGGCAGACTTGATCATTGGCGTAGGAACCCGGTATTCGGATTTTACGACAGCTTCCAAATCGGCCTTTCTCCATCCGGAAGCGGAGTTTCTCAATATTAACATCAACGGAATGGATTCCGCGAAGCTGGGCGGACTGTCCTTGACCGGGGATGCGAAAGAAACGCTGGCTATGCTGAAGGACAGCCTGACGGATATTAGCTTTTCCGGCAGCTATGGGGATGAGGTCGCCAGACTGAGAACGGAATGGGAGAACGAAGTCGACAGGCTGTACGCCCTGGAATGGGAAGGCGGCCTTGCGCAAACCCGCGCACTTGGCGTCATTAACGAAACGATTGGCGAAGATGCTGTTGTGGTTTGCGCGGCCGGAAGCCTGCCGGGCGATCTTCAGCGTCTGTGGAGAGTCGGCAAACCGGGCGGCTATCACATGGAATACGGATTTTCCTGTATGGGCTACGAGGTCAGCGGCGCATTCGGCGCGGCTTTGGCCGAGAAGGACCGGGATGTGTACGCTCTTGTCGGAGACGGCAGCTACCTGATGCTTCACTCGGAGCTCGTCACAAGCCTCCAGGAAGGAAGAAAGCTCACGATTCTGCTGTTCGACAATCATGGATATCAATGCATTCATAACCTGCAAAGAGGCAATGGCAGCGACGGGTTCGGCAATGAATTCCGCTACCGCGAGCCGCAAACAGGCCGTTATACCGGCGATTTCATACCGATTGATTTTGCTGCCCATGCCCGCAGCCTTGGGGCGGCGTCCTATAAGGCCAATACGGCGGAAGAGCTGCGCGAGGCGATTGTTCAGGCGAAGCAGGAGACGAGGACGACGCTGATTGAGATCCCGGTCGTTCCAGGGACCAATACGGACGGCTACGAGTCCTGGTGGAATGTCGGCGTGCCCGCCGTGTCGGAGAGCGGCAAGGTGCTTGAAGCGCATGCGGAGATGCAAAAACGGCTGCAGACGGCGAAAGCTTACTAAAGGTTGTTCAAACAGCTGAATGTTTGAACACGAATTATTAGGAGGGCATAATGATACAATTTCCTTTTCAATTAGGCGCCCATCCCATCAATTGGGTTGGCGAGGACGTCAAGGAGCACGGGGACGACACGACCTACGAGCAAATTCTGGACGATATGCAGTCGCTGGGTCTGACGGGCACGGAGATGGGACGCAAATATCCTACGGATACCGCGCTGCTCAAG
The DNA here is from genome assembly GCF_056269255.1 of Paenibacillus sp. JT31N17. Taxonomy (NCBI): domain Bacteria; kingdom Bacillati; phylum Bacillota; class Bacilli; order Caryophanales; family Paenibacillaceae; genus Paenibacillus; species Paenibacillus sp. JT31N17. Next base: position 241,152 of record NZ_JBWDNP010000004.1, read on the forward strand.
GAAGAGCTGTCCAAGCGGAATATTCAGCTGGTTTCACAGTGGAAATCCGTTCTGTTCTCTGATCCCGGCTATCGCCAAGCCGAGCTGGATGCCTTCCGGGAGCATGCCCGGTTCCTGCAGCAGCTGGGCAGTACGGTGATCAGCACCTGCGAAGTCGGCGGTTCCCTTCATTTTGACCCCAGGCGCTCGCCCAATGAGCGCGAGGTGCTGCGGCTGGATGAAGCTGGCTGGAGCAGCCTGGCGGAAGGATTGAACGCGGCAGGCGAAATCGCCAGGGAATACGGCTTGAAGCTTACTTACCATCATCATGGCGGCACCGTTGTGGAACGTCCGGAGGAAATCGACAAGCTGATGGAGCTGACGGATCCGGAAGCCGTGTTTCTGCTTTTTGATACGGGACATGCGCTGTATGGCGGGGCAGATCCTCTGACCGTGCTGCGCAAGCATTACGACCGGATCGCCTATATTCATCTGAAGGATGTGCGCCTGAATAAGCTTGAGCAAGCCAGAGCGGAGCAGTCGGATTTCATTACCTGCATCCGCAATGGGGTATTCACGGTGCCGGGAGACGGCGTCATTGATTTCCGCCCTATTCTGGAGGAGCTGGTCAGCCGAAATTACAGGGGCTGGGCAATGCTTGAAGGCGAGCAGGACCCGGCTGCGCATCCTGCGCGAGAGTATGCCGAGAAAGCGATCGCATATTTGCAGTCCCATATGCAGTCCATTTTGACAAGCGGGGCAGGTGACAGAGCATGACCTATGTGACATTTCCCTCGGGAAGAAGCTTTGACTTCACGGCGATCGGACGGCTGTGCATCGATTTGAACGCCAACGAGATCAACCGCCCGATGGAGCAGACGATGACCTTTACCAAATATGTCGGCGGCTCTCCGGCCAACATCACTATCGGCATGAGCAGGCTCGGCCATAAAACGGCGTTCATCGGCAAGATAGCGGACGATGCGATGGGACGGTTCATCACCGGTTATCTGGAGAAGAACAGCATCGACACGCGAAACGTGGTCACGGACAACACGGGAGCGGTAACGGGGCTTGCTTTTACGGAAATCAAAAGTCCCACCGACTGCAGCATTCTGATGTACCGGGATAACGCTGCCGATCTGAAGCTGACTCCCGTAGAGGTCAGCGAGGAGCTGATTGCGGCGAGCCAGGTTCTGCTCATCTCCGGTACCGCGCTTGCGGCAAGCCCTTCACGCGAGGCTGTATTTCTGGCACTGGATTATGCGCGTAAGCATGGAACCACGGTCGTATTCGATATCGATTACCGTCCGTACACCTGGATTTCCGCAGAGGAAACCGCCACTTACTACAATCTGGCTGCTGAAAAATGCGACATCATTGTCGGTACGCGGGAAGAGTTCGATATGATGGAACGATTCGAGCAAAATCCGGAGCGCAGCGATCAGTTTACGGCCTCCAAATGGTTCAATTATGCGGCTGGCATCGTCATTATCAAGCATGGCAAGGAAGGCTCCATTGCGTATACCCGCGATGGCGCGGAGCATAAGGCCAAATCTTATCCGGCGAAGGTCGTCAAGACCTTCGGCGCAGGCGATTCCTACGCGGCCGGCTTCCTGCACGGCATCCTGTCCGGCTGGACGATCGAGCGGAGCATGGAATTCGGCAGCGCTGCGGCCTGTATCGTGATTTCAAGCCACAGCTGCTCGGATGCGATGCCTACCGTGGAACAAGTGGAAGACTACATCGAACGCTGCAACCGCGGCGAAATTACAGCGGGGTGAGGCTGCGCCCGTCATTCCTGTCGGGCTGACTTGAGCCGCCCTTTGCATAATAAAACATAAAAGAGACTGGGATTTGGCTGGTGAAGCGGGCGGAAAACGAATGGGCCGCTTTTTGAAAATCCGGGGATAATTATCACCGAAAGTTAAGCTCCCCGCGAACAGCGGAAGACTTTTTCGCCAGCGCAGCCAGCTATCGCCAGTCTTTTAGAATGAGGAGACCTATATGACACAGACGCTGAAAAACTGGATCGGCGGCGAATGGATCGCCGCAATTGCTACGGAAACCGAGGATGTTTATAATCCCGCAACGGAGGAAGTGCTCGTCAAGGTGCCGCTGTCCTCGCAGGCGGATGTCGATCTGGCGGTCCAAGCGGCGAAGCAAGCTTTCCCGGCATGGAGCAAAACTCCCGTACCGCGCCGCGCGCGGATATTGTTCAAATACCAGCAGCTGCTGGTGGAGAACTGGGAAGAGCTCGCCAAGCTGGTTACGCTGGAGAACGGCAAGAGCTATGGCGAAGCCTACGGCGAAGTGCTCAGGGGAATTGAATGCGTCGAATTTGCGGCCGGCGCGCCTTCTCTTATGATGGGCAAGCAGCTGCCGGACATCGCGACCAATCTGGAGTCGGGCATGTACCGTTACCCGGTTGGCGTTGTAGGGGGCATTACCCCGTTCAACTTCCCGATGATGGTGCCCTGCTGGATGTTCCCGCTGGCCATTGCCTGCGGCAACACCTTTGTATTGAAGCCATCCGAGCGGACGCCGCAGCTGGCGAACCGGCTCGCAGAGCTGTTTCAAGAAGCGGGACTGCCGGGCGGCGTTCTGAATATCGTGCACGGGGCCCGCGATGTCGTCAACGGCATCCTGGAGCACCCGCATATTAAGGCGGTTTCCTTCGTCGGCTCCCAGCCGGTTGCCGAGTATGTATACACCACCGCTTCCAGGCATGGCAAACGGGTGCAGGCATTGGCAGGAGCGAAGAATCACTCCATCGTGCTGCCTGACGCCGATCTTGACCTAGCCGTGAAGGAAATCGTAAACGCCGCTTTCGGGTCGGCGGGAGAACGCTGCATGGCCTGCGCCGTCGTTATCGCGGTAGGCGAGATCGGGGACGAGCTAGTCCGCAGGCTGACCGATGCGGCAGACAGTCTGACCATAGGCAACGGCCTGAACGAAGGAACGTTCCTGGGGCCGGTGATCCGTGGGCCGCACAAGGAACGGACGCTCCACTACATCGAGTCCGGCGAAAGCGAAGGCGGCGTGCTGGTCCGGGATGGACGCAAGGACGCTGCGGCAGCGGGCCAAGGCTATTTTGTCGGGCCTACCGTATTCGATCAGGTCAATACAAGCATGAAGATCTGGAAGGACGAAATCTTTGCGCCGGTGCTCTCTGTCATGAGGGCCGATACGCTGGATGAAGCCATCGGGCTTGCCAATCGCTCGGAGCTTGGCAACGGAGCCTGCCTGTTTACGCAGAACGGCAGCAGCGTGCGCCAATTCCGGGAGACGATTGAGGCCGGGATGCTGGGCATTAATCTGGGCGTTCCCGCCCCTATGGCGTTCTTTCCGTTCTCAGGCTGGAAGAACTCGTTCTACGGCGATCTGCATGCCAACGGAACGGATGGCGTTGAATTCTATACCCGCAAAAAAATGGTGACCGCCCGCTGGTAACAGGGGCAGTCACACCTATATATAGCAGCCCGGATGGAGCGGAGGACGATGAGCATGAAGAAGATTAAAATAGGTGTGATCGGCGCAGGAAGGATCGGGAAGATCCATGCCGACAATTTGAGGAGAATTCCGGAGGCCGAGATTGTCGCGGTCAGCGATCTTTTTGCCGGTGAAGAGCTGCAGGATTGGGCCGGGAGCAGAGGGATCGGGATCGTCACGAAGGACAGCAAAGAGATCCTGTCCAACCCGGACATTGACGCGGTGTTTATCTGTTCGTCCACGGACACGCATGTGGAGCTGATCAAGAGAGCGGCGCAGGAGGGCAAGCATATTTTCTGCGAGAAGCCTGTCAGCATGGACATCAGCCTGACGGAAGAGGCGCTGGAAGAGGTCCGCAAGGCAGGCGTACAGCTGCAAGTCGGGTTCAACCGCAGATTTGACCATAATTTCAAACGGGTTCGCGAGCATGTACAGGCCGGAGAGATCGGCAGCCCCCATCTGATCAAGATCACCTCGCGTGATCCCGAGCCGCCGCCGGAGGCATACATCAAGGTGTCGGGCGGAATCTTTATGGATATGATGATTCATGACTTTGATATGGCGCGTTTTCTCTCCGGCAGCGAGGTCGAGGAGGTCTTTGCCCAGGGCAGTGTCCTGATCGATCCCGTTTTCTCCAAGTACGGGGATGTGGATACCGCCATTGTGACCCTGCGGTTTGAGAACGGCGCATTGGGGCTCATTGACAGCAGCCGCCGGGCGGTATACGGCTACGATCAGCGTGCCGAGGTATTCGGCTCGAAAGGGGCCGTATCCGTCACCAACGATCATCCCAACACAGCTGTCCTTACGACAGAGAACGGCCTCAGAAGCGATAAGCCGCTGCATTTCTTTTTGGAGCGTTATCAAGGGGCTTATATGGATGAGACGGAGCAGTTCATTGACTGCCTGCTGAATGGAAAACCCGTACCGGTGAATGGAAACGACGGCAGACAGGCGGAGCGCATCGCTCTGGCCGCCAAGCTGTCCCACCAGCAGCAGCGGGTTGTAAAGCTTTCGGAGATTGAGGACCTTAAATAAGGAGTGTGAATCTATTGTCACAGCTGATAGTAAGTCCCGGGCAAAAGCCGCTGGAAGACGGCATGCTGATGTCGATTACGCCTGAATCAGCAGGCTGGACCTATGTCGGATTTGAAGTGTACCGGCTGGAGGCCGGCCAGACCCTGAGCCGGGAAACCGGGGACAAGGAGGTCTGTCTGGTCCTGCTCAGCGGGAAGGCAAACGTCAAGACGGCAGACCAGGAGTGGCGGAATATCGGACAGCGGATGAGCGTGTTCGAACGGATACCGCCTTACTCGGTGTACGTGCCGAATGACAACCGTTATGAGCTTGAAGCCTTGACGGAGCTGGAGCTGGCGGTATGCGCGGCTCCCGGTCACGGCAGCCATGGAGCCCGTTTGATCGGTCCCGACGCCGTTGGTGTAGAGGTTCGCGGACAGGGGAATATCGAGCGGCTGGTCCATAATATCCTTCCGGAGCAGGAGCCGGCCGACAGCTTGCTGGTGGTGGAGGTATTCACGCCGGAAGGACACTGGTCCAGCTATCCGCCCCATAAGCATGACCGGGATGCGCTGCCGGACGAGTCCTTGCTGGAGGAAACCTATTATTTCCGCGTCCAGCCCGAGCAGGGTTTTGCGATGCAGCGCGTCTATACGGACGACCGTTCGCTGGATGAGACGCTTGCCGTCCAGAACGGTCAGGCGGTGCTTGTGCCGAGGGGTTACCATCCGGTTGGCGCGCCTGCGGGCTATGATGTCTATTACCTGAACGTGATGGCGGGACCCTCGCGCGTATGGAAGTTTCATAATGATCCGGCGCATGAGTGGATTATGAAGAGACCTGCCGGGAAACGTGAGGAATAGGGGAATATTGCATTGCTCCGGGAAACAACGGATAATAAATCAAGATATGACGGTTAGCCGTTCTTTCAATCCGATTGTTAATGAGGTTTGACCATGAAAGCAACCACGATCTATGATGTCGCCAAGGAGGCGGGCGTTTCCATCGCCTCCGTCTCCAATGCCATTAACGGCAAGGGGAAAATAGGCAAGAAGAAGCGGGAAGAAATATTTAAAGTGATGGAGCGCCTGCAGTATCAGCCGAGTGTGATCGCTTCCGCCCTGATGGGCAAAAAAACCTACACACTGGGGCTCCTGATTCCGGATGTATCCAATCCTTTTTTCTCCGAAATCGCACGCTCCGTAGAGGATTTGGCTCATCACGCGGGTTATAGCGTCATTACATGCAGCACCGACAATAAAGATGAGCGGGTGGAGAAATATATCCGCGTGCTGGAGCAGAAAAGTATCGACGGCATCATCATCGGAACCGGTGTCGAGAATACGGATATTCTGATGCAGCTTGCCGAGAAATCCGTCCCGATTGTCATGTTCGCCCGGGAGGTCTCCGGCTTGTCGGTGCACAGCGTGCTGACGGACGATTTCAAGGGCGGCGCGCTTGCGGCCGGGCATCTGCTGGAGCTCGGCCACCGGCAGGTCGCCGTGCTTTCGGAGAACTTCAAGGTAAGCAGCAGCATGGAGCGGGTGAAGGGATTCAAATTCGCGCTTTTTGAAGCGGGTGAGGGCATAGAGGAGAATCGTATTGTCTCCTGCGAATCGAGTATTGCGGACGGCAAGCGGGCGGCGGGCGAGCTCCTTCGCCGGGCTGAGCGGCCGACAGCGCTGTTCTGCTGCAACGATTTGCTCGCGATCGGCGCGCTTCAGGCCGCCCGGGAAGCCGGAGTGTCGGTTCCGGGCGAGCTTTCCATTATCGGCTTCGATAATACCATTCTCTCTACCGTCACCAATCCCGCCCTTACCACCATTGCGCAGCCGATGGAGCAGATGGTGAAGCTGGTGTTTGAGCTGCTGATCAGCAACCTGGGAGACAAGTCCTCTCTCAAGCAGCGGATTGTCATGCAGCCTGAATTGATTCTGCGGGAGTCCACCTCGAAGCCGGCAGAAATGTAAACGACAAAAGGGAGCGGGCTGCAGCCTCTGCAGAGGTTCGCTCCTATTCATAGTAAGGAGATATGCTCCATGAATGAGAAGAAGCTTATCCTGTTTCTGGATAGCGGTGACACCATTATCGACGAATCCACAGAGATCAGAGACGAAGAAGGCATCGTAATTAGTGCAAGAGTCATTCCGGGCGCAGATGTGATGGTGAAAACCCTCTTCGAGAGGGGGTACACGCTGGTCCTGGTCGCCGACGGCGATGCGCAATCCTTCAAGAACGTGTTCAAGCAAAACAATCTCTACGATTATTTTACAGCCATGATTTATTCCGAAAATATTAAAGCCAGCAAGCCCAGTCCCCGCATGTTCAAAGCGGCGGCAGGCGCCATCGAGCTGACTGAGGCGGATTACGCCAGAGTCGTCATGATCGGCAACAATCTGAGCCGCGATATCAAAGGCGCGAATGCGCTGGGCATCACCAGCGTTTTTCTGAGCTGGACGTCCCGCTATCCCCATAGTCCGGCCGACGAAAACGAGCATCCCGATTATACGGTAAGCGAGCCGCTGGAGTTCCTTGAGCTGGTGGAGCAGTTGAATGATGAACTGACGGCAGGACAAATATAGAAGCTTTTTATCGTAACCCCTCCGCATTTTGGAGGGGTTTATTCATGTCCATTATTTTAATACAAGCGAGCAAATACACGATCGGGCTTTTCAACGGTCCGGCGGTTATAATGGAAGGTAAGACGATAGAATGAGGTGATGGGCCTTGAGTATTTATGATTTTAGCGTATTGACCATTCATGGCGAGCGGCAGCCGCTTGCCGATTACCGCGGGCAGGTGCTGCTCATCGTGAATACCGCCACCAAATGCGGTTTCGCCCCGCAGCTGGACGAGCTTCAAAAGCTGTATGAGACGTATAAGGATCAAGGCTTCACCGTTCTCGGCTTTCCCTGCAACCAGTTCCAGAATCAGGAGCCGGGCAGCAATAATGAGGTTGAAGAAGCCTGCCGGATTAATTTTGGCGTCACATTCCCGCTGTTTGCCAAGATTCTGGTGAACGGACCGGATGCCGATCCGTTGTTTGTCTATTTGAAGAAAGCGACCGGAGGGCTCATGGGTTCGGCGATCAAATGGAATTTCACCAAATTTCTCGTCAACCGGGAGGGAAAACCCGTCAAACGGTTCGCCCCGATGACCGCGCCGCTCAAGTTTGAGGATCGTATCGTCCAGCTTTTGAAATAGGGGAATAATTGTCATACTGCGTATGCGGAATATATTCAGGGGGTAAACGCTATGAACGCTTTGGCTTATATGCTGCTTAGCATGCTTGTCCGTAAATCTTACACGGGCTACGAGCTGCAGAAGCTGATGGAATTGTTCTGGCAGGCCAAGCACAGTCAGATCTATCCGTTATTGGCGAAGCTGGTTCAGGAGGGACTGGCCACCTTCGAGGTCGTGGGGCAGACAGGCAAGCCGGATAAAAAAATATACACCGTCACGGATCAGGGCATAGCCGCCCTGCAGGATTGGATAGCCAACCAACCGCCGGCAGCGCCAGTCAACCGGGATGAGTTCATCATCAAGATCTATGCAATCGGCTTGGCCGAGCCGCAGACGGCCTTTCGTTTATTTGAAGACCGCATATCCAGTCTCACCGGAGCGCTCACCTACCTGGAGGAGGAAATACAGCGCATGAAGGAGCAGTATGCAGAGGCGCTGACGGAGCTTGATTCCAGGCATTTCGGGCGCTATCTCGTTTTTCAGCGGCAGCTTCAGATCAATCGCGAAGAAATCTCGTGGTGCCGGTGGGCGATGGAGCTGTTCTCCCGCCGCGTGTAGCGCGGTTGTCAAATAGAAGCCGATATATAAAGCAGAAAACGCTTCGCGTCTTCAGGCGCGAGCCGCGGTTCGGGAAACTCCCGCGTTATCAAAACTAGGAGGCTGTATGGGGCATGTTTAATTTTTCTTGGGGAGTTTTGTTTGTCCTTGTCATTTTCTCGTTGTTCCTGCTCTGCTACCGCATGTTCGGCAAGACTGGGCTGTATGCCTGGGTAGGTGTGGCAACGGTGCTCGCCAATATTCAGGTGGTGAAGACGATTGACCTGTTCGGCCTGACGACAACGCTGGGCAACACGATGTACGGTACGATTTACCTGACAACGGATCTGCTGAATGAGAAATACGGACAGAAGGATGCAAAAAGGGCGGTCTGGTTCGGCTTTTTCTTCATGATCATGTCGATGGTTGTGATGCAGATGGCATTGGTCTTCAAGGCCCAGGAAGTCGACATCGGCCAGGAGCCGCTGGAAGTTATCTTCGGCCTGCTGCCGAAGATCGCGCTTGGCAGCTTATGCGCCTATTTCACCAGCCAGTTCCTCGATGTGCGGATCTATTCGTTCCTCAAGCGGGTATTTCCGAGGCCGGGCCAGCTGTGGATCCGCAATAACGGGAGCACAGGCATCAGCCAGCTGGTGGATTCACTCATCTTCTGCGCGATTGCCTTCGGCGGCGAATATCCGTTTGAAGTGTGGCTGGAGATATTATTGACGACCTACCTGATTAAATTCGTTATTTCCGCGGCGTCGACGCCGGTCTTATATATCGCGAGAAGCCTCAAGGTTCCTTCATCATAAAAATGTTCCCGTCCAGGCGCTGCCGCATTATGCGGTTGGCGCTTTTTTTGTTTTCTCTCCTTTGACCCGCTGTTTGCCTGGTCTGTGCCGACAGCATCGAATTATTCAAGCAGCAGGTTTAAGTTGAGAGGAATACAGTCATATTTATAAGTGACGGCGTTCTTCGGGAGGGGTGGGGAATTGAAGCTTGAACAACTGATTTTGGCGGGAGTCTGGATCGTTTGCATTCCTGTTCTGCTGCTATTCCCGCGCGAGCGCTACCGGGAGGTTATACTGCTGTTCCTATTCAATCAAACCTTCACATGGCTGCTAAGCCTGATTGTTACAGAGCTTGGCGCCGTAAGCAATCCGGTAAGGGAATTTCCCCGGGCGCTGGCAGCCAATTTCAGCTTCAACTTTGTGTTTTTTCCGACGACTGCCGTGTTCTTCGTCTGCTTCTATCCGCTGCGGGGCATATGGAGAAAGCTGGCCTATACTGTGGCGTACGTAGGGGTATCATGTCTGTTTGTTTACATTGTCGCCCGGTATACGTTATTAATCCGTTTTGACCATTTTTCATGGATATGGAGAGCGTTTATCTATCTGGCCGGATTTTTTGCGACCCTCAAATATTATCAATGGTTTTACCGGCTGCCCGCAAAAGGAGGCCTCCACGATGGGGATCGGAGCTGAGCATTATATACTTATGGCGATTAATGCCTCATGCATCATCGCCTTTCTTTTGGTGCCGCAGGAGAGGCGTAGGGAGGCGCACATTATTTTTTTGTTCCACCAGTTTATTACCTGGATAATGGGTATAATGGCAGTCGAATGGGGGCTGCTGGCTTACCCGGTCAGAGAATTTCCCATGGCCAACCATACCAGCTTTACGTTCGAATATATAGCATATCCGGTCATTTCCGTCTATTTCATTCTGTTTTACCCAGCAGGCTCCCGGGCTTCCATGCAGATAGCCTATTACATGGGCAGCTCTATGGCTATCGTCCTGCCGGAGCTATGGTTCAAGTACCATACACAGCTCATTGTGTATCTGCATTGGCAGTGGTATTGGACATGGATAAGCGTGACGGGGACATTCTGGATTACCCGCATGTTCTATTTGTGGTTCTGCCGCACATCCGTTACGGGCAAGCGCAGGATTGTCTTCAAGACGGAAGAGTCCGTTCTGCACGAATCCGACAAATAAATTTCATGATGCAGCCCGTTTTGCTGAAGCTCCTGTTCGGTCATAAAAGCATGCGTCCGCGCTATTGACGCCGGCTCCTTGCTGTACGGGCCAATGTGCAGCATTTGAACGCAGCTTCCTTCCCTCAACGCCTCATAGCTGACCTGACCGGCGGATGAAAGCCTGGAGACCGCCTGTCTTCTGGCCTGCTCTACGTTGCCGGAAATGACGAAATCCGGCTGGCGGATCAGCAGCTTCCAGTTCCACTCCCCGCGGGGGACCGAAGCCGCAGGCAGATCGGATCAAACCACCACAGCCCTTCAAGCCTGGCGAGCGTAAAGTCGAGGGCTTCTTTCCTGCAGATGGCTTTAATGCCGTAACCGACCTTGTATAATGTCTCTACCGCCTGGCTGAAAGCCTCACCTCCCGGTTCTTCTCTTCCCGAAAAGTCAAATAGCCAATGGCCCCCAGCTCTATAAGCTGCGGCGTCTTTCCTGCGCCATAATAGGTTTTGTCCGCTTTCGTCAAATCAAGCTTATCCATCATGCATGTTCCCACCGGAAAATGTCTGTCCAGGTCAGGATACTCCATCTCCCCTGTCAGAAGCAGTCAGTGGATAAAGAACGGATTGCGGCGGGCCTGCGGAAATTCCGTCACCCGCAAGCTTGGCGGCAGTCGCGGGGGAGGCCGTGTAGACGACAAGCTTTATTCCCGTAACCGTTGTGGCTTGAAATGCCGCATACTCAAATTCCAGATCGCCAAGCTCGGGGTGGTTGAATTCCTTATGGCAATCCGGCATTTCCATCACTTGATGCTCCGACCAGAAGCGGATAAAGTCCGGGCTTGCCTCCTCCAGATCATGCTTCAATTCTTCAAACCAGGGATCACCCGGGTACAAAGCATAATCTGCGCGGAACTGGGCTACCAGTCCTTGAGCCATCTTGGACCAGTTCGGATTCTTCATCAGCTCCGGCATGGCGAAAGCGCGCCACAGCATATTTCGCGAATGAGGTCCCGGTATTTGCGAAAGGTTGAAAACGGTCTCCGCCGCCCGGTTCCAGTGAAGCAGATCCCATCTCCTTCCCATTACATAAGCAGGGTGGGGCTGCAGGGAGCGGACCATCCGCTCCAGAGCAGGTCCCGCCTGTTCGGATGGAATTGGCGGATCGGTGTATATGGGTTCCCGGGATAATGTGAACAGATGCTGCTGTTCGGCACGAGTCAGACGAAGCGCTTGAGCCAGGCTGTTAAGCACTTGAACGGAGGGCTGAATATTTCTTCCCTGCTCCAGGGCGGTATACCAGGAAACCCCGATATGCGCAAGCTCGGCAACCTCCTCGCGCCGGAGTCCCGGTGTCCGTCTGCGCGTACTCTCGGGCAGGCCAACGTCCGCCGGCGTCAACCGCGCGCGGCGCGTACGCAGGAAATCGGCGAGAGCCAGACGCCTCTCCTCATCCTTCTGCAAATTCTCGTTCATGATCAGAAGCCCCTCCTTAACCTGACACTCGGCATCCTACGATAACGGGCATGTGGATGCCTCTTCAGGCATGTATCATACTTGGTATTGTAACAATTCGCGGGCAGCTATGAAAATAGACCCCGGTTGGAGCGAAGCATAAGAAAACGCCAGGAAAGAGGGAGAAACCATGCATATACTTGTTACAGGAGCGACGGGGCGCGTGGGAAGCAGGCTTGTTCGCAGATTACTGGAACGCGGGGACAAGGTACGCATACTTGTCCGCAGCCGGCAGACCGCACAACCGCTGCAGGAGCTGGGAGCGGAAGTGGCGGTGGGGGATCTGCAGCAGCCGGATACCTTGGCTGACGCGGTCAGGGATGTGGAGGCCGTCATTCATCTGGCCGCCTTCTTCCGGGGAGCAGCGGAGGCGGAAATGAAGGCTGTCAACACAGCCGGGACGCTTGCTCTGGCTCATGCCGCTATACAAGCCGGGGTGAAGCGATTTGTATTCGCCAGCACGAATCTGGTGTACGAAAGCCTTGAAGGGCGCGCCCTGCGTGAAGATGACAGGCTTGCCCCGGCGTTTCCCTATCCGGCAAGCAAAATAGAGGCGGAACAGGCGCTTATGGAGCTGCATCGCACGCATGGGCTGGGGCTGCGTATCATACGGCTGGCATTCGTTTACGGCGATGGGGATCCGCATCTGGAGGAAGGCATGAGATGGTTCGGGCAATGGCATCCGGCGAAACGGATTCATATGATCCATCATGCAGATGCGGCGCAGGCGATGATGCTTGCTGCCGACAGGACCGGCATCGATGGCCGTATCTATAATGCCGCTGATCAGGAGCCGGCTGCCGCCGCTGACATTATTGCACTCTTGGGGAACAAGCTTGACGAGGGCGCCTATGAGCGGACGCTTGAGCGCCCTTGGGAACATATTGTCGATATTTCCCGCATTCAGAGCGAGCTCGGCTATATGCCGGTGTTTCCATCCCTGGCCAAGGCCGCAGAAGCCGGCGTGCTTTGAGGAATGCGGAACAGCCCTTGTTATGGAGTTAGAAGATTCGCATCATAAAAAGTGAAGATCATGAAGAATTAACAGCATAAAACCGCCGCTGCGCATGCATGGGCGGTTTTATGCCGTATTTGAAGCTTGTTTCTCCTCTGATTCCTCAATTCCCGCTGCAAAGCCGTAGACAACGCAACAGCTTTATACTAATATATGAGTTATAAAAGAACATAATATGTTGTTTTTGAACATTACAAGGAGCTGGTAATGATGTCGGTAACCCCGCGTTTGAACAGAATGTTCAGCAGACAAGGGAAATGCTTTGATGTTGCAATCGATCATGGATTTTTTAACGAGTTTTCTTTTTTATCGGGCATCGAGAATATGAAGCAGGCGATCGGGACGATTGTGGAAGCGAGTCCGGATTGCATTCAGCTCAGCACCGGGCAGGCGCGCCTCCTTCAGACCATCCCCGGCAAGCAGAAGCCGGGACTTGTGCTCCGCACGGATGCGGCGAATATTTATGGCTCGGAGCTGCCGGGCTTTCTGTTCAGCGAGCTGATCGACCGCGCGGTCGAACAGGCAGTCCGCCTGGACGCGGTTGCCGTATGCGTGAATTTGCTGCTGCTTCCCAATCAGCCCGAGCTTCATCACCAATGCGTGAGGAACATCGCCCTGCTGAAAACCGAAAGCGAGAAATATGGCATGCCGCTCATGGTTGAACCGCTCGTCATGCTGCCGAATGAGCAAAAAGGCGGCTATATGGTGGACGGCGACATCCGCAAAATTATGGCGCTTGTACGCCAGGGCGTGGAGCTCGGCGCCGATGTGATCAAAGCCGATCCATGCGACGATGTCTCCGAATACCATCGTGTCATTGAGGTGGCATCCGGCGTTCCGGTACTGGTGCGCGGCGGAGGCAGAGCGAGCGACGAGGAAATCGTGGGCCGGACTGTGGAGCTGATGAATCAGGGGGCGTCGGGAATCGTATACGGCCGCAATGTGATCCAGCACCCGAACCCGGCGGGGATGACCAATGCGCTGATGGCGATTGTGCATCACGGGGCTTCGACTGAGACCGCACTTGATTTGCTGAAGGGAGAAGGGCAATAATGGGAAAAAAGCGAATACGCTTCGGCGTCATCGGATGCGGCCTGATGGGCAAGGAGTTCGCAAGCGCAGCTGCGCGCTGGTGCCATCTCGCGGATGTAGATTTTCAGCCGAGCATTGTGGCGGTATGCGATGCCAATCCTGCCGCAACGGAGTGGTTCACCGAGCAGGTGCCTAGCGTAAAATCCGCGTATTCCGACTATAAAGAGCTGCTGGCTGACGAGTCTGTGGACGCGGTCTACTGCGCTGTTCCGCATAATCTGCATGCGCAAATTTACGTGGATATTATCCAGGCAGGCAAGCATCTGCTCGGCGAAAAACCGTTCGGCATCGATGCGGAGGCGAATGCCCTGATCACGCAGGCGCTGGGCGCCAATCCCGGCGTTATCGTCCGCTGCTCCTCGGAATTCCCGTTCTTCCCCGGCACACAGCAAATTGTGCAATGGGTGAATGAGAACCGGTTCGGCCGGATCATTGAAGTGGAAGCCGGCTTCTGGCATTCCAGCGACCTTGACCCCACCAAGGTGATCAATTGGAAGCGGAGAATTGCAACCAATGGGGAGTATGGCTGCATGGGCGATCTCGGCATGCATGTGCTGCATCTGCCGATCCGCTTTGGCTGGAAGCCTGCCAATGTACGGGCGCTGCTGTCCAAGATTGTGGAAGAGCGCCCCGACGGCCGGGGCGGCCAAGCGGCCTGCGAGACTTGGGATAATGCCATCCTGGCCTGTGAGGTCGAAACGGCAGATCAGAAGTTCCCGATGGTGCTGTCCACCAAGCGCATTGCGCCCGGTCACGCCAATACCTGGTTTATCCGTATTCAGGGGACGGAATTCTCCGCTGAATTCTCGACGAAGAATCCGAAGCAGGTGGCTTCGCTTCCCTACTGCCCTGGGGGCGTGCAGGCATGGCATGTCGCTGACGCGCCGTACAAATCCGCCTACGGCACAATAACAGGCGGAATCTTCGAATTCGGCTTCTCCGATTCCATCCTGCAAATGTGGGCGGCGTTCTGCGATGAGCTGACCGGCGGCTCAGAGATGAAGCAGCCCTTCCACTGCGCAACGCCGGAAGAAGCGGCGGGAAGCCATCGCGTGTTCACCGCGGCGCTGGAGTCTCAGCGTACCGGACAAACGGTCGCGATTGATTGGAGGGATTAATTTGAGCGGGCCAGCAGCTGAGGTTGTTGTCGCAGGGCATATTTGCCTGGACCTGATTCCTGCCCTGCATGCCAAGGACAGCAGCATTCTCGTACCCGGCAAGCTGGTTGATGTCGGACCGGCTGTCATATCGACAGGTGGGGCTGTTTCCAACACCGGACTCGCGCTGCACCGTCTTGGCGTCGCAACCCGTCTGATGGGCAAAATCGGCGATGACTGGTTCGGCAAAGCCATTCTGGAAGTGCTGTCCGGCTACGGCTCTGAGTTGACGGAAGGAATGATCCGCTCAGAGGGCGGCCACAGCTCCTATTCGATCGTCATCAGTCCGCCCGGCGTGGACCGTACCTTCCTGCACTGCACGGGTACGAACGACACGTTCGAAGCGGCAGATGTAAGAGCCGAGGCGCTGCAGGGCGCCCGAATGTTTCATTTTGGCTATCCGCCCCTGATGCGCAGCATGTACAGCAATGGCGGCGGGCAGCTTGCCGGGCTTCTGTCCCGGGTCAAAGCGGAAGGCCTGACGGTTTCCCTCGATATGGCGAAGCCCGATCCGGATTCCGATGCGGGCAAAGCCGACTGGCAGGCGATATTGGCGCTTGCGCTGCCCCATGTGGACGTGTTCCTCCCGAGCTTCGAGGAAATCCTCTACATGCTGCGGCGAGATGCCTACGAGCAGTTTGAAAGCGATAACAGCACGGGAGATCTGCTTGGTTATGCGGACGGCGGGATGCTCTCGTCGCTGGCGGACGAGATGCTGGGCATGGGCACGGCCGTCGCCGCTATCAAGCTGGGCGAGCATGGGCTGTATGTGAAGACGACCGGGGATGCCGGGAGGCTTGCCGCCATGGGCAAATGCGGTCCGGATACGGATAGTCTGAAGGACTGGCTGGGCCGCGAGCTCCTGGCGCCCTGCTATGCCGTGAAGGCAGCGGGCACGACTGGAGCGGGCGATTGCACGATTGCCGGTTTTCTGACCGCCATGGTCAAGGGATTATCCCTTGAAGAGGCGCTTCGCAGCGCCGTCGGCGTCGGGGCCTGCAATGTAGAGCAGCCCGATGCGACAAGCGGCATCCCGCCGTGGGAAGCGGTGCGCGGACGCATCGAGGCAGGCTGGGAGCAGCGGGACGTTACTCTGATGCTCCCGGGGTGGCATTATGATGCGCCAAAGGGCGTGTGGTCGAAATAAGCGGTTCGTCTTCGAATTGGCCCGCGCCTGGCCGGATTGTGGTGCAGGCTTCATAACCTGCGCTTCTCCCGGTATGCGTTTGGGGAACAGATTGGCAAATGAAGATTCTCGGGTAACTTTCTTACAGGTTTGAGCGATATCATTGAGGGAGGTCATCAGCTTATGTTGAGAAGCGAAGTGAGGCAAGCGCAGCAGCGTGCGGCTGCGATGTTCGCAGAGGCAGGCATTACCCTTGCGCCGGAGGAGAAAGCTGGAATTGAGGTTGCGGGTTTTGGACTCGGCCAGCTGGAAACGCAGGGTCTCGAGCTTGTTACTTATGTGAATACAGACCGTTACTGCGCCAAGGAGCTTGTGTTATTTCCGCGGCAGACCTGTCCGGAGCATATTCACCCCCCCATTAATAGGGAGCCGGGAAAAATGGAGACCTTCCGCTGCCGCTGGGGCAAGGTTTTCCTTTATGTGGAAGGCGAGCCTTCGAAGAATATATCGGCCATAGTGCCGCTCGGCAGCAGCCCGTATTATACGGTTTTTCACGAGGTGGAGCTGAATCCGGGCGAGCAGTATACCATTGCCCCGGGCACCAAGCATTGGTTTCAGGGAGGGGATGAAGGTGCGATCGTATCCGAATTTTCCAGCACCAGCCGGGACGAATACGATATCTTCACCGATCCGGCGATTCAACGGATGCCCGTCATTACGGAAGACGAAGCCTGATTGCATCCAGGGAAAGGGTATCGGCCCGAGCCGAGGGCAGTTTCCGGCGGTAGACGTCAGGCTTGCATGACGGCGGTCTGTTACGCTTGAAATCCGGCTCCGAACGTACTTTGGGAGGATGAGCTCGAATGCATTTATATGGAAGAAGCTGGACCCGCCGGGAGCTGGAAGCGCGCGTTGGAAGCATCAGCCAGATCGGCGGAGTACGGCGGATGCAGCTGACGGAAGGCAAGGAGAGGGATGTCGAAGCCATTCAGGTGCGGACTGGCGCCGGCCTGACTTATTACGTCATTCCCTCCAAGGGTCTTGATATATCGCTTGCCGAGCTTGGGGGAACGCCGGTCAGCTGGCAGTCACCCAATGGGGATGTTCATCCGGCGTATTATGAAGCGGAAGGCACTGATTGGCTGCGCACCGCATCCGGCGGATTGCTGATGACCTGCGGTCTTGCCCATGTAGGCTCGCCGGCCGAAGACAGCGGAGGAAAATACGGCCTGCACGGCCGGGTTCATCATACCCCGGCCGGTCAGGTCAATGCGGCCGCCGTCTGGAACGAAGACGAGCTGGATTTGATCGTTTCCGGAACCGTGGAGGAGACGGCCATGTTCGGCACGAAGCTCCGGCTGGTCCGCACCATCACCAGCAGATTGGGGCAGAACCGGATCGCCATTGAGGACCGGGTGGAAAATGCCGGCTTCGCCAGCTGTCCGCATATGATGCTGTACCATTTCAATTTCGGCTTCCCGCTGCTTGGCGAAGGGACGCATATCTCGTTTCCCAAGGCAGAGGTGGTACCCGTCACCCCGGGCGTGCCGGTTGAAGGCTATGACCGTTGGGAGAAGCCCGATCCGGCTGCAGCCGAACATGTGTATGAGCATCTTCTGGCGGAGGACGCGGCGGATAGCCAGGGGATGGCGGAAGCGGTGATTCATTGCCCGGCTTTTCCCGTCGGGGCAGGCACTCAGCCGATAAGCGCAAGCCTGCGCTGGTCGATAGACTCGCTGCCCCGCCTGCTGCAGTGGCGGATGCCCGGAGCGGGCGAGCATGTGCTGGGTCTGGAGCCGGCCAACTGCACGGTGGACGGCGTGCGCGGCCCCGGCTGTTACCGCGGGCTTGAACCGGGCGAATCGGTCCTTTACAAGCTGGAGTTGAACCTTGCCTGGAAATCGTGAATAATAGATAAAAATCAGACCAAGCCGTTTGGCGGGAGGACCGCATACGATGAGCATCACGCTTAATGATCGTCAGCAGCAAATATTGGAGCGGCTGAATGCTGAAGGCGAAGTGAAAATCTCCGAGCTTAGGGAAGCATTCGCTGTGACGGAAATGACTATCCGCAGGGATCTCGAGAAGCTGGAAGCGGCCGGACACGCGAAGCGCACTTTTGGCGGGGCGATTGTGTTCGGCAATGACATTGCGCTGCAGGAACGCGCAGGCTATATGACCGAGGAGAAGCGGCGGATCGGAAAACGGGCAGCCGAGCGGGTTCTGCCCGGTGAGTCGATCTTTATCGACGGCGGTTCCACAACGCTGCAGGTGGCTCGCTATCTGAAATCCGCCGCGGGCATTACGGTCGTGACCAACGCCCTCAATGTGGCGGCCGAGCTTACAGGCAAGCAAATTCCGGTGATTGTCACCGGAGGAACGCTGCTTGATGCGACGGCATCGCTGGTTGGCCCGATCGCTGCCGGGACGGTGGCCGGCATGGCGTTCGACCGCGCTTTTCTGGGGACAAGCGGCGTCAGTCTGCTTCATGGCTTCAGCAATTCCAATATGTACGAAGCGGAAATCAAGAAGCTTGCGATCAGGCAATCCGCGGAGGTGAATGTGGTGCTCGACCACAGCAAATTCGGGGAGAAGGAGCTGGTATCCTTCGCGGCTTTTACCGAAGTGCACCGCATTATTACCGACGGGCTGCCGCAAGGAGAACTGGCCGGTATTTTTCAGGAGGCCGGTGTTGAGATTACGCTGGGCTGATCGTGCGGATATGTGGTGGAACAGCCGTCATGCACCGTCATACCGCCACAGGGATGTTAGGCCATCATAGGGCGGCAAGGCCGAGAAAGACCATGGAAGCGACAGGCTTCTATGGTCTTTTTTTCTAAACGATCAGAAAAGGATGTCTCATCCTTTTCTGACGTTTTGGGGAAAATAGCGTTGCCGCCAAGCACGGCGGCAGCCGGTTCTTCTTAAAATATAACAAAGTATAAAACTCCTCCCAACTTTGCTTATATTTCCAGGTGAAGATACTCCCTCTGGCGCCAAAAGGACGGCGACAGCCGTTTCTTCTTGCATACCCGGCTCAAATCGGGGCAGTTATGATCACCTTAAGTTCTGGCGGCATTGAGGAGCCGCTACAGTAAGATTTTTCCTTGCTGGAGAGTCCAGCCGGCGGCGGATATATGCTGTTAGCAGGAAATTCCCGCTTGGAGATTGTTTCGAGTGGCGGGTTATGAGATATCTGGCTGGTAGTCAGGTTTTACCTTGGTGGAGCCTCCGATCAATGGCAGATTCACACTCCAGGCCGGAATTTCCAGCTTAGAGATCGCTTCGTCGGGCAGTATCGGACGACGGACACTGAGGCTCCCTTAAGTTCATGTACCCGTTTGAGCCTGTCAATCATCAACAACAGCTATCGCCGCAGAATAAGGTACGGCTTTTTCATCATAGAATGAATCACTCAGATTCCCGGGTTCTGTTCCTCCATAAAAATAAATATCATTCAGGCTCCTTTCAGAGGTACTTTTACAAACAAGGATAATAGTTACAAAGGAGGTGGAGTCATACAATCGAACAAACGGCTGTATTTCCGTCTAATATTTTATCCAATAGTAATTGTACTATCTTGTTTCATTGTTATTGGATCTCCTTTTCTCTTCGTGAAGATTATTCAGTTATTTCTTATTGTAGTTGTTTCAGGCACTCTCGGGGCTTTAATAAGAGAACTGTTCTTCCGGAAGGATCAGTCGAAGGCAATGCGGCAGGGACTGACTGAGGAAGAAGAACATACAGATTCCTAAAATAAGGTCTGTCTCATACTGCTGCGTTTTATGCGATTACAAAATATGTAAAAAGACTTCAATGAGTTGATTTTGGTTGTCCTGCGCTTTAAACTTCATAGTAGAGCGACCTCCCGAATGGGTTTTTGAGGCAATGACCTCGTACGCGATCCCATCGTAACGAGGCGCTCGTTTGTTTGCCCAGATGAAAATCATAGCCGAATACCGCAATCTTTAAGCTGCCGCGTACCCGCGACGTATGACCGCTGCTTGTCCCCGAAAAAAATTATCAAACCGCATGTCGATCCGTTCGTCTTTCGTTCGTCGTCTATATAGAGGCAGGTTAAACCGCCCGAATCGGGTGGTGCAGCAGGCTTTAGCAAAATAAGAGGAGGCATACCACGTATGCGATTTATGATGATCGTCAAAGCCACAAAGGATTCAGAAGCCGGCGTAATGCCGAGCGAAGAGCTGTTCGAAGCGATGATGCGGTATAACGAGGAACTGGTAAAGGCCGGCGTGCTGCTTGCTGCCGATGGTCTGCATCCGAGCTCAAGCGCAATCCGGATCTCTTATCCGGAGCCGGGCGGCAAGCCAAAGGTGCTGGACGGTCCGTTCACCGAGGCGAAGGAGATGATCGCCGGTTACACGCTGATTGAGGTCAAATCGAGGGAAGAAGCCATTGAATGGGCGATGCGTATGCCGGATCCTCACGGCTTCGGCGAGGGACAGATCGAGCTTCGCCAAGTATTTGAGGGCCCGGAGCTGACGGAAAACGCGGAGCTGCTGGCAGATCATGATGCGCTGCGTGAGGAAATGGAGAGGCGCACCAGGCCGTGACGCACTCCGCTTCCCACCGGACAATAGATGCTGTATGGCGTATTGAATCGCCGAAGCTTATCGCGGGGTTGACCCGAATGGTGCGCGACGTGGGACTCGCCGAGGATCTCGCGCAGGATGCGCTCGTCATCGCCCTCGAACGGTGGCCGGATTCCGGAATTCCGGACAACCCCGGCGCCTGGCTGATGGCTGCTTCCAAGCGGCGGGCGATCGACTTTTTGCGGAGGAGCAAGCTGCGCGACCGGAAATATGAGGAGGTCGGACGCAACGCCGATTTATACACAGAAGATGATCTGGAAGCTGCAATGGACGGGGAGATCGGCGACGATCTCCTGCGTCTCATTTTTATGACCTGCCATCCGGTTCTGTCCCGCGAGGCTCGGATTGCTCTGACGCTTCGCCTTCTGGGCGGGCTTACAACCGATGAAATTGCACGCGCCTTCTTTGCTGCTGAACCGACCATCGCGCAGCGGATCGTCCGCGCGAAGCGGACGCTCCGGGAAGCCGGGGCTGTTTTCGAAGTTCCATCCGGCAGTGAGCTCAAGGAACGTCTTGCGACGGTGCTGGAGGTCATCTATCTTCTGTTCAACGAAGGCTATGCGGCAACGTCGGGAAGCAGCTGGATTCGCCCGCTGCTCTGCCAGGAAGCGCTGAGATTGGGGCGCGTCCTTGCGGAATTTGCGCCAGCGGAGCCGGAGGTTCACGGTCTGGTTGCCCTCATGGAAATTCAATCGTCGCGGTTCAAAAGCCGGGTGAGCCCCACAGGCGAGCCGGTTCTGCTTATGGACCAGAACCGGGCGCAGTGGGATCAACTGCTGATCCGCCGCGGCTTGGCTGCACTCAAGCGTGCCCAGACGCTCGACCGCCCGCTCGGCCCATATGCGCTGCAGGCAGCGATATCCGCATGCCATGCCAGAGCGCGTACTGCCGGGGAGACGGATTGGGCGCGAATTGCCGCGCTCTATGAAGCGCTGTCGCGGGTGATGCCGTCGCCGGTGGTCGAGCTGAACCGTGCGGTGGCCATTGCGATGGCGTTCGGGCCGTCATTCGGCCTTCAGCTTGTCGATGAGCTGACTTCCGAGCCGGCATTAAAGGAATACCATTTGCTGCCGAGCGTTCGGGGCGATCTCCTGGTCAAGCTGGGGCGCCGGGAGGAAGCGAGGGACGAGTTTGAGCGCGCGGCATCGCTGACGAGAAATGAACGCGAGCGCGAGCTGCTGCTGAGGCGTGCCGCTGAATGCTAATCGGGAGGATAATGGGAGGAGGAATACTTATGAGATTTATCCTGATGACGAGAGCAACCAGACACTCGGAGGCGGGTGTCCGGCCAAGCCGCGAAAGCATCGATGCAATGAACGCCTATCACGAGGAGCTGGAGAAAGCCGGCGTGCTGCTCGCTGCCGAACGGCTGTATCCGAGCTCGAGCGGACTGCGAATGTCGTTTTCCAGGCCCGGCGGCCAACCGTCCGTAACCTCGGGGCCTTTGGCAGAGGTGAACGAGCTGGTGGCGGGATTTACGCTCATCGAAGTGAAATCCGAAGAGGAAGCGATTGAATGGGCTTTGCGCGTCCCGGATCCTCACGGCTATGGTGAGGGTGTAATCGAGCTGCGTCAGCTCTTTGACCGTCGGACACCGGCACAGGATCCGAGAATGCGGGTCCTGGAGGACGAGCTGCACAGCCAGATCGACATGCTGAAAAAAAGTTAAACATTATTTTTCCGGTTTTGTCGATTTAACGGTTTTCCATTCGTTCTGTAGATAGGAGACGGATTTTAGCAGGTAAACGACTCTTTAACTACATTAGTGAAAACGGCTGATTACCTGCCGGTAAGAAATATTCACCCATTACATCTTGCAGAGGAGAGTCTTAAATGAACCAGGAAGTAACGGATTTTATAGAAGCGGTGAAGGAGCCGTGGCAGGGGCAGCTATGCGCCAGCCTGCGCGAGGTTGTGCACGGGGCGATTCCGGATGTTCATGAGCGGATTCAGTATAAGAAGCCCCATTTCTTGAAAAATGGCAAATATGCGGCTGTCATCTCGACGTCGAAGGACGCGGTAAGCTTCACGATCTTCAACACCGTGGAGCTTGCGGTTCCTGCCGGCTTCGACGGGCCGCCGGAGAGGAAAACGATCAAGCTGCGGCAGGGGCAAACGATCGATGCCGAAATGCTGTCCTCCCTGGTCAGCCAGGCGTCGTCGACATTATAAATATTTTGATGAACCGGTATTTGATATGGAGTCAAGATGAGCGTCAAATAGCTCCCGCCTGGCGGAGGGAGCATATGCTGCTGTTGCAGCATGAACAGTTCAGGCGGTTACAGATTCCGTGCAATCAGGAGCTGACCTTTCTTACGGCCGGCTGCGCTCGCGCGATGCGCCTCCGCAATTCCCTCGGCGCTGAATGGAAAAATTCGCTCAATATGCACCTTCAGCTTTTGTTCCTGGACATTGCGCATAAGGGATGACCAATCGCTGCTGTTCGGCTCTGGGCGCACAAACTGGGCTTCGATGCCGCGAATGCGCGGATTCTTGCTGATTGACGGGGATACGAGGGATAGAAGCTTTCCTCCGTCCTTCAGTACCGTGTAGCTTTTCCGCTCCGTTTCTCCGCCGTCCCTCACCATATCGAGCACGATATCTACCGGGCTGACAGCTTCCGCAAAATCGGTTGTGACGTAATCGATCACCTCATCAGCCCCCAACTGCCGCACAAATTCTTGATTGTCGCCACGCGCCGTGGCAATCACGTAAGCCCCGTGCTGTTTGGCCAGTTGAACGGCAATATGACCCACTGCCCCAGCACCTGCGTGAATCAGAATGCGCTGTCCCGGCTGCAGCTCGCCGTACTGAAACAACGACTGCCATGCGGTCAAGCCGACAGCCGGCAACGCGGCGGTTTCCTCGAACGAAAGCGTGGACGGGATGATTGCGAGTCCCCTCTCATCCACTGCCGCATAATCCGCATAGCCTCCACCGGCTGCAGTCAGCCCTATGACATGGTCGCCCTGCTTCACATGCTTAACCTTCTCTCCGACTTCTCTCACCACGCCGGCGATTTCAATACCAAGAACATGCGGAAACCGGAGGGGAATGATATTCCGGAACGCTCCTGAGAGGATAAGATGGTCCCCGGAATTGACCGTCGTTACGTACATTTCCACAAGCGCCTCCGTTTCTTTCAACTCCGGCTTGGCTGTTTCCTGTTCCTGCAGAACCTCGGGAGTCCCGTAATCGACCATAACGACCGCTTTCATATTGCTTCCTCCTATTCTGATCTAACAATAGAGAATACGTCTTTATCCGATAGTCATCCATGCTCCGGTGAGCTTAAATTGACCTCGGTTTTATGGAGAAGTATACTTTAGTAAAACATTTAGCCCAAGTGTAAAACTACACCTGAGCCCGAATGAGGGGGGAAAGTCGTGCATGGAAACCGGAGCCCGCAGCATAAATGGCTGAAAGCCGCATTAGGAGAAATCGAAACGCTTCGTATGAAGCGCCAACGTCAATATGCCGATCAATCCCATCCTTCGTTAAAACGATTCACGCAGCAGGAGCTGAACGACGAGGCCTGCCTGACGTATAAAAACCTGCTGGTCGGACGTTCGCACAGATTGCCGGACCGTCAAACGATGCTTCGTATTGCCGAATATCTTGAATGCACCTCCGATGAGCGCAATGACCTGCTCGCAGCTGCCGGATATCTTCCGATCCTGCCCGAAATGGCGGGACGATCCCTGGAGCTTGCTCTGGAGCAGGCGCATCAATTGATGGCAAATTTATCTCTTCCAGCCATGATCGTAACCCCGACGTTGGATATCAAGGAGTTTAATGAACCATTCCGTGATTTATTTGATATCCCCCGCGATTTATTTTATGAGAACCGCATGAATCTAATCGATTTTCATTTCAATTCCGATCTTCCCATACGGGCTCGCTCCACTTACGATGCAGCATCGTTTGAACAGTGGGAATCGCATGCCATCAATGGGATACAAGCTTTCAAGAGGAACCATCTGCTTTCCCGGCACGATGACTGGTATCAAAGATTGATTCGAAAATTCCATCAATACGGCGATACCGATAAGTATTGGAATATGGAGCCGAAGACACCGGAACATCAAGAAAACCACTCCAGAATCATATTAGCCAGAACGGAATGTGCAGGCGGGTTAGTTCCGATCCGTTACAGGCAAGTCTTTCTTTCCGCCGGCAGCAGCATGTATCCGGGAATCGGAGTTTTCCTGCCGGTTGACGAACCGGCGCGCCAAGCGTTTGCCCGCTTAGGTTGTCCTGCCGTGTGATGCTTCGATTCGAAGAGGGCTGAAGCTGCTTTTTATCTTAAATTGTTCTCCAAGCGCGTCCGATCAGGACGCTTTTTTTGTCGATGCTAAAATGAGCGGTCCTCACGCAGCATGGACGGGCAGTTTACGGCTGCCCTGCAGGGGTAAAATATAATCATTAGTGGCATGAGCGAGGACAACAATAAGAATGCAGGGGGATTGTTGCAGATGAATGAAGCCTTCGGCAGACCCGGGGAGCGTCCGACCTGGACGACAGGGGCCAAATCCGGTGTGGGTACCGCGGCAAGTCCCGAATCGCTGGTATGGTTCACTTTTTCGCAAGGGATAATGAATGAGGTTTATTATCCGCAGGTCGATAGGGCAAATATAAAAGATGCGCAGTTCGTGGTGGCGGGAGATGGATTTTTCTCTGAGGAGAAGTCGGGTACCAGGCATAAAATGGAGCGGTTGGATCTGTGGGCGCCCGCTTTCCGGATTACGAACACCTGCCTCTCGGGACGGTATGAGATTACCAAGGATGTGATCACGGACCCTTCCCGAAATACGCTGATTCAGCAGGTCCGCTTCATTCCCCTGGAGGGAAAGCCTGCGGATTATTCGCTGTTCGCGCTGACCTCCCCGCATATCGGAAATCAGGGTTACCACAATGACGCGCGGATCGGCGAATATCGGGGTAATCCTCTGCTGCTCGCTTCCTGCGGCTCCATCACGCTTGCCGTTATGTGCTCCTCCGGTTTCAGCAAACGCTCGGTCGGATATGCCGGTACCTCCGGCGGCTGGCAGGATATCGCCGCAAACTATAGAATGACGAATGAGTTTGATTCGGCCCCGGACGGCAATGTTGTGCTCACAGGACAGATCGATATGCCGGAGGATGGGGTGTTTACGCTTGTTTTCGGCTTCGGGAAGACGGAGGAGGAAGCGGCAGGCCAGGCCTGCGCAACAATAGAGGCAGGCTACGGGCACTGCTATGAGGCCTATGTGGATCAGTGGAAAAACCGAACGGAGCCCATTCGTAATTTATCCGCCTGCACGGGGGATGACGGGGCTTTATTCCGTTCGAGCGTCCAAGTGCTGCTGAGTCATCAGGACAAGCTCCATCCCGGCGGGACGATCGCTTCGCTTTCCTTTCCATGGGGAGAGACAAGCACGGCGGACGGGCAAACAGGCGGTTACCATCTGGTATGGCCGCGGGATTTGGTACAGACGGCAACGGGACATCTGGCCATAGACGATGTGGAGAGCGCCCGGGCGATCCTGCTCTATCTGGCCGGGATTCAGCAGGAATGCGGGGGCTGGCATCAGAACAACTGGATTGACGGTCGCCCTTTCTGGGACGGCATTCAGCTGGATGAGACGGCTTTTCCGGTTATTCTCGCCTGGCGGCTGAGTGAACGAAATGCGCTGGAGGGCTTCGACCCTTGGCCGATGGTGTTCAAAGCAGCGGCTTTTCTGATCCGGCAGGGGCCGGTGACCGGGCAGGAGCGGTGGGAAGAGGACGGCGGGTATTCCCCTTCGACGCTTGCGGCCATGATCACGGCGCTGGTCTGCGCTGCCGATCTGGCTGACGCCAGAGGCGAACGGGAGCATTCCGTCTATCTGACAGAGGTTGCAGATTGGTGGGCGAGCAATCTGGATGCGTGGACCTATACGACGAACAGCCTGCTCGATCCGGAGCTGCCTGCCCATTACGAGCGGCTGAACACGGTTGTGGTCGGCAATCCGGATCACGATAGTCCCCATCAAGGCAAAATCCCGATCCGCAATCTGGCGCCCGATGTACAGAGCGAGTTCCCGGTGGACGATGTGGTGGATGCGGGATTCCTGCAGCTGGTCGATTACGGCATACGCCCGCCCCATGATCCGCATATCCTGAACTCTGTGCAGGTGGTGGATAAGGTAATTAAAGTGGAGCTGCCCGCCGAGCCGAGCTGGTACCGGTATAATCATGACGGCTACGGCGAGCATGAGAACGGTGATCCCTTCCAGGGTTACGGGGTCGGACAGGCGTGGCCCCTGCTTACGGGAGAACGGGCGCATTATGAACTGGCAGCGGGAAACAAAGCGGAGGCGGAGCGTCTGGCGCGCGCCCTTGAGGATTTCGCCGACGGTAATAAGCTGCTGCCCGAACAGCTGTGGACCCTTCCGGACATTCCGGACAAGGGACTGCACAGGGGTAAGCCGACTGGCTCCGCGATGCCGCTGGTATGGGCTCATGCGGAATATCTCAACCTGCTGCGGAGTCTGCAGGATGATCAATTATTCGACCGCGTGCCGATCGTTGCCGAGCGTTATAAGGACGGGCCGCCTGCGCTGCGCAACGTCTGGCGCTTCAATCATAAGGTCAGCTCGACGAATGTGGGCGAGCCTCTGCGGATCGAGGTTCTGGCTCAGGCGCGCATTCACTGGAGCATGGATAATTGGCATACCGTACATGATGATGAGATGCAGGGCAGCGGGTTCGGGACTTATTGGTTTGATATCCCCTTATCCGCCAGCGGCAAGCTGACGGGCGTGGAGTTCACTTTCTACTGGACGGACTCCCGGACCTGGGAGAACGCGGATTTTACGATATGGATCAGGCATCCTTTGGCGGAGAATCGTTAAGACGATTCTCCGCCCTGCCCTTCATCGTCAGGATGAAGCCCCTGAAAATTAGTCGACCCCCGCTGATTAATCAGCGGGGGTCATTTGTATTAGTCGCTTAGCCTGCGCCGTCAAACCGATCGATCGATTCAGCGGAGCGCATATGCGATGTATATAATAGCGTAACATTTAGTGGTCTTCGATTCACTTGCACGAAAACAACGAAAGCCCTTACCTCTCAGTCGTCCTTGCGGTTCCAATGACCGCGCCAGTTTGAATCCGTGTTCCTTAAAGCAGCCGTGATAAAAGGAATGTGTTAACTGGATGGGAGGATAACCATCTTAACTAAAACTAAATCGGGGAAAACCATGAGGTTACACTACATATAGACATATAATATATCACATTCTATTAATAATGTCAAGTTCCATTCAAAGAAATTCGCTTCCTCCTGATCGCACTGCTTCCCTCCCTGATGAGTCCGACCCGTATGACATTTGTCATGCGCAAGACATTACATTCGTGAATACCTGCCGGCATCACGTCTTGGTAAGATGAAATCAACAAAGAGGCCGCAGCACAAGGCCTACTGCAAACAAGGAATAAGGGGTGGGAATCCATGACAGCAGCCATACAGCTGGATCAGGTGACGAAGATCTATAAAGGGAAGAAAGCAGTCGACGGGTTATCCTTGACGATTGAGAAAGGCAGCGTAGTGGCGCTTCTTGGCCCCAACGGCGCAGGCAAGACAACAACGGTCTCCATGATACTCGGCCTCCATCAGCCGACCAGCGGCAGTGTCAAGCTGCTTGGGGGAGATCCCCGGGACCAGCGGATCCGCGACCAGATCGGCGCGATGCTGCAGGATGTCAGCGTCATCGATAATCTGAAAGTGTATGAAACGATAGAGCTGTTCCGTCATTATTACGAGAAGCCGCTGCCGCTTGAGCAGCTGCTGCGGATTTCCGGCCTGGAGGAGGAGAAGAACAAGATGGCAACGGCGCTCTCCGGCGGACAGCAGCGCCGGCTCGGCTTCGCGCTGGCTGTAGCAGGCGATCCTGAGGTGCTGTTTCTCGACGAACCGACAGTCGGGATGGATGTCTCCTCGCGCCAGCTCTTCTGGGATACGATTCGCGCCATGGCGGGAAGAGGCCGGACTATTGTGCTGACGACCCATTATCTCGAGGAAGCGGACAGTGTAGCCGACCGGATTGTGGTCATCAATAACGGGAAGCTGATCGCCGATGGCACGCCAAGCGAGATCAAGGCGGAAACAACTGGCCGTGTGATAACGTTCACTGCCGGAGCCTCCGTCACCCCGGATTCGCTGGCGGCAATGCCGGGAATCACGGATATCCAGTGGAGCGGACGGAAGGTCAGACTGTTCAGCGGCAATACGGACCGATTGATCACCGCCCTTGTAGAGAAACGGATCGATATGCGAGATATTGAAATTGCCAGCGGCGGACTTGAGGATGCTTTTCAGGCGCTTGTTCAGCAAACCACCCAACGATAGGAGAGATTGATAATGAAAAACACAAGTATGCGGGCAACGTGGGCGCAGTGCAAAGCGGAGCTCCTGCGCACAGCACGGAATAAACGGTTTGTTTTCTTCTCGGTCATCATGCCGGTAGCTTTCTTCTTTATCTTCACCAGTGCGATGGGAAGCGATACAACGGTCGGGGGTGTGAATTTCAGCTCGTACTATCTCATGTCCATGACGGTATACGGGGTTATCGGGGCAAGCCTCATGTCTTTTTCCCAGAGGATCTCCAAGGAGCGCTCTCAAGGATGGATCAGGCTGCTGCATATTACGCCTCTGCCCTCATGGTCCTATATCTTCTCCAAGGTGGCGGCGCAGGCGTTCATTAATCTGATTATTATTGCCATGATGTTCATCATCGGCGGGATTGCCAAGGGCATCGATTTATCCCCGGCCGTCTGGATCGAAAGCGGCTTGTGGATATGGATCGGCGGCTTTTCCTTCATGGCGCTTGGCACGCTGCTGGGCACGATCAAGAATGCGGATGTCGTGCAGGTGATCAGCATGATTGTGTATATGGGGCTATCGGTGCTGGGCGGTCTGTGGATGCCGACCTCCACGATGTCGGCAGAGCTGCAGAATCTGGCCCAATTCACGCCGACCTTCCGGCTTGGCCAGGGAGCCTGGAATCTGGTGGCCGGAGGTTCCCTCGACTGGAGCGGCGTGCTGATATTGGCAGCGTATGTGCTGGTATTTATGGTATTATCCTCTTATATCATTAAAAAGCGGGAAGCGGTGTAATATGAAGCGATCGGCCGTGCGGCCCCGTAAAGGGCCGCCCCTTTACTTTTCATTTGTTTTTTTGTTTTACCTGGCGTTTCCGCTCACCGAGCTGTTTAGCCGTCCCGTTGGGGAGCTTGTGATCGGACTCCTTGTCCTTGCCGTATTTACAGCCCTGTATCTCTACAGTTCAAGAGTGAACCGGGGAAGGCTTATTTCTGTTTTTTTGCAGCTTATCATTATAGGGCTGTTCTGCTACCGGTATAATGCGGGCTTCATTTACATGGCCTTCTATCCGTCCCCCATCATCGGATTGATATCGTCTAGGAAGCAGATGTACGTTGGAATGGGCGCAATGGTTGCGCTGTTCATTGCTGTGGGATTGTACTATCAGCTGTACCTGAGCGCTAATGACATGATCCAGATTGTACCTGCGATGCTGGTCATGCTCTTCCTGCCTTTTGCGCTGCGGATGGGCCAAAAATCATTTGAGCTGCGGGAAAAGCTCAATCTGGCGAATGAGGAGATTGCGCGGTTGTCCAAGAACGAGGAGCGGCAGCGGATCTCCCGCGATCTGCATGATACGCTGGGTCATACCCTGTCGCTTATCACGCTCAAGAGCGAGCTTGCGGAGAGGCTGATCGTGAAGAATCCGGAGCGCGCCGCTCAGGAGGTCAAAGATATTCACGCCACCTCGCGGGCGGCGCTGAAGCAGGTGCGGGAGCTGGTATCGGGGATGAATGCCGTAACGGTCCGGGACGAGCTGGTAAACGCGAAACAAATATTGGCTGCGGCAGATATTGTGCTTGAGGTTCGCGGCGAGCTCGCGGAAAGCATGGCATCACCGCTTGCCGACAATATTCTGGGCATGTGCCTGCGCGAAGCGGTCACGAACATCGTCAAGCACAGCAAGGCGAGAACATGCACAGTGGAGTGGATGGGGGAGCCGGATCTGCTTCATCTTAAAGTTTCCGATGACGGCCGCGGCATCGACCCCGCTGCGGGGGTTACTGACGGGAACGGGCTGAACGGCATGAAGGAGCGGCTTAAGCTGGTCGAGGGCGACTTGAGCTTCGCGCCATTCAAAGGCAGCGGCACGTCTGTAACCTTCACAGTGCCGCGGGTTACCAAATCGATGGAATAAAGGGGGTTAATAACCATGAAAGTCATTGTGGCGGAGGATCAGGCCATGCTGCGCGGGGCACTCAGCGCGCTGCTTGATCTGGAGGACGATATTGAGGTGATCGGCCAGGCGGAAAATGGCGAGCAGGCGCTCTCCATGATCGAGTCGCTTGTACCGGATCTGTGCATCCTGGACATTGAGATGCCGAAGCTGACGGGGCTCGACGTGGCCGAACGCCTGAAGGCGCAAAAGCATTCCTGCCGGGTGGTCATTCTGACGACTTTCTCGCGGGCCGGATATTTTCAGCGCGCGATGCGTGCCGGTGTACAGGGCTTTCTGCTCAAGGATTCGCCGATCGATGAGCTGGGCGCAGCGCTCCGCAGCGTCCATCAAGGCGGCCGGGCAGTCAGCCCCGAGCTTGCTATGACATTCTGGGAAGCGGAGAACCCGCTCAGCGAACGCGAGCGCGAGGTGCTGAAGCTTGCCGCGGAAGGGTTATCGGCGGTCGATATGGCGGGCAAGCTTTTTCTGACAGCCGGAACGGTACGGAACTATTTGTCGGAGGCGATCCAGAAGCTGGAGGCCAAAAACCGGATCGATGCGATCGGAATTGCCCGGAAGAATGGCTGGCTGGATTAATCAATGGCTGTATTCCACGCCGCTCGCCTGCTGCTGGTCCCAGTTCCACCAGTCCGTAGACCCCACCAGGGGAGTGTCCAGCTCGGATTCCTGTTTGAGCTTGAGCAGTTCCTTGGTCGGGCCGGTCAACACGGCGCCGTACAGCTTGACGCCATTTTTCATCAAATAGCCGTAGCGGTCCTCCAAGTTCGCTGCTTTGAATTGCGGGTTCTGCGCATTATTGCGCAGCAGCGCCTCTGTCAGCCTTCCGTGGTCAAGCAGATAACGGATCTCTCTCAAATAGGTCTGCGCGCGGCGTTCGCCTTCCGCGTTGTCTTCTATGGTATAGCTGCCCGGATTATCCTCATCTCCGTACGGCAGCGCATCCGGAGCATAACCGAACACAAGGCCCGAGCCCAGGAACGGATTGCTTGCGGACAGCTTGCTTTCCACCCCTGTATCGACGGCGAACCAGATGGTGTCGAGGTCGTATTTTTTGATGATCGCGAAATATTCGTCATGTGTCAGCAAATGCCGGAACGAGACGGCAAGCTGGGAGACGGTTCCCTCCGGCAGCTTCTCCAGCGTCAGCCATCCATTCCCGCTCGAAGGTTGAGGATCCGGGTCGGTGCCTTCTGTCGGGTACCGGAAAAAGAAGGGAAGGGCATGCTGGCCGCCTGACCAGTCATAGCTGCTCGATACCTTGGCAAAAAACCAATTTTCCCGGTAATACCCGACGGTATTCTCGCCTCTGCCCACCTGCTCCCGGAGCTCATAATCGCTTGTAAACGTGAGCAGCGCGCTTCCGGTTGCTGAATTGCCGACCTTGATGCCAGGCTTCGTGAATGAAATGACATCGCTGGTGACCCGGATCATGGCATGGACATCCGGACCAAACCAGCGGGTGGCGAAGAAAACATTGGAATACCCATACAAAACGGATACAAGGAAAATGGCGGCCAGCGTTGTAAAGGTGATCGAAACCACCGAGAACCGGCTCTGCCACTTGCTGCGGCGGATGATGTTGGATTGCATGTCAATGGGCATGCCGCCATGTTCCGGCTTTTCCGATTCGCCGGGAGGCGGTCCCAGCAGCAGCAGCTCCAGTTGGCCGGCAAAGGTCTCGTTTTGTTCCAGCTCACTACGCAGAAGATTGACTTCCTCCCCGGTAAGCTCCCCCCGCAAATAGGCCGCGATCCTGCTGTTCAATTGTTCATCGGATGGCTGGGTCATCGTTATCCTTCCTCCATAACTGACGTAATTTTTGTCTGCCGCGGTAGATCGATATCTTGACATCGGCCAGCGGGATACCCAGAACCTGGGCGATTTCATCATAGGTGAGCTGATGATAGTAAAGCAGCAGCAGCGACTGATGCTGTTTGTGCGGAAGCTCCCGGGCAAGAGTCTCGAATTGCTCATGCAATTCCTGCTCAAGCATTCTGCTCTCGGGATCGCTGTCTGGCGGACCAGTGGCTTCAGGCTGCATAACCAGGGGAAGCTCGCGGCGTCGGGCTTTTTTGCGGTGCCAATCGATGAAAGCGTGATACGCTACCTTGAACAGCCATGGGCGGACCTTGCCTCCGGTATAGGAATCCAGAAATCGG
Source organism: Paenibacillus sp. JT31N17 (assembly GCF_056269255.1). NCBI lineage: Bacteria > Bacillati > Bacillota > Bacilli > Caryophanales > Paenibacillaceae > Paenibacillus > Paenibacillus sp. JT31N17. Next base: position 274,381 of record NZ_JBWDNP010000004.1, read on the forward strand.
AAAGCGCGAAAATAAGTTTCCTGGGTGAGATCCTCGGCGGTCTGCCTGTTTCCCGATAGTTTATATAGATAAAGGTAAATGTCATTCATATGCTGGCGGTATAAATCATCCAAGCCCGCTGTCACAAGCGCTTTCCTCCTTACACCACTGCTTGATGCTTCACTTAGTACCACGTTAGCAAGATCATAAAAGTTACACAAGCGACAAACGGCTGTTGACATCCTTTGGCGGCGCTGCAGGTTTCTTCCCTCAGAAACAGAATAGACAAAAAGGGCTGACCGCCGCCGTTGCCTTTTCGATTGCTGTTGGTATAATATTAGGTATTGCCTTAATAAATTAAGTGTTGCCTAATTAATCGGCTGAAGAGGAGTGGAGATATGCTCGAATGGATGTTGAGACAAGTGATGGCTGAGCGGGGTATTTGGTCCGGGGCGGCACTGGGTCGTCTTTTGCATGAAAAAACAGGCTACCGTCTGTCCGCGCCTTCCATCAGCGCTTTGCTGACGGCAGCTCCGAAACAAATGAAGGCTGACACGCTTGATGCGTTGTGTACAGCGCTGGAATGCAAGCCGAATGACCTATGGGTGCACACCCCCAATCATCAAATGAGAGGAGCTTAAAGCATGAGCATCAAAGCAATCCTGCCGTTCGGCGATCCGATCCTGCGCAAGAAGTCCAAACCCGTCGAGGAGATCACGCCCAGGATTATCAAGCTGCTCGAGGATATGGCAGAGACGCTGCACGACTCCGATGGACGGGCAGGCCTGGCTGCTCCGCAGGTGGGAATTCTGCGCCGGGTCGTGGTGATGGACTGTGGTGAGGGGTTGATTGAGCTGATCAATCCGGAAATCATCAGTGCAAGCGGCGAACAGACCGGGCCTGAGGCCTGCCTCTCCTACCCTGGATATGCGGGGATTGTTAAACGGGCACAAACTGTAGCGGTGCGGACATTGAACAGGGCCGGAGAGCAAGTGGTGATCCAGGGAGAGGGATTCCTCGCCAGATGCATCCAGCATGAGGTGGATCATCTGGACGGTATTTTATTTATCGATCATGTAAAGGAGGATACGCTGTTCCACGAGGTTGTGGATCAGCGCATCAGCGTGATGGAGGTCAAGCGGATCGCCAACCGGCAAGTATGATTTTACTAAAGCAGCTTCATCAGGGTTCGGTGAAACCGACAGGCTGCGCATGCGGAATCATCTTTGGCATCCAGCTGTTTTATAAAACACTCAACTTTCGCACTAGTAAAACCGTGTTAAACCCGCGCCGTTACTGGATGTAATGGCATAATAATTGTGGTCTTTACATAGGAAATGACACCTGATTTTGGTATAATGGAAGTTACTCCTACAACCATTCCAAAACGAAGGGTGCCACTCTACTATGATCCGCAAAGCGCACTGAATTTCAATTACCTAAAGAAATAAAAGGTGCATTTTTTGAACATTCTGAAACATCTGGCTACCGCTGGAATTACTAAGAATATGGGCTTTACAGGCTCCTACGTTTTCCAATGGAATGGATAAGGGGGATCCTACTGTTCCACCCAAGTTTAGTTGTGAAGCGTGTGGCGGGGAAATGTACCCAGAGTACTATAAGGGTTTGAAAGGAATAGAGTACAAAATTACAGATATGCGCTAAAACAAAAAAAGACCGCCAAAGGCGGTTTTTCTTATTTAGTAAAAATGATTCCACTCCTGTTTGATAAAAGGCACCCCATTGAGGTTTATACATCACCCATTCATTATTGTTCAAATGCTGAAACTCTCCTGATAGCAATAATTCCGAGTCTAACACAATATCAGCTGACGGCAAAAGATCACTAACAATTTGTGCGCCAGTCGAATTTGGGGAAACAATACGTGCACCATCCTCAATAACTTCCTTCCTGCATAGGTCTACGTTGCTTCCATCCGTTTTATATACTTCATTATTTTTCCCTCCCAATTTTATTCCTATGTGACAAAGTCACGGTTACAAGTATTTGATTTTGCTATTATCTTACTTAGGAGCTGATTAAACAAGTAAGGAGAAGGATTAAGCTGAATAATGTTGGCGGAACGGATCGTTGACAAGCTGTAATATTCATTGGAATTGAAATAACCGTATTAAAAAAAATCAGACTAACCAGGAGGTTTTAATCATGAATTTGAAAAACAAAATTGTCATTGCATCTTTAGTTGCCTCGTTTGCACTACTTAGCTTAAATATTAGCAATTCGGTTAATACCGCTCAAGCAGCGGAAAAAGGTACTTCTCTCGTTGCGGCACGCGATACCCTAGTTAATCAATATCAAATTGCTTCCAGCCGTATCACATTCAATCTGGCTAACGGCTATGTACAAGTGGATGGTTTGGATGTATTCAAGCCAAAATCAATCATCAACGGCACTTCCTATGACACCGTGGATACACTTAAAGCAGTCGGAGAAAAAGGCGCTAAACAGCATGGACTGACTTTTGTGCTCATTCACGGCGCTTGGGCTGACAGCAGCTACTTTAATGGAGTGGCTGAGGAGCTCCGAAAGATGGGATACACTGTCTATACACCGGAGTACGCAGGGCATGGCGCAGGTGCAGACACAAATGTGACTCACGAACAAATTACAACCTCCGTCGTTGATTTTATAAAAGAAAAAGACCTGCATGATATTATCCTTCTCGGACATAGCTTTGGCGGGACTGTCGTTGAGAAAGTCGCTGAACAAATTCCTGATCGCATCAAACGCTTGGTATTCTTTGATGCTTTTGTGCCACAAGACGGTGAAAGTGTGGTTGATCAGTTCCCTGTTCCCATTCAAGAACTTTTCAAGCAGCTTAGAAGCACGACAACAGACGATACAATTGCTCTTCCATTTACGATCTTTCGTGATACATTAGCCAACACGGCATCCCTTGATGTAGCCCAAGCTATTTATAGTCAAGCAGCGCCAGAGCCGGCAGGTCCATTATTTGAGAAATTAGATCTTAAAAAGTTCTATAGTCTTGAGATTCCCAAAAGCTTCCTTTACCTCGATGAAGATACAGCTCTGCCTCAAGGTGCTTTAGGATGGCATCCAACTCAATCAAGCCGTCTAGGGATATATCGTTTCATCGAAGGCACGGGAGATCATATCAGTACAGTTATTACGCAACCGAAAATGATTGCTGAAAAATTTGTTGAGGCAGGTAGAGATTAATATGAATTTATTCGAGGAGGAATTATCAATGGCTCAAGAACGCGTAGGAGTGGCAACAGCGAAAGGTTACCCAATTACTCTGGTAGGCCCAGAATTAAAAATCGGAGATAAAGCACCGGATTTCAAGATTAATCAAGATTTACTAAAGGAAGCAAGCCTTTCCGATTATGAAGGTAAAATCAAATTGATTTCGGTTGTCCCTTCCCTAGATACCCCTGTTTGTGAATCGCAAACACGACTTTTCAATGAAGAGGCATCCAAGCTTGGTAATGAAGTGATCTTTTTAACCATTTCAGTAGACCTTCCTTTTGCTCAAAGCAGATTTTGTTCCACTGCCGGGATCGATAAAATGATTACACTCACCGACTATAAACACCGCTCATTCGGTGAAGCGTACGGCGTACTCATAAAAGAATTACAATTGGACATGAGGGCTATCTTCATTCTAGACTCGAACAACACAATTCAGTATGTAGAATATCTCAAGGAAATGACGGATCATCCGAATTATGAAGCCGCTCTGAACGCTCTTCGCGAACTAATCTAAGCCATTATTCGATATCCTTAATCACCTCAAGATAATAATTTAAAATAGGAGGCATTACGATGAACAATTTACAATTAGCAGAACAATTAGTGCATGAAAAAAATCACTTTATGGCAAGTACACCTGCAGAGGCGCATATGGTATTAGACCGGTCACTACGCGAATTGCAGGACTCTGGAAAATATAATGGAATTTCAATTGGTGAGAAGGCTAAGGATTTTTCTGCAACAGATGCTTTAGGCAATAAGGTTAATTTATATGATGAATTGTCCAAAGGACCCGTAGTTTTGGTTTTTTATAGAGGGTCATGGTGCCCATTTTGTAATATACAATTAAAAGCATACCAGCAAATTCTCCCTCAAATTCATGCTTTGGGTGCGCAATTAATTGCGATCAGTCCTCAATCACCCGATAATTCGTTATCCGTAGTAGAGAAGCAAGATTTAACTTATAAGGTTCTTAGTGATAGTAATGGTCTTGCCGCAGCTAAATATAATATTCTTTATGAGGTTCCCAGCTTTTTGCAAAGCTTGTTAGAAAATTTCGGTTTGAACCTGGCGGAATATAACAGTACAAATCGTTGGATATTGCCAGTTCCAGCTACATTTATGATTGATGAGCGTGCTATAGTTCGCTCTGCGTATGTAAATCCTAATTTCATGCAGCGTATGGAACCAGCGGATATTTTGTACGAATTGCAAAAACTGTAGACCATTTTTGGGGTTTACTCTTTGGAGCTGGTTCGACGGTATTTTGCAACAGTTTTACATATGATAATATACCGATGCCCGTTCATTTGGTGGGATGTTTCATGCAATGTGTGATGAGGTGAAAGAACTGGACTGGGCAATTGCGCTCATTACCCTTGTTGAACTTGTAGAACAAATCGCTTTAAAGACAGGAAAACGCATCACAACTTGGATTCATACGCAACTACTACAATGGATCAGTAGTTTACCTAGCTACATCAAGGCTTACTTGCCAGTTTCTTTGTACGAAAGTTGAGTAAAATTCAATAGGAAAGCCTTGGGACTCATTTGTCCCAAGGCTTTTTTGAATCCGTCAGAAACAGAAACGGCTTTCCGTTTCTTCCTGATCGTATGGATGATTTTATACAGAACTCATTCAACATCATAACATACGGTTTCGAAACAGTCTATATTTTTATCGGTATTTTGTTTACGATAGTCCGGAAGCATGCTGGCTTGAGCAGATTTTCCCGAGATACTGCAACTCTTCCCGGGCTCGAGGACAGACTCAAGAGAGGGAGTGGAGCATCATGTCGCAAAACAGCGGCGGACACATTAGCCAGGCGGATTTGGAGGAGCATATCAGGGAGATTGGAGGAAACCGGTATCGACTGAACGACATTAGCCGGATCAGTGAGGGCGGCGCGCAGAAAGCGGTCTACAAGCTGAATTGTACGGAAGGATTGCGCTTGATTCTGTTTGTTTGGGACCTGTCGGCGAATTATTTTGAACGGGATTTACGTGAGGGAGGGGTAACGGATGCGTCTTACGGGGCACTCCAATTCGAGACCAATACACGCCTGCTGAGCCAAATTGGCGTTCGTGTACCCGCGATTCGTTATATCAACAGGGAGAGGAACCGCTACCCTTTTGATTATGCCATTGTCGAATATGTTTCCGGCATGAATCTGGAGGCCTGTGAAAAGGCAACGGCGGATGTGAGGGATGGAATTTATGGAGAGCTGGCGGAGATGCTCCAAGCCATGCATGGCAGCTGCGGCAAGGCGTGGGGGAAGGCGCAGCCCGGCGGAGAAGCGGATCATCAAGCTCCGGCAAATCCCTGCCATAAACAGATATATGACCATGCACTTAGGGAGCTTGCTTTCACGGTGCCGCGTATACAACAAAGCGAATGGAATGAGCATCAGATTTTGAAGCATCTTGAACATCTGATGACCGGCATTCAGCCGCGTGAGCAGTATGGCTTTATCCATGGTGAGCTAGGCCCTGACCATGTGCTGGTGAATGAACGGAATGAGCCGTATCTCATCGATATTGAGGGTGCCGAATATTTTGATATCGAGCATGAGCACAGCTTCATGCAGTTCCGCTTCGGCGCGCAGTATGAACGGTACCTGCATCGGAGCGGACTCGATCCAAACCGGATGCGTTTCTACAAATTCCATCATCACCTCTCCTGTACGGCCGGTGGCTTGAAGCTGCTGGAACGGGGATTTCCCAACATCAAACTGGCCGGATTGATTTACGAGAGCAATCGGAAGAGCGTGCTGGAGATGATGAAGTCCGGGTAAAATTGCTCCCTGAAATCTCCAATGCTACAATGAAAAGAAAAGTCGGATGGAGCACGGATTATGATTCGTACGTTAGTCATCACGAAGGACAAACAGCTGATTGAGCATACGCCGCTTCTTGAGATCGACCGTGAGCAGGCAAAGTGGATCTGGGTTGATTTTTGCAAGCCTACGGAGGAGGAAGTGGAGCTGCTCGACAGCTATTTTCATTTTCACCCTCTGGCGATTGAAGACTGCCTCATGCACCTGCAGCGTCCGAAGCTGGATCATTACGATAATGTCCATTTCTTCGTTCTGCACGCGATGGAGGAGCAGGGCCGGAGGCCGGTGGAAGTGGATATGTTCGTCGGTCCCGGCTTTGTGGTCACCTTCCATTGGAAGCCGCTGCAGGAGATGGAAGAAGCCTGGTCCAAGTTCCTGCGCAAGCCCCAGTTCGAAGAGCAAGGCCCCTTGTACACGGCATATCTGGTGATGGATGAGCTGGTCGATCATTATTTTCCGGCCGTGGAGGCGATTGAGGATCAGCTGCTGGAGTTTGAGGGGGAAGAGCTTGATTTTAAGGTGCAGGGGAAGCTCAGCGACGTTTTTGAAATCCGCAACAAGCTGCTGAAGCTGCGCAAAACGATCGTGCCGATGCGGGATTTGTTATACCGGATTGTCAATACGCAGCGTATTGACGGGATGAGCCATTATTTGCTGTTTTTTACCGATGTTCACGATCATCTGCTGAAGCTGTCGGAGATGGTGGATTCCAACCGCGACATGACCTCCGATATGCGGGATCATTATATGTCGCTCAGCTCCAACCGGATGAACACGATCATGAAGACGTTGACCGTCATTACCACCATCTTCATGCCGCTCACCTTTATCGCCGGCGTCTATGGGATGAATTTTCAAAATATGCCCGAGCTGGACTGGCATGGCGGTTATTTTGGAGTCCTCTCTGTCATGGTTCTTCTCGGCGGCGGCATGTTCGCCTGGTTTAAAATCAAAGGATGGTTTGACTGACTTGGCAGTAGATAAATGATTTCAAAAGCATCCGTTTAACCGCCGCCACAAGCGGGGATTAAACAGATGCTTTTTAGGATGCGCATGATTCCGTTCCGCACCGGGCAACCTATGCCTAGATAAAACCGGATGTGCAAAAGGAGTGAGTTATAAATGGCCAGAAGAGGCAGAAGAACGCATGTTGTACCTGGCGTAAGCCAGCAGATGAGCGCCTTTAAGGCGGAAGTGATGCGGCGCGAGGGCTATGCAGTGGACCCGAACAGGCCCGACGATGTGAAATACGAGGTTGCCAAATCGCTTGGCGTGCCTATGGAGCATGGCTATAATGGCGGTTTGACCACGGAGTCTGTCGGGCATGTGGGCGGACGGATCGGCGGATCGATGGTCCGGGAATTGGTGCGGATGGCGCAGGAGCAGCTGGTGAAGGAACCGAAGCAATAACTGCCGGTGAAACGGAGCTTCGTCAGAAAAGCGGGACATCTTCTTGATGCGAGTAATATTCGGTGCGGAAAAAACCGAATTTATTCCATAGAGACGGATGTCCTTTTTTCTGTCCTGCCGCTTCATGCGGCATTCATTTTAATTTCATATTCACCGTTTATAATAAGCCTATTCCAGTAACAGGGGGCTGCTGCGGTTATGCCGGCACATATTCTCGTCATCGAGGACGATCAATATATTCAAGAGCTGATAGCGGAGTATCTGCGCTCCCGGCAGTATGAGGTGGAGGTCGCAAGCGACGGACGGGAAGGCTGGGACAAGATTCAGCAGCAGCCCTACGATTTGGTTATTCTTGATATAATGATGCCGCATCTCGATGGATTTACCGTATGCAGGATGATCCGGGAGCAATCCGACATGCCCGTGATCGTGTTGACGGCGCTTGGCGAAGAGAAGGATCAGCTGCGCGCTTTCGAAATGCATGCGGATGATTATGTCGTGAAGCCATTCTCCTTCCAGGTGCTGATGAAGCGGGTGGAGGCGGTGCTGCGCCGGACCAAAAGCAAAGTGAAGCCGGGCGGGCTGTTGTTTGGCGGCCGGCTGCGGCTGGATCCGGATGCCTATAAAGTGTATGTTGACGGTCAATTGATCGATACGACAACCAAAGAGTTTGATATCTTGAGCGTGCTGCTCAGCAACGCCGGCCGGATTATGACCCGCGATATGCTGCTTGATAAAATATGGGGTTATGACTACTTCGGCGATTCCAGAATTGTCGACGCCCATATCAAAAATATCCGCAAGAAGCTGGGTGTTATCTCGGTGATTCGAACAGTCAAAGGAGTCGGATACGCATGGGAGAACGAACCGGCGGAAGAGGAAGGATGAGGCGCAGGGGCGTCACGTTTAAAATATTCACCATCACAGCGGCGCTGCTGGTCGTGTCGGCGCTGCTGATTTATTTGACGCTGTATTTCATGCTGCCCGGCTACTACAAGTCCATCAAGCAAGCCCGGCTGGATAGCGGTGTGAATGAGCTTGTTGCGGCTGTCGACGGACAGGATTACGCAGATGCCATTCCGCAGATTATAAAGTTCGGAGAGGAACATAACGCGATGCTGCGTGTGCGGGATGTGAACGGTCAAATGCTGCTGCCCGCTGATTTGATGTGGTTCATTCAAGGCAGCGGAGGCAGCATTGATTTGCCGGGCTTCCGCAAGCTGAGGCAGAATCCGGACCGATTCGTTCCGGCAAGGCCAGCGGTTGCTGTAGGTGCGAATATGCTGACGGTTAGCCGGACCATTCATTTCGCCGAAAGCGCGGAGTCCTTTACGCTGTCGGTAAACGCTCCGCTCCAGCCGATTGATGAAGCTTCCGAGGTTATCCTGCGGTTCCTTCCCTACATGCTGATCGCCATCCTGCTCATTGCTGTCGGCGGAGCGGCCCTTTATTCGCGCCTGATCGCCCGTCCGCTGCTTGGTTTGAACAATGTGGCGCGCAGGCTGGCGAAGCTGGATTTCTCCGCGGCGGCGAATCCCCTGAAGTCGGGCGATGAGATTGGAGAGCTGTCCCAGAGCTTGAGCAAGCTGGCCTCCAACCTGCGTTCGACCATGGCGGAGCTGCAGGAGGCGAATGCGCAGCTGAAGGATGATATCGAACAAGAGCGTGAACAGGAGAAGAAACGGCGTGAATTCGTGGCGACGATATCGCATGAGCTGAAGACGCCGATTACGGCGGTGAGCGGCCAGCTTGAGGCGATGATCGGCAATGTCGGCGCTTACCGGGACCGTGACACCTACCTAAGACAGTCCTATAAAATCATGCGCGACATGGATAAGCTGGTGCACGAGATACTGGACCTGTCCAAGCTGGAGAGCCGGGATTTTCTGCCCTTGATGCGGCAGGTCGATCTGGCTGAGCTTGTCCGCGAGTCGGTCGAAAACATCAGTTATCTGGCTGAGGTTAAGGATATGACGATTGAATGCGAGCTGCCGCAGGAAGCCGTCATTGCCGCCGATGAGCGGCTTATGGCCAAGGCCGTATCCAATATCATCGGCAATGCCGTACAATATTCCGGCGATGGCGAGCATGTTTACGTGCGTATTACGGAGATGAAGGAGCCGCAGGCCGGAGAAGCGTTCATTCCTCTGAGTTCTGCTGGCAGAGGCGTGAACTCAGGGCTGGGAGCAGGCACGGAGCAGGACGGGACGGATGCGAAGGCCGGCCGGATGAAACGCCAGTATAAGCTGGAGGTCGTGAACACCGGAGCGAAGCTGGATGAAGCGAAGCTGCCCAGGCTGTTCGAGCCCTTTTATCGCGTCGAGGAATCGCGGAACCGGGCTACGGGGGGCAGCGGTCTTGGGCTGTATATCGTCAGCAAGGTGTTTGATGCCCATGGCGCCTCTTACGGAATCGAGAATACCCCCCGGGGCGTAAAATTCAGCGTCGTGCTGCAGGTGGCTTAGGACATACCTGTGATGACAGCCATCATGCACCGTCATACCTCGCGGGGAAGCCCCGCGAGGTGCCAAAAGTGAGAAGACATGCCCGGCCGTTTGGCGGTTACTTTGAATGTTATAGAATTCATAAACATTTTCCAACGATAGATTTCTATACATGCGGAAGAAGGATATGTGCAGCGCTGTCAGTGTACCGCATCAGCCGTTTTTCTTGCCGCGGTTTATAGTTTATACCTATAAAGTATTTAAGATTAATATATTTCATTATGAGAGCCATTTCAGTCATAATAGGGATATGACTATTCCTGACGAGGTGAAGCGAAATGGGAAAATTGTTTGATGCGATGCTGCCGGAGCATGAGGCCTTTATCCGAAAACAGCATATGTTCTTCGTAGGCTCAGCTCCGCTGCAGGGGGACGGACATGTCAATATTTCACCAAAGGGCTACGATGTGCTGCGTATTTTCTCCCCGACCGAGGTGGCTTATCTCGACCTTACCGGAAGCGGCAATGAAACGAGCGCGCATCTGCTGGAGAACGGCAGGATTACGCTTATGTTCATAGCGGTGGAAGGTCCGCCGATGATTCTCAGGCTGTACGGAACAGGCCGCGTCATTCTTTCCGGCTCGAAGGAATGGCAGGAGAAGATCGGTCATTTTCAACTGCTTCCGGGTGCCCGCCAGATCGTATCGATATCCGTTGAGTCGGTGAAAACCTCATGCGGCTACAGTGTTCCCTTCTTCACCTATGAAGGGGAACGGAGCACCCTGAAGCTGTGGGCGGAAAAGCAGGATGATGAGAAGCTTGCAGCTTATCGCAAGGAGAAAAACACCTTCAGCATGGATGGGTTGATTACGCCGATGGGGCGAGAGGCCCGGTCATAACCATTCCTATATGATTGGAAAAGGGTACCTGCTCCAAATGAGCGGGTACCCTTCGTTTTGCATGGATCAGGCCAGCTTGAGGCGAATGACATTCCACGAGGCTTTGCCAAGCGACGCTTCTATCGAGCTGCCGGCAACAACCGCGCTGCCTTTGTTATGCGGAGTGACGTGATCCGGCCTCTCCAATGTATTGGCGGCCTTCAGGTCCTCGTGCTCCAGCACGATATGCTCGATCAGGCTGAAATTACCGAAGCTGCGCAGATCGGCGGCGAGCGGCAGTGACTCGGTCAGATTGCGGTTGACCGCAAAGATCGTGACCTCGCCCTGCTCTTCATTATGGACCGCAACGGCTTCCAGATAAGGCACATCGGTATAGTCCTTGGCATCGTATTTCGGTGACTGGATCAGCGGCATAAGAGCCGTCCCCCGTCCGAAGATGCTGGCATGCATGTAGGGATAGTAGATCGTTTGCTTCCACGCCGCACCGCCATTTGCTGTCATAATGGGGGCAATGACATTGACCAGCTGGGCGATACAGGCCATTTTGACCCGGTCAGCTCGCTTGAGCATACTGATCAGCATGCAGCCGACGAGCAGCGCATCCTCATGGTTGTAGATGTCTTCGAGCTGCGGAGGAGCGAAGGTCCATGGCTCGAGTTTCTTATCGGCTTCATTGGAATGATACCAGACGTTCCACTCGTCGAAGGAAAGATTGATTTTCTTCTTGCCGCGTTTCTTTGCCTGGATGTAATCCGCTGTGGAGATAACGGTATTGATGAACGAATCCATCCCCATCGACTGGGCCAGGAAGTTGGCCGAATCCTTGTCGCGGTTGCCATAATATTGATGCAGCGAAATATAATCGACATTGGCGTAACAAAGGTCAAGAACCGTAGCTTCCCATTCGGGGAAGGTAGCCATGCCAAGATTGGAGCTGCCGCAGGCGACAAGCTCAAGCGAGGGGTCGACCCATTTCATCACTTTGGCTGTCTCGTTGGCGATTCTTCCGTACTCGGCTGCTGTCTTGGCGCCGATCTGCCATGGGCCGTCCATTTCATTGCCGAGGCACCAGGTCTTGATGTTATGGGGCTGCTTATAGCCATGCTGAATGCGCAGATCGCTCAAATAGGTCCCGGAGGGGTGATTCGAATATTCCACCAGTTGTCTGGCCTCATCAGGTCCGCGCGTGCCGAGATTGACGGCCATCATCGCTTCCGTGTCCGCCTTGCGGCACCAGTCGATAAATTCGTTCAGGCCGAACAGATTGGGTTCAACCGTCCGCCAGGCCAGCTCCAGCCGCCGCGGTCTGGATTCGACCGGACCGACCCCGTCCTCCCAATTGTAGCCGGAGACGAAGTTGCCGCCCGGGTAACGGACGATCGGCACATCAATGCCTCTGACCAGCTCCATAACGTCGCTGCGAAAGCCCTGTTCGTCTGCCGATTCATGACCGGGTTCGTAGATGCCGCCATAGACGGCTCTTCCCAAATGCTCGATAAACGATCCATAGATCCGTTTGTCCACTTCACCGATCTTGAAATCCTTGTCCACTACCATTTTGGCTTTGTTTGACATGGTCATCACCTCATGTTAAATTAACAAATATATAAATCAATTAACCTGAATAGTTGCCTGCATCATTATTAAACACGAACAATAAACCCATTACAAGCTTTAATTTTCAATTTTGATGAATTAATGGTTTTGTTAATCGGGATAGAGGGAGAATGGAATGATACGCGCAAATACAGACCGCAAATGGCTGCCTTTATACGAAGCACTGGCGAGCGGGGTCCGGCTGCATATTCTGGAGCTGCTGGCCGGTCAGCCCATGAATGTGAAGGAGCTTGCATCCGCGCTGGGACTAAGCAGCGCGATCGTGACGATGCATACGAAGAAACTGGAGAAAGGGGGGCTTATCCATACCCAACTGGTCCGCAGGGGCGGGGGGACGCACAAGATCTGTTCCCTTGCCGTCAGCCGGGTGGAGCTGAATATACCGCAGATGGGCGAGAAGCAGCGCGAATATCAGGAGGTCTCGGTACCGGTTGGCCACTATTCGAGCTTCGAGGTCCATCCGACCTGCGGATTGGCGACACTGGACCGCATCATTGGCCAATATGACGATCCCCGTTATTTTCATGAGCCGCAGCGGATGCATGCCCGCATTCTGTGGTTCGGCAAAGGGTATGTGGAATACCGCATTCCGAATTATGTGCACAGCAGCCAGCAGCTTGAAGAAATCGAATTTTCACTTGAAATCGGATCGGAGGCGCCTGGCGTTCAGGCGGATTGGCCTTCGGATATCCACTTCTACCTGAACGATAAGCTGCTTGGCGTATGGACCAGTCCAGGCGATTCCGGCGAGGGGCGGGGTATGCTTACGCCCTCGTGGTGGACGGTGAACCAGTATGGCTGGCTCAAAATCATACGCGTTACGAGGGAGGGGACGTATCTGGACGGCCAAAGGCTGTCGAATGTGAGGCTTGAGGATATCATAATGACCCGCAATGAATGGATGCTCAAGCTGGCTGTGCCCGAGAACGCCGTCCATGTGGGCGGATTGACGATTTACGGGGAAGGCTTCGGCAACTACAACCAGGATATTGTGTTCCGTACTTATCTTCAAACAGGCGCAGATTAGGGGGATTATCTTTATGGGACCGGAGGGGGAATAGTCAGGTGCAGCCAGGCTCCAGAACCGCCGGTTCTTGGGGAACCATGAAGAACAAGGAACCCAGGCGCTTGAACTTGATGTATGTACCGGGAAGCGCAGCGGAAAAGGAGCACAGCATCAGTTCTGGCGTCATGCTCCTTCTCGTCCGCTGCAGCGGTTTCTATCGTTTGCTGTGGTCCGCAAGCTCGGCAAGCTCGCGGATTTCCTCCTCTTCGAGCGCAAAACGCATCGCGTTGACGTTCTCTGCTGCATGGTGAGGCTTTGATGCGCCGGGGATGGCAAATACGGTTTCGCCATGGGCATGGATGAGCCAGTTGAGTGAAATCTGGCTGGGGGAGGCTCCGTATTTGCCGGAAAGCTCGCTCAGCCGCGAAACAAGCGGCTGTGTGCGCTTCAGGGCATCCGGCTTGAAGCCGCTGGACCATTTGCGCGGGCCGCTGATCTCTTTAACCAGCCCGGGATTGCTGTGGAATTTGCCGCTCAGAATTCCCTGCTCCAGGGGGGAGTAGGCGATAATCGCAACGCCAAGCTCCTTGGCGGTCTGCATAATGCCATTGCGCTCAATGCGGCGGTCCAGCAAGCTGTATTTGACCTGGTTGGATACGAGCCGCAAGCCATGCCGGCGCAGCGTCCTGTCCGCCTCCGCCATCTTCGCGGCCGAGAAGTTGCTGACGCCCACATGCCTGATCTTGCCCTGCTCCACGAGCTTCGCCATGGCATTCATTTCACTTGAGGCGGAAGAGAAGGAATACGGCTGGTGGACCTGATACAGATCAATGGTCCAGCCCTTTAAACGGCGCAGGCGTTCATCGATCGTCTTTCCGATGCTGGCTGCTGTCCGCATAGCCGGCCACCATTTTGTGGCGACGTGCGCGCCTTTACCCGCATCACCGAGCGCGCTCAGCGCATCGGCCAGCATTTCCTCGGATTGTCCGCCGCCGTAAGCTTCGGCGGTATCAAACCAGTTGATGCCGCCTTCCCAGCTGATCCGTGTGATATCGCGGATGACGCTGTCCTCCAGAACAGGCCAGAACTTCCCGACGAGGCCCCGGCCCTTGCTGAACTGCCAGCAGCCCAGACCAAGCGGCGAGAGCGCAAGATCCGATCCGCCGAGCGAACGCAATATACCTTCCGCCATGAACATCCCCTGCTTTCAAAGTGGAATTTTTTTGACCGTATAGAACGTAATCCGCCAAAGGACGGCTGCAGCCGTTTCTTCTTAAACGAACCTTATCAGCGGGTATATCCGATCGACAACTGCGCCTTGAGCGTTTCGCCGGCGGGCAGCATAAACAGCTCATCCTTGCGGTTGAACTCGGCATTCAGCGCCATCCATGGCTCCACACACACGAACGGTTTATCATTCACCTGCCACAGCACCACATATTTGAACACATCGCTATAGGACATATGCACGCGCCCGGTGCCGTCCGGACCGGGGAAAGCAATTTCGCGCTTGTCCGCATCCAGCAGCGCTACGGATTCCTTGAGCCCGTTCAGATCGACAGCCCCGCGAATGGGCTTAACCTCATTGTCGTTATAATCGAGGTAACGCGTTGCATCCGTGTCATAGACAAGCGCTTTTGAGGTGGTCTTGAAATAAGGATGAAAGCCGGCATAGAACGGCATGGCGGTGTCCGACAAGTTGCGGTAGCTCTGGCGGACATGCAGCGCGCCGTCGACCAGGGCATAGGTAAACAGCAGCCCGAATTCAAAAGGAAACTGCTCCCGCGTGCCTTCGCCGCTCTGCAGCCGCAGTGTTACTGAGGCTTCGCCTTCCTCCGAGGTCGAGACGACCTCCCATGCGCGGTTGCGGGCAACGCCATGGTTGCGCATCGTATATGTAGCGCCATCCAGCTCGTATACGCCCTCTTCAAGCTGCCCGCAGATAGGGAACAGCACGGGATTGCCGCCGCGGATATTGGCCTCTGGGTCGTTGAAGGATTCGCGGTCCAGATAGAACAGCTCCTCGCCTTTCAGCTGGCAGCTGATGGCGATGCCGCCGCGTTCCGGACATACTGTCACCGATGAGTCCGTGCCCGGTTCTTTGAGTGTATAAAGGGTGTAGACATCCTGCTTCACATTTACTTCATAGCTGCTGCTCATGTTCATGCCTCCACATCGCATTCATAGTTTAAACAAAGCATATCATATTGCGCCTGTTCACTAAAGCGGATCGGCATCCCAACCGATATTAGCAGTACCGGCTGGTTTAGCGGGAGAGAGCATACATCAGGATGGAGGATGAACCGTTAATGGACATCGGAGGAATTGGAGCTTTGGTAACCGGCCAGTCGTCAAGCGCGCTGCAGCAGCAAGTTGGAATCGCTGTTCTGGGCAAAGCGCTTGATTCGCAGCAGGAGAACGCGCAGTCGCTTGTTCAGATGATGGAGCACAGCGTACAGCCACATCTGGGCGGAAGCATCGACATTCGCATGTAGGTCGTAAAGCAGGCAGGATGAGGGGCCTTCCACCTTGAAAATTACGCTTGTTCACGAGCGGACAAGACAGGGCGGGAGGCTGATTCTAAAAACCGTATCAAATCCGGTCTATACGCTGCATATTTTTCTGATGGAATAAACCTGGCTTAACCAGCAAAATGACGGCGAAAGCCTTTTTTTTGAAAATCCTGCTCCACTATATTGCATAATTGAATAGCAGGTGATATATTATAGCTGCAGGAGGTTATTTTTTTACCTCGCTATTCTATAATGATGAATACCATACAATGTATCATAGGGAGCGCTGTGAATGAATGTACAGTTTAAAAAAGGCGTCCTGGATCTGTGCGTGCTCGCTCTGACCGCCTGGGAAGACCGCTACGGCTATGAGCTTGCCGTTTCGATCTCCTCCAAATTCGAAGTGGCGGTGGGAAGTGTTTATCCGCTGCTCGCCAGGCTGACGCTGGAGGGATATTTCTCCACCTACCTGAAAGAGTCCACTGAGGGTCCGCCGCGCAAGTATTACAAGCTTACACCGCATGGCCATGAGCATTTGATGGATCTGATCCGGGAATGGCGGTCATTCTCCATATCCGTGGACCAATTGATTAAGGAAGGTGTGGAACGATGATAAGAGAACAATATTTGCAGCATCTCTGGGACCTGCTTGCGCCGGTTCCCGAACCGCTGCGCCGTGAATGGATGTTTGATTATGAAGAGCACTTCCGGCAGGCCGCCGAGCATGGCCGCACCGAGGAGGAGGCTGCCCACGAGCTGGGGGATCCGCGCCTTATAGCCAAAGAAATGCTGCTGGGATACCGTGTGGAACAGGCCGAGAGCAGGAACGGAGGCATTACCCATGTGTCTCGCGCGGTGCTTGCCGCGGTAAGCCTGGGATTTTTTAACCTCATATTCGTACTTGGCCCTTACATTGCGCTTCTTGGTGTGCTGCTGGCCTTGTGGGTATCCTCCATCGCCATCGGAATAGCCTCGTTGTATGCCATTTACGAAGGGACGATCGGCGGGACGTTCACACTGATCCAGTCCGTCTTCATCGCTATCTCGCTGCTGGCTGTAGGCATGCTGCTCGGGGCGTTCACGAAATGGCTGACCGGTGCGGTATCAAAGGGGACCCTGCAGTATCTGAAATTCAATTCGAGAATGATAAGGGTGAAAAAACAATGAGAAACTGGATCATTATTGCCTTAATTCTGCTGGTGGTCGGATTAATCGGTACGGGCGCAACGATGGGCAGGGACGGATTTTGGAATTTCGGAACGGTCGATATCGCTCAGAATCAGGCGGTTGACGGTACGGGCGCGAAGAATATTATCCTTTCAATGGAAAGTATGGATGTAACGGTTGTGAAAGGCTCGACGGATGAAATCAAGGCTTCTCTCAGCGGCAAGGTAAGCGAGAAATTTGTGAAGTCCACAAAACTGAAAGTCGTTCGGAATGGCGATACCGTTACGGTCGGTGTTGACGCGAAAAACGGATTTTCCTTTGGAGTGAGCATTTTTAACGCCAAGCTCAAGCTGGAACTGCCAGGGCAGCAGTATGATTCCCTCGCTCTGGACAGCGGCAGCGGCAACACCAGCATAACGGATTTGGCTGCACAGACATTGGATGTCGAAGCAGGCTCCGGGAATGTGAAGTTCAGCCAATTGACCGTTGGCAAGCTTTCTCTCGATATAGGCAGCGGAAATTCGACAATCACCGATGTAACGGCCGACACGGCGGAGCTGGATATGCGATCCGGGGTTATCACGGTCGAGAAGCTGAAGGCCCGGGAGCTGTCGGCTGAAGCGGGCAGCGGAGATATCAAGCTATACGACGTGGATGCCGAGCTGGAGGCGAAGACCTCAAGCGGGAACATCCGCGTGGAGCAAAGTGCGATTACCCGCCCCATGGAGCTGTCAAGCGGCAGCGGCGATGTTACTGTTAATACGGATGCAAGGCCGGAATCGGTCAGATTCAAATTCGACGGCGGATCTGGAGACCTGCGCAATCATTGGGATGGCGCAGTGCAGTCGACAGACGACGATGATGAGAAAAATGTAGTATTCGGTGATGGCGGCATCCTGGTAAGCGTCGAGACAGGATCAGGTAATTTAACGATTGGAGAACGGTAAAGATCAAGTGTTCATGCAGGACCTAAATTGATGATTGACAGCCGGCTGTGTTCGCTTCTGCATTTTGCGGGAGGAATTGCAGCCGGTTTTTTGACCTTGCAGAATGCCTGGCGTTTCACACCTGTCATTTATAAGGTCGGAGGGTTCTTCTTGAAATCAGGCGTGGAGAATAGAATGAAAATGATATATTACGACAAAATTTGACTGATATTTGTGACTATAGACCTAAATTTTTGACGAAGAAAAGCCGATATAGAGAAAAAGAGCTTTCTTCCAGGACAGCGAAGCCTATTGCTTCCTGGCGCCAAATATATGAAGTTCGTTTGCGTATTTAATCAGGGAAACGGGAGGAAGCTTCATGCAGGATAAGGGAAAGTCGATTATCTGGCCGCTGACGATTACGATAGTGCCATTGCTGGTTTATGAGCTGCTTCGTTCGTTCCAGGGTACTGACATTTCCGTGAACGCTCCTACAGGACATTTCTACATTGTGAGCGCCATCGCCGCGCTTGCCCTCATTGTAGCGGTAGCGGTCGGCTACACCGGACATCGGCTGCGCAATATCAAGGTCGGGTTTCTGTCCCTGTCCTATGTGTCGATGGCCGAAATATTCGTTCTGCATGGCTTGTCCACTCCCGGCTTCCTTATGCATGAGCAGCATATAGCCGGAATCGCCGCACAGCTCAGCGTCATGCTGGCGGTCATGTGGCTTTGTTTGTCGGCAGCGTCTTCGGATCATCCCCTTGTCCGGCTGCTCGCCAAATGGCGCCGATGGTTAATCCCAGGCTGGGTGCTGCTGCTTGCTGGCTTTACCCTGTTTACATTCCTTCGTCCTGATCTGATGGACAGGCTGATGCTCGCGAACCAGCCCTATAACTGGATTGCAGCCGGTTTGACCGGAGCGGGATG
Organism: Paenibacillus sp. JT31N17; assembly: GCF_056269255.1. Lineage (NCBI taxonomy): Bacteria > Bacillati > Bacillota > Bacilli > Caryophanales > Paenibacillaceae > Paenibacillus > Paenibacillus sp. JT31N17. The sequence goes on from NZ_JBWDNP010000004.1 coordinate 293,344, forward strand.
TATATGGACGATGTACCGCTACTGGCATTCATACCGGGCTGCGCGGTTTCCGCTTCAGCAGGCAATTGTATACAGCTCGGGCTGGCTGCTGGTTACCCAATATATTATCGTAACCGGAATTACATGGAAGCTCAGCTGGTGGCTCTATCACGGGCTGCTGCTGGGATCGATGATGATCATGATCGCCGGCTTGACCCGCCAATACTTCTCCAGAGGATCCTTCACCTCATCTCTGAAGGTATTGTTTCAATCGGATCCCCGCGTATGGCTGGAAGCCTGCATGACACCGAGTGTCAGGGCGTTGATTATGGCAACTGAGGTCAGGGATGCCTACACAGCCGGCCATAATATGCGTGTTGCGCTCTATGCGCTGCGGCTGGCGGAAGAAATGGAGCTGACCACGGAACAGCTTCGCGCCATCGCACAGGGAGGCGTCGTTCATGATGTCGGCAAGCTGAAGGTGCCGGATTCCATTCTGAGCAAGCCCGGCAAGCTGCTGCCGGAAGAGCGCACAATCATTGAGCTTCATCCTGTCTCCGGCTATGACATGTGCAATCGGCTCGGTTTCCTGCAGGATGAGCTGACAGTCATCCGTTCTCATCATGAGAAATGGGATGGCACGGGTTATCCCGACCGCCTGGCGGGAAATGACATTCCGCTGCTGGCCCGCATTACGGCGGTTGCGGATGTCTATGATGCGCTCACTTCTTCCCGTTCATACCGGAGGGCCATGTCGCATGAAGACGCTATGGCGATTATCGTCAAGGACAGCGGAGTGCACTTTGATCCGAAGTGCGTCAAGGCGTGGGTTCGCCTGGCGCAGGATGATGTCGACTTCTTCGAGGAGATTTCCGGCAGCGCCCGCACCCTTAAGCTCGTCAAGCAGACTTCCTGACAGAAGAAACCGGCCCCGACAAATGATACATTTAGCAAGGAGAACAACGGACGGATGCCTTCCTCTGGCGGCGCTTGTCAAGTCCTCGTTCTGAATGAGCAGACGAAGTATAGGCAGAATCTCAACCTTTCTGATATTATTCGTTTAAAAGACCTCCGGTCCGCTTATGGAACCGGAGGTCTTTGTATAGATTTTTCTATAGATCGCCAGGAACGGCAAAGTCGGTCATAACCCCTTTTACCCCTGTGCTGAACAGGGTGTGAATCCGGCCAACATCATTAATGGTATTAATATACGTATAAATTCCTTTTTGCAGCAGCGCTTGAACAAATTCGGGCGTATAGCGGTTTTCGTCCATTACGACAACCCCGATTCCTTTCCCGCTGGCAAAGTTGACCACATCCTTCATGGAGTCCCCGTTCATATATAAAGTATAGATGTACTGCCTGAATGGATATACCCGGTTGACCGCGTCATAATTATCCTGCTTGTACAGCTGCGGTATGAATTGGCGCAGCACCTGCGCATCCACCCCGTTGGCCTCGCTGACGATCTGTTTGAACAGCTGGGTCGCCTTGGCTGAATCGGCTTCCTTCGTATCGGTGACAAGCAGCATATCGGGATGCTCTGACATGAACACACATAGCTCCTTGAAGGTCATGGGAGTGTACTGCTGCTGAATTTTCGTTGATTTGAACCGGTCTAATGTCATCGGCTCCAGGGGGCGCGCGTCCGGAATGGCTTGTCCAAGCACCATGTAGGTGCCGGCTTCCCAGTCATGCCTCAGTACCAGATGGCCATCGGAGGTTGCGGTAATATCCGTTTCAAACACGCGAAGCCCGCTGTTATAGGCCCGCTTCAGCCCCTCGATGCTGTTTGTCCCGGAATATCCGCCTATGCCTCCCAGCGCATGCGAGATCAGCGGCTCCTGATTCACCCAGTCATAAGGCATGCTTTCGATAGCGGGCTGAATCGCTACCGGAACGGTTTCCTTCCCGGAGGCTGTATGGGAGGCTTGAATCGCTATGCCGGGCAGCACCTGGGCAAAGACGAACGGAGAAATAATCAAGGTTGTCAGTATAAAGCCGATAATACCGTAGAAGATGATTTTTTTGTTCATAGCAGGGGCTCCTCCTCAGATGTCTTAACTACCATTGGACAGATCCTCCGCCGTGCGAACCATACAGGAAGAAACTTGCTGCCATCCTCCTATGGCGGCAAAGCTGGTTTCTTCCTTCGGAAATATCAGAAAAGACAGGATAGATTCCATACGTTCCGATAGCTCAAAGAATAGAATGTTCACTCTTGGAATGCCCCGGTTCTACTCCTGTTTTTACGTCCGGGTCCCTATCTTGTCCGTCTATGAAGCTATTGGCATGAACGGTATAATAGATGCAATAAAGCCTGCTGCTGCGAAAGGGGTACACCCGGGGTGAAAACGATATCGCTGCGTACCAAAATTCTGGTTCTTGTCGTGCTCATTACATCCATTCCGCTGTCTATTGTCGGCTACGACAATTATAGAATGACCAAGAAGACGGTGCTCACGGCGATCACGGACAATGCGTTCGCCAAGGTGAAGAACAATGCGGATAATTTGGCCGAGTGGGTAAAGGCCAGAAGCACGGAAATTGAATTGATGAGCCGCACCGATATTGTCCGCTACGGGACGGATGCCGAACGCCTGAACTATTTCAGCAAGGAGACGGGGCGGGTCGATTCGGCATTTGTTACGATGGGATTTGCGGATCCGGACGGGGATCTGACGCTCTCCAGCCAGAAGCGGATCAATATTGGGGAAGATCCCTCGTTCAAAAGAGCAATGAGCGGAGAGACGATAGTCACAGACCCCTTCCTCAGCGATTGGACCCAAAACCGGATTGTGGTCTTCCAGATTCCGGTCAATGACGAGGCGCACCGGGTAATCGGCGTCGTCTGCGCCGCTATCCTGACTGACCGGATTTACCGGGAGCATCTTAATTTTCATATAGCCGAATCGGATAATATTTTCCTGTATACCGATTCCGGAGATATTCTGGAATCACCGGATATTGAGGCAGCAGATAAGGGCTCTGTCATGTCCAGGCCCTTTCTGTTCAGATCGGAGACCCAAGACCTCCTCGGCCGTGAGAGCGGCTACATCCAGCTGCAGGAACCGGGGGGAGATTCATTCGTTTTTTTTGCGAAGGTGCCGGGCACGACATGGCGGATTGCCATGCATGTGCCGCTGAATGAAATCGAGAAGCCGCTGGGCTCTATTCTGCTGCGGACGGTCCTGTTGATCGCGATAGCGGAAGTGGTCATGATTGTGCTGCTTTTCTTGTTCATGAACCGGATTGTGATGCGGATCAAGAAAGTTCTCAAAGCGACGGAGGCCGCTGCGGGGGGAGATTTTGACGTCAAGGCGGTCGCCGAAAACGGCGGGGACGAAATTTCGCAGCTTTCCCATTCCGTCAACGACATGCGGCTGCATCTGCGTGACATGTTCGGCCGGTTGGAGGCCATTATCAATCAGAATCAATTCGCTTTTATCGTGCTTGACGACCAGTACCGGGTCACTTACTTCAGTAAGGCCGCCGAGCTGATGCTTGGCTATAAGGCAGAGGAAGTGGTCAATAAGGCAACCGCCATCACTTTTATTGACCCGGATGACCTGCAGGCGGAAGCAAGAAGGCTGAGCCGCAGGCTGCTCCGCAGCGTTCCCCCTGATCTGTCCGTGCTGCGCGAGCTGAGGCGGGAACAATTCACCTATGACCGGGAGTGGATATATGTCCGCAAGGACGGCGGCCGCTTCCCGGTAGCCTACAGCTCCAACGGCATCCGCGATCAGGATGGCAGATTCATCGGGGAGGCGGGCGTCGCCCGTGATATTACGATTCAGAAGCAGGCGGAGAAGGCCCGCAGCCAGCAGCTTGAAGTCATGGGGGCCGCGAAGGATCTGATCGCCACCTTCGATGAATTGGGGCGTCTCTTGTATATGAACAATGCGGGCCGGCTGCTGCTGGGCGTGGATCTGTATGCCGGCACATCGACCAAGGAGCTTGTTCCGCAGCGTACGGTCAAGGAGCTGCTGCACGGTCTTGCGATTGCCAAGGAGCTGGGCTTTCATGAGAGCGAGGCGCTTCTGACAACGATGAAAGGAGAGAGTGTTCCCGTCTCCAAGATTGTGGTGGCGCATCGGGACAGCCGGACGGGCGATACATTCTATTCCTGCATTGCGCGCGATATCTCCGAGCAGAAAAGAGCGCAATCCGATCTTCTGCAGGCGAAACGCGAGGCCGAGGAGGCCAATACCGCCAAGGGCAACTTTCTGGCCCGCATGAGCCATGAGATCAGGACTCCGATTGCCGGGATTATCGGGCTGACGGGTTTGCTGCAGAAGACGGAGCTGACGAGTCTTCAGCAGGATTATCTGGATAAGACACGCGCCTCATCCGAAGCGCTGCTGCGCATTATTAACGATATCCTCGACTTTGCCAAGGTGGAGGCGGGCAAAATCAAGCTGGCGGAGGTGCCTTTTGATCCATGGGATATGATCCACCGGTTCGCGGATCTGCTTGCCGTCTTCGTTGGCGGCAAGGAGCAGTTCGAGTTCATTATCGAGATGGATCAGGATATGCCCACGATGCTGGTGGGGGATTCCCTGAGGCTGGAGCAGGTTCTGCTTAATCTATGCATCAATGCGATCAAATTCACGGACCGGGGGCATGTCCGGCTGCAGCTGAAGCTGGTGAGGATCACGGAGGAGGGCCGGGCGGAGATCCGTTTTCTCGTCGAGGATACAGGAATCGGCATGTCCCGGGAACAGCTGGACAAGCTGTTCGAGCCTTTTATGCAGGTGGATGGCGCGGCGAGCCGGAAGTACGGGGGAACCGGCCTTGGACTTGTCATCGTCAAAAGCCTGGTAGGCATGATGGGCGGCATGATTGAGGTCGACAGCAGCGAGGAAGAGGGCAGCTGCTTCTCCTTTACCCTGGAGCTGCCCGTTACGGCCGGGGCGCGTGAAGAGCGGTATAAAATAAGCCGCAACGGTGAGTTGTCGGCTTGGGTGGTCGAGAACTATTCGCTCATGAGCGATCATCTATGCGCCGAGCTGGAAGTAATGGGATTCTCGGCGATTGCGCACGGATCCTGGAGATCGGTGCACGAGCGTCTGCTGCGGGCCGGCATCGGCATTCTTCCCAGCGTGCTCCTGCTGGATTTTGAAATGCCGGATATGTTCGGCGAGGATACCTGGCGCACCCTCCATAGAACCGCAACGCAAAGAGGGGTTCCCACGGTTGCGCTGACAACGGCCTACGGACGGGAGGAGCTGCTCAAGCTGCCCGAGGCAGACAGGCCCGATGCCATCATCGTGAAGCCGGCAGACCGGATCAGCCTGTACCAGTCGCTGCTTGCGGTATGCCAGCGGTCATCCGATGTATCCGTCGCGGCCCAGACAGCTTCCGCCGTGGAAATCACGAAGCCGCCCAGCGGAACGGTTCTACTTGCCGAGGATAATAAAATCAATCAGCTCGTGGCGCTGGAGCAGCTGCGCGAGTGGGGCTTTATTGTAGAGGTCGCCGAGAATGGCCTGCAGGTGCTAAGCAAGCTGGAGGAGCAGCGATGGGATCTGGTGCTGATGGATATTCATATGCCGGAGATGGACGGGGATGAAGCGGCGCGCATTATCCGCTCGGATTCCAAATACGACCGGATGCCGATTATCGCGCTCACGGCGAATGTGATCCGGGAGGATCACGAGAGATACATGCAGCTCGGTATGAATGATGTGCTGACCAAGCCGATTCAGCCAGAAAGCATGCTGCAGATGATTGAGAAATGGCTGCTTGCAGGCAGAGAGAACCGGCTTGGCGCTGCCTCCGCAAGCAGAGAGAGCCAGCGTGAAGCATATGAACCGATTTTGGGCCATGAAGAGGAGCTTCCTTACGAGGTTCCGGGAATGGATCTGGGCGCCGCGATCAGACGGGTGAATGGCAAAAGGGATATTCTGGGACATATGCTCAAGCTGTTTGCCCGAGATTATGCCGAATTCGAGGTGCGGCTGCGCGAAGCGCTGCAAAGCGGGGATTATGGTCTGGCGCGAAGGATGACCCATACCTTGAAGGGAGTGGCCGGCAATTTGTCCGCGGCGGAGCTTGCGGCCATGGCCGATCAGCTGGAAACGCTGCTGAAGGTCCCAGTGGAGTCCCGCGAACCGCTGGCGATCGCTTCGGCTGCCGCATGTGTCCAAATTGTTTTGACTCCGATGATATCGGCGCTCAACCGCAAGAAATAACAATTTCGACAAATTCCCCTAACATTTTTCTAACAATCTATTGTTGACGGGTCGAACCTTATTGTATATTGGATATAACGTTGACGAAAGAAGCCATCTTCAATTTCTTTTCCATTCCGAGGTGAAATCATTGAATAAGGTACTCGTAATCGAAGATGACGTCATGATGAGCGATATGTTAGCGATGTATTTGTCGGAAGAGGGCTATTCCGTTAAGCAATCGGCCACTGGCGACTGCGGGCTCAAACTGCTGGAGTTGTATCCACCCGATGTGGTTCTGCTCGATCTGATGCTGCCCGATTGGGACGGCATGAAGCTGTGTTCTACGATTCGACAAGCTTCGGGTGTCCCCATAATGATTGTGTCGATGAAATCCGAGGTTTCCGAACGGGTACAGGCTTTGCGCGCGGGCGCTGACGATTATTTGTGCAAGCCTTTCAGCATGCACGAATTGACTGCGCGGGTGGAAGCTTTGATCCGCAGGACGCGAATGGTGCAGGCCGTTCCCGCAAGAGCTGCCTCTCCGGAGGTCACGGAAGCAAGACTGCCGGAAGAGCAGATCCAGCTCGATGCGGACCGCCGGCTTCTGCTTGTCCGTGGAGCAATGGTCGAAACGACATTCTCCGAATTTGAGCTGATGAAATTATTTCTCGCGCATCCGGGAAAAGTGTTCAGCCGGGAGGATTTGATCAATGCGATTCGCGGATTCGATTCCTTCGTAACCGACAGGGCCATTGATGTACATATCGTCAATCTCCGCCGCAAGGTGGAGCAGAATGCCAAAGAGCCCAAATATATTCGTACAGTATGGGGTGTCGGGTATAAATATATGACGGAGTCTGACGGGTAAATTTCAAATTGTAACTGTGGCCTATTTCGCAAACCGGCGGATAAGGGCCTTTTTTGTTTATAGGGTAAAAAATAACCATACCTTTACGTAAACGTTAGGTATATAATGAGGAGAGTTGAAATGCAGAATAAGAAATACAGCGTTGAAGAGGTTGCGGAACGTTTGGGCGTAACAGCGAGAACCCTTCATTATTATGAAGAAATCGGCCTCATAGGGGAGGTCGAGCGGACTGGCGGAGGCCACCGTCTCTATTCCGAGGAAGTAGCGGAGGAGATGGAGCATATTTTGCGGTTGAAAAATGTCCTCGGCTGCTCGCTGCAGGAAATCCGGACGATTCTCGACGCCGAACAGCAGCTGACGGCTCTGCGGGAAACCTACCGCCAGGAAATATCGGACTCCAGCCGCTCAAGCCTTCTGGATCAGGCTGCTGTTCTGCTGAACCGGCAAATATCCCTGATCGACGAGAAGGTGAAGGGAATGCTGGAGATGAAACAACGATTTCAGGAACGGCTTCAGCGGGTAGAAGCCAAGCAGCCCGCGAAGACGAATGACTTTGCAAAGGAATGATAAGCATATGAATGACCGGAAATGGTGGATACTATCAGTAACCAGTCTCGGCGCGCTGCTCTCGGCGCTTAATTTCAGCACATTAATTATTGCTCTGCCGGATTTAATCAAAGGCATGCACGCATCCGTTCTTCAGGCCATGTGGGTTATGCTCGCCTATATGGTTGCCCAGACCGTTGCTGTGCTCATGGCAGGCAGTCTGGCTGACCGCTTTGGACGCAAGCGCATGTATATGTGGGGAATGATTATCTTTACGATCTTCTCGTTTGCTGCCGGGTTCTCATCCAATGCTCCAATGCTGATCGTATTTCGCATTCTGCAGGGGATTGGTGGAGCCATGGTTATGGCGAACAGTACCGCTCTCGTCGCCGATGCCTTCCCCCGGGAGGAGCTCGGACGTGCGCTGGGGGTGAATATTATGGTGGTCGCCGTCGGTCAGATCATCGGCCCCGTGCTTGGCGGCTGGCTTACAACCGAGTACGGATGGGAATGGACCTTCTGGTTCAATGTGCCTTTTGGCATAATCGCTATTGCCTGGGGCATGTGGGCTATGGGAATGAAGGATGTGAAGAGCACGGCTGCCGCGAAGAAATTCGATTTTGCCGGGTCGGCGCTGTACATGATTTTCATGACCGGCCTGCTGCTTGGACTAACCTGGGGCCCCATTCAGACCTGGAACTCCCCGGTTGTCTATATCTCTTTTCTTGCCTTCATTATCGGATTTCCGCTGTTTATCCGCACGGAGAGACGCCAGGCTTCTGCGCTGCTGCATCTGCCTTTGTTCAAAAACGTCGTGTTCTCGCTTGGCATCGTCACTGCTACATTGAATGGACTCGCACGCATGGGCGTTATGTTTATGCTGATCTTTTATTTTCAGGGCGCGCTATCCTATGACGCGCTGATGGCCGGAATTCTGACGATTCCGCTTGCTGCAGGCATGCTCGTGGTATCGCCTGTCGGCGGCTGGCTCGGAGACCGTTTCGGCGAAACGACGCCGGCAACGGTCGGCATTATTTTCAGCTTTGTCGGCCTGGTCGGGCTGGCGATGGATACGGGGCTTCATACGCCTTATTGGCAGCTTGCCTTCTGGATGACGCTGATGAGCATCGGCTCCGGACTCTTCAATTCGCCGAATTCCAGCAGTATTATGAATGCCGCTGGCCCCAAATTCCGCGGAGAAGCTTCCGGAATCCGCTCCATGACCGCCAATCTGGGGATGATGCTGAGCGTCGCCTTTACGATTCCGCTTGTGACCCAGAGTATTCCCCGGGAAGCCATGCTGGCGATTTTCTCGGGCACCCAGGTGGGTCTCGCCAACCCGGATCAGTCGCTTGCGGGATTCATCCACGGCCTGCATACGGTATTCTGGGTTATGGCCGCATTGATGGTCATTGCCTGCGTGCTATCGCTGATGCGGGCCGGGCGCACGGAGAAGCGTCAGGTCAAGACCGGCAGCGCCCTGCAGTAAGTTTATGTTTGCAGATACAACAAAGGACAGCTGCATGTTATCCGCCTGGTCGGGAACGTGCTACTGTCCTTTTTTTTAGATAAGTTCAACAAACTTCCATGTAAAGCTTTGTGCCGTCATTATATTGTAAAATCGCCACGTCGCGAATCATCTCCACGGACGATATACGTTTCCATTTTTTGCGAAAGTCAAAGTTGTATTCCATCTCAAGCAATTTATTGTGAAGGAGCTCAATGTAGCTGATCTGCTCGGAAGGGTAATGAACGGGAACGGAATGTTTCTTAAAGGTAATGATTTTAGTCATTGCGGTAACCACCTCCGATCTTGAATTAAACTTAGTATACCCCAAAATATTTAATCGCTTATAAAGGAGACATGAGGTACATGTTTGCTTTGCTAATGCCGGTCTAACAATTTATATTACCCTTTTCCTGTCGGTTTAGATCACATTAGCGCTGCTTTTTTTGCTAGAAACTGGATGTTTATGGAGTTTCATGTAGAATAATGGGTAGTTTGGAGATGGACGGACATTCGCGTGAGGCATAAAAACGACAGCGCACAGGGGTCGCCGCCGAAGGCTCAGACGTCATGAGTCACCGGATATAAAGAAGGGTAATTGACCCTATGTCATTTACATTTAAGGCGGCGAATCAGTTGTTCATACCTGAAGCATCGGGGCGGAACTTTGAATATATTGGTGCATATTCTTGCGTGGCGTTATGGAAGTGTGTTCGTATGGGCCTTGCTCGGGCATGATACAGCGGGATCCTTGAAAATGATGAGCGCCGCACACAAGCATATCCCGTATATGGTATTCTTTCTAATAGGTATGCGGGACGATCATCTGAAAAGAACGCTGTGTGCGCGCATGCAAATAGCGGAAGGAAGCCGCCGGTTGTACCCGACTATGGCAGGAGGAATCACGCATGATGTTGGCCAAAGTTTTTTTTGCTAATCTGAGTCTGTTGATTGCCCTGGCCTATCTGTTTAATCTGGGGTATAAATATATTTTCCAGCACGCCTCCGTGAGGGTGAAATATGCGCTGACGGTTGCCGTGTTTATTATAGCCGGATGGCTGACGATGGTGTTCGGCGGCAAAATGGCGGGTACGGCGCTGATTGATATGCGTTTTGTACCGTTGATTATCGCTATTCTGGTGATGCCGAATCCTTATTGGATTGCTTTCATCGGGGTCGGCATCGGCGCGGGACGGCTCTTCATCGATTACGATCCCCACAGCTGGCTGGCTGCTCTGAGTATGGGGGTTATCGGGCTTGTCGGTACGGCTCTGAATATTTGGCTGAGAAAGCTGCGTTGGCGTTTTATTTGGAAAAGCGCTCTGGTTGTCGTTGTCGTAAATCTCCTGTATTCCATTAATTCAACCGTCATCATGTGCGTTTCCGATACGATGGATGCTTACGAGTACTGGCGTGAGATTGGCGGTTATGCCCTGCCGATCCGAATGGTTTTCAGCGGCCTGCTGGTCTTTATTATCCGCGATTTTCAGAAGGAACAAATCCGTGTCGACGAGCTGCGCACGATGAATATGCTCTTAAGACGGCAGACGCGCGAGCTGCGCCAGGCCAAGCGCGAGGTGGAGGAGAAGGCGCGCGAGCTGCTGCTGGCCTCCAAATACAAGTCGGAATTTCTCGCCAATATGTCCCACGAATTGAAAACGCCGCTTAACAGCATCATTCTGCTCTCCCAGTTTATACGGGATAATGATGATGAGCGCTATGAAGGGGACGAGGTGCGGTACGCCGATCTGATTCATGGAGCCGGCAATGATTTGCTTCAGCTCATTAACGATATTCTGGATTTGTCCAAAGTCGAGGCCGGCAAGATGGATATCGTCTTTGAGCCTGTGTCCTCGCATGATCTGGTGCAGATGCTGCACCAGCAGTTTATGCCGATCGCGGATCAGAACAAAGTATCCTTCGAGCTGGACATCGCGCCAAATGTGCCGGCCAGCCTGCAAACCGATGCTCTGCGGGTGAACCAGATTTTGCGGAACCTGCTGGTCAATGCATTCAAGTTCACCGAAGAGGGTACGGTCCGCCTGGCGGTGCGTCTGGAGGGAGGCGCTCCTTCCATCGAGCCGGGACCGCAGGGGAGAAGGCGTATCCTCAACTGGAATCCCGCCACCTGGGTGCGTCCGGCGGCCAGGCCGATTGCTCCGCAGCGGGTGGCCTTCACGGTGCACGATACCGGAATCGGCATCGAGACTGAGAAGCAGAAGGTGATCTTCGAGGCCTTCCAGCAGGAGGATGGCGCCATCAACCGCAAATACGGCGGAACGGGGCTGGGGCTCTCCATCAGTCTGCAGCTGGCCCGCCTGCTTGGGGGCTCGCTGACCTTGAAAAGCGAGAAAGGCAAGGGCAGCTCGTTCACCCTGCATATTCCCGTGCGCCCGCCTGTCCAGACCGATAAACCGCCGCGGCATTGATGGATATTACGCATTGCGAAGCGTTCGCCAGAGCTGTAAAAAAAGGTCATATTTACCCCCGTTGCGCGGTCCCCAAAAGGCTTGACTAATGATTTGCTTTTGCGATATATTATAAAAGTCGCGTCGCGCAAGACGGTGAATATGCTGATGTAGCTCAGGGGTAGAGCAACGCACTCGTAATGCGTAGGCCGGGGGTTCAATTCCCTTCATCAGCACCATACAATGCCAATAACGGCGCGGTTTCCGAATTTCGGGAACCGCGCTTTTTTCTGTCCGGTATCCAGCCTTTGATAATTAATCGGTATAAAGCCTTCTTGATCTGGCGGAATTATCGGGCTGTGCCCCCTCGAGATAGGCTAACGCTCCCGCAGCGGCCTCACGCTGCATGAGTCTTGTTGTGTGTTGGATAAAGAGCTGGTCGAGACTGTTCAAGCTGCCCTTTTTATACATTAGAAATACATTTTCGGGAGGAAAGGGATTGGATTTGATGGGAATAGCCGCCATTTCACGGCGGATCAATTCGTCGCGGAATATGAGCGCTCCGGACAGGAATGCTCCGCTTCCTTCCATGATCCAATGCTTGATGAGGGACAGGCTGTTGCTTTCGTATTTGATCTCATGGCGCAGGTTCAGATTGCCGAGAGTAAGCTCCAGCATTCTTCGATAGAGCGTATCGGAATGATAGGTAATAAGGGGAGTTTCTGCGACCTGCTCCATTGTGATGGCTCCGCAGGCGGCCAGCGGATGATCCCGCGAGACAATCAGACGGACGTCCTCCTGATAGATGTTTTTGAAAGTCAGGGCTGGAACGTTCAAGGCATAACGGCTGATGCTGAGCCGAAATTCGTTGTCGGTTATTTTGCGTATTTGCTCCCGTGAGGAATAACCGAGAATACATACGGAAACCTCCGGATAGTGGTCCTTGAATTCGGTCAGTATCCAGGGCAGCAGCGTGCCCGCGAATGAATTGTTGCAGCCGATGGACAGCTTGCCGGTGAGTCCCAGCCTCAGCTGATCGATTGCGCGGCGGCCCTCCTCGATTGAGTTCACCGCCCGCCTTGCAAAAGGCAGAAAGGCGAATCCCTCTTCGGTTAATTGGATCCCTGTTTTGCTGCGGACAAAGAGCAGCTTGTTAAGATCCTGCTCAAGCTGTTTAATCCGGTTGGAGACGGTGGGTTGGGGCAAATATAGATGCTCGGCTGCCTTCTTGTAGCTCCCCAGATGATAGATAGCCAAAAACGTCGTGATCTGCTCAAATGTCAATTTGTCCACCCCTCGGTCAGAATTTATGTCACTATGCTGGAATATTGCGATTTATTTTCACAGCACTAACGTAACTATATATAACATCATATCGCCAATTAATGCGTTTACATCCAAATATCTGATCTGAACATTCAGAATACGTTATTTACGAGTCAAGTATACGGACTTATTATAGGGGTACCAACATAGAAATGCCATATATACGTAATTTTATATTACATAGAGAGGATGCGAGGGGCGGCGGTGTTCATCGGATTTTAAATTCAGAATATTCAGAATTAATTGCGGGTTGCTGAAAGCGTCAGGGAACAGGGCGGTATGAAAGAGCGGATCAACGGTTACAAGTAAGCTTTTTATTAGAGGAGGACTTGTATGAAATCAAGGATATATCCTGATAAAAGGATCTTAATTCCCATCCTACTGGCTGTCATGATCACATTCCTGTTAAGCGGCTGCGGCGGGGAGGCCGCTCCTGCGTCGAATGTGCCGGAGACCTCCGCCGAAGCGGCTGGAGGAAAGCTGAAAGTCGGCACGATCTCCGATTTCGGCACGCTGGACCCTGCGAGATCCACCAGGCTGATCGATGAAGAACTCTACAACAATATTTACGATCCGATGGTCAAGCTGACCCCCGACGGCAAATTCATTCCCGGCCTGAGCACGGAATGGAAGGTCAGCGATGACGGCAAGACCTATACCTTTACATTGAGAGAAGGCGTCAAATTTCATGATGGCACCGACTTTAATGCGCAGGCCGTTATCGATAACTGGAACTGGATTATGGATCCGGCGAATGCCTCTCCCCGCAGCTCCGATCTGGTGCTGGTGCAGGAGCTGTCTTCCCCCGACCCTTATACGCTGGTGGTCAAGCTGAAAACGCCGTTCACACCGTTCATTGCCACGATTACAGGCCGTACCGGTTTGATTGCGTCTCCGACCGCGAGGGAGAAATACGGCGATCAATACGAGATGAATCCGGTAGGGACGGGGCCGTTCCAATTCGTGGAATGGAATAAGAATGACCATCTGACCATCCGCAAGAATCCCGATTATTGGGAAAAGGACCAGCCCAAGCTGGATGAAGTCGAATTTATGCCGATCGTCAATCAATCGCAGAAGTTGAACGCGCTGCTTGCGGGACAGGTGGATCTGGTGGATTCGATTCCCTTCCAGGACATACCCAAGGTGGAAAATACGCCGAATCTCAAGCTTGGAACGCTCACCTCTTTCGGTTATTCCCGATTATCGTTCAATCTGCAGAAACCGCCGTTCGATAACGTCAACAACCGCAGGGCGGTCAACTATGCCATCAACCGGGACGAAATCAACCAGTTGATCTATTTCGGCAAATTCGTTCCGGGGTACTCCTTCTTCTCCCCGGCTGGCTTTGCCAACGACCCGGACATAAAAATCGATTATTCCCTGGAATCGGCCAAGGAAGAGCTGAAGAAAGCCGGCAATCCCGATGGCTTCACCTTCACGCTGCTCAGCGCCAATGATCCTCAGACGCTGCAGCTCAGCCAGCTTTTCCAGAGCCAACTGGCCAAGGTAGGGATCAAGATGAATATCGAAGCGCTGGACTCCACGGCTATCACCGAGAAACGCAACAGCGGCGACTGGCAGACGACCGGCGGCGGCTGGAGCGGAATGATCGATCCCGACCAGAACAGCTATGCGTTCATTGTCACCGATGCGCCTTTCAATTACGGCAAATACAGCAATCTCGAAGTCGACAAGCTGATGCAGCAGGCGCGCGAATCCAGCTCAACCGAGGAGCGCAAGAAGATTTATTCTGAGGTTTCTTCCGTCCTTCTGGAGGAAGTGCCTGGCGTGTTCACCGGTTATCAGCCGGTCGTGGATGTCTGGACCGACAAGGTTCAGGGCTTCGAGGTATACCCGGACCAGCTGCTGCGGCTGCATAAGACAACCATCAGCAAGTAAAGGAGGGACGCTTCAATGACCAGTTATGTGGGACGGCGGCTTCTGTGGTTTATCCCGGTATCCTTGCTCCTGATTATTTTCACCTTCAGTCTGATCCATCTGGTACCGGGAAATCCGGCACATACCATTCTGGGCGAGGAGGCGAGTCCGGACGCCGTGCGGCTGCTGGAAGCCAAGCTCGGTCTGGACCAGCCGCTATCGGTTCAATTTTTTGATTATCTGTCGGATACGCTGCAGGGCAACTTCGGCCATTCGCTGTACGGCAGCCAGCCGGTGCTGGAGCTGATCATTACCCGGCTGCCGGTGACGCTTGAGATTTCCGTCCTGGCGATTCTGCTGTCGCTGGCCATCTCGCTGCCCTTGGGCATTCTGGCGGCCAGACGCCCGAATTCCTGGATTGATCATACAGGGCGCCTGATCGCACTCGCCGGAGCGGCTGTGCCTACCTTCTGGGTGTCGCTCATTCTGGTATTCCTGTTATCCGTTACTGTCCGGTGGTTCCCGGCGCTGGGATGGGTTCCTTTGTCGGAGGGTATCGGCTCCAATTTGTACCATCTGGTGATGCCGGTCATTGCTCTGTCGCTTCCGCTCGCCGCTATGGAATCGAGAATGCTGCGAGGTGAAATGCTCGAGGTGCTCAGTCAGGTCTACATTCAGGTAGCCCGCGCCAAAGGAATGCGCGAGAAGGCGGTGCTGCTGCGGCATGGACTGCGAAATGCCATTCTGCCGGTTATCACGGTGATCGGGCTGCAGATGGGAGGGCTGCTCGGAGGGGCCGTTCTGATCGAATCCATCTTCTCCCTCCCCGGGATGGGCCAGCTGGTGCTGAATGCGATTGTGCAGAGGGATTATCCGGTGGTCAACGGCACCGTCCTGTTTATGGGAGGAACCATTCTGTTTACGAATTTGCTGGTCGATGTCATTTACGCATTCTTGGACCCAAGAATCCGTTATTCCTAATGGAAAGGGGTGCAGCACGATGTCCATGGATCTGACAAGAAGGGAAATCGAGCTTGGCCATCTTCGGGCCAAGCCGAGGAACCGGGCCCGCAAGCTGCTGGCCAAAATCCGTAAAAACGGACTGATCATGTCCGGACTTCTGATGGTGCTCGGCTTTGCTGTTGTGGCTCTCATTCTGCCGTCCTTCGTCCCGTATTCGCCGTTTGCGACCGACTATACCGCTGCGCTTAAGCCGCCGAGCCTGTCCCATCTCCTGGGCACCGATAATCTGGGACGCGATGTGTTCAGCCGGGTCGTCTGGGGAGCGAGGGAGTCGCTCGCATCGGGACTTCTTATTGTCGCGCTGGCTTTTCTGATCGGCGTTCCGCTGGGACTCATATCCGGGTTTTACGGCGGCTGGACGGATGAAATATTGATGCGCTTCGTTGATACATGGCTGGCTTTTCCGGGTCTGGTGCTCACCATGGCGCTTACCTTTATTATGGGGCCATCCTTCATTAACGCTTCTGTCGCCGTGGCTGTAATCATGGCGCCGCAATTCATCCGGATAACCAGGGGACAGGTGCTGAGCATCCGGGACCGTGAATTCGTGCAGGCAGCCCGGAGCCACGGCGTGCGTACCTGGCGGATACTGCTGCGGCATATTCTGCCCAACGCATCCACATCGCTTACGGTGGCCTGCAATCTGAATATGGGCCATGCGATTATGGTGGTGGCCAGCTTGTCCTATCTGGGCCTCGGCACACCGCCGCCATTCCCGAGCTGGGGAGAAATGCTCCAGAGCGGTACGACGTTCCTGACGATGGCCCCCTGGATTTCCTTTGCGCCGGGTCTTGCGATCTTCCTGCTGGTGCTTGCTTTCACCCTGCTCGGAGAAGGCATCCGGGACGAGTTCGATCCCCATTCCAAGGTCAAATCAGGCTAGAGCAGGAACGAAATTTTATCTGATGGAGGGTTATCGATGAAATTTGGAAACGGAGCAAACTATTGGATCGTGGAAGGCGATGATTTCGATGTCAGCAGAGGAGCGGCCAAATCCGTCACCATTGACATGAATGAGAATCGGACGTTGAAGTTTGATCCCGCGCGGTCGGCCTTTATCATTATCGATATGCAAAATTATTTCTGCTCTCCTCTGCTGGACCGCCCGGAAGGCGCGTTAAAGCTTGTGCCTGCCATCTCTTCTGCCATCAAAAGCAGCCGGCAGCTGGGGATGCGGATTATATGGGTGAATTGGGGACACCGGCCCGATACGGCCAACCTGCCTCCGAGCCTGCTGTACGGTTGGCAGCGCAGCGGACGGCCGGGCATCGGCCAGCCATTGACGGATGATCTTGGGCTGACGCTGATCAAGGACTCCTGGTCTGCCGCATTGACGGGCGAGTTGGAGGAGCTGCGCGAAGCGGACGATTATTGGGTTGATAAGTACCGGATCAGCGGCTTCCCGGGCAGCTCTCTTGACCCGATCCTGCGCTCGAACGGCATCACCACGTTATTCTTCGCGGGAGTTAATACCGATCAATGCGTCATGGACTCTGTCCACGATGCCGCTTATCTGGGCTACGACAATGTGCTTTTGATGGACTGTACGGCTACGACATCCCCGGCGCATGTGCTGGAAGGCTCCCTGCACAACATGAGGTCGAAGGCGTTTACCGCGCTTTCCACCAGCCTCACGGCTGCTGCGGCGAGCTTTGTGTAATCCTGATATATATTAGGAATTATCCCGGGTAAAGGCGGTGGCACCATAATGGAAACCCTGCTTAAGGTAAGCAACCTGAGAACATGGTTCACCTCTTCAGACAAAGTGGTGAAAGCGGTCGACGGCGTCGATTTTGAAGTCGGGAGCGGCAAAGTACTGTGCATCGTCGGCGAATCGGGCAGCGGGAAAAGCATGACCTCCCTGTCCCTGATGGGGCTGGTGCCGGGTCCTCACGGGCGCATTGTGGACGGCGAGGTATTGTTCGACGGCGAAGATCTTGTCGGCTTGAGCGAAGCCCGTCTGTCGGATTTGCGGGGCAACAAGATCGCGATGATTTTCCAGGAGCCGATGAGCGCGCTTAATCCGCTGTTCAAAATCGGGGACCAGATTATCGAGGTGCTGATGCGCCACCGCAAGCTTTCCAGAAGGGAGGCTCACGACAAAGCGGTCTTCCAGCTCCGCAGCGTCGGCATCCCGCAGCCGGAAACGATCGTGCATTCGTACCCTCATCAATTATCCGGGGGCATGCGCCAGCGGGTCATGATTGCCATGATGATGGCTTGCGAGCCGAAACTGCTTATCGCCGACGAACCGACAACCGCTCTGGATGTCACTATACAGGCGCAGGTGCTTGACCTGATGCGCAGTCTGAAGGACCGGACGGGTACGGCGATCATATTTATCACCCACGATCTCGGCGTTGTGGCGGAAATGGCTGATGATATGGCGGTTATGTATGCCGGTCAGATTGTCGAATCAGGCTCCGCCGATATTGTGTTCGACAAGCCGCTTCATCCGTACACACTGGCTTTGATGGGCTCCGTTCCTTCAATGACGGAGGATATTGAGCGGCTGATCGCCATTCCCGGTACGGTGCCGAGCGCCGCCGATTTTCCGCCGGGCTGCAGATTTGCCGAGCGCTGCTCCATCGCTAGCTCCAGCTGTCACACAGTTATGCCGGAGCTGCGCGAGATAAGTCCCGGACATTATGTCCGCTGCGCTCTGATCTAGAACTCGAATGGAGGTGGCTTGCCAATGACACTTGCAGAGCAGACCGTAACAGAAGCCGGAAGGGCGGCGGTCGGCAGCGATAATTTGCTGGAGGTCCGCAACGTGAAGATGTATTTCCCTATTACCGGCGGCATTTTGCAGCGCAAGACAGGCGAGGTCAAGGCGGTCGATAATGTTTCGTTCTCCATCAAGAAAGGCGATACGCTGGGACTCGTCGGCGAATCCGGCTGCGGGAAGTCGACGACGGGCAGGGTCATCATGCGGCTCTACGAACCGACGGAAGGTTCGATTATATTCGACGGGCATGATATTACGAAAATCAAAGGCGACCGGCTCCGCCAGATGCGCCAAAATTTTCAGATGGTTTTTCAGGACCCGTTCTCCTCGCTGAATCCGCGGATGACCCTCGCTGCCATTATAGCGGAGCCGATGATTGTAAATACGAAAATGACGCAAAAGGAAGCCATGGAACGGGTCGCCTATCTGCTTCGGGTAGTCGGGTTGCCCCAGGAGGCCGGCTTCAAGCATCCGCATGAGTTCTCGGGCGGCCAGCGCCAGCGGATTGCCATTGCCCGGGCCCTTGGCCTGAATCCCAAGCTGATGGTATTGGATGAAGCCGTCTCCGCGCTCGATGTGTCCATTCAGGCGCAAATCATTAACCTGCTTGACGATCTCCGGAGGCAATTCGGCCTGTCTTATCTGTTTATTTCTCATAATTTATCCGTCGTCAAGCATGTAAGCAATAAGGTCGGAGTGATGTATCTGGGCAGAATGGTGGAGATCGCGCCCAAATCCAATCTATATGGCGCGCCCCTCCATCCGTATACCCAATCGCTGCTTTCCGCAGCGCCGGAGGCAAGCCGCAAGGCGAAGCGCGAACGAATCGTGCTTGCGGGAGAAGTGCCGAATCCTGCCAATCCGCCTTCGGGCTGCGCTTTTCATACCCGCTGTCCCAAAGCGATGAGTATTTGCCGGGCAGCGCGTCCCGAACTACAGGAGATAATGCCGGAACAATGGGTTGCATGTCATTTATATTAAGGAAGCGGGCTATGGAAATTTGGCAGAAAAATCTTTGGGTTTTATGGTTTGGAACCTTTGTCGCATCGGCAAGCCTGACGATGGTAATTCCGTTCCTTCCTCTGTTTCTGATCGATATTGGCGTGAGGGACAATACGGAGATGTGGGCGGGGCTGCTCTTCAGCTCCACGTTCCTGGCTTCTTCCCTGTCATCTCCGTATCTTGGTTCGCTGGCTGACAAATTCGGCCGGAAGAAAATGATTATCCGGGCAGGCATTGTTCTGTTCGTCGTGTTCACTTTAACGTCAATGGTGACCAATCCGTACGAGCTGCTGGCCCTGAGGGTGCTCCACGGCCTCCTGGCCGGATATATTCCTGCCGTAATCGCGCTTGTCGGCACCAACACGCCGGAAAATAAGGTCGGCTATGCGCTGACTACGATATCTACGGCAACGGCGTCGGGACGCATCATGGGCCCTCTGCTGGGAGGCGGGATAGCGCATCTGTTCAACAACCGCGCCGCGTTCGTGAGCGCCGGGGTTCTAATTTTGTTATCCACGCTGCTGGTTATCCTGCTGGTCAAGGAGCAGAATATCGGAGAATCCAAAGGGCGGAGCTCGGTATTCGAAGCGTTCAAAATCGCGGCGTCCAACCGCTCCTTCTCCATGATTCTGATCCTGACCGCCTTTGTCTCGATTTCGGTGATGACCATCGAGCCGGTAATCAGCCTGTATGTGGTGGAAATCGGCGGGGCGGCAGGAGATGCCTCGCTGCTCGCGGGCTTCGTTTTTTCCCTCGTGGGCATTTCAGGCATTATTTTTGCGCCTTTCTGGGGGCGCCTGGCGGATAAGGTCGGCTTCCGGCACGTCCTGGTCATCGGACTTGCAGGCGGTGCGGCGGGAAATTTGTTTCAGATGGCTTTTCACAATATTTGGGGCTTTGCCATTATCCGCTTTGTGTACGGCGCGTTCTTCTGTGCGGTCATTCCTGCGTTGAACGGCATGCTGGTCCGCAATACTCCGAGCGATTTCCGGGGGCGGGCGTTCGGGCTTAACAATACGGCGTCTCAAGTCGGCAATATGATCGGACCGGGCATCGGCGGAGCGATTGGGGCGGCATTTACAACTCATGTGATCTTTGCCGCTACCGGAGCGCTTCTGGCGGGCTCTGCCATGCTGGCCCATCGCCTGACCGAAACGAACAGGCCGGAAGCCGCAGCCGCCGGCATAACGCAAGCAAAATAAGCCGGTCTTCAAGAACCGGCGTAGCTGAGGTATGAGGTATATAGAGGCTGGCTGCAATTTCGGCTTTCGTCAGGAGGCTGAAGCCGACACTCCAATTATGATTAACGAAGTTAAACGGTTCTGTCATTAAGAATCCCCGCTATGCCTTGCGGCTAACGGGGATTCTTATTTGTCGTTACATAATTTTCCATGCTCCTTATTTAGGAAGGGTATTGTGCCTGATGCCTGACCCCCGTTGTATTGGGGCCGTTTTATTCACTTGAATTTCCGTATCTCCTCCTGCAGATATCGATCAATGTTCCTATAACAAATTCATGCAAATAGTATCAAAGTACTACATATCCCTGAGTCTCTAATACCGATAATATATCATAGTGGATAGTAGTAGATAGATACTGTGTGTTAAGGAGATGTCGATATGACAGATAGACCCCATTCTGCCGGCAAAGCAAAAGGGTGGCTGAAAAATGCGTTGACAGCGCGCACCCAAAGCTATCGTCAGGCGGAATTCTCATCTGAAGCGGAAATACAGTCATCGCTCGCCGAGCACCCGGCATCCGAAATTTCCTTGCTGGATCAGGACAAGGCAGCCCTGGACCTTGTGGTTGCGGTCGAGAATCTCTTGAATGACCGTCAGCTTATCCACTTCAAAAGCAAAGATATCGAGCAGCAGCTTGCCAATGCGAACGAAGATATCGGTCGTCTCAAAAACGACCTGATGAAGAAAGAACAGCTCATTGCCGACAGGGAGCAGGAGTTCAGATTGCTGGAGGATAAGCTGACTGCGAAGCAGATGGGCTATGACCAGCTTCTGGAGGACTACAAGGAGTTCCAGAACGCCTCCAATTCGGGTATCGACAATCTGAAGTACCAGCTGGAGAAGGAAAGAAACAAATACGCCAAGCTCCATGAGGATTCGCACCGTTTTCAGCAGGACAGTCTGCAGAGAACGAAGGAACTGGAAGAGAAGCTCAGAGATGCGGAAGCGGAGAATCTGCAGCTGGCCAGCCAATATCAGAAGGTCACAGAAGAAAAAACGAAACTGCTGCAGTCCGTCACCGACTTTACAGCACGTATGGCCTTCTCATTATCTCCCCCGTCTGAGTGATTTTTTGTCAGCGAGAAGGGACTGAAAGGGGGAATCCGCAATGGCATCCTATACGGGGAAATGGCTGGAGGTCCTATCCGTAGAGAATGGATCCGAGAGCCACTGCATTCATATACAATTAAATCTGGAACAATCCATGAATCTCAAATGGAAGCTGGATTCCTATACGGCCTATCATATGCGCGCCTTGATCGGATCCGGGGAAACGGCTAAATATAGATTGTCCTTACATAGCAATTGGAATGCCTTGAACAGCCATCCTTCCGGCTCGCTTACCAAATATGACCGGGGCTCGAGTGAAAAAAGCATATTTCCCTGTTCCCGGCAATTTGCCGAGGAGCTCGCCGCTTTGCGGGAGATTCAGGACTTGTCCCAAATAAAACGATTATCTTCTTTTATCTGCACGGACGATGGTTCCGAATGCCACGAACAAGCGGCTAATCCGAAGACGGTGCTTGAACGCATGTCATGGAAGCCAGCTTTTCCCGGACGGGCGCTGAGAATTCTGGCGGCTACGTTCGTGGTCGCAGCCTTCTTCCTGATCTTTGTTCCCGACTACCCCTCTACCAATCAGGCGGTGCTGGCCAAGGTCGATACATCGGTATTGGAAGAGAGAACGCAGCAAAGGGGAACGTCATTCACACAGCAGCTTGCCGAGGCGAGAAGCGAGCCGGTCCCGGCTCCTGCCCAGGAGGCCCTCGTCGTACCCGCGGTTGTAACTGAATCCGCTGCTGTCCCTGAGGTTAAGCTGGGCGGATTGGTCAATTTCAGCCTGCCCAAAGGCTCCGTTGCGCTTACCTTCGATGATGGGCCATCCAAGTATACCCGGGAGATTGTCGATATTCTGGAGAAGCACAAGGTCGGGGGAACGTTCTTCTTCGTGGGGACGCAGGTCAGGAAATTCCCCGAATATGTAAAATATGCCGATGACCATGGATTTTCGATTGGCAATCATTCCATGACGCATGCGGATTTTAAGGACCTGACATCCGACAAGCGGGAGCTTGAAATTGCCCGCACCAACCAGCTGCTCGAAGCGGTCACGTCAGAGCCCGTGGTGCTTTTTCGCCCGCCCTATGGAGCTACGGATGACGCGCTTTCGGAGCTTGTCGAGAAGAACGAAATGAAGATTGTTCTCTGGAACAAAGATTCCGAAGACTGGAAGGCATCCAGCTCCCAGACGATTATGAATTATGCCAGGCACACCGAGTTATCCGGTTCGATCCTGCTCCTGCATGAATCGAAGCAGACAGTGCAGGCGCTGCCTCAACTGATCGAATATTTGCAAAAGCAAAAGCTGCAGTTCCCTAATCTGCGGTAGAGAAAACAACAAGAAACCAGTCGGACACTAATGGTGTTTGGACTGGTTTTTGTTTATGCAGGGATGGACGCGCCTCAACCTCAATAAGGAGTTTTGCCTCAACCGGTGCCATGATTCATGGTTTGAATGAACCCACAGGTTGTGCTACCATGTCGTTAGAATGGGGTGAACCGCATGGAGAAAGCCAAGATCCTGATTATTGAAGATGAAGCAGCGATTGCGGATTTGCTTGCCTATGGCTTGAACAGGGAAGGCTTCGATACGATCACCGCAAACAGCGGGGCGCATGGCTTGCGGCTGGTGGAGCAGTTCAGACCGGATCTGCTGCTACTGGATTGGATGCTGCCGGATGTGAGCGGACTGGATGTTTGCCGCAAAGTTACGGAGACCCTCAATATCCCAATCATTATGATTACAGCCAAATCGGACATCGCCGACAAAATTGTGGGCCTTGAGTTCGGAGCGGATGATTATATTACCAAGCCGTTTGATCTGAGGGAGGTCATCGCCCGGATTCGAACGGTCCTGCGCAGATTGCCCCAGGCGGCACGCCCTTCCGGCGATCAGCCGGCATCCAGCATCCGGTTTAAAAATATCGAAATTATCAAAGAAGAGCGATTGGTAAAAAAGGATAATGAAGTGGTCGAATTGACGCCCAAGGAATTCGATCTGCTGATGACCCTGAACAATTACCGGGGCAAAATCTTCTCTAGACCGGAGCTACTGGATGTGGTCTGGGGCTTTGATTATTTTGGAGACACCCGCACCGTCGATATCCATATCCAGCGCCTGCGCAAGAAGCTGGATATTAATGATGTGATCCTGACTGTTTTTGGCGTGGGCTACAAATTTGACAAACAGGTGGACTGACGGCGCTGCTATCCGGAGGCCGCCAACCGATCGGGGGGACAAGCCGGAATGATCCGTACAATCAGAGCCAAATTCATCATCGGCTTCTTCCTGATTTTCTGCCTCTCCTTTCTGCTGCTCAACCAGATCGTCGCGCGTGTCATTCAGACTAGCAACCAGAATATTATCACCGACGATTTGATCGGCTTGAAGAAGAACAGCAATGTCTATGTCCAGCAGGCGTTTATGATCAACCACTTTACGAACGACGATCTCTATTTTGGGCAGATGGCAGAGGAAATGGTAGGCGACCTGCAGCATGCGACCTCCGGCAATGTCACTGCCTATACAGTTGACGGCGTGCTGTTGTATTCGTCCGATCAGAGCGCATTCTCAGGCGTAACGGACGATGATCTCAAGCAAGCGCTTCAGGGCAAAACGGCCTACACCATCTCCTATGAGCACGGCATTGCATCCGTTCTGTATTCGTACCCGGTCATCATCGGCGGGGTCAAGGTGGGGATTCTGCGTTTCTCCAAGGATTTTACGCTGCTCTATGAGCAAAGCGGGCATATATTGGATATCATTTTCTATATTGCCTTGGCAGTCTTCGCTGCAGCTTTCCTGTTCTCCTACATGCTCTCCCGGCATATTACGATCCCTCTGGTCAAGCTGGCCAAGGCCTCCACGGAGGTGATGAACGGAAATCTGGATATCCGCATCGCCTTTCGGCGAAAGGATGAAATCGGCCGGCTGACCGCCAATTTCAACGATATGATCGAGCAGATCAGAAGCCAGATTGCCAGAATCGAGCGGGACCGGGACCGGCTCGAGGGGTTGAACCGGCAGCGCAAGCGTTTCTTCGACAATGTCACCCATGAGCTCAAGACTCCGCTGACCTCCATTCTGGGGTATGCGGAGATCATCCGGGAGAACGGGGAGAGCGACCGCGACTTCTTCGATAAAGGAATGAACCATATTGTGGAGGAGAGCCAGCGTCTGCATGAAATGGTGCTGAGGATGCTGGAGGTATCGCAAGGTCCGGCCAGCCGCGATGAATTCGCGCGCGTCGAGACAGGCCGGATTCTGCACGATGTATGCGATGCGATGGCCTTCAAGGCCAAGCGCTATAACAAGACGATTCGCTGCGATACGGAGGAGGGGCTCTTCGTACACGGACATTCAGACAGGCTCAGACAGCTCTTTATCAATCTGCTTGACAATGCGATCAAGTATGGCGACGCTCATTCGGAGATCGGAGTCAAGGCGCTGCTTGACCTCGGGACCATCCGTTTTGCCTTCGTTAATTCCGGAGAAACGATAGAGCCCGAGCATCTGGCAAACATTTTCGAGTCCTTCCATCTGACGGATCACAGACCCAAGGAAGCGGGCAGTGTAGGCCTGGGTCTGGGCATTGCCAAGGCCATTGTTGAAGATCATGGTGGAAGCATCCGCATCATCAGCGAGAACCGGCAAACGGGCGTCTATGTGGAAATACCGTACATGAAGGCGGTGAGGTAGCGATTATGAGCAGGCGGATTGCAGTCTTGTGCGCAGCGCTTGTGCTTCTGGGCGTCCTTCTGTCCGGATGCATGAGGCAGCTGCGGTCCGAGACGATCATCATACCTGATACGGAAGAAGACAGCGCGGTTGATCAGGCCAGCGGGCCGTTCAAGGTCAAGACCTATTACCGGCTGCCCGCCCAGGCCGCGGAGAACCTGTACAACATCAGATGGCTCGGCCGGGATACCGTTATCGGCTTGTTCGGGGAAGCAAGGCAGGGACTGAGCATTGAACGTCTTGTTTCCCCATACGAGACGCCGGAGAAGCTGCGCGATGTGGGCGGGAATAGCTTATTTGCCGGACTGTCGCCGGATGGCCGGTATGTATGCACGATTGCGCTTGCCGACAGAGTCTATACGATTACGCTGATTTCAACGTCCGACCAGCAGGCGAAGATTACCGATACGCTTACGTCCAAGCAGCTGCTGGTAACAAAAAACCTGACATGGTCGGATAACGGCCGATACGTCTCGTATTTGCTTTCCGACAATGGCCAGGGCAGCATCGGCGTCATCGATACGGAGACCGGAACCGCGAAGCGTTATTCACTGCCGGAGTGGAAGAGGAGCGATGTCATCTACTCCATCAAGCTTTCGGATGACGGACAGCGCGTGCTGATCGTCAAGGGCGGGGGCAGCCGACTCAGTTTCATCGTCGGCGCCTGGAGCGGCAGCGGGTTTGTGAGCCAATACGAGCATGAACTTGGCGGCGACAGTTCGGCGATCTGGATGGGCGGCAGCAGCCAGGCCGACTGGATCAATAAGGATCAGATCGCTTATATAGGGCCGGATGGATCTCTGTATGCGTACGATCTGCGCAATACGGCGGTAACCGCCCTGCTGGGGCGGGTCGGAAGCTTCCAGCTGTCTCCCGACCGGAAATATATCGCGTACTGGAAGGGCAAGGGTTCAACAACCAAGGATATGAGAATTTATGCGGGCAAGCTGCAGGGAAACAACATCTTGAACGAAACAGCGGTTTATCAGGGAGTCGTTCCCTTCCAGATGGCATGGAATCCGGACAACAGCGGACTTCTGATTGAAGGACAGAAAGTGTATGCACGAGAGGCGGGTCCTGCGCAGCCTTCGCAATCTGCGCCTAGTACCGTGCCGTCTGACCTGGTCCCGCTGCCCGATAATCAATCCTTTATTATCGAATTTGAATGAATTGCCCGCCAAGCGGCGGCAGCTGCAGTACCCGATGCATCTTGTTGGAGAGCCAGGAACACTTTTGGTGTTCCTGTCGGCTGTTCATCAGGATGTTTTTTTCTTAAAATCATTCAGAAAGTATACAATATAACCTCTACTTTTTTGATATTTTTGAGGAAGAAACTAACTTTGCCTTTAAAGGAAGGCGAAGTTAGTTTCTTCTTATTTGGAGACAAATTGTTTACAAGTCAGTGAAGTTATGTTGACATCTTCGCCTTAGACTGAGGGGGCCCGGATACGCCAAGTTCTCCGGCAGGAAAGGTGATCAACGATGAGAAAAATGATGATAATGTTAGTGGGGTTTGTCCTTCTGGCTAGTTTGGCTGCCTGCCGCAGCGGCGGCTCCGGCAGCGGGGGAACGGCTCCGGGGCAGGAAACGGCGGTAAGCGACACCGGAACAGCCGCCACCGATACCGGAACAGCTGCCCCCGGGCAGGGAAAGGACGACGATGCGCCCGGGAAAGATTCTCCCCCTGCCAAGGGAGGGAAGACGACAATCACGTTCTCGACGTTCTGGCCGGATGCCCGTTTCCAGGAGGCGAAGAAGAAGTATGAGGCGCTGCATCCGGATGTCGAGATCAAGCTTACGGATTTGCCGACCGACAATGCGAATGTGGAAGCGGATCTGGAAAAGTACGCAACGACGATGAACACGGCTATGCTGGCCGGCAAGGGGCCGGATCTGCTGGAAATGAAAGAGCTGCCCGTAGCCAGCTACGTACAGCAGAAGCTGCTTGTCGACCTGGATACGATGATGGAACAGGATTCGGCATTTAAGAAAGAGGACTATTTCAGCAACATTCTGGACAATGCCAAAATCGGCGGAGGGCTCTACGGCCTGCCTCTCTCCTTCTTCCTCTATGGCTTCGCCGGCGATATGGATGCCATCGCGCAGGCAGGCGTGCAGATTGACGACAAATCCTGGACCTGGAGCGATTTTGCCAAGGCTACGAAGAAGCTGGCGGAGGACGGCCCCTACAAGAACGTGCTTAACAGCACTCCGGAATATTTGCTGGCGCAGATGGTATCCGACAACTACTCCCAGTTCGTCGACGCGGCAAGCCGCAAGGCGAGTTTCGATTCGGCATCCTTTATCGGACTGATGCAGCAGGTGAAGGGGATGGGCGATGAGGGTATCATCGGCGAGGGCCGTCCTTATTTCTATCCTATTCAAATCAATTCCCCCGGAGATTATATGACATCGCTCAAAGGATTCCTTGCCAAGAATATGAAGCTGCTCATTATGCCGCATCCGGAGGAAGTGGCTGCCGGAGGCTATTTCATGAATTACCTTACCATCGGGCTTAACTCGAAGTCGCAGGTGAAGGAGCAGGCCTGGGATTTCCTCAAGTTCATGATGTCGGATCAGATCACTACTCCTCCCAATACCGCCGGGTTTCCCATTAACAAGAAGGCATTCGCCGCGGAGCTTGCCCAGCTTAAGGACGATGGGTCGGTTCCAACGGTTAAGGAGGGGCCGCTGAAGGGTGTGCCGGTCAAAGTCGACAACGGGAAGCTTGACGGACTGCAGAGCTTTCTGGAAGGGGCGATTCATCCCGCGTTGTTCAGATCCGATCAGGTCGCGCAGTTCGTTACCGACGAGTCCAAGGCTTTCTTCAGCGGCCAGAAATCGGCGGAGGACGTTGCCAGGCTGATTCAGAATAAGGTGACGACCTATCTCAATGAATAGGACGGGTCTCCTCTTCACATCAAGATCCTTGGGTCCGCGGCTGGTTAGCGGATGCGGGGATTTTTTTATGGCCCCCACATATTTCCTGTGTTGCGAACAGGCGTTCTTGTATATAATAAGAATATACGTTCGCAGATGGAGGGGTTGCAATGGACTTCAAGAAATACGTCGGGCAGCATGCGGAAATCATTTATCAGGATGCCAAAAATAAAATAACGCAGCGGCGGGTGTTCGTGTATTCACAGAATGATAGCTATGTGCGCGTATTCTGCTTGAGGGCCAAAGCCTACCGCACCTTGAAATGCGATCAGGTATTGGCCATTGTCCCGGCTCCGGCGAGACGTCATGCCATCTAAAGAGAGAACCATCTTCCTCGCGGACTGCCGGAGCTTCTATGCCAGTGTGGAGAAGGCGGATAATCCGGAGCTTATCGATAAGCCGGTAGCGGTCGCAGGCGATCCTGCGCGGCGCTCGGGGATTATTCTGGCAGCCTGTCCGCTGGCCAAAGCTATGGGCGTTACGACAGCCGAAAGGCTTGGCGATGCGCTTGGCAAATGCCGCGATCTGGTTGTCGTCAGGCCGCGGATGCAGCACTACATCGATGTCTCTCTTCAAATCACGCAGATTTATGAAACCTACACCAGCCTCGTTGAACCCTATTCGATCGATGAGCAGTTCATCGATGTGACCGACTCCCTTCACCTGTATGGCGATGCGCAAACCACCGCCCACCTGATGCAGCAGGAAGTATTGGCCTTAACCGGCGTATATACGCGTTTTGGAATCAGCCATAACAAAATTCTCGCCAAGCAGGCCTGTGACAATTACGCCAAGAAAAATGACTCGGGCTTGTATGTATTGCGCCGCGAGGAACTGGCCGATTCCCTGTGGCAGCTGCCGATCAACAAAATGTTTATGGTAGGCGGCAGGATGACGAACCATTTTGTCCGCATGGGCATTCATACGATCGGAGATCTCGCCCGGATGCCGCTTCCTGAATTGAAGCGCAGGCTGCGCAGCAAGTTCGGCAAGAACAGCGATATTCAGGCGGAGGTGTGCTGGCGAATCGCCAATGGAATTGACGATTCGCCAGTTCTGCCGGGCACACATGCCGGGGAGAAATCCGTCGGCCACATGATGACGCTGCCGCGCGATTATGCGGCACGCGATGAGATCAAGGTGATCATTCTGGAGCTTTGCGAGTTGGTGGGCCGGCGCTGCCGGTCGATCGGCAAGATGGGCCGGACCTTGTCGGTGAACTGCCGGGGAGCTGATTTTGACAGACCGGCCGGCTTCAGCAGACAGATGACGATGCCCTATCCCTCCCATGTGACCAATGACCTTTACTATCATGCTCTTGAGCTGTTCGACCGTCACTGGGACGGCCTGCCCGTCCGCAGGGTAGGGGTGTCGGTAACCGGCTTCCAGAGCGACGAGCAGTACCAGCTTGTCATGGACGATACGAGGGAGCGCATGGGTGCTCTGGAGGCAGTGACAGACCGGCTTAAGGACAAATACGGCGATGATGTCATTATCCGCGCCGTCTCGGGAACACCGGCCGGGCAGGCGGCGGACCGGGCCAGCAAGATAGGCGGCCACTACAAATAGGAGGCGGGGCAAGCGATGGGCAAAACAAAGAAGCTGACACCAGGTGGCAACTGGATGTGGGAGGACAGCCGGATGATGCTGCCCGAGCACAAGCTGGAGCATAACCGGCATCAGCAGAATCTGAAGCGCCGGGAGCAGAAGGTATTGGACGAAGCGCGGTGGAGCGAGATTGCCATGCTTTTCAGCGAGTCGCTGCACCGGCACAAGGAGATTCGCGTCAAGCTGTTCGATGCGTTCGAGGAGCTGTCCGTAATCGGGATTGTGGAGCGGATTGACCAGCGGGGCGGCCAGTTTATGGTCAATGGGGATTGGTTCAGGCTCTCCGATGTCGAGGGTGCCGAGCTGGAAGCAGAAGATCATGATTTTTTCGATTCATGAAGATCCGCTGAGCAGCCCCCATTGAAGGAGGGCTCCTTAGCGTAATAGATTACCCTGGAGGTATATTTGTCTTCGGCTACTGACGCCTATGCGGGAACAGCGGATTGAAGAATATGCGGGTTACGGGGCATTCTTGTCCATGCTTTTTACATGTCCTCCTCATAAATTGGATTATGTACATCCGAGAGGAGGGAAAACAGATGTCAGCCAAAATGAAGTTTGCCAATATTAAAGTTGCGAAGAAAACCCGCAGCCGTGCGCGGATTTCTTCCAACAGCTGCTGCAAAAAAACAGACAGTGCCGTCGAAGGCATCCAGGAAGCCGGTCGTGATCTGTGCAAGCTGTTCTGCCAGCTGAAGGATGCCGATAACGCAGCCGCACTCGTCCGCGCCATTCGCTGCAAAAACCGTAAACTGGTAGACAGTATAATCGGGGATAACTGCAGCGTGGTCTGCTTCTTCAATCAAGGCAGAAGCTCTTGCGTACGGATCAGCTGTGTTTTTGGAGAATGCTGCGACGTCCGTATTACCTTCGATATTTGCGTATCGAATGGCCAATGCAACATCCTGTAAGACCGCAACTCCCTTCATCTATCCGGCTTCAGGCCGCAAAGAACCGTCTTGCGTCTTTATGCGCGGACGGTTTTTTTGCTTGCAAACGGCAGGGAAAAGAACCAATAGCGGCAACCCGCATAAAATAGCATAAACGGATGTACGGCAGGAGGGAACAGTAATGCCCATTATTCCTAATTTTCCGGCGGCGCTCCTGGAGGAGCACCGTCTTTGGCATCATACAAACCATCACAGCAATCCGGCAAACTTGCCGCCTGGCTATGGGGAGAAATTTCTGCAGTTCCACCGGCAATATATCGCCAAGGCTCTTCAGTGGTATGAGCGGCAGGGGTATGATATGCGCCTTGTTGCGCCATGGCAGGAAGTGCCGGAGGAGATTCGCAGCGCCCCGTGCTACGATCGGAATGCCGAGATGCGGATCCGCAATAATCCGGAATCGTTTGCGACTGCGGATGAGCTCGGCTTGTTTCTGGAAGCGTCCAATTTGCACGGCTGTATCCACGAGACAGCGGCCAAGCTCTATGGGCAGCCGGATTTGAACGATTTTGACCTTGCTCCGGCGAATACGATATTTTATAACATACACAGCATGATCGATCAGTGGTACCAGAATTGGGAGCGCGCGAAGGGCATGCGTTTGAAGAACACGGCCAGGAACGGCGGAGCCAGTGTGCGGGCGGCAGGCAAAATGCCCAGACCAGGCAGTGTGCGCGCAGCATCGGGCGGCAGGAGCAAGTCCGTGCGGCGTTCCGCCGGAGGCAAGCTTCCCCGCAAAGCGGGGGGCAAGCTGGTGCAGTCGTCCAGCCGCCGGCAGTCTGCGCCCTGGCACCGGCCGGCCAGGAGCGGAGCAAGCCCATGGCATCGGCAGGGCGGCGTGACCCCGCAAGAGAAAGGCTAGAGGAACCTCTTCCCGAGCGGGCAAACCTGGCATTCTTATGATAAGAACCCGGAGCGGGACCGTAAGGGAAGGTTCCGTGAAGGGGATGTGCCGGAGGCGGCATATAACGATTTTCGCTTAGGGATCCGAGAAGGATGGCGGCACCCCTCTCTTCTTAGATATGGGAGAGCAGGGCGCGAAACACATCCGTATAATAAGGCGCCGGCCGTGGTACAAAATGCCCGGCCTCCACAATCAGGGAAGCGCGCTGAAGCTGGCCGCCGCTCAGGGCTGCGACGCCTTCGGCGTTCAGGCTCTCGCAGCGTCCTTCGAACAGATCGATCATCTGGGCAAGCTCCGCCTCGTAAACCCCGGCCACCTCCTCGGCCTGCAGCCGCAGCGAATCCAGGGGGGCATGGTACACCAGCCCGAAGACGTCGCTTATTTCCCGGTCGATGAAGGGGATGCCCTGCGCCGTGCCTTCCGCCTCCTTGCGGGCGTTGCCGAGCGGAATAAGCTCGGAGAACGGCGCGCGGACGCCAAGCTCCTCTTCAAGCTCCCGGACGGCCTCCGCCATCGTCTCGCCCGCTGCCAAATGGCCGGCAGCCGTAATATCCAGGAAGCCGGGGAAGGTATCCTTGCCGGACTGCCGCTGCTGGAAGAGCACAAGGCGCCGGCTGCCTTCCCGGCGGACCAGCCAGCAGTGGAACGAGCGGTGCCAATGACCGGCGGCGTGAACCTCGCTGCGGCTGGCTGTGCCGATCGGCGCGCCTGAGCTGTCATAAATATCGAAGAATTCCTCGGCGGCAGGCCGCTTGTCGTCATGGGCCGCCATGCTAGGACAGGCCCTCCTGAACGCCCTCAAGCTCTTCATCATTCAAATGCGAAGTACAGTGGCCGCAGCGGGTTGCTTTTATCGGAATTTTGGACAGGCAGTACGGGCATACCTTCTCCGTGGGCTCCGTGACCGATTCCGGTTCCCTGGCGTTCAGCCGGCGCAGCGCGTTCGCGCCCTTCACGATCAAAAAAACGCAAAATGCGACAATGGCGAAGTCGAGGATGACATTAATAAAATTGCCGTAAGCGATCACCGGTGCGGAATCTTTCTGGGCAGCGGCCAATGTGTCGTAATGCTTTTCCAGAGATAAATTAATGAACATATCCTTGAAATTCACTCCGCCGAGTATTCCGCCGATTGGCGGCATGATGATATCATTGACCATCGAAGTGACAATTTTACTGAATGCGCCTCCTATAATGACACCGACTGCGAGATCGAGCACGTTGCCGCGAACCGCAAATTCCCTGAATTCCTTTAATACCTTCATCATGGGCCAATCCTCTCCTTGGGCTGCAAGTCTCTCGATTGAATTCTATTATAACGTAAAGCCGCACCGCAAAAAAAGCATCGTCCCATGCTTTAATCCCACATTTCATGTCACAGAAAAAAGGATTATTTGGAAAAATGTCGAATTGTCACATGAATATAACAGAATTTCTAGGTAATCGAGGATAGGTATGAGCGAATTGATCGTTTCGGACAAATGGATGTACCTGCTTTTGGCATTAGCTATCAATCTATTTGCCTCTTTTACAATGTACAATATGATCGGTCATTTCAAGCTAGTCAGAAAGCTCCGGCATTATTGGCTGCTGAGCGGGGCTGCCGTATATGCGCTGGGGCTGTGGGTTTGCCACTTTATTGTTCTGATTGCAACGGATAATATGATTGTGATTGATTGGACATCCGTCATCAACCTGTTTGGCATCATGTGCTGCGCTTATTTCTCCTTATGGCTGCTTGGTTCGGCCCGGATCTTCGTCATCAAACTGCTGCTGAGCAGCCTGATTATGGCGGCAGGGACCGTATTCTTGAATTATGCCAGTCTTCTGAGCGACCAGGTCCAGGATTACAGCGTCCACACCGGACTGGTTTGCTTCGCCTTTGTCTTGAGCTTTCTGGGAACGGCCTACTCCTTCCATCTGTTCGAGCAAAAGAACGGCACCTACCTGATGCTGCCGGGCCTGATGCTCGGCTTGTCAGGGTTTGCTACGCACTTGATCGGCCTGCTTGCGATAACCATCCTCTATTCCATTGTGCTGACAACGGACCGGCTGAACGAATACATGCGGCTGCTTGCTGTCATTCTCGGAATTACCACCTTGGTCATCTTTGCCTTCAGCCTGCTGGCGAGCTTCGTTGAGCGTCGCTACAATGCCATGAATGAACGCTATAAGCTGCTGGTGGAGAATTCCATGGATATGATCGCGATTATCCGCGATGAATATTGGGAGTATATCAATGACTCGGGCCTGCAGATGTTCGAAACGGACAATGAGTCGGATTTGCTGGGAAAGTCGATTTATATGCATCTGCAGCCCAAATGCCATTCGGACATGAAACGGATGCTGCAGGTAACCGCGCAGGGTCTGGGACAGGGGCCGACGGAGCTGGTATGGAACACGGTCAAAGGCAAGCCGCTGTTCACGGAGGTGGTCCAGACCAGCACGAGAATGTCGGGCAAGCCCGTCTTTCAAGTTATAGTCAGAGATATCTCGGAGCGCAAGAAGAACGAGGAATTGCTCATTAACTCGGAAAAGCTGTACGTCGCGGGGCAGCTGGCGGCAGGCATCGCGCACGAGATCCGCAATCCGCTGACCTCCCTGAAGGGCTTCCTGCAGCTGCTCGCCTCCGGCAGGCATAACAATAAAAACTACTTTGATATTATGAAATCGGAACTGAACCGCATCGAATCGATCGTCAGCGAATTGCTTATGCTGTCGAAGCCGCAAATCTATGAGCTGTCCCACAAGGATATCCGCCAGATTATGAATGATACCATAACCCTGCTGGAAGCCCAGGCGATTCTGCACAACATCGAGATGGAATGGAGCCCCGGCCAAGAGCCGCTGTGGGTGCTCGGCGTTGAGAATCAGCTGAAGCAGGTATTCATTAACGTGATTAAGAATGCCATAGAAGCCATGCTTGATGGCGGCAGGATTCTGATCCGCTGCATCCGGGAAGACGACCAGATCATGGTACGGATTGAGGACTACGGACCGGGCATTCCGGAGGAGCAGATGGCCAAGATCGGTCAGCCCTTTTACACTACCAAGGAAAAAGGCACGGGGCTTGGCCTCATGGTCAGCTACAAGATCGTCGACAATCATCAAGGCAGCATTCAAGTCACCAGCAGGCTGGGAGAAGGGACGACCTTTGAGATCGTGCTGCCATATTTCGAACCTGCGGCAGAAGCGGAGGGCGGCCCCGGCAAGGTGACGCGGATTCGCCGGAGCCGGACGGATGAGGGGAAACTCTAGCAGGAACTGTGCTTTAACCAAGCAGAGGGAAAACGCGCCTCTGCTTTTTTGAACTATAATAAAGGATAAAATTCCATCGACATTTGCTTATATTTCCAAGGGAAGAAAACGGGTTTAGCCGCGATAGGACGGGGTAGTCGTTTCTTCTTGGTGAATTCGGCTATAATAGCGTGAGGAGGCGGTAATAAAGAAATGGCACAACCTTTGAGAAAAATGTTTGACCTGCTTGTGGAAGAAGAGCTGCGTCCGCTTGCGGAAGGAGGCGGAGCATGACAATCGGCGCGCGCGTGATGAAGACAGGTCTTGCGGTTGCATTGGCCGTTTATATAAGCGGTATGATTGGTTTCTCATCCCCGATTCTTGCGGCGGTTTCATCCATTTTCACGATTCAGCCTTCAATTTCACGTTCATGGAAGCAGATCCTTGACCAGCTTCAGACCAATGTGCTGGGCGCAGCTATCGCGCTTGCAGCCGTTCGTTTATTCGGCAATACGCCGATCTCGCTGGGACTGGTATGCATTATCGTTATTTTATGCTGTATCCGGCTGTGGATGGAAGCGACGATCGGACTGACGCTTGTCACTGTAGTAGCAGTCATGGAAGCGGATGGAGGGAGCTGGCTGTATGCGCTGGAACGTTTCTCCATGGTGCTTACCGGGATGGGGGCGGCTTTCCTGGTAAATGTCCTCGTCTTTCCTCCCCGGCCGCGCAAGCAGTTCGTCAGGCAGGTCCATGACGCCTTCGGCCAGCTGTCGCTGCTGCTGCGGATGGCGATATCCAATGAGATGAAAGAGGATATCCACCGGCAGGAGAAGGAGAAGCTGCATGGCACGCTGCGCAAACTGGAGGAGCGTTATACGCTGTTTGAAGAAGAACGGTCGCTGCTCCCAGGGCGCAAGCAGGCGCGTATCCGGCAGCTGCTGCTGTCCAAGCAGATGATAAGAGCGCTGCAGCAGGGAGCGGATCTGCTTGAGGTTGTGGAAGAGCATTATTTTGCCGCGCCGGGATCAAGAGAGTGGGCGCAGCGGTTTGACCAGCAGATCGAGGAGCTGACGAAGTACCATGAGCAAATTCTGCTGAAGCTGGAAGGGAAGATGAAGACCGGCGCCGATATCGAGCCTGAAGAGGAGCGGGAGGCGCGCTTGGTGAAGCAGCTGACGGATTACTTCAGCGATGATCTGAATGAGCATAAACGGCTGGTATTTGTCGCTTCTTCGATGTTTGAATATGCCTATCATCTGCGGCGGCTGGACAGGCTGGCGGAGCAGGTTATTGAGCGTGAAGAGCAGGAGACGCCGGTACTGGGGCATTAGTGAAAAAAAAGCGAAACGCCCATGTCCGGCAGATGAGAGATCTGCGCGGCATGGGCGTTTTCAATTTGTTGAACGGCTGGTACAATTGCCGGCGTTTGCTGGTGGCATGCGGAAGCAGCTGTGCTGCCGCCAAAGAACCTGCTTCGTCCCTAGTCCTCTTCCTTTTTGTCCGGATGGCGGCGCGGATGCTGCAGATGCGCCTCCTTCTGGGTGATTTCCTTCTTGGGCACCAGCCTCTTGTCGGTACGTCCTTCATGGTGGTTGTCAAAATCAAGCTCGACAAGCTCCCATTCCGATGTGCCAAGCTGCGGATCGGCGGGAAACAGGTCGCCGCGTTCAAGCTTTTCCTCGCGCCCCCATTGGTTGCGGTAGACGCCTTCGGTTTCTACGCGTTCACCGGACATCGGGTCCATCTCATTATGACGCTCATCGCTCATGGCTGTTTTCCTCCTGCAGAGTCATTATAGATCGGTCTTTCCTCATAATTTCAGTATGAGATAGCGCAGCTAACTCCGAATTCCTCTTTAGCATGCCGCGGGAACAGGCAAACTATGTATAAGGAGGCAAGTATTGCTCGGGATATCAATGAAAAAAGCCCCGGATGATCTGAAGGATCATTCGGGGCTCTGTCCGGTTTTATAGCGTTCATAAGCATCATGGCGACGCATCGAGACAATGGCAATCAAGGCTGCCGCAAGGAAGGACATGGCCCTAGAGCAGCCGCAGGCCGCAAGCGGGACAATCCCGATGCTCATGGGTGACTGGCTCGCCGCAGGCGGGACAGAGCTCGCTGAAGGGCTTCAGCGGGCTGGCCAACGTGCTTGTCTCCTCCTCTTCGGCAGTGGGCTCGTCCCCTCCGCTGCGCAGATGAGCCGGTGTGCCGAAAATGGTCTCCATATATTCCTTCATTTGCTTGTATTTGTCCGAATCGTCGCTCATAAGCCGGATAAGGAAGATCATTCCCCCGACCAGCGCCGCTGCAAGCAGCAGCACGACCGCCGTAGCCAGCCCGCCCATGATGCTTACAAGCGGGAACATCCCCTTTTTCAAAGCCCACTCCCCCGCCTTCCTGGAACATTTCCGATATGCGTTTGCATTATTTCAGGTGATAACGGGCCTCGACTCTTTTGCCGCCAAGCCACATGCCCAGAATAAGAGCGACTGTAAGGATAGGACGCCAGGGCTCCTGCGCGATGCTGCTGATGTCGAAGCTCAGGAGCGAGACGCTGAGAATCATTACCGCCTTGCCCAGCATAATTGCCAGCATGAATGAGCGGAAGGAAACGTTGCTGAGTCCGGAAACAATATTAATAAGTGCGGAAGGCGAGAACGGGAAACAGGCGAGAAAGAAAATAGGGGTGAAGCCTTTCTGCTCGATCCAGTCAAAGAAACGGACGCTTTTGGGAAAGCGTCTCCGGATCCAGCTGCCAAAACGTTTTCCCAGCTTGCGGGCAATCCAGAAGAGCAGCATCGATCCGCTGCACACGCCAATCCATGAATAGAGAGAGCCCAGCCAGAATCCGTAAATATTGGCGTTAGCCGCCACGAAGACCAGCAGCGGCAGAACGGGAATAAACGATTCCAGCAGCGGCAGAAAAATCCCCGGAAGCGGCCCATATGCAGAATAGCTCCGCAGTGTACGCTGAAGATGCTCCAGATCGATCTGCTTCATCTGCTGAATCCATTCTTGTATTTGACTCATTGATTCCAATCCTCCTGCTATTCCACACGGGCGCCATTATCCGCGAACGCACGGAACGGGAACCATATATAGAAGAATCCAATAATCAGAAACATAACCGCACTGACCCATATGACAAGCGACTCGCCGTGCCAGGAGGCAAGTGTGCCCCCAACGACAGGACCTATCATGCCGCCGATGCCTTCAACGGTCGAGAAGATACCCCATCCAAGGCCCTGCTGCCTGGGCGGGACATAGTTGGCAAGCAGCGCATTCCATGCCGGCAGCAGCGTTGCATAGGAAAGCCCCAGCACGCTGGCCAGCAGGATGCTCTCCCATAAGGGCGGAGCAAGCCCGATCAGATACAGACCAAGTCCGATGCCGCCGAAGCCAAGCACGAGAAACCATTTCTTCCCGCCGAGCTTGTCCGACAAACGGCCAAGCGGAATGAGGCTGATCACGGTAAATGCGCCTCCGGCGAGCAGCAGAAACGAATACTGCGTGCCGCTCATCCCCAGATGGTCCTCGGCGAAGCTGGGCAGAATCGGCACGAGCATGCCGGCTCCCATCGTCTGCAGCACCATGCCCGGCAGCAGGAGGCGCATGTGGCGCAGACGGTCTCTCAGGATGGCGAATTGCTCACGCAGGGGCAGGGAAGTCACTGTGCTGTTCTGACGGTTGCTGATGAACATAGCCAGAATCCAGGCGGCAAATGAAAGCCCCAGCAGCAGGTAGTAGGGTATTTTCGTACTGTAATCAAGCAGGATATTGCACACGATGGGGCCGGAGCCGAGACCGATAAACCAGATGGTGTACAGAAAGCCCATTTGGGTGGCGCGCTGATCGTCGGACACCTTGGTCAGGCAGACGATCCATATCGGGGAGATGCCTACCCCATAGACGGCTGCGGCCACAATGAAAATCCAGGGCTGGTAAGCGAATTGAAAAAGCAGCACGCCGACCAGCGAGAACAAGAGACCGATATGGACAACAAAACGGATGGAGAAGCGGTCCAGCAGATACCCGATCGCCATTTTCAGCAGAGTATCAATGAGATAGTGGGCTGTGATCGCAACGCCTATAATATCAAGCGTGAGACCGAGCTGCTTCTCTCCGAAAATCGGCAGGAAGCTGATCAGCATGGCCCCTCGCATAAATTCCACCAGAAACAGAATCGCCGAAAACAGGATGATCTCCGGTCCAAACCATGTTTTGCGAATCGTACTCACTCCTATAAGGATCGAATGTGCTCCTCCCATTATATGCAAGTTGGGGCAAAAGTCCAAGAAGAGGGCATCCGTCAGGCAGGGAGCTGATTATTTATTAAACGAGCGTCAGCGGACAAAAGATGCAACTTTTTCAATAACAGCCAATAAGACCGTTCATCCTGCAAGATTATTCTGTCGGGATGTTAAAAAGAGGCCGCCGGGGGCGAAACGTCCTTGACGGTTCGCTCCCGGCGGCCTCTTTATTTGAAGGACTACCAGCCGCTGCAGCTATTCTCAGATAAGCAGATTATACAATATCGGATCCTTGTTCAGCTCCAGGAACTGCAGGTCCTTCCGGCGCATTCTCCCGACCAGCGGTTCATAGTCTTCCCGGTGTTTGAGCTCAATGCCGACCAGTGCGGGACCGTTGTCCTTGTTGTGCTTCTTCGTATATTCGAATCTTGTAATATCGTCTTCCGGACCGAGCACCTCGTCAAGAAATTCGCGAAGAGCCCCGGCGCGCTGCGGGAAATTAACCATGAAATAATGCTTTAATCCTTCGAATATAAGAGAGCGCTCCTTGATTTCCTGCATCCGGTCCACGTCATTGTTGCCTCCGCTGATGATGCACACGACCGTCTTGCCGGCAATCTGATCGCGGTACAGATCCAGCGCGGCAATCGGCAGCGCGCCGGCAGGCTCCGCGACGATGGCATTCTCGTTGTAGAGATCAAGCATCGCCGTACAGGCTTTGCCCTCGGGCACAAGCAGCACATCATCAAGCAGCTCGCGGCACATGCGGAAGGTCAGGTTGCCAACCCGTTTGACAGCTGCCCCGTCTACGAATTTATCGATCGTCTCAAGCGTCTTCACCTCGCCGGCATCCATCGATACCCGCATGGATGGAGCACCTTCCGGCTCAACGCCGATCAGTCTCGTCCCCGGCGATACCGTCTTGACATAAGCTCCGACGCCTGCGGCAAGACCTCCGCCGCCAATAGTAAGGAAGATGAAATCCGGCGCCGCCTCGACTGACTCCATTATTTCTTTGCCGATGGTTCCATTGCCCGCAATGATCTTCGGATCGTCGAAGGGATGGATGAAAGCCAGATCATCCTTGCGGCTGGCTTCAATCGCTTCATTGAAGGCATCATCGAAGGTATCTCCGGTCAGGATGATCTCCACGTCGGGGCCGCCGAAGAAAGCGACCTGGTTCACCTTCTGCCGCGGCGTTGTGCTGGGCATATATATCTTCCCGGGAATCCCGAGCGCATGGCACGAGTAAGCTACGCCCTGCGCATGATTGCCGGCGCTGGCGCATACAACGCCGCGGGCAAGCCGCTCGGCAGGCAGCGACTTCATCATATGGTACGCGCCGCGCAGCTTGAAGGAGCGCACCACCTGCAGATCCTCGCGTTTGAGCAGTACCGTGCAGCCATAACGGGCGGATAACACGCGGTTGTGCTGGAGGGGGGTTCTTGCTGCAACCTCCTTGACATGCATTTGGGCCTGTGCAATCTCGGTAAGGCCCACGGTATAGCTGTTCGTGTGAAGGGATTCATTTGCCATTTGCGCCTCGCCTCGCTTTCTTGTTCCAGCTATGAATATAAAAATACGCCAAATATACAAAAAAACCCCGTCCCTCAAGGGACGAGATGCATCTCGTGTTACCACCCTAGTTCCGTCGTCAGCCCTCATAGAGCTTGCGACCGGCGCTTAGTCGCGTACCAGCATACGCGCTCCGTGTAACGGCGGATTCCGTCCGGGCTTATTGCTTCCCTCGCGTCCCGCTATTACGGGACCGGTTGGCGCGCCAAGGCGCAGCACCCTGAAGGAATGTTCAGCACGGCTTCTTCGGGAGGATATGTCAATTGACGGCAAACGTTGGCTTTCAGCGGCATGCCAACTCTCTGGGGATTGCCCGGCTCAAACGCACCTGTTCCCATCAGCGAATTTCTCAGGATTTCGGATTATTATTGTTATACTCCTGCGCGAGCGTTTTTGTCAACCGGCAATCGCCGGTATCTATTTGAGAATGGCATCGGCGGGGCACATAACCTTGAAGCCCGCCTCATAAATTAATTAAATGTGATCCCGATACCGGACCGGAGACAACATATAAGCTGCAGATTGATTATGGGGCAAAAAGCGCAATTTGAACAGGAGGGGAATTTGTTTATGGAAGATACACCGAATCAGTTAAGGGGCAAAAAAGTCGAAATACCGGAGCCTATACGCCGCAGTGATGGAGCGGGAGCAACGGACCCGGGGCCGCGCGATATTATGCGCGATCTGGAGAACCCGGATATGCTTGTTCCTCCAGTCACGGATTCAGGTCTTCTGCCGAATATGAAATTCTCATTCTCCGATACCCATATGCAGCTGAATCAAGGAGGCTGGTCGCGGGAAATTACAGTCCGGGATTTTCCGATTGCGACTACGCTTGCGGGCGTGGATATGCGCCTGACTCCGGGCGGCGTTCGCGAGCTGCATTGGCATCAGCAGGCGGAATGGGCTTATATGCTGTGGGGCTGTGCGCGGGTTACCTCGGTTGACCAGAATGGGCGCAACTTCATTGCCGATGTCGGGCCGGGCGACCTCTGGTTTTTCCCCGCCGGAATCCCCCATTCCATTCAGGGGCTGGAAGAGGGCTGCGAATTTCTGCTGGTCTTTGACGACGGCAGCTTCTCCGATCTGAATACCCTCTCGATATCCGATTGGTTCGCGCACACGCCCAAAGAGGTGCTTTCCGCGAATTTCGGCGTGCCGGAGCATGCCTTTGACGCTATTCCATCCGGTCAGGTCTACATTTATCAGGGCAGCATTCCAGGCTCGCTGGAAAGCCAGGCGGTCCAGTCGCCGTATGGAACCGTTCCGCAAAGCTTCACCCATAAGCTCCTGGCCCAGACCCCGCTCAAGACGCCTGGCGGAAGCGTGCGGATCGTGGACTCCAGCAATTTTCCCGCGGCCAAAACGATCGCTGCCGCTCTGGTAGAGATTGAACCGGGAGCCATGAGGGAGCTTCACTGGC
This sequence comes from Paenibacillus sp. JT31N17, assembly GCF_056269255.1. Classification (NCBI taxonomy): domain Bacteria; kingdom Bacillati; phylum Bacillota; class Bacilli; order Caryophanales; family Paenibacillaceae; genus Paenibacillus; species Paenibacillus sp. JT31N17. The sequence continues at coordinate 335,718 of NZ_JBWDNP010000004.1, forward strand.
ATCCCAATAATGACGAGTGGCAGTATTATCTCACCGGGCAGGGGCGCATGACCGTATTTGCCGGCAACGGGATCGCCCGGACCTTCGATTACAGAGCCGGGGATGTGGGCTATGTGCCGTTTGCATACGGGCATTATATCCAGAACACAGGTACTCAGACCTTATGGTTTCTGGAGATGTTCAAGAGTGACCGCTTTGTTGACGTATCGCTCAACCAGTGGATGGCGCTGACGCCCCGCGAGCTGGTGGAGAGCAATTTGCATGTCGGACCGGAACTGCTTGATGCGCTGCGCAAGGAGAAATGGCCGGTCGTCGAATATCCGGGCTTCTCCTTTATTCCCCCAATAAACAGGTATTGAATTAATAATTCAAATCGGTTAAGTTGGAATTATCTGAACGAACAGGGGAGGTGGCACGGTGAAAGAAGTGCCGATGCCCTATATTAAGGCCAACCAGGCGGGAATTGTGCTGCTGGCTGCCGCCGCTTTTATTTTTCAGGAGCCATGGATCATTGCCGCGCTTTGGGTCATTCAGATTGCAGGTCTGCTGCTTGGGGGACAATGGAATCTGTTTGTCTGGATCGCGAAGCCGTTCCTGACCGTAGCTGGCCGGGAAACGCAAGCCCTGGAGCTGCAAAGGTTCAACAACACGCTGGCGGTCTTGTTCCTTACACTGTCGCTGGCGTCATTTGCTCTTGGCTGGACCATTGCGGGTTATGCGTTTGCCGTGCTGCTGGTGATCGCCGCCGGAGCTGCGCTGCTGGGAGCCTGCATCGGCTGCGTGGTTTATTTTCAGTACAAACAGTTTATGGCCAGAAGACGCCTCAGAACGTAAGCCTGGTTTGATGATTGCGGTAACGGCAGTCAGGCGGAATAAGACATCTCAAGGCACCTTTGCGGGGTGTCTTTTTTCTATCGAAACATAAGGGGAGAGCTCTCGCATCCGGCGAAGCGCGGAATGGGCGATGAGTGGATTGTATGATACGATAAACCAAGGTGATGAATAATGAAAAAGATATTGTACATAGAGGACGATCCGGAAATCGGAAGCTGGGTTGTGGAAGAGCTGGAGCAAAGGGGATTTGCAGTGAAATGGCTCATGTCGGGCGAAGGGGCGGACAAGGAAGGCCGCAACCATGATCTTGTTATCCTTGACGTCATGCTGCCCGGCCTGGACGGCTTCACGGTTGGACAGCGCCTGAAAAAAGAATCTCCCCAAATACCCGTATTCATGCTGTCCGCACGATCGGCTGTAGACGACAAGCTTCAGGGCCTGCAGTTTGCGGACGATTATCTGACCAAACCGTTTCATCCCGACGAGCTGGCTGCGAGAGTGGAGGTTTTATTGAGGAGGTCGGGCTCGGTACCTTCGAATACGGTCATGCTTGGGCATATTCGCGTCAACCTGTCCGAGAACACGGTCAGGGACGACCGGACGGGCGAGGAAATCAAGCTGACAGGCAAGCAGTATCAAATATTGATGTATTTCCTGCGCCATCCGAATCAGATTCTGATGAAAGAACAAATCTATGAAGCGGTTTGGGGCGAGCCCTATATCGAAGGGGATAAAACATTATTGGTCCATATCCGGCATCTTCGGGAAAAATTGGAGCTGAATCCGGGCTCCCCCGAAATTGTGGAGACAATCCGCGGCCTGGGTTACAGGGTAAAGCAATGAAACCGAAAAAATCGTTATTGAATCCCTATTTATTGATTAATTTTTTGACGGTGACGCTTTTGCCAATCCTGATCCTGGTGGTGTCCGTCGGTGTTTTCCCAAACTTCAGCGAATACAATCCTTATCTTAATTATATGATCGCAATCGTAACGATCCTGGGTGTCTTTATTCTGATTTCCTGGCTGTTTTTTTACAAAATAAGAAAAAGACTGATGCATCTGCAGGAAGCGATGGCCAAGCCGGCCGGCAACGGGATTCCTCTTCCAATCCGCATTGACAAGAGAGACGAGATTGGCCAGCTGGGGGATTCCTTCAACAAAATGGTTCATGAGCTTGAAATCAGCCGTCAGCGCGAAAAAGAGGAGGAAGCGCTTAGGCGGCAGCTGATTTCCAATCTGTCCCATGATTTAAGAACGCCTCTAACTGCGATCAGGGGTCACGCCTACCGGTTGAAGAAAGAAGCTTTAAGTCCGAAGGGGCGGGAGTCGCTGGACGCCATCGATCATAAAATCAGTCATCTCGGGCAGCTGCTCGAAAATCTTCTTTCCTATACATTGCTGACATCGGGAAAGTACCCGTACCGCCCGGTGAAGACAGATATGATCCGCCTGCTGAAGGCCTCCTTCACCGGCTGGTACCCCGCTTTTGAGAATATGGGCTTCTGCATTGAATTGAAATGGCCGGAAACCGCTTTTCACTGGGAGATCGATCCCCAATGGATAGAACGAATACTGGACAATCTTTATCAGAATATTAACCTTCATGCCAAACAGGGAAAATATATCGGGATAAGCGCCGATGCGCAGCTGGAACGGATTATCATTGAAGACCGCGGGCCGGGGATGCACGTTGAATCAGCTGCTGGAGGAGCCGGGATCGGTCTGTCGATAGCGGGTCTCATGCTGCAGGAAATGCAGCTTCATTGGGAAATTGAAACCAATGAGCACGGAACGAAAATATGGATCCAAAAATGAATGCAGGAGCAAAAAGGGGCTGAAGCGGGTTTCAGCCTCTTTTTTTGTGCGCAGATAGAGCGGTGAAAATTAACCCAAATTTAAACGCGGCGCCCCTGGTTCTTAACCTTGACAAGCTAATATGAAGGCCGGGGTGAGGATCAGGAGTGGAATGATCGAAACCATCAATAAGAGAGGAGTTGCCGTCAGAGTGAGCGATTACGTCCTGAGAACGAATCAGCTGTCCAAGGAATACGGGGGTCATAACGCGCTGGACCATGTCGATCTTTCCATACGCCGAGGCAGCATTTACGGTTTTATCGGGCAAAACGGAGCGGGCAAATCGACGCTTATGCGGATTGTAACCGGACTCGCCTTCCCGACAAGCGGCTCGATCGAGCTGTTCGGGAACAGCGGAACGCAGGAGATCATGGGGGCCAGATCGCGCATAGGCACAACGATTGAAAGCCCGGCCTTGTTCCCGTTCATGACCGCTTACGAGAACATGGAAGTACAGCGGCTGCAAAAGGGAATCAGGGATAAGGAAGCCATTGAGGCAACCCTTGCGATGGTCGGGCTGCAGGAGACCGGCAGGAAGCTGGCGGGAGATTTCTCCCTGGGAATGAAACAGCGGCTTGACCTTGCCATCGCACTGCTGGGACAACCGGAATTTCTTATTCTCGATGAGCCCACGAACGGGTTGGACCCGATGAGCGTCGTAGAGCTAAGGGGGCTGTTAAAGAGGCTGAACATTGAGAGCGGGATAACTATCCTGATTTCCAGCCACATTTTAAGCGAGCTACATCTGCTGGCTACGCATTATGGAATCATTCATCAAGGAAAACTGCTGGAGCAGCTGACATTGAAAGAGCTGAGCGGGAAGTGCCGGCAGTATCTGCAAATCAAAGTGGACGATTCCGGGCGGGCTGCCGAGGTGATGGGGCGGGAGCTTGAAGGTGCCGAATTCGAAGTGATGCCGGATGGCATCATCCGGCTGTTCAACCCTGTCGGGCATCCGGGCAAAATCTCATCCATGCTGGCAGCCTCAGGTCTCGAAATCGAGCAGTTTACGCCGACGGGGGAGCATCTGGAAAGCTATTTTGTCCAGCGGATCGCCAGGTGCGGAGCATGAGCCATTTGATAGCGTCGGAGTGGTACAAGCTGAGGAAGAACGGCCTGTTCCGTATCATCTGCTTTTTTATGGTTGCGGCGGCGGTCATTTTTCCGTTGTTTACTTATTGGAGTTATCCGAAGGACGGGGGAGCGGGCATCACGCTCACCGGAATCCAAATGTATGTGAACGCGATGATGATGAATCAATTTTTTCTCAAAATTTCGCTGGGCCTTCTGGCCGGGTTTTTCATTTCCAGCGAATATTCCTCCGGCGTGTTAAAGAGAACCGTATCTGCCGGGAACAGCAGAAGGCAGGTTTACGTTTCGAAGCTTATGATTTACTCGCTTGGTGTGGGCCTGACCTCCCTGCTGGCTCCTGTCCTCAGCATCGTCATCGAAATTCTGATGAGCGAAGCCGGCCTGTTGTCCGGATTCGGGCAGCCCACGGGAATTTCCACGATAGCGTATGTGCTCAGAACGCTCGGGTTCACCGTCCTGTTTGCCGCCGCTTTCGCATCCATCGCCGCATTTGCCGCCGTTGTTCTGGCTGACAACGGCAAAACAATCGGCTTTTCCATCCTGTTTTTCCTTTTCGTCGATCAGATTCTCCATTCTTTGGGCAATTACGTGCCTCTTTTCAAGATGGTGTATGATTACTCGCTTTTCAAGCTGTTCATGACAACGATCGAATTCAGAATGGATAACAGCGATCTGTTCCTGTCCATTGTCATGCCGGTTGCAACATTCGCGGTCTTTGCGTTATGGGGGATCTATATTTTCGGCCGGAAAGAAATTCAATGACGGCAAGTCCAGCTCGCGCAAAGGGGTGATATCGTGAAAAACAGCATATATATAATAGTCGGGGTCATTGTAGTAGCGATTGTGCTGCTCATGTTTCTGATGCCGGCCCCGAATAACTAAGACAGATGGACGATGTTAATCGTCCTTGATAAACAAGCAGGCAGCCGGGAGTTTTCCTTGGGCTGCCTGCTGCTGTATGGAGCGGTTCAGAAGAATATCCGGATTGCCTGCGTATTCCAAGGGTTTATTTGGTAAAATGAAGAAAGAATCGCCAACACGATAAACAGGATGTGCTCATAGATGGATATATCGTCGCTGCTTACGGAAGACAATCTGCAGGATCTAATGGAGCGGTACCGGTCATTCGGGCCGCTTCCGGGCATCCTCCTGACGTTTCTGAAATCCTTCATCCCTCCGCTCCCGACGCTGGTTATCGTGGGAGTCAACGCTGCCGTGTACGGCTTGTGGCTTGGTTTCTTCTATTCCTGGCTGGGCCTCATGCTGGGCTGCACGGCGACCTTCCTGATTGTCAGAAGAATTGCCCGCCACCCTTACATGCAGCGTTTTGCGGATAAGCCCAAGGTGAAACGCAGCATGGAATGGGCCCGCCGCAATGCGTTCAGCTATGTGATGCTGCTCAGCCTGTTTCCGGTAGGTCCTTTTGTTGTGATCAACATTGCCGCCGCCTTGGCCGGAATGCGGCTGCGGTCGTTTGCGGCGGCGCTTGCAATCGGTAAAGCCATCATGGTGTTCGCCGTTTCCTATATCGGCTATGACCTGTCCCGTTATGCGGAGCATCCGGTTCAAGTGCTGTATGTGGTTGTGTTCCTTGCGGCTTCCATCCTCGTTAGCAAGAAAATTGAGGCCTTCTTCGCGCGCAATGCCGCAAAACAGACAGACCCGGATCAATAGGGAGGCCGGCGATTGTTTGCTTCTTTCCTGCTCCATGAGGTTAGTAGTAAGTAGCTCATCCGAAGGAGGCGGTGAAATCATGAAGAGACCCATGCCGAGATCAAGAATGAGACTGGCGGCAGGCCGAACCTATTTTATGTGGAAAAGGTATCTGCAGTGGGTGCTGGACCGCACAGCACTCGCCGGGACATTCTCGGAGATGGATTTGGCGCACTGCGTTTTTCGGCACGAAACGCCAACCCTGCGGGAGCTGAAGGATGTCGACATGTGGCTGCAGCATAACAAGGAAACGAATTTGCAATTGGCTGCAAAGCGGCTGAACGGGCTGATTCTCCGTCCCGGCGAGACGATGTCTTACTGGCGGCTGATTGGCAGCCCCAGCAAGCGCAAGGGCTATATGCCGGGAATGGTGCTGTTCTATGGCGGCTACAAACCGGGCATTGGCGGCGGCTTATGCCAGCTCTCCAATCTGATCTATTGGATGACGCTGCATACACCGCTGTCCGTCATTGAACGTCATCGCCACAGCTACGATGTGTTCCCGGATTCCAACCGGACGCAGCCGTTCGGAAGCGGCGCAACCTGCGCTTATAATTATCTGGATCTGAGGATTCATAATCCGACGGAATCTTCGTATCAGCTTAAGGTTGAGGTTAGAGACCATCAATTAAAGGGCGAATGGCGCGGGACGGAGCAGCAGGTGTACACCTATGAGGTATACGAGAAGGATCACCGGATTACACAGGAATTCTGGGGCAGCTACGTCAGACATAATGTGCTTCACCGGCGGGTTTACCGGCTCGATGGGGAGCTGCATGACGATGAATATATTACGGAAAATCATGCACTTATGATGTATTCGCCGCTTTTGGAGCAATCTAACAGAAGCGAACATGCATAATTACGTTTAAGGGGGATTCCGGAAGTGACGAGGCAAAGCGAAACCGAACCATCCATGCAGGTTAGAACGGTTGTGATTGAGAAGATCCATCTGGTCGGTCTGCTGAGTCGGGACGGGCTGAAGAAGGAACCGGAACTGCGCGGGGAATTGAGTGCGAGGGCGGCCGAGATTGCAAACCGCACCGGGGAAGACCAGTATCTGGTCATTATCCCCGGGGGGCTGCTCGCAGCCGTGCCTGTGACGGGCATCGCGGATGTTCCTGATGGAATGATGGGCTATACCCTCATGGGGGATGAGTATGTATCGTTCAGCTTTGAAGCCGGCCAGGCTGCGGCATTCTGGGATTTTTTCGGCAAACCGGAAAATCTCGCACGCTATCATCTGGATACTGAAAAGCCGCGTTTTGAAATAATGAGTGAAGCACTGCAGCTCTCGGGCAGGACGGAGGTCTATTTTCCGTTGAAGGAGCGGGATGTGAAGGTGGTAGTGCTGCCGGAGCTGAAGCTGATCGGTATTCGTGTGGCGGCCGCAGATGCCGCGGGATACGCGGAGCAAATTCCGCCGGCCTTTGAACGGCTGCGGGCACGGCGGGAGGAGATTGCCGGCAGAGTGGAGCCGGAGAAGCTGTACGGCGCGTTTTATGTCAGCAGCGAAACAGAGTCGGAGGAAGGCTACTGGGCCTGCGCGGAGGTGGAGGATATTTTGTCTGTCCCAGAAGGAATGGAAGCGGTGAAAGTGCCGCCGCAATCGTATGCGGTTACGGATCATCGGGGACAAATCAGTCAAATATTCCAAACCTATGAGCAGCTGCAAAAGTGGATTGCGGACAAGGGCTATGAGCGCGTCCTGCATGCCTGGCATCTGGAGCAGTATGAAGCCGCCGGCAGGGGGGCAGTGATCGTTCATTTGCATGATACGATTACCGTAGATTAAGGGGGGAAACCATGATTCGACTTGGAGGATCCATACCTGGAGCTGTCGGAGATCCGCAGCAGCTGGCCCGGGCATATCGTGAATTCGGCTATCGCGCCGCGATTTGCCCGGAGGTTGAAGCAAGCGATTCGGCGGGCATCCGCAGCATACGGGATGCCTTCGCCGGGGAGGACATCCTGATCGCGGAGGTCGGCTGCTGGTCCAATCTCGTAGACTCGGATGAGGCCCGGAGGAGGCGCAACCTCAATTTTGCTTATGAGCGCTTGAATTTGGCGGAAGAGGTCGGCGCGCTGTGCTGCATTACATATATCGGCTCCGCCGCTGCCAATACGCAGTATGATCCGCACCCGTTCAATCTGTCGCCGGAAGGCTTCGAGCTGGCGGTCGATACCGTCCGCGGCGTGATCGATACGGTGAAGCCGAAGAGAGCCAGGTTTGCGCTGGAATTTATGCAGTGGGTGCTGCCGGACAGTCCGGAGGCCTGCCTCGATCTGATCAAGGCTGTGGACCGGCCGCAGTTTGCCGCGCATCTGGACCCCGTCAATATCATTCTGACGCCGCGTCAATATTTCAATAACGGAGAACTGATCAAACGCTGCTTCGAGCTGCTGGGCCCTTATATCGTGAGCTGTCATGCCAAAGATATCAAGCTGGGCAACAAGCTGTCCCTGCACCTTGACGAGACGCTGCCGGGAACGGGGAATCTGGATTACGGAACATATCTGCGCGAGCTGAACAAGCTGCCGGGCGAAATCCCGCTGCTGCTCGAGCATCTCCACACAGTTGAGGAGTACGCGCAGGCCCGGGATCATTTGACTGCCGTCGGCAGGAATGAAGGCATCCTCTTCTACGGAGCGGAGCAATAGAGTCCGCCAGTCAGCGGGAGCTTGAGCTGTGGAGGAACATAAAAAGGGTTTATGGCTGCCGGCAGACGATAATCTGCAGCGTCCATAAACCCTTTTTTAAAAATATAAGCAAGTATAAACTCCCCCATACTTTGCTTATATTTCTAAGGGAAGAAACTCTCTCTGCCGCCAAAAAGACGGCACAGCCGATTCTTCTTGATATTCAAGCAAGTATGAAATTGACCTATACTTTGCTTATATGTCGAGCGAAGAAACTTGCTGCGCCGCCAAAAAACGGCGAAGCCGTTTCTTTTAAAAATACCGGCAAGGTATAAATTTTATCCTGTCCTTTCCGATATTTCAGAGAGAATAGCTTTTTGCGGGAGCCGCCAGGGGACGAATCTCAGCCGTTTCTTCCTGCTGCTTGTGCAGCAGTTCGCCTGTCACACCGCTGATTTTCCCTGCTTGGGTCGCTTCAGCACTCCGCTTTGGTCATTTCATTGGTGAAAATCCGTTTATATTCCTGCGGTCTCAGCTTGACCGCCGATTCCGGGGCATAATGGAACTGAAGCGCGCGGCGGCGTTTGTCCGAGAAGTTGTATGGCGTTCCGTGATAGGTCAGGCCGTGGAAGAACAGAATGCCGCCTGGCTTCAGAGGTACGGCAGCATCCCGGTCCACAGGGACATTGGTATCGCAGATCTGCCAGTCGCGGACGGCGTAATGAGGCGTCGCGCCGATCATATGGGAGCGGGGGATCACATGCATGCAGCCGTTATCAATACCCGCCTCGTCCAAGGCAATCCACACGCCTATCACCGGCTTGTCGAAGGCCAGCGGACCGTAAGCCATGTCCTGGTGCCAGGGCTTCTCTCCGCCGCCGTGCGGAGGCTTGAGCAGAGCCATGTCCTGGGCCAGCTTCGATGCTTCTCCCAGCAGCTGCTCAATGATGGCAAGAATACCTGAATGCCCGGCCAGGACGCGCAGCCGCGGCTCCACATCGACAAAGTTGTGGACCTTGCGGACGGCCAGCTCCATCTCCTCACCGGGTGCAAGCTCGCTCCGCGGTTTGACGAATTCCACTTGCGCACCCGTGTCGGGATCGCCGATAATATCCGAGATTGCCTGCACAGCGGATTGGATTTCCGCATCCGACAGCATGTTCTCAATGGCCAGGAAGCCCTGCTCGTAGAACTGTCTGATGTGCTCTCCGGTGAATTCAGCTCCTGAGGCCAGCGGAGTGTGTACAGTCTTGATCGGATACAGCCGTTCATTGATTTCCTGCGGATTGACGGCAACTTTTCTCATCTGCTTCAACTCCCGTTTTGTGGTTGGTTTCTATCTCCAATTTAACCGATCAGGGGGCAGATCCAAATGGCGGAAAAGGCTTTATTTTTGTAGGAAACGGCATAAGGGCAAGAAATGGGGGAAAAGTGATGGAGCCTGGTATGGAGGATATAGGAAGCTGGCATTTCAACAATGCGGGCGCTTGCGGCAAAGCGGTATGCGAACCGGAGTGGCGTTGGGACCCTCCTGCCCCCATGGAGGATTATGACATTTGGTATGTGATGGAAGGGCAGGGAATGATCCAGATCAACGGAACGGCTTATCCCGTCAGCCGGGGCACCTTTGTGCTCCTCTATCCGGGGGACGTCATCCAGGCCCGCCACGAGCCGGATGACCGGTTGACCGTCATTTATGTTCACTTTCAGTTTGAACCGGAAGGAAGGCTTGCGCCCGGACAATCCGGGCTGCCTCGCTATTTGTGTCTGGAGGACCCGCAGTGGCTGGAAATGTATCTGCTGCGGGTGCTGGAGGTGGATCGCTGGGAGAGCAAATGGAAGGAAGAAGAGTTTGACCTGCTGCTCAGGCTGATCATGATCCGTCTTATACGTGAGACGGAGCTGCAGGAGCAGGAGACGCCTGTCTCCCGGATGAACCGTCAGCGGATACAGAAGGTGACCGATTACATGCGCCAGCATATGCGCGAGCGGCTGACACCCGGGCAAATAGGCGATGTCTTCGAATGCTCCCCCCGTTATTTAAGCAGGCTGTTCAAGCAGTATACGGGAATTTCGCTGAAGGAGACTATCACCAGGATCCGTATGGAGCGGGCGACGGTGCTGCTGGCCGAAACCTCGATGACCATCACGCAAATAGCGGAAGCCGTCGGCTATTCGGAGCTTTTTTATTTCTCGAAGCTCTTCAAGCATATCCACGGTGTCTCCCCGCAGCATTTCCGCTACAAGGGCGTGCTGTCGGAGAAGCATACCGTATCCCGCGAGCCGGATAAGAGCTGAATCAGCCGTGAGTGATCTTTTTAATTATGGTATAATAAGGAATAATTTTGCGAATTTGAGGTGTTATTTTGTTAAAGATTGTAAAAATAATAACGTTTGCCCTGCTGGCTGTTACCGTGCTGGGCTCTCTGCCGCTGCTTGCGGAGCGCTGGAAGGCTGAGCATAACGACCGACGGCTGGAGATTGCCGTCCCCGGAGCCTGGGTTCTGGGAACTGAGGGACAAGCGGACGGGCCGAAGGCGAAGCGCTGGAAACAGGCGGGAGCAACGACCGTTATGCTGGATACAGCCTTGCTGCCGGGGAAACAGGCAAGCCCGGATGGACAGCTGCCTGAGCCGTATCGCGCTGCGGCAGCCGCGCTGCGTCAGGAGGGCCTGCAGGTTACCGCTTATGTCCGTGCGGAGGCTGTTCCCGAGGATGAGGCGCGAATAAAGGAGCTGTTCCGCGGGCTCGCGGATGCCGGAATTGACCGCGTCCAGTTCGCGGGAATGGAGATTCCGGGCTACCCGGACAAGCTGGGGCCGCTTGCAGGTAGCATTGTGGACAACGGGCTCCATTCCGTTCTGGTGAAAAGCCAGAGAGGGGCGCTTGAGCTCTCGCGGCAAAGCGGTTATCTGTCAATCCGCAGTTTGTTCTTCGACATGCCGAAGCTTGCGTCAATGCCGGTCAGAGAAGCTGCCGACGCTTTTGAGCTTGGCGTCCGTGAACGGGGAATCCGCCTTATTACATATATGCCTGAATCGCCAGGCAGTCTGCAAGATAATGGGGGAGAAGCCTCCGGTACTTATCAGGACCATGCTCAAAGCATCATAGAGACGCTGCGGGCAGAGCTCGGTCCCGAATTTAAAACTTTTGGCGGGGCAAAGCCGATTACCGGTCATATGGAAGCTCCCGGCAAGCTGCCGCGAGCCATTCCGGTTATCGGAATAGGAGCCCTGTTCCTGCTTTTGGGCAGCTGCCTGTTCGGCGCTTTAACGCGGACACTGCAGAGAGCTGTCGTGTTCGTCGTGGCCGCGGCGACTTTGCTTCTATTGGCGGCATGGTTATTCGCGCCTGCGCCGTGGGATGGCCGGATAGAGAGCGTCATCGCCTTGTGGGGCGCCGTATCGGCGCCATCGGCTGCGGTATTGTGGCTTCGCGGAAGATTGCGAAGCTTCCATCACGCTTCGGCTGCAGATCGGCAGCGGGGAGAGCGGCCGCAAAGTCCGATCATTTCGGCGATTGCGTCATATATCGGTGCTTTGGCCATCACCCTGGCCGGCATCGTCTACGTAACTGCGCTTCTAAGCGATATCTCCTATCTGGCGTATGTCGATCTGTTCCGCGGTGTCAAACTGCTGTATATCGGACCGATTGCGCTTATATCGGCCTGTCTGCTGGTCGATGGCGGCTGGCGCGGCATATGGCCCAAACGTACTTCCAGAGCTCTGAAGGGCGGCCGCAGCTCCTTGAAGCCACGCAGATTATGGCTTGGCGGAGCCGCCGTGCTTGCCGCCGCGGTGCTGCTGGTCTTCCTGCTTGCCCGCACGGGCAACAGCGATCTGGTGCTTCCCTTTGAAGCGGAGCTGCGCCAGCAGCTGACAGACTGGTTCGGCATCCGTCCGCGGACGAAGGAATGGCTGATCGGCCATCCGCTGCTCATGGCTGCCGCATGCCTGCTCGCCTATCGGAACAGGGGCGCCATTGTCCTTCCGGTGGCGGCGATCGGCCTCTGCTCCATGATGAATACCTTCACGCATATTCATTCCCCGCTTGCGGTTTCCCTGACCCGTTCATGGACAGGGGCATTGATCGGAGGAATACTCGGACTTGTGGTCTACGTCGCAATGTTCAGCAGGAGTGCGCAACAACATAGATCCAAGAAAGCTGCGTTGGAGGGAAACAAACTGTGATTGTAACAGACACAAAGCGCCGTAAACGGCCGGTTTGGCTGTGGATTCTGTGCGGGCTGGTCATGCTGATGCAGCTGGCGATGTTCGGATATGTAGGCTATAACCAATACCGGGTTGTAGATAAGAAGGACTGGACAATCCGCACCAGCCTGAGCGATTACCCGCTTGCCAAGGCAGAGCCGGTCGAAGGTATTTATCTGGGCGGCTATGTGCTGCAGAACCCCGCCATCGAATTCAGCATGAAGACGTTTAACGAACGGACAGGCCGCCCCCACGCCAGCTTTTTCAAATATGTCGGATACGGCCAGCCGTTCCCGGCCAAATGGGTGGAGCAGGTGAAGTCCATCGGCGCTGTGCCGCATATCGCATTCGAGCCCAATGGCGGGCTTGATGAAGTGCTCGATGATGCCTATTTGCAGGGCTTTGCCGATGAAGCCGGCAAGGCCGGCGTGCCCATATTCATGCGGTTCGCCTCGGAGATGAACGGGACGTGGACGGCCTACAGCGGCGATCCGCAGAAATATATGGAGAAGTGGAAGCTGGTGCAGGGTATATTCAAGGAAAGGGCGCCTAACATTGTCATGGTCTGGGCTGTCCTGTCGGTCCCCGAGGAAACGATAGAGAGCTTCTACCCGGGGGACGACTATGTCGATTGGGTCGGAGTTAATATTTATAGCGTTAAATACCATAACGACAGCCGGCTTCATTCTTCCGACTTTGAGGATCCGCTCGATCTCCTCAACTTCGTCTATAACCGCTTCAGCCGCACCAAACCGATAATGGTCTCGGAATATGGGGCGACGCATTATTCGGTTACCGACGAGAAGACAGACCTCGCGTTCGCTGCGGATAAGATCAGCCGCTTCTACCGCGAACTGCCGCACAAGTACCCCCGCGTAAAGGCGGTCTTCTACTTCGATGTCAACAATACAGCCGAATACAACGCCGATCGGCGGATTAACGATTATTCGGTGACGACGGAGAAGGATGTGCTTTCCGCATACAGCGGGACGATCACGGGTCCGAAATATTTAAGCAAGGTTGAACCGCATAGCATTCAGGGGACGAAGACCAAGCAGCTATTCACCTACAGAGGGCTTATTTACAGTAAAGGCGATGAGGTATATGCCGACCAGACGTACTTTACGCGCACGCTTGGTCTTCGTCTTGAGCAGGATGGCGCCGCGGTCAAGGTCAGCAAAGGAGAGCAGTCCGTACAGGTCCGCTCCGGCAAGAAACGGATCTGGGCAGGCTATCATTATATGAATTATCTTCCCCGCTACCGTTCCATGGTGATGCTCCCGCTGAAGCAGACGCTTGAGCCTCTTGGGTACAAGGTTGGAGTCAGCGGCCTGGATGTGACTGTGAAAGAAGCGGCAGGGGACTCCGGCAGCGCGCCATAACCAAATAAAAGACAGCAGACAGGGAATGAACGCACTGGTTCAAGGCTCTGTCTGTTTTTTGAAATTCCAGAACGCATAAGATGAGTTTTCCTTTTCCGATGTTTCTGTGAGAGTCACTGGTTTTACCGTCAATGGTCGTCTTTTACCGTTTCTTATTAAGGTGGGAAATGGTCTCAAGCCGTGTTCCGGTTCACCCCGTTCCCCTAACGGGTATAGGATGCATAAACGGGATATTCTGAAATGGGGAAGCGCTATGGATTATACGTATATTGCAGTCAAGCTGGTCACTGCATTTGTTGGATTATGGATCATGACCAAGCTGCTGGGGAAGAAGGAAATTTCACAGCTGACACCTTTTGACTTTATCTCGTCCCTGATGTTGAGCGAGCTTGTCGGGAACACCATTTATGACAGGGAAGTCCGATATGGGGAGCTGCTGTTCGCTCTTGCCCTATGGATGGTATTATCGCTTGCGCTGGAAAAAGTCGCGGAGATCTTCCCGCAGCTGGCCACAACTTTGAGCGGCAGACCGGATATTATTATACGGGATGGAAAAATTGACGAGAAGGCCATGAAGCGCAATAATCTGGATATGCACCAGGTCGGAATGCTGCTGCGGGAGCAGGAGGTCTTCAGCCTGCGGGATGTAGCCTATGCGATCTTCGAAACCAACGGCAATTTGAGTGTGCTCAAATCGTCTGCTGCGGAGAATATCACACGCAAGGATCTTAAGCTTCCTGAGGAACCTGTATATCTGAGCCGGATCCTCATTGATAAGGGCTTTGTCGAGAAGGATGAGCTTCATGCGATCGGCCGCGACGAAGTCTGGCTGCTTGGGCAGCTGCAGGCCCAAGGCATAACCAGACTTGCGGACGTCGTCTATGCGGAATGGTCGGAGGACAGCGGGTTGTACGTACAGCGAAGATAAAGATCAGTTCTGCGGTTCTTCGAGATTGAACAGGCTGGAAGCGTCGAGATCAACCTTAGGATAAGACAGCTTCAGGTCGCGCATTGCTTTGACGATAATTTTCAGCACCAGATAATCGCGGAACCAGCGGTTGTTGGCCGGCACGATATGCCAGGGACAATCCTTCGTGCCGGTTGCGGAGAAGGCATCCTCGTAAGCCTGCTGGTAGTCATTCCAATACCGGCGTTCTTCCAGATCGGTCGGATCGAACTTCCACAGCTTTTCGGGATTTTCCAGCCGGTCTTTAATCTTGTTTAGTTGAAAATCACGGGAAATATGCAGAAAAATTTTGATTACGGCAATTCCGCTGCCCTGCAGAAGCTTCTCGAAGCGGCGGATATGCTTCAGTCTGGACTTGACCTCTCTCTCGTCAATCAATCCGTGGACACGGGTAATCAGCACATCCTCATAATACGAGCGGTTAAATGAAGTCAGGTAGCCTTTGGCCGGTGTAACCTTGTGTGTGCGCCAGAGAAAATCATGCGCCGCCTCGTCGGTAGTCGGCTTCTTGAAGCTTTCCGCCCGGAATCCCTGGGGATTCAGGTTCGCCAGCACCTTCTTGATAACTCCGTCTTTCCCGCTGCAGTCCATGCCCTGGAATAATACCAGCACGCCGTTTGTTTTGCTTGCGAACAGTTTTTCCTGCTCGTCCTGAAGCTCTTCCTTCAGACGCTCGAATTCTTCCCTGATATCATCTTTACTGCCGATAGACGCGGTGTCTTCGGGATCGAAGCTGCTCAGCCTCACCGTCTCCCGCTTGTTTAACCGATAGTGATTCAGCATGGTATGAAACGCTCCTTTGCTTACAAACAGGTATGGAATGCATTTACCTCAATGGGAACGGTTGAATCACGATTCTAAAGAGGAACAGCCTGTCTAAATATGGGCTCTCCTCTTATTATAGTTCAGTTTTAAATAATTATGGATTATAATGATGGCAAATAATTGAATCGAGAGGGTGGTGCCCCAAATGGAACAATTGCGATTCCCGATCGGAGCGTTCAAGCGTGAGGACGCGCTGGATGAAGTGCGGCGGGCAAGCCTGATCGGCGTGCTGGCACAAGCGCCGGCCTTACTGGGACAAGCCGTATCGGGACTAACGGAGCAGCAGCTGGATACTCCCTATCGGCCTGATGGCTGGACAGTGAGACAGGTGGTCCATCATTTGGCGGATGCGGGCATGAACGGCTATATCCGCACCAAGCTGCTGCTCACGGAAGATCAGCCCATGGTGAAGACGTTTGACGAACAGAGCTGGGCGGAGCTGCCGGATGCGAAGAGTGTGCCGATTGAGCTGTCTCTGGCGCTGCACGACCGGCTGCACCGCCGCTGGGTGATGCTGCTGAAGTCGACGCCTGCCGGAAGCTATGCGCGCCAATACAATCATCCTGAGAACGGTCTGTGGTCATTGGATGAAGCACTGTCTTTCTTTGCCTGGCACAACCGTCACCATATCGCGCATATTACCTCGCTGCGTCAGCGGAAGGGCTGGTAAGCAAGGAATGCACCGGAACTCAATTTAATCGGCAAACGGAGGTAGATGACGACAGCAGCAAAAGATCATGAACAAGCTGGAGCCAATGGGAACGGAGCAAACCAAACGGACCTTTAAGAACCATGGCGCGGGTGAGCCGCTGTTCTTTGTGAGAAGATCGGCGATTTGAAGAAGCTTGGCAAAGACGTCAAGCGGGACCGGAAAGTTGAGTCCCGGGGAAACGGTCGGGGTGAAAAGAAAGACCTGTATCTGTTAACATGAAGAGTGACTAACCTGTCACAAGAGAGCAAGGTGAGCATTTGACAAGCATAGCAGTGCGTAAAGCGAAGGATTTGAACGAATATGATTGGTCTTCTATGCTTCAGGAGAGTATGGAGGAAGGGTTCCGGCATGTGAGCCGGCTGCTGCAGGATTACGCAGACGGAAGCAACCGTTTCGACCGGGAGGGCGAAGCTCTTTTTGTAGCTCTTCATAATGGAAGCGTTATCGGAGTCGGCGGCTTGAATCTGCTTGCGGCAGAGCAGGGAGGCCCAATCGGGGTCGGCCGTGTGCGTCGGGTTTATGTCCTGCAAAGAGCAAGAAGACTCGGGGCTGGCAAGCTGCTGATGGAGGCGATAATGGAGCATGGCCGCCCCTATGTTTCGGTGCTGGCTCTGCGGACGGAAAATCCGGCCGCGGACCTGTTTTACCAGGCTCTTGGTTTTGTGCCCGCCCCCGGAAAAGAGACTGTTACGCATCAGCTGCTGTTATAGAAAAGGAGTATTGCGGTGACAATTAAACCAAAGGTTTTTATCGGTTCCTCACGGGAAGCGATGGCTTATGTGAATGCCATTCACGATCAATTATCATTCAGCGCAGAAGTCACCCCGTGGCATGCCGGCGTGTTTCGGGGGAATGACTACCCTATGGAAGCGCTCGAGAGACAGCTGGAATCCAATGATTTTGCCGTATTTGTATTATCCCCCGATGACGTCATCCGAATGCGGGGGAAAACCTATTTTATTGCACGGGACAATACGATGTTCGAAATGGGGTTGTTCTGGGGCAAGCTCCGGCGGGGGCGCGTGTTCTTCATGATTCCGGATCAGGTTCAATCCGGCAGGGACGGCCAGGAAGTGGATCAGTATCATCTGGCAAGCGATCTGGAAGGCCTGACGGTGCTGAAATACGAGGCTCACCGGACGGACGCCAACCGCATCGCGGCAGTCAACCAGGCATGCTCATTCCTGATTGGCCGCATCCATGAGCTTGGGTTCTTCCTGACACCGGATAAAGAATTGGAAACAGCCCATCAGGAGTTGGCACTTCTTCGCTCCGTCGTTCATTTCTACCGGGATTTCAACAAGGGAATTCTGGAAAGGGACAGGCATGAGAACGAGCTTATCGATGCCGTCCGCAATGCCTATGAAGCAAGCTGCATCCACTATAAAGTAAAAGGAGCCGCCCTCTGGGAGGCAAGCACTGATGAAATCCGGCAAATTGCGGGTAATGTAGGTAAAGAGCGCATATACTCCATTCAGGCCAATAATAAGCTGGGAGCAGGAGAGCCGCGCAAGCTCGTGGTGGATGCCTACCTGAACAGCAAAATTGAGTTCATCCAGATCGGTCAGGATGTTGTAAACGAATATTTGCTGTGCTATCCTATTAGCAGTTCGCATGTCATCAGCATTCACATCACGGGGCATTCACCGGTTAGTCCCGATGATTTTGAACGGTTGTTTCAACAGAATCAGGGACTTATGGGAATCATACATCATTTATTCGGAGGGGATTGGGCATGAACAGATCATTCGACCGCAAGCATGGCGCGAAAGGCATACCTGTTTATACCGTCCATGGATCCAATGCGCCGCTCAGGCGGGAGAAGCAGGCTGTCGGCTCTGTTCCGACTACGGATGGCGATAAGGAAGGCATCGTTGTTTTTTCCAGAAAAGCCGTTTACATGAAACCTTCCTTTCTATAACCAATAAGGCTCCTTCGCTCCTTCAGGTTTACCTGAAGAATTTTACTCTTTCGCCGACAATGCTCCCTCCGGTTTTCCGGAGGGATTTTTTTTATTGACCCGGTTCTATTCGCCGCAAGGTTGGAATAAGATTAGCAGGTATGGCAAATATTACAATGTTACAATTTTGTAGCAAGTTGTCCATTGGATTGAAAGCGTTCTCTCTATCCCCTATACTTAGCCTAGATATTGATTTCACTATTTTAAGATTAGGGAGGGCGGAAAGTGGTTAAAGAATGGGTAACCATAAGTGTTATTGCGTTTGGTGTGATTATCGCCGTTATCGGCGTGGTTGCCTATCTGCGTATGTACAAAAAAATCGCCTGGACGTCCTCCCCTCCGCCGGAGCAGCCCCAGCAGACGATTGAGAGTGTAAATGATTCAACCGCCGGGCTCGAGTCGGGTCAAGCCCCCTTAAAGGATGAGCACAATACACCTTAAACAAGAATAAATTAAAGAAATGCCGCATGCAGATTAAAAATTCTTAACAGAAATTGTATATACTGTTCGCTTTCCATACGAATTCAGAACTGTTATAATTGACTGATAAATCAATCTTTTTCAGTCTATGAGCTCGCCTCAAATCAGCCGGATCGTTCGATACAGATGGGGTGCCAGCCGCACGGGTATTCCGTTAAACCGTGTGCGCTCTCGTACATGAAGTGTTAGGACCACCAACCGATGATAGGGAGGGGATTTCATGGCTAAACGCAGCCACAATGAAGTCAAAGAAAGCCTACAGGAACTGACGAGGATTTTCCAACCCAAGGATTCACGAAAATTTGTAAAGGATTATATCCGCAAGTATCGGATCATGGGCGGATACGAGGACGAGCTGACTATGGTGGTCGATCATGAGATGGGAAGGCTTCGGTCTTCAGTTAGCTAAAATAGGTCAACTATCTGCCTTGCCCATATTTTTCGGGTCAAGGCTTTTTTGTGTTTGTCGTGCAAGTTCTGGAAGTATCAAAATATATCAAAACAGCAAAAAATGAGGTGCAAGGCAGCCCGGGCAGGGTAATAAAAAGATGGATAAGTACCAGGATCCGACATTTATTGCGAATTTTCACCTGCTCAAACATTAAATGAATATAAATTCTTGTCTAATGATGTGAAATCTCCTGTCATTTGCGGTACTATTAAGATGGTTAATATAAACGGTTTTTCAACTTTGGAAGAGATCTTAAGGAGGAGAAGTATGAGTAATTTTAAAAATTGGCTGAACAATTCCAAAAAAAACCTGGGCGATCAGGTGAAAAAATTCAAAAATAAGGATTTTATGGATGCGGTCGCGGCCGGCTGCGCCGTTGTAGCCTATGCGGATGGCAAAGTAGATGTGGAGGAAAAGAACAAAATGGCGGGGTATATCAATCTCAGCCAGGAATTGAAGGTTTTCAACATGGCTGATGTCATTGACCGTTTCAATTTCTATGTCAATAATTTTGAATTTTCCGCAGAGATCGGCAAGCAGGAAGCGTTGAAGGCAATCGCCAAATTCAAAAGCAAGCCAGAGGTTGGACGCGTCATTGTTGGCGTATGCAGCGCAATCGGGGCGGCTGACGGCGATTTTGACCTTCAGGAGCAGGCGGTAGTGCGCGATATCTGTAATGTTCTGGGCCTAAGCCCAAGTGAATTCAGCCTGTAAATCATTAAACCCTTCAAATATATTAATTAATCTAATGAAACTCTTTATCCATGTGATGCGTACAGTCTAGTATCTTCATTTTTCTACATTATCTGATAGACTTCATCACAAATTTGGGAAGGAGGTGACGTAAGCAAATGGCTTCCATAAGTTTGGTTAAAGGCCAAAAGATTGACTTGACCAAAGGGAATTCCGGCCTGGCGAAGGTTGTTGTGGGACTGGGCTGGGATCCGGTGAAATCCAAAGGATTCTTTGGCGGTGCCAAAAAGAATGTCGACTGCGATGCATCGGCCATTCTCTTGAACAGCGAGGGCAAACTTGCGGACGATAATCAGGTTATCTGTTTTCATAATAAGAAAAGTCCTTGCGGCTCCGTGGTTCATTCGGGTGACAACATTACCGGTGAAGGCGACGGCGATGACGAACAGATTTTTATCGACCTGGCCAAGGTCCCAGCAGATGTGCATAAAGTACTCGTTGTCGTCAATATTTACGATTGCGTGAACCGCAAGCAGGACTTCGGCATGATTCAATCCGCTTATATCCGCATTCTGGACGGATCCGGCAGCAACGAACTGACCAAGTTCAATCTTTCCGACAACTATGCCGGCTTGACGGCTTTGGTCTGCGGCGAGCTTTACCGTCACGGAACGGAATGGAAATTTGCCGCTATCGGCGAAGGTACCCACTCCCCACATATCAACGACTTGGCTGCACGCTACAAGTAAATTGCTCGACCCTTATACTTAAAAAGACGAAAGCGGGTGCTTTATCAGATGGCAATTAACTTATCCAAAGGTCAAAAAATCGATCTCACAAAATCAAATCCGGGACTTTCCAAAATTACTGTAGGACTTGGCTGGGACACCAATAAATACGATGGCGGCAAAGATTTTGACCTTGATGTCTCCGTGTTTCTGACGAATGCGGAAGGTAAAGTCACCAGCGATAAAAACTTTATTTTCTTCAACAATAAGCAAAACGAAAACGGATCGGTTGTGCATGCCGGCGATAATCTTACCGGCGAGGGCGAAGGCGACGACGAGCAGGTTAAAGTGGACCTGGGTTCAGTACCTGCCGACGTTGAGAAAATTGCCTTCACGATCACGATCTATGAAGCACCTGAGCGCAACCAGAACTTTGGACAAGTCTCCCGCGCCTATGCGCGCATTGTCAACGATGCCAATCAGGAAGAATTGGTCCGTTTTGATCTGGGCGAAGACTTCTCGATCGAAACAGGCGTCGTTGTCGGCGAGCTGTACCGCAATGGCGGCGAGTGGAAATTCAACGCAATCGGCAGCGGCTACAAGGATGGTCTTGCCGGCTTGACGCGCGATTATGGACTTGCTTAATAAGCTGTAAGTACTGCAGGGCCGCCTGACACGGGCGGTCTTGTATTCTTTATGAACTATGAAACGGTAAACAGCCGGGAAGGAGAATACGATGTCAATTAATCTTTCAAAAGGACAACGGATTGATCTTACCAAAACAAACCCGGGCTTGACCAAGGTGGTTGCCGGTCTCGGTTGGGATACGAACAAATACAGCGGCGGCCAGGATTTTGACCTGGATGCATCTGCTTTTCTGCTCTATGAGGACGGCAAGGCCAAGGGCAGCGACGATTTTGTTTTCTACAATAATAAAAGCGGCGGAAACAACTCCGTTGTTCATACGGGAGACAATCGTACGGGAGAAGGCGACGGGGATGATGAACAGATTCTTGTCGATCTGAGCCGAATCCCGGCTGCCATTCATCGTATCGGAATTACAGTCACCATCCACGATGCCGATGCCCGCGCCCAAAACTTCGGACAAGTGACGAACGCGTTCGTACGGGTAGTGGATGAATCCTCAAACCGTGAAGTTCTGCGTTTTGACCTGGGGGAAGACTTCTCTACAGAAACCGCTGTTGTATTCTGCGAGTTTTACCGTCACGGGGCCGAATGGAAGTTTCAGGCGATCGGAAGCGGCTTCTCCGGAGGCCTTGCCGCTCTTTGCCGAAACTACGGGTTGGACGTTTAACGCTCCAGGCTCCAGGGTGGCAGGTCATTTTATGACTTCGGCCATCCTTTCTTCTTCATCTTTATCAACCCTTAAGGAGGACGCTTAATGGGCACCACGGTAATTAAGGGGCAGAAGGCGGATCTGACCGCTGCGGTACCAGGATTGCAGGACATCACAGTAGGAATCGGATGGAACGCGCAAGCATCGCTTGAGCTGGATACCTCCGCCTTTTTGCTGGGAGTAAACGGAAAAGTTTCCAGCGATGATGACCTTATTTTCTATAACAATGCTTCCACCGCATTCATTAATTATCAGGATGGACAAGCTGCTCCTGTCCAGAAGCAATTCAAAATCCAGCTGAACCGGGTACCGGGGAATGTAGCGAAAATCGCCTTCACCCTGACGATCTATGAAGGTGAGAAGCGTCGGCAGAACTTTGGCCAGACCAGCGGCATTTTTATTCAATTCCTTAATAATCAGAACGGTGCGGAAGTGCTCCGGTATGATCTGGCAAACGACTTCTCCGTTGAAACGGCCATTGTGGCAGGGGAATTATACCGGCACAATGGTCAATGGAAGTTCAATGCGATTGGCGCAGGCTTCTCGGGCGGTTTGGACGCCCTGTGCGGAAATTTCGGCATTGAGGTCAGCGAGGCTGCGCCTGCTCCGGTACCAACGCCGCCAGCATCCAAGCCTGTCCCTGCGCCAGTCCCTGCACCGCAGGCGGCTGCACCAACCCCAGCTCCAGCCCCGACGCCAGCTCCGGCTCCGCTTAATCTGACCAAGATTGAGCTGAAGAAGAAGGGCGACACCATCAACCTGAAGAAATCGGCAGGCGGTCTTGGTGAAATTCTGATCAACCTGAACTGGAATCAGAAGAAGAGCAAAACCGGATTATTCGGCCGCAGCAAAGGGGTTGACCTGGATCTGGCTTGCCTGTTCGAGCTTAAGAACGGCGATAAAGGCGTTGTCCAGGCGCTGGGCAGCTCATTTGGCTCCTTGGACAGGCCTCCTTTTATCGCTCTGGATGGGGATGACCGCACCGGTACGGTATCGACCGGCGAGAATATGAGGATTAACGGCGCCCGGATAGCGGATATCAAGCGCATTGTCGTGTTTACGTTTATTTATGAAGGAGTCAAGAACTGGTCTGACGCCGATGGCGTTATTACGATCAAGCAGGCCGGCGGCCCGGAGATCGTTGTTCATATGAACGAGCATGACAACAGCAAGGGAATGTGCGCCATTGCCATGATTACGAATGTGAATAACGAAACCTTCAGCATTGAACGGCTTGTGCAATTTTTCAACGGCCACAGAGAAGTCGATGAGGCTTATTCCTGGGGCCTGAGATGGAAAGCGGGAAGTAAATAAATTGGTTGAGAGGCGGCATTAAATGGATTGGTTTATGGATTTCTTTACTAATATCGGCGATAGCTATGGGCAATTCTTCTCTTGGGATTCAATTGTCAATACCTTATCGGATCCCGTGAGCTGGGGAATCATTGCAAGCCTCGTGCTGCTGGAAGGGCTGCTGTCTGCTGACAACGCCCTGGTTCTGGCGGTCATGGTCAAGCATTTGCCCAAAGAGCAGCAGAAAAGGGCCCTATTCTACGGTCTCCTGGGTGCCTATATTTTCCGGTTTATTGCGATCGGATTGGGAACCTTTCTCGTCAAATTTACACTGGTTAAAGTGCTTGGCGCTGCCTATCTGTTCTACATTGCCTACACCGGTATCTTCAAGAAATCGGAAGCAGCAGGGGAAGAAAAGGTCAATAAGGGGCATTCCTTCTGGAAGACCGTTCTGCTTGTTGAACTGATGGATATCGCTTTCAGTATAGACAGCGTCGTAGCCGCATTCGGAATAAGCAACGAGGTATGGGTATTGTTCGTCGGCGGTATTCTGGGCGTATTGATGATGCGGGGCGTTGCCCAGGTTTTCCTCAAGCTCATCGACAAATTTCCGGAGCTGGAGCGGGCAGCCTTCTTCCTGATCGCCATCATTGCAGCGAAGATGCTGGCTGGTGCGTTCGACTATCATCTGCCGCATGTCTGGTTTTTTGCCATTATTATCGCGGTGTTTGCCGGAACGATTATCTACAGCATGAACCGACAAAAGAAAGAAGCGCTGCGCAAGTCCTGATGCATGCCAGGCCTTCAGGCAGGGCAAGAATTCTGCCGGAGGCCTGATTATTTTAGGAGAGTAGTAGAGACAGATTTGCTTAGGATGGAAGGAGGAGATCAGGCTGAGATACTTTAATTATTTATCGCGTGAAGAAGAAAAGTCGTTGTTTTTCAGCCCGCCGATTTCATTTAATCACTCCTCCGATAAGGAATTATTAGCCCATGCGGTGGGGGCTGCTTTGTACATGCCGGCAACCAGACCGCATATTGCGGATGATATTATTTCCGGGAAGAATGAAGGATTGGTCACCGCCGTCATGGATCTTGAAGATGCCATTGGCGACAAACAGGTGGAGCTGGCGGAAGAATCCTTGATGCAGCAGTTGTTCCTGATTGCCTCCTATATCAAGATCGGCACCCTGCTGGAATCGGAAGTGCCGCTTCTGCTTATCAGGGTACGCTCCGCCGCGCAATTGAAACGTCTGCTCGTACGTCTGGCTGATACGATTACACTGATTACCGGCTTTGTCCTTCCCAAGTTCACACAGGAGAACGGACGCGATTATTTTCAGCAGATTGCGGATTACAACGAGAACAGGGCTGCTTCTGCCCCGGTATTGTACGGTCTGCCGATATTGGAAAGCTCCTCTGTTATTTACCGCGAAAGCCGATTGGACTCCTTGCTTGCGATCAAAGCGATTCTCGATGACTATCACGACTACGTACTTAATGTAAGGGTTGGCGCCACGGACTTCTCCAGCTTGTTTGGTCTGCGCAGGAGCCCCGACATGACCATTTATGAGATTGCCCCGATCCGGGACTGCATCGCGGATATTATTAATGTGTTTGGGCGGGTGGAAGCAGGCTATGTGATTTCCGGTTCAGTCTGGGAATACTTCGCCAAGCGTGAACGGGTAATGAAGCCGCAGCTGCGGGTTACCCCTTTTGAGGAAGCCTTCGGCAGCACAGGTCACGATCTGAGATCCAGATTCACCAAGGATCCCATGGATGGACTGATCCGCGAGGTTATTATGGACAAGGAAAACGGCATTATCGGAAAAACCATTATTCACCCCACCCATATCAAGCCCGTACAGGCGCTTTATGCGGTCACGCATGAAGAATATGCCGACGCCACCAGTATTGTCGCTCTTAATGATGGCCATCATGGCGTGCTCAAAAGCCAGTATGCCAATAAAATGAATGAAATGAAGCCGCATCAGAACTGGGCAAGACGAATCCTGCTCCGATCACAAGTATATGGGGTGTTACATGAACAACAGCATTTCATCACCCTCCTCCAAGGGAACGAACGTGCATACGTATAAGCTCTTTGAGGATTTGCAGATCAAGGTTGCCGAGACCGATAACCCCTTCCAATTGCCCGTGGAGCTTTTGTTTTCCATGGCGGCACGAATCAATAAGAAACGATCCTTTCTGTTTGTCAGCAAGCTGCTGGGCAAGCATATTCCGGTACATCCCTACACCCCCCTTCTGAGTGGAGCGGCGCTGGCGCTGTTGATACATGCCCGGCTGTTTCAATCAACCAAGAAGGTCATTGAACCCCTGCTGGAGGAATTGCTGTCCGGTCTCAGAGACCCATCCCGGGCCGAGGAGGCTTACCGCCGCCTGATGCGTGATAAGCCCCGGCTGCCGGAGTCCATACTCTGCATTGGTTTTGCAGAGACGGCGACTGCGCTTGGACACAGCGTGTTCCATGCTTTCGCGGACGGCGCCTCTTATATCCATACGACACGTGAGTATATACCGCAGCTGAACTCGCTGATTAACTTCGAGGAAGAGCATTCCCACGCGGTCGCTCATCGCTGCTATGCTTTAGATCCTGAACTTTTCTCGGGTCATGAGCCCATTGTGCTGGTGGATGATGAAATGACAACCGGTCAAACAGCCTTGAACATTATTCGCGATATCCAGTCCAAATTTCCACGAAATCAATATGTAATTGCTTCTCTGCTGGATTGGCGGACAGCCGATAACGAGCAGCAGGTGCGGGAGCTGCAGAATGAGCTTGATATTGACATCCAATCGGTCTATTTGCTTAAAGGACAGATGGAGGTTGATGGCGCACCAAGGCTTGAGGCCGAGAATGCATTTACATTGATCACCCATAAAAAGGCTGCCGATCTGGTTGTTATGCATCATGCGGAGACTCTGGAAAGCATAGATGCCGTATCCGCCAATTCCGGCGGCGAACTGAATCCGGCGTCTTATATGAAACAAACCGGCCGCTTCGGAATACAGTCGGAGGACCATGCGGCTGCCGATGGCCATATCAGCGGGCTGGCCGCCTGGCTGAAGACATGCCGCGGCAGCTCCAGTACGCTTGTCCTGGGTACGGGAGAATTTATGTACGTTCCCATGAGAATCGCTGCTGAGATGGGCGCTGGCATCAGCTATCAATCCACAACAAGAAGTCCGATCTATTCCGCCGATCTGCCGGATTATGCGGTTGCCTGCGGGTATCCGTATCCCTCGCCGGAGGACGAATCGGTCAGAAACTTCATCTACAATATTTCTCCCGGGCAATACGATGAGATTTTCGTCTTGTTCGAGCGGGATATGCCGCCCTCGCGCGTGAAGCCGATGCTGGACATTCTGCGGCAGCTGGCAGGCAGTAAAGTGTTTGCGGTATTTTTCTCAGGAAACGTCCATGGATGGGAGACATTCGAATCATGAAGCAGACGATAACCGGGCAACTCAGTCAGACGCGCATTGCTTCTCCAGAGCCTATGGGCAGCTATGCGCCGTCAGATGTCATATTCCTGCTCAAGGATCTGAGCGGGGTTCAGCTGGAGCGGCCGACCGAGGATCGGGAAGAAGCCATCCAGTCGGGCGTGCATTATTCGGAAATGCTGCCGGTTGAATATCAGCCGACAGCCGAATATATCGAGCTGTTTCACCGAACGCTGACAGAGTCGGCGCGGAAGGTGGCGCTTGCGGCGGCTGTAGTCGCGGAGCGGATCGTTCTTAAGCGGGGGCTCAAAGGGGTTCTGGTCTCCCTGGCGCGTGCGGGGACGCCGATCGGCATTCTGATCAAGCGGTATATTGCTTACCGCTATGGCGCGGATATGCCGCATTACAGCATTTCCATTATCCGCGGCAAGGGCATTGACGAGAATGCGGTGCTTTATATGCTGCAGCAGCATGGATTGGATTGTTATCTCCAGTTTGTGGACGGCTGGACAGGCAAGGGCGCCATTCGTCAGGTGCTGACGCAGGCCTCCAATGATTTTGCGGAAAAATACGGCTATCGGCTGGATGATGATCTGGCTGTGCTGGCCGATCCCGGCTTCTGCTGCGAAACCTACGGAACGCGCGAGGATTTCCTGATCCCAAGCGCATGTCTGAATTCAACGGTATCCGGCCTGATGAGCCGCACGGTGCTGCGGGATGATCTGATCGGTCCGGGTGAATTCCACGGAGCCAAATTTTACAGGGAATGGCTGGAGAACGATCTATCCAATCTGTTCGTGGATACCGTATCGGATTTCTTCCCGGCTGTCGCGGAGACTGCGTATCAGCAGGCGGTTGCGATGACGGAGCGGGAGGCGGAGGTGTCCTGGAAAGGACTCGCGGATATCCGGGCGATCCAGCAGGCCTTCGGCATCGACGATGTGAATCTGGTGAAGCCGGGCGTCGGCGAGACGACGCGAGTGCTGCTGCGCAGGGTTCCCTGGCGTATTCTCGTGGACCGGATGGACAACCCGTTCCTGCAGCATATTCTGCTGCTGGCCAAGGACCGGGGCGTGCCGGTTGAGGTATATCCGGGTCTGACCTATTCCTGCTGCGGCATCATCAAGCCGCTGAAAGGCGGTACGGAATGATTTACGCCAGCGATTTGGATCAAACCCTGATTTATTCAACCCGTTCCATGGGCGCTCCTCTCGAATCGCCGGACATCCTGCCGGCAGAGACCGTGAGCGGAAAGATCGTATCCTACATGTCGAAATATACGCTGTCCCTGCTTCAGGGATTGCCCGCGGGGATGGAATTCGTTCCCGTAACTACCCGCACGGTGGCGCAGTATGAACGGATTCATGTCTTCCGCGATCATGTTGTGCCGGGTTATGCCGTCACCAGCAATGGGGGCAATATTCTGCTGCACGGCAGGGTGGATGAGGACTGGCGGTCGATGATCCGCGGGAAAGTATCTGCGCTTGCGGCCGATGCCGTAGAGGCGCGGAGTTATTTTGAACCGATAATGAATGAGCAGTGGGTTGTGGGGGAGCGGTTCTGCGATGAGCTGTTCTATGCTTTTGTTATAGAGCGCGACCGGATGCCGCTTGAGGCTGTTCTGGAGAAGGCCGAACAGGTGAAAGCGCTGGGCTGGGAGGTCTCGATTCAGGGGAGGAAAATCTACCTGGTCCCCGCTGCCGTCAATAAGGCCGATGCGGTTCATGAAGTCCGCAAGCGGCTTGGAGTCAGCGAATTGATCGCCTCCGGCGATTCCCTTCTGGATCAATGCCTGCTGGAGATAGCCGATTATGCGATTGCCCCGAGCCACGGGGAATTGTTCCGCGAGAAGCAGCGTAGTCCGGACTCGATACCGGAGCGCTTCACAGTGAAATCGGGGATTTTTGCAGCGGATGAAATTCTGGATTATGTTCATGCGGTCTATCAGACAAAGGAAGCGGTGAAGGGTTCTCTATGAAGAAGAAGGTCCATATTTATTTCAATCGCTGGTTCTCTGTTGCGTATCATTATATGAACCTGATACGCAATAACGCGGACGGGCTGGAGGTCAAACTATTCGGCACCCATCCCGACCCGCGGCATATGTCGCTGCAGGCCTGCGATCATGCCGAGACGGAACCGGCGCTCAAAGGCATGGAATATGTCGAGTTTTGCGTGGGATTCTGCAGGAAGCATGAGATCGATGTGTTCATCCCCCGATTGCATATGCTCGATATTGCCAGGCATCTCGACCTTTTCGAGGAAATTGGCACCCGCGTTGTGGTATGCCGGGATACCGGGCTGCTTGAGATGCTGATGGAGAAGGATCATTTCTATAAATCGGTCGAAAAGACAGGGGTTATGGTCATTCCCGATTACGAAGTGGTCAACGATGCGGAGGGCTTCAAGCGCGCATACGATAGATTAACCGCATTGGGTCACCGCGTCTGCTTCAAGCCGACCAATTCCGAAGGGGGAGTGGGCTTCCGGATCATTGATGATACCCGCGATCCGCTGGAGGAGCTGTTCGGAGTCTCGACCAGACTGGTCTCGTTCCGCGATGCTTATCAAGCCTTGGGCACCATACAGGAATTCCCGAATCTGATGGTCATGGAGCAGCTCCCGGGACTTGAGTACAGCATAGACTGCTTCGCAAACAAAGAAGGGGATCTGCTGGCAGCCGTACCCCGGCGCAAAGCAGGGGGCCGTCTGCGCCTTCTGGAGCGCAATGAGGAGCTGCTGGCCATAGCGAATAATGTAGCCAGGACGTACCGGATTCCCTACAACTTCAATATTCAAATGAAATATAACGGAGACACCCCCAAACTGCTCGAAATTAATCCGCGCATGTCCGGCGGATTGCATGTCACCTGCTTGTCGGGAGTGAATTTCCCCTATCTCGCCGTGAAGGAAGCTCTCGGCGGTGAAGTGGGCCCGCTTGCGCCGGAATATGGCATTCTGGCAAGTCATATCGAGCAGCCGATGCGTATGGCGGATTGGTCGTAAGGGCTGCCACTGGTTTTGAGAAAGCCGCTGACTGTGTGATGCAGTCGGCGGCTTTTTTGCATATTCAGAAAGTATGACGTTTGGCTGCTGCTTTTCTGCATATCTTTATGGGAAGAAACGAACCTGCCCGCAAGGACGGGGTGAGCCGTTTCTTCTTTCTTATGCAAATATAAAATAGAATAAATTCTTTCTATACGCTGCTTTTATTTCTGAGAGGAAGAAGCCTGCTGTGCAAAGGACCGCATCAGCCGGTTCTCTTGGCTTGACAGCATTTAGAAGTTTCACTTCAATGAATGTCTGTAAGATTTCAAGGGACATGACCGCCAAAGGACGCGAATGGTTAACCGTAAAGCAGGTGTAATATTTTACAGGAAGCCTGCTTTGTTGACAGCGTTCCACTGTATTTCTACAATATAGGTAAGCCAGTCCTTATCGAAGGGGGTTTACGGTATATGCTTTTCAGATCCAATATGCTTATTGCTGCAGCGATCGGTTACGTCGCAGCTGTTGTAACCAGTCCGCTCGTTCCGGAGCTGGCGTCGCTGCTCATTCCCGTTATAGCCGCAATCATCGGCAGCCTGCTGCCCAAGAGGAAGAAGCGGAGCCATAATCCCGCCATTTCTCCTGAATTTTTGCCTGACGCTTCCTTGAAGCCGGGCGACTCTCCTTCCAACCCCCCGGTCCGTCAGGCTGGCAGTGAACCGTCCTCCGGGGAACCGCGCGCGTCCGCACCGTCACCCTTCTCTGATCAGTCCGCTGCCGCAAGTGGAGGACATAGACAGGAAATCAGTCCCGAATTTGCCCCTGTTGTGGAGTACCTGGAGGTACTGGAGGATATGGTTATATCCGAAGGCCAGAAGAATGCGCTGGACGATGAGATCGTCCTGAAATCTCTCGCCCTGTTCGCCAGGCTGCAGCGGATTATCCCGCTTCTGCAGGAGCTTAAGGACAGCAATGTGAACCATACGGTCAAGCGATTGATTCTCAAAGATTTGAACGGCATTTTGAATCCTTTTCTGCGTTTGGGCGGCGAAGCCAAGACCCGCAACCGGAGGATGCTGCTTAACGGCATCAAGGAAGTGGATACGAAAATTTCCGATATTGTCTCCACCATCGAGCACAAGGATTTGCTTGAGCTTCAGACCAAGGCAGAGCTCATTCACCAGCGGTACAGCAGTTCCGAATTATAAGAGGAGGGGTTAACGAATGGCTGCTCAACTTGTAGAGTTAAAAAAAGAAGACCAGCAGAAAGTTGCTGAGGAAGCGTCGCTGCTGATTCAGAAGGTCGCTCATACGGATACGCTGGAGCTGGACTCCCTGATGGACGAGATTGGCAAGCTGGGAGCCAAAACGCAGGAAAAGGCCGGGCAAACGCTGAAAATGCTGGACCGTCCGGTTAATGACCTGATGTCCGGCGACCGCGCCGAAGTATCGAACATGATCTTGAAGCTGCGCAGTGAATGCGAAAGCCTGCAGCAGAGCAAGAATGTCAGCCTCTTCGGCAAGCTGCTGCGCAAGAGCCCGCTCAAAAATTATGTCTACAAATACCAGAGCGTCCGCACCAATGTCGACACGATCGTCGCAGGTCTGCGGGACGGCAAGGATTCGCTGGAAGAAAATATTATCAATATGCGCCAGCTGAAGAAATTGGCGATCGCGGAGATTTACAATCTCCAGACCAAGATCGCTTTTGGCAACAAGCTCAAGCATCTGTTCGAAGCGGAAATC
Organism: Paenibacillus sp. JT31N17; assembly: GCF_056269255.1. Classification (NCBI taxonomy): domain Bacteria; kingdom Bacillati; phylum Bacillota; class Bacilli; order Caryophanales; family Paenibacillaceae; genus Paenibacillus; species Paenibacillus sp. JT31N17. The sequence continues at coordinate 367,111 of NZ_JBWDNP010000004.1, forward strand.
GCCAACCCTGTGCGCGAATCGCGCAAGCCGCAGCTGGAGCGCGGGCTCCGCAAGGTCGTCACGCGGATTCAATCGATGACCGAGATGATCATGCTCTATAATCAGGCGATTGCCGCAACGGATATCATTAACGACAATAACGACAAGCTGATCGATTCCGTGAGCAATGCCATCGACAAGACCGTTAATCTGATCACGGTGTCAGCGATGATAGCGCTCGCCCTTAATGACCAGGAGAAGGTCATTGCGGCGGTGGACGCCACCAACCGGACGATAGAGGAGCAGTTCAAGGAAAATGCCAAGCTGCTGAGGGCGACGACGGAGAAGACGACAGAGCTCTTGTCCAAGCCTGCCATGTCGATGGAATCCGTCAATCAGGCGATTGGCGACCTTGTAGCGGCTCTGGATGCCTCGGAGCAGTCGAACCGCCGCATTATTGACAGCTGCAATGATTACACCACACGCATGACAGCCATGAATGGCCAACTAGGCGACCGTCTCGGTCTGTCTCAGGGGGAAGCGCCCGTACCAGGCGGCGTCAAAGATATTGCTGCGTCCAAAGAGGCGAGCAGCTTTCTTGAATAGTGCGGCAAAACCGCATTCTGCGGATGGCGGCGCAGCTCGCTTCATCCTTTCTTTCTAAAACGGTTGATCCACTTTCACTGCAGCTTGCCCGGCTCTTGGGGCGAGCTTTTTTTGTGCGGCTGACCGGGAACGGATGGCGGAGGTTCTCTCCCTTACCCCTTTGTCCCTGCTGTATTTATGTGGATCATTTTGGTAGAATAAGTGACAAGATACCATGTGAATAAAGGGGGAGAAGTCCGATGCTGGATTTTTCTTTTGAGCTGATAGACGATTCCATTATTAATATCCATTATCAATACGGGAGCACTGTATTTATCTTTACTCTGTTTATGCGCGATGAAGAGTGGACGCTGCACCCTTTTGACGGCATTCTGCTGCAAAATAAGGAAATGTGCGCGATCGTGGTGACGGATCTGCTGAAGAACAAGGATTTTCATGTGCTGTTGGCCCGTGAGAATATTACGCTGTCCTCGCTCCGAACGTCAATCGATCTGCGGCCGGAAGGCTCGGATGAATACACCAAGCCCTCCCCGCAGCAGGGGCGGGATGAGAAGACCGATTTTATCGAGGCGCACAGCTTCGAGGAGGTCCTCCAGCTGGAGAAGGAGATGGTGCAGGAGCGCATCGCTTTTTTTCAGGATATCATACAGCGGATGTATATGGACGGCTACGGGCCGGAGGACAATGAATTCAACAAGGTGCAGAGCCTGATCCGGATTTATAAGGAGACCTATGAGCGGCTCGGGACGCTTGACGATTTTGATTTCAAAGGGAAGCCGGGCAAACGGTGGTAGGTACCCGCGTATAATTGTTCTCTCGCATGGTGAAACTATTCATATTGCTAGACTCACTGACATAGGATAGAACATCCGATGTCGAAGAGGAGAGGTCCTATGGGTGTTTCACTTATCATTGGCTGCTTGATAGCGGTTCTGCTGGTCGTTGCCAGCAGTGAGAAAGCAGAAGCGATTGCAGAGTTGAATGATTGATTCGAGGATTGAAACAAAAAAAGGGACTGCTCCAGGGTGTCATGAGAATGACATTCCGGAGCAGTCTCTTTTCGTCGGTGCATCGCTTCCAGAGCATATGGCAGGCGGCAGACACCCGGTTTCTTCAAATAATCACGAGCCGGCAAGCTTCAATAGGTGGAGTTGTCGTCGGATTTTCTTTTCAGCATCAGCAGAACACCGGCTACAACCAGGGCGACAGCCGCTGTCGTTTGTCCAATGAAGTGAAAGCTGAAGATCGTTCCCAGCGTGAAGGCGACAAAGAAGATGATGGAGGCGCTCCCGAGAATGAACACCGGCACAAGCATCCAGCGGTTTCGTTTGCCGAACCAGTAGAATTCAAACAGTCCGAACGCTACAGCCAGCGGGAAGCCCGGCCACATATAAGCCCAGCCGTCGAACAGCATGGAGATCTGGCAGACAATGCCGGCCCCGAACAGAATGCCTCCCGGAATTAACAAGCCGATCCCCCTGCGCTCTGTCGCATAGAAATACATCCAGTGAAACAGCAGCCCAAGCGGAATAACGAATAAACTTGGCCAGAAGTAAGCCATGACCTTGCCTGGTCCCATGACGTTGTCCCGGCTGGTGAACAGGAATATTCCGACCAGGACCAGCAGTGCGCCGAGTGGTGCTTTTTTAGACATAATCTTTTCCTCCGTTCGTTTTATTAGGCTTCCTAGATCGTACCATAGATATCTTTATTGAAAAATATGCTTTAGGATGATTTCTTCTCGGTCTTCAGACTGAGGCAGCCGGCAGAAAGTTATTGACGGTTTAATAACCATTGGTTATATTATTACCAATGGTTATTAAACCTGTGCCAACAACGTCCATCTCAAATGAAAGAAGGCTGCTCTTATGATCATTATTCAATCTGGACTGCTGCTTGTGTTGTTCCTGGTAGAGCTGGGTGCTCTGGCCGCATTCGGATATTGGGGCTTTCATATTGACAAAGGGATACTCGTGAACGTCGTTGCGGGGATCGGCGCTCCGCTGGCGGTTGCCATCCTATGGGGATTGTTCATCGCTCCCAAAGCATCCATTCCTGTTACTCCGCCGCTGCGCGCCGCGCTTCAGATTATCGTATTCACACTGGCGGCAGCGGCCTTATACACAGCAGGGCAAGAGCAGCCCGCCGCTGTTTTCCTGATAATCGCATGGGTGGATTGGGCGCTGGTGCTTGCGTTGAAGCTGTGAATCCATCAATTTCCAATCACTTCCGGTTATTTCCTTCTGGTCAGAGTGACGGTAACCAGAACATCCGCGCTTGAAGGACTTCTTGTATAGTCGGAGTATGAATAACTATACCTGGAGATGTTGCTCGTACCGCTGAACGCCTTCTTGATGTCGGCGGCGAGCGTTCGTTTGTTCGTATAGCGAATAGTGAAGCTGTTCTGATTTGCTTTGATGGCATTCGCGATAAAGCCCGATAGATCGGCGGCATTACCGGCAGTATGGGCGGCTTCCATATAATGCAGGCCCAGCGTTTTTTTCAGATTTTGATAGAAAGCCGCATTGCCGGCATCCGATTTCCTCTTCGCATCGAGTGTGGTTTCGAACAAAGTAACGGCAGCCGGATAGGAGGCGGATTTGTTCCAGGTGTGCGAGACTTTCATTTGAGCATCCGTCAGGTTGTAATAATCATACATAATTCGTCCGGGCTTATCCGGAACCGGGTCATTCCATGTGGTGTCCAGATGGTACCATTTCCCGTCCAGCTTGACCAGATTCCACGTATGCAGCTGACCCCCCGCATTCCCTTCGATAATTTTATTCTCTATGCCCGCCTGCGACAGCATCTTGAACGCGAGCAGCGCATAGCCCTGGCAGACAGTCTTCTTATTGCCAAACAGACCGGCGTACGCAGAATACTGCTTGAGTGTCGAATCATAGGACAGATTGGATTCGATCCAGTCGTGGATCGCTTTTTCCTTCTGAAAATCGTTCATATTCCGGGTAATGATTTTACCCAGAACCTCCTTGACCTTCAAGCTCACCTGATTGGACTGGGCCTGGGTTTCCCAATATTCAAACGTATAGCTTACGGTTGTCTTGCGGCCGTCGGTTGAGGCGGCGTACCGGTACTGCCTGGTGCTGTAGTGAAGATAATCGTTCGTTTTGTGAATACGCCGGAGGATGCTCTCCAGCTGATCCATTGCCAAGGTGCCGCCCGTATAAACGATGCTGTATGCGGCAGGTTTCCGGAGCATCGCGGCTCCCAGCTTCTTCTCATAGTCTTGGATAGTGGCCGCAGAATCGCCGGCGGCGCTGGCCGCATCACCCCGCCATAAAAACATCATCAGCCCCAAACCGAGTAGTAAAATGAACGTTGATCCTCGCTTGCCGTATGGAGAATTCATCACTGCCCACCCCCGCCAATAACTGCTTCAAACCTTTGCATGCTTTCAATAGTTGTCCTTTATTATATCGACCGAACTTTTGAAACATGAAGAATTCTTGTGCGATAAAGCAAATTTTCGTGTTCTCGTACATGGAATGGGGGATATAGGCAAATACTAGTCAAAACATGAAGAGGTAGGTGATTTTGCATGTGCCAATCTATTTCCATTATGGCTGACGCTTCTGAACTGACGGATCGCTTTCAAATCGATCAGGTGATATACCATACGGCAAACCGCCGTGAAATCAGACCGACAGAATCGCTTTCCGCCATATTCGAGCACAAGGAAAACCGGGTCATGGATGAATGCCGCTGGGGACTGATGCCTTTCTGGGCCAAGGATTCGTTATGGATGGACAGCAGGACCATGCTGTGGAAGCCGATATTCGACCGTGTTGTGAAGAAACAGCGCTGCGTCATTCCATGCAATGGCTTCTACCTGAGCAGAACGGTTGGCAAGGAGACGGAAAGAGTCAAAATATCGATGCGCAGCGGGACATTCGGAATCGCTGGTCTGTATGATGTATTCCGCTCGGCCTCCGGAGGGGAGATGCGCACCTGCACTCTGCTCATGACCCGTGCCAATGCCCTTGTTTCTCCATATCAGGAGCTTATGCCCGCAATTCTGGAGCAGGAGGACATGGACAACTGGCTGAAAAAGGATGGGGTAGAGCTCTCGCCGCTGCATCCTATGCTCCGCTCCATGGACGTCATGCGCATGCTGAGCATTCCGCTTTCTGCCACGGGCAGCGACAAAGTCGAATTTGATTCTCCGCGTCCCGAGGTTATATAGCGTATTGCCGCCATAGATCAGGCTCTCTGTCTTCTGCATTTTGTAGAAGGGGAGGGCCTTTTTTTCATACAAATTTCAGTATTCTCCTGTAAGCTGAGTGCAAGAAGAGCCTGACCTGCGGCCGGCATGACCATCTTGTTATTGCATCTGTGTCCCTGCAAGGGGTCAGGTTATTATACTGGAGCCAGGCATGGAATGGACTGACGTAAGGGAGGAGTGCAGCGTATGAGAATATTACTGGTTGAAGACGATATCAGGCTTGGGCCTCTGGTCGAGTACAAGCTTGCCAAGCAGCTTCACTCGGTTGATTGGGTTACGGATGGAGGTGTGGCTCTCGACTATATGGAGGCCGCCCGCTATGATCTGTTCATCCTGGACTGGATGCTGCCGGGAAAAACTGGCCTGGAGCTCTGCCAGGAAGCGCGGAGCCGGAATTTGCATACGCCGATTCTGATGCTCACGGCACGGGACGCGGTACCGGACCGGGTAAGCGGCTTGCTGTCCGGGGCTGATGATTATCTGGTCAAGCCCTTCGCATTCGAAGAGCTGCTCGCACGCATTCAGGTGCTCGCGAGGCGAGTAGAAACGGATTGGACCAGCGGAATTTACCGGATCAGCGACCTGGTTGTCAATATGCAGACTTTCGAGGTGCTCCGTCAGGACATCCCGGTTATATTAACCAGACGGGAGTTCCAGCTGCTCGCTTATTTGGTGATGAACGCCGGCCAGGTGCTGAGCCGGCAGCAGATCATGGATCAAGTGTGGGGCTTGTCCGCAGATGTAACGCCCAACGCCGTTGACGCGACCGTCAAGCTGCTGCGCAAAAAAATCGACGGACCCTATGAATCCAAATTAATTCAAAGCATCCGCGGCTTCGGTTTTCGGCTGATCAAATAAATGTTGACGGGGGCTGCCATGTTTCAGAAAACACGCAATATGCTGGCGCTCAGCTACGGGGGCATTATCGCTATCATTCTTATCATTGTGGCTCTGGCTTATTACCTGCTGCTCAGCCACACCTTGAAGAATAATGTGTCTACGCAGCTGAAGCAGGTCTTTACACAAGTATCGGGTCAGCTCGAAGCAGTATCGCTCAAGACGCGTCTCAGTATCCCGGAGCTGCTGCAGTTGACTTATCCCAAGACGGTGACGTTCAATTGGAGCTTTCTTGAGCTGGATGAATTCTGCATCGTGGTCGATCCCAGCGGACAGCTTCTGACTTCTTCTTATAAGCAGAGCACGGATGGAAGCATACCGACGGAAGATATTCTCGCATGGTCCAAAACAGATATTGCCGGTGGCGGTTTGAACGCGCTCACGGATCATCATACGCCGGAAGGCAGGGATTTCACCACGATGCTTGTACCGCTTGATAAGAGCACGGTGGATTACGGCTATTTGTTCACGGGCAAGGAAGTCACGAGCAATCAATATGTGCTCAAGCAAATGCGGATGATTATGATCATTCTGGGTGCGGGGCTGCTTGTCATCGCTTCGGGAATCGGCTATGTATTTGCAGGACGGGCGATGATTCCGATCCGGCAGGCATATAAGCGGCAGCAGGAATTTTCGGCGGACGCTTCCCATGAGCTGCGGACGCCGCTTGCCGTCCTTCATTCGTCTGTAGAGGTCATCGGGGAATACAGGGACAGATTGCCGCCGTTTCAACGGGATGTGCTGCAGAAGATGGAGGAGGAGATCAGCAGGATGACTCAGCTGGTAGAGGGACTGCTGACATTGTCCCGCAGCGATTCCGAATTCCCGCAGCTGCTGCTCGAACCGTTCGAGCTGGGAGAGATTGTGGCGGAAGCGGCAGAGATGATGCGCCCGCTTGCGCTTGGCGCAGGGGTGCGGCTGTATTTGGAAGATAAGCCGGCAGCGGGTGCTTCAAGCAGTTTCTGCGGAGATAAGGCACGGATCAAGCAGCTTGTGATCATTTTGCTGGACAATGCGCTGAAATACAACAGGCAGGAGGGAACAGTCATGATCCGGCTGGAGGCGGGCGGCAGCGAGGGCTGGAAGCTGACCGTGTCGGATACCGGGATCGGTATTCCCGCGGCTGAGCTTCCGCTTATTTTCGAGCGCTTCTACCGGGCGGATAAGGTACGTTCCCGCAGTTCAGGCGGAATGGGACTCGGCTTGTCTATTGCGGCATGGATCGCCGAAGCGCACGGGGGAAGAATCACGGCGGAAAGCGAATACGGCAAGGGCAGCCGGTTCACCGTTATTTTGCCCGGATAAGCAAACAAACAGCGGGGTTGTGCGTGAGTTTCACGTGCGGCCCCGTTTTTCATGGTTGTTTCATAAACGGCGGATAAGCTGTGGGTAGTCGCAGCAGGAAGGGGGTGATTGCTTATGGCACAGCGCCGGAGCCGGGGGATAAAGGAATTTGTCGCGGTCAGTTTGTTTCTGTCACCCAGTCTGATCGGCTTCTCGGTCTTTTATCTCTTCCCTTTTATGGTTGGCTTCCGTTATTCGCTGTTTGACAGTCCCATTGACGGTTCATTCGTCGGCATACAGAACTATCTTGACCTGCTGGCTAATCCCGTCTTCCGGCAGGCGGCCCGGAATACGCTCCTCTTCACAGGCATCAGCGTTCCGCTTAATATGCTGCTGTCGCTGGGCCTTGCCATGCTCCTGAACCGCAAGATATATGCCCGGAATTGGCTGCGGATCGGATTTCTGATACCGCTCGTCGTTCCTGTCGCTTCGGTTGTGTATGTCTGGCAGATGCTGTTCGATCTGAACGGCTCCCTCAATGGCATCCTTGCCGGATACGGGCTGGAACCCCGCGATTGGATGGAAAGCGGCTCGGCGATGGCCGTTGTGATCGTCGTCTATTTATGGAAGAACATCGGCTACAACATGGTGCTGTTTCTGGCGGGGCTTCAGAACATTCCCGCCGATTACTATGAAGCGGCGTCCATGGATGGTGCGGGGAGCTGGAAAAAATGGAGATCGATTACGCTCGTGTATCTGACGCCGACGACGTTCTTTGTCTTCATCATGTCGATCATCAACTCGTTCAAGGTATTCCGGGAAACGTATCTGATCGCTGGAGATTACCCGAACGAGAGCATTTACATGCTGCAGCATTTCATGAACAACATGTTCAAATCACTGGATTATCAGAAGCTGACCTCCGCCGCGTTCTTAATGGCAGTAGTCATTGTGCTGCTCGTGCTGCTGCTGTTTCTGGCGGAACGCCGCATTGGCAAATCGATCGGCTAGAGGAGGTGTGAATGTGGGGAAACTGGAGGCGGAGCCAGCTGATCAGAGGATCATCATCATTGCGGGGCAAAAGCGCTGGAAGCGTCGGATTGCGGTATGGGCCGGCGGGTGGGGGGCCATGCTGCGCACGATTCTCCTGGCGTCAGTGGTTGTGGCATTCATGATTCCGCTGCTGCTGACCTTTACGAATTCGCTGATGACCGAAAATGAAATCTCCGCGCATTATTCCGCGATATCCGGCGGCGCGGCGGTCCTGGATGACTCCTCTTCGGGCGGAGACAGATTTGTGGGCATGCGGTTCATACCCGACCGGATCACATTGTCGCAATACTATACGGTTCTGATTGAGAAGCCGCAATTTCTGTTTATGTTCTGGAATTCGATGAGAATCGTCGTGCTGATTATTGCCGGACAAATCGCCATAGCCTCGCTTGCAGGGTATGCGTTCTCCCGGCTCCGCTTTCGCGGCCGGGAACCGCTGTTCTTCCTGTACATTGTGATGATGCTGATGCCTTTCCAGGTCACGCTTGTACCCAACTACATCGTTGCCGACCGACTGGGCCTGCTGAATTCATACTCGTCTATCGTGCTTCCTGGAATATTCAGCGCATTTGGTGTATTTCTGCTCAGGCAGTATATGAGCTCGATCCCCCATGCGTATGCCGAAGCCGCCAGAGTGGATGGGGCTGGGCACTGGATCATCTTCAGGCGGGTGATCGTGCCCATGTGCAGACCCGGGATGGCGGCGCTTGCGATTCTCGCGTTTGTCGACAACTGGAATATGGTGGAGCAGCCGCTTATTTTTTTGCAGGATGCCATCAAGCAGCCCTTGTCCGTTTATCTGTCCGTCATTGGAGCGGAAGAACGCGGTATCGCATTCGCCGCTTCTGCTATTTACATGCTGCCGATGCTCCTGTTGGCCTTGTACGCGGAGAAGGAGCTGGTGGAGGGCATCCAGCTGTCCGGCATTAAAGGGTAACCTCTCTGCCGCCGGGTTGCTTTTCAATCCTATGCTTGCTGCGGTTTGCCGGGCAAAGCGGGGTCGAAGCTAACGCCCCGCGCAAAATCGAAGGAGGTTCAATATGCAGCTGCCGGAAACAGCCGGTCCGCTCCCGGCATCGCCCGGACGGTCCGGCAAACGATACCTGCGCAAGGTGATCGTCTTGTTCATCGTTGGCATTGCGTTGCTTACACTGTTCTCAAACACGCTGCTGAATTACTCGGTTCCGCAGGTTACGCTGCAGCAAGCGGCGCCAGGTGCGCTTCAATATGTGATTTCCGGCTCTGGAGCTGTGGAAGCGGCGCAGACTCTTGATTTGTATACGAGTGCAGTCTGGCCGGTCAGTAAGGTTTATGTCCAGACCGGCGACCAGGTCAAGAGCGGGCAGACGCTTGTCGCATTCGACACCAAGGCGGCCAGGGAGGCGCTGGAGGACGACCGGACGCGGTATGAGCAGCGGCGGATCGCGCTTGAGAAGCTTCAGGAGCAGTATATCGAAGCCCAAAGAAGCTCGGAAGGACAGCTTATCCGAACGATTTCGCTGGACATCAAGAGCATGCAGCTTGATTTGGAGATGATGGAGAGGCAGATATCCCGTCAGGAGGACTCCCTTCAGCAGTCTTCCGTCATCAAGGCTCCTACAGATGGAATTGTCATTGAGCTGAATGCGGACAGAGGCGCTGCGGTTCAGGCAGGGATGGCGGCGGTCCGGCTGGCCGATCCCGCCGCTGGCCAGCGCATTACGCTTCTGCTCGATTCAAGTCAAGCCGACCGGATCAGTGTCGGCGATCAGGCGGAGGCTGTCTTTGAATCGCTCGATAATGCGCGTATTCCCGCAGAGGTAGCGATTGTCCGTGCTCCCCCCGTTTCCGGGGACGATACGGCCGGATCTGCCGCAGCGCCCGCAAGCGGCATGAAGGAAGTTGTCCTCACATTGAAGGACGAGCGGCTGAAGGGTGGAGAAACCGGAGAATGGACGCTTGTGAAGAAGATGCAGCCGTCCGCCATGCTTCTGCCAAGCGGTGCTATTCGCGAGGATGCCGACGGAGAATTTGTGCTGCTGCTGAAGGAACGAAACGGTCCGCTCGGCAGCGAATACTTCCTGCAGCAGGCAGCTGTGGAAACCGGAGATCAGGATGAAACAAAGACAATCGTGGTCAAAGGAATCACTCCCCGGGACCAAGTAGTCGTATCGAGCAGTAAGCCAGTGGCGGACGGAGACAGGGTGCTTGCTGCGGAGTAGCCCGCGGACCGCAGAGCGAAGGGCTATGCGGGATGACTATGGAAAGGAGGCCCACGCGATGCGCCGTACATGCTTGGCTTCTTGGATTGTTTTTGCAGGAGTGCTGCTCCTGATGTCAGGTGCGGGATTATCCACTGCCATAATCCGCAGCTGGGAAGAGGCAAACGGAACACAGAAGCTTGACAGGATGACTGTTCGGGTTAATCCCGAATCCGCTTCAGCGGCTTCTGCCGATCCTACGGGCTCCGCTGGATGGACGCTTCGGCAAATGGAGCGCATCGCCGCTGCCTGGGCGCCTTTGCCTTCATCCTGGTCGGCAAGCAGATCCGATACGATTGCCTATGGGCAAGTGTCGGTGACCGGAGATGTGATTGGCGTCAGCGAGGATGACGGCCTCTTCACGCAGAGATGGATCAGATCCGGCAGTCCGGTTACGGAAACAGCCATAACGGGGCACAGTAGAGTGGCGTTGCTTGGTACGGAAATGGCGGAGAGGCTCTTTCGGTCTACCGATGTAACAGGGAAAAGCGTTGAGATCGGCGGTACTGCATTCCATATTGTAGGTGTGTTTGAGGAGCCCTCTTCACTACTGCGCAGTATGACGAATGACAGAAGACCGGACATAATCGTTCCGGTTACTACCCTGCTTGACCTTTACCCGGGGCTTTCCATACAGGAGATGCGTATTGCTGCTGACAGCGGGTCCTGGATCGCCGATGAAGACAGGATTAGACAGCTGCTTGCTGCAGCAGGCAGCAGATCCGATTCCTTTGTGATCGACAGTGACGTGCAGGAGCACCGGTGGATTGCGCAAAAAACACAGCTCCTGCTGTTTGCTGCAGGAGTTGGAGCCATGGTTGCCGCTGCGAGGGTACTGATTCTCCAGCTGTGCCTGGCTTACAGGCGAATTCAAGCGTCATTGGCCAAGGACGATTGGATGGATGTGCTGCAGAGCAACCGTCTATGGCTGGTTGGAAGAACCGCGATTGTTTTAGCTCTGGCAGTAGGTATCGGCATGATGTGGCTGCTGATCCGTTTTCCCCTCTATCTGCCTCCTGAAATGATTCCCGACCGATGGATCGATTTATCGTTCTTTCGGGATTTGCTCGGCCAGCGTTTTTTGGCTGTTGCCAATCAGGCGGGAGCGGTCTCGTACGATGGGCAGACGCTGATGCGGCAGCGGGTCAATGAACTGGTTAGCGGCCTTGCAGCAGCCGGTCTGCTGGCAGGCTTGCCTTTTACATGGATCGGAATCAAATTATGGAGATCTGCCGGAGTCGGCAGCGGCAGCATGGCCGTTCGAATCTTCCTCTACATTCTGGCAGCGCACCTGGTTATGCTCGCTGCGGCCAGGCAGGCGAATATTGAAATCATAATGTCCCCTCGCGATCCGATTATTTTATGGGGATGGTTACTTAGTGTTACCGAGTATCACCGAATGATAACGATCAAGAAGGAGTGGTAATCAGGATGTCCAGCCCAATAGTTATAACCTTGCGAAAACTTGCCATGAGTTTGGCTGTGCTGCTCCCGCTTCTGACAGCAGCATGCAGTACAGCGAATAATGAACCGTCGGTACCCGCCGGGGACACAGCGGGACCGGTATCGGCGGACCCCATTGTTCTGACGATCGCCGTCCAGTCGAATGAGCCTTTTTTTGACTCGCTGAAAGCGGCATTCGAAGCTTCCCATCCGGGGATCGAGGTAAATTTCAAAGAGTATGTCGCGATGCCGGGCGATAAAACCGCCGCAGGCGCATCAGCGCAGATTCAGCGGGATATGGATAAATTCGTATCGACGGTCACGACGGAGCTGGCCAGCGGCAAAGGTCCGGATATGCTGGTCACGAACTATTTGCCTTATAAGAAATACGCAGACAAGAATATGCTCGCCGATATCGGCGGAATGATGAGCAGCGATCCCGATTTTAAGCTGGATGATTACTATACCAATGTGTTCGATACCTTGAAATATAACGGTAAATATGTGACGATTCCAACCTCGGTGCAGTTCACCAACCTGTGGATCGGCGATAGCTCGGCCATCGGACAGAGCGATGTGGGCGACAAGGATTGGAGCTGGCAGCAATTTATCGACCGGGTCAAGCCGCTCGTTCCGTCAGGGGGTTCGGCCATCAACCAGATGCCGGCAGATACGCTGCTGCAAACGATGCTGAACCCCGGCATCGGACAGTTCGTCGATCAAGAGGCCAGGAAGGCCTCATTCGATGGGGAGGCATTCATCCATTTGCTCAAGCAGGCGAAGCAGATGGTTGATGATGGTATGGCCGCCCCGGATGCGGGGACCAATTTGAATTTGTTTTTGCCCTATCCCTTCCGGTATTTGAGCGATCTCATCACGATTCCTCAAGTGATGCTGGGTGCTGAAGGGGCGGTTTACAGAGCGCCGGGCGCAGCCCCCGGATATGCTTTCCGCTCTAATTTGACCCTCTCGATTAATGACAAATCGCCCAACAAACAGGCGGCGTGGGAGTTTTTGAAATTCATATTGTCTGATGAAATTCAATCCACCAGCTCAAGGAGCGGGATGAGGGGGATCCCCGTAAGCAAAGCGGCATTCCATAGCCTCCAGGAGGCACTCAAGCAGCAGGAAAACACCGGCGCCACGAGCAAGAAGACGCTGGACGGACAATCGATTGTGATTGAACCGCCGACAGATGAGGAAATCGACAAGCTGGAGAGCTACATGACCGGTATTAATGCTGTTCAGGAAACAGACAGCAAAATCGCCGAGCTGATTGCAGGCGAGACCGGTCCATTCTTCAAGGGACAGAAGAGCGCGGAGGAAACCGCAGCCGCTATCCAAGGCAAGGTCACCACCTATTTGAATGAATAAGTGAGACAGCACTTATCCGTTTCCGCTGTTTGCCGGCAGGCCTGCCGTACCATTGGTGCCGGGCTTGCCTTGTCCTGTATAATGTACTCAGTCAGTGCAGGAAGAAGGAGAACAGGCAATGGAAACAGCTTTACGGGGGATCAAGGCGGTGTTCTTTGATCTTGATGATACGCTGTATGATCAGATGCAGCCGTTTCGCGATGCGGTGCATCATACGCTGCCGCAATTGGAAATGGCGGAACCAGCAGCGGAAACTTTATTTCGCAGGGTACGGCATTACAGCGACCGCTTATGGGACAAGTACAAGGCGGGGGAGCTCAGTCTTGAGGATGTCAGAATTCAGCGGCTTACCCTTGCCTTCGATGAGCTGGGGCTCGGACTGGATAATGAGCAAGCTTCGCTGCTGCAGAGAGACTATGAACACCGGCAGCACCATATCAGCCTGTCCGGCGGAGCGGCGGAGCTTATCGGAGCCCTGCAGCGGAAGGGAATCGATACGGGCATTATGACCAATGGGCCTTACGGGCATCAATGGGGTAAAATCCGGGCATTGGAGCTGGATCTTATGATCCCGGAGGATCGGATCTTTGTATCCGATGCACTGGGAATCGCGAAGCCGGACCCGGAGGTATTTCATCATATCAGCCGCATCATCGGGCAGCCTCCGGCAAACTGCCTGTACATCGGCGATGCCTGGGTGAATGATGTCACAGCTTCAACGGCTGCCGGCTGGCGCGCGATATGGCTCAACCGGAGAGGTGGTAAACCTGAGGACGCGATTCATAAGCCTGTCCGGATTGTGGGCGACCTCCGTGAATTAATTGTTTAATATCCTAAAAAACGGTTTGAAAAACGCAGCTGAGCCTGCGCTTTTCAAGCCGTTTTTCATGAGCCGCCGCAGCTTGTTCCCGCATTCGCGCCAAAATAATATGGTTTCTAACCATATTATAGCGAAAAATATCGAAATTAATCGAAATAAATAGTAATATATAGGACATGAGATCTATATATCGTCCATTAGGAGGAGAATATCATGATTCCGATAAAGAAAAAAAGGAACTTATCGATTCGGGTCAAATTAATTCTGGTTTCGCTGCTGCTCCTGCTGACTCCTGTTCTTGTGCTGGGCATTATCAGTTATCAGGTTTCGTTCAAGGAAGCGGATTTGTTGATTAAAAAAAACCTGAGCAATAGCGTCCACATGGCTATTGAAATGACGGAGGCCTTGTCACAGCAGGTGAAACAAGGCGGCATGACCCAGGAAGAAGCTGAGGAGAACATGAAGCAGCTGCTGCTGGGGCCGAAGGAAGGCGATACGCGGCCGATTAACGCCAATATCGATATGGGGGAGAACGGTTATTTTTTTGTCCTTAATGAGAACGGGCACTTATTGGCTCATCCCCTGCTGGAAGGCCAGAATATAGCCGAGAAGCAAACGAGCGACGGATTCTTTTACATAAAAGATATGATCCAGAAGGGACTGAGCGGCGGAGGATTCTCGACCTTCATGTGGCCGCTCCCGAATTCTGCCAAGGAGGCGGAGAAAATCGTCTACGCCGAGGCAAGTCCCGAATGGGGCTGGATTATTGCGGCGGGGTCTTATATGCAGGATTATAACAGCGGCCAAAAGCATATCCGCGATACGATTATTATTACGCTGTTGTGCTGCTGGGTAGCGGGCGTTGTTGTCATGACACTGTTTGCCCGCCATATCTCCAGGCCGGTTCGAAAGCTCGCTGCACAGGCCAGAGTGTTCTCAACCGGAGATCTGCGGACAGCAGACCTGAAGGTAGGCAACAAGGACGAGCTGGGTGAGCTCGCTTCTTCGTTCGAGGCGATGTATAACAATCTGCGGCAGCTGGCTTCGGGGCTGCTGAAGGGCTCGGATTCTTTGTCGGCTTCCTCCCGGGAATTAAGCGATGCGATTGAGCAGACGACACAGGCGACGGATCATATCGCCGAATCGGTGCTAAGAAGCGCGACAAGCAGCGAAATGCAGGCGCGAAGCATCAAGGAGAGCTCGATGGCGATGGAAGAGATGGCATCAGGCATTCAGCGTGTGGCCTCGACCTCTGCCGCGGCATTCGAGTCTTCGACCTTGACGCTGGAAGAGGCCCGGCAGGGCAATCTGCTTCTGGAGCAAAGCACGGAGCAGATTGCAGCTGTGAATATGACGGTCGATGAGCTGGCTGTCATCGTGACCAGGCTCGGTGAGCGCTCGCACCAGATCGGCGAGATCGTTGAGGTTATCACTGACTTGTCGACGCAGACGAATTTGCTCTCGCTGAACGCTTCCATAGAGGCGGCGCGCGCTGGCGAGCAGGGCAAGGGCTTTGCGGTCGTGGCGGGTGAGGTCAAGAAGCTGGCCGAGCGTTCCAAGGAATCGGCGCAGCAGGTCGCGGAGTTGATTCAAACGATCCAGGGCGATATCGGACAAGCGGGTGTTGTAATGGAGAAGGGCGAGCGGGAAGTCCGGGAGGGAACAAGGTCGATCCAGCATACCAGCGAAGCGCTGACACGGATTCTGGATGCGACGCAAAGTGTTGTGGATCAGGTGCAGGAGAGCTCGGCCGCCGCAGAGCAGATGTCCGCGAGCTCGCAGGAAATTGCCGCCTCGCTGCAGGAAATAGACCGTATATCGGAGCAAAGCAATACACTCGCTCACGGCATTTCCGATTCTACGGAGAAGCAGTTGGCCGCAATGGAGGAGATTGGCGCTTCCGCTGAATCACTAAGCGGTATGTCCAAGGAAATGCAGGAGCTGGCCCACCGCTTCAAGCTGTAATGACAAGCAAAATTCCCGTACCGGATGGCAAGCTTTCCGCTGCTTCAGCGGATGACCGCCATCTTGGATACGGGAATTTTTTTGAATCAGGCCAATACGCCGTTTAGCGGCTGCTATCAAATATCAAATACACCTTAGATGCCGGCTTGATGCCGCGCGCGGATACAAAAGGCGAATGCTTATTGCAGACTAATATTCGCCTGCTCCGCCGGCTTATCGCCGGTCTTCTAGGCATGGGCGATCCTCGGCATGGCCAGCGGCTCCTTGCCAAGCTCGGCCCATATATATTGGAGCAGCAGCTGCTGCTTCAAGGCTTCATGCTCCGGTTCATTCCACAGATTATGAATTTCTCCGGGATCCTCCTTCAGGTCAAACAGCTCGCCGTAAGTCTGATTGTAATAAACGGTTATTTTGTAGCGTTCATTGATATAGGTTTTCTGATGGATGGTGGTAGGTTCATGCCGGAACTCCACAATAGCATGGTCTCTCGCTTTTGCCTGCTGGCCGAGCCACACCTCCCGCTGATCGACTCCTGTCATGGGGAGAGGAACCGCAAGTCCGCTGAAGGACAGGAAGGTAGGGGCGAGGTCGACCAGCGACTGTATGGCATGGGAGGATTGCCCTGCAGGTACATGGCCGGGATACCGGACGATGAACGGAAGCTTGATCAGATCCTCATAATGAAATCCGCCCTTGAACTGCAGGCCGTGCTGGCCGAAGAAATGTCCATGATCCGTGGTGAAGACAACAATCGTATTGTCGGTGAGCCCAAGCTCATCCAGTTTATCCAGAATGCGCCCGATGTATTTGTCCATCATGCTGATCATTCCGTAATAGACAGCCACCAGCTTTTTGCGATGCTCATCCGTTAATGGGAAATCCGTCCCGTATCCATAATGCAGATGGGAGCGATAGCCGTGAATGCCGAAGCCGGTTTCGCGAAGGTCCGAGAAGTCGGGCGCTTCCTCCTGGGTCTTGGCAAAATGAGGCGGGTTGCGGTCATGCTCGCCGGGATAAATAGACGGGATCGTCAGCTTGTCAGGGTCATACAGGGTATCCCACGGCTCCGGAACAAGGTATTCCGGATGGGGATCGAAGAAGCTGGACCAGAGGAAGAAGCTCTCGTCGCTTCCGGCATGCTGCTCCAGCCTGGCATTCGTGCGCTCCGCAATCCAAGTATTGTAGTGGTACTCCTCCGGAATCGGCCATTTGTAGGTAATGGAGGAATCCATCGTTCCGGTTGGGGGCAGGAAATAGTCCCGCCAGTTGGCGCAGCCCTGCTGCTCCAGCCAGAGGGCGTAATGCTGCCCTGCATGGGCCTCGTTGGTATGATTCCGCGTCAGCTCCACGTGGTCGAAGCCGTAGAAGGGGCCGTTGAATTGCTTCCAGAATTCCTGATTATGTATGAGCGGGTATGATTCCAGGGACGGATAGTCTTCGGTGGAAACAAGCTGCTGAAAATGAGCCTTGCCGATCAGCCCTGTTTTATATCCTGCCTTGCCCAGGTTATTCGTGATCGTATCCTGATCCTCCGGGAGCTTCGTTCCCAAAGTCCATGCTCCATGCTGGCTCGGGTATTTGCCGGTCAGGATGGAGGCGCGGCTCGGGGTGCAGGTCGGGTTGGGGCAATAGGCGTTCTTGAAGGTAGTGCCTTCTCTGATCAGCCGATCCAGATTGGGGGTGGAAATTTCATGGTTAAAGGCACCTAGTGTGTTCCAATGCTGCTGATCGCTTGTAATCAGCAGGATGTTCGGTTTGTTTTTCAAGTACTCGTCCTCCTTAAGATTATTCTCTTCCTGTTCCATCCCTCTCGGCGAGGAGCACGGAGGGCAGCTTGCCGACGATCCGTTTGAACACGCGGTTAAAATAAGAAGGATCGCTGTAGCCCAGATGCTCGGATATATCCTGCACCGACAGCTGCGAGTGCAGCAGCATAAACTGGGCGGTTTTCATCCGCTTGAGGTGGACATATTCGCTGATTGTCAGCCCCGTCATTTTGCGGAACAATGCCGCCGCATAATTGGGACTGACGCCGATGCAGGCACCCAATTCAATCTTGGTAATATGGCTGCGGTACTGGTCTTCAATATAATGCTTCATACGTTCAATATGCCGGATGGAGGAGGGAGCCTGCTCCCCTTCATCGACCTCGCGGTTGACGGTCACGATCAACTCGGTCAGCAAAGCGCCGCACATCACGCTAAAATAAGGATCGCGCTCGCTCCAGTGCTCGGCCAGCTGGAGCAGCTTATCCAGCAGCAGCTCCGGCATATGCGTCATCCAACGCAGCGGCTCCCTCCGCGCGAGCAGGGGAAGCTGGCCTGCTGCCCCGCTGCTGGCCGGACTGAACCGGACCGTGATACTCTCGCGAATACCGCCGGCTCCGCGCAGCTCGGCGGCGGGCACGCCTGCGGGGATCAGCAGCAGCTCGTTCTTGCGGCAGAGCGCGATGCTGCCCCTGTATTCATAGTTGCATTGCCCGAAGCGCACCCAGATCAGCGTGTAGCAGTCACTGCCGATCGGCCTTCTTTCTCTTGCCGGAATTCCCCGGTCCTGTGAGATCTCAAAGATGTGGAACATGCTTATCACCGGTTTCTGTCGTACTATAATACAATTACTGTACTATAGTGAGTCCTCTTGCCGCAAGGGTTCTTCTATAATAGAAGAATAGAGATATATACAAGGAGAGAGAGTGACACGGATGAAAAAAACAACAATTGTATGTACAATGGGACCGGCTTGCAATACCGATGAGCTTTTGGGAGAGATGATTCAAGCGGGCATGAACGTTGCCAGGCTGAATTTGGCGCATGGCGAGCTGAACGATCACCGCGAACGTATTGAGAGAGTGCGCTCGGTTGCCCGGAAATTGAATATGCCGATCGCCACGATGCTGGATATCAAAGGGCCGGAAATCCGCACAGGCTTGCTGCAGGAGCCCTCCTATCTGCTGAAGACCGGAGAAGCGCTGACCTTGACGACAGAGCAGATCACCGGCACGGACAAACGGATCTCCGTCTCGTATGATTTGACGCAGGATGTGACGCCGGGCTCGCGCATCATGATTGACGACGGTCTGATTGAGCTGCGGGTTGTCTCCGTTAAAGGCTCCGAGGTCGAATGCGTCATCAAGAACGGCGGCATCATCAAATCCCGCAAAGGCGTCAACTTGCCGGGTATCCGCACAAGTCTGCCGGGCGTAACGGAACGTGACAAGCTGCATATCCGGTTCGGCGTTGAAATGAATGTGGAAATGATCGCCATGTCCTTCGTGCGCCGCGCCGAGGATGTGCTTGAGGTGAAGCGGATGCTGGCTGAGCAGGGCGCCGGACATATTCAGATCGTCTCCAAAATCGAAAACCAGGAAGGGCTTGAGGAGCTGCAGGCCATTATCGAGGCTTCCGACGGGATTATGGTGGCGCGCGGCGATCTGGGCGTGGAGATTCCGCTCGAGGATGTTCCGGTTGCCCAGAAGCTGATGATCGGCGCTTGCAACAAAGCGGGCAAATTCGTCATTACGGCGACGCAAATGCTGGAATCCATGCAAAGCCAACCGCGTCCGACACGCGCTGAGGCTTGCGACGTAGCCAATGCGGTATGGGACGGAACCGATGCGGTGATGCTCTCCGGGGAGACGGCTTCAGGCATTTATCCGGTGGAAGCGGTGCGTACGATGGCCGCGATCGCCTTCAAGGCGGAGCAGTCCGCGGCCGCCTATTCAAAGAAAGATTTGATTGAAGCTTAGCTTATCGTTTAAAGTGGATAGAGGACAGGGAATGCACATGCGTGTATTCTTTGCGATCGACTCCATGTTAGGCGGGATTAAGGTATGCATGTATTAACGATTGATCACATTGCCAAAAGCTATGGTGAGAAAATATTGTTTGATGATGTGTCGTTTGGCGTTGAGACAGGCGACAAGATCGGGATTATCGGTGTGAACGGCACCGGCAAGTCGACTTTTCTGAATGTTGTTGCAGGAATAGAGCCCCCTGATTCGGGCTCTATTCTTGTTGCCGGCGGGGCTACTGTGCAGATGCTCTCGCAGAACCCGGTATTCGATCCGGAGCTTACGGTGCTGGAGCATGTGTTGAGTGGCGATTCGGAGCAGATGCGCGCCGTCCGCGCTTCGATCCAGGCGCTTCATGCGCTGGAGCAGATGCCCGGAGACAGCGGCCTGCAGGAGCAGCTGGTACGGGCCAACCAGCGGATGGATGAGCTGGATGCATGGACGCTGGAGAGCGAAGCGAAGACTGCGCTGACCAAGCTTGGCATTGCGAGGTTCGATGTGCGGCTGGGCACCTTGTCCGGCGGTCAGCGCAAACGCGTCGCCATGGCGGCCGCTCTTGTGCAGCCTGCCGATGTGCTGCTGCTGGATGAACCGACCAACCACATCGACAACGAATCCGTTGCCTGGCTGGAGGGCATGCTTCAGAAGCGCAAGGGCGCACTCTTGATGATTACCCATGACCGGTATTTCCTTGATCGTGTCAGCAACCGGACGCTGGAGCTGGACCGGGGCAAGGCGTACTTCTACACGGCGAATTACAGCCAATTTCTGGAGCTGAAGCTCGACCGCGAGGAGCGGGAGGCGGCAACGGAATCCAAACGGAAAAATCTGCTGCGCAATGAGCTGGCATGGATGCGCCGGGGTGCCAAGGCCCGCTCGACCAAGCAGCAGGCGCGCATTCAGCGCTTCGAGGCCCTGCAGGATGCTGCGCCGGAGAAAGCGAATGGCAAGCTTGAGGTGTCCGTCGCGTCCTCGCGGCTGGGCAAGAAAATTATCGAGCTGGAGAAGCTGAACAAATCGTTCGAAGGCAGGACAGTGATTCGCGACTTCAGTTATATTGCCGTTCCGGAGGACCGGGTGGGAATTGTGGGCCGCAACGGGCTCGGCAAGTCGACGCTGCTGAAGCTGATTGCCGGCAAGCTTGAGCCGGATAGCGGAGTGGTATCGCTGGGAGCCACGGTTCGGCTCGGCGTATTCTCGCAGGAGCGGGAGGAGATGAACGATCAGCTGCGCGTCATCGAATATATCCGCGAAAGCGCGGAACGCGTGACGACAGGGGATGGTTCAACCGTAAGCGCCTCGCAGATGCTGGAGCGGTTCCTCTTTCCTCCCGCCCAGCAGTGGACGCCGATCGCCAAGCTCTCGGGCGGAGAGAAGCGGAGGCTGCAGCTGCTGCGCGTGCTGATGGAAGCGCCCAATGTGCTGCTGCTTGATGAGCCGACCAATGATCTGGATATCAGCACCTTAACCGTGCTGGAGGATTATCTGGATGACTTTCCCGGTGTTGTCTTCGTGGTCTCCCATGACCGGTATTTCCTGGACCGCACCGTCGACCGCATCTTTGCCTTTGAGGGTGACGGCGTCATTACCCAGCATGTCGGCAATTTCTCCGATTACGAGCAGGTCGCCGCGGCGGCTGGCGGATCGGGGACTGGCCGCAGCGGCGGAGTATCCGCGGAGGGAAGAGCTAGACGCGGCAGCGGTTCGGATGGAGAGGAAGTGAAGAGCGGCGGGCAGCCGGAGCCTGACAAGGGCGGCAGTCCGGCCAGTGAATCCTCCCATGAGGGCGGTTCCGGACGGCCGCTCAAGATGTCGTTCAAGGAGCAGCGGGAATTCGAAACAATCGACGAGGATATCGCGAAAGCGGAGCTGGAGCTGGAAGCAACAACGGACAAGATGGAAGCGGCATCCAGCGATTCGGCCCAGCTGCAGCTGCTGATTGCCCAGCGGCAGGAGCTGGAAGCCAAGCTGGAGCACTTGATGGATCGTTGGACTTACTTAAATGAGCTGGATGAGCGGATCGCGCAGAGCAAGAAAAAATAAACCCAAAAGGTTTATTGGAGTGTGTGCCGTTGACCATAAAAAAACTTGCTTCGATAGTTCTATCGGGGCAAGTTTTTTTTGTTTGGATCTTATTGCCCTATATTCTGCGAGTTCTGCACATGTTCGATTTGCTCCGTAAGGACCTCGGACCGGACAGTCGCTGCTGATCACCGCCATGCCCGAAGGCTGCCCGCTCGCTGCCCGTTTGCCCGAAGCCCATGGCGTGAGCCTGCTTCCTGCCGTTCAGGAGCGGCAGGCCGCTCAATGATCGTTAAGGTGATAAATCATTCACATCATTTCATTTGTTTGTTCCCAAGGGGTATGGTCAAAAAGTAGTCCAGATGCCCGTACAGCCGGGAGACAAGATCAAGCTTGTCCTCATATTCCAGCCACTCCCCTATGGCGACACGCAATGAAGCCATATAGATGGCCACCAGGAAGCGCATCTCATTGCGGTCTGCCGCAGGTTCGAGGCGGGAGCAAAGCGCGTCACAGATGGCAGGCTCTGTTTCCAGCAGGGCATACAGAAACAAGGAAGCGATCGAAGGGGTCTGCATTGCGATCTGATATCGGATTAAAAGACCGGTTCGCTGCTGCTGATACCGGCTGGCAAGACAGCCAAAGAGCTCCCGCAGCGCATTATGCGGCGATGCCGTTGACTCAACGTGATAGAGGGAGCAGATACCATCACGCTGTATTGTACGAATGAGCCCGGAGAGAATCTCCTCTTTGGACGCAAAATAGCGAAAGAAGGTGCGTGGAGACATCGTGACCGCATCGGCAATATCCTGGATAGAGGTTTGTTCGTAACCCTTTTCCTGAAAGAGCCGGAGTGCTGCTTCTTCAATCGCTGCCTGAGCCTGACGCTTCTTGCGCTCCCGCAAGCCCGCTTGCTGTGTTTCCTCGTATTGTAAAGATTCTATGTTATCCATATCATTTCTTCCTTCATTGACATTTGTCACTCAGTGACATTATACTTTGTACAGAGGCAATTGACAATGTAAGATAGTGAAAACGCTGTATTGATTCCGCCGTTGAGGTTATTTCTGGACGGGCTGCGTGGTTCTCTATCTTGAATTCGGCATCCAGACATGTGACTTTGAAAGCTCAATCCCCGTTTTTTTAAAAAAGCAAAGGGTTCTTGAGAAAGGATGGTTATCATGAATAATTCGGATCAAAGCGTATCCAAGAAGGCAGCACTCAGCCTGTTTAGCGGTGAAAGCGATGAAAACCCGTTTTCGGTTTTCGCGCAGATGCGGGCTATGGGACCCGTTATTTCTATCCCGTTTCCGCTGGGCGGAACCGACCGCCAAGCCTGGATGGTCACGCGTATGGAAGAGGCGGCGCAGATACTCAAGGATCATGCCCGCTTTACTGTAGATGCGAGCACCATCGACGGCCACAGCGACATCAGGCAATCAATTGGCGTCAATGCGGATCCATCCGCTCCCCCTACCTTCTTTACCGGAAAATCCATGCTCTCTGTCGATGAACCCGATCACCGCCGGCTGCGCAGGTTGGTGTCCAGAGTCTTCACGCCCAAATATATGGAAAGCTTGCGCCCTCGCGTACAGGAGATTGCTGACGAATTGCTTGAGCGGGTGCAGGCTCAAGGCGAGATGGACCTCGTCAAGGACTATGCCTATCCATTGCCGATCAACGTCATTTCCGACATGCTCGGGGTACCTGAAGCAGACCGGGAACAGATCCATGCCTGGTCCGCGACGATCGCGCACGGCCTGGGCCTCGGAAGGAGAGAGCCGGGGGTCGAGGAGCAAATGCGCGCCTTCGGCGAATATACCGCGCAGCTTGTGGACGACAAGCGCCGCCATCCTGATGGACACTTGATCAGCCAGTTGGTCGCGATCGAAGAGGAGGGGGATCGGCTCAGCAAGGCAGAACTGATCTCGATGATCACCTTATTGATCTTTGCCGGCCACGAGACAACCTCGAACCTGATCGCAACAGGCACCTTCACGTTGCTGGATCATCCCGAGCAGCTGGAGAAGCTCAAAGCCAACCCCAGTCTGGTTCCTTCGGCCGTCGAAGAACTGCTGCGCTTCAATGGGCCTGCCACCATCGCGGGACCGCGTTATGCCACTGAAGATATCGAGTTCGCCGGGCAGCAGATCAGGAAGGGTGATGTCGTCATTCCCGTTTTGAAATCAGCGAATCGGGATGAGCACCAGTTTACGCAGTCGGAGGAGCTGGATATTACGCGCACCATCAATCGTCATCTCGCCTTCGGACAAGGCATCCATATGTGTTTGGGGGCGCCTCTGGCCCGCTTGGAGGGAGATATTGCGTTTACCACCCTGCTGAAGCGGATGCCTGACCTGCGGCTCAATATCCCTCGAGAAAGTGTGGTCTGGAGCTTCACGCTGAGCTCGCAGGGGTTAGCCACCCTTCCTGTCGCTTTTTAGCGGAGGAAGAGAACTGCTGGCAGACAAGGAGAGAGTGGGGCGTAGGTCCTATCGCTCCGACAGTACTGTTTTTCCGGGTGTTATCGTGCTTCATGCTAAATGGGCGCAGCCGGAGCCGGCTCTGAGTGTACATTAAAGCGTAAGAATGAAAAAGCGCCCGTCTCCTCGATTCCGGAAACAGGGCGCTTCATTCCTATTATAATAGAAGTAAGTATTTTATTTTGGTCTGTGCATGGCTTGTATTCCATAAGGTGAAGAAGCTTTCTTCCCGCTATATGTGGACAATAGCTTCTTCTTAGCTGTTAAGAAGAACAAGGGGATCAAGCCTTCTTCGCGAAGGGTTGAAAGGATTAACGGCCGTTGAAAGCCTTCAGCATCCACAGATGCTTTTCCAGCGATTTATGAACGGCAAGCAGCATATCGGCCGTCGTTTCGTCGCCTTTTTTCTCGGCTTCCTCCATGCCTTCCTTAAGCTCGCCGGCGACTACGGTAAAGTCATCAATGAGCGAATCGACCATCTGGGTCGCTTCTTCTTTGCCGGTAGCCTCCTTGACGCTGGAGAGCTTCAGATGTTCCGTCATCGTAGCTACAGGTTTGCCCTCCAACGCCAGCAGGCGCTCGGCAAAATCATCCACGACCAATGTCGCTTCCTCGTACAGCTCCTGAAATTTCACGTGCAAGGTGAAGAATTGGTTGCCCTTCACATACCAGTGGAAATTATGCAGTTTCACATAAAGAACGCTCCAGGTGGAAATTTGCTTGTTTAAAATATCATGCAGCTTCGTCATTGAAAACACGCTCCTTAAAAGTTGATTTCTCTTATCTATTTGATGAACCTCCGGCCTTGCCGGAAAATTATCAACGCTTAAGTTAAGGGGCAATATGCTAAAGCTGCTCAGTCTCCGAAGGCGATTTCCTGCGCAACGAGCTCCAGATCCGAGCTCATTAAAGCTGCATCCGCATCTTCCAGGAACCGTTCGGCATCCAGCGCAGCCATACATCCGCTGCCCGCGGCGGTAATGGCTTGGCGGTAATGGCGGTCCTGAACATCCCCGCAGGCGAATACGCCCGGCAGATTGGTTTTCGACGTTCCCGGCTGAACTACGATGTAGCCTTGATCATCGGTCGTGACCTGCCCGCCCAGAAAAGCGGTGTTCGGCGTATGGCCAATCGCTACAAATACGCCGTCCGCTTCAAGCAGCACATCTTCGCCAGTTGTATTATCATGAACGCGAAGTCCGCTCAACCCCTGATCTCCCGCAACTACCTCCTGTGGAGTTACATTCAGGCTCCACACAATTTTGTCATTGGCTCTGGCCCGGTCCTGCATGATTTTCGAAGCACGAAGCTCGTCGCGTCTGTGAACCAGTCTGACCTCGGATGCGAACCGGGTCAGGAAGGATGCTTCCTCCATAGCGGAATCGCCACCGCCGACAACAATAATTTTTTTGCCGCGGAAGAAAAATCCGTCACAAGTCGCACAGGTGCTGACTCCTCGGCCAACGTTGTCGCGTTCTCCGGGCACTCCCATATATTTTGCCGAAGCGCCGGTGGAAATAACCACAGATTTCGTAAAAATTTCACTGCCGTTCTCCAGCTTCAATTTATAGGGTCTCTCGGAGAGATCCGCCTCATCCACCCAGCCGGTCTGAAAACGCGCCCCGAACCGCTGCGCCTGTTTGCGCATATTGGACATCAGCTCGGAACCGAGGATGCCGTCCTGGAAGCCGGGGTAATTCTCGACCTCTGTAGTTGTAGTCAGCTGTCCCCCCGGCTGCGGTCCTTCCAGAACCAACGGGCTGAAGCCGGCGCGTGCAAGATAGATGGCAGCCGTTAATCCGGCTGGCCCGGTACCTACTATTGTGATGTTTTCCATATCGTTTCTCTCCTCTCATTAACCAAGCCGATTCTCCTTGAACCATATCGATAATTATTTCTACATTAAAATTATTATAAATAAGGAAAGTTGTCAATAGCAATTTGAAATAATGAAAAACACGCAATCTGCAGGCGGTCATTTCCAGCTCTTATGAGATGGAGGAATGCCGTCAGCGCTGCGTGTTTAGGGTTGTTATGGCCTTGTTTCATGGATCTTGTGCATCAAAAATAGCTGGCCGGCTTGCGGGTCTGGCGCTGCAAGAAGACGGGCACTTTCTGCCGCTGGGGCAGTCGAGTTCCTGGTGGTTGGGCGCTATCAGTCTGCAATCAGCTTCACATAATATTCGCGTGAGCGAGGCCCGTCGAATTCGCAGAAATAAATTCCCTGCCATCTTCCCAGAAGCAGCCGGCCCTCTGCGATAATGACCGTTTGCGAGGTGCCGGTCGTCATGGCTTTCAGATGGGAGGCGGTATTGCCTTCGGCATGCCGGTATTTCGGGTGCTCCCATGGGTATACCTCATCCAGCCGCATCAGCACATCATGCTTCACATCGGGATCGGCATTCTCCTGAATCGTAATTCCGGCGGTCGTATGCGGGCAATAAATGACGGCGAGGCCGTTTTCTATCCCTTTTTGACTGACAATGGCTGCGATTTCGCGGGTAATATCCATCATCTCATCGTGCCGGGATGTGCGCAGCGATCGGGTAATCAGCATGATTAGTCCTCCTTTATACGAGTAATACGCGGAAGTATCCATCGTTTTCAAGTGTGTCATGAGGCAGAAAGGATGTCAAACCGGGACCTGATGCCTATTTTACCATGGTGCGATTGTCCGAATGGGAGTATTATGGAAGTAGTATAAATAACGCTTATGGGGGATATGAAAATGTTGATGGGAAGACGCGTACGCAAGGCCATTATTCCGGCGGGGGGACTGGGTACCCGGTTTCTGCCCGCTACCAAGGCACAGCCTAAGGAAATGCTGCCGCTTATTGATAAGCCTGCCATACAATATATTGTAGAAGAAGCAGTCGCCTCCGGAATCGAGAGCATCATGATTGTGACGGGCCGCAACAAACGGGCGATTGAGGACCATTTTGACAAGTCGGTGGAGCTGGAGGCTGAGCTTGAGGCGCACGGCAAAGCCGAAATGCTGGATCTGGTCAAAGGCATCTCGCATATGGCGGATATCTGTTACACACGCCAGCGCGAGCCGCTCGGACTCGGACATGCCGTATTATGTGCGCGCAGCTTTGTGGGGGACGAGCCCTTTGCAGTGCTGCTTGGGGATGACATTCTGCTGTCTGAGCCGCCTTGCCTGAAGCAAATGATCGATGTTTACGAAACGAACGGTTCCTCAGTCGTGGCCGTTATGGAAGTGCCGTGGGACCAGACGCATAAATACGGTATTGTCGAGCTGGACCGTGAAGCAGAGCAGGGCCGTATCAGGGGACTTGTGGAAAAACCGCTGCCCGGGGAAGCGCCGTCCAATCTCGCAGTAGTAGGCCGATATATTCTTGATCCGGCAATCTTCGCGCTGCTGGAACGGGCCGAGCCCGGCAAAGGCGGCGAGATTCAGCTCACCGACAGCCTGCAGCGTCTGAACTGGGAATCGCCGCTCACCGCATTCCGCTTTCAGGGCCGGAGGCATGATGTCGGCGATAAGCTGGGATTTGTACAGGCTACGATTGATATGGCATTGGAAAGAGAAGATCTCTCGGAAGAGGTAAGGGCATTTATGATCGAGCGCCTTGGGACAGGTGTACGCTAAGCGAGGTTTATTAATGAAGTAAATAATAAACTGCTTTAAAAGAAGATTATCTGCGGGCAGGCGGTAAGCAGTCTGCCGGAGTGTCAGTTATTCGACCTTGTAACCTGCAATTAAGTTAAGAACGATTCCGCATGCGCAGCCTGACTTTTTTCGCCCGCCGTAACCGGATTCTCTCATTGCCAGCAAGTGGACCCAACACCGTCATAAAGTCTTGAGACGTATGATGCTTTTTGGGTGACGAAAAAAGGAACGCTTTATAAGCCGTTTGCCCAGGGCACGATCCTTGGCAGACGGCTTTTTTGTACGTCTTTAGCTGCCAGGCAGGAGACAACTGGAAATTGAATCAGACCCGCCCGCTCCTCCAGGCGCTGAAGGCGCGTTTGACTGCGATCATCGAGATCCAGAACAGCAGCAAAGCGAGCACAGGATGAAGCGCGGCCAGCTCGGGAATCCGGCCTCCCATATGAGCCGTTATGTACTGCATGATGATCAGAATGACCATTCCAAATCCCAAAAACCGGATGGCGCGGCCGGTTGGGCCAATAAAGGTTAATACCAGCATAGCCAGTGGGATCATTTCGAAATAGTGAACGAACGACCGGTGATCCTGCCAATGCGATGAATCGACGAATGAAGCCATTCCTGCCAGGAATACCTGCATGACGACACATACGGCGAAGACCGCTGCAAGCAAAAACAGCGCCAGCCGGATATAACTTGCTCCCGTTTGCTTGGCCTTGATCTCGGCGTCAGTCTGATTCTCCAGATCAGCCTGGTTTGTGGGCATCGTTCATACCTCCCTTATGTTGTATATCTCAATTCTATATATCTGTGATCCATATGTTAGGGATAATCCGGTTTGTTGTCAAAACAATCTTGCAGACTGAAAATAATGGGGCACCCGGCGAGTATGTACGTACAAGTTAAGCGCATGATATAATATGAGGCATACAAGCTGAATGCAGGAATCGAGGTGCAGCGTGAAGGAACAGCTTCCGCCCAAGTATATGCAACTAAAGGAAGAGATTTTGACCTGGATCACGGCGGAACAATTCAAGCCGCATGACAAGCTTCCTTCGGAGAACGAGATTGCCGCAACGTTCAGCCTGAGCCGCCAGACTGTCAGGCAGGCGCTTGGGGAACTGGAAGCGGAGGGCTGGCTTTATCGCTCACAGGGAAAAGGAACATTCGTAGCTGACGCGGGGTCTGCAACTGCCGGCAAGCATCCGGCTCAGCAGGGGCTGACCATCGGATTGATGACGACGCATATCTCCGACTATATATTCCCGACGATCGTGCGCGGGGTGGAATCGGCGCTTCGCCTGCATGGGGCCAGGCTGCTGCTGGCCAGCACGGACAATGAGAAGAACAAGGAACGGGAGAGTCTGGAATCCATGCTGCAGCAGCAGCCAAGCGGATTGATCATCGAGCCGACCAAGAGTGCGGAGGGAAACCCCAATTTGGACTATTATCTTTCGCTGGAATCCAGAGGAATTCCGTTTGTTATGCTTAACGAGCGATACAGCGATCTGGATGCGCCGTGTCTGAAGGTTGACGACGAGCTTGGCGGATTCCGTGCGGCAGAGCACTTGATCAAGCTCAGCCACCGGCGGATTGCCGGATTTTTTAAGACCGACGATTTTCAGGGGATCTACCGGATGCGCGGTTTCCTGCGTGCTTTGCGCGAGCATCAGCTGACGCTGCGTTCCGAGCACCTCATCCGGTATACTACCGAGGAGAAGCTGGTCAAGCCTGCTGTGGAGCTGTCGGCGCTGCTTGGGCAAGCAGCCGGGGAGCGTCCGACGGCGATTGTTTGCTATAACGACGAGCTGGCTGTGAAGCTGCTTGATGTGGTGCGGGGAAAGGGCTTGACGGTGCCGGAGGATCTATCCATGGTGGGATTTGATGATGCCACACTGGCTACAGCAACGGAAGTGAAGCTGACTACACTGGAGCATCCTAAGACACGGATGGGTGAGGATGCAGTGAAGCTGCTTATTCGTCTGTTGGGACAAGGCGGCAGCCGCAGGCCGGAGGCGGATATTGTATATGAACCGCGATTAATTGTAAGGGAGTCTACCGCCCCGGCTGGAGAAGAAATAAAAAATTAATCGTGACACACTTGTACGTACAAGTTATAATAATAGCGAATGAAACACCATTATATTTGGTACCATATTTTCGGGTATTTGAATAAATAGCCAAGCTGCCGCGCTGCTAGGGATGAATGCGGCGAAAGGAGAACTATTTTATGCTGGATGCTTTAAAACAAGCCGTATGGGAAGCCAATATGGAGCTGCCCCAGTATGGCCTTGTCACTTTTACCTGGGGGAATGTAAGCGGCATTGACAGGGAGAGAGGTCTTGTAGCCATCAAGCCGAGCGGTGTTCCTTATGATGAGCTGAAGCCTGAGCAAATCGTCATAGTGGATCTGGAAGGGAATGTTGTTGAAGGGAATCTTCGGCCCTCTTCGGATACACCGACGCATGTCGCTTTGTATCGCGCTTTTGAAGGCATTGGAGGGATCGTGCATACCCATTCTCCATGGGCCACGAGCTGGGCGCAGGCCGGACGGCCGATTCCCGCGCTTGGAACGACACATGCGGATTATTTTTACGGTGAAATCCCTTGTACACGTCCAATGACGGAAGCCGAAATTCAAGGTTCTTATGAGCTGGAGACAGGCAACGTCATTATTGAGACCTTCACTGAAGGCGGCATCGATCCCAATCAGGTACCGGCTGCGCTCGTATACAGCCATGCGCCCTTCTGCTGGGGGAAGGATCCGCATAATGCGGTGCATAATGCGGTTGTCGTGGAGGAAGCGGCCAAGATGGCGCTGCACACCTTCCAGTTAAATCCGAATATACAGCCGATGGATCAGCATTTGCTGGATCGCCATTACTTGCGCAAGCACGGTAAAAATGCTTATTATGGACAAAAGTAATCGTTTACAAGGACTACATTTCAAAGGGGGATCCCTGAATCATGAGCAGTAAATATGCAATTGGCGTGGACTATGGAACGGAATCCGGCCGCGCGGTGTTGGTGCGTCTGAGCGACGGTGCGGAAATCGCCGAGCATGTGACGCCCTACCGTCACAACGTTATTGATGAGAAATTGCCGGAGTCTGGTCTCAAGCTGGAGCATGACTGGGCGCTGCAGCATCCGGCCGACTATATCGAGGTGCTGACAACGTCGGTGCCTGCCGTTATGAAGGAATCCGGTATTGCGGCAAGCGAGGTCATCGGTCTTGGCATCGACTTTACCGCATGCACCATGCTGCCGATCGATGTGGCGGGGCAGCCGCTCTGCTTCAATGAGGCGTACAAAGCCAATCCGCACAGCTGGGTGAAGCTGTGGAAGCATCATGCGGCACAGGATGAGGCGAACCTTATTAATGAAATCGCGGCAAGCCGCGGCGAGTTGTTCCTCCCCCGTTACGGCGGCAAAATATCCTCCGAATGGATGCTGGCTAAGTCATGGCAGATTCTGAACGAAGCTCCGGAGATGTATGAGGCTGCGGATAAATTCGTGGAAGCTACCGATTGGGTTGTCGGCCAGATGACGGGAAACATTGTGCGCAACAGCTGCACAGCCGGATACAAGTCCATATGGCACAAGCGGGATGGATATCCAAGCAGCGAGTTCTATAAAGCGCTTGATCCAAGGCTGGAAAATCTTGCGGATACGAAGCTCCGCGGCGATGTTCTGCCGCTTGGCTCCAAAGCGGGCGCGCTGACGGCGGATATGGCTGCGCGCATGGGCCTAACCGCAGGTATCGCAATTGCGGTCGGCAATGTCGATGCGCATGCAGCGGTTCCCGCAGTAGGCGTTGTCACCCCCGGCAAGCTGGTAATGGCCATGGGGACCTCGATCTGTCATATGCTGCTCGGCTCGGAAGAGAAGCAGGTTGAAGGCATGTGCGGCGTTGTCGAGGATGGCATCATCCCCGGCTATTACGGTTATGAAGCCGGTCAATCAGCCGTTGGCGATATTTTCGCCTGGTATGTGGATGAGGCGGTTCCGGCCTATGCCGTTGAGGCAGCCAAGCAGGAAGGCATCAGCATCCATGAATGGCTGGAAAAGAAAGCGTCAGAGCTCAATGTCGGCGAATCCGGCGTGCTCGCGCTCGACTGGTGGAATGGCAATCGTTCCGTGCTTGTCGATACGGATCTGACCGGGATGATGGTTGGTCTTACCCTGCTGACCAAGCCTTATGAAGTCTATCGCGCACTGCTGGAAGCGACCGCTTTTGGCACTCGTAAAATCGTGGAGGCCTTCCACAGCAACGGTGTGGCCGTAGATGAGCTGTACGCCTGCGGGGGCCTCCCGCAAAAGAACCGTCTGCTCATGCAAATCTACGCAGATGTGACCAACCGCGAGATCAAAATCGCGGCCTCCCGGCAGACGCCTGCGCTGGGGGCGGCCATGTTCGGCGCTGTGGCAGCCGGTGCGGAAGCTGGCGGCTACGATAATGTTGTCGACGCGGCAGCCGCGATGGCCCGCGTGAGGGAGGAGACGTTCAAGCCGATTCCGGCAAACGTCGCGGTATATGACAAGCTGTACGCGGAGTACAATCAGCTTCACGACTACTTCGGCCGTGGCGCCAATGATGTGATGAAACGGCTAAAGGCCATTAAAGAAGAAGCCAGCGTCCACTAAGCGCAGGGAGAAAATAGAAGGCCCGATCAGGCGTCAATGATAACGCTGTTATCGGGCCTTCTTCATTTAAATACAAGAAAGTTTATATTTCCTTTCTTATAGGTGAAGTTGCTGCGCCACCAAGGTGACGGCGAAGCCGACTCTTGGTGGCATCTCATGGGAGGATGATCAACTCTTGTAGGTGAAGTTGCTGCGTCACTAAATGGACGGTGGAAGCCGGCTCTTTAAGGAATTTCAAAGGAGCATAATCAACGCAAGAGATTTGGAGTAATCGGACCAATCATCCTTCGTCTTGTTTAAAGGTCATCTTCCGAATCGTCGGTGATGAGATCATAATTATTTTCCAGCTGCAAATTGTAAGGCAATGCAGTCCCCGCATCCTGGATGCTCCTCGGTATGACTGCGCCAGCGCCTGTCAGAATGAGCTCGAGTCCGACTGTATCCCCTGACTGTATGGGCAGATAGAGCTGGGATTCCGCAATCAGGCGTCCATTCAGACGCAGAATCGTTCCAATATCACCAGCTATAGCCACGCCACTGACAAAGATAATCTGGCCAAAGTTATTGAAACGAACAACACCTGTCCCTGCCAGAGCCTGATAAACAGTCATCCCCGGAAAATGGCGCACGGTATAGGCCTGAGTAACCTGAGGAAAGAAACGTCCTCCATTAATGATCACTGTCACGAAGCCAGGGAATATTGGTGGCCCGGGAATCGGGATAGGGATAGGGATCGGAATTGGCCACGGCCCGGGCGGAAACGGTCCTGGTCCAGGAGGAAACGGCCCTGGGCCTGGCGGGAACGGTCCCGGTCCGGGTGGAAATGGTCCTGGTCCCGGCGGAAATGGTCCCGGTCCGGGTGGAAACGGCCCCGGTCCCGGCGGGAATGGTCCCGGTCCGGGTGGAAACGGCCCTGGCCCCGGCGGAAACGGTCCCGGTCCGGGTGGAAATGGCCCTGGTCCCGGCGGGAATGGTCCCGGTCCGGGTGGAAACGGCCCTGGGCCCGGCGGGAATGGCCCCGGTCCGGGTGGAAACGGTCCTGGTCCCGGTGGGAATAGTCCCGGTCCGGATTGCAGGCCTCCACCGGGGCTACCCATCATTCCACGCGGTGCTCCGCCACAGCCGCAATCCCGGCCTGCCGGAGCAGGGGGGATATAGGCGACACTATATCCATCCTGAACATGGACGGGGGTGTACAAGTTATACCACATGCATATTCGTCTCCTTCATCAGAGCGTATAGGTCGATATCATGATAAAGCTTATGCGGCAATCGCCTATTCGGTGAGAAGGAATTACAATCAGACTACAGAGCAGCTAAGCTTGAAAAGCATAAAAAAACAGGACGAAGGCAGGTTTGCCTTCGTCCTGTTTTTAACTGTTCCAAAGCTTATTTCGCAGATTCGTAACGTTTGCCAACTTCCGACCAGTTCACAACATTCCAGAACGCTGCGATATAATCAGGGCGTTTGTTTTGGTAGTTCAGATAGTAAGCATGCTCCCAAACATCAAGGCCAAGGAGCGGCGTATCGCCTTCCATGATTGGGCTATCTTGGTTAGGCAGGCTGTACACTTTCAATTTGCCAGCTTTGTCAGCTGCAAGCCAGGCCCAGCCGCTTCCGAAACGGGTTGTAGCTGCTTTAGCAAAATCCTCTTTGAATTTATCGAATCCGCCAAGCTCGCTTGCGATCGCATCGGCAAGTGCTCCGCTTGGAGCGCCGCCAGCGTTTGGTCCAATGGTTTCCCAGAAGAGGGAGTGGTTAGCATGTCCGCCGCCATTGTTGCGAACGGCAGTGCGGATGGCTTCAGGTACACTGTTAAGATCAGCAATAAGGTCTTCGACCGATTTGCTTTGCAGATCAGGAGCGGACTCCAGAGCAGCATTCAAATTCGTTACATAAGCATTATGATGACGGTCGTGGTGGATCATCATCGTTGTTTCATCAATGTGGGGCTCCAGTGCGTTGTTCGGATACGGTAAAGCTGGTAGTTGATGTGCCATGTTCAAAAAACCTCCTATTATATGTAATGTCTCTATCCATTACCCATTATCCATCTTCTCTAATAATAAATCAACAAAAATGTTTAGAAAGTCTGTATTCATGGATATATTTGCATCAACTATAGGATGATCAATAATGAAATATCTATACATTCCGGATAACAAAAAAACGACCCCGAAGGATCGTTTTTAAGTCACTGGATTAGTTGTTGATAAAACCAGCGTTACCGAGCAAACGAATTACCATTGTAGCAGCTTCAGCACGGCTTGCGCTAGCGTCACCTACCACTTTCGTAGTAGTTTGGCCAAGAACAATACCGGATTTAACTGCTGCAGCGACTTCAGCTTTTGCCCAGCCGAGACTGCTTGCATCAGTGAAGGCAGCCAACGCAGCAGATGCTTCCGCATCAGTAAGCGTTACTTCCTTACCAGCATAACCAAGGGCGCGAACGACCATGGCCGACAGCTCTTTACGGGTGATGTTAGCGTTCGGGTTGAATTTACCTTTGTCATCACCTTGTACGATACCAGCTTCTGCAGCCGTAGCTACAACGCCAGCGTACCATTGGCTCGAACTTACGTCCGAGAATTTAGATGTGGTTCCAGTAGCATCAAGACCGAGTGAACGAACGATCAGAGCCGCAAACTCAGCGCGAGTAATGTTGCGTTTTGGTTCGAACTTGTTAGCGCCCGTACCTTCTACAACCAACTTCGCAGCAAGAGTTTCAATATCTTCTTTCGCCCAGTGGTTAGCGAGATCCGCGAAGGATACGTTATCCAGTTGGATGACAGTGTAGATACTTGTGCTGTTGCGGAGCAAAGTAGCAAGTGTGTTGTCTCCCTCAGTTGCGAATGTAGCTGGGACGAAGCTCAGCTCTTTCGTATCCGGGTTGTACACTACACCAGTTACCTTATTAGAATCAACAACTCCACTAACTGGAAGTGTACGTTTGAAGTAAACACCCAGGTCGTTGATTTGTTGCTCCTTACCGCCACCTACAGCAGTGATTTTGAAATCAACTGGCGCAGCCAGTGGTTTCGCATCAATTCCGTATACAGCATCAGTTACCGCTTTAGCAGCGTCGCCAGTAAGCTTCTTAATTTCTACTTTGATTTTCAGAGCGCTCAGCTCAACCCCGAGGGATTTAGCCAGGTCTTCCAGTTTCAGAGCAGCGATCGGAAGGGTGATGGATGAACCATCTTCCAATTTGATCGTAAGAGTTTCACCTTTGATCAATGCATCAGCAGGAATTGTTACTACATCGGAAGTTGATGTAATAGTAGGGTTCTTATCGGTTGCAAAGAGATTAGTCAATTGCGTTCCATCTACATTGCCGTTGTTGTCAATAATACCTGCGCCGGGGAAGAATCCACCTGGGAAACCACCACCACCGGAATTATTGTCGTACACCCACTCAGTAACTGGTTTTGAGCTACCTGGAGTGAAGTACTCAAGACGCAACGGGAAGTATGTAGAGTACGTTGCACTAGAGACATCAATCGAGAAACCGTAAGTGCCATCTGATTTATAAGTACCATAAACTACATCATAAGCTGTAGTTGCCTGATCATCATAAACATAGATTGCGACGTCTTCTCCATTAAAGGCTGTATACACATCGTCGGTTACATAAACAGAACCCGTTACAGTTCCATTACCACTCGAATATACTACATCTTTATAGCCATTCGAGCTAGCAGCAAAAGCAAGAATTGGAACAAGCATCGACATAATCATCAATGAAGCGATAAGTCCTGAAATTTTGCTTGCAAAAATCTTTTTCATTTTTAGTTTTCACCTCCTTTCATTAAAGAATCGTAAATCTGTTTTTAAACCCATCGAGAAACTATTATATATCATCACCATCAGGAAAGATAGAAACAATTTTGGGAAATAGTATAATAATGTTAGAGAAATACTGGAAAAGGATATCAAGATATTTTATTGCTGTCAATAAGCTGTTGCAGCAATGTTTTCTCACTTGGGTCGGATCCGATTAATTTATTCAATAAATCTACATCTTTTTGTCCCACTGCATCAAGAGCAGCGAGGTAATATCTAACATTAATTCGGACACTTTCATTGCTCAAATCGCCAGTAATGTCTTGCTTCAAAAGGTTATACGCATCTTCGTAGCTTTTGTTGCGGTATAAAATTTGTCCAATTGCCTGTCTCATAATAGGAGTGACATTAAATTCTCTTCCTTGAAGCTGTCCTGCTGGTAATAACTTGAGTTGTTCCTCCTTGGCGAGCACTTCTTTATACAGCTCCAGAGAGTTATTCCACTTGGAGTCAGGTCCTTTGGAATCCGTTTCTCCCTCATTCTGGCCGGCAAGAAAATATTCCATAATAGCTGCCTCGTAAAAATTCATATCCCAAGGGAATTTAGAAACCGCCTCGTCCAGGACAGGTAATACATGGCTATAATCGTTCTCGGCTTTGTAGTAGCGGTACTCATCCAAAAGTAATGGACGATTATAAGGAGCAAAAGGTTTCAGTTGGTCAAGTAATCTTTTATATTCTTGTCTGTATTGTACATCGTGAGTAGAATTAAATGCTTGATCCATCCAGTCCAATTTTCTTAAAGTGTAATCAGGATGGTCAGGGGACACGTTGATGGCATGGTCAATAGACGGCAGCAGCTCATTTAGCGGTTTTTTCTGCACGATAGCGAGATCCAAAGCTTGACGATAGCTGAGATTGGCATCGTATGCCCTGTATACCCAAATGAAGAGAAATACGGCCAGGAACGATAAGGCTGCTGGGTATACCATTCGCCACTTGATATTTCTGTACGCCTCCATAGCCGGAATTATCAGCGTCTTGTGGAAAGGGGCAAGCATAGCACCTAATGAGAGAAAGACGAGAATCGATAGATAACCATAACTCATATCGAAATCCAGAGCACTATGGGCCAGCAGTGAGATGGAGATAATGAAAAACAAAAATTGGCTGCCTCGTAATTCCGGATTTCTAATGTACTCCCTAATGAATAAATAGTAGACCAGAACAATAAAGCCAATTAATATAATAATTCCGATCCAACCGATCTCGATCAGTGTCTGCAAATAGTAGCTGTGCGCCTGATTGCTGGTATAAGGGTTGCTTTGGTACTTCTCATATAGTACCGACCAAGCGCCGCCACCTGCACCGATCAAAGGATAATCTGCTGATACTTTAAATGCATCCCTATAGAAGGTTTCGCGTTCTAGAACGCTGTGTTGTTCAAGGTTGATGCTTTCTATACGATCCGCAATACTTTGGGGCAGAAGGCCCCTTACACTACTGCTAGAAAAGATTAGAATAGCCGCTAGTGCTCCCACTACTATAAAAAGAATAGGAACTGCAATGAAAGACCATTTGGATGCTTGGATTCTCGTTGTTCGGATATTTAGCCATTTTGAAAGTTTGCCATGAAGGAGGGAAATTAATAATGTGACAACAATGGATGCACCTAGAAGCAGACCCCATCCAGTCAGAGGAACGGAACTCCAAAGAGATATTGTTTTACCCGACTGGGAGACTGGGTCCGTGATTTTGGAGATTTTATCCGCAGCTACTGTTAACTTACTCAAAATGGCGAAAGATGAAACAACAGCAAGAAACATGTATATTAAATAAGATAATTGTTTGCTTATTTTTAGGAAGGGCAGAATAATGAGGACCAGTATTGGGATGAATACAAGCGCTGCCCGTGAATATGTAAGCATCAGAGAGATCCAGATGGGGACCAGCATAAAGCTGTGCAAGGCCCGCCAGTACCATTGCTTGACATGAATGGCGGAGAACAATGCTCCCAGGAATAAGGCTGTAAGAAGTGCTGCGTACGAGTTGGAGTATTGGAAGACAGATGTCAATCGATAGTTCGTGTCGGCCAACCAAAGAGCATTATTGAAATAAGCCTGTCCAAACAGGTTCATGAATCCAAATATAACAATGGCATAACCGGACAATTGAATGGATAGTTCAATAAACTTGCGGTGTAATTTATTCTCAGCCACATACAGACCGACGATAAAAAAAGCTGCAACCATAAATTCAAGCTGAATCATCGTTTTGGCATTATGCGAGGAGACGGCATTTATTGAAGACAATATATACATAAGAGGAAGGAGGAGCACAAGAACTGACAAAATGGATCTGTAGTCAATTATTTTCCAGGTTTGAAAGAAACGGATGCCAACGATCAATAAGAGTATGAATGCATACAACATGGATTCGAGTAGAGCCGCTTCAAAATCGAACGCAAATCCGTTAAATAAGGCCACTTGAAAGGGAAAGATGAAGAAAAATAAACATGTGCCGGCAAGTATTGCCCATTGAAGTAGTGAAATGTTGGAGTTAAGATTTTTGTTTGATCTTGACGAACCTTTCTTTTCCATTGTGCTGCTCCTTTGTATTGACATGCTGGATTCTTAGCTAATGCAGATTTTATTTTAGCAAATCGCATTATGTAAATCTACATGAGGCAGTAAATGAATGGAATAATTCATATGTATAAGAACTTTTTTGTTTTATTGAAGTCTATATTAATAGATTTCTAACTGATTTAGATAGTGAAATTATATTCCATAAGCTGTTGCTTTTGGTTAGTGTATGCTTATTACAATTCTGATGAATGTTTGGTAAGATAGCATGTAGAAATTTAACAAAATTATGGAGGATAATACGACATAATGAAAATACGAAAAGCGATTATCCCTGCAGCAGGTCTTGGTACTCGGTTTTTACCTGCTACCAAAGCTATGCCGAAGGAGATGCTTCCGATCGTTGACAAACCAACTATTCAGTACATAGTTGAAGAAGCGGTCTCTTCCGGCATTGAAGATATAATCATTGTCACTGGAAAAGGAAAACGTGCTATTGAAGATCATTTTGATAATAGTTTTGAACTTGAGAAAAATCTGAAAGACAAAGGGAAATTAGCATTACTGGATGAGGTTCAAAAGTCTTCCAGGATGGCCGATATTCATTATATAAGACAAAAGGAACCTAATGGTTTGGGTCATGCCATTTGGTGTGCAAGGAAATTTATTGGTAATGAGCCTTTTGCTGTTTTATTAGGGGACGATATTGTGCAGGCGGAAGTTCCCTGCCTTAAACAAATGATTAATCTTTATGAGAAGCACCAAACATCCATAATTGCTGTCCAACCGGTTGCAGATGGTGAGGTATCACGGTACGGCATCGTCGATGCGAATGGCATGGGTAATCGGTTGTTCAATGTTCGTTCATTGGTAGAGAAACCTACCCCCGAGAATGCTCCATCCAACTTAGCAATTATGGGACGGTATATTCTGACTCCAAAAATATTTGAAGTGCTGTCTGTCCAACAAGCTGGAGCTTGCGGTGAAATTCAACTGACTGATGCAATCAGGAATCTAAACCTTGAGGAGCAAGTATTTGCCTATCATTTTGAAGGAATCAGATATGATGTTGGTGAGAAGATGGGATTCATCCAAACAACGCTTGAATTTGCATTGCGAAGAGAAGATCTTCGAACTGAATTAATTCAATATATGAGTGCTCTGGTTCAAAAAAATAAAATTAATCTCAATGTAATGAATTCCTAGAGCGCTGTAAAACATAATGGAAGGGAGGAAGATCATGAGGATAGCTGTCGTAGGTACCGGTTATGTAGGTCTTATTAGCGGGGTTTGTTTTGCTGAGGTTGGTCATGATGTCACATGCATCGATATTGATGAATTTAAAATCAATAAGTTGCAAAAAGGAGAACCAACTATATATGAAGAGGGACTTGAAGAGCTGCTAGTTAAAAACCTTGCCTCCAGGCGCCTGCGATTTACAACGGATTTTCATACAGGACTCGAAGATCAAAATGTTATTATCATCGCGGTAGGTACTCCTTCCTTAGAATCGGGGCAAGCAGATCTCCAGTATGTCGAAGATGCAGCGATTAAAATTGCTCATAACATCTCTGAATATACGGTTATCGTCACGAAAAGTACTGTTCCAGTGGGTACGAATGAGTCAATCCGAAAAATAATCGCCGACCATCTATTGTCGGCTTGTGAATTTGATGTTGTTTCTGCTCCTGAGTTTCTTCGGGAAGGTACTGCGATACAAGATACTTTTAATAGTGAAAGAACAATTATCGGATCCGAAAATAAGCGTTCGGCGAATGTTGTGGAACAAATGTATGAACCAATGAAAATTCCAATTATGCATACGGATATAAGAAGTGCAGAGATGATAAAATATGCCTCGAATGCATTTTTGAGCACAAAAATTAGTTTTATTAATGAAATCGCTAATATTTGTGAAAAGGTTGGCGCTAATATTGAAAGTGTTGCATCGGGGATGGGGATGGATTCCAGAATAGGGCCCAAATTTCTGCAAGCTGGGATTGGTTATGGAGGATCTTGTTTTCCAAAGGATACAAAAGCCCTTGTTCAGATTGCTGGAAATGTTGATCATGAATTTGATTTGTTGCAGAGTGTGATTTCAGTCAATAATAAGCAGCAGAATAAGCTTATTGACAAGGCGTCATTGTATTATGGTAAGGAACTACGTGGCAAGCGGGCGGCAATATTGGGTTTAGCCTATAAACCTAATACGAGTGATATTAGGGATGCAGCTTCAATAAAAATTATTCAAAAGCTGCTTCAGCAGGAATGTGAAATTCGCGTTTATGATCCAGCTGCAATGAGTAATTTTCAGAACCAGTATCCTGATTTTAATATTGCTTATACAGCATCGTATCAAGAAGCCATTAAAGATGCCGATTTCATCATGATCGTGACGGAATGGAATCAATTTAAACAGATGGATCTGCTCGAAGTAAAACAATTGCTCAGAGAACCGGTTATATTTGACGGGCGCAATTGTCTGCCAGTAGACCAGCTTCAACAAGTAGGCTTTAATTATTTTTCAATAGGAAGACCCGATATAATTGCCAAGCAGGGCTTATAAGGAGCATATCGATTCCATGAGATATTTAGAAAATTTTAAAAAGTACCGCTTTTTATTGTATCAGCTGGTGGCAAACGATATTAAGATTAAATACCGTCGTTCCATTCTCGGAGTAATCTGGAGTATTTTAAATCCCTTATTGATGATGATTGTTTTTACCCTTATCTTTTCCGCATTATTCAAAAGCGATATTCCCCATTTCGCAGTTTATGTTTTAACTGGGCGTATTATTTGGGATTTGTATTCTCAAGCAACAGCCTTGGCCATGCAATCTATTGTGGGAAATGAGGCTCTAATTAAGAAAGTATATGTTCCTAAATATATATTTCCTCTGGCAAAATGTTGTTTTTCTTTTGTGAATACCGCCTTCTCTTTGATTGCGCTTGTGATTGTTGCCATTTTCAGCGGAGGAGTAAAGATAAGCGCAGCTTTGCTCATGCTTCCTTTTCCACTCATATATACTTTTTTGTTTGCCGTCGGCATAAGTTTCATTCTTGCCGCGTATACCGTCTTCTTCAGAGATTTACAGCATTTGTATGAAGTGCTATTGACCGCATGGATGTACTTTACCCCACTGTTTTACCCGGTCAGCATTGTACCGGATAATCTGAAGTTTCTTGTGGAGTTGAATCCGATTTATTGGACATTATCCATGTTCCGTGATGTCATCATTAATGGTAGATTTCCCACCTTGGAACAGCATTTAATATGCTTGTCTATAGGAATTGTCAGTTTAATTATTGGTCTTCTTGTATTTCGTAAAAGACAAGAACAATTTATTTTATATGTTTAATTGGAGGTACCCATGCAGCCCGAGTCCAATACTGCCAGTGATATTGCTATTGAAGTGAATAATGTCTCCATGCTCTTTAACTTAAGTCAGGAAAAAGTAGATAGTCTTAAAGAATATGTACTCAAGCTGGTAAAAGGTCAATTGCTGTTTCAAGAGTTTCATGCATTGACGGATGTCTCGTTTCAAGTGAAAAAAGGGGAAGTTTTTGGGTTGGTCGGATTGAATGGTGCTGGTAAAAGTACACTTCTAAAAGTAATTGCAGGAGTGCTGAAGCCGACACGAGGCACAGTCCAGGTCAATGGCAGCATGGTTCCATTGATCGAACTTGGAGCTGGCTTTAACTTGAATTTGACGGGTAGGGAAAATATCTTTCTTAATGGTGCTATACTCGGCCATTCGAAAAGATTCATGAATGAACGTATACAAGAGATAATAGACTTTGCCGAATTAGATGAGTTTATTGATGTTCCGTTGAAAAATTACTCCTCTGGTATGCTATCACGACTTGGGTTTGC
Source organism: Paenibacillus sp. JT31N17 (assembly GCF_056269255.1). Taxonomy (NCBI): domain Bacteria; kingdom Bacillati; phylum Bacillota; class Bacilli; order Caryophanales; family Paenibacillaceae; genus Paenibacillus; species Paenibacillus sp. JT31N17. The sequence continues at coordinate 409,831 of NZ_JBWDNP010000004.1, forward strand.
TATAGCTACGGTTGTAGATCCGGATATTTTAATTGTCGATGAAGTTTTATCAGTTGGAGATTATAAATTTAGAGAAAAAAGCGAGGCGCACATCATGTCCCTGATCGATAAGGGAACAACAGTGATATTTGTTTCACATTCCACTTCTGAAGTGAAGAGAATTTGTAATAGGGCTCTTTTACTTGAAAAGGGCAAGGTTGTACTAATTGATGACACGGCAAATGTAATGGACAAATACGAATCAATATAAAGAGGGATAATCTTGTGTACAGTATCAATCATTGTTCGAACAAAGGATAGGAACTTGCTGCTCGAGCGTGCCATCCAATCTGTTGTAAATCAGACTTTCACAGATTGGGAAATCATTATTGTTAATAATGGAGGAAGTCTGGAAGAATTGGAAGCCGCAATCAGACGATATATAGCTCTATTAAATGATAAAATTAAAGTGGTTCATTTAAATCAATCGAGTTTCATGGAGGTGGCAACAAACGCTGGGATTACGAACAGCACTGGTGCCTATATAACTTTATTAGATGATGATGATACGTGGGATAATTCATTCCTTCTAAAATGTATTTCAATACTGCAGACTCAGCAAGTAGATTCAGTTGCTACTCAGAGTACTCTCATCTATGAATCTATGGAAGATGGCGCTGTGCAGCAAAGAGAAGCTCAGCCATTCAACCCCAAGTTCAGCAATGTTACACTAGTCAAGCTTGCGAGGCGCAATTTATTTACAACAAATGCATTTATGTATAAGAAGGAAGCACTAAGGAAGTGCGGGGGATATCGGGAAGATTTACCTGTCTTAGGGGACTGGGAATTTAATCTGAGGTTTGCTCTGCACAACAAAATCTATGTCATACCGGAACCGTTAGCCTATTATCATAAAAGAATTCAGATCAACCAAGAAGTCACATACAGCAATACTCAATTGAAGGATCATCTGTTGTTTGACAAAAAAATTCGTAATGAGTATTTATTGAAAGGGTTTCGCAGAGAAATTCCTTTTTATTTTGGGACACTGATATATGGTTATTCCTATGTGAATCATTTAAAGAGATTAATCAAAAGGGTATTGAAAGTGAGGTGAGAACATGCGCGAATTTGATTTTACAAAAACTCCCGGAATCGCACGACTGGAACGTAACTTGGTAAACGAGGGAAGTCCTTTAGTGAGCTTTATTACTCCGTTCTATAATGCGGGACAATTTTTTATGGAAACCGCAAACTGTGTGCTAAATCAAACGTTTCCTTATTTTGAGTGGATCATTGTCAATGATGGTAGTACAAAGGAAAACGACCTGGAAATATTAGCGCAAGTGGAACAATTAGATTCGCGCATAGTTGTCTATCACAAGGTAAATGGCGGCCCTGCCGCGGCAAGAAATTATGGCATTCTTCAATCGCAAACAGAAATCATTATTCCTTTGGATGCCGATGATCTTATTGAGCCGACTTTTTGTGAATGTATTTACTGGTCATTGTACACTAATCCAGATGCAAGTTGGAGTTATACGAATAGTGTTGGTTTTTTTGAACAAGAATACTTATGGAAAAAACCCTTTATTGCAAATCAAATGAAAACCGAGAACTTACTTGTGTGTACAGCTGGTATTCGCAAGAAGGATATGATCGAATTGGGACTCTACACAGAGTCAGAGGATTATTATGATGAAGATTGGTTGTTATGGCTTAAGCTCTTGGCAAGCAGAAAATATCCTGTTCATATGGATTGGTATGGTTTTTGGTATCGGCGCACTACTGGAGGTGTAAGGGGATATCTGAGCCAAAATAAGGAGGCTCAGAAACGATCACATCAAATTATTGATAAAACCGCGAAACAAGTCGATAAAAAACTAAGGGCAGTCGAATATCCTCGTTTTAAATTAGCAGCTAATTTCTCGAAACCTTATAAATGGGATTGGAACCGAAATTCAATATTGGGTGACAATAAAACAAAAGTACTTCTCCTTCTTCCTCATATGGAAATGGGAGGAGCAGACTTATTTAATTTGGACGTCGTATCTCGAATTAACAAAAATGAATTTGAAATGTCTATAATTACCACAAATCCAACAGACTCGACATGGCGACAACGATTTGAAGAACAGGTGGTAGATCTTTTTGATCTTACTACTTTTCTGGATATCGATCAGTGGTCTGCATTTATTCATTATTTTATACATTCTCGGAGTATAGACATTCTTTTTGTTTCAAACAGCTACTTCGGATATTACTTGGTACCTTGGTTGCGTAAAGAGTTCCCTAAATTGATCATTATTGATTATGTTCATATGGAAGAATGGTATTGGCGCGCCGGAGGCTATGCAAGAACCTCGGGAGCTGCTGGAGATATCCTTGAAAAAACCTATGTATGCAATGAGCATTTGCGGCAGGTATTAATTGAATCGTTTGGTAAACAACCTAACGATGTTGAAACCTTGTATATCGGAGTAGATGAAGATGAGTTTAACCCGGACCTTATAGAAAACGGTCAAATTAGGAAAAGTTTAAAAATTGAAGAAGAACGTCCAATTGTATTATTCCCTTGTCGGGTTCACCCTCAGAAACGTCCATTTATGATGTTAAAGATTGCAAAGGCATTACGAGATAGAATTCCTAAAGTAGCTTTCGTAGTTGTAGGGGATGGCCCGCAATTGGAAGAATTACAGGAGATGATAAGAAAAGAAGGGTTGGAACGAACCGTCTATTGTGTCGGTAGACAAAGAGATGTTAGAGCGTATTACAGAGACAGTGCGGTGACTTTAATTTGCTCACTCAAAGAAGGGCTCAGTTTGACCTCATATGAATCTCTCTCGATGGGGGTACCTGTGGTAAGTTCTGACGTTGGTGGACAAAAGGAACTAATAAATGATGAGGTGGGTCGAATTCTCCCCCTCTACCAGGATGAAACGAATGATCTCGATAACCGTAATTTTGCTGAAGAGGAACTGGAACAGTATGTGCTGTCCCTTTATTATTTTTTGAATCTGACAAAAGATGAGCAAATTAAGCTTCATATAGCATGCCGACAACGAATTCAGCAAGGATTTTCAAAAAAGCAAATGATCGAGCGCCTTGAAAGTGAGCTTCGTTCCTGGAAGGCAGGTAGGGGACAGGAAAAAAGATTAGCTATTAGCACTGCTATAGAGTTGTTTCCTAATTTAGTTGAAGATTATATGGCTTTATATTCAGAATTTGAAGTTTATTCGATCCATAGCAACAGAGCGGTTCTTTTATTGGAGTATATTAAAGCTATTATTAATTTTGAGAAATCACCAATTGCTATTTTGAAAGATTTCAGAAGAATGAGTAATCGTTATTTCATGCAGCAGATTATTGCGAGATTTAAGGCAACTGCACTTGGACGGTTATTTCGTAAGGTGAGGATGGCAATTCGCTAATGGGAGGGGGTTGAGTTATGATTCCTAAAGTAAGCATAGTGGTACCTGTGTATAACGTTGAAAATTATCTAGAGATGTGCTTGGATTCATTAGTTAACCAGACACTTAAGGATATTGAAATCATCATTGTTAATGATGGTTCAACGGATCGTAGTGCTCTTATCGCTGAAAAATATACCAGAACTCATAATAATATTCATTTATATCATAAAGCAAACGGGGGGGGAGGCGAAGCGCGTAATTTTGGCATTAGATACTCTAAAGGTAAATATATAACTTTTTTGGATTCAGACGATGCCTTTGATCCGAACGCCTGTATGAAACTATATACTACAGCTGAAGAACAAAAATGTGAAATAGTTACTGGGAAATCTGTATGGTTACGAGAAAATGGGAAAATAGAGCCTGTCGATTATTATGAAAAATGGTTCAGGAAAGATCTAAGTTGGAATTTTAAAGAAGATTTATCATATTGTGCTGAGCATGTGATTGCAACCGGTAAATTATATTTAACTTCCTTATTAGTTAACCATAATATATTATTCCCGAAAATTATTGGTGAGGATGTCCCATTTTCCTTTTTTACTTTTTATTTCGCGAAAAATATAAAATTAATTGATGAAGTTGTTTATCTTCGTACGGAAAGACTTGATTTTAACAATAAATCAACAACTCAGCGACATAACTCTAAATCAATTATTGATCGGGTCGAAGGAAATCGTCTGATTCATGAATTCTGTAAAGAAAAATCCTGGGAAGGAATGTGGGAATTCTATATTCTCCACTTAAATCCTATTAATAAATCATTGTTATTGATTAAAGATCCGATTGAATTAACAAGAGCGTATTCTGCATTTAAATCGTACATTAATCAATTAGATGGGAAACAGCTCCAATTGGCAATGGAGGTATTAGGTATTGAGTCAACAAATTTTAAAGATATGACTCAGGATGAATATATATTTAAACAAGAGCTGAGATATGAATATACTTTAAGAAAAGACTGGAAAGAATTAAGGAATTGGTGTGGTGAATTAGAAAACTCAAGAAATTGGTTAGAGCAACAGCTGAGAAATTATCAAGAAGAGGTCACAAAGCAACAAGATATAATTAATGATTTAAAGCAGTGGACACATGATCTTGAGCAGGCGAAGATTTGGTTAGAAGAACAATTAACCAAGAAATAATTTGAATTTGAGCTTATCCATATTGAATTGGAGGTGAGTACCAATGAATTACAAAATAAGCATTATTATTCCCGTTTATAATGTGGGGATTTATATAAGGGAAGCATTAACTTCTATAGAACGCCAAAGTCTAAGCTTTGAGGATATAGAAGTAGTGATGGTGAATGATTGTTCCACAGATGACAGTGGTGAAATAATGAATGAGTATTCTAATAGATACTCCAATTGTATTTCAGTTCATTTAACAGAGAGAAGCGGAGCATCAGGAAAACCGAGAAACGTAGGAATCGAACGAGCCACAGGAAACTACATCATGTTCTTGGATCCAGATGACTATTATGAAGAAAATGCATGTCAATTGTTGTTTAATGCAATTGAAAGAGACCAGTCAGATTTAGTCGTTGGAAGATATCGATATGTTAATTCAAGCATGCTGGGAAAATGGCTTAAGGAAGAAAATGATTTAATTGTTGAGAATATTGATCATCACCCAGAAATATTAGAGTTATCACCAACAATATGGACTAAAATATTTAGAAGCTCCTTTATAAAGGAAAATAATATTTCTTTTCCTGAAAAAATAGTGGCGCAAGATTTAGTTTTTTATGTTCACAGCTGCTTGGCAGCACAGAAAATTTCTTTTTATAATTATATAATCTGTAACTATAGAGTTTGGGATGAATCTATCTCCAATGTATTAACATACAACTATTTTAATGGTTTAAATGAAGCTTATAAATATGCAAGAAATTTATGCATTCATTATAGAAAGCCTTACTTATACGAACATATTATTAGAAGCACATTGGAGTATGTTACGAATAAACTTGTGCAAGTGAACAATCTATCCAAACAGGAACTTCTTAACATTTTGCAGAATATGCAATGGTATTTCAAGATGGTTTCTGAATCTCAAATAATCTCAACCGAATTATGGCAGCAAGGATTAATTGATAAACTATCGAATAAGCAATATGACCAATTCCTTGAACTTAAAGATATCGTACTCAACTTTCGAACATATATACTGGAAATTGAAAAAGGGAAAAATTGGCTGGAGCAACAACTTAGTAATTATCAAACAGAGGTTGAAGGCTTAAAGAATCATGCAAAGCTTCTAGAAGAAGAGATGAAGAAGGCCAAAAGTTATGTGATGGAGTTGGAACAAGGGAAAAGCTGGCTAGAGCAACAATATAACAAAAACAAAATAGAAGTAATAGAGCTCCAAGAAAATAATTCGATATTACAAAATAATCTTAAAGCTCTACAACAACAATACGTTGAATTAAATGATCGTTTTATAGATATTACCTCCTTAGGTGGTTGGATAAAATATCATAGAAAACGAAAGTGAAAATATAATAACTCGCTTAATTTTACAGGAGGTTAATAAGATTGATTGAACTAAATTACATGAAAACACCAGGGAGAGAAATCGTAAACCCAAAACGCGACTTTAACGGAGATCCATTGATTAGCATTATCACTCCGTTCTACAATTCTGGAAAATATTTTATCGAAACTGTTAATAGTGTATTGAATCAAACGTTTCCCTATTTTGAGTGGATAATTGTAGATGATGGTAGCACGAGTGAGGTTGATATTAAATTACTTTCTGAGGTAAAGAAATTAGACAAAAGGATAAATGTATATCATAAATTAAATGGTGGGCCTGCTGCTGCCCGAAATTATGGTATCACTCAATCACAAACAGAAATTATTATTCCATTGGATGCTGACGATCTTTTAGATTCTACGTATTGTGAATGTATTTACTGGTCATTATTCACAAATCCTGATGCTAGTTGGAGTTACACGGATAGTGTAGGGTTTTTCGAACAAGAATATCTATGGAAAAAACCTTTTAACGTGAAACAAATGAAAACAGAGAACTTTCTAACTTGTACAGCAGGAATACGGAAGAAGGATCTACTTGAAGTAGGACTGTACACCGAAACAGAAGGGCATTATGACGAGGATTGGCATCTTTGGCTGAAACTTCTTGGACTGCGGAAGCGACCCGTGCATATGGGATGGTACGGTTTTTGGTATCGGCGTACCACACAGGGGGTACGTGGTTATGTCAGTTCTAACGACAATGCCCGGAAGCGTTCGAAGAATCTCATTTCCCAAGCAGCGGTTCATGTAGATGAAAGCTTGGAAGCAATTGAATATCCTCACTCTAAAGTTCAGTCAAGTTTCTCAAAGCCGTTTACATGGGAATGGGACTACAGTCCTGTTTCGAGCAAGGAAAAGACAAAAGTGTTGCTGTTGCTCCCTCACATGGTTATGGGAGGGGCAGATTTATTTAATTTGGATATTATTTCTCGAATCAATAAAGAAGAGTTCGAAATGTCTGTCATTACTACGAGTCCTGCGGAATCGACATGGCGGCAACGCTTTGAAGAGCATATAACGGATCTTTTTGATCTTACAACGTTTTTGGATGTCGATCATTGGGCAGCCTTTATTCATTATTTTATAAAGTCCCGGAATATTGATGTACTATTAGTATCGAATAGTTATTATGGATATTACTTAATACCTTGGTTACGGAAAGAATATCCGAGTCTGACGATTATTGATTATGTTCATATGGAAGAATGGTATTGGCGGGCAGGGGGATATGCGAGGACATCTGGAGCGGCAGGAGATATTATTGAAAAGACGTATGTATGCAATGAGCATCTAAGGCAGGTGCTGATCCAATCCTTTGATAAAGTCCCCGAGGACGTTGAGACAATGTATATTGGGGTTGATGAAGAAGAATATAATCCTCAACATATCGGACCTGGACAAGCTCGTCGAAGTCTCGGGATAGAAGATAATAGACCTATTGTATTATTTCCATGTAGAGTTCACCCCCAAAAGCGCCCTTTCCTAATGGTGGAAATCGCCAAGGCTTTACGTAGTAAGGTGCCTCAAGTTGCTTTTATCGTTGTTGGTGACGGTCCACAATTGGAAGAACTTCAGGAGACAATACGTAAAGAGGGACTAGAAGATACGATATACTGTGCAGGGCGCCAAAAAGATGTAAGGATATATTATAAAGACAGTGCAGTAACGTTAATCTGTTCACTTAAAGAAGGATTAAGTTTAACATCATATGAATCTCTATCGATGGGTGTACCTGTTGTAAGTTCCGATGTAGGTGGTCAAAAAGAATTAATTAATCATGAAGTAGGGAAAATTCTGCCACTACTCCAAGACGAATCAAAAGACTTGGATAGCCGTGATTTTCCGAAAGAGGAATTGGAACAATACGTTACTGCTCTTTATTATTTGTTGAAATTAACCGATGAAGAACAACAGAAGCTTCATCAAGTATGCAGGCAAAGAATTGAACAGAGCTTTACCAAAAAACAGATGGTGAAGCGTATAGAAGGGGAGTTTCGAGCATGGAAGAATGGTAAAGGGGAAGAGAAGAGGAGAGATATATCAATAGTCCTTAGTAAGGTACCTAGACTTATTGATGATTACAGTACAATTTATCAAGAATATATGAAAAAGGAACTAGAAGCAGATGAGCTATGGCGCTCAAGGCTTCAATTTCAGGAAATGTTTCTTACCAAAGAATCCAACTTTCCAGATCTTCAAAATGAGCCATTGGCAAATGATTTTGCAATACAAGAACTTCAGCGAATTTATAACATGAGAACGTGGAGGATTTTGGAGAAATATCGTAAGTTTATGGATGGCTCAGCAGGAAAATATTTAGGGAAAGTAAGGGATTTAATTATTAGAAAATAATGTGATGTATATAAACAAAACAGATTTTTAATGTATTCTTGTAGGTTATTAAGGAGAAATTCGGCTCGGAATAGAGTGAAGTGGGTGAATAATTATGATCAAGGAACAAATTAAATCTAAAAATGCTGTATATTGGATTGTTATCACATTCGTATTTTTATTTGTCATATATTTTTTGCAACGGATTACATTAGCTCCTAATATGTTGGATGATTTCAGCGCAATACATGAATCCATTGACCTTAGCAGTCCAAGAATTGCCCGTGGATTGTTGTGGGTGTTTTTTTCACATTATCTCTATACCATACCTTTAGCTGTTGCCCATCTAATTATTGGGTTATTACATGTATTAAATGGTTTGTTGGTAGTTTGGTTGGTATATCGACTATGGGGTCATACACTACATCAAATATTTGCTCCTGTAATTTTTTTGTTTTTTGTAGGAAATCCGATTCTTTCAGACAATTTGTTATGGATTCTAGCGGGATACCCAGTAGTTACTCTACTCATGGCGCTTCTTTCAGCCCATTATTTGCTGACAATGTTAAATAGGAGTGAAAGAAGATATAGCATATTGTTTGTGATTTTTTCATCTCTTGCATATTTCAGTAATGAACAAGGCTTATTGATGTTGCCTTTATATTTGTTGGTTATATTTATAAAACAATCTAACCTCTTTAGCCGAAAAAATCCTAAGCAGGGTGTTTATCTTTTCTTAAAAGTGACATTCCTGTGGATTTCTCCCTATATCGCATATCGACTATTTTTGTTTATTTTTTTCGGAACTACCGCAGCAACGCAACCATATGAACGTAATTATGATCCTATTATCATTTTAAAAAGTTATATGTTGATGATCAAGGATTTTGCTTATTCTTTTCCTATTAGCAATATATTGATTGCGATTTTTTCTATGATTATATTAATTCTCCTTTTATTTTTAATTAGAAAGAAGGAAGGAAAGATTTTCATTGTTACTTCCTCTCAACTTCTAAATTTAGCTTTGCTAGGATTATTTGTTCTTTTTCTTATGGGTCCGTTTTCTTTGCTAGGAGGATGGTTGGAGTTCAGATTTTTATATATTCCTGGAGAATTATTTATGGTAGGGATTATAGTACTATTAGGATTTATTTTTTCGGATTTACAAGGGTATACTAATAAAGATATATTTAAAAAGGCGTTTTTGATTGCTATGACACTTTTTTTAATTAGTGTCACATTTCAGTCACTTGCAGAATACAATCGGCTAACTTTAAAACCGATCGAAGGCATATCCAATTATATAAACCGTTTCTTACTAAACCAACAGAAATTCAATGTTTTACCTCCATTGTCTACCGTCGTAGTCAGCATTTCTCAACCTAGTTATCTTACACCTCAATATTTATTTGGTGGAGGGGCTGTATATACTTTGAAAGCACCGTGGGTACCCGAAGGTATGCAAAAATCCGGCTTGGTTCCAACTAATGTTTCTAGTTTACACATTGTTAGCAATATAAAAATGGAAAATAAGAATGCAGTAGTTATAAATGATGGTAGTATTGATATTAATTTATTTAAAGAAAGTGTCAAAAAAGGAGGTCTCTACTGTTATATTTATGATGGTGATACTTTTCAAAAGGTTTCAGCTGAAAGATTTGTGCTGATGCAACAGGACAATATAATAATGATTGATATTCCATTAAAATAATACTGTTTTGATTAAATTTAAGAATATGGAGGGGAATGTAATGAAGGTACTTGTGACCGGCGGTGCTGGATTTATAGCCTCTCACATTGTCGATCAGCTTATAGAGCTAGGGCATCAAGTTGTCATTTTTGATAATTTTTCAACAGGTAATTCTGAGTATATTAATCCTAAAGCAAAAGTATATACTATGGATATTTTGGATCATCAATTAGTGGAATTTTTTGTTAAAGAATCTGCCGAGGTAATAATTCATCATGCTGCACAGATAGATATCCAACATTCTATAAAGAATCCGATCAAAGATGCAAATATTAATATTAATGGGACTATCAATGTTTTAGAAGCTTCTATAAAAGCAGGCGTTAGAAAGATTATCTATGCCTCTTCAGCTGCTGTCTACGGCGTTCCATCTTACTTGCCTATAGACGAGAGTCATTTAATAAAGCCAATATCTTATTATGGAATATCTAAACATACACCTGAGCATTACATAGAGGTTTATGCTAACCTATATGACCTGGACTATACAATCCTTAGATATGCTAATGTGTTTGGCACTAGACAAGATTATAGAGGAGAAGGAGGAGTCATATCCGTTTTTATAGATAATTTATTGAATGGACGAACTCCTGTCATATTCGGCAATGGCCAGCAAACTCGTGATTTTATATATGTCAAAGATGTTGTTCGAGCTAATATATATGCTTTAAATAAAGGTTTTCGGAATATATACAATGTGAGTTCCAATAAACAAACAACTATTAAAGAATTATTGTACCGAGTGAGTGATATATGTGGAAAACCTTTCTCAGTTTCGTACCTTCCCGCTCGAGGAGGGGAAATTGTGGATAGCTGCTTAGAAAATAATAAGGCCTTAAGAGAACTTAATTGGAAACCTATTTACACTCTTGAAGATGGTTTGAAGGAAACATATGAGTATTATAGGGGAAATTTCCATAAATAATCTAATAGTGAAAAGTAGGGGAAGTTTTGAATACTGGCGAGATGAAATTTATAAGAATCATATTATTTTCACTATTTTTCTTTGTTTCTTTTTATATATTTTATAATCAAACCCACTCTGTTGATATCACTAAATATCCATCTGATTTACCAACTCATATTGTATTAGCGGAGGAATGGATTCGAGGAGATGTGAATATTCCTCACCCCATTTTTCATATTACAATTTTTCTACTTTCAAAAATTCTTTTTTTGAAAATGATTGATGTTGCTCCATTGTTATTGGCATTCATGGTTATATTTAGTCAATTTATTATGCTTAAGATCCTCCGACGTTATCTTGGTAAGTTACATTCTGAAAAAACTTTGCTTTATATTTTAACCGGACTTTTTCTTATATCTGCAATCTGGTTACCGATGTTCAGCAAATATATATATCTAGGGCAAGGTACTATGAATATATGGCATAATCCAACGATTATCATGTTAAAACCTGTTATATTGCTCGCCTTTTTGTTGTGTATTGATCTTATACAAAATCAAAATAACAGGTTGCGTAATATTATTCTTGTAGGGTTTTTATTATGTTTAAGTGTATTAATAAAGCCAAATTTCATTCTTGTTTTCTTACCAGCACTTGTTATTTTTTTTGTGATTAAACGTTCTGAATTAAAACTTTCACAATTTTGGAAATCACTTTGGTTATTCATCCCTGTAGTGATAATTCTACTTATACAATATTTAAGTTCGTACGGTGATGATTCTGATGCAGCGGTGCAGGTGAAATATTTGGTTGTTTGGAAACTATACTCTCCTCATCCTCTTGTATCCGTGTTACTGACTATAGGATTTCCATTAGGAGTATTATTATTTCGGTATAAAAAAGTAAAGGAAAATAATTTTTTATTAGTTTCTTGGTTTGGTCTAATTTTTGGGGTATTACAGTACGCCTTTCTTGCAGAGGGTGGTGAAAGATTTGCAGATGCTAATTTCTCTTGGGGCATGCAAAGTATTTTACCTATGTTATTCATATTTTCAATTATCGAATTCTTTAAGTGGAGTTCCGAAATTCAAGATGAAGGGAAACATTATCGTTTTACAGTTGTGAGTGTTCTATTGTCGCTCCATGTGATTTCTGGATTGTATTATACGTTGAAAATTATTACAGGAGAAGCATTTGGATAATTGGGGTAATGAAGGGGGAATACGATGATTACTATTTTATCTATTATTATACCGGTCTACAATAGTAAGGATGGTTTGGAGGAACTTTATCAAAGACTAAGTGAAATTCTTGATAAAGAGGCTTTGACGTTTGAGGTTATTTTGATTGATGATCATAGCAAAGACGGAAGTTATGAGGTTTTGAAAAGAATTCATGATAAAGATCATCGATTTAAAGTGATTCAATTAATGAGAAACTTCGGTCAGCATAACGCAATTATGTGCGGTTTCAATCATGCATCTGGTAAATATATTCTTACTATGGATGACGATTTGCAAAATCCCCCAGAAGAAATTCCTAGACTTCTTAGAGAAATCGAAAAAGGTTATGATGCCGTAATTGGTAGACCGATAGAGAAAAAACATGCAAAGTATAGGAATCTTGGAAGCCATATGATAGGAAAGTGCTACGAAATTATCTTTAAAAAACCCTCTGATTTAGCAATGTCTAGTTTCAGGATTCTGACTAAATCATTAGTTGAGTCCATTATAGCTTCTAAAGGCCCCAATCCAATGATTGACGCATTAATCTTAAGTAATACTACAAATATAATAAATCTAAATGTTCAACATGATATAAGGAAACATGGGATTTCAAATTATTCATTTAAGAAAAGCTATAAACTTGCTTTAAACTTACTTGTAAATTATTCTACTATTCCTCTTCAATTTATAAGTATTAATGGTTTTATTTTTGCTATTATTGGACTGCTTATTGCTGTTTATGTTGTGTTTGCAAAATTATTCGGTTGGATCCAGGAGGTGGGATGGGCAAGTATAATCGCATTAATCAGTGTATTTTCAGGACTTATTCTTATTTCATTCGGAGTGGTAGGAGAGTACTTGATCCGCATTATTGGGGAAGCGTCCCATTTTAGACAATATTCTATAAGAGAGTCTTCTTTTGATGTTGATCGAGATGAGTCTTACTAAATGATAAGTTTTAAAATAACATAGCGATTAATTGGAGTGATTAAACAAATGTACGAAATTATTGAGACTCCATGGGACGAGCGTGCCTTTGGATTTAAAACTTATGAGATAAAAAAAATATCAGAGGAACTTTTTTCTTCTTTGCAAGATATAAATGGTCATTTTACAGTTAAAATAAATCCTACAGAATCAAAGGAGATATTGCATAAGTACGGTTTTTATTACTGTGACACTTTGATCGAGCCATTTTGTTACAAAGAATCATTCAGACCTGTTTATAATTCTTTGATCTCTATAAATGAATGTACAGATCTAAGTGGCATATTAGAGATGTGTTATGACACTTTCTCCTACGATCGTTTCCATCGTGATTTTATTATTCAAGATACTAAAGCAGATCAGCGATATGTGAATTGGCTGGAGGATATTTATTGTGAAGGTTTAGTTTATTTACTAGTATATGATGGAGAAACAGCGGGATTTTTTGCAACAAAAAATGATAAAATTCTCTTACATGCATTATCACAAAAATATAGGGGAAAGGGCCTGGCAAAGTATTTCTGGAGTGCGGCATGCGGAGCACTTTATGATTCTGGTTACACTAGCCTAGAAAGTTCAATATCTGCTGCGAATTTAGCTATACTAAACGTTTATAGTACACTGGGATTTTCCTTTCGTAACCCAGTCGACATTTACCATAGAAGTTCTTCACTCATACTATAATAGTATACTTCTGTCGCCAATAATTACGAATCGACCAACTCGCGTGATTGTGTTATGTTGAGAAGAGGGCATTTATAGATAAATACAGAGGAGTTGAACTGGAAGATAAATTATGGGATATCTATATATATTTGGAACAATTATCTTTACGGTATACGGGCAATTAATGTTAAAATGGCGGATATCAAAATTCGGAAGTCTACCTGATGGTACGACTGAGAAATTGTTATTTTTAGTTAAAGTACTCTTAGACCCGTTAATACTTACTGGGTTTGTCTCAGCTTTTGTTGCTTCTATCTTTTGGATGGCGGCTATGACTAAATTCAATATTAGTTTTGCTTATCCTTTTATGAGTTTATCCTTTGTACTTGTTTTTATCTTTTCTATATTCTTATTCAAAGAACCGGTCACCGCATATAAGCTTGTTGGGTTATCCTTTGTGGTGATCGGAATAATAATATCGAGTAGGTCGATGACATGATTCCATTTAATATACCTGCTGTGACAGGTAAAGAAACGGTATATATACAAGATGCGATTACTAAAGGAAAGTTGTCGGGTGATGGTGTATATACAAAGAAATGCCATGAGTGGTTTGAGTCTCATTTTTCTGCACGAAAGGCATTGTTGACTACATCTTGCACTCATGCACTAGAGATGGCTGCAATTTTGCTAGGTATCGAACAGGGCGATGAAGTAATTATGCCATCATATACCTTCGTATCGACAGCAAACGCTTTTGTTCTTCGTGGTGCGAAGATTGTGTTTATTGATGTTAGCCCTGATACCATGAATATGGATGCCGAATTAATTGAGCAAGCTATTACTGAAAAAACCAGGGCTATAGTCCCGGTTCATTACGCAGGTGTTGCTTGTGATATGGATAGGATTATGGCTTTAGCAGAGAAATATAATCTGTTTGTAGTAGAAGATGCTGCTCAAGGTATGATGAGTACTTACAAGGGGCGCTATTTAGGTACTATTGGTCATATTGGATGCTACAGTTTTCATGAAACAAAGAATTATAATTGTGGCGAAGGTGGAGCATTAATCATTAATGACGATCGATTTATTGATCGAGCGGAAATAATACGTGAAAAAGGGACTAATCGTTCACGTTTTTTTAGAGGCCAAATCGATAAATATTCATGGGTTGATCTTGGTTCATCCTATCTGCCCAGTGAAATAAACGCTGCATTTTTGTATGCTCAACTTGAACAAGCCGAAGAAATAAATTCTTATCGTCTAGATTGTTGGATAACATATTATAAGGGTTTACAAGAATTGATGAAAAGTGGTCGTATTGCTTTGCCGACTATACCGGATAATTACGAGCACAATGCCCACATGTTTTATATCAAAACAGCTAATATACAAGAAAGAACAAAACTAATAGAATATTTGAAAAAAAATGAAATATACTCAGTCTTTCATTATATACCGCTTCATAGTTCGGAAGCCGGTGGGATGTTTGGAAGAATGTCTGGAGAAGATAGATATACAAGTGTTGAAAGCGAGCGCCTTGTGCGTTTGCCGCTTTATTATGGTTTGGCTTTAGAGGATATCGAGTATGTCATCAAAAATATTATTAACTTTTATGAACATAATTAGGAGGTGAAGTTGTGAAAGGTATTATACTCGCTGGAGGAACTGGGTCACGACTATTCCCTCTCACAAAGGTGACTAATAAGCACTTATTGCCTGTTGGTAAATATCCGATGATTTTTCATTCAATAGCAAAATTAAAAGAATCAAATATTAATGATGTATTAATTGTAACAGGAAAAGACCATATGGGCGATGTTGTTAATTTGTGTGGTAGTGGTAAGGATTTTAATATGTCCTTTACATATAGAGTCCAAGATGAGGCGGGAGGAATAGCCCAGGCACTTGGCTTGGCGGAACCGTTTGTGAATGATGATCAAATGGTTGTCATTTTAGGCGATAATGTATTTTCTGATAGTATAAGCTTCTATGTCGAGAATTTTAAAGTCCAGGGTATCGGAGCCAAAATTCTTATACAAGAAGTTCATGATCCTAATCGTTATGGAGTACCGGAGCTCTTAGGGGATAAAATCATTTCAATTGAAGAAAAACCTAAAGAGCCTAAGAATAATTTTGCTGTAACCGGAATATATATGTACGACAAGCAAGTATTTGATATTATTAAGATTTTAAAGCCTTCAGGACGCGGGGAACTTGAAATAACAGATGTGAACAATGCATATATTTCAAAGGATCAACTCACGTATGATATCCTTCCAGGTTGGTGGACCGATGCAGGAACTCATGCATCGTTAGCCAAGGCAAACCACCTCGCAGAGGGGATTTCGTTTGGAGAAGAGTTTGGAAAAATAAAAATCTAGTCAGTGGGTGTATCAATGAAAATTATACCGACCCATATTCATGAAGTTTTGCTTATTGAACCTAATGTCATTGTAGATCATCGCGGTTTTTTTATGGAAAGTTATAATGAACACAAATTTAAAGAAAATGACATCCATATTCAATTTGTTCAAGATAATCATTCGTTATCAGTGGAGACGGGGTTATTGAGAGGCCTGCATTATCAACTGAATCCTAAAGCACAAACTAAGTTAGTCAGAGTGATAGCTGGGTCCATATATGATGTTGTTGTGGATATTCGGAAGGGCTCTGATACCTTTGGACAATGGGTAGGAGTTGTGCTAAGCGCAAGTAATAAGCGTCAAATTCTAGTTCCGAAAGGTTTTGCTCATGGTTTTTGTACACTGGAGCCCAATACAGAAGTTTTATATAAAGTCGATGACTTTTATTCATTAGAACATGATCGTGGAATATTATGGAATGACCCGGGCCTTGCTATTGATTGGCCTGTTACAGATCCAATACTGTCCAATAAAGACGAAAAACATCCCTGCTTAAAGGATGCAGAAGTGAATTTTTAGCTTTGGAGGATATTCAATGAAACTGTTAATCACCGGCGGTGCCGGCTTTATTGGAAGCAACTTTGTGCTTTATATGGCCAAGAATTATCCCGGCTATACGATCATTAATGTTGATGCCCTGACTTATGCGGGTAACCTGGAAAATCTTCGTTCGGTCGAGCAGCACCCGAACTACCGCTTCGTCAAAGCGGATATCGCGGACCGTGCGGCGCTGGAGCCTTTGTTCGCAGAGGGCGTCGATGTTGTCGTGAATTTTGCCGCGGAATCGCATGTGGACCGCAGTATTCTGGAGCCGGAGATTTTCGTCCGCACGAATATTATGGGAACCCAGACCTTGCTCGACCTGGCGAAGAAGTATAACATCACCAAATTCGTTCAGGTGTCCACCGATGAGGTGTACGGCACACTCGGTGACACAGGTCTCTTCACGGAGGAGACGCCTCTTGCTGCGAACAGCCCATATTCCGCCAGCAAAGCAGGCGCGGATCTCCTTGTTCGCGCGTATCACGAAACATTCGGCATGAATGTCAATATTACGCGCTGCTCCAACAATTACGGACCGTATCAATTCCCGGAGAAGCTTATTCCGCTGATGATTCAGAATGCCCTCAATGACAAACCGCTCCCCGTGTACGGCGATGGTCTGAATGTCCGTGACTGGCTGTATGTGGAGGACCACTGCAGCGCGATTGACCTGGTGCTGCATAATGGACGTCCAGGAGAGGTCTATAATGTCGGCGGCAATAATGAGCGCAATAATCTACAGGTGGTCAGAACGATTCTGGCCGAGCTGGGCAAGCCGGAATCGCTTATCACTTATGTTACGGACCGTCTTGGCCACGACCGGCGTTATGCGATCGATGCCGACAAAATCCGCAATGAGCTGGGCTGGAAGCCGAAATACGACTACGAGAACGGCATCAAGGAAACGGTTCGCTGGTATTTGAATCACAGCGACTGGATGGAGCAAATTCTCTCCGGTGCCTACCAGGATTATTTCAAAACGCAGTACGGCGACCGCCTGGGGACAAAGTCATGACAACAGCGCCGAACCTGAAGATTCTTGTCACCGGCGCTAATGGTCAATTGGGCGCGGAGCTCGTTCATCTCTCTGCAGAAGGCTTCACCATTCAAGGCTATGGCCGTGATGTGCTTGACATCACGAGCCTTGCGCAGTGCCGGGAGGTGCTGGCCCGACTCCAACCGGATGCTGTTATCCACTGCGCCGCCTATACCGCCGTTGACAAGGCCGAGTCCGAACCGGACGAGGCCTTTCGCGTGAATGCGGCCGGAACACGGAATTTGGCCATTGCGTCCAGAGAAATCGGAGCCAAGCTGTGCTACATCAGCACCGACTATGTGTTCGACGGCACAAGCGTGATTCCTTACAACGAAATCGACAACACGAACCCCCGTACCGTGTACGGCAAGTCGAAGCTTGCCGGTGAGCAGGCGGTCACGTCTTTGCATGACCGCTATTTTATCGTCCGTACCTCATGGGTGTACGGCAAATACGGCAATAATTTTGTGAAAACAATGCTCAAGCTTGGCAGCGAGAAGGACCAGCTGAAGGTGGTGCACGACCAGATCGGCTCGCCTACTTATACGCTGGATTTGGCGCATTTTCTGCTGGAGCTTGTCCGGACGGAATGCTACGGCATTTATCATGCCTCCAATACAGGCGTATGCTCCTGGTTCGATTTCGCCGCGGCGATCTTCGAGGAGAGCGGCTCCGCCATCAAGCTTGAGCCCTGCACGACAGAAGATTTCCCGCGTCCCGCACCCAGACCTGCCTACTCCGTGATGGACCATTCATCCATTCGGGTAAACGGTCTGAGTGACCTTCGGCCCTGGCGGGAGGCGTTAATTCATTTTCTAAAGGATGATCAGTAATGAGCCCAGCTGCGGCGACCGCCAGTGTATGCATCGTAACCTATAACAGTGCTTCCGATATCCAGCGATGCATTCAAGCTGTCCTGCAGCAGTCGCATCCGGTCGCAGGAATTGTCGTGGTGGATAATGCCTCAACCGACAATACCTGCGACATTGTTCGCGGTTTCCAGGAATCGACAGTCAGGCTTGTCGCCAACCGTGATAATGTCGGATTCGCAGCCGGACAGAACCAGGCCATTAAGCAGACGGATTCCGACTATGTGCTTGTGCTGAATCCTGATGTGGAGCTCGGAACGGACTACATAGCCTGCATTGTGAAATTTATGGATCAGCATCCTGAGGTCGGCAGCGTGACAGGCCAGCTGGTGCTGGCGGCCCGTCCGGACATCATGGACAGCGCCGGTATCGACATGGGCGGCACGCGCAGAGCCTGGGACCTCGGCGGCGGGGAACCGGCTGCGCAGTGGGAGGAGTCCCGGTATATTTTTGGGGTATCCGGTGCGGCATCGGTTTACCGGCGTCGGATGGTGGAGGATATCAGCATGGACGGGCAGTTCTATGACGAGTCCTATTTTGCTTACAAAGAAGACGTTGACGTGGCATGGCGGGCCCAGCTGCTGGGCTGGAAGTCGTATTATCTCGCGGAAGCCAAAGCGCTTCATGAGCGGGGCTGGAAGTACGAGGGACGCCGCAGCCGCATGCAGATCCCGCTATTTCTCAGACGCCATTCGTATCAGAACCGGATATTTACCATCATTAAGAATGAGCCTGCGGGCTGGAAAATGTTTCTGTCGATTCCGCGATTAATCGGTCTTGAATTCGTTCAAGTCGGGTATATATTACTGTTGGAGCAGGGCTTATTGCGGTGCTGGGCGACAATTCTCCGCCGCATGCCGGAGCTTCTCAGGCAGCGGAGCGCTCTCTGGCGCCGGATTGCTGAAAGAAAAAGGTAAAACCTAACAAATTTCAAGGTTGGTTCCCTCTCGTTTTTTTGATACAATACTGGTAGATTCGTCATTCGAATACTAGATAGTAAGGACTGAGAGACTTATGATCCGACAGAACCAACGATTTCTGACTCAAATATATGTACTCGCGGATCTCTTGTGCACCCTGATTATGTTCTTGGCCGCGTACTGGCTGAAGTTCAACAGCGGGCTCCTGTCGCATTATAATAATCTCCCACTCAAAAGCTATCTCCTCTGGGGCACCATCTATTCATTCGCCGCCATTCTTGTTGGCTTTTACGTGCGTTTCTACGCGCCGCGGCGCCGCAAGAGCTTCTCCTACGATATTCTCAAAATCTTCCAGGTACATGGCTTAAGCTTCCTTGGCCTGCTCAGCTTGCTGTTTATTGCCAAAGAAGTTCATATATCGCGTGAGTTTCTGGCCATCTTCATAGCTGCCAATATTATGGGCATGATCATTTACCGCTATGCCGTGAAGAGCATTCTGACACGTCTCCGCCGCAAAGGGTTCAACAGACGTTATGTGCTCATTCTCGGCGCAGGCTCGGTGGGGCGCAGCTTCTACGACAGTCTGAAGCAGCATCCCGAGCTCGGCTATGAGGCGATCGGCTTCCTGGATGATTTCCAGACTGAGCATGCAGCCGAGCACAACGGGCTGAAGCCCATTATCGGGACTACAGACCAGCTGGATGAAATGTTGAATAAGTTTATGATCGATGAGGTCATCATTGCGCTTCCGCTCAAGGCCCATAAGAAATATGCGACGATTATCGATCAATGCGAGAAAACGGGCGTCAAGACGCTCATTATTCCCGATTTCTTCGATATGCTCCCGGCGCGTCCCTTCTTCGACAATTTTGCGGGTATCCCGCTGATTAATGTTCGCGACATTCCGCTCGATGAGCTGAGCAACCGGCTTCTGAAGCGGGCGTTCGATATTGTGTTTTCCCTGTTTGCCATCACGATTGTCTCACCGATCATGCTCATGGTATATATCGGCATTAAGCTGACATCGCCCGGGCCTGTCCTGTTCAAGCAGGAGCGGATGGGGCTGGATCGGCGCACATTCAATATGTACAAGTTCCGCTCCATGCATATCTCGGATCCCGGCACCTCGGATACGCAGTGGACGGTGGAAAATGATCCGCGCCGGACACGCTTCGGCAGCTTTATCCGCAGAACGAGTCTGGACGAGCTTCCGCAGTTCTTCAATGTGCTTGTGGGACATATGAGCGTCGTCGGTCCAAGGCCGGAACGCCCTTTCTTCGTAGAGCAGTTCAAAGAGGAAATTCCGAAATATATGGTGAAGCACCATATTCGTCCCGGCATTACCGGCTGGGCGCAAACCAACGGGCTGCGCGGCGATACATCCATACAGGACCGCATTATGCATGATCTGTTCTACATCGAGAACTGGACCTTTTTCTTCGACCTCAAAATCATCGTGAAGACGATAACGAAAGGTCTTGTTAATAAAAATGCATACTGACACAGCAGTGATGACATCAGGCGGACCCCGTGTGTCCGTTATTATTCCAACCTACAACGCCGGACCCGCTTTTGACGGGCTCCTTGGCCTGCTGCAGAGCCAGACGCTCAAACCCCATGAAATTATCGTGGTTGATTCCTCGTCGTCTGACGGGACGGCTGAGAGGGCGAGACGGGCAGGGGCGCGTGTATTTACCATCCTCCAAAGCGAATTCGACCATGGAGGAACCCGAAACTACGCAGTGAGTCTGGCGGCAGGCGATATATATGTGTTCATGACACAGGACGCGCTTCCGGATAATGAGTTCTTGCTGCAGGAGCTTGTGAGACCATTTCAGAATGAGAAGATATCCTGTGTCTATGCAAGGCAGCTGGCAAGGCCGGATGCGAATGTGCTGGAACGGCTGTCCCGCGGATTTAATTATCCGGAGCAGTCATCCACCAAGGATAAGAGGGATATCCCCCGCATGGGAATCAAGACCTTCTTCTGCTCCAATGTGTGCGCAGCCATCCGCAAGGATGTATTCATGGAGGTTGGCCGCTTTCCGGAGCCTGTTATTTTTAACGAGGATCTTTTCTTCGCGGCAACATGCATTCTCCAGGGCTATACAGTCGCTTACGCAGCTGAGGCCCGGGTCGTGCATTCCCATGATTATACGCTCACTCAGCAGTTCAGGCGTTTCTTCGACAATGGCGTATCCATGCGCAATAATGACTGGGTCTTCCAGTACTCGGCCGTGGGCAAAGAGGGCTCGCGTCTCGTACGCACGCAGCTGAGCGAGCTGCACCGGCAGCGCAAATGGCACTGGATCCCGCGCTTGTTCGCTGAATCGGCAGCCAAGCTCCTGGGCTACCAGCTGGGCAAGCGTTACCGCAGCCTGCCAAACGGACTTTGCGTCAGGTTCAGCATGCACCGCAAAATATGGGGCAAGCTGAACGCCGAAGGCGGAGTCAAGGGCAAAGGGATGTCCGTGTAATCAGAGGCAAGCGTATAGGTAAAGCTCTAATCCTTCAATAATCGTCAGGCTCTGGATACAATCTGGAGCTTTTTGCTTGTGTCCAAGACATTTTGGGCAGCAAGAATTATCTAAAATACATCAAATTATATACAGAACAAGTATTAAAATATCTTCGACACGAAAACACGCAGAAATATGCATATTTTAATGAAAACGCTTACTATAAAGCGCTTACATGAGTAAAACAAAGATTTTATGAACTTTTTAAGGTTTTTTTAACTTTTTAGAAGGAATTCGCATGATTTTGTCGTATTATTAACTTTACCTAAATTTTTTTATACTGCGTATAGAGGGGTTTTAGTTATGGACGTTCGTACTTTCCAATTGTCAGACTATCGACCTGTCACCCAATTGCTCGAAACGGTTTTATCGGCAGAATGCTACGAATTGACCATGGAGGCTTTTGGCCGGCAGCTGTCGTGGGACAGCGAGCTTGTCCTTGTAGCTTTGGTGAACGATGTTGTTGCGGGTATTGTAATTGGCACAATCGATAATAATAAGGGTTATTACTACCGTATCGCCGTTCATCCGGATTACCAGCGTCAAGGTATTGGCAAATCGTTGATTCGCGGGCTTCAGCAGCGTTTTGAGAAGAAGAATGTAACTAAGATCTTAATATCGGCGGACGAGCATAACGAGCCGATTTTGTCGCTTTATGAGTCGCTGGGCTATGCGGCATCGGATTTCTTCCGGTCGTTTCAGAAGCTTAGCATCGTCGCAGGATAACTCTTACGCCCTATTTGAATACATTGTCATCATGGACAAGCATATCTTGAACGTCATTGATTTTGGCGGCGGGATATGCTTTTCTTAACTTATTAAGCAGTTCAGGCAGCGATTCATTCAGACTACCACGGGAGAGCTCGCATATGGACAATTATCGCCCAAGTGTGATCAAAAGCTTCAAGCATAACGGCCGGCTGCATCGGATGTGGCTGGAAAATTCCCTGCTTCCGGATCAGCTGACGGCACCTGAACATGCAGCGGAATCCATGTATATTCTGATTAACCGGCAGACGCCTATTCAGGAGGCGGATGGCGGGATGTGGACAAGCCGCGTGCCGGCTGTTTCGTTCTTTATCCCCGGACAGTGGTATAATATTGTTGCTCTCTTGGAGAACGACGGGATTCGTTATTATTGCAATGTAGCCTCGCCGCCTTATTTTCAGGATGATGTGCTGACCTATATTGATTATGACCTGGATGTGATTGTCGCGCAGGATGGATCGGTCCATGTTGTGGATGTCGAGGAATATGAACTTCATAAGGCGATGTATTATTATTCGAAGGAAGTTGACCGAAAAGTACAAGAGGGGCTTCATGGTCTGCTGGCCCGGGTGGAATCCGGGAAGGAACCGTTCAACAACAATCAAGTCGCCGCTTATTTCGAGACATGGAATAAACAGACGGGCGAGGTGTAGCAGCAGTATGGACAATTTTTCGGATTCAATGCAAGAGACAGAGCCTGGCTCTATCGGTCCCCGCAAACGCTCCCATTCCACATCGAGGAACAAGGCGCAGTCAGGGAAGCCTGACAAACCGGAGAAACCCTCCAGAGAACATACGAGCTGGGGCAAGGAATTATGGGATTGGGCCCGTACGCTGATCGTTGCGGTCGCGATCGTACTGCTGTTTCATTTCTTTGTGTTCAACCTGTCCACGGTAGAAGGTCATTCAATGGAGCCGACGCTCTACGAGAAGGAATGGCTGTTCGTGAACAAGTATTCCTACCGCTTCGGATCTCCTCATCTGGGAGATGTGATCATTTTGAAGGATCCTTCCGCGGGAGCGGACAAGAAAGAGTTTCTGGTCAAGCGGATTGTGGGAGTGCCGGGAGATAAGATCGAAATTCGCTCAGGTCAGCTGTACCGCAACGGGGAGCTGGTGGTGGAGCGGTTTACGGACACGGCGATTGAGGATATCGATTATGGACCCTTCGTGGTGGAGAATGACCGTTATTTTGTCATGGGAGATAATCGTCATGCGCGTGCAAGCAGAGACAGCCGCTCATTCGGTACCGTGCCTGCTTCGATGATTCGCGGACGGGCGGATTATATTCTGTGGCCGATTACCAAGCTGAATACGCTGTAAGAAGCTGCTGTTTGAAAAATAGTGCAAGCTGGAAGGAGGCTATCGCAGTGGACAATGTGACATCCTGGGAGAAGCTGAAGCATGAATTGAAAGCTGCGGCGGCCGGCCTTGGAATTGATAAAATCGGGATCGCTTCAGCGGATCCCTTCGTGGAATTGAAGCAGCGGCTGGTCCGCCACCGTGAGCTGGGATACGAGTCGGGCTTCGAGGAGCCGGATCTGGACAAAAGAACGCAGCCCTCGCTGCTGCTCGAGAATCCGCAGTCGATTATTGCAATCGCGGTGGCCTACCCGTCGAAGCTGAAGAATCCCCCGAAATCCGAGCCGGGAGCGCGGCGCGGAATCATGTCGCGTTCCGCCTGGGGCGAGGATTATCATAAGGTGCTGCGCGACAGAATGCGCAAGCTGGAGGATTGGCTGCGGGAGCGCGTTCCTTCCTTGCGGGCGGAGAGCATGGTCGATACCGGCGCGCTCTCGGATCGGGCGGTTGCCGAGCGTGCCGGCATCGGCTGGAGCGCCAAGAACTGCTCTGTTATTACACCGGAATGGGGCTCATGGGTGTACCTGGGCGAAATGATCACGAATTTGCCGCTGCCGCCGGACGAACCCGTTGCGGAGAGCTGCGGCGACTGCACCGCCTGCATGGATGCATGCCCGACGGACGCGCTGGTGGCGCCCGGGCAGCTGAATGCACAGCGGTGTATTTCATTTGTAACGCAGACCAAGGGGCTTGTCACGGATGAGCTCATGCGCAAGATCGGCAATCGTCTCTATGGCTGCGATACCTGCCAGACGGTTTGTCCCAAAAACAGGGGCAAAAACTGGACCCATCAGCCGGAGCTGCAGCCGGATCTTGAGAAGGCAAAGCCCTTGCTTGTCCCGATGCTGACGATGGGCAACCGCGAATTCAAGGAAGCTTACGGCCAGACGTCCTCGGCCTGGCGTGGCAGAAAACCGATCCAGCGCAACGCGGTAATCGCGCTGGGCAATTTCAAGGACCCGAGCGGGGTGCAGCCCTTGGCGAATGTGCTGCGGAGCGATCCGCGGTTCGAGCTGCGGGCGACTGCCGCCTGGTCGCTGGGCCGAATTGGCGGCGCGGCGGCCCGTGATGCGCTTGAGCAGGCGTTGAAGCTTGAGCGGGAGGAAGCCGTGTTGGAAGCGATATCCGCCGCACTGGCAGCCAGCAGCCCCGGCAATGGGGATGCCGCCCAGGAAGCGTCAGGAGCGCCTGGAGAGAATGACGGATTGGACAAGCGTTAAATAACGCTTTACATGGTTTCGAGGCTTCAGAGGGGCGTCTAAGGGCTTGTAGCAGGATGGAGAACCCAAAGGCGGTTCGGATATTCCAGGCACCGCTTAGTACTGTATGCTGGAATTTGCGCGATTTTGCTTAAATATAAACAGGAAGCGGCTGTCAACCGATATATGCTTTGATTGCAGAAGGAACGCCATAAGCCATACCCGGCATGGCCAAAGTCTGCAAATCCATAACGGCAACAAAACATAAGGAGGGACTTTAGAGGATGAGCGAGACCATCTATTGGACCGAATTGAAGTCGCCTGTAGGGCCGCTTGTGCTGCTGGCAACCGATGCAGGGCTGTGCCGCATTGAATTCGGCGATTTTGCCCTGCGGGAAGAAAAGCTGCGCAATTGGACGCGGACCTGGTTCACGGGCGACGCGCAGTGGGTGCAGGTGAAGCCGAATGAACACATCATGATCAGCGAGGCTGCCGGGCAGCTGGAGCGTTATTTTGCAGGCGGGCTGGAAGCGTTCACCGTCAAGCTGGACATGCGGGGGACTCCTTTTCAAACGAAGGTGTGGCAGGCGCTGCTGGATGTTCCTTACGGGGAAAGCCGGTCGTACAAGCACATCGCTGAAGCCATTGGACAACCGAAGGCGGTCCGGGCAGTCGGAGGGGCCAACAATCGCAATCCCGTTCCGCTGATCGTCCCCTGTCACCGTATTATAGGGGCAGGCGGGGCCCTGGTAGGCTATGGAGGCGGACTGGATACGAAAACCTACCTGCTTGCGCTTGAACGGCAGAAGGAAGGCGGGGGAGCCTCATGAGATACATTGATATGGAATCCGTTGAGCCAGGCCATCTGCTGGGAAAGACGATTTATGCGACGAATGGAACGATTCTGCTGTCGGCAGGAGTCCAGATTACGGTATTTATGATCAGCACGTTGAAACGAATCGGGGTTACGAATTTATATATTACGGATCCGAGGCTGCAGGATATTGAGATCGAGGAAGAGCTGCTCTCGGAGGAGACCAAGCGGACGCTGATCCGCACCATGTCGGAAACGATGGATTCGATCCGTTCAGGCAAGGACTTCAACTCGCGTTCGATCAGCCTCTCGGTGGAGGATATGCTCGAGGATGTGCTGCGTAACAAAGATGTGCTCATCCATCTCAATGATATCCGCACGCGTGATAATGCTGCCTTCGTCCATGCGATGAATGTCTGCATGATCTCCGCTTTGCTCGGCATTCATATGAACCTGAACCAGATCCAGCAGAAGGAGCTCGCCATCGGCGCGCTACTGCATGATCTTGGCAAACCGCTCGAAGAGTCCGAGTTCGAGTTTGAGCCCGCAGATGATGAAGCCGCGAAGAATAAGAAGATGGCCATGCATCACACATGGAGAGGCTTCCAGCTGCTCAAGGCCAGACGTGAGTTCAGCCTGCTGATTGCCCATGTTGCGCTGCAGCACCATGAGCATATCGACGGCAGCGGAGAGCCGAGAGGCCTTGCCGGCGAGCAGATTCATCTCTATTCGCGGATTGTTGCCGTGGCCAATGCCTACGACAACCTGCTGCAGGAGTTTGATAACGGCAAAAGGATGCTCCCGCACGTAGCCTGCGAGCGGCTGCTGGCGATGTCGGGAAAAGAGCTCGACCATGCGGTCGTCGTGCAGTTCATGCGCGTGGTCTCGATCTATCCCAACGGGGTATCGGTGCGGCTGTCCACCAGGGAAGCGGGGGTGGTGGTCGGCCAGCATCGCGGACTGCCGGGGCGGCCGGTTGTGCGGCTGCTGGAGCGCGAGGGCGATGATTCCATCGGCAGCCGGGAGATCGATTTGGCGAAGGAAAACACGGTGTTCATTGAGCAGGTAATGGGTTGATTTTATTGTCGAATCCGGGGTTTGCGGTAGGCACCCGTACATGCTATGATAGGTTGCAATATGTACATTCATAACGATCAGATAAAGGTTGGGTGAGAGACGGGCATGTGGAATATTATTATTCCGATTGTTACGCTCCTCTTGGGAGCGGTTGGCGGATTCTTTATCGGTGTCTTCTATTTGCGCAAGCAGCTTGAGAAGATGCAGAACGATCCGGAAATGCTGCAGAAGATGGCGAAGCAAATGGGTTACAATATGAACAAATCGCAGCTGCAAAAAGCACAGAGCATGATGAAAAATCAACGTCCGGGCGGCGGACGCAGATAATCAGCGCGTCGCTTGCAGGGAAGGGGGACGAACAAGGATGGCGGGCAAGAAAGACTACGTCAATTCTGTCGTTTCGGATAACCGTGAACAGATTGAATATCATATCAAGCAAATATTAAGTCTCATCGGTGAGGATGTCGACCGCGAGGGACTGCTGGAAACGCCTGCGCGCGTAACCCGCATGTACGAGGAAATTTTCGCAGGCTACGAGGTTGATCCGCGGGAAGTGCTCGGGGTCACCTTCGATGAGCAGCACGAAGAGCTGGTAATTGTAAAAGATATCGTATATTACAGCCAGTGCGAGCATCATATGGCTCCGTTCTTCGGAAAAGCCCATATCGGCTATATCCCGAGCGGGAAGATTGCCGGTCTGAGCAAGCTAGCGCGGCTGGTCGATGCCGTCACGCGGCGCCTGCAGGTGCAGGAGCGCATTACCTCGCAGATCGCCAACATCATGGAGGAAGTTCTGCAGCCCCATGGCGTTATGGTGGTCGTGGAGGGCGAGCATCTGTGCATGTGCGCGCGCGGGGTCAAGAAGACCGGCAGCAACACGGTAACCTCGGCCGTGCGGGGTGAATTCCGTACGAGCGCAGCACTGCGTTCGGAGTTCCTGTCGCTGCTGAAGCAGTCATAAGACGAGGCTGCTGATCGTACCGTACGCAGTGAAGCTTTTTGATTCTTGAGAAAAGATTGCCATTCCCTCTCATTCAAAACAGGGAACCGGCAATCTTTTTTCAGCTTTTGGAACTCCACAGCATTGGCATGCTTAGTACGGCTCCCAGACCAGCTTCCTGGCCTCGGAGAAACGGCCGCTGACGTAGGGCCAATTGACGACCTTCCACCAGTTCCGGATATAATCCGGCCGCTTGTTCTGATGCTTGAGATAATAGGCATGCTCCCAAACATCAAGGGACAGCAGGGGCACGACATCCCATTGGGATAAATTTTGATGCTTCTCGGCGGTCAGAATTTCCAGTCTCCGGCTGCGCGGACTCCATACCAGAATCGCCCATCCACCGCCTTCAACCTTCTCCGCTGCTGCGCTGAATTGTCTCTTGAAGGCGTCATGGCTGCCGAAGTCCTTCTGGATTTGCTGAGCCAGCGTACCGGTAGGCTCCCCTCCTCCTCTGGGCGACATGACGGGCCAGAATAAAGTATGAAGATAGTGTCCCGCCCCATGAAAGGCGAGCTCCCGCTCCCAATGCTTAACCAAGTCAAAGTTATTCGTTTTCCTGGCTGTCTCCAGTTCCTTTTCCGCTTGATTAAGCCCATCCACATAGCTCTTGTGATGGATATCGTGATGAATCCGCATCGTAGCCGTATCGATATGCGGCTCCAGCGCATCATACGCATAAGGAAGCGGGGGAAGCGTATGGCCGCCGATAGGGACAGACGAAGCGGCGCGGCGGCTGCCGAATTCGGGCAAATGCGCCTGCCCGGGCTCCCGTTCCCCGCCAGTATGCTGCTTGGGCGCGGAGCCGCCGGACGCGTCCTCGGGTTGCTTTTCTTCATGCCCGGAGAGCTTGACGATCTCTTCTATCCCGTTATTCCCTGCCGTCTCACTGGAGGGACCGGGCTGCCGCTCCTCGGTTTGCTCCTCGCGGGGATGAAGCAGCGACTCCAGAACACATAGAAAATAGTCCGACTCGCGGATAATATGGCGGATGACGATCCCTGCGAACGGGCTTGAAGCTGCTGCCGAGCTGTCCTCCAGCATCTTGGTCAGCTGCGCGACGAATTTCCGCGACTGCAGGGCGGATACCTTCAGCAATTCCTCGCTGCTCTTGACCAGATCAGGCGGAATGTCCTCTGGGTTTGCCAGCGCGGCCATGAGCAGCTTCTCCGCCATTTGCTCCGTACGGGCAAATATGGGCTCCCACGCCTGAAGCAGCTGGACATAGGCCGGTTCCAGGTGAGGAATAATCTCCCGGATAACGGCGGTGTGCTCCTTCTCCTGCGTCTTCCAGAATTGAATCTCCTCCAGCACTCTCAAGGGCATATAGCCTCTATAAACAAACAGCACAGACTTCAGCCTCCCTCTTCTTCACGAATTACAAAAAGCAAAAATGCCGCTTATTTTTCGCACAAAAACCTGTCTCTCCTGGCGCGTCCAGCGAGCGGCATGACGGTGGCTGCCAGCGCACGGTGTGGCGTCGCATGACGGTGGCAAACACCGTATGGTGTGGCGTCGCGTGACGGTGACAGCCATCGTGTGGTGTGGCTGTCGCGTGACGGTGGCAGCCAGAGGCGGTGTAGGGTCGTATGATGCGGTCATCAACCCGCTTCCGGCAGGAGTGGGTCTGCGCTGAGGCCTCGCTGCATGCTTTGCGGCATAAAAGAAGAGCCGCCCGGCAATCCGGACGGCTCTTTATCCTCTTACATCCGATGGCATCCATAATCTAGATGTATTCGGATCAGGCTTTTCCTATGTCGCACTCGCCGTCAAGGTCGGCTGATTGCTCTTCCAGTCCGCATCCACCTGGCTGAGAAACAAGGCGGCGCGCTGGATATATTCTTTCGGACGTGTCTGGAATAACAGCTCATGCTTGCCCCCTTGGACGACCCACTCCCTGGATAACGGGTTCAACTGGCTGGATGCGATATGCTCGGCGGTGGCAATCGGCGCTTTGACGTCGTCGGTGCCGTGCATTATAAAGGTCGGAATCGTATAAGAGGTTTGCATAACCTGCTGGGAAGGGATCTGATTAAAGCTGGTTCCCGTCCAGAATGGCAGCATCAGCTGAACAAGCGGCAGGGATGGAAAACGCGGCAGATCCAGATACTGCCGGACATTGTTGAACAAGGATTCCGGACTCGGCAGAAACAGACTGTCGAGAATCAGGGCGTCGATATCATCGGATGCGTCTGTTTGCAGCGCTGCCTGAAGGGCGGTACCGGCTCCCATGGAGAAGCCCCAAACGACCACCTGCTCTGCCCCCTGGCTGCGGGCATATTGGACAGCTGCGAGCAGCTGCTGCGCTTCTTCGACTCCGCCCGTGGCCGGAGAGCGGTCAGCTTCGGACGCATAACCGTAATCGAACATCAGAACGTTGTAATGCAATCGGTGCAGCAGGGCGGCGAGATCATACATCGGGACCCAGGTCTCTTCGCGATTAGCCCCGTAACCGTGGCTGAATACAACGGTCCGGTCAGAGGCAGCAGGAGCGGCTGCAGCTAGCGCGGCTTGATCATCTCCGCCTGCTGCTGCGGCGATTGTTTTAGCTGGCAGCAAAGCGGCTGCGTCAGCAGCAATATACCAGCCATGAACGGTGGTGCGGCCGCTTTTGCTGGGAAAGACGGCATCTGTATAATCAAGGCCTTTGGCGATTTTGGGATTAGAGGTCAGAGGTGCGACATAAGGATGAGCGACGATCCAGGCCACATAGCCGTGAAAAGCAATAAGCGTGACAAACAGCAGCGCCATAAATGCGGAAACGACAGCAATCGCGGCATGTCTGCGGCGCGTCCTACCGATCGTCCTGCCGGGAGGCTCGAGAGAATGCCCGGGGGAAGGGAGAAAGCCTTGCGGCGTAAAGCCTGCAGGCAGCATCGGAGTGACGGATGTGCTCATGATGGAATCCCCCTTAGGATGGAAAAATATGAAAACGCTTTATAGTCCTATATTCCTATGATAGATGTGGGGACAACGGCCTGTCAATGGATATACGCGTATTGTTATCAACTTGTAATCTACCTGTAAACTGAAATGAAATTATGTCCATCCGCTTTTACTAATGCCGGGTCATGAGTTATACTGGTTGTAACTTAGTTTCATTGAATGAAACTGATGGAGAAGGTGGGATCACATGTCCGAGGATGGAAAATCAACCGTTCGCGCTGTTGAGCGCGCGCTCGATATATTGCTGTGCTTCACCACCAAGAGTGAATGGCCGATGACGGAGATCGCGGACAGTGTCGGCCTGCATAAAAGCACGGTCCACCGGATGCTTGCGACGCTGGAGGACAAAGGATTTGTCATTCGCGATCCCGCTTCCGAGCGCTACAGGCTGGGGCTGCGCATCTGGGAGCTTTCCGCCAATATGTCCGGCACGGACGATCCGGCTGTGCTTGGACTGGCTGAGATGGAACGTCTGCGCGATATGCTTGGCGAGACCATCAGCCTTTATTTGCGCGACGGGAATGAGCGGATCCGCATACAAGCCGTTCAGAGCAGCCAGGCCGTGCGCAGAGTCGCTCCTGTAGGCGTCCGTCTGCCACTGTATGTGGGAGCGTCCAGCAAGGTGCTTATTGCCTTCGAGGAGCCGCAAAAACAGGAGGAGCTGCTCCACGACGAATCATGGCCTGCCTATTTCGACAAGGCGCAATTCCGCAAGCAGATTGAGGAGATAAGAGGGCTGGGCTACGCTACAAGTGTTGAGGAGCGGGAACAGGGCGCTGCGGCTGTCTCTTCCCCGATCTTCAACCGGGCGGGAAAGCTGGTTGCCGCCTTGTCCGTCTCCGGCCCCGCGAACCGGCTGACGCCGGAGAAGATGCGCGAACAGGCTTCGGCTGTTATTGAAGCGGCCAACCATATTGGAGCCATGCTGAAGTAGTGCCTTGGCGGCAATATGAATGCAGGTTAATGTTTAGCCATGTAAAACAGCGGTGCAGCCCGACTATGTGTCGAAAACGGCCCCGCTGTTTTTTTTTGACTTTAGATCCGTGTTTGAGCCGCTTGCTTGCCGATATTTCAAAAAAAAACGGTCCCGCTCCATACAGGAGGGGACCGTCAGTCTGCAGACATCAGCCAATATCCGGCTCGATATTATTGATTGGCAATCATTTGGCGCAGAACGGCTTGCAGAATGCCGCCGTTGCGGTAGTAATCCACATCCACCATGGAATCCAGACGAACGATCGCCGGGAATTCGAATGTGGTGCCGTCTTCGCGGGTGACGACGACATGAGCTTCCTGACCGGGCTTCACGTCATTGTCCAGCCCGATAATGTCGAAGGTTTCGCGGCCTGTAATCCCAAGCGTGCTCCAGCCGTGTCCTGCCTGGAACTGCAGCGGCAGCACGCCCATTCCGACGAGGTTGGAACGGTGAATCCGCTCGAAGCTCTCGGCGATAACGGCTTTTACGCCAAGCAGCATGGTGCCTTTGGCTGCCCAGTCGCGCGAGCTGCCTGTTCCATACTCTTTACCGGCGATAACGACCAGGTTTTTATTTTTCTTCTGATACAGCATCGAAGCGTCATAGATCGACATAACCTCGTCTGTCGGCAGGTAAGTGGTCACGCCGCCCTCAGTGCCCGGAGCAACCTGGTTGCGGATCCGGATGTTGGCGAACGTACCGCGCATCATGACTTCATGGTTGCCGCGGCGCGAGCCGTACGAGTTGAAGTCGATTTTGTCGACGCCGTGCTTGATCAGATATTCGCCTGCAGGGCTGTCGGCTTTAATATTGCCGGCTGGCGAGATGTGGTCGGTCGTTACCGAATCGCCGAGCAGAGCAAGCACGCTTGCGCCCTTGATGTCGCTGATATCGTCGATATCGGGACCCAGGTTCTCGAAGAACGGCGGGTTTTGAATATAAGTGGACTTGTCGTCCCACTCGTAGCTCTCGCCCTGTGGCACATCGATTTGGTTCCAGCGTTCGTTTTGCGTGAAGACATTGGCATATTTCTCACGGAAGGATTCAGGGCTCATCGCAACACCGATCGCGTCGGAGATTTCTTTGGATGATGGCCAGATATCCTTGAGATATACAGGCTGGTTCTTGCCGTCATAACCGATTGGATCGTTAGCCAGATCGATATTGACCGTACCGGCAATCGCGTACGCCACAACAAGCGGCGGAGATGCCAGGTAGTTGGCTTTGACCTGGGCATGAACGCGGCCTTCAAAGTTACGGTTACCGGAAAGTACGGCAGCTACGGTCATGTCGTTATCCGTGATTGCCGAACTTACTTCATCAGGCAGCGGGCCGGAGTTGCCGATACAGGTTGCGCAGCCGTAGCCTGCAACGTAGAAGCCCAGCTTTTCAAGCGGCTTGAGCAGGTTGGCCTTCTCCAGATAATCGGTAACGACCAGCGAGCCCGGCGTAAGAGAAGTCTTGACGTAAGCAGGACGTTTGAGGCCAAGCTCAACCGCTTTTTTGGCCACAAGTCCGGCGGCCATCATAACGCTTGGATTGGACGTGTTTGTACAGCTGGTGATGGCGGCGATAACGACAGCGCCTGTTCCCATTTTGCTGACAGAACCGTTCGCATGCTTCACTTCAATCATTTCTTCAATCTTGTTGTCGGACAGGCCATAGCCGCCCTTGTCGATCGGAGTGCGGATAATGCCATTGAATTCTTCTTTCATCGCTGTCAGCTCGACGCGGTCCTGAGGACGCTTCGGACCTGCAAGCGATGGTACGATCGTTGACAAGTCCAGCTCCACGATATCGGAGAAAACCGGCTCCGGCGTATCGTCGGTGCGGAACATGTTTTGTGCTTTATAGTAAGCTTCGACAAGAGCGATCTGTTCTTCTGTACGTCCGGTGTTGCGCAGGAAGCGTAGCGTTTCGGAGTCGACCGGGAAGAAGCCGATGGTTGCGCCGTACTCGGGAGCCATGTTGGCAACAGTCGCACGGTCTTCCAGTCCGATGTTGGACAGGCCGGGACCGAAGAATTCGACAAATTTGCCGACAACGCCCTTCTTGCGGAGAACCTGCGTAACGGTCAGCGCCAGATCAGTCGCCGTAGCGCCTTCCGACAGGCTGCCCGTCAAGCGGAAGCCGATAACCTCAGGCATTACAAAATAAAGCGGTTGTCCCAGCATGCCGGCTTCCGCCTCGATGCCGCCTACGCCCCAGCCAACAACGCCAAGTCCGTTGATCATCGTCGTATGGGAATCCGTTCCAACCAATGAATCCGGGTAGACAACGGTTTCGCCGTCTTTTGTTTTGGTTGCGGCAACCGATGCCAGATACTCCAGGTTTACCTGGTGAACGATACCCGTTCCCGGCGGTACGGCGCGGAAATTATCGAATGCGGTTTGCGCCCAGCGGAGGAAACGGTAACGCTCTTCGTTGCGCTCAAACTCAATGTTCATATTGTACTCAAGCGACTCGGGACTGCCGAATGCGTCAACCATAACGGAGTGGTCAATAACGAGATCGACCGGCACGAGCGGGTTGATTTGCTTTGGATCGCCGCCTGATTTCTTGACGGTGTCGCGCATGGCGGCAAGGTCAACGACAACCGGAACGCCGGTGAAATCCTGGAGCACGATACGGGCAGGAATGAAAGGAATCTCTTTGTCCTCGCGGCCGTCGGCCCAGTTTGCCAATTGCTTGACATGCTCAGACGTGATGGCGCGGCCGTCAAACTGCCGAACCGCTGCTTCCAGCAGTACTTTAATGGAGAAAGGCAGTTTGGAAATATTGCCTAATCCTTGGTCCTCAAGACCTTGCAGGCGGTAATAAACATAAGGTTTACCTCCGACTTCAAGCGACTCGCGGACAGAGTAATCGTTCTTTGATGTCATTTACGTTTGACGCCTCCTTGTACAATTGGGTAAAAAAATAAATGGTTCGATGCTGTTTGTGGAGTGCAGCAAGGTATTTCCCCCTCAAAAATATCAAAGAAAAATGGCATGAAGATAACCATGTGATATTTTGAAAATGGTTTTCTTGTTTCACTCTGTAAAACACGATTTCAAAAATCGCTGCTTTTCTTAAGTATAACGTTTTTCGTAAATATAAGAAAGTATAAATTCGCCCTATACTTTGCTTATATCTCAAAAAGGAAGAAACTAACTGTGCATCCAACAGGCGGTATCCGTCATTTCCTCTTATCCATTTGGAATTTACCGTCCCTTCAATCAGTCGGAATTGATCTGCTGAGCGTTTTCTGCATCAGGTTGTTTTCTCTTCCTCACATGAATTTGCCGTTGGTCTCATATAATGAACCAACTTTGTCAGGCACAAAAACTGCAGGGAGGGAATAGTGATGCCTCAAGCGAGAACGCGGACCGGAGTTAGAAAACGCAAAGGGGTGCAAACGTCAAGCAGGCCCGCAGTGCGCAGCAGCCGGGGGACCGCCAGGGCGAAGGAGGCGACCGGCCTCAAGGATCCGGAGCCAAGCGGATGGAAAGCTTGCGTGCACCATTATGTTCAATTGGTTAACCAGGCCGAGATTGACCGCTTTACGCCGGAACCGGAAGGTATCGTGACCGATGTGGACCATCTGTCCCGCTATCAGCGCAAGCTTTCACGACTTCGCGAGCAGGAGCTGCTGCGCGGCGTTCTGCCTCTGCGCAGCGAGACGAGCGCGGAGCTGCTGCGGATCAGTGAATCGGAATCTCTGGCAGAGGCGACGGCCCTGATCGAGCTGAAGATCAAGCGGACGATGCAGCAGCTTGGCCGCACCTATACGGAGGACAGGCGGGAGCGGGAGCGCCTGTGGCTGTCGCTGGACGGCGAGAGCTACCGGATTAACCGTGTGGAGCCGCTCGTCATGGAACGGCGTCCCAGATATAGTATGTCCGATTCCTTCGCTTCACAGCTGTCTGCCGAGCAGCAAGTTGAAATGGAAGATAAGCCGACATCCATACCTTTTATAAATTATGATGTTTTATCGCGTTTCAAACATGGCCGCGCTGGAATTCGTTACCGCCGGGACTTGGCCGCCGCCTATGCGGACCGGTGGTGGAATGAAGGCAATCCGGCTTATGAAACCTTCGATGTCAATTGTACGAATTATGTATCCCAATGCCTCTTTGCAGGCCACGCGCCTATGAACTATACTGGTAAAAGGGATTCGGGCTGGTGGTATCGGGAGAGAAGCGCAGGGCGCGAAATGTGGAGCTACAGCTGGGCTGTTGCCGGTGCGCTGCAGCTGTTCCTGTCGGGCTCCCGCCAAAGCGGCCTCCGGGCGACGGTCGTGGATTCAGCCGATCAGCTGGATCTGGGCGATGTCATTATTTATGATTGGAGCGGAGACAACCGCTTTCAGCACAGCACTATCGTGACCGCTTTCGACGCGGCGGGCATGCCGCTAGTCAATGCTAACACTGTGCCAAGCCGCCACCGCTACTGGGATTATAAA
The DNA here is from genome assembly GCF_056269255.1 of Paenibacillus sp. JT31N17. Lineage (NCBI taxonomy): Bacteria > Bacillati > Bacillota > Bacilli > Caryophanales > Paenibacillaceae > Paenibacillus > Paenibacillus sp. JT31N17. The sequence goes on from NZ_JBWDNP010000004.1 coordinate 446,592, forward strand.
GATTCTTATGCGTGGACCGAACGTACCAAGTATCGCTTTTTTCATATTGCCGATGAATTTTAAGCATTATTCCTGTAAGGATGCATGTCAGATGCATGATTATATCCTGATGTGGGAAATTATTCGTAACCGGAGGATTAGCCATGGGGAAGAAAGTGCGCGTCGGACTCGTTTACGGGGGCCGATCGGGCGAACATGAGGTGTCGCTGCAGACTGCGCTTGCAGTCATGAAAGCTTTTGATTACAGCCGTTACGAAATTATTCCTTTCTATATTACAAAAGAAGGCAAGTGGCGCGCAGGACAGGCGCTTCTGGCGCCGCCTGATGAACTGGAGCCGCTCCGTCTTGTTGGCGCTCAAGCTGCCTCCGGAACGGACGCGCTCATGCCGGTTTTCAACGCTTTGTCGGCGGAAACCGCCGCTGCCCTGACTGTTCCTGCTGCTGAGGCTGGTCCGGCTCTCGATGTTGTTTTTCCTTTGCTGCACGGCACCTTCGGAGAGGACGGTACGATACAGGGCCTCCTGGAAATGGCGGGTATCCCCTATGTGGGAGCGGGCGTATTGGCTTCGGCAGTCGGCATGGACAAGATCACGATGAAGAAAATTTTTGCCCAGGACGGCCTGCCGCAGTGCGTGTACCGGTATTTTAACCGTACCCAGTGGGAGAAGGATCACGGCTTTTTTATTATGGAGATCGAGGTTGCGCTGGGCTATCCCTGCTTCATCAAGCCGGCTAACCTGGGATCGAGCGTAGGCATCTCCAAGGCCCGCAACCGGGAGGAATTGATCACGGCGATCAATTATGCGCTGAGGTTTGACCGGAAAGTGATTGTGGAGGAATTTGTCGACGCCCGGGAGATAGAGGTCAGTGTGATCGGCAATGACGAGCCGCGTGCTTCCGTGGTGGGCGAAATCACGTCTTCCAGTGAATTTTATGATTATAAAGCCAAATATATCGACGGCAAATCGATGATGCATATTCCGGCCAATATTCCGGCGGAAACAGCGGAAGCCGTCCGCGAAATGGCCGTCCGCGCTTTCTTGTCGATTGACGGCTCGGGCCTTGCGCGCGCCGATTTCTTCCTGCGCAAAAGCGACGGCAAGCTTTTCATCAACGAGGTCAATACCATGCCGGGCTTTACGCCCTACAGCATGTATCCTCTGATGTGGAAGGAAAGCGGAGTCTCCTACACGGATCTGCTGGACACGTTGATTGGACTTGCGGTTGCCCGCCACACGGAGAAGCAGCGTATCGATTATGGGGGAGGAGACCCGGTCTGATACAGGACCGGAGTCTGTTTCTTCGATGATTGTTGTCAAGACTTGGTTGATTGTTGTCAGCCTTGCTCTCTGAGGACAAGAAATACGCCACAATATAATTGCTGGAGGAAATCATATGGGGTTCGAAACGGAGTTTAACTCGGTCTGCAAGTTCAAGAATGACAATGAGCTGAACGAGCTGCTTGAATACGGCCGCAGCAAAATAGTCAAGAACGGATTTCGCGTTTATCCTACCGGACAGAAGGTTATTGCATATACGCCCAATAATGAAGCGATTGCGATTGTCCGCATTCTGGTGTCGATCGCGGAGATTAATTTTCAAGGCGAGGAGATTACGCAGGTCGAAATGGAGCTTATCCGAAAGCTGACAGAGGAGGAGGCGCGCGTGCAAACCGCCCTTGCCTATGAAATGTTCTTCGGAGAGCATGCATGATTGTCCGCTTTGGCTTTGTCGCGATGAGTCTGCAGCTTGAGAATGCTTCGCCGTCCCGCACCATGACCTACACCAGCTTCTCAAAGCTGCCGGATCGTGAAGCAGCTCTGCGCAGACTGGAGCGCATCGCCGAAGAAAATCTGCATAATACGCTGCGTTTGCTGCGCCATTGCCATGCCCATGATATCAAGGTTTACCGCATGTCCTCCAAGCTCATTCCGCTGGCTACGCACGAGGAGCTTCAGGACTGGTCGCCATGGCCGGCGCTTGCAGAAGCCTTCGCCGCTGTTGGCGCGTTCGTGAAGGACAAGGGGATGCGCGTATCCTTCCATCCCGACCATTTCTGCGTCCTGAGCACGCCGCGTCCCGAGGTGCTTGTAAAGTCCGAAGAGGACTTGCGCTACCACGTGCATATGCTGGAAGCGATGGGACTGGACGAGAGGGTAAAATGCAATATTCACGTAGGCGGAGCATACGGGGACAAGCCTTCATCAGCTGAGCGTTTTGTCCGCCAGTTCGGGCAGCTGCCTTGGAGGATCAGGAACCGGATCACGCTTGAGAATGACGACAAGACGTTTACCGTCCGGGAGACCCTGGACGCGGCCGAAGCTGTGGGCGTCCCGATGGTGCTTGATATTCATCATCACGCTGTCAATGACGGGAACGAGAGCAACGCATCGCTTGCCGGCGAGCTGTGGCCGCGCATTTTGCGGACATGGGACGGCGCTCTTCCTGATGGGGACTCTGAACCTGAAGGAGTCTCTGCCGCAGAAGGAGCCATGCTTATACCTGGCGGTCAGCCTTCAAGACCGCTTCCGCCGAAGCTCCACGTTTCCAGTCCCAAGAGCGAGCGGGACCCGCGGGGTCATGCCGACTATGTGGATCCGGCTCCGCTTCTGCGGTTTTTGCAGGAAACGGCTGGTTCGACTGATAAATTGGATGTGATGCTGGAGGCCAAGGGCAAGGACCTGGCCTTGTTCAGGCTGATGGAGGATTTGCGCCAGCTGGCACAGGACGAACAGGGCATACGGATCATCGATGGAGCAAGGATTGAAGTGAACTGATTCAACTGCAGTCCGGTATTGCCGCTGAATATAGCATAAGCTCTCCGGACAAAGCCCGGGGGGCTTTATTGCCTTATGGGGGGGCAAGGGGGTCTTGCATGCGCGGAATCGGGGTAAAATATAGATGTCATTAAGAATCGGGTGAGGTGACGGGCGTGCTTGAGATTGTCCTTCTTCTCCTTCTGGGTCTGATCGCCGCAATGTTCGGAAGCATTGTCGGTTTGGGCGGGGGAATTATCATCGTTCCAACCCTGGTTCTTCTTGGGCCGCAGCTGACCGGGTCTCCAATCGGCCATACAACGGCTGTGGGCACCTCGCTGTGCGCGTTAATTGTGACAGCGCTTGCTTCCACACTTTCATACGCCAAGAAGAAAAGAGTGGATTTCCGCAGCGCGTGGCTGCTGTTCGTGACGAGCGGGCCTGCCGCTATGGTCGGCTCGGCTCTGACCGGTTATCTGAAGGATGGCAGCTTCCAGCTCGTATTTGGAATCTTTATGCTGTTAATGGCCGCTTTGCTGGTTGCCAGGGATTATATCAGGCCGATCACGCGAAAGTGGCCAGTGGAGCGGCTCTATACCGATCAGGACGGGGTCGGGCATGTCTATGGTTATGCCGTAGGGCCTGCCCTGGTCATCGGATTTTTTGTCGGGCTCATCTCAGGCTTGTTCGGCATTGGCGGAGGTTCGTTATTTGTTCCGGTGATGGTGCTCCTGTTCCGGTTTCCGCCCCATCTTGCCACGGCTACCTCGATGTTCGTGATCTTCCTCTCGTCTGCATTGGGCAGCAGCGTACATATATGGCTAGGCGAAGTAGACTGGCGCATTGTGCTGGCGCTTGTTCCCGGGGCATGGATCGGCGGCAAGTTCGGCGCTTATGTCGCAAGCCGGATGAGCGGCAAAGGGCTGATGTGGCTCCTTCGCATTACACTGGGCCTTCTGGCTGTTGAATTAATTATTGAAGGAGCAGCGAAATTATAGACGGTTTCCTGCAAGAACTGGGCGAAACTTTGAAGATATGGTAACGTATACTAATAAGCATATAGCAACTCATAGGAAAGTAGTGTGATAGAACCGTGAGTGACGAGAGCAACAATACACCTGCAATAGGGGGAAAAAACTTTACCGTAGTGGCAATCAATTGTGCGGCTAAAGCGGGTGAATGGATCAAAACCAAACTTGGTAATTATACAAGCTTGTCTTTAAAATACTCCCCTACCGATCTAGTAACCGAAGTGGATAAGGGTTCTGAGATGATGATCCGCAACCTGGTGCAGACGCATTTTCCACATCATTCCTTTCTTGGTGAAGAAGGCGTGGAGCCGGGGCCGGAGGCCTCTGCGAAAGCGCTCAATAATGTGCGTGAGGCCGAGTATTTATGGGTGGTCGATCCGATCGACGGGACGACGAACTTCGTGCACGGCTTCCCTTTCTTCTCTGTTTCGATCGCTCTGGCGCACAAGGGGGAGGTCATTGTAGGCGTCGTGTATGATCCCATGCGGGATGAATTATTCGTAGCGGAGAAAGGCAAAGGCGCCTATGTGCATGGCAAGCCTATGCAGGTAGGCACGGAAAGCCAGCTTGGCGAGAGCCTCCTCGCTACAGGTTTCCCGGCCGATCAGCAGTATGCGCTGCCGCTCAATATGAAGGGGCTGCAGGCGCTTGCGCCGCAAGTGCGCAATATCCGCTCCGGCGGCTCGGCGGCACTGCATATGGCGTATGTGGCATGCGGACGGCTCAGCGGCTTTTGGGAAATCGGTTTGAATTCCTGGGATCTGGCGGCGGGTTCGCTCCTTGTCTCGGAATCCGGAGGGCAGGTCACCGACATGTTGGGCAGCCCCTATGAACTGGGAGTGCGTAATGTTGTCGCGACTAATGGAGCGATTCATGGGCAGCTTGTAGACGAGCTTAAGAAAGTGGAAGCTGCAGGTTAGATCAGGAAGTGAAGCTGGCATGTGTCTGCTGATTTGCAGAGCAGCAGGGCTTCTCTGAACGGTTATGCAGCCTTACCGCGAGAATTGGATTTGAAACGGCATAATGAAATTATAAAAGGCGTATTCCAGCCATGGTCAAGATGACTTGGGGAATACGCCTTTTTTCTAGCGCTTTTGGAAATGCTCCTTGCATGAAATTTGATTATCTGTTATATTCGGTGTATAACAGACATTCGTAACAATACAGTCATCAACAGATTGAGGCAGTGTCAGGAGAGGCAGGTGAGTCAACATGTTTATGGAGTTGGATTTGCAGTCGGAGTCGCCGATTTACACGCAAATTGCCGAGCAGCTTATTGAGGGTATCGCCAAGGGGGATTTGAGGCCGGGAGATGCGCTCCCGTCAGTCCGCAGTCTGGCAGCAGACCTGGACATTAATTTGCATACCGTTAATAAAGCTTACCAGACCTTGAAGCAGGAGGGCTTTCTCCAGGTCCACCGCAAAAAGGGGGTCGTCGTACAGCCTGGTGAAATGCCTGGCGTGACCGCCGGGTTCAAGGATAAAGTGCAGAGACAGCTCCGCGCTTTGTCAGCTGAAGGAATCGTCAGGGGCATGGCTGAGGAGGAATTTCTGAGGCTCTGCCAGGATGCTTTCAACCGGAAGAATACGAAGGAAGGGGAGTAGGGGCGTATGGATCCGACATGGGGGATTTGGCTTTTTTCGATTGTAATGTACGTCATGATGGGGATTGTGTTTTTGCTGGTGCCGTTGATAAGCACACGTGTTTTGTTGTTCGGTGTTTTTGTTCCCGAGCCTATGCGGGATGATGAGGCCGTAACAGCTGTGCGCAAAAGCTACATCCGAATGTCTGTGTTCATTATGGTATGCGCTGCAGCTGCAGGCGGCTTGGTGGGCTGGTGGATGAAGGGGATGTCCGAAGCCGTATTGCTCAGCGCCACGCTGGTTCAAGTCATCGGATTCGTCCTGTCTCTCGCGGCCAGTCATCGCAGGGCGCTTCGCATCAAGCTGGAAAAGGAATGGGAACCGCCGCAGAGCACCAAGCGGGTCGCCAATTTGAATTTTCGGAAAGGACCTCTAACGATCCGTGATCGCTGGTATCTCGTTCATCTGCTGCTCATCATCATTTCAGTGATTGGCGCCGTTGTTCAATGGGACAGCATTCCCGATACCTTAACCACTCATTATAATGCCAGCTTTGAAGAGGACGGCTTCTCTGAGAAAAGCTTCAGCTCCGTGTTTATGTTGAATATTACCCAACTCCTTCTGATCGGAATATTTCTATTTGCGAATTTTGTCATCCGTGCGGCCAAACAACAGCTAGATCCCGCAAAACCGGATGAATCCATGATCAAGCAGCAGAAATTTCGCCGCATCAACTCGATATTTCTTTATTTTCTCTCCCTGTTCATTGCGGCATTGTTCAGTTATATTCAGGCGACGATACTCTATGGCTGGTCCGCTGATCTGCTCATGCTGACATCGCTGTTTCTGCCTCTTATTCTGATCGGATGTTCCATTGGATTAATCATTTATTTGAGGAGTAAAGGCATCGATCAGGTCGTAGCTGCCGGGGTAAGCGACGACAGTCATTGGAAGGGCGGCTTCTTTTATCATAATCCGGAGGATCCCTCCTTTATCGTGAATAAGCGGTACGGGATGGGTTGGACGTTCAACATGGCGCATCCGGTCAGTTGGGTTGTTCTTGGAGGTATACTGCTGATTCTGCTTGTTATCGTGCTGATCACTTCCATATTGGACACTTGACTTGATGGTACTGGAGATGTGAGCATGCTATGCCTGCAGATGTATCAGTAGTCAAAGCTCCCAGCATTCTTGTTGACATGAAGCTTTAGAGGGATTCAGAACAGCAGCAGCATTATATGAGAAACCGCGTAAGAGGCCGTCCAGCTGTGGACGGCCTCTTACGCGGTTTCTATGCATAGGATGATGAAACAGGAGTAAGATAACGGTAAACCGCTGCGCCGGTAATTAATCCTGGCTCATCGTCTGGAACGCGACCCGGGCAGCAGCCAGGGTCTGGTCAATATCCGCTTCGGTATGCGCAGTAGTGAGGAACCAGGCTTCATATTTGGAAGGCGCCAGACATATTCCCTGCTCCAGCATCAGCCGGAAGAACCGTGCGAACCGCTCGCCGTCGGCAAGCTGGGCCTGTTCGTAATTCGTCACGGGATTTGTGCAGAAATGAGTCGAAAATGAGCCGCGGATGCGGTTGATCGTAAGGGGAATACCCTGATCATCCGCCAACCGCTGCAGTCCTGCGCTGAGCTTGAGGGCAAGATTGCTCATTTGATCGTAAACGCCGGGAGTCTGAAGCACTTCCAGACAGGCGATACCTGCCGAGATCGAGGCCGGGTTGCCAGCCATCGTGCCCGCTTGATAGGCAGGCCCGAGCGGCGCAACCTGGGCCATCACGTCCTTGCGCCCGCCGTAAGCGCCGATTGGCAGACCTCCGCCGATGATTTTGCCCAGTGCGGTAAGGTCGGGCTCAATCGCCTGCCGATCGGGAAAAGCCTCATAGGTCTGGGCGCTGCCGTAGTGGAAACGGAAGGCGCTGATGACCTCATCGTAGATAACCAGAGCGCCTGCTTCGCGCGTCATCCGGCATAATTGCTCCAGGAAGCCGGGAGCGGGCATGACCATGCCGAAATTGCCGACGATAGGTTCTACCATCACAGCGGCCACATCCTCACCCCAACGCTCCAGAGCCTGGTGAAGGCCATCCGGATCGTTGAAAGGCACCGTGATAACTTCGCCGGCAATGCTGGGCGGAATGCCGGCGCTGTCGGGAATCCCGAGCGTGGAGGGACCGGAGCCGGCAGCCACAAGCACCAGATCGGAATGGCCATGATAGCAGCCCGCAAATTTGATTATTTTATTGCGCTTTGTATAAGCGCGGGCAACGCGGATTGTCGTCATCACCGCTTCTGTGCCCGAATTGACAAAACGAACCTTGTCCATCGAGGGAATGGCGGTCTTCAGCATCCTGGCAAGCTGAATTTCCAGCTCAGTCGGCGTGCCGTACAGGGTCCCGTTCTTCGCCGCACGGATAATGGCATCCGTAATATGAGGATGGGCGTGGCCGGTAATAATGGGGCCGTAAGCGCAAAGATAATCAATATACCGATTGCCGTCAACATCCCAGAAATAAGCGCCTTGTGCGCGTTCCATAAAAACAGGGGCACCGCCGCCGACCGCCTTGAACGAGCGCGAAGGGCTGTTCACACCTCCGACAATATGCTCCAGCGCCTCGGTGTAGAGCGCCTCCGAACGGGTATGATTCAAAGACATGTTGTTGCCTCCTGTCGAATTTACCTTATTATGTACTCCTCCGGAAACGGCTTCGCTTATCCGCCGGATAACAAAACAAAAGGGCGATCCGCTCGCGAATTCACCCTTTTGTTTATGATGTTACCGGTTATTCGTTCGTTTTGGTGCTTGAGTCGGTATTGGAGCTTGAATTTGTACTGCCTGTATTCGTGCTTGAACCGGTATTGCCTGAACCGGAAGTAGTTGCGCTTGCTCCGCCTGCATTGCCGGTACCGGTAGTTGTTGTATCCGGTGCTGTTGAATCCTCCGTTAGGATTTCCTGCACGTATGTCAGGAGCTCTTCATCATCGCGGATAGAGAGCACCGAAGCGCCGGAGACCTTGCGGTCACCGATGTTATCCATCGGGGGAACCTGCGCTTGGCCGGCCAGCTGCGTCTTCACTCCGAGCTGGGCAAGCTTGAGCATATCGGAAATATCCAGATTCGTTTCGATATAAGGATTGACGCTCTCGAGAATTTGTTTCATTTTCAACAAATTCCAACCGTTCTTGAGCTTGTCTGCAACAGTATCCAGAAAATTGCGCTGCCGCTCAGTCCGTGTGAAATCGCTCATCGCATCATGGCGGAAGCGCACATACATGAGCGCGTGCTCGCCGTCCAGATGCTGAAATCCTTTTTTGAGATGGATGTCGTAGCGGTTGCCGTCGGCATTGTCGACATAGTTCATGTTTTTCTCAACGTCAAAATCAATTCCGCCGATGGCGTCGATCAACGATTTGAAGCCTTCGAAATCCGTATACACATAATATTGAATATCAAGTCCGAGCATACCGCCGATCGTCTTCATGGCCAGATTCGGTCCTCCGAGCGCTAGCGCGGTATTGATCCGGCCCTCGCCATGACCTTCAATCGGCACATACGTATCGCGCAAAACGGAGAACAAATGAGCTTTCTTCGTTACCGGATCGATAGATGCCACCAGCATGGAATCGGACCGTGCCGCTTCATTCTTCTCCAGCCCGCGGTTGTCGCCGCCCATGAGCAGAATGTTGACGCGCTCCGTTCCTTCCCATTCAACAGGTTTTTCTTCTTCTTTCACTTCAAACTGTCCGAAACGGGATTCTTCTTTTGGTTTTTGCAGGGTGTCCAGTTGATTATATATACCATATCCTTGATATGCTGCGTAGGCGCCAACGCCTCCCACGACAACAAACAGGATGGACAAGACGATAATAAGCGGTTTTAGCCATGGTCTTTTCTTGTTTGATTTCACCCGCGGCATCCTTTTTTGTTCCCCTCCTTGGTATGATTCACGTTTGTTTTTGGAATTGTCTGCATGGATTTAACGAATGATGAAAGGTACTGGTGATTTCTTCTTGATTGAAAGAAGAACTTCCGTGAAGCTGTTCTTCATCATAAAATTATAAAATGTTTTGACATGCAGAAGCAAGTTTTATCTTGTATTTGGTGTGTATTGGTCGTTAAAAAACCCTCTTAATACAATAAAATGTCGAAAATAAAGCTGAAACGGCTCATTTCGGCAAGCCTTGTGAGATGGAATGAAAATTTTACTATACGGTTTCAGTACTCATAAAGGAAAATTATAGAAACCAAAGATTGGCTTTGTTTAAGAAATCTTTGTAAAGGACCCCGAAAAACCGCGTGAAAAACGCCGCAATGGAGAAAAAAGGAGGACTTTCCTGCTTGAACTCGCCTGGCTGACGGCGTATAAATAGATAGAGAAATCGAAAAAAACCGAACATTTCCCAGGAAATGTCGAAGAGAAAAGAGGAAGCTTCCGCAATGTTAGCGATTGATGTCAAAGATTTGCGCAAGCAGTTCAGTGTCCAGAAAAACCGCGAAGGACTCAGCGGGGCCCTGAAGGATCTGTTTAAGCGCGAATATAATGAAATTACAGCTGTAAAGGATATTTCCTTCCAAATACCTCAAGGTGAAATATGCGGTTATATTGGAGAGAATGGGGCCGGCAAATCAACAACCATCAAGATGCTGACCGGCATCCTCGTTCCTACCTCCGGACATATTCAGGTTAACGGCTTCGTCCCGTTCAAAGACCGTGAGAAATTTGTGAATGGAATCGGAGTCGTGTTCGGTCAAAGAAGCCAGCTGTGGTGGGATATCGGAGTTATTGAGTCCTTCCAGCTGCTGCGCAAGGTATACCGTGTTCCGGAGGAGGAATTCCGCAAGCGCCTGAATGAACTGGTGGAGCGGCTGCAGCTCGGGGATCTGCTGAACCGTCCCGTACGCAAGCTCAGTCTCGGTCAGCGGATGCGCTGCGAGCTGGTTGCATCGCTGCTTCATAATCCTTCCATTCTATTCCTGGACGAGCCCACTATCGGGCTGGATATTGTCGTAAAAACTGAAATCCGGGATTTCCTGAAGAAAATCAACCGGGAGCAGGGGACGACCATTCTCCTCACGACGCATGACCTTCAGGATATCGAAGCGCTCTGCACAAGGGTTATTATGCTGGATGATGGCAGAATCATCTACGATGGCGGCCTGGATGAGCTGAAGTCGCGCTGGAGCAAAGGGCGTGAAATACAATTCCAGTTCGGCGAACAGCCGGATATCCGTGTGCTGAAGCAGCAAACGGAAGGCTTAAGCGGAGTGAGCTGGTCCATCGACAATGAAGTAACGGCGACAATGTTCCTGCCTCATGAAATCAATGTTTCCGATGCGCTCTCGCGTGTTGTCGGGGGTGTCGCGGACATCCGCGATATCAAAATCATGGAGACCAATACAGACGAGATTGTCCGTGAAATTTATAAATCCGGTTCGGCTTCGCAGGAGACGGCGGATAAGCTCAGCCAATATATGGGGGAACGGACACCGGAAAGCTCTGACGGGACAGCCGTTCCCATAACAAAGGACAGCAGCAGCGAGAAGGAGCCGGTACATCATGGGTAGCGCATATCTGGATCTGATCCGGATCCGTTTCCTGATGATGCTCGCTTATCGCGTTAACTATTACAGCGGTATTGTTATTTATGCCATTAATATCGGAGCTTATTATTTTCTCTGGGAAGCGATCTTTGGCGACCAGAAGGTGCTTGGCGGATTTACGCTTGGCCAGATGACCACCTATGTGGCCGTCTCCTGGATGGCCAGAGCGTTCTACTTCAATAATCTGGATACGGAGATAGCCAACGAAATCCGGGACGGCAGCGTGGCGATCCAGTTTATCCGGCCTTATAATTATTTGATCGTAAAGCTGATGCAGGGCTTCGGGGAAGGGATTTTCCGCCTGCTGCTGTTCATGGTTCCGGGGCTTGCGATAGCCTGCCTGCTGTTCCCGGTCAAGCTGCCTACGGATCCCGGCGTATGGGCGCTTTACTTTGTCATGCTGGTGCTCAGCTTTCTGATCAACACCCAGATTAATATGCTGACGGGGCTGTTTGCTTTTTTTGTGGAAAATAATCAAGGGATGCTGCGGATGAAGCGCGTCCTGGTTGACCTGTTCTCAGGCGTTGTTGTACCGATCTCGTTCTTTCCCGGATGGCTTGCCGTGACGATGAAATGGCTGCCCTTCCAGGCGATTACCTACCTGCCGAGCTCGGTATTTACCGGCAGGGTTGCGGGCTTCGAGGCGATCCGGGTGCTGGGCGTCCAAATAATCTGGTTTCTCGTGCTGATCATCCCGATCGCATGGGTATGGCGGCAGGCGCGTTACCGGCTGTTCGTTCAAGGAGGTTAAGGCGCAATGCGATTCTATTGGTCATTATGTGCGGAATACATGAAGAATTATGTCAAGACCAGGCTGACTTACCGGATGGACTTCTGGGTCGAGGTGCTTTCAGATTTATTATTCCAGGGCGTGAACCTGATCTTCATTCTCGTCGTGTTTCAGCATACCGCGTCGCTGGGCGGCTGGTCGGAAGCCGAGGTGGTGTTCGTCTATGGCTTCTTCATGGTGCCATCGGGCATTTTCGGGATTTTCTTTAATCTTTGGGGCTTCAGCGAGCGTTATATAGTCAAGGGCGAGATGGACCGCATATTGACGCGTCCAGCCCATAACCTGTATCAGGTGCTGCTGGAAAATATGGACCCGCCATCCCTGTTCGGCTCCATTGTCGGCGCGGTCATTATGGCAATTAGCTGGTCGCAGCTGGGCCTTCCGTTCGAGCTGCTCGATGCGCTCATGCTGGTGGTCTTCACTCTGGGCGCTGTATTTATTTACGCCGGTCTATATATTGCGCTGACAGCTATTTCCTTCTTCTCGGATGCGCCGACGGGTATTTTGCCGCTTATGTACAATATCCAGAACTATGGACGGTATCCCGTCAACATTTATAATAAAACCATCCGTTTTCTCCTGACGTGGCTGCTGCCTTTTGCCTTCGTCGGCGTCATCCCGGCTTCTTATTTTCTCGACCGCAAGGAAGACGGGCTGTCCACGCTGTCGCTGCTGACGCCGGTGATGGGAATTGTCGTACTGACAATCGGACTCATGGTCTGGAACTACGGAGTCAAGCGCTACCGCGGGGCGGGCTCTTAGGCTGAGCCTGGCCCGGATGTTATATGGAAATCAAACGAGGAAGGGAGAGGAGCGAACAATGCCGGCAAAAAAAGCAAAGGCGCGCATTGGAAAACCGGCACCGGATTTCTCTCTGGAGACCGTTGGCGGGCGCCGGGTGAGGCTGAGCGATTATCTCGGTCAGAAGGTGGTGCTATTCTTTTATCCGAAGGATATGACTCCGGCGTGTACACAGGAATCCTGCGATTTTCGCGATAATTATACCGGATTTGGCGAGAGCGGGACGGCTGTGCTCGGGATCAGTCTGGATACGGCAGAGCGGCATGAGCGCTTCGCCTCCAAATACGAGCTGCCTTTCGAGCTGCTTGCCGATACCGAGCATGAGGTCTGCGAGCTGTACGGTGTCTGGCAGCTGAAGAAGCTGTATGGCAAAGAATATATGGGTTTGGTCCGGTCGACCTTCCTGATTGACGAAAAGGGCAAACTGGTCCGTGAATGGCGCAATATTCGGGTTAAAGGGCATGTGCAGCAGGTGCTGGAAGCGGCGCAAAGCCTTTAACCGGTACAGGCAGGAATGCCAGGTGCGAAGTTTATATGAGTTGGTTAAGAAATGCCGTATTGCCGGTTAGGGCAATGCGGCATTTTCTATTTTGCAAACTATTTGTGCCGGTAATAATGGAGTGGGATCCGGCGCAAGCAAAGCCAAATGACGGCTCCAGTGAGGAAAAACCTGCTTACCTGCAGGCCAGCCTCGATTTCCGGCGCTGTAGGCGGAAAAAACCTTACTGCGTGGCTGGTCCGGGGCCAGCCAAAGCCCCAACGGTGGCTCCAGTGAGGAAAGACCTGCTTACCTGCAGGCCAGCCTCGATTTCCGGCGCTGTAGGCGGGAAAAACCTTACTGTGTGGTCGGTTCGTGCCAGCCAGAGCCCTAATGACGGTACCAGTGAGGAAAGACCTGCTTACCTGCAGGCCAGCCTCGATTTCCGGCGCTGTAGGCGGGAAAAACCTTGCTGCGTGGCCGGTCCGGGGCCAGCCAGTCCCTGACCTCTATAAAATGTGGAGCGACTTGTGCAAGCCGCCAAAGCGGACGAGAGCTTTTTTAACTGTACAGATTATCCGGCCATGACGGTACAATGAGCTCCATTCATCCTTGGCGGCAGTACTAACCTAATGAACATGTGATCTGCCACTGGGGACATTGATTCCCTGCTTGCGGACAAGCAGAGCAAGCGGCACCAGTGAGATAAGAAAGAAGCAGCACGCAAGAACCGGAAGGACCGAAAACTCCATAATGGAAGCTCCGTTAACGGTCTGCCAACCGATGGCGCCTAACCCGAGGATAAAGCCGATACCCGTGATATGGATCAATCTTCTGCGTTTCTGGCTGTTAAGGGATGAGCGTTCCGTCAACCATGCAACCAGGGGTACAGCCTGCAGCGCATGGAAGCCGAGGCCGTGCAGCCAGATAATATTGCCGCTCATCCCGACGAATCGGCTTTGATTGACTGAAATCCAGATACCTGCCGTAAAAGAGAGCAGGACGGCAATCATCGCATAGCGGATTCCCAGCACCAGCTCAGGACGAAGTCCGGAGGCTTTCCTGCGGAAATATTGAATGCCCAGGAACAGATAGAACAAAACAAGCAGCAGGGCAACGAAAGCAAAGCCGGAACCGACCGCGACATCAAAGCTCGAACCGCCATCTACGAATCTCGGATTGACGCCGCGGAAGTTTTGGATCGTTTCCGCCCCGTATGAATAAAGCCCAAGCGCGATATAAAACCAACGGAAGAAAGCTCTCCCTCGCGTCCCCATCCCGGATAACGGACTGATAGCGGCTGTCGACAGCAAGAATAATCCCAGCGCCGCATCGAAGGAAATGGCTTTGGAGACATCCCCATTCGGGGCTACAGGACCTCCGTACAGCAGAACCCATACTGCGCATACCCCTGCAAGCACAAAACCCAGCAGCCCGGTAAGCACCAGCCATTTCTCTCCTTCAAAAAATCTTGCTCCCGTACCCGTTCTTGCCATTGTTAGTTTCACTCCTTAAACACCCTTCCTTCTTATAAAATTGTTACTCTTATCTTATAAGGAGGGGTGGTCTTGACGTGATAGGCGTAAGGATGAAATCCATGCGGTCTCCGGTATGATTTTATGCTCTGTCTCCAGACTTAGTAAGGCCCGTCCTCAAGGGTGCTTATTTTCAATAGCCGATAACGACCAGACTATCGTACAGACCCCGATTGATCAGGCTGGGGCTTCTCGCAAACTATGAGACTAAACAGGAGAGGATGTGGAAATGCTAGCTGATAGACAGGTCGCGAGGGAAAGCGATGAAAGGATTGTGATGCGCAGTGATTCCGAATCAAACGGCAAATGAGCTGAAATCTTCGGTTTTTCAAAATCATGGGGAGCCTGAAGGCTGGCCGGAAGCATCCAGCGGACTTTTGAAGCTGATGATTGCCAGAATCAACAGTGTTTTTGTAGGCAAAAACGAAGTTGTCGTTCAAGTGATGGCAGCGCTGCTCGCCGGGGGTCACGTGCTGCTGGAGGATGTGCCGGGCGTTGGCAAAACGCTGCTGGTGAAGGCGCTGGCCCGTGTGATGGGCGGGGATTTCCGCCGCATTCAATTCACCTCCGATATGATGCCGGCAGATGTAGTGGGAGGGATGGTGTGGGACGGGAAGCGCGGAGAGCTGGTGTTCAGGAAGGGACCGCTTATGGCGAATGTTGTCCTTGCCGATGAGATCAACCGTACTCCGCCGCGTACCCAATCCGCGCTGCTTGAGGCGATGGAGGAACGGAGCGTAACAGCCGATGGAGAGACCATGCGGCTGCCAAAGCCGTTCATGCTGCTGGCGACCCAGAACCCGCTTGGCGACGACGGGACTTATCCGCTGCCGGAGGCGCAGCTGGACCGTTTCATGATGCGGCTGTCGGTCGGCTATCCGTCCGCGGAGGATGAACTGTTCATGCTTGAGTCCGGCGAGGGGCGGCTGCAAGCCGAAGAGCTGCGCCCGGTTATTATTCCGGAGGAATGGCTGCGCATGCAGAAGGATGCCCAGTCGGTGCATGTACACTCGGCTCTGCTGACCTATGCTGTAATGATCATCCATGCCACGCGCTGTGCGCCGGAGCTGCTGCTTGGAGCAAGTCCGCGGGCCACCCGCGACTGGGTTCGCGCCGCACGGGCGACCGCTTATGTGGCGGGACGCCGTTTTGTCGTGCCGGATGACATGAAGGCGACTATCGAGTCCGTTCTGGCACATCGGCTCATTGTTAGGGATGAGTCGCTTGCGCAAGGGCATTCCGCTTCCGCTGTACTCAGACGGATTCTGGAGGAGACCCCCATACCGGCTCCAACCTCGGATGGCGGCCGAACCCGATGATCCGGTCCGGGGACAGGTCTGGAGGATTGAACTCCAATCTTCAGGCAACGAGCAGCACAAGGGGGATTGGCGGGGTGGCCGAACAAGCGGCGGGAAGAGGGGCCAGTCCCTTGGCCGAGGCCCCGACTACTGTGAAACAGTTGGGAACCAAGCCGCGCAGCCGTCATCTTGCACGGCTTATGCTCGTTATGCTGGTCATTGTCAGCCTGCTTGCTTTGCAATCGCGGGGAGGCGCTGTCGAGTGGCTGCTGACCGCAGTTGTTTGTGCTGCCGCCGTTTGGTGCCTCATCATCCCTTATGCGGCTATAGGCAGCATTCAGATTGTACGGACCATCAAGGAGAAGGGAGCTCTCTCCGATGGGGGAACGATACAGGTCGATGTGACCGTCAAGACGACAAGGCCGCTTCCGTTAATGTGGATTTCGGTACATGAAGAGCTTGAGAATAATTCCGCTTCCGATGGCGACGGCCGCGCATCGCTCCAGTGGCGGACGCTGGAAATTCCCTGGCTGCGGCGCAGCCATTCTTTTTCATATTCCGTGAGCGGGCTGCACAGGGGAGAATGGCGTTTTCGTCCGGTGCAGATCAGCGCAGGCGATTTGCTTGGAGTAAGCATACGGAGCTTCACGATCCCTGCACAGGGAAGCGTAACGGTAGGGGCGGAAGCCCCGCTGGGAGAGAAGCTGGAAGGCTTGCCTGCTTCTATGGAGGGGTGCAGCCGGGCCTATGAACGCCGTCCCATCGACGCGACGGGCATGGCTGCCAAATTAGCCCGCCGCCGATCGGGGGCAGGCTCGCAGTCTCGCGGGTATGTCCCTGGAGATCCGCTTTGGCGCATTGATTGGCGTGCGATGGCCAGGGGGCTTGGCATGCAAACCCGGCTGCATGACAATGATGCGCCCAGCGATATTATTGTTGTGCTGGATGGGAATTTGAGCTCGTATGGCGGCGACGGGCGCTTGTTTGACGCCAACTGCGGGCGGGCGGCCCAGGTGATACGCCGCGCATTCTCGGCAGGAAGCGGTATAACGCTCCTGGTGACGGGCCATGAAGAGGCGGTTCTCCATGTTCATGCCCTGGACCACAGGAGCCTGCAGGCTGCAGAGGAACGGCTTCTAAGATTGCAGCCGTCCGGCCGTCAACCGTTTTTCGACCAGCTTGGGAATATCATTGCCCGCCTCCCGCACGGCTCAGCTGTTATCTGTTTGACAACGGCGCACAGCGGCGGCAAAAGGACTGTCGGCGGAACAGCACTGACGGCAGGCACTGTACAGGGAACAGGCAAGAGTGCCCACGTACAGGCAGCAGGTGGTTCCGGTTATATGGCGCATGCTTCAAGCGAAGCTTCTATGAATGGCGGCGAACCGAAGACCAGCGACAAGGCAGCCTATGCCTCCCGTTTGGCCGCAGCCCGCCGGGGGAAGCTGTATATGCTGCTCGCATGCACGGGGGATGCTGCAGATAGCGAACGGCTGTATATGGAGGAACTGATTAAGCGCGGCTGCCGGGCAGTGCTGCTCCCGCTTCCCGCTGCTTACCGGAGGAAGCCTGAAATTCTGGAAGGGGGAGACGGCTATGCAAGTGTCCGTATCTGATACACCGGCCCGAGTCAATAAAGATATGCTGGCCATCGAGAAGGAAAGCGGATTTTTTGCCAGCTTCCCGCGCCGTTTTATAACGAGTCTGCTGCTGTTCGGACTCCTGTCGGAGTGGCTTTTGCCCCTGGAGCAGTTAAAGGCTTATACCGAGCTTTACCGGATTTATCCCGTTATTGCGGCGATCGGCTGTTATTTGGCGATCGGCCTGTTTGTGCCCCCGCTGTGGGTTTCGCTGACGCTGAGCAGTCTTGTATGCCTGACAACGGTATTGGTGCTGTTCGGTGTCCAAACTCCTTCGTTGACGGATGCTTTTGTGCAGCTTGTGGAGGCGCTGAGAGCTGACGCTCTGGGGCTGCTGCAAGGAAATCTGCAGCTTAGCGGGGAGACGCGCACCCTGCTGTTGGTTGCCGGACTTGGCATGATGGCCGCCGCAATCCAATCTCTGGTATGGCTTCGTCAATGGGGGATCGGTCTCGCCGTGCTGACTGCCGCCTATTTGGTGGCCCTATCCGCATTTCTTGGTATGGATGTGCTGCCTGGTCTGATTCGTACCTGTCTGGAAGGATTGGTGCTGGGCATGCTGCTGACCCTGCCGCGCGTGGAGAGAACCCTTGGACCGATCGATGCCTACAAAGGGCGCGGCGGACTTCTGGCAGGATGGCCGTCAGGCTGGTGGAGCGCGGCAGCGTGGGCGGCTGTGCTGCTGATGGCAGGCGGATTATGGGCGGCGCAGGGAGCGGAGTCCTCAGGCAAGCAGGCGCCTTGGGCAGAGCAGGCAGTCGAATGGGGAACCAGCCGGTTGAACGGCGAACATACGCAAGAGGCAATGAGCGGCCAAATTCCCGGAGACCTGCAGACAGGCGCGGATTGGGGCGGTGGCGCGCTGACCGGCTACGGCTTCGATGACCGCTCCCTGGGCGCGCCGATTTCCCCGGATGACACTATATTGTTTAAGGTGCTCACCCCGCAGCCGACTTATTTGCGTGGAGAGAGCAAGGATACCTACGACGGACAGGGATGGATTCAAAGCAAACAGCGTCTGGAGCGGCGGGCAGTCGCCGGCGGCGGCTTGATTGCCGGGGATGGCGGCGCTGGTCATGTGGCCGGCCTCTCCGCCGGTTCAACCGCTAGAAAAGCCGGGCAGGAAAGGGACTTGCTCCGCCAGACCGTCACGGCCGTTTATCCCGCGGAGGGCTGGCCGCTGTTCAGTGCAGGGGCGGACGCCAAAGTATTGTCGCTGCAGCTGGCTGCTGCCCATGGTGATGCCGACGTCTTGGGCTATCGGGCCGATACGGCAACCGGAGCTTTATACCCGGAGACGGCCAGCCAGCGAATCTATCAATATACAGTGGAAACCACACTGCCTGATTTGCGGGCCATATCATCTGAAGCGGATAAGCCCGGGCTGCTGGATCCGGAAGACATTGTACGCGACTATACCCGGCTGCCCTTATCCCTGCCGCCGCGTGTCGGCCAGCTCGCAGGAAACATTGCAGGCGCAACCGATGGCGGAAGGTATGAAATTGCAAAGGCTGTCGAAAGCTATTTGCGCAGCCATTATGCGTATACGCTCAAGGATACGGCGATTCCCCGAAAAGGGGAGGATTTCGTCGATCAGTTCCTGTTTGAGCAGAAGCAGGGGTACTGTGTCCATTTTGCCACGGCCATGACCGTGCTTCTCCGCACACAGGGCATTCCGGCCCGTTATGTGAAGGGATTTGCGGCATCCGGGGAGACGGAATCGGATGCCGATCAGGCAGAGGGTCAGCAGAGCGGAGGGCAAGAGGCCGGTGCCGGGAACGCGGGAACGGCGAAGCTGCAAAGCTACAATGTGCGTGCAAGCGACGCGCACGCCTGGGTAGAGGTGTTTTTCCCGGGCGCCGGCTGGGTGGCTTTTGAGCCGACGCCGGGCTTTGCGGCGCCGATTGGCGAAGCCGGCGTAGGAGCATCGGCTGATTCGGCCGATGCTGCGCAGCAGGGGCTTGCCGCGCAGGCGGGCGATGCCGCCGCAGCGGAAAGTGCCGCAGGCGCGCCGGGCCGCGTTATGCGCGCGGCAGCTCAGCTGCAGGCGGCCGCGGTGCGGGCCGCCGATGCCGCTCTGCGCGAGGCGGATGCCCTCGCGCAAGCGGTCCGCGGCGCAGCGGCGGCCAGGCCATGGGCCGTGGCCGCGCTGGCCGCAGGCGCCACAGCCGTCGCCGTGCTGCTGGCGGCGGCGTGGCGCAGGCGCGAACGCTATGCGTTCGCCACAGCGCTGCACAAGTATGGCAGCGCTCTTGCATCGGGCCGGCGCACAGCGGCCCGCGCGTATTTCCTCGCGCTCGCGGACGCGTGCTGGCGCGAGCTGCAGGCTGGCTGCGGCGCCCGGGGAACCGGCCGCACGGCGCGCGAATATACGGCGGCGCTGAGCCTGCCGCCGGACACCGCACGGCTGATCGCCGACTTCGTCCGTTGGGACGAAGAAGCCCGCTACGACGACGACTGGCGCGAGCCGCCGTCCGTGGAGCAGCTCCAGCTGCTGATTAGCGCGCTGCAGCCGGACACGATTGGCAAAGCCGTGCAATCGCAGCAGGCATTGCAGCGGAGACTGGCAGCCAAATAACTTTCGGCACCTCGCGCGGCTCCCCGCACGGCTCCCCGCACGGCATCTCGCGCGGGGTGTGACGGTGCGTGATGGTTGTCAACCTCCTGTCCGCCCGGCTGCCCTTTTCTTTCGCGGCGGAAGCTTTATAAGATACGAAGAAACAACTAAGCCTGGGCGTTCAAGCGCCCAGGCTTTATTTGAAGTTTCGCAGCGTTTTGAAATCCCGCAACGATTTGAAGCTCCGCGACGGTTCAAAATTCCACAGCTTTTTCGTCGTTTCGCAGCGTTTTGAAATCCCGCAACGTGCAGCACCCGTCAATCTTTTGCCGGAGGCTGGCGCATCCGCCGTCCCTTTATTTTGCCTGAAGCATTTCGTGAACAGTATGCCCTGACAGGCATTCCCTCCCCGATTCCGGACGACGCTCAACAATCGCCTTTACTATGCCTTGACTGTCCCAAACGACGTTATATATAATGATCACATTGATTTCTAGTATATGCTTCCGAAGCGGGATGGTTTGGCTCGCAGGATCAGATATCCGAAGTATAGCAAAAAATCCTGAGGAGGCACGGCATGGACAAGCCAAATGAAATGATTATCGTCCTTGATTTCGGGGGACAGTACAACCAGTTAATCGCAAGACGTATCCGGGATCTGGGCGTATACAGCGAACTGCTCCCTTATAACACGCCGGTGGAGCGGATCCGCGAACTGCAGCCGAAAGGCATCGTGTTCTCGGGAGGACCGGCAAGTGTCTATGAGGAGAAATCGCCGCTTGTGGATCCCGCTATTTATGATCTGGGTCTGCCGATCTTCGGTATCTGCTATGGCATGCAGCTTATGTCGCATCAACTGAACGGCAAAGTAGAACGGGCAGGCAAGCGTGAATACGGCAAGGCCGATGTGGACTTCGTTATGGATGCTACGCTTGTACAAGGACTGGAAGGCCGGCAAACCGTCTGGATGAGCCATGGCGATCATGTCGTGGAACTGCCGGAAGGCTTTCGTGTCGATGCAAGCACGGACCATGCGCCAATCGCGGCGATGAGTCACGCCGAGCGCAAGCTGTTCGCCGTTCAGTTCCATCCGGAGGTTCGCCACTCCGTTTACGGCAATGAAATGATCCGTAATTTCCTTTATAATGTATGCGGCTGTGAAGGCACCTGGAGCATGGAAACCTTCATTGACGATACAATCCGCGATATCCGCGCCCAGGTTGGCACCGGCAAGGTGCTGTGCGCGTTATCGGGCGGCGTTGATTCTTCGGTTGTGGCGATTCTGCTGCACAAGGCGATCGGCGACCAGCTCACCTGCATGTTCATTGATCACGGTCTGCTGCGCAAAGGCGAAGCGGACAGCGTCATGGAGACCTTCGTCGGCAAATTCGACATGAAGGTGGTCAAAATCGACGCCCGCGACCGTTTCCTCGGCAAGCTGGCCGGCGTTGACGATCCGGAGCGCAAGCGCAAAATCATCGGCAACGAGTTCATCTATGTGTTCCAGGAAGAATCCGATAAATTCGAGAATTTCGAATTTCTTGCCCAAGGCACGCTTTATACCGATATTGTGGAGAGCGGCACGGCAACGGCGCAAACGATCAAATCGCATCACAATGTCGGCGGGCTGCCGGAGGATATCAAATTCAAGCTGGTCGAGCCGCTCAAAGCGCTGTTCAAGGACGAAGTGCGCAAGGTCGGCGAGGAATGCGGACTGCCGGATGCTATCGTATGGCGCCAGCCGTTCCCGGGTCCCGGACTTGCCATCCGTGTGCTGGGCGAAGTGACGGAAGAGAAGCTGACGATCGTCCGCGAATCCGATGCCATCCTGCGCGATGAAATTGCCAAAGCAGGCCTTGACCGCGAGATCTGGCAGTACTTCACGGCGCTGCCGAATATGAAAAGCGTTGGCGTTATGGGTGATGCGCGCACCTATTCTTATACGGTCGGCATTCGCGCCGTTACCTCCATCGACGGAATGACGGCGGACTGGGCCCGTATTCCCTGGGATGTGCTGGAGAAAATTTCGGTCCGGATTGTCAATGAGGTGGACAACGTCAACCGCATCGTATATGACATTACATCGAAGCCGCCGGCGACGATCGAGTGGGAATAAATTTCAAGAGCCTGGGCTCCTCCAATGATGGGGTTCCAGGCTTTTTTTAACAATCGAGGCTTCAGCCAACCCTCTATGAAGCTGTTATTTTTCTAATTGACAGTTTTGCAGCAACGTCCTTAAAATGATGTATAGTCATGTTTCACATTGACAATTGCACAACTTTTCGTATAATCCCAGGAATCGGCCTGGGAGTCGTTTGCGGGGGCACCGCAAATGATCTGGCTACGAGAAGCAGGAGGAAGGAAATTGTGGTAACGGTCCGCCACTCGCCTGTTATGCTGTCTCATGGACAACAGCAGTCCTGATTCCTGTTTTGCGCGGAACCTGGGGAAGATGCTGGCTTATAGGCATATATTTCTCAGGTTTCTTGTTGTTCTGCACACATTTTTTGGGGAGGTTAAAAAAAATGGACGGTTTCTTTCGACTGAAGGAAAACGGAACAAATGTAAGGACAGAGATTATGGCAGGCCTCACGACTTTCATGACGATGGCTTATATTCTGGCTGTAAACCCGAGCATTCTTGGCGGAACGGGGCTAAGCGTATATTCCGTATTCCTTGCCACTGCACTCGCGGGCGGTATTTTTACCATTGCAATGGGCTTGTTCGTCAATTTTCCGGTCGCGCTTGCGCCGGGGATGGGACTCAACGCTTATTTTGCAACGACTGTTCTGGCTTCACAAGCCACAAATTCACCGATTTCTCCGGAAATGGCTCTTACGGCCGTATTTATCTCGGGTATCATCTTTCTGATTCTGACGCTCACGCAAATCCGCCAAATGCTGATCACCGCTGTTCCGGACAGCCTGAAGCATGCGATTACGGTCGGAATCGGCTTGTTCATCACGATTATCGGGCTCAAGAACAGCGGGCTGCTCACAATCGGCGTGGAAAATACGGCAACGGACATTCCGAAGGCCCAATTCACTGATGTACTTAGCTTTGAGACGGTTATTCATATGGGCAGCCTGGAGAATCCAACCGTATACTTAACGCTGGCTGGACTTGCTCTGATAGCCGTATTGATGGTGCTTCGCGTACCGGGAGCGATACTGTGGGGCATTCTGGCAACAACAGTCATTGCGATTATCACCGGCGATGTGAATGTAAGTGCAACGCTCGACGGGCAAACATGGGCGCCGAGATTCGGCGAGCTGAATTTCTGGGATTTTGATTTCGAGGGCGTATGGCAAACGGGATTGATCTCCGTTATTGCGACCTTTACGTTCGTTGAATTGTTCGATACCTTCGGTACGCTGGTAGGTACGGCCAACCGCGCGGGTATCATGAAAGACCCTGTAGAGGGCAAGAAACGGGTCGGTAAAGCGATGTTCGTCGACGCAGTTGGCGTAAGCGGCGGAGCGATGCTTGGAACGAGCACGGTCACAGCTTTTGTGGAGAGCTCCGCAGGTATTGCCCAGGGCGGGCGGACAGGCCTTACAGCCGTTACGACGGGTGCAGGCTTTCTGGTTGCTTTGTTCCTGTGGCCGATTATCGCGCTCATACCGGGCTCGGCAACGGCTGCGGCGCTGATTATTGTCGGGGTGCTGATGGTACAGTCGGTGAAGGAAATCGACTTCAAGGATATGGTTTATGCCATCCCGGCGTTCCTGACCATTGCGATGATGCCGTTCACGTACAATATCGCCAACGGCGTTTCGTTCGGTATCGTCACCTATGTCCTGCTGGCGACTGTGGCTAATTTGTCGGGCAAAAGCGATGTTAAATACAAGATTCATTGGCTGATGTGGGTTTTGGCGGTTCTTATTATTGCCAGGTATGCCTTTATTGGAAGCGCGGGCTAGATCAGCGCGATATGCCGGGTACTGCCAACCAAAAGAAGACAGCCCTGGACCGGTGCTGTCTTCTTTTGGTGTCTCTTTTATCACGATCGTGCACATGGTTCGTAATTAAGCAGACTGGTTTAGTCATGTTAGAAAATGTACAGGGAATATATGGGAATGGTGACACAAACACGAACTATTTTATTAAAATGAAGATTAATGTTCGTCTTTCTGCGTTGACAATCTGACATGGGATTGTTACACTAGAAGAGGTTTGAAAGTGGTTTGTCGATTATTGCTGATGCCTCGTATATCCTTGGGAATATGGCCTGAGAGTACCTACCCGAAGACCGTTAATTTTCGGACTATGAGCTCATGAAACAAAAGAAGCAGGTTGCCGCCTATCAGGGGCAGCCTGATGTTGTCTTTATCCGGTCCGATCCGGTTTCCAGCGCCTGCTTGCAGGACGCCAGGCTGCCGGAATCATGAGATGGGATAAAGCTTCTTGGTTCCATGGTTGTTCATGTCCCGAAGCCTTCCTCCAAAATTGGAACCGGTGCTGAGGGGCTTTTTTTCTTCTTTCAGGCAGCTCTAAGGCAAGGACAAGGATAACGGAACAACATTTTATATAAAAGGTGGTTATCAATCGCATGTCAGCGAAGGTAGGCGTCATAATGGGCAGCAAGTCCGATTGGGAGACGATGAAACTAGCCTGTGACGTTCTTGATGAGCTTCAAATCGCTTACGAGAAAAAGGTTGTATCGGCGCACCGCACGCCGGATCTCATGTTTGAATACGCCGAAAACGCCGCATCCCGGGGACTCAAAGTCATTATTGCCGGAGCTGGCGGAGCTGCACATCTGCCCGGTATGGTCGCTGCCAAGACGATTCTTCCGGTTATTGGCGTGCCCGTCAAGTCCTCGACCTTGAACGGTCTGGATTCCCTGCTGTCCATTGTGCAGATGCCTGGCGGCATACCCGTCGCCACCGTTGCCATTGGTAACGCAGGGGGGACGAATGCAGGACTTTTGGCAGCGCAAATGATCGGGGCCTTCGAGCCGGAAGTGCAAGCCCGCGTTCAGGCAAGGCGTGACCGGGTACAGCGCGAGGTAATGGAAAGCAGTGAAACATTATGAGCGGTAAAGACAAGCAGGTCCCTATTCTTCAGCCGCTTGACCTGGAAGGTATTGAGGGCGGACTCGGAAGCTGCGGCATAGACGGATGCGAGCCCGCGGAGAAGCAAGCTGTTGTTGATTCCCCGCCGGTACAGGTCATTTTGCCCGGATCCACGATCGGTATTCTGGGCGGAGGCCAGCTGGGCCGGATGATGGCGCAGGCCGGCAGTGCGATGGGTTACCGGTTTGTCACCCTCGATCCGACCCCTGATGCGCCTTGCGGCCAGGTCGCTCAGCAAATAGTTGCCGCTTATGACGATCGTGAGGCGGCAGCGGAGCTTGCCCGGAGGGCCGATGTCATTACTTACGAATTTGAGAATGTCGATGCCGATGTGGCTGCGATGCTCATGGAGACCTCCTATGTGCCGCAGGGCAGCGGGCTGCTGTACACCACGCAGCATCGTCTTCGCGAGAAGCGGGCGATCGAAGCGGCCGGGGTGCGTGTCGCACCCTACAGCGAGATCCGCAGCGTGGATGAGCTGAGAGCGGCTGTCGGCCAATTCGGTCTTCCCTGCGTGCTGAAGACAGCAACGGGCGGCTACGACGGCAAGGGCCAATGGGTCATCCGCAGCGAAGCGGAAATCGGCGAGGCATATGAGACGCTGAAGCAGGCAAGGACGGAGCTTGTTCTTGAGAAGTTTATCTCATTCGACAAAGAATTATCCGTCATCGCCGCAAGAAGCCCGCAGGGCGAAATCCGAACGTTCCCGATTTCGGAGAATGTTCATGTGGACAACATTTTGCATCTGTCGATCGTCCCTGCGAGAATTGATGAGGCTGTTCAGCAGAAGGCGCAGCAGCTGGCATCGCAGATTGCCGAAGGGCTCGGCGTTGTCGGACTGATCGCTGTAGAGCTGTTTGTTACCGGGGATGGGGAACTGTTCGTTAATGAACTGGCCCCAAGGCCGCACAACAGCGGTCATTACACGATGGAGGCCTGCCGGACCTCGCAATTCGAGCAGCATGTCAGAGCGGTTTGCGGCTTGCCGCTCGGCGATACAGCGCTGCTGACTCCTGTGGTCATGGTCAATGTGCTTGGTGAGCATATGCAGCCGCTTGTCGGGCGTATGGCTGAGCATGATGCTGCCGCTGAGCGGCTGAACGTCGCACCG
Source organism: Paenibacillus sp. JT31N17 (assembly GCF_056269255.1). Lineage (NCBI taxonomy): Bacteria > Bacillati > Bacillota > Bacilli > Caryophanales > Paenibacillaceae > Paenibacillus > Paenibacillus sp. JT31N17. Next base: position 472,864 of record NZ_JBWDNP010000004.1, read on the forward strand.
AAGGTTCATTTGTATGGAAAGCATGAAGCCAAGCATAAACGGAAGATGGGACATGTCAATGTATTGGCGGATGACGTCGCTACGGCGCTTGCCTGGATCGCCGAAACAAACATTTGGAGGGTTTAAAATTCATGTTAGAACGTTACAGCAGACCGGAAATGAGAGCCATTTGGACCGAAGAAAACAAATTTAAAGCCTGGCTGGAAGTTGAGCTTTGCGCTTGTGAGGCCTGGGTTGAGCTTGGTGTCATTCCACGCGGTGATGTAGAGGCGCTTCGCAAGGGAGCAAGCTTCAGCATCGACCGGATCAACGAGATTGAGCTGGAGACGCGGCATGATGTCATCGCCTTCACCCGCGCCGTATCCGAGACGGTCGGTCCGGAGCGCAAATGGGTTCATTACGGTCTGACCTCCACGGATGTGGTTGACACGGCGCTTGGCTACCTGCTGCTTCAGGCAAATGAAATTCTGGAGCGCGACATCACGAACTTCATTGAAATCCTCCGCGGACAAGCGGTGGCATATAAAGATACCCCGATGATGGGGCGTACGCACGGCGTTCATGCCGAGCCGACCACATTTGGTCTTAAAGTAGCGCTTTGGTACGAGGAAATGAAACGGAACCTGGAGCGTTTTCGTCATGCGGCGAATGGCGTGCAGTTCGGCAAAATCTCCGGTGCGGTCGGAACGTATGCAAACATCGATCCTTTCGTAGAAGAATTTACCTGCCGCAAGCTTGGCATCTCGCCGGCGCCGATCTCGACCCAGACGCTGCAGCGCGACCGTCATGCGGAATATATGGCGACACTGGCGCTCATCGCCACATCGCTTGATAAATTCGCCACCGAGATCCGCGCTCTGCAGAAGAGTGAGATCCGCGAAGTGGAAGAGGCTTTTGCCAAGGGGCAAAAGGGTTCCTCGGCCATGCCGCATAAACGCAATCCGATCGGCTGCGAGAATATTTCCGGTCTGGCCCGCGTGATCCGCGGCCATATGATTTCCGCGTACGAGAACGTTACGCTGTGGCATGAACGCGATATCAGCCACTCCTCCGTCGAACGGGTGATCCTGCCCGATGCGACGATGCTGCTCAATTATATGCTGAATCGTCTTGGCAACATCATCAAGAACCTGACTGTATTCCCTGAGAATATGAAACGCAATATGCAGCGCACATACGGCGTGCCTTTCTCCGGCCGCGTGATGACGAAGCTGATCGACAGCGGCCTCAGCCGCGAGCAAGCCTACGACACCGTGCAGCCCCGGGCTATGCAGGCATGGGAAGAACAGCGTCAGTTCCGCGAAATCATCGAATCCACTCCGGAAATTACGGCGGTTCTGGGGCCCGAGGATATCGACGATGCCTTCAATCCGACCTGGCATCTGAAGCATGTGGACACCATTTTCAAACGGCTTGAACTGATCTGATCCGGAGGCAGGATTAACACTGATAACGGAGCTGCATAAACTTGCAGCTGATGGTGTGGTAACACAACGATAACCGAGCTGCATAAGCCTGTGGCTAACGGTGCAAGCAGCGCAACGATTGCTGACGACCGAGCTGCTCAAATATGCAGCTAACGGTTGCAGCAGCAGCGCAACAACTATTGCTGACAACCGAGCTGCTCAAAAATGCAGCTAACGGTTGCAGCAGCAGCACAACAATTACTGTCAACCGGGCTGCTCAAATATGCAGCTAACGGTTGCAGTACCAAGGAGAGATAACCAATGACATCACCTGCATTGTCAACGGCTGCAGATTACGTTAAAGCTCCGCTGGTCTATAAAGGGAAAGTGCGGGAGCTGTACGATCTGGGCGAGCATTTCCTGATCGTGGTAACGGATCGCATCAGCGCGTTCGACTATGTACTCGATCCGGCTGTCCCGGAGAAGGGCAATGTACTGAACCGCCTGTCGGCTTTCTGGTTTGAGGAAACGGCAGCCATCCAGCCCAATCATGTTGTACATACCGATGTATACAAGCTAGGCGGTATCGTGACCGAACCGGAGCTGCTGAAGAACCGGATTATGGTCACCCGCAAAGCGGAGCGCATCGATATGGAATGTGTGGTACGGGGCTATATCACTGGCGGTGGTTGGAGACAATATGTTCAAACATCCGCAATTAACGGAATCGAGCTCCGGGAAGGGCTGCGCAAGAATGAACGGCTGGAGCAGCCTCTGTTCACGCCAGCCGCGAAGAACGACGTGGGCCATGACGAAGATATTCCTTTCGAGCGTATGCAGGAGCTGATAGGCGCAGATCTTGCTGTCGAGCTTCGCGACCGCAGCATCCGGTTGTATGAATTCGCCCGGGCCTATTGCGAAGAGCGGAGCATTATTCTTGCAGATTGCAAGTTTGAATTTGGTCTTATTGATGGTCAGATCATTCTGATCGACGAAATTTTCACACCGGACTCTTCCCGTTTCTGGGCGAAAGAAAATTATGAGTACGATATCGAAATCGACAGCATGGACAAGGAACCGGTCCGCAAGTATTTGCTCGATTCGGACTGGGATAAGGAAAGCCGGCCCGACCCGCTTCCGCAGCATGTCGTTGAAGAAACAACACGCCGTTATCTTGACATTTATCAGCGCCTGACCGGCTCTTCTCTATAAAGTCAGCAAGATTAAACCTTTATAAGCTAAAGCCATGCCACATAACCCGCGGGGCAAGCAAAGATGTCCCGCACCCCTAATCCTGCGAACGTCATACAGCCGGCGATGCGGATAAAACGTGATCAGCAACAGAGAATTCAGGAGGCGAACCATCGACATGAAAGCAAAGGTTTACGTGACCATCAAGCAAAACGTACTGGATCCGCAAGGAAGCGCCGTTCAAGGCGCGCTTCACTCCATGGGCTTTGAAGAAGTAGCCAAGGTGCGAATCGGCAAGTATTTGGAGTTTGATCTGGATACAACCGATCGCGCTCAGGCGGAAGCCCGTTTGAAGGAAATGTGCGAGAAGCTGCTGGCCAACACGGTAGTCGAAGATTACCGCTTTGAATTGGAGGGATAAACGATGAAGTTTGCGGTACTCGTTTTTCCGGGATCGAACTGCGACATTGACTGCTTCAAGGCGGTTGAGGACACAATCGGCGAGCAGGTTGAATATGTTTGGCACACCGCGACGGATCTGTCCCGCTTCGACGCCATCCTCGTTCCCGGCGGGTTCTCCTATGGCGACTATCTGCGCTGCGGCGCGATCGCGACATTTGCCCCTGTCATGAATGAAGTAAAAAAGGCGGCCGAAGCCGGCAAGTTCGTTCTGGGCATCTGCAACGGATTCCAAATCCTGACGGAAGCGGGCCTCCTTCCCGGAGCGCTGCTTCGCAACACGGGCATGAAATTCCGCTGCCACTCCACGCTGCTGGAAGTGGTGAACAACGAAACCTCATTCACAAATCAATATGCCAAAGGCGAGATAATTGACATTCCGATTGCTCATGGCGAAGGCAACTACTACTGTGATGAAGCGACGCTTGCACAGCTGAAAGCCAATAATCAGATCGTATTCCGCTACAAAGCGGGTGCGAATCCGAACGGCTCCACAGAAGATATTGCCGGGGTCAGCAATGTCCGCGGCAATGTCGTCGGCATGATGCCGCATCCGGAGCGCGCTGTGAACCAGCTGCTGGGATCGGAAGACGGCAAACGGATGTTTACATCGATTTTGAACGCATGGAGGGAACAGCATGGCGCAGCAGTTAACAGCTAAGGAACCGACGGCGGAACAAATCGCGGAGCAGCGGATTTATACGCAATTCGGCGTGACGGACGAGGAATACGGATTGATCTGCGGCTTTCTTGAGCGCAAACCCAACTATACCGAAATTGGCGTATTCAGCGTCATGTGGTCCGAGCACTGCTCCTATAAGAATTCCAAGCCGATTCTGAAGAAGTTCCCGATTACCGGACCGCGCGTCCTTATGGGACCGGGAGAAGGAGCGGGAATCGTCGATATTGGCGACAACCAAGCGGTTGTGTTCAAGATCGAATCGCATAACCATCCTTCTGCGGTTGAGCCTTATCAAGGTGCGGCGACTGGCGTTGGCGGCATTATCCGTGACATTTTCTCCATGGGAGCCCGTCCTGTCGCGCTGCTGAACAGCCTGCGTTTTGGGAAGCTTACGAATCCGCGGGCAAAATATTTGTTCGAGCATGTAGTCAGCGGCATCGCGGGCTACGGAAACTGTATCGGCATTCCGACGGTCGGCGGCGAAGTGGTCTTCGACGAAAGCTATGAAGGCAATCCGCTCGTAAACGCGATGTGCGTGGGCCTGATCGATCATGATAAAATCCAGCGCGGCGTCGCCAAGGGCGTAGGCAATCCGGTATTTTACGTAGGCCCGGCCACCGGCCGCGACGGCATTCACGGCGCCACCTTCGCTTCCGTTGAATTGTCCGAGGAATCCGAGGAGAAACGCACAGCGGTTCAGGTCGGCGATCCGTTCATGGAGAAGCTGGTTATGGAAGCAACGCTGGAACTGATCGACTCTGGCATTGTTCTCGGGATTCAGGACATGGGCGCGGCAGGGCTGACCTGCTCCAGCGCGGAGATGGCATCCAAAGCCGGCAATGGCCTGGAGCTGTATCTCGATGAAGTGCCGCAGCGTGAAACGGGCATGACCCCTTACGAAATGATGCTCTCGGAATCCCAAGAGCGGATGCTGTTCGTCGTCGAGCCGCAGCATGAAGCGCAGGCGAGAGAGATTTTCGAGCGTTGGGGCATTATTTGCGCCAAGGTCGGCAAAGTAACCGATGATGGACGTCTCCGCTTGTTCCATCAAGGGCAGGAAGTTGCAGACATGCCGGTTACGGCACTCGTCGACGAATGTCCGGTGTACAACAAGCCTTCCAAGGAGCCTGCTTATTACGGGGAGAACGCGTCAGTGGACACCACTGCCTATCCGGAAGTGACGGATTTGACGGATGCGCTGAAACAAGTATTGGCATCTCCGACTGTAGCAAGCAAGGAATGGGTATATAATCAATATGACTACATGGTTCGTACGAGCACAGCCGTTCAGCCGGGATCTGATGCAGCCGTTGTCACTATCCGCGGTACCCGCAAAGGGCTTGCGATGACAACAGACTGCAACGGACGTTATGTTTACCTTGATCCTGAGGTTGGCGGGCAGATTGCCGTTGCGGAAGCGGCGCGCAATATCGTGTGCTCCGGTGCCGAACCGCTGGCCATTACCGATAATCTGAATTTCGGCAATCCCGAGAAGCCGGAAGTGTTCTGGCAAATCGAGAAGGCGGCTGACGGGATTTCCGAAGCCTGCCGGATTCTGGATACGCCTGTCATTGGCGGCAACGTCAGCTTGTACAACGAGAATGCCAAAGGCGCGATTTATCCAACCCCGGTTATCGGGATGGTCGGCCTGGTGCATGATATTGATCATATTACGACACAGGGCTTCAAGCATGCGGGCGATGTAGTCGTTTTGCTCGGCGAGACGAAGAATGAGCTCGGCGGCAGCGAGCTGCAGTACGTTCTTCACGGCAAAGCCGAAGGACGTCCGCCGCAGATTGACCTGGCTGTAGAGAAGAAGCTTCAAGCTGCTGTGCTTGGCGCGATTCAGCAGGGACTTGTCGCTTCGGCGCATGACCTCGCTGAGGGCGGTCTTGCCGTGGCGCTGGCGGAATCCTGCATCAGCGGCAAGCTGGGAGCAGAAGTGAACATCACGACGGATCTTCGTGCCGACGCTGCTTTATTCAGTGAAACACAATCGCGTATCCTGCTTTCCGCAAGTGCGGAGCAAGCGGCTAAACTGACGGATTACCTGACGGAGCAAGGCGTACCAAACGCAATTATCGGCGTTGTCCGCGATAGTGGACTGACCCTTAACATCAATGGCAAACCGGGCGTCAGCGCACCGGTTGAGCAACTGGAGAAGGTCTGGAAGGATGCGATTCCATGTCTGATGAAGTAATGCAGCTTTCTAAGCTGTGGGCAGGCTCTCATTACAATGAGGGTATAGGACGGGACGACATTTTTGATAAATTGCGCGAGGAGTGCGGCGTGTTCGGGGCTTTCAATATCCCTCATGCCTCTTCTCTTGGTTATTACGGGCTTCATGCCCTGCAGCACCGTGGCGAAGAAAGTGCCGGCATGTGTTCCGTGGATTCCAGGAACGGCGGGAACTTCAACTACCACCGCGGTATGGGACTGGTCAAGGAAGTATTCAACCAGGAGCGCCTGGATGCACTGCCTGGTGACCGTGTGATCGGGCATGTCCGTTATTCGACATCGGGTGCCAGCAAGCTGGCGAATGCCCAGCCGCTCATCTTCAAGTATCGTGATGGCGATCTCGCTATCGCGACGAACGGCAATATCGTGAATGCCCCTTCGATTCGCGAGGAATTGGAGCGTCAGGGCTCGATCTTCCAGACGACCAGCGATACGGAAGTTATCGCCCATCTGATAGCCCGCTCCAACAAGGATTTTGTATCAGCCGCCAAGGATGCTCTGCAGCGTATTATCGGCGGATTTGCTTTTCTTATTATGACCAACGGCAAGCTGCTGGTCGCATCCGATGCGCATGGACTGCGTCCGCTGGTTATGGGCAAGCTTGGCGAAGGGTATGTGTTTGCTTCCGAGACCTGTGCATTGGAAACCTGCGGAGCCGTATACGAGCGTGACGTACAGCCCGGCGAGCTGATCATCCTGGACAGCGACGGCATTCGTATGGACCGTTTCGAGAAGCTGGAGCGCCGCGCGACCTGCGCGATGGAATATATTTATTTTGCCCGGCCCGATAGCGACATTAATGGGATTAATCTTCACTCGGCCCGCAAACGGATGGGGCAGAAGCTTGCTCTGGAATCCTTTGTCGATGCGGATATCGTCACGGGGGTCCCGGACTCCAGTATTTCCGCTGCGATTGGCTATGCCGAGCAGACGGGTATTCCTTATGAGCTGGGCCTGATCAAGAACAAATACACCGGCCGTACGTTCATACAGCCATCCCAGGAGCTTCGCGAGAAGGGCGTCAAGATGAAGCTGTCTGCGGTCCGCAAGGTGGTGGAGGGCAAGCGTGTGGTCATGATCGATGATTCCATCGTGCGCGGCACCACCTCCCTGCGTATCGTCAACATGCTGCGCGAAGCGGGAGCGACCGAGGTGCATGTGCGGATCACATCGCCTCCGTTCATGAATCCCTGCTACTACGGCATCGATACACCGGACCGGAAAGAGCTGATTGCGTCCCAGAAATCCGTTGAGGAAATCCGGCAGGCGATTAACGCGGATTCCATCACCTTTCTCAGCCATGATGGCTTTATCGAGGCAGTAGGCGGGAATGATGGGGAATACAATCGCGGCATGTGCATGGCCTGCTTCGACAATGATTATCCGACACCGGTTGATCCAAAATCGGAAAAAAGCTGCAGCTGCTAGAAATCCATCCGGTGGACAAGAGCCAGTGAATGGTGCAGCTGTAACATGATTCGTATTTATGTCATTTTATTATAAATGGAATTAACCCTTTGCGGGATTAATTGACTAAGCGTAGGGAGTGACCCTGGTGGCAGAAGCTTACAAAGAAGCCGGCGTTGACATTGCGGCGGGTAACGAAGCGGTTGAACGTATGAAGAAGCATGTGAAAAAAACGTTCCGCCCGGAGGTACTGACCGAGCTTGGCGGCTTCGGAGGTCTGTTCGGACTGAATAAAGACAAGTACGAGGAACCGGTGCTGGTCTCGGGAACCGACGGTGTCGGCACCAAGCTGAAAATCGCCTTTGCCATGGACAAGCACGATACGATCGGTATTGATGCAGTCGCAATGTGCGTCAACGATATTGTCGTTCAAGGCGCAGAGCCCTTGTTCTTCCTGGACTATCTGGCTTGCGGCAAAGTAGAGCCGGAGAAGATCGAAGCGATCATCAAAGGAATCTCCGATGGCTGCTTGCAGTCCGGCTGTGCCCTGATCGGCGGCGAAACCGCGGAGATGCCTGGCATGTACCAGGGCGATGAATATGATATCGCCGGCTTCACGGTAGGGATCGTCGATAAGAAGAATATCATCGACGGGTCGACAATCGCCGCAGGCGATGTGGTGATTGGCCTGGCATCCAGCGGCATTCACAGCAATGGCTTCTCTCTGGTTCGCAGGCTGCTGCTGGAGAAGAGCGGATATTCGCTTGACCAGACACTGCCTGAGCTGGATGGCCAGAAGCTGGGCGATGTTATTTTGGAGCCGACGCGCATCTATGTGAAATCAGCGCTTGAGCTGATCAAACGCGTGAAGGTTAAAGGCATGGCCCATATTACCGGCGGAGGCTTTATCGAGAATATTCCGCGGGTTCTGCCGCAGGGCGTTAATGTGGAAGTGGAATACGGTTCATGGCCGATACAGCCGATTTTCCAGCTGATGCAGGAGAAAGGCAATATCACGAACCGCGATATGTTTACAACGTTCAACATGGGCGTCGGGATGATTGTTGTCGTCCCTGCCGAACAGGCTGAAGAAGCGCTGCAGGCGGCGAATGAGCTGGGCGAGAAGGCTTACCGGATTGGACGTGTTACGGAAGGAAGCCGCATCGTAACCTTCACAGGAGCGGATGTCTAATGGCGGAATTACGCATGGCCGTATTTGCATCGGGGCAGGGGACGAACTTCCAGGCGCTTGCAGATGCGGCCAAACAAGGACGGCTCGAGGGCGCAAGCCTCGAGCTTCTTGTATGTGACAAGCCGCTGGCCCCCGTGGTGGAGCGTGCGCGGCGGGCAGGCATTGATCTGCATTTGTTTCAACCCAAGGAATATTCCTCGCGTGAAGCTTACGAGCAGGAAATACTTGAGGAGCTTCAGCGGCGCGGGATCGAGCTCATTGTGCTTGCCGGCTATATGCGGATTATTACCCCGGTGCTGGTTGAGCCCTATTATGGGCGGATGATTAATGTGCATCCGGCGCTGCTGCCGGCTTTTCCCGGTGTGAACGGGATTCGCCAGGCGCTTGACTACGGGGTGAAGGTGACGGGCGTCACGGTCCACTATGTCGACGGTGGCATGGACAGCGGGCCGATTATTGCACAGCGGGCTGTGGAGGTGCAGGACGGCGATACGGAAGCAACGCTTGCCCCGCGAATTCACGCGGCGGAGCAAGAGCTGCTCCCCTGGGTTGTAGGACGCATTGCAGCGGGCGCAGTCGCCCTTGACGGAAGACATGTTGCAATAAAAGGCATGCATGCAGCAGCAGGAACCGAAGAGAAGCAGAGATAGCGGACCAGGGCAGCAATAACGGTAAATTCAATTCATAGCGATCTCTCCAGGCGAGTGTCCCGGGAGAGAATGGCGGTGGTCGAGCGTGAACTGCTTGGATTTGGACATGCCGCATTATTTCTCTGTGCAGCAGCTTATCACTCATGACTCTCATGACACTGACACTTACGACGCTCATGACACTCATGACGCTCACCAGCCAAAGCGGACTGGAGCTCCCTTTCTTGCTTTAAATATCGTAAAATCCGGCTGCCGACATCCAAACCTTTATTCTGTTTCTATTACCAGCCTTAAGCTTGAACCGGATATATGCTTCGCGCTCACGCAGATGCTGCTCTGGCCAGAATCGCATTCTGCTTGAATGACAATAAAACTTTTGGGAGGGTACCCTTTTGGCTATTCGCAGGGCATTGATCAGTGTATCGGATAAAACGGGCATTGTTGAGTTTTCGCGGGCACTTGCGGGACTTGGCGTACAAATTATTTCAACAGGCGGGACAGCAAGTCTTCTGGAGAAGGAAGGCGTCCCGGTTGTCGGTATTTCCGACGTGACGGGTTTTCCGGAAATTCTCGACGGACGGGTAAAAACGCTTCATCCGGCTGTGCACAGCGGACTGCTTGCCGTTCGCGACGATGAAGAGCATCAGCAGGCGATGAAAAACCTCGGTTTGGATTATATCGATATGGTCGTGGTCAATCTGTATCCATTCGCGGCTACGATTGCCAAACCGGATGTTTCGTATGAGGATGCCATTGAGAATATCGATATCGGCGGCCCGACTATGCTTCGTTCGGCTGCTAAGAATCACGCTTTTGTGACGGTTGTCGTAGATGCCGGCGATTATGCCGGAGTGCTGGAGGAAATACAAGCGGGCGGCGATACAAGCCTTGACACACGCAAACGCCTGGCGGCAAAAGTATTCCGCCACACGGGTGCTTATGATGCGCTGATCGGCGATTACCTCTCCAAGCTGGGCGGCGACCCGCTTCCTGAGCGCTACACGGTCACTTACGAGAAGGTTCAGGATCTCCGCTACGGGGAGAACCCTCATCAGCAGGCTGCTTTCTACCGGAAGCCGTTGGCGGCTGAAGGCAATATCACAACGGCCCGGCAGCTGCACGGCAAGGAGCTGTCCTACAACAACATCAACGATGCCAATGCGGCGCTTGCCATTGTGAAGGAATTCAATGAGCCGGCTGTCGTAGCGGTCAAGCATATGAATCCATGCGGCGTGGGTATCGGAACGGACATCCATGAAGCCTATCAAAAAGCCTATGCGGCCGATCCTACCTCGATCTTCGGCGGCATCGTCGCGGCGAACCGCACAATCGGGCTGGATACCGCGCAGCTGCTCAGCGAGATTTTTCTGGAAATCATTATTGCTCCGGACTTTACGCCCGAGGCGCTGGATATACTGACGAAGAAGAAGAACATTCGCCTCATGAAGCTTGGCGAGCTGCAAGCTGCTGCGGAGCGCAAGCCGGAATGGCTCGTGACCAGCGTAGACGGCGGCATGCTCGTACAGGAGAGCGACGTTCACAGCTTATCGCCGGATGATCTGAAAGTCGTAACCAACCGCAAACCGACCGATGAAGAGCTGAAGCAGCTGCTGTTTGGCTGGAAAGTGGTAAAGCATGTCAAATCCAACGCCATTCTGCTGGCGGCTGACAACATGACCGTCGGTGTCGGCGCAGGCCAGATGAATCGTGTCGGCGCGGCGCGTATTGCCATTGAGCAGGCCGGGGAGAAAGCCAAGGGTGCAGTGCTTGCATCGGATGCTTTTTTCCCGATGGGCGATACAGTCGAATTGGCAGCTCAAGCCGGAATCACGGCCATTATTCAACCAGGCGGTTCGATCAAGGATGAGGAATCCATTGCGGTAGCCAATGCCAACAATATTGCGATGGTGCTGACGGGCGTTCGTCATTTCAAGCATTAAAACTTGGGGATTGGTTATCGTTTTAAACTTTGGGGAGGGTTTCCTTTGCGGATTATGGTCATCGGCGGAGGCGGGCGTGAGCACGCCATCGTCTGGGCGCTGAATAAAAGCGATAAAGTGAAGAAAATCTACTGCGCTCCTGGCAATGCCGGAATTGCGGAGCTTGCGGAGTGCGTGCCGATCGCGGTTAACCGGTTCAACGATCTGATCCAGTTCGCATGCGATAATGAGGTCGATCTGGTCGTTGTTGGACCGGACGATCCGCTTGCAGACGGTATTGTGGACGCATTCGAGGAGCAGAACATTCCCATCTATGGCCCGCGCAGGAATGCCGCGGCTATTGAAGGCAGCAAAATTTTCATGAAGAATCTGCTCAAGAAATACAGCATTCCAACAGCCAAATACGAGACATTCACGGATCATGAATCAGCGCTTGCCTATCTTCGCGGGCAAACGGCACCGATTGTGATCAAGGCGGATGGCCTAGCAGCGGGCAAGGGCGTAACGGTAGCGTATACGATTGCGGAAGCGGAGCAGGCTCTGCACGACATGATGGTCGGCAAAGTGTTCGGCGAATCGGGCGGACGTGTCGTCATCGAGGAGTTTCTTGAAGGACAGGAAATGTCGATTCTGGCTTTTGTGGACGGCGAAACCGTGCGTGCCATGGTGCCGGCCCAGGACCACAAGCCGGTCTTTGATAACGACAAAGGCCCGAACACCGGGGGCATGGGGACGTATACGCCGCTGCCTCATATCGATCCGGCGCTGGTGGAGGATGCCATCGAGAACATTATCAAGCCGACTGCAAGGGCAATGGTCAGTGAAGGCTGCCCGTTCCGTGGCGTATTATTCGCCGGCCTGATGATCACCAAGGACGGCGTGAAAACGATCGAGTTCAACGCGCGTATGGGCGATCCCGAGACACAGGTTGTTCTGCCGCGGCTGGAGACGGATCTGGTGGATATCATTCTGGCTTCGCTTAATGGCCGTCTGGATCAAATCGATATCACCTGGAGCGACGAAGCAGTCGTTTGTGTCATTGCCGCTTCGGAGGGTTATCCGGCTGCTTATCCAAGGGGCCGCGTTATTACAGGCCTGGAAGCTGCCAAAGCGCAGGGAGCGCTTGTATTCCACGCCGGCACCTCCGAACAGGACGGGGAAATTGTGACGAACGGCGGTCGGGTTCTCGGCATCGTGGGACGCGGCAAGGATATTGCCGAAGCGCGTGCCCGCGCTTATGAAGCGGTCTCGACCATCCATTTTGAGGGAATGCACAGCCGCACGGATATCGGGGCTAAAGCGCTGAAGAACTAACAACTAGCACAGGAATTTTTATAAAGCATTCATTCATACGATCAAAGCTATATGAGCTGCCTTGTGAAGATTGATCCATTTACGCCGCTTCCTTAAACAGGAGGCGGCGTTTTTTGTGCTTAGCTGGTTGGTTAACAGGGGAACAAAGAGAAAGGAATTGAAGATGAGGGGGGTGAGACCCCTACTACTGTTATTGAAACTCCTTGGATGCACGTCGGCCATGGATATGGTATTGGCTTAGTAGAAGCGGGTAGAATTCTGCTGCGGCCCGAAAAACTGCCAGCCAAGTCTAATCGGTATCTCTAGTAAGGAAAGTCCTCCTTAGATGTACCCCAGCCACGAATACTGCCTCTGTATGCGGGATTTTCCTCACTAGAGGAAGTGAAGTGGCAATTTTGGCCATGGAATGCGGCTGCAAACCGGAAATTCCTTGTTATAGCGCTGGAAAGCGGGGATAAAGCGCCTGTAAGCTGGAATATCCTACTAGAGTGCTGGAAAGGTGGACATAATGCTGTAACGGGAAATCCTTACTAGAGTGCTGAAAAGGTGGACATAATGCTGTAACGGGAAATCCTTACTAGAGTGCTGAAAAGGTGAATATAATGCTGTAACGGGAAAAACCTTACTAGAGTGCTGAAAAGTTGGATATAATGCTGTAACGGGAAAATCCTTATTAGAGTGCTGAAAAGTGGATTTTCTTACGAGAGTATTGCCAACCTGCGGGTCTGACTCGAGCACCGTGCGCAGCTCCCAGCGCTCGGTGTGGCGTTGCATGACGGTGGTCGAGCCTCGCTGTTCCAATAAAGAGCCTTGATTGCTGAGCCAAGTCGCTCACCAATCAAGGCTCTTCTTCATCCCATCATCAGAATCTCCCGTACATCCTGTTCCGTCAGCGTAGACAGCGCCTCCTGGCCAGGCTGGATCACTTCGTCGATGAGATTTTTCTTCTGCTGCTGCAGCTCATACATCTTGTCCTCTACGGTGCCCTGCGTTACGAGGCGGATGACCTGGACCACATTCTTCTGCCCGATGCGATGGGCACGGTCGGCGGCCTGCTGCTCGACAGCGGGGTTCCACCAGAGATCGTACAGGATCACGGTATCGGCTCCGGTCAGGTTTAACCCGGTGCCTCCTGCTTTCAAGGAGATCAGGAACACATCCCGCTCTCCCTCATTGAAGCGGCTGCACAGCTCGACGCGGTCGGATGCAGGCGTTTGTCCATCCAGATAGAAGAACGGCACCCCCTGGTAACCCAGTTCCCGCCCGATCAGGTCCAGCATTCGGGTGAACTGCGAGAAAATCAGCATCCTTTTTCCGGAGCTGCGGCATTCCTCAATAATGTCGAGCAGCTGCTCGAACTTGGCGGAGCCTCCATCGTAGCCTTCAATGAACAGGGCGGGATGGCAGCACAGCTGGCGAAGCCTTGTCAGGCCGGCCAGAATTCGCATCCGGTTCCTCTGGAAGCTGTCCTCGCTCAGATGCTTCAAGGTTTCCTGCTGCAGCTCGGCCAGATAGGCCGCATACAGCTTCTTCTGTTCGGGCAGCAGCCCGGAAGCCTGAACCGACTCAATTTTGTCCGGCAGCTCCTTCAGCACATCCGTCTTCAACCGGCGCAGTATAAATGGCCTGACCCGCCTGGCAACCGCCTGCCGCGATAAGTCGTGGAATGCCCGCACACTTTGGAACAGCTCGGGAAACACCACATCGAAGATCGACCACAGCTCCTCCAGGGTATTCTCCACAGGGGTTCCGGTCAGCGCAAACCGGTACCGGGCTTGCAGGGCCTTCACCGCCTGCGCGGTTTGGGTGGCGTGGTTCTTGAAGGTCTGCGCCTCATCCAGAATAAGCGTATGGAAGGGCAGCTTGATATACGTGTCAATATCCTGACGAAGGAGCGGGTAGGAGGTGATGAAAACATCTACCCGGGAATCATTTTTCAGAGCGGCAATCCGTTCGGTTCTGCTTCCGTCAGCAATCATGCAGCGGATCCCGGGAGCGAATTTCTTTAGCTCGTTCTGCCAATTATAGATCAGAGAGGCAGGGGATACGATGATCGCAGGCAGCTTCTGGCTGCGAATCTCAGGCAGAACGGAAACGAGAAAAGCGATGCTCTGCAGCGTCTTGCCCAGCCCCATGTCATCGGCCAGAATGCCGCCGAAATGATAATGGGCCAGCGTTTTCATCCATTGATAGCCATATATCTGATAATCCCGGAGCACAGGCTCCAGGCTTTCCGGCACAGGAAAATCCAGATTATCGGGATTCCGCATGTTCTCCAGCAGCTTGCGGAAGGATTTGCCCAGCTTGACGGCTTGTCCATTTGCTTCGGCATCCATCATATGCAAGCCGCGGACAACCGGAAGACGAAACTGATTTCCCTTCAGATCCTCCCTGATGAGTCCGGTTTCGTTGATGAAGCGCCTGATCTCCTCGTATTCCGCACTCTCGAGGGGAAGCAGCGCTCCGCTTGGCAGCCGGTAATATTTGCGCTTCTCTTCGATGGCCTGAACCAGATTGCGGATGTCCGCTTCCGGAATTCCATCCATGTCGAAGGTAAACTCCAGCCAATCCGTCCGTTCATCCAGCTCGACCCTGATCTTCGGAGGGACATGTCCGGTGTGAAGCCTGGTCTTCACCGCTGTGGTCGCATAGACCTGCAGCAGCTTCTCCAGCAGCGGTATGACATGATAAAGGAATTCATATTCAGCTTCTTCATCATCCATAAAATAACCGGCTTCCGTCCGGGTGAACGCGCTTTGCTCCATCAGCGACAGAATTTGTCCCTCCAGCTCTCCGTCCCGCATAAGAATGCGGCCTTCGCCGCGCTTCTCTCCGGTTCCCTCCAAGGCGTTGATCACAATATCCCCATATTGAAATTCCAGTCCGGCAAGCAGGCGGTTCTTCACCCGGTCCAGATACAGCCTTGCCTTGAGCGGGGTCTGCACAATACGCTCCGATACCGCTTGTGAGATGTGAACAGCGCCCAGCTTCATCAATCCGGGAATGACCTTCTCCATAAAAGGCTCCATCTGCTCCTGTAATATCTGCACATGCGGCTTCCCGGAGGTGCTGAGCATCTGCTTCAGATCGGACAGTCGTTTGCATTGATCGGCTGGGAGCCTCAGCATTCTGCCTTCCGAGAGCACAAGACCATATGATTCCATGACGATCAATGGATCCAGCCCCTGGATATCCAGCTGAAAGCCGCCACCCTCCCCCTCATTGAACCCGAATTCAAGGGGAAGCGCCTCATTGGATATGCCAACGCCGTCTACGATCTGCCCGTCCTGCTGAACCCGCACAGATGGAGCTGCTGCCAGCAATGGATGCATGGTTTCCCAGGAGACAGGAGGGATGAGCAGGGTGCGGTCGCCGCCTGTGGGGTTGACACGGGCGGAGTAGGCGCCGGATGATTCCCGATACAGCCTTTCATGATTCAAAATATGGATCAGCTGCCCAAGGACGGCATCATGCTCAGGCTGGAAGCAGTGAAGCTGCGGATCATAGGTAAAATGCCGGGAGAACCTATACGGTTCCTTCCGGTCAACGCGATCCAGGAAATCTCTTATGTCTGGCACGATATACAGCCGTTTGGGACCGACCTTCAGCTCCAGGCCCAGCATATGCTTGCCATAGCCGTAAGCGGAGGGCTTGCAGATAAACTCGGCTTCGAGAACGGTGCGGTTATTGAAAAGAGGTCTTGAAGTACGGACAGGCCGCAGCGTCCTGTCCCCGAACAGCCCCAGCATGCCGTTTACAAGCTTGGCATCTGCTGCGGAACGGGAGGCCGAACCGTCATACCGCTGGACAAGATGACCGGATTCGCGGGGGAAGGCATCTGCGGGCTGCAAAGCCGCTGACGACTGCGCAGATATGCGGCCATCCTGCTGCAGATCATGGAGATGGAGCAGAACGGCTGCGATATGCTTGCAGTATTTGTCATAGGAAGGCAGAGCAGGGCAGCTGCAGGTCGCATGCACATCGCCGCCGCCATCGATCTGGACGCTGACCTGGCAGCTGCCATTGTCCTTGACGATGGCCTCATAGACAGGAATTCCGGGATCGAAATCCTGAAGCATAACTTTGCCGGAACGGTAATAGGCTTTTCCTCTATCGTAAGAGATCTGGCCGCACAACAATTTTATGACCCTGTGGGTCAGCGAAATGCTCATGGCCTTCTGATCCTTTCTTCTGTGTGAACTGTGATTGGTTATCATGGGCGTACAGCCTTTATGATACCAGATTTCGCATATCTGTGCGGGGAGGAACGCCCGCAGGGTGATCAGGACAGGATAGACCTCCTCATGGAAGAGAATACTTCCTAATAAAAATCTTATTTTGGACAGAACTGCATGAATCTCTCCCTTTTTTAATTGGATATAGAGCGCTATGATGAAGGGATGTGGATGGACAAGCAGCAGACGCGGAAGGGGGGCGCCAATGGGACTCAGAAGAGGATATCGCAACTACGTCAGCAATAATTTGTTCGTGAAAATGATCCTGATCTTCTCCGCAATAGCGGTTCTTACTATCATGACGCTCTCTTATTTTACGTTCTATTTTATCTCCCG
Source organism: Paenibacillus sp. JT31N17 (assembly GCF_056269255.1). NCBI lineage: Bacteria > Bacillati > Bacillota > Bacilli > Caryophanales > Paenibacillaceae > Paenibacillus > Paenibacillus sp. JT31N17. Next base: position 489,914 of record NZ_JBWDNP010000004.1, read on the forward strand.
CTCGATTGTGCAAAGCGAGCTTACGAATCAGAAGAACGCGATGGAACGGGTCGACCGTTATATCGCGGCCAAGCATGATTCGGTTCAGCTGATGGTTCAGAATATTTACAGGGATCAGCAGCTTTCAGATAATATGACCTACCTGCTCAAGCATTCCTTTCAGGAGTACGTGAACCGCCGCCTGGATCAGTTTATGGGCAGTCAGAACAGCTCGACCGACGGCATTGCCTACTTGAAGAATATGATTGAGGACGACCAGGATATGGAAAATTTATTGCTGTACAGCACGGAGAAGCAGTTTCTCTATGTACAAAGCCAGCGCAATACGTCCCGGCTGATCACAACGAATCCGTCGAGGTCCTTCATCCCCGATGCGATGGCGCTCCAGAACGGGAACATCTCGGTGCCCAATGAATGGGTGCGCAAAACCATCAATCAACCGGACACGAGGCTGTATTCGGTTCAGAGCTCCATTAACGATCTCGGCACATTGAAGGCGGTCGGGCAATTAATCGTGTATTTCAATTCCGACAGCATCCTGCAATCGATCTCGGGCTACGAGAAGGATTTTCACGGTTATATTCTCGTTCTGGCATCGGAGGGCGGCGTTATTTTCGACTCGTCGGGCAGCTATTACGGGACCACCTATCCTTATGCGGACAAGCTCAATTCGCTGAATATCTCAGGCGAGCTGGAGCAGGATTCTTATATCTCCACGCTGACGCCAAACAATCTGGGTTATGTTGTGGTAGGCGTGGCTCCCAAGCAGGAGGTGGCGGAGTCCTACCGGACGCTCCGCAATCTGATTCTGTTTGTCAGCGCGGCGTGCATCCTCGTTGCGGTCATCGTTCCTTCGCTCGTGGTGATCAACTTTGCCAAGCGCACGAACCGGATCATCCGGTCCATGCGCAAGGTTGAAACCGGCGATACGTCGGTGCGCATCCAGGACACCAAAGAGGACGAGCTTGGACAGATCTCGCGCAGCTTCGATCAGATGCTGGAGGAGCTGACGCGTCATATCGACCGTGTCTATAAAGCGGAAATCAAGCAGAAGCATACGGAGCTTACGGCGATGCAGGCCCGCATCAATCCTCATTTTCTCTACAATACGCTGGAGGTCATCCGGATGAGGGCCATCTCGCAGGGCGTGACGGATGTGAGCGAAATGATTTACAGCCTGGCTGTGCTGTTCAAGAGCTTCGTACAGCAGCAGACCGTGGTCACGCTTCAGGAGGAGATGGAGAACTGCCGCCGTTATCTGGAGCTGTTCCGCATCCGCTACAAGGACAAGTTCAGCTACACGATTGCGTATGAACCGGAGCTTGGCAGCCGGAAAATGATCAAAATGTCGCTGCAGCCCATAGTCGAGAATTATATTGTCCACGGCATCCGCGCAGATGATACGGATAATGTGCTGGCTGTGCGCGCAGAGGAGCGGGAAGGCATTATCCATATTGAAATTACGGATAACGGGACGGGCATTGCGCCGGACAAGCTGGAGCGCATCCGCAGCTCGTTCCTGCTCCCGGAGGACGACGAAACAAGCGGATCGCTGGGGCTTAGAAGCGTATACGAGAGGTTGAAGCTGGTGTATGCGGACGAATGCGGGGTTGAGCTTGCAAGCACGCCCGGCAAGGGTACAACGGTGAAAATCTGGTTTCCAAACACATCAGAGGGGGAAAGCTGATATGTATAAGGCATTTCTGGTTGATGACGAGCCGTTTATTCTGGATGGTTTGTACGATGCGGTGGACTGGTCCTCGTATGGCCTCGAGCTCACCGGCCGGGCAGAGAACGGGAAGCAGGCGCTGGAGCGGATGAAGGAGGTTCCGGTGGATATTCTGATCACCGATATCACCATGCCGGTAATGAACGGCCTTGAGCTGATTTCCGCCGCGCGGCAGCTGTATCCGGAGCTTCGGATCATTATCCTGAGCGGCTATAACGAGTTTGATTATTTAAAGCAGGGCATGAGGCTGGGCATTGAGAATTATCTGCTTAAGCCCATTAATTTTACCGAGTTGACGGAGACCCTGCAGAACACGGTGGAGAAATTGAACGCCTCTGCCTCGCAGTCTCTGATTCCCGCTTTCACCGATGATGAGATCGGTATTCTGAGGGATAATATTCTATACCGCTGGATGACCGGACAAATTGCGCCAGCCGAGCTTGCGGAGCGGGCGAGACTTCTCGGCATCGTCTTTGAATGGCCTTATCTGCTGGCGTCGATCGTCAGACCCGACGATGAGGATGAGCAGATGGTGCTTGAGCTGAGGCGCGAGATCAAGCAGCGGGTGGCTGCGGACCGCGCCACCGTTTGTTTTACCAATCTGGAAGGGGATATTGTCATTGTTTTTATGGGCGACAGCCCGGAGGCCTGCAAGCTTGCGGCCCTTGACCTTCTGACCAGGCTGCGCGATGAGCTGGGTGAATCCTACCGGTCGCGGATTTCGCTCGGCACCGTGAAGCGCATGGGGGAGGAGCAGCGGCAGAGCTACGAGCAGGCGCGGCGGGCGCAGGAATATTTTCTGATGCTTGGCCGGACGGACATCGCTGAATATGAAACGCTTATTCCGGACCGCGATGCGCAGCTGACGCAAATTCCCGTCGATTGGTCCGATCTCGGCAAGCTGATGGTGGCCAAGGACAAGGAGAATCTGTTTACCCGGATCGAGGAGGAGTTCCAGCAGGCGCAGAAGCAGGAGGGCGTTACTCCCGCGCTGCTGCGCAGTCTGGCCATCGAGATGATGCTGCGGCTGAAGATGGAGCTGAACGATTTGAAATCGGCGCAGGCTATGGTCAGCGGGCTTTATAAGGATGTGTTCGGGAAAGCGGCCCTTGCTTCTGACGTGGCGGAGCTGGTCTCGCTCGTACAGGAAGCGGCAGGGATGATGATCGATATTTTGGGACAGGATGACAGAAGTCCGATTGTCAAACAGGTCCTGAACCATATTCATGAGTTTTATATGGAGGAAATGTCCCTGAAATCGCTGGGGCGCAAGTATAACATTCATCCGGGCTACCTGGGCAAGCTGTTCAATAAGGAAACCAACGAAACCTTCACGGATTATATCAATAAATACCGGGTCCAGAAAGCGAAGGAAATGCTCAAGGAAACCAATCTGAAGGTGCATGAAATCGCCCGCGGCGTCGGTTATTGGGAAACGGGTTATTTTCACAAGCAGTTCAAGAAATATGTGGGAATCTCGCCGACGGATTATAAAGGGCTTATTTGACGGCCTTTCAGTTGAAGGAAGATGATCCTGCACCGGTCGCAAACGACGGTGAAGGATCATTCTTTCTTAAGAGAAGAAAGTCCTTCTTTGTTTATTTTGAACACGATATGTCTAGTTTAAGCTCTATTTGTAACGGTTTTCATCAGTTAATGTAAAGAAGAGCCTAAGAGGCATGAAAGAAGCAATCATTAAACGGGAGGGTTAACAAAAATGACAAGAACAAAAAAAAGCGTTGGTCTTGCGCTTGCGCTGATGCTGGTTGTTGCTATGGTCCTGAGCGGCTGCGGCAGCAAGAACAATAACGGCAATACAGCAGCAAATAACGGCGGCAGCACGAACAACAGCACAGCCGGAAATAGCGGCGGCAGCACAGAAGAACCGGTAAATCTGGTCTGGTACACGATCGGTGCTCCGCAAAAGGATATGGACAAGGTTATGGCTGAGGTCAGCAAATATACAGCTGAGAAAATCGGCGTTACCGTAACGATGAAAATGATCGATTTTGGCGACTATGACCAGAAGATGAAGGTTCTTACCGCATCAGGTTCGCCAATGGACATCCTTTTCTCCAGCTCGTGGGCCTTTGATTATGTGCAGAATGCCCGTAAAGGCGCCTTCGCGCCGATAGACGAGCTGCTGACACAATACGGTCAAGGCATAGTGGATGAGCTTGATCCGGCATTCCTGGAGGGCTCCAAAATCGATGGCCATAACTACGGCGTTCCGGCCAACAAAGAGCTTCCTACCCAAGAAGTATGGCGTTTCAACAAAAACCTGGTCGACAAATACAGCCTGGACATTTCAAACGTGAATACGCTTGAAAGCCTGGAGCCGCTGCTCAAAACTATCAAGGAAAAAGAGCCGCAGGTTGCGCCGTTCGCGGTCAACAAGGATCATGTTCCGGTTGTACCTTATGACTATATTATCCAAAACCTGCCGATGGCGGTAAAACTGGATACGACGGATTTCAAAATCGTCGATGTGCTTGAAACACCTGAAATGAAGCAAGCGCTGGAAACGATGCACAAATACTATACAGCCGGATACATCTCTCCGGAAGCGGCAACAATCAGCTCGACAGATGACCTGACGAAATCAGGCAAATGGTTCCTGGACCGCGCGTCTTCCCAGCCTTTTGCCGATATTCTCTGGTCGCAAAGCTACGGCTATCCGGTTGTTTCCAAACCGGCTAACGATTCCGTTATTTACAACTGGTCGGTAATGGGTTCCATGCAAGCAATCTCGGCGAACTCCAAACACCCGGACAAAGCGATGCAGTTCCTGAACCTGCTTAACACCGATCCTGTACTGCGCAATATGGTGGATTCCGGTATCGAAGGCGTGCATTACAAAAAAATCGATGATACGCACATGGAAAACCTGCCTGACGCCAAAAACTACGATATGCCTACCTTTGCACTGGGCAATATCATGCTCACTTACCTGAGCGCCGCAGATCCTGCTGACAAATGGGAGCAATTCAAAGCCTATAACGATGCCGGCAAAGCTGCTCCGACGCTCGGCTTCAACTTCGACAGCTCCAAAGTGGTCAATGAACTGGCTGCCATTCAGAACGTGAAAGGCGAATTCTGGCCGGCACTGATGACCGGAACCGCTGATCCGGATAAATACCTGCCGCAGGCGATCGAGAAATTCAAAGCGGCCGGACTGGACAAAATCATTGCTGAGGCCCAGTCCCAACTGGACGCATGGAGAGCAACGCAAAAATAAAGCTTTACGAATCAGGAGGGGGCGGATGCATGCGTCCGCCCCTCCTTTTGTTACCGGATAAGGAGGGATAGAATGAGCACGCTTGGGAGAGTTCTTAAGGATATTGCCAAAAATAGAGCGATGCTGTTCATGGTGCTTCCGGGCACGGTATGGTTTTTCTTTTTCTCCTACTTGCCCATGGCCGGCACCATTATCGCATTCAAGGAATACCGCTTTACACAGGAAGGTTTTCTGGCCAGCATCCTGCAGAGCAAGTGGGTAGGTCTCGATAACTTCAAATTTCTGTTCAGCACCGAGGATGCTTACGTCATAACGCGCAATACCGTGCTTTATAATGTAGCCTTTATTATTCTGGGCCTGATATTCTCAGTGGGTCTGGCCATCATTTTGGTGGAAATTGTCAATAAACGCTTGTCCAAAATTTATCAAACGGCTATTTTCATGCCTTATTTTCTGTCCTGGGTTATTGTCGGCTACTTCGTGTTCAGCTTTCTGAGCGCGGACAAAGGGCTCCTGAACCAGATTCTGGGCTACTTTGGCATGAATCCGATCAATTGGTATGCGGAACCTCACAAATGGCCTTACCTGCTTGTTATTATCAACTTGTGGAAAACCATCGGCTACAGCAGCGTTGTTTATTTGGCAGCCATCATCGGGATCGACAAATCCCTGTATGAAGCGGCCATGATCGACGGTGCAAGCAAATGGAATCAGATCCGGCATATTACGATTCCGATGCTTACGCCGCTTATGACCATCTTGACCCTGCTTGCAATCGGACGCATCTTCTATGCGGACTTTGGTCTGTTCTACCAGGTTACGCGCGATTCAGGCATGCTTTATTCAACGACGAATGTTATCGATACCTATGTGTATCGTGGACTTAAAACGACCGGCGAGATCGGCATGAGCACGGCGGCTGGCTTGTACCAATCGGCAATCGGCTTCATCCTGGTGATCTCATCCAACTGGATCGTACGCAAATTCAACAAAGACAACGCCTTATTCTAATCAGAAAGGAGAAGCGGTCATGTCGAAGACTCGAAGCAAGTCCCGCGATTTCCAGCGGTTGTCTCCCCCGGCCAATGTGGTGTTCAACATTATCGCCGCGTTGTTCGCTTTTGCCTGTGTATTTCCTTTTGTTTTCGTGCTGATTATTTCATTTACGGATGAGCTTACGCTGGCCAGCAACGGCTATGCGATTATTCCGGACGTGTGGAGCCTGGATGCTTACCGGTATATATTCAGAACAGGCGATTCCCTGCTCCATTCATACGGCGTCACGATCTTCATCACCGTCGTGGGAACGCTGATCAGCCTGATTTTTATCACCCTGTATGCTTACGCGATTTCCCGCAAAAGCTTCAAGTACCGCCATTTCTTCAGCTTCCTGGCTTTCTTCACGATGCTGTTTAACGGCGGACTTGTCCCGACTTATATCGTCGTAACGCAGCTGTTGCATCTGGGCGACAATATCTGGGCGCTTATTCTGCCGATGGCGGTTAATGCGTTCTACATTATGATTATGCGCACCTTCTTCAGTACGATGGTGCCGGACGCGATCATTGAATCGGGCCGGATCGATGGAGCAGGGGAGCTGCAGACGTTCATCCGTCTGGTTCTGCCGCTCTCTCTGCCGGGTCTTGCGACCATCGGCCTGTTCAGCACGCTGGGCTATTGGAATGACTGGTTCAACGCCCTGCTCTATATCGAAAATCCGGACCTCGTTCCGCTGCAGTCGATGCTGATGCGGATTGAAACCACCATGCAGTTCATTACGCAAAATTCCAATAACTTCAATGCAGGCATGCTTCAGGATATGCCGCAGGAAACCTCGCGTATGGCGATGGTGGTCCTGGCAACAGGGCCGATCATTCTGGCTTATCCGTTCTTCCAGCGGTATTTTGTGCAGGGCCTGACGATTGGCGCGGTAAAAGAATAAATGTAAAGGTTGTTCAAAACGTCCGACTTCGATCGCGAAGATTACCAGGAAGCGGATCTTCTCGGTGCTAAAAGTCGAACGTTTTGAACTTATATTTAAATGATGATCATATCCCCGTGGGGATGCGGGAGGAAATAAGAGATGAAGCAGTTCCGTTTACCGAAAATCACCATGCCGGAGCTTCCGCTTCCGGCCGCCGTTCAGGCAGTATTGGATGAGGCGGAGGAGAAGCTGGCCCATCGTCCCAAGCTGCTCCAGCTGTTCCGGAATTGTTTTCCCAATACGCTGGAAACCGCAACCAAGCTGATGGACGACGATACCACCTTTATCCTGACCGGCGATATCCCGGCCATGTGGCTTCGCGATTCCGTCGAGCAGGTCATCCACTATGTGCCGCTGGCTGCGGAAGATGCGGATCTGCAGCGGATTCTCGGCGGCTTGATCAAGCGTCATATGGCATCGATTATCATCGATCCGTATGCCAATGCATTCAATGAATCGGCGAATGACTGGCATTGGAATGCCGCAGATGAGACCGAGATGGGACCCTGGGTCTGGGAACGCAAGTTCGAGCTCGACTCCATCTGCTTCTCGGTCCGGCTGGCCCATATGTATTGGAAGGTTACCGGCCTGACAGACATCTTCGATGCGAATTTCAAGGCGGCGATGAAAGTCATTGTGAAGCTGTGGAGAACCGAGCAGCGTCATGACGAGCTTTCATTTTACCGCTTCACGCGCAATAACGGCGTCGCAACCGACACCTTGCGCAATGACGGCGCCGGGATGCCGGTGAATTACACGGGAATGATCTGGTCGGGCTTCCGGCCAAGCGATGATGCGTGCGATTTTCACTATAATGTGCCTGCCAATATGTTTGCGGCGGTCTCATTGGCCCAGCTTGGCGAAATTGCCGAGTGGGTGTTCCGGGATTCCGCGCTCGTGCAGGAGCTTGGCAGGCTGGAGGCGGATGTCCGCCACGGCATTGAGCTGTACGGCATCTACCGTCATCCGGAATTCGGCTCGATCTATGCGTATGAGACCGACGGCTTCGGCAATTACTGTCTGGCTGACGATGCCGGCACGCCGGGACTGATGTCAATTCCTTATTTGGGCTATACGACCGCCGACAATCCGGTGTATCAGAACACGCGAAGGTTCGCTTTGAGCCGCAGCAACCCTTACTATTACGAGGGCAGTGCGGCCCGGGGAATCGGCAGCCCGCACACGCCTCCGGGTTACATCTGGCATATGGCTTTGTCGATGCAGGGAATAACCGCCTCATCGGATGAGGAGAAGCTGGCGATGATCGCCATGCTGGAGGCGACCGATGCGGATACGGGTTATATGCATGAAGGCTTTCATGCCGATGACCCTGGCGTGTACACGAGAGACTGGTTCGTCTGGTCGAACAGCCTGTTCTCGCAGCTTGTGTACAAAGCGATGAAGGAAGGCATTTTATAGAGCGGGTGGAAGATGAAAGACGCCGGAACGGTTGCTGTTCCGGCGTCTTTTTTGTGACGTTCACTTCTAAGTCTCACTTTTATAAGATGTCGGTGCAGTCCATAATGTACTGCTGATGATGCAGCAAGCCATTCTCGCTTGGAGCAGCCGATGCTGATTCGAGAAGGAATGGAAAAAAAGAAAGGACCATAATGATCCTTTCCTATTGAGCTTAACGTACCTGTTAGTTCAACGCATCTAGCATTAACAATAGGTTTTTGTAACGAGATAATGTTTCCGTATCTTCAATTTTATAATCGGATTGAAAAAACAAAATATCCCCTGTACCTCCGCCTACTTGATTCCTTGCTTCGAGTATTCGTCTTAAATTTTTAGCAGTACCAATACTTCCGGAAATAATGTCTACTCCCTCAGGAAATATTTTCTTTAAGGTATCTTCAAAAAAGGGGAAATGAGTACATCCCAAAACAACGGTTCCAAACTGCTTCAAATCAAATGACGATAATTCCTCTCTCAAATAGGGCATAATTCTTTCTTCATCGAATTCAAATTTCTCTGCGAATTGGACAAGTCCGGGGAGAGGTAAACTTTCAACTAAGTCTTGATGGTCTATGCTTTTCACAAGATTATTAAACTTTTCCTCTTTTAGAGTTAAATTAGTCCCTAAAACCAAAACCTTTTTTTGCTTTCCTTCCCATTTTTGAACAGCTGGTTTTACAGCCGGTTCTATACCTAAAATTGGGAAATCGTACTTTTTACGAAGTTCTTCAATACTGATACAGGTTGCAGTATTACAGGCAATGACGAGTGCTTTCACGTCTTGCTCGGCAATAAAGTCGACTGCATGGAAAATATAGTCCCTAACCTCTTCCTTTGGTTTTTCACCGTATGGAATATGTAGGGTATCAGCATAAAAGATGTAGTCTTCATTTGGAAGGAATCGCAATGCTTGATGAAGTACTGTTAAACCACCTATACCAGAATCAAAAAATCCTATTCTCACGAAAATCCACTCTTTCGCTTCACAATTTTTGTTCTATTTTATTTTACCATTCATGTCTTCCAAGTAAACTGCCAGTTAACTTCAACAAACGAAAATGGAGCTGCAGCGCGGCAAGCTCCTCACTAACGTGCCCAGTTAGTCTAAACACCTTTACGTCTCAATAAGTGGTGTATAAGTAAATCAATAACAACTCCAATCAAGAAGAATGAGCTAAAATGCATAAGATAGGCAGGATGGTGAACTCTGTTGCTTATACTATCAAAATCAGCTATCCAAGAACGGAATGGCTCAGTATATACGACATTATTTAAGAACGGATTTAATCCAATAAGAAGAATGTTTTTATCATCATTTCCCCAGTAGTTGTTTAAGCATACTAGTATGCTGACTAAGAGCCAAAATGTAAACTTCTTCAATAAAAACAGCACTTTCACCTCCAAAAATTACCCAAAATGCAATATGCCATATGCCTATAGATAATTAAAGTGGAAAACTTATCGTCATTCCGTATGGCGATGCCCCTTTTGTTGTAATTCGGGAATATAGTGAAGGTTTCAATCTATTCCAGCTCATATGATTCCCTTGGGAGTGTTAGTAATTTGAAATACATATCCGATGTTACACTTTTGTAACGACTTATTAACATCGCTCCTTTACCATAAAGGTATAGCAATGAACAGGGAGAGAGCGATATGATACCCAGAGAAACAGTCACAGCCAGAAACAGAAAGAAACGTCGTCGGTTTATGCTGCTCATTATTTCGATAGCCGTCATTTTCTTTATTGCCGGATACAATACCCAGTCTGCATGGGAGCTGTGGGCGGATGAAGGAGTGAAGGGCGCCGTCGAAGGCACTGAGGCTCTTGGCGGAGCGGGGAACGCAGCATCCCATGAAGGCGGTAACGTAGCGTCGGCAGCAGGCAGGGACGATGGAACGGGAGCGGCACAATCGGAGGCGCAAGTCCGGGAGACTGCTGGCAGCAAGAATACGGCAAGCGATCAGATACAGAAAGCGCCTGAGGGCGGCAATACGGTGCAGAAGGCGAATGCGCCGGGTGGTGCAGCGGCAGTGAAGCTGGATAAACCGACTCTCCCGGTTGTACAATATACAGCAAAGACTGGGAGCAAGCTGGTGGCTCTTACGTTTGATGACGGGCCGGATAATCATTATACACCGGCTATTCTGGATATTTTAAAGGAATACAAGGTCAAGGCAACCTTCTTCACGGTAGGCACGCAGGTTAAGAAATACCCCGATATGATGAAACGCATTGTTAAGGAAGGCCATGAAATCGGCAATCATACCTATCATCATAAGGATTTGACGAAGCTTGACAGCCTGCATATCGGCAATGAAATCATGTGGACGGACACGTTGATTCAGAAGGCGGTGGGGTTCGTGCCCCGTCTGGTCCGGGCGCCTTACGGCGCGACTAACAATATATTGGATGCAATGATCGCCGGCAGCAACCGCGATCTTGTAGGCTGGACGGTCGATACGAAAGACTGGGCGGGCGAATCGGTAGCGAGCATCAGGGCGAACGTGAACAAAAATACGAAGCCGGGCGGTATTATTCTCATGCACTCCTTCGGCAGCAGCCATATCAAGAACTCGGTTGCCGCACTGCCCGGCGTGATCAAGGACCTGCAGAAGAAGGGTTATACCTTTGTAACCGTGGATCAATTATTGGCTGCGAAGAAGCATTAGGCTGTATACAGCACGAGGCTTGGAATGCCATAGGTCGTTCATTCATAAAAGCAGTTTTGCTGCTGCGTACAGAGAATGGCAAAACATACAATAGAAGACATCTACCCTTCGTAAGTGCTGCAAACGAGTTTGCCGACTTGCCGCTTGCCGAAGAAGCTTTTTTAGTATGATACAGCGGATGTCTTCTCCTGCAGCGGTTATGACGACCGGAAGGGACGGGGCAATAACAGATGAAGCGACGATATAAAAGGGGGCGCCCCGGCTGGATGCCAGGGTTAATCATGATCGGTATGCTCGTTCTTTCAGGCTGCCAATACACGACTACACCGGCAGACCTGCTGCTCAGTCCGCAATCGACGCCGGAGAACGCAAAGCTTGCTTCAGCGGTGCGCGACGCGCTTCCGGTCCGGGCCAAGCTTGCGCTTCCGGTTCAGGAAGCATCGAATGCCGCCGTCAACAAAACGGATATTGACGGCGACGGGGAGCAGGAAGCGATTGTCACGTTCGTCACGGAGAATGATACGGAGCAGGTTATGGTGCTGAAGCAGCAGAATGACCGCTGGAATAAATGGTTCACATTCGACGAGTCCTCAAGCTACGGCATTGATTTGCTGCAGGTGGCCGATCTGGATCAGGATGGTCAGCCGGAGGTGCTGATTGGCTGGAATCAATACGGCGAGCCTCAGCATAGTCTGGCTGTCTATCATATTAATGAGTCGTATAACGGCGATAGTCTGCCCGGCCCCATTGCCGAGCTGCCCTATGACTCGCTTGGCATTGGCGATGCGGATGGCGATGGCCGCTCGGAGCTGGTGTTGATCCAGCTGGACCGCGAGCAGATGAAGGCTTCCGCCCATTTGCACCGCATTCATGAGGGCAAGGTGGAGGAAATCGCTTCGGCCCCTTTGAACGGCAATGTGAACGGGTATTATAATATCGTAGTGGGCAAAATCGCCGCAGACCGCTATGGCATCCTGGCTGACGCCAGTCTGGGAGCACACTCCTCCAGTACAGTCATGCTGGCCTGGAATGAAGGGAAGCTCAGCAAAATTTATCCCAGGCCTACCTCAAACGGCGAGGTCGTAGAGAATAATTCCCGGCAGACCGTAGGCGGAGACGGGAACGGAGACGGCATTCTGGACATTAACGTGACGCTGGAGGCTCCCGGACAAGCTCCGAACCTGCCGTACAGCGATCTTCTCTGGCTTGAACAATATAAGCAGTGGGATGGCGGGGAAGAGTTCCAGGTGGTGCAGGAGAGATATGTGGACGAGACGGACGGCTATGAGCTGCGGTTTCCTGCGGAATGGCGTGAGAAATATACGGTGCATCTTACCAGTGACAGCGATGTGAGAGAACTGGCTGTTGATTATTACAATCAGCAGACGGAGGACCGGGCGGAGCTGTTCGCGATTGAACCGGTGCCTCTGGCGGACTGGAGCGATAAAGAGCAGGAGCTGCAGGATGATTCCAGAAGAGTGACGGTGCTGACGGAAGCTGGCGGATTTGTATATGCTGCCGTCTGGTCGGAGGCTCCGGAGGACTGGACCGATGACAGCAAGCAGGATTATGATAAGCTGCAGCTGGATGAAGTAAAGTTGAAGCAGATTTTCAAGCTGATTCCCCAGCATTAATTATTCATGGGATTAATTAAAGGTAGTCGTTGCATCAAATGGACGGTCCGCTCAAGGTTTATCCCGGGCGGCCCGCCGCGGCCGGGAGGTAGAAGCCATATATGCGAATATTGCTGCTGGAAGACGAGGAAGCCATTCGCGGTTTTATCCGCATTAATTTAAAACGCAACGGAATGGATGTAACGGAAGCCGGGGATGGAGAGACCGCATTGGCGCTTGCCTATGCGGCTTCTCCTCCTTTTGACGTGGCGCTGCTGGATGTGATGCTGCCGACGATCAGCGGTTTTGAAGTGTGCGGCGAGCTGCGCGGGAGATTCCCGAGCATGGGGATCATTATGCTGACGGCCAAGTCCCAGGAGGAGGACAAAATCCGCGGCCTGGAGCTGGGGGCCGACGATTATGTGCAGAAGCCGTTCAGCCCCGGCGAGCTGATCGCCAGACTGAACGCCCTGCACCGGCGGATGATGCCGGGCGGCTTGACTTCGCAGGATGCCCGGGCGGCGGCGGGCAGCGGCGGCATTGCCGAAGCTGGAGCGCCCGATGACGCGGCCGGAAGCACAGGCGCTGGCGGTTCCGCTGCCCAGGGAGCCGGGCAGGGCAGGCAGCCCGGCTCGCCCCATCCGGGCGATGCGGCGGGAAATACGGCAGCTGATATGGGACAGTCCGCCGGAGAAAGCCCAGGCATGCTGAGCGGAAGCACGCCGGCTCAAGCGGGGCAGCAATCCTCCGGCGAGCGCGCGGGCGAGCTGCGATCAGGACCGTTCCGGCTGTCGGCGGCGGAGCGGCGTCTGTGGAAAGGCGGCGAGGAGATCGTGCTCACGCCGACGGAGTGGACGCTTGTCCTGCTGCTCATGGAGCGCGAAGGGGAAGGACTCAGCCGCGACGATATTCTGGATGCGGTATGGGGCAGGCATTTTATCGGCGACCTGAAAATCGTCGATGTGAATATCCGGCGGATCCGCCAGAAGCTTGAGGACGAGCCATCCGACCCGCGATATATTGAGACCCTCTGGGGCTTCGGATACCGCTGGAAACGGAGCGGATTTTAGATGAGCAGCCTGAGGACTCGCATGGTATGGAGCTACGGGGTGCTCATTACGCTTGTTGTGGTGCTTCTCGGCGCCATGTTCGTTACCCTGGTATGGAATTATTATTATGGAAGCGCCGTCGGTTCGGTCATCCAGCGTGCGGAGACCGAGGCAGCCCTTCATAACCGCAATATTTCCTACCAGCCCATGGAGGATAAGGCAAGCTATATGCTGCAAAATATGTCCGAGGGCACCGCGCATCTGCAGCTGCTGGACTACACGGGCTACCTGGTGGTGGACAGCGACGGCCTGCCGGGAAACGGGGAAGTGGTTGAAACGCCCGATGTGCTTGAGGCGATGGGAGGCAAACGCGGCGTCTGGCGCGGAGTAGATCCTGTGACGAATGAGCGTATTGCGGCTGTCACGCTGCCGGTCAAACAGGATAAGCATATTGTCGCCATGTTCCGTTACACGGCCTCTTTGGTAAGCGTGGATGAAACAGTCCGCAATATGCTGTGGATCACGGTGCTGGTGGGCTTCATTGTGGTGCTGCTGTTCTTTGCCATGAGCGTGCTGCTGGCGAACCGGATAGCCAGGCCGATCCGTAATTTGACGCGGGTAGCCGAGCAGATGGCGGAAGGAGACTGGTCGCGCAGAGCCACCCCGCATGATCACGATGAGATCGGGCGGCTGGCGGAGACGCTCAATACGATGGCCTCCGAGCTGACCCGCCGGGAGAAGCTGAAGAATGATTTTATTTCTTCCATTTCCCATGAGCTGCGGACGCCGCTGACCTCGATCAAGGGCTGGAGCGAAACGCTCGCAGGCGACCCTTCCGATGCGGAGGAGCTTCAGATGGGCTTGACGATTATTGACCGGGAGACCGACCGGCTGTCGGGGCTTGTGGAGGATCTGCTTGATTTCTCGAAGCTTTATGCCAAGAGCATCATTCTGCATCCCGAATCGGTGGACCTGCTGAAGCCGGTCAAGGAGACCATGCGCCAGTTCGATGCCCGCGTCCAGAGGGAAGGAATCCGCCTCACGGCAAACTTCGGGAACACGCCGCCGCTGCTGGTGGAAGCCGATGCCAACCGGATGAAGCAGGTGTTGATCAATGTGCTGGACAACGCCTTCAAATTCACCCCGAGCGGAGGAAGCGTGGTCGTATCGGCCGAGCAGGAACCCGGCTGGGCTCGTATTGCCATTCAGGATACGGGCTGCGGCATATCGCCGGAGGATCTGCCCCATGTGCTGGACAAATTCTACAAGGGCGGGAGCCAGAAGATGGGCAGCGGTCTAGGGCTTGCCATCTGCAAGGAAATCGTGGAGCTTCATGGCGGCGCTTTCCGCGTGGACAGTTTATGGGAAGAAGGCACAACGGTGACCATCCGTCTCCCGCTCGCGGTCCAGGAGCCGCCGTCTCCGGAAGAGCCCGGCATCTAAAAGGAGCGGGCTGTTATTCTTTATAAAAGAGGGATTTGCGCTTCGCGAATATGTAGGCAACAGCCGCTGCTGCTCCTATTATCAGGACGATGACAAGCCAGTGGCGGCCCGTCCATTCAATCAGCTGGGGCATTATGCTTCAGCTCCTTTTTTTTGAAACATCAGAAAGCATTTAAGATGACTTGTCCCTTTCTGATATTTCTTCCCGCAGGAAATGAACAGTTCTTAAGTAGTATGGAAACTTACAGACACAGTATACCCACGAAATTGGCGGTATCCCCTGCTGCTCAGACTCACTCAATTGACATTAATTCCATTTGCATACTAATCTCTGTTCTGCCCAATGATATCCTCTCTCCAGAACGGACGCTCCTTGTTCGGCCAGGCGGACATCCATGAAAAACAAGACAATCCTCCTTTGCGTATGGTTTAATAAGGAAATAGGGAAAAGGTAGTCATCACAAGCAAAAGGTGGTTTATTCATGGTTGATAAAGGCCGTACAACCTTCCGGCGCATCGCGGGCAGCGGGCTGATTGCCCTGTTCCTGCTGCTTATGGGCAGTCTCTCCGGGTGCAGTGGAGCCGATAAGCTGAATAGTGATCCCAAGCCGCTTACCGAGGAGAAGCCTGTCCCCATCCCGGAGCCGCCTGCTCCCGAGCCGGAGCCGGACCCCGTCCCTGCCTTCAGGGCGTCGCTCACGGGGCTGCCGCTTGAGCAGGAAGCGTTGGGGCGTCCCATTGCGGTTATGGTCAATAATATGTCGCTGGCCCGGCCCCAGTCCGGTCTGCCCCATGCCGATATGGTGTGGGAGGTGCTGGCAGAGGGCGGAATCACACGGCTGGTGGCGATTTTTCAGAGCGATGATTTCAAGGATCCGATCGGTCCGATCCGCAGCAACCGCCCCTATCTGATTGAAATCGGGGATACCTTCAACGCGATTCTGGCGCATGCCGGGGCAAGCACGGACGGTTACGATATTTTGCAGCATCAGGGCAAGGCCTATCTCGATGAAATCTCCAATGCGGGCAGCTACTTCTGGCGGGAGTCGTTCCGCAAGGCGCCGCATAATTTATATTCCAACATCGAGAAGCTGCGGGAAGGCGCCGCCCGCAAGAAATACAAGGACACGGTCACGATACCGGCCTTTCCGTTCTCGGATGTAGGTGCGACGGTCGGAGGGATGGCCGCCACGAAGGTCGAAATTCATTTTCTGCTGAAGGATTACAAAGTTTCTTATGCGTTCGATGAAGCCAGGAAGATCTATGCACGGTCGATCAACGACAAGCCGCATACGGATTTGACCACGGAGGAGCAGCTGACGGCGACGAATCTGGTTATTATCGGGGCTGCGCACCACACCTACGACGATTACGGAAGACTGGAAATTGATCTGCAGTCCGGCGGCCCGGCGGTGCTGTTCCAGCTGGGTCAGGCGGTCGACTGCGAGTGGGTGCGGGCCGATGACGGAGCGATCAGGCTGATGAAGGACGGGCGCGAGCTGCCATTTGTCCCGGGCAAGACGTTCTACCACATTGTGCCGATGACCCCCTCGTTCGAGGAGCATCTGAGCTACAGCTGATCATTTCACATGCTTAAGGCATGGTTTCAGACAAATAGAGACGAGTGACCGGGCGGTTGACATGCTGACCCGGTTTTCTTGTTGTATCCGGTCAATCGGGAGCATCCGGCTGGGTTATTCCGTGCGGCGCAGTTAAGCCGGAAATATCCGGTTTACCTTGGCAGCGGGGATGGCCTTCAGCAGATACACAATGATGATGCGGCTATGCCCATTGCACCGAATGTCCACAAGACTGGTTATTTTAAGCGGTTAAGGAAAACAATAGCGGTGCGGGCTTGATTTTTGCTTCAATTATGCAGGGTATTCGGGCAGGAAACGATTCCGGAATCTTAGGCGGCAGATCCTTTTCTCCTTGAAAGGACCGAAAAAAATAGCTGGAAAATTTATTTTTGCTGTTTTTCATAAAAAGTCATAAAACCTTTACAATCCCTTAACAATTGCAAGGTAAACTATGTTAAGCTATTGTCGGTTTCATATGTTCACTGAAGTACATGTTTTTCACAATAAAGATAAGGGCGAAGGGGAATACCGATGTTTAAGAAAAAGGACATTTTTTTTACGACTTTGGAAGCGATGGCAGATACGATTCTTGAGGCTGTTCAATATTTTGAGGTCAATGTCGCGAAAATCAGGGATGTTACCCAGTTCGCAAAGGATATGAAGGAGTATGAAACCACTTGCGACAGCTATGTACATACCATCCTGACAGAGCTGAACAAAACGTTTATTACGCCGATTGAGCGTGAGGATATCATGGCGCTGACCACATCGCTTGACGATGTGCTGGACGGTATTGAAGCATCTGCATCGCGCTTTGAAATGTACAATGTCACGGAGCCCGATGAGTATATTACCTTGTTCGCCGAAATTCTGCTCCGCAGCGCCCAGCAGATCAAGAAGGCGATCTATCTATTGTCGGAGAAGAAGCTTCTGGCAATCCGGGAGCCGGCTATCTCGATTAACGAACTGGAGAACCAGGCCGATGATCTGCTGAGGGTATGCATCAAAAGTTTGTTTGCCAATGTGAAGGATCCGATTGAACTGATCAAACGCAAGGAAATTTATGAGCGGCTGGAGCAAACGACCGACTGCTGCGAAGACGTTGCCAACACACTCGAAACCATCATCATGCGCAACAGCTAAGGAGTAGGTGACGAGCGGGTATGGATATGATGTACATCTGGGTTGGAGCAGTCATTTTTCTCGCTTTGGCATTTGACTTTATAAACGGGTTTCACGATACGGCCAATGCCATCGCAACGTCCGTATCGACAAGAGCGCTCTCGCCGCGTATGGCGATTGTCATTGCGTCCGTCATGAACTTCACAGGAGCCATGCTGTTCACCGGCGTGGCCAAAAAAATCGGCAGCGGCATCGCCGATCCCGCCACGCTTGACAACGGGGTACAGGTAATCGTCGCCACGCTGATATCCGCCATTATTTGGAATCTGATCACCTGGTGGTTCGGCATTCCTTCCTCTTCCTCGCACGCTCTGGTCGGTTCGCTGGCTGGTGCGGTTGTTAGCGCGGACGGATTTGGCGCCCTCAATGGGGGCGGCTTCACCGAAATTGTAAAAGCACTTATTTTCTCGCCGTTAATTGCCTTTGCGGGCGGCTTTATTGTGATGTGGCTCCTGAAGAAGATTTTCGCCAAATCCAGCCCGCATCAGATCAACAAAGGCTTCCGTACGGGGCAGATCATAACGGCTGCCTTCCAATCGTTCACGCACGGCACCAACGATGCGCAGAAGGCGATGGGAATTATGACCTTCGCGCTGGTGACGGCGGGCCTGCAGGACAACATCGAGCATATACCGCTGTGGGTCAAAATATCCGCAGCAACCGCCATGGCGCTTGGCACCTCCATCGGCGGCTGGAAAATCATCAAAACGATGGGCACCAAGATTTTCAAAATCGAGCCGATCAACGGTTTTGCGGCAGATATCACGTCAGCATCGGTTATCCTGACCGCCACGCTTACGCATCTGCCGGTCAGCACTACGCATGTCATCACCTCCTCGATTCTGGGCGTCGGCAGCGCGAAGCGCTTCTCGGCTGTGAAGTGGGGGCTTGCCGGGCGGATCGTGGTCTCCTGGATCGTAACCATTCCGGTGACGGTGCTTCTATCCGCCCTGATCTATCAGATTATGCTGCTGTTTATGTAGCTTCCCGTGAATGATAACAGGCTGGCTGTCAAAGCCGCAGGCGCTTCAAGCGTCCAGCGGCTTTTGACATCCAGCCTTTCTTGTTCAATGTTGGTTACATTTGCTCACTCAAGTTCGTTTTATCCTATAGAATGTTCTTGAATGTCGGGCATCCCAACAGGATGAGCGTGTCTGCCCCCAGGCCGTTTACGATTTATTAACGCTTCCGTTTCTTGCTGACAGGGCGCCGCTTACGCTTGGAGCCGGAACCTGCCCCTCTTGGCCGCCGGCGCTTCTTGCGCCGCGTTATTGCCGCATCCTCCTCTTCGTCTGCGTCTTTTTTGCCGAAGGAGCCTGCCAGCACCTTGATCAGCGGGGCCATCTGGGTAATGCTGCCGACAACCTTCTGCACCTTGGTCATCGTGCTGACAATACCCTCGATGCCGCCCATCCGGTCGACAATTCCTTTGATATCGCTCAGGCTGGTAGGCAGCGAGAAGCCGCCTACTTTGGCCGGCACTGCCGTTACGCCTTCGGTAATCGTCTCCGCAAGCGGAACGATGGCGCCCGGACCGGGGTTCTGAAACTGCCCGGGATTGAAGGGAGCTCCCTGGTTAAAGCCCATATTTCCTCCGCCGAAGAAGGGATCGGAGATGCCCGGAAAGGGGCCGGGACCCGGCCCCCCGAGAGGCGGCTGCTGAAAGCTTCTATGGGACGGATCGTAGCGGTATTTCACGCGGATCACAACCTTTTTCCGTTTTGTTTATAGTCTATGGCATAGGCAAACATAAGGATTGGACGAATGCCCGGTTTTGCCTTAAAAAATTCCGCAGGTGCGGGTATTTGCGAGCCGAACGGTTCTTCTATCCTGTAATGCGTGAATACGGTAACGCTTGAAAAGTAAACCTGAAACCGATACAATGAGAATATTAGTTCGGGTAGGGAGGAAGCAAACGATGCAGCTTAAGAAGCTTAACGATAAAACGGTCGATCAGCTATTTGAAGCGGTATTGACGCTCAAAACAGTTGAGGAATGTTATGTTTTTTTTGACGATTTGTGCACGGTGAACGAGATTCAATCGTTGTCGCAGCGTCTTGAAGTGGCGCGAATGCTGGGCAAGGGTTCCACATATAATCAGATAGAGGCGGAGACCGGCGCAAGTACGGCGACGATTTCGCGCGTGAAGCGCTGTCTGAATTACGGCAATGACGGGTACAAAATGGCGCTGGAGCGCGCAGGACGCTAATCGATGAAGCCGGGGGTACTGGTTATCAGCCACGGTTCGCGGGAAGCGGATTGGGTGCGGCTGGTGGATGACGCGGTGAAGTCGGCAGCCTCGTATGTGAAGCAGCCTTTGGCGAGCGGTCAAACGCAGGCAGGAATATCCCCTAGCGTGCATGGATCTTTATCACTATCACTTTCAACGGCGGCCGGGAAGCGGCTGGAGATGGCTGCTGCCTCTGGCGGACAGGCGGTTCCGGTCGTTTCGTCCTTTCTGGAGATTGTCGAAGGGCGGCTAATACAAGATGGCATTGACAAGTTGGAAGCGGAAGGTGTGACGGATATTTACGTCCTTCCGCTCTTTGTCTCGTCCGGCAGCACGCATGTCGATGACATCGCCCAGGCCTTCGGCCAGGCGCCGGTATCCCCGGCGCGGACCGGCGAGCTGGAGCGGTTTCGCTGGAACCCGGGGACGCGTATCCGGTTCGGCGTGCCGATCGACGATGATCCGCAGATCGCCGATCTGCTGCTCGCGAACATCCGCGGGCTGTCGGAGGCGCCGGAGCGGGAACGGCTGCTGGTGGTGGCGCATGGCTCACGCGAAGCGGTATTTCATGACCGCTGGCGAAGCGGCATGACGAAGCTGCTGCAGCGGCTGCAGCAGCTTGGCGGCTTCGCTGGCGGGGATATTGCCATGCTGCTGCCGGATCAGGCGGCAAGCAGGCTGGACGCGATGCTGCGCAAGCGGCCGGATCACGCGGTTATTGTGGTGCCGATGTTTCTGAGTGAGGGATATTTCACCCGGACGGTGATTCCGGCGAGGCTGGGCGGACTGGCTTACCGGTATAACGGACGCGCGATGCTTCCGCATTCCTGCATGACCGGCTGGATGGAGCGGCAGATGAGCGGATGGCTTGCCGGGCTGGGTTAGAACCGGATCGGTTGCCGGCGATTCGCAGGGCCGGAGATTGGTTTAATCGATAGAAGTAAAGATATATGATAAGGGGAAGGGTAACAGGCCGGTTTCACTTGTAGCCAAGCGGCCGCGGGAGCGGCGCTTGCATGGTTGGAACATGCCGTAGGTGGCCACAATGTCAATTAAACGGGCAAGATTAATTTATAATCCGACCTCGGGGAGAGAAGAGATCAAGCGGCGGCTGCCGGATATTCTGCAGCGGCTTGAGCGGGGCGGCATCGAGACCAGCTGCCATGCTACTGAGAGCGAAGGGGACGCCACCATAGCGGCATCGGAAGCGGCGGACCGCGGCTTCGACATGATCATTGCGGCGGGCGGAGACGGAACGCTGTATGAGGTTATCAACGGTCTGGCAACCAAGGAATCGCGGCCGCCGCTCGGGATTTTGCCGCTGGGCACAACCAACGATTTTGCCCGGGGACTGGGTATTCCCAAGCAGTGGGAGTCCGCCTGCGATCTGATCATCCAGCAGTTTAAGCGTCCGATCGATCTTGGGAAGGCAAACGAGCGGTATTTTATCAATATTGCGGGCGGCGGCTCATTGACGGAGCTGACTTATGAGGTGCCCAGCAAGCTGAAAACGATGATCGGGCAGCTGGCCTATTATATGAAGGGCCTTGAGAAAATGACGCGTCTGCGCCCGACCGAGCTGATCCTTCAGGCCGATGAGATCGGGGAGATGCACGAGGAAATTATGCTGTTTCTGATCTGCAACAGCAATTCGGTGGGAGGCTTCGAGAAGCTCGCGCCGGATGCCACGATTGACGACGGGCTGCTCGACGTCATCGTGCTGAAGAAATGCAATCTGGGCGAATTCATCCGGATTGCCTCGCTTGCCCTGCGCGGCGAGCATCTGCATGATCCGCATGTGGTTCATTTTCAGACCCGTGCGCTGCAGGTGACGACGCCGGATTATATTCAGCTTAATCTGGATGGCGAATACGGCGGCACGCTGCCTTGTACGTTTAATATATTGCCGTCGCATCTGGAAATCTTCGTGGATGAAGAGGGCAATACAACCTATAAGTAAACTAGAGAATAACGGAGCGATCGAAGGCAAATGAGTGTTCCAGTCAGCAAAAATGATGAAGTCGTCGTCGACATTGTCGGCTTGACGCATGAGGGAGAAGGGGTAGGCCGTGCAGACGGCTTTACCCTTTTTATACAGGGAGCGCTTCCCGGCGAGCGCGTGCGCGCCAGAGTGCTCAAGGTCAAGAAGCAGTATGGCTATGCCAAGCTGCAGGAGCTGGTTGCGGCCAGCCCCGACCGTGTCGAGGCGCCGTGTCCGATCTATATGCAGTGCGGCGGCTGCCAGCTGCAGCATATGGACTACGACGCCCAGCTGCGCTGGAAGAGGCAGCATGTGGTGGACAATCTGGAGCGGATCGGCAAGCTGCGCGTTGCTGCGGGTGAGGGCGGAGATAGCGGAGATGTGATCGTGCATCCAGCTATCGGGATGGACAAGCCCTGGCATTACCGCAATAAGGCGCAGGTTCCGATCGGGATGGTGCCGGAAGCGGGTAGAGCGGCTGATGGTTCGGCAAGCGTCAGGGATATGAGGCTGGTTGCGGGATTTTACGCGAGGGGCAGCCACCGTATTATCGATATGGATCAGTGCCTGATCCAGCATTCGGTCAATGACGAGATTGTGGCCGAGGTGAAGGCCGTCGGCCGTGAGCTTGGCATCACGGCTTACGACGAAGAGACTGGCCGCGGGCTGCTGCGCCATGTGATGGCGCGGGTCGGTTTTGTCTCCGGTGAAGCCATGGTCGTGCTGGTGACGAACGGACAGCGGATTCCGCAGGTCGAGCGCTGGGTAGAGCGTATTCGCGAGGCCGTTCCGGGTGTGACGAGTATCGTGCAGAACGTCAATACGCGTAAGACCAATGTGATCTTCGGCGATGAGACGCGCGTCCTGTGGGGCAGCGATGTGATCTATGACGAACTGGACGGGATCCGCTTCGCGATTTCGGCCCGCTCGTTCTATCAGGTGAACCCCGTGCAGACGGTGGAGCTGTACCGCAAGGCGGTGGAGTATGCGGGGCTGACCGGATCGGAGACGGTCATTGACGCGTATTGCGGGATTGGCACGATCTCGCTGTTTCTGGCCCGACAGGCGGGCAGGGTGTATGGCGTGGAGATTGTACCGGAGGCGATCGAGGATGCGCGGCGCAATGCCGCGCTGAATGGCATCGGCAATGCCGAGTTCGAGGCGGGTCCGGCGGAAGTGGTTATTCCGCGCTGGCGGAAGGAAGGCATCGTGCCGGACGTGATCGTAGTCGATCCGCCGCGCAAAGGCTGCGACGAAGCGCTGCTGGAGACCATTCTGGCGATGCGGCCGGAACGGGTCGTGTATGTGTCCTGTAATCCTTCGACACTGGCAAGGGATCTGCGCGTGCTGGAGGATGGCGGGTACCGGACGGTTGAGGTTCAGCCGGTGGATATGTTTCCGTGGACGGTGCATGTGGAGGCGGTTGTTTCACTGGTGAGAAATTAAACAGGATGCTGGGAAGCCTTATATATCAAGGGTTTTTGGCTATAATGTCCGTTGATCTGAAAATGATGTGAAAAACCTGATTAATAGATATTCGACACAATTGATTACAGTGATGACGCCGGGAGGAGTATCCTCGAGCGTCTTTATTTTTGTGCTTTTGCTTTATGGAAAAACAGGGATTCGAGCCTATCCGCTGCGGCCTGGCCAAGCTGACTGGAGGGCATGACCGTAAATGTTCATCGTGGTCGATATACATCGCTTAACCTACTTAAGCGAATACGCAAGGGATAATGAACCACTCCGTTTCCCGCTTCAGCGGATAAAAGAGTGGTTTTATATGATGTAACAACCTCCCCATATTGAGCCTAGGATGTCACTTGATATTCAAGGCTTGCTGAAATATTCGTTTAGCGAATTTTACGACCGTGCTCCGAGGCAGTAAACGCGGCAGCTGAGCCGTAATATAATTATTTCGTCCAACTATGATGTGGCTGCGATTCCTTTCTACCGCTTTAAATGCCGCGTTCACGACATCAATCGGCTCCATGCGCTTACTTTTCAAATTGTCCGAACCGGATGCAGCATGAAACGAGCTCTTCGTTTCTCCAGGGCATAACGCAACGATTTGAACGCCGCTATCTCTATACTCGGCCCATAACGCTTCCGTGAAAGAGAGAACATAAGCCTTGGTGGCACCATACACAGCCATGTACGGTACTGGCTGAAACGCTGTCATTGAAGCAACATTGATAATAATGCCGTCCTTCCTCTCAATCATGGAACCAATGAATTTGTGAGTTAATTCAGTCAGGGATACTACATTTAGCTGAATTTCTTGATGAACACGATCTGGCGAGATTTGATTAAACTCCCTCAAAGTTCCAAACCCGGCGTTATTAATAAGAATATCAACTGTCAAGCCGAGATTTTCAACTTCCTGGGCTATTTTCTCCGCAGCGTTGACTGAAGAAAGATCAACCGAAAGAGGTATCGCATGGATCGAATGCGTTTCTTGAAGTTCATGTGCAATTTGTTTGAGTTTATCCTCTGACCGGGCAACCAATATTAAGGTACATCCTTTTTTGGCAAGCTCGTTTGCGAAAACCTCCCCTATTCCGGATGATGCGCCTGTTACCAAGGCTGTCTTCTTTGAATAGTTCATTTGTATTACCTCCGTTTATAATTTTAAATGCTTAAATATTTAACCATTATGATTTAAAAAAAGGACTTTCTTCACTGATTGCGAGAAAGTCATGTCTGTTATTCAAGCGCTTTAGCAGGGTCACTCGATAGGCTTTCGGCAGCAAGAATGATTGCTTTAAGCTGCTCAATAACCGAGTTCTCAAAGGTAAGACTATAATAAACTTCTGTCCTTTCCTTTGAGGAGATTAAGATGCCTGCTTGTTTAAGTATTTTTAGATGATGAGATATTGCTGGTCTGGATAAATGCGATTGCTCCACAACTTGTGCAACATTCATTCGTTTAGACAACATAAACATCATTAGAATATCCTGCCTTACGGGATCGGCAAGTGCTTTGAAAATATCTGTGGACTGACGAATCTCATGAAGGAGAGCTTTCTTTTTTTCCAACAGTTCGCTTTGCTTTAGTTCCTTCAACGCACCACCTCCAGATCAAATGATTAAATGCTTGATCATTTATTTCAATATAACGGATAGCTTTTAAAAAAGCAATCTAGTTCACGATGCTCAATGGGAAATTATAAAAAATCTACTTCCACTGGACGAGAAACAAGGGGGAAGACCTCCAAAGGACATTCAAATGATGCTTAATGCTATCCTATGGATCGACCGTACTGGGGCTCCCTGGCGAAATTTACAATGCGGCAGAAGTAGAGCCTGTTGCCGCGGCAATATTAGTGAATCGCATTCGATTCACAGTCGGCCGCCAGCATGCTGGGAAGCCTTATATATCAAGGGTTTTTGGCTATAGTACAGGCTGTTATCCGTTGATGTGAATATGATGTGAGAAACCTAATAAATAAATTATAAACAGAGATAATTCGACACAATTGATTTCAGTGATGACGCCGGGAGGAGTATCCTCGAGCGTCTTTATTTTTGTGCTTTTGCTTTATTTGAAAACAGTGATTCGAACTTATCCGCTGCGGCCTGGTCAAGCTGACTGGAGGGCATGACCGTAAATGTTCATCGTGGTCGATATGCTGCTGTGCCCGAGCCGTGCAAAAATGATCTTCGCATGAACGCCCTGGTTAATCAGGAGCGTAGCGGAGGTGTGGCGCAGACCGTGAAATCGGATA
Source organism: Paenibacillus sp. JT31N17 (assembly GCF_056269255.1). Classification (NCBI taxonomy): domain Bacteria; kingdom Bacillati; phylum Bacillota; class Bacilli; order Caryophanales; family Paenibacillaceae; genus Paenibacillus; species Paenibacillus sp. JT31N17. Next base: position 515,802 of record NZ_JBWDNP010000004.1, read on the forward strand.
TACTGAAATCCATTCTTCTTAATTAACTGTCGAAACCACAGGTAAGGGCGCTCATGATGAAATGGGGCGAAGGCAATCGCGTCGCCGACACCGGTACGGGACGCCAGCATACGCCGGTATGGCTGGGGAACAGCGTCAGCGGGTTTCGCTTCGACGATAAAACTTCGCTCCACTAAGCAATCCTGGGAAGTATCAGGATATCGATAACTCATATAATTCGGTTGATAGAGTCCGAGAAGAACTTACCTCCACGATAAGGTGGAGACTAAGATTTTTTTGGCTGGTCATATAATGATTCGAAGGAATAATGTCGAAATAATCATATAGGACTTATTGCACTCGAGGTTTCCCTGGAATCATGTCATAGATTTGAGTTTCCGCTACTAAGGTAACATTTTATCGTTACATCAGGAAAGTCAGAAATCTATGAAAAGCGCCATAAGCGGCTCGGAACCGGGTTTTGGCGGCGCAAAACGCTTGAACAGCCCCGAAAATGAAACTAATGGTTCGTTAGTCCTACTGCTTCTCCATATCCGTTTTTAAAACCTGGACATCTGAACCATGGCAGACAAGCACTTAAAATACACCTAATTCGGCAATGAACTCGACTTGTATGCGGCAACTACACAACAAGGGCTCTGCGCGAGCAAAAATGCGGCATCCGGTACATCGTTCGTTGTTCGAATCAGTTTTCGGAAAGGGAGAGGAAGATGAAAGAAGGTTGGCGGCGATCGGCCACGTGGAAACAATGGAACAAGGGGGTGCGCACTGCACTTATCCCAATTTTTATCAGTGGAATGCTGTTTGCGGTCGGGGAGCGGCCGGCGCAGGCGGCGGGTACGGTCGAGGTTAATGACTGGGCTTCGTTGGCTTCGGCGTTTGCGAACAGTGAAAACGGCTCGATCGTTCACTTGAAGGAGGATATAACCCAAGCGGACGGGACGCTCATTGTCCCTGTCGGGAAGGAACTGACGCTGGACCTTGCGGGAAAAGAGTTATCGATTACGGCTTCTGCTGGTCCTGCCGTCCAGGTGGAAGTAGGAGCGGCCATCATTATCGAGGACACGAGCGAGGCGGAAAGCGGCAGGCTGATTGCAGTATCCACTGGCAGCAGGAATGGCGCCGCAGGAATTGGCGGCCGGATTAGCCAATCCGCAGGTACGGTCACCATCACGGGCGGCACGGTGGAGGCGACAGGCAGCAGTGCCGGCGCAGGAATTGGCGGAGGTTCGAATGCCAACGGCGGCCCTGTCACCATCACGGGCGGCAAGGTAACGGCGAGGGGAGGCGATTATGGAGCGGGAATCGGCGGCGGGTACGGTGGCGGCGGTTCCGGCGGTTCCGCCGGCCCCATCACCATCACAGGCGGAGAAGTAACGGCGACGGGAGGCTTTGAGGCAGCGGGAATTGGCGGCGGTTGGCGAGGTTCAGGCAACGAGATCACGATAGAGGGCGGCACGGTAACGGCATCGGGAGGCGATTATGGAGCAGGAATCGGCGGCGGGAGAGATGCTCCCAATACCAAGGTCACCATTAATGGTGGAAAAGTAACGGCGTGGGGCGGCAATCAGGCGCCGGGAATCGGCGGCGGAGCGAACGGATCCGCCGGCATGATCACCATTACGGACGGAGAAGTGAAGGCGACGGGCGGCTCTAATGGAGCAGGAATCGGCGGCGGTATTGGAAATACCGGCGGCGAGGTCACGATAAAAGGTGGAACGGTGGGGGCGACGGGCGGCTTTTTTGGAGCAGGAATCGGCGGCGGTTATCAGGGTGACGGCGGAACGATCTCCATAGAAGGCGGGACAATAACGGCGAGCGGCGGCTATTATGGAGCAGGAATCGGCGGCGGTCAGCAAGGTGACGGCGGCACGATCTCCATCACGGATGGGAATATAACAGCGAATGGTGGCCTTCAGGCGGCGGGAATCGGCGGCGGTTTACAAGGCTCCGGCGGCGATATTACGATAGAAGGCGGAACAGTCATCCCTTCCTCAGGCAGTCCGAATGAGGTTTCGGTCATCGGTGCAGGATCGGGAGCGGCCGACAATTCATTCAGCTTGGATAACGCCGGCACGATTACGATTCCGGGGGGACAGCAGTTAATTATTCCGGAGGGCGTTACAATCACGAATACGGGAACGATCAATGGGAATGGAAAACTGAGCGGCTCGGGCACGATCGATAACACAGGTACGATCGACAGTTCCGTTCTGGGCAGTTCCGCTCCCGTCGTAATCGGAAATGAGTTTGTTCTGAGCTTTGACTTAAACGGCGCAGGGGGAACACCGCCGTCCTCGGTTCGCATTTTGGCTACGTCAATGGAATCGGCGGGCGTGACCTTGCTGCCTCCTGTTACCCCTGCGGGACTCAGCTTCGTAGGATGGTTTACGGAATCTAACGGCGGCGATCAATGGACAGAGTCGAGCGTCATCGGCGAGGACATAACCCTCTACGCGCATTGGATTGACGTGAGTCCGCCGACGTTGACGTTAAGTACAACAGCAGGGAATCCGACAAATGCGGCGTTTACGGTGACGGCGGAGTTCAGCGAGAACGTGACGGGCTTTGCCGCCAGTGATGTAACAGTAGGGAACGGAACGGTAGGCAGCTTCAACGCGGTGAGCGGAACGAAGTATACGTTCGTGGTAACGCCGACGGGAGACGGGCTGGTTACGGTCGACGTGGCCGGCGGTGTCGCAGTCGACGCGGCGGGGAACGGGAATACGGCGGCGGCGCAGCTCAGCCGGAATTACGACAAGACGGCGCCGACGGTGGCGTTGTCGACGACGGCGGTAAATCCGACGAATGCGGTGTTTACCGTAACGGCGGACTTTAGCGAGACTGTGACGGGCTTTGCCGCCGGGGATGTAACGGTAGGGAACGGAACGGTAGGCAGCTTCAACGCGGTAAGCGGGACGAAGTATACGTTCGTGGTGACGCCGACGGGAGACGGGCCGGTTACGGTCGACGTGGCCGGCGGTGTCGCAGTCGACGCGGCGGGGAACGGGAATACGGCGGCGGCGCAGCTCGGCCGGAATTACGACAAGACGGCACCAACGGTGACGTTGTCGACGACGGCGGTGAATCCGACGAATGCGGTGTTTACCGTAACGGCGGAGTTTAGCGAAACTGTGACGGGCTTTGCCGCCAGTGATGTAACGGTAGGGAACGGAACGGCGAGCAGCTTCAACGCGGTGAGCGGAACGAAGTATACGTTCGTGGTGACGCCGACGGGAGACGGGTTGGTTACGGTCGACGTGGCTGGAGGCGTCGCAGTCGACGCGGCAGGCAATGGAAATTTAGTGGCGACGCAGCTCAGCCGGAATTATGACAAGACGGCGCCGACGGTGGCGTTGTCGACGACGGCGTTGAATCCGACGAATGCGGTGTTTACCGTAACGGCGGACTTTAGCGAGACTGTGACGGGCTTTGCCGCCGGGGATGTAACGGTAGGGAACGGAACGGTAGGCAGCTTCAACGCGGTGAGCGGAACGAAGTATACGTTCGTGGTGACGCCGACGGCAGACGGTCTGGTTACGGTCGACGTGGCCGGAGGCGTCGCAGTCGACGTGGCGGGGAACGGGAATACGGCGGCGGTACGGCTCGGCCGGAATTACGACAAGACGGCACCAACGGTGACGTTGTCGACGACGGCGGTGAATCCGACGAATGCGGCGTTTACCGTAACGGCGGAGTTTAGCGAAACTGTGACGGGCTTTGCCGCCAGTGATGTAACGGTAGGGAACGGAACGGTAGGCAGCTTCAACGCGGTGAGCGGAACGAAGTATACGTTCGTGGTGACGCCGACGGGAGACGGGTTGGTTACGGTCGACGTGGCTGGAGGCGTCGCAGTCGACGCGGCAGGCAATGGAAATTTAGTGGCGACGCAGCTCAGCCGGAATTATGACAAGACGGCGCCGACAGTGACGCTGTCGACGACGGCGGTGAATCCGACGAATGCGGCGTTTACGGTGACAGCGGAGTTCAGTGAAACTGTGACGGGCTTTGCCGCCGGGGATGTAACGGTAGGGAATGGAACGGTAGGCAGCTTCAACGCTGTAAGCGGAACGAAGTATACGTTCGTGGTGACGCCGACGGCAGACGGGCCGGTTACGATCGATGTGGCTGGAGGCGTCGCAGTCGACGCGGCAGGCAATGGAAATTTAGTGGCGACGCAGCTCAGCCGGAATTATGACAAGACGGCACCAACGGTAACGCTCAGCACAACGGCGGTGAATCCGACAAATGCGGTGTTTACGGTAACAGCGGAGTTCAGCGAAACTGTAACGGGCTTCGCCGCCGGTGATGTAACAGTAGGGAACGGAACGGCGAGCAGCTTCAACGCGGTGAGCGGAACGAAGTATACCTTCGTGGTGACGCCGACGGCAGACGGGCCGGTTACGGTCGACGTGGCTGGAGGCGTCGCAGTCGACGCGGCAGGCAATGGAAATTTAGTGGCGACGCAGCTCAGCCGGAATTACGACAAGACGGCGCCGACGGTGACGTTGTCGACGACGGTGGTGAATCCGACGAATGCGGCGTTTACAGTAACGGCGGAGTTCAGTGAAACTGTGACGGGCTTTGCCGCCGGGGATGTAACGGTAGGGAACGGAACGGTAGGCAGCTTCAACGCGGTGAGCGGAACAAAGTATACGTTCGTGGTGACGCCGAGTGCAGACGGGCCGGTTACGGTCGATGTGGCCGGCGGTGTCGCAGTCGACGTGGCGGGGAACGGGAATACGGCGGCGATACGGCTCAGCCGGAATTATGACAAGACGGCGCCGACAGTGACGCTGTCGACGACAGCGGTGAATCCGACGAATGCGGCGTTTACGGTGACAGCAGAGTTCAGTGAATCCGTGACGGGCTTTGCCGCCGGTGATGTAACGGTAGGGAACGGAACGGCGAGCAGCTTCAACGCGGTAAGCGGGACGAAGTATACCTTTGTGGTGACGCCGACGGGAGACGGGCTGGTTACGGTCGACGTGGCTGGAGGCGTCGCAGTCGACGCGGCAGGCAATGGAAATACAGCGGCGACGCAGCTCAGCCGGAATTACGACAAGACGGCGCCGACGGTGACGTTGTCGACGACGGTGGTGAATCCGACGAATGCGGCGTTTACAGTAACGGCGGAGTTCAGCGAATCCGTGGCGGGCTTCGCCGCCGGTGATGCAACGGTAGGGAACGGAACGGCGAGCAGCTTCAACGCGGTAAGCGGGACGAAGTATACGTTCGTGGTGACGCCGAGTGCAGACGGTCTGGTTACGGTCGATATGGCCGGCGGTGTCGCAGTCGACGCGGCAGGCAATGGAAATTTAGTGGCGACGCAGCTCAGCCGGAATTATGACAAGACGGCACCAACGGTAACGCTCAGCACAACGGCGGTGAATCCGACAAATGCGGTGTTTACGGTAACAGCGGAGTTCAGCGAAACTGTAACGGGTTTTGCCGCCGGGGATGTAACGGTAGGGAACGGAACGATAGGCAGCTTCAACGCGGTGAGCGGAACGAAGTATACGTTCGTGGTGACGCCGACGGGAGACGGGTTGGTTACAGTCGATGTGGCTGGAGGCGTCGCAGTCGACGCGGCAGGCAATGGAAATTTAGTGGCGACGCAGCTCAGCCGGAATTATGACAAGACGGCACCAACGGTAACGCTCAGCACAACGGCGGTGAATCCGACGAATGCGGCGTTTACGGTGACAGCAGAGTTCAGCGAAACCGTGACGGGCTTTGCCGCCGGTGATGTAACGGTAGGCAATGGAACGGCAGGTAGCTTTAATGCGTTGAGCGGAACGAAGTATACCTTTGTGGTGACGCCGACGGCAGACGGACCGGTCACGGTCGATGTAGCCGCGGACGTCGCGGTAGACGCCGCAGGGAACGGGAATATGGAGGCGGTGCAGCTCAGTTGGAATTATGACAAGACCGCACCAACGGTGGCGCTCAGCACGACGGCGGTGAATCCAACAAATGCGGCGTTTACGGTAACAGCGGAGTTCGACGAAGCCGTAACGGGATTCACGGTGGTAGACGTTACGGTAGGGAACGGAACGGCGGACAGCTTCAGCGCTGTAAGCGGAACGAAGTATACCTTTGTGGTAACGCCGACGGGAGACGGGCCGGTCACGGTCGATGTGGCTGACGGCATCGCGATAGACGCGGCGGGGAACGGGAATACGGAGGCGGCGCAGCTCAGCCTGGTGTATGACAAGACGGCGCCGACAGTGACGCTCAACACGACGGCGTTGAATCCGACGAATGCGGCGTTTACGGTGACAGCGGAGTTCAGCGAGAACGTAACGGGATTCACGGTGGAAGACATTACGGTGGGTAACGGAACGGCAGGCAGCTTCAACGCGGTAAGCGGGACGAAGTATACCTTCGTGGTGACGCCGACGGGGGACGGGCCGGTCACCGTCGATGTGGACGGAGGCGTCGCAGTAGACGCGGCAGGGAACGGGAATACGGAGGCGGCGCAGCTCAGTCGGAATTACGACAAGACCGCGCCAACGGTGACGCTCAGCACGACGGCGTTGAATCCGACGAATGCGGCGTTTACGGTGACGGCGGAGTTCAGCGAGAACGTAACGGGATTCACGGTGGAAGACATTACGGTGGGTAACGGAACGGTGGGTAGCTTCGACGCGGTAAGCGGGACGAAGTATACCTTCGTGGTGACGCCGACGGGGGACGGGCCGGTCACCGTCGATGTGGACGAAGGCGTTGCAGTAGACGCGGCAGGGAACGCGAATACGGAGGCGGCGCAGCTCAGTCGGAATTACGACAAGACCGCGCCAACGGTGACGCTCAGCACGACGGCGTTGAATCCGACGAATGCGGCGTTTACGGTGACGGCGGA
>NZ_JBWDNP010000027.1:0-60373 GCF_056269255.1 Paenibacillus sp. JT31N17
CGCTACCTCAAAAATCCGCGTCAGGCTGCAGGCGACTTGCTTCAACGCTTCGGCTTGACAGACGCCGCCGACCGCAGGGCGTCTACGTATTCGGGCGGGATGCGCCGCAGGAGGCCATATAAATGGAGACGGCAAACAGGACATATCTCGATTCTGATTACCCAGAATATTTCCAATATTCAGATTCTATAATGCATCGAATATACTTTTTGACAAGGAGCTTTAAAGCATGAATAACAAAAGAAGATTTATAGTTTAAAACAATAGGGCTGTTAAAAAAGGGAAGAGAGGGAAACCAAATGAAAAAGATTACAACAGAAGATTTTAGTTCGTCAGAAAATATGAAGGATGTTGTTGGCTTCTCCGAAACAGGGCTGCGCAGAATGCGCGAGGTGCTGGCACGGCATGTCGAGTCCGGGAAGATTCCCGGGCTGGTCGCCCTGGTCAGCCGGGGCGGTGAGACGCATGTCGAAGCAATCGGGACGATGCGGCATGATGGTGGCGCGCCGATGCGCCGGGACACGATCTTCCGGATGGCGTCGACGTCCAAGCCGGTCACGATGGCGGCGGCGATGGTCCTGCTCGATGAGTGCCGGCTGCGGCTGGATGACCCGGTAGATCCGTGGCTGCCCGAACTCGCCGACCGTCGGGTGCTGAAACGGGCCGACGGCCCGCTGGAGGACACCGTGCCGGCGCGGCGGCCGATCACCGTACGGGACCTGCTGACCTCCACGTTCGGGCTCGGAGTGGACTTCGCGTTGATGGACTCCCCGATCAGGGCGGCGACCTTCGAGCGGACCGACTACAGCGTGGTATCCGGGCCGGCGCCCGGGCCGGACGAGTGGATGCGCCGCCTTGGCGAGCTGCCGCTGTCATACCAGCCCGGAGAGCGGTGGCAGTACGACCTCAGCAACGAGGTAGTCGGCGTGCTTGTCGCCAGGGTCACGGGCCAGTCGTTGGAGACGTTCCTACGCGAACGCATCCTCGATCCGCTGGGGATGAAGGACACCGGTTTCCACGTGCCCGCCGGCAAGATCGTCCGGCTGCCGACCCTGTACGGGCCCGACCCGCAGACTGGAGAGTTCATCGTGTGGGACGAGGCGGCAGGCGGAAGGCTCAGCCAGCCTCCGGCATTCCAGGGCGGCGGCGGTGGGCTGGTCTCCACCGTCGACGACTACCACGCCTACTTCCAGATGCTGCTGAATCACGGTATGCACGGGAGCGAACGGATCTTGTCCCGGCCAGCCGTCGAGCTGATGACCACCAATCGCCTCACGTCCGAGCAACAAGCTGCCCGGGACGCCATGTACAGGAACTCGTTCGGCCAATCGCAGCATGGCGGCTGGGGCTTTGGGATGGCGGTGCGCACCTACCGTGGCGACTACGCCTCCATCGGCCAGTTCGGCTGGGACGGCGGTACCGGCACCTCGACCTACGCCGACCCGGGCAAACAGCTCACCGGAATCCTCCTCACCCAGGTCGGGATGTCCACTGCGGATTCCGTGCATCTTATCCACGACTTCTGGACCACGGTCTATCAGGCAATCGAAGAATAAAACCGAGATGATACGCCCGTGAGTGAGCTTTGGCGGGCTGCCGTAGGCAGGGGGAGCGGTTGGTGTCGAGCAGCCGGTCGGGCATGGTGATGAACGTCAAATAGCCCCCGCCTCTAGGCGAGGGCTATGACGTTCAATAAGCTTTGAGCTTAATCCGAAGACCTATTATTTTGCATAAACATCGGCGGAAGTCTTGACAGGGGTAAGCGTTACTCCGTCTGTATTGAAGATGGATCCGTCATCCGATACGTATTGGTATTCGTCCGTATCGGTGCTGAAGAGCTTGAATGTACCGGTGGAATCCTCATAAAGATCTTCCTTGACCGGAAATCCGGATTTCTGATCGAGATACACGATGTACTGCATATTGGCAAGCGTGTTGTCATTAATATAGCTCTCATAGCTTTCCATGACCTTATTCAGGGTCTTCCCATCGGGCGTTTGCTCGGTTCCGACAGAAGTCCAACTGCTGCCTTTGTAATTTTCCTTTACGGCGCTAAAATCGAGATTCTTTTTATCCAATGGTTCGAATGGCTTCGAATCATCCGCTCTCTTGAGAATCTTTCCGCTTACGGGATCGCCGTTTTGGTTCCGTTGAATCACGACTATATCGTTGCGACCATTGAGAAAGTAGGTGCTTCGATAGCCCAGAAGCTGATGATCGGCTGAATAATCTTTTAAATCCGTTCTGTAATCCTTCGTTTGCGGATTATACCAATGTTCCAATGTAAAGTTCTGGCTGCCGTCGCTTCTCGAATAAGTGGTCTTACCATATTCGATCGTTCCCTGGACTTTGTCCGATGATGCAACCGACGCGTCAGTCGGTGCAGACACCGTCATGACCGTATTTTTCGGAATCGCGTCGCTTCCGTTTGCCGCGAATGCAGTAATGGTGCCGAGGCTTCCGATGACGAGAGCCGACGCCAGGACCGTTCCAGTTATTTTTTTGCTTTTGACCGCTTCGAGAAGTTTCATGTTTTTACCTCCGGATTTGTGATTTGCATTTGGAATGCGCAGTTCCAACTTGCAATTTCATTATAAAAAAGCCATATTTCATAACTATCGGCAAGTTGTAAATTAGTTGTATAATCCGGGAAGGACGATCCGGACAACCGTTCCTTCGTTCGAGCGGCAAGCAGCGTCAGGACCCGCTGTGGATTTCCGATTTCTCGTAATAAATGATGCAGAACGCGAGCGATATGACAAAGGTTACCGCAAGAATTAGGGAACCCGGGACCGCATAAGGATTTGGGCCGGTTTCCGCCAATCCCCGGGCCAGTTCCCGGACCGGCCAAAAAGGCATCAGCCACGGAAACAGAATTCCTTTCATGCCATGCCCCATTTCTCCGATGAGTGTGACGATCGTGGCGAACACGCCCATCACAGTCGAAGGGATGACGCTTTTACCGACCATGCTGAGCGCGGCCGACAAAGGCGTTACGCCGAATGCCAGAAGGCAGGCCAGCATATTCATACGCATGCCCGACCAGACAATCGCAAAATCGATAGGCTGCGTGAAAGATCGGATAATGCCGGCCACCGTTACCGTAACGCACGAGAGGGCCGAGGTGACGGCGATCAGCAGCAGCACGACCGCCAGCTTCGTAAGAAGAATCCGAATTCGGGAGATTGGATAGGAAAACAGCTGGTTGATCGTGCGTTCCTGGTACTCGCGCGAAATGATGTAACCGGTCATGAGAGCGAACATGAACGGCCCCAGAATGGTAATAACCATCCCCTGCCGATAAAACATATCCTGCAGGTCGATACCTGCCCGTACGCCCTCGGGTGTCACTCTCGGCAGAAACGCGGTCAAGGTGACCAGGTTCGCCGGTAGGGCGCCGAGCAGAACGAGCCAATGCATCTTGGTGCCTTTCAGCTTCATCAATTCGGTAAATAGCACGTTAAGCAAACCTCTCGCCTCCCGTCAGCTTCAGAAAATATTCCTCGAGACTGTCTCCCGACAGCTTTATTTCCTTCAAGCCGACTCCGCCTCCGATCAGCAGCAGACTGATCCTATCCGGCTCGTCGAGATGATTGTAAATGCGCAGTCTGCCAGGTCCGGATACGACATAGTCGGTCGTTCCGAGCTTCTGCTCCAAAATAAAGGCTGCTTTCTTCTCGTCGGTCACCATGAGGTCGAGACAGTGACGGGTCTTCCGCTGCAGCGATTCATAATCGATTTCTTCCAGCAGCCGGCCTTTGTGAATGATGCCGATTTTATTGGCCAGCAGCTCGATTTCACTCAACAAGTGGCTGGATATGAGAAACGTAATGCCCCTCTTGCGGGCAAGCTCCATGAAGAGCTGCCGCATATCTTTCATTCCCATTGGGTCCAGGCCATTCGTCGGTTCGTCTAATATAAGCAGATCGGGATGATGGAGCAAAGCGCGGGCAATGCCGAGGCGTTGCTTCATGCCGAGTGAATATTGCTTGACCTTCTGATGCTTGGCATCAAGCAGCCCAACGGCCGCGAGCGCATCGTCGACCGATTCCCGGTTGCCCATGCCCATCAGCCGGCGATGGAGGTCCAGATTATCCACCGCGCTCAGGTTCAGATAGAAGCCCGGATATTCAATGATCGCGCCGATCCGCTCCATCGCCCTGTCTTTATTCCCGCGCAGCGGAGCGTCAAACAATTCGATTTCCCCTGCGGACGGATGAATCAACCCCATAATCATCCGCAGCGTCGTCGTCTTACCCGCTCCGTTCTGCCCCAGGAAGCCGTAAATATCCCCGGGCTTGATCGTCATATTCAAGTCTGTCACAACCGCTTTGACGCCATAACGCTTCGTCAGACTATTCGTTCGCAAAATCGTGCTCGTAGGCCAACTCCCCTTTATCCACCAAGTTTCTTGACAGGTCCGTTGATGATCTTGCGCTGCTCAGACCGAACAGTCTTACGCAACAACGCCATCATGCCAGCCCGACTTTATGCAATCTCGGATATTGCTGCAGCAGCGATTCAGGCGAAGCCCCGGTCTCGTTCTTCAGATGCCGGTCGAAAAACGCCAATGTTACGGCCTTCGTAATGTCCAGACATTGCTCGGACGGGGTTGCCCCGTTAATACCGATGAAGCGTCGGAACCCAGGACCGATATACAGTCCGATATCAGCCAATTTCATATGGGCGCTGCCTTCGATTGTAAATAAGCTGTCGGACGCTTTCAAGGTATCGGCAAGTCCGACGATCGCCTGCGTTTGCTTGTCGTAAATGTCGATATAAGCTTGCTTGCTTCCGTATGCAGACGCCACAGCCTGCTGCTCATCGGCGGGCATATCCTCCCACTTCTTCATCAGCGGCTCACGCTTCGAAATCGCCTGGATTTGAAATTCATCATTCGCCAGCATGAGAAGAGGAGCCCCCGGCTTCGCCTTGTCGGGAACGGCATAGACAGCGCCGTCCAGATTGATGGCGGCCTTGATTCTGCTGTCATGGAGGGCTAAATTATACGCCGCCGCTCCGCCCAGCGAATGGCCGATGACGCCGATGTGCTGCAGATCGATTTTCCCGGCAAATATGGAATTCGTCTTCCCTGCGTTCATGTTGGCGAGGCGACCGATCACAAAGCTGTCGTCGTCCGCCATAATTCGGGTGATCGCATCCAAGGGATCGCCTTGGTCGAAGCTTGCCGTTGCATCCTTATCGGTGACGATTCCGCCGGGAAGCTCGGTTCCCGACGAGACATACGTATGGTTCACGGCAACGACGATGTAACCGTGGCTTGCCAGATCCTCGCATTGCGACGTATGCACTTCCATATTCGTGCCGCCGCCATGCGAGAATAATAGGACGGGATAGCTCGGCTGCCTATCGGATACGGGCAGCCCTTCTTGGGTGTGCGTCCCGACCAGCCGCAATTGATCGAAGAGGAAGCCTGGCATTCCGTAGCCCGAGGCGAACGAGTCTACGAGTGCGCGGGAATTGTGGAAATAAGCGGCGTACGGCTTGGACGGATCCTTCACCGCCGGATAGTAGATTTTCACTGCCAGCTCCCGCTTGTCCGCCGTTCCGGACAGAAAAGGCTCCATGCGCGACTCGTCCGTCAAGTGGACATATTGAACGCCGATGGCATAATCGCCAGCAGGCGCCGGGAGCTTGAATACGGGGAAGGCATAACCCAGTAGGGTCGTGAAAGCGAGGAGCAGGAAGGACAGGCTGACGGCAATGCCCTTCGCGATTTTTGCGGCCATACCCCGGTTTTCGGTGAATCCGATCATGGCCCTTGACAAGGCGTAAATTGCAAACAGACCGGCTAATAGGTAGGCGAACATCATTTGATAGCGATATCCTTCGATAACGCCATGCAGGCCGAGCACCGCTCCATTGATGCCCGCGAGCCACAGCAACGCGGCTTTGGACCTGCTTTTCAGCATCATGGACAACAAGGTCAGCACATTCACAGCAATTAATGCGACTTCGAAAACTCTCATAGGGCTTCCTCCTTTTGAAGCCCAGTATACAGCCGCCTTCTAACAGGCGGCTCTCGACTTTCTAACAAAATTCTTACGTTTCGAAAGACTGGCGATCAACCTTTGACCAGCCCGACCGAGAACACGGTTTTACCGCCCGATGTGCTGGATGCGGCGATCCGGCCGCCTAGTTTTTCGACCAGATGCTTCGTGATGGTAAGACCGAGCCCACTGCCGCGAAGGGCCGCGTTTCTGGAAGCTTCTCCTGTATAAAATCGCTCGAACACGCGCGGCATGTCCTGCGGTGAAATACCTTGACCGCGATCCCATATCTCGACCCGGATTAAGTCCGGCTCTTCCCGAACCTCGATGCCGATTTCCCGGCCTTCCCGGCCGTAGCGCAAAGCATTCGAGATCAGATTCTCAAAGACGCGCCGCAAAAACGCCCGATCGCCCATCACAAAGAGAGACGCATCCGGAATATGAACCGTTGGCGTAATCGATGCTTTCTGAAAATCCGGATAAAACCCGACCAGTACCTCCTGCAAAACGTCGCTTACTTCGACGCGATAGAGCTCAACCTCCGAATCGTCCGCTTCCAGCCTAGCCAACTCAAAAAACTCCTGCAGCCTCTCCAGCAGCACGTTTCCTTTGTCGGCGGCAATGCGGGTAAATTCGTTTCGTTCCTCGTCCGTCAGCGTCGGGTCGTTCAGAAGCGCCTCCATGTAGCCGAGCAAAGAAGTGAGCGGCGTGCGCAGATCATGCGAGATGCTGGCAATCATCCGTTTGCGCTCGTCCTCCAGAAATCGGGTCCGATCCAGGCTCGTCTGAACATGCTCGATGAAACGATTCAACGCTCCGCCCGCATCCCGGACCGGTCGGTTCCACATGCGTATCCGGTATCGCAAGTTGAAATTGCCGGCCCGGATTCCTTCAGTCGTCCAGGTGATGCGTTTGAATTCGTTCAGCAAGCGGCGGTTATGAAGGAAGAGGAGCAAACAAACCAGAAAGAGGAGAACGACGAGAATCTGCAGCAGCATTCTTATCCTCAGCCTCCCCCGCCGAGCTTGTAGCCGAAGCCCCAAACCGTCTTGATGTAGACGGGATATGACGGATCCCGTTCGATTTTCGCCCGCAGTCTGTTGATATGCACCATCACCGTGTTATCGTCGGATATGCTTTCCTCCTGCCAGACCGCTTCAAAAATCTGGGATTTCGTAAACACGCGGGTGGAATTGGTCAGGAACAGCTTCAAAATAGCAAACTCCTTAGCGGTCAGCGGCGTCTGCCGGCCGGCGACAGTTACTTCGAACGTGCTCGTATTCAGCTCCAAATCCCCGTGCCGGATCATCTCGGCTGCGGAGTCGGCGGCATTAGGATTGTAATCCACATAGCGGCGCAGCTGCGCCTTCACCCGTGCGACAAGTTCACCGATTGTGAACGGCTTGGTCATATAATCATCGGCGCCAAGCTCCAGCCCCAATATTTTGTCCATCTCCCGGTCCTTGGCTGACAAAATAATGACGGGGATCGTCCCCTTTTTCCGGATTTTGCGCAAAATATCCTGGCCATCGATGCGCGGCAGCATCAAATCGAGAATGACGAGCTGATAATCATGATCGGCAATGGCCGCGGACGCCTCCTCTCCGTCATAGGCAGAGCAGATGCCGAATCCTTCTTTTTCCAAATATTTGGCTATGAGCCGATTAATTTCGATATCGTCTTCAACGATGAGAATTTTTTTCATCAGGGGAATACTCCTCTCGTTCTTCCGTCCATCGCATGCAACCTTCTTTATTATTCAGCTCCTAAATAAACCGGGAATGTTGTTTTACACTTTGATAAATCTTTTAAATAATTACGAGCCTCCAGTGGGTATAGTCTATAATCCAATAAGTTACTTAAAGGCAACCACTCAATTGCCAATTGTCCAGCATCTGGGAGTTCCCCCATGCAAGCTTCCTCAATGGAATTTGATGAGCATAAAAAAATAAATTCAATTTGATGGATATTTTTTGTCTCATCTATCAATTCCCTTACAAATAATAGATCACCTATTAGAACATCTATCCCGACCTCTTCCCTACATTCCCGTCGAACATTCTCAATTAGGGTCTCACCATATTCCTGTCCGCCGCCTGGTAATGAATAGAAGATACCTTTATCATCTTGATATTTTATTGTGAGCAATTTATTGTCATGGATTAAAATTGCCTTAGAGGCATTCCTTATCAAAATAAAAACCTCCTACTGGTTAATTTTCTATAAACCAGGAAAGTGCAAGTTGTTCCATTTCACTTGTGCTAATCTGATTCGTTGCTTAACTATCGGAAGCCTTCAGTTCCTTTTTTATGAATGCTTCCATCTCACTTAAGTAAGGGGAGCTATAAACGATCCCATCCTTATTTACCAGGACGTACATCGGATATGATTTTATGCCCAACTTTTTTAGATTTTTATTCAAGCGCTTATTTTCAGAATGGCCAGCCATTTCCGTTACGTTATCCAGAATTACGCGGTTTGAATGCATGAAAGTTTGTACTTCACCCATCTCATTTCGAGGTGTATCTCCAATATAAAACAAATGTAATTTATAATTACTACGTTGTGGTTTTAATCCCTCTATAAATGAGTTAATACTGCTGCACCCATTAAGAATGATTATTGCAAAAAAAACTATTAATAAATTTCTAATCACTTTCCCTTTCAACTCCATTCACAACCTCCTCAAATTTATATGTTCAATTTCTCACAGGAGAATTAAGAGCATGATACAGCCGCAAAATTAAAAAAACGGAAATACATTGATTTATAATGGTTTCTTCATCTATAGAGTACGTTATCTAATCCACTATAGATACAAATTTCCGGAAGCTTTGTTGCGTTCAACTGCCCGTCAGCGTAGTAAAGGGCGCCGCGCGACTGCCTTCGGTATTATGCTATCGTGCCCAATTAGCTCAAAACGTCTCAACAACTAGTTGATTAACCCAAATGAGGAAGACAAGAATTAATTAAGCGAAAGTCCTTTCCAATACTTCAATGCTTTTAAGTAGTTTTCCAAATCAAGTGGATGAATGGCGGGGCTTCTTTGCCTTTACCGAAAAAAAATGTCCTATAACTAAACAAAAACGCCCCTTTACGGGACGTTTCGTTTATCGAATCAAAACATTACAGTCATAATTTTTTTGTAAATCTTTTCATCAACTTTAATCATTCTTTTTTTCGCTTAATATAAGGCATCCCAGTACATTTTATTTTCTAAATTCCGTACACACCATTGGTAATGACCATCACTACAATTTTCGGAATAAAAATTCGCAGATAAAATGCTGTATATCAAAACATAAAGATAGAGTTTTTCTATTACTTCTTTACCAAGGGTATTAACAATTAAATTAAGGTATCTTTCCAATATATTTGCCTTTAATTCATCATACATGTCAAAAAACACCCAACCTGTAGCAACGTCAAATAAATAATCACCATACATTGTCATTAAGCCAAAATCAAGTAAGCCAGTAATTTCACTTTCTTCATTAATAAGTAAATTACCGGGGAAAAAGTCTCCATGAATTAATGAATAGTTACCTTGATATTCGACTGATAAAATTCTCATTAATATCCCTAATTTATCTTGATAGTGCATAACATCCTTTGAAAGATATCCATGCACCTCTTTTTGTTTTTTTATAAGAAATTGTTCTAATAAACCATGCCAATCCTTCTGTTGAGACACGGGAATTTTATATTCGTTAAATAACTTCAATCCTTCAAATTTTGGAACTAGTTTGACTGTTTGTAATTCTAAAAGTGCAGAAAGATAGGCCTTCATGACAGTATTTAATTGCTCATTGCTCATGCTTGGTAAAAGATTTTGCATATTTTCCCCATTGATTCGTTTTTCAATCGTTACTACTATGTCCCCCTCTTCAAAAATATTGTAAATGTGGGGAAGCTTATAACTGATATCACTGAATTGAACTGAATCGTAAAACCGTTTTAAAATTTCTTGTTTTTTGAAATTCGACATACTACCATATATCTTTAACACTTTATCCTTACCATAAATATATACTTCCGCTTCCATTCCCCAGCCTATTATTTCTGTTTCACTAACATTGTACTTTCTTAATATTCTTGATTTAATACCCCTATTAGACATCTCTCAGCACCTCGATAGCGTTCCTTTTTTCTAAGTGTTTGATGCTTGCAGTGATAATTTTGCCCGGCAAGCTGCTGCTGGTACTATCGTACCCGATAGCTTAAGATTCGGATCGGGGAGTCTATAGTTTTGTCAATTATTTTAGGAATTACAAATATCCTCTAGCCTAAGACCTCGTGATCTCTTTACTAATTATGACATCATATTTATTATACAAGATCTTCTTTTGAGGTAAAATGCTTCACTATTCCTTCTGATTTTGAAGCGCTAATTGCATCAGAAATCACCTAATAAAACGGCGGGTTTCTCTAATATAGCTTCTTATGATTCAGTGGATACGCGCTTAGACGTCAGCTTTCGGTGTATAGACGTTGATGTGGTCGATATGCGCCATTTTGCCTTTAGGAGCCGTCTTCGACCCTACGAATTTAAGTTGATGATCGCCGGCCGGATACACGTAGATTTTGTCGTCTCCGTTGAATTTGACTGCTTTCGGCATGCCGAGCGCGGCTATGACAGAAGTAAATGTAATTTCACTGAGGCCTCTCGACGGGTCACTCGGCGGCAAGTAAAAGCGAAGATCGTAAACGATGCCGGTTTTGCTGCTGATACCGAAATCGTATGCGCCTCTGCCCATGCTGAAATCATACCTTTCGTAACCATTGCCCAAGCTTTCCGGAGAGCCCCAAAGTTTGTGAACCTCTTTGATGTTCGTTTTACCGGACACAAAGCTGCTTCCTTGCACCTTGCCTTGCTCAGCGTGCGCTAGAATGTTCTTGATATAGGAAGATCCATTATCTTTTGTCGCTGCTGCTTGTGCGGCAGTCTTCGTCGTGTTTGCCGCATGAGCAGGAATTACGTTAGCCAGCGTACCGAGCGAGATCATGGCAGCCATACCGATTGTGGACCATTTGCGAAGATTTTTGCTGTTTGTTATGCGATTCATATTTGTACACCTCGTCATGTTTATTAGGGATCCCTTACGGAATTCATCTTATTTCATTCCCAGGTGACAGAAGTTACAATACATTTAAGGCCCGATGACAAAATGGTTACAATCATCGCCGCATGGTCCGACAGCGGCGGGCTTGTATTATTTACCGTCAGCTGCGGTGGCTGCGTGACCGTAAGGAACTCGGGAAAGTACCGATCCAGCCAATTATGAACAGGTCCTTGTACCATGTCGGGTTGGGCCGCATCATAAGCCAGCCTGGACTTTTGTCTATCGTCAACCCGACTTCGGTCCATGTTAACCGACTGCTTATCTTGCTATGATGTGACGGAGAACTTCGATGAGATGGGGCTGACAGAATGGCAAAACAACATGAAGTTAAAGGTACGGGGAGAAAGATTTTGAAGAGGACCGGAATAAGTGTAGGGGTAATAATCGGGATTTTAATTTTGGCTATTTTGGGCAGCTTTATTAATCATAACATTCAATTGAATCGAGAGTCTGAATTAGTTGCACCCTTAGGTAAAATGGTTAACGTAAACGGACATGCGATGAGCGTATATATGGAAGGTAAGGGTAAAACCACACTCGTATTTTTGGCGGGAGGCGGTACGGCTTCGCCAATCTTGGATTTCAAAAGTCTTTTTTCTCGCTTAAGTGATGACTATAGCATTGCCGTGGTCGAGCGAGTGGGATACGGGTTCAGCGAAGTCGCGGATGTTCCCCGGGATATCGATACCGTTCTCGAAGAAACAAGAAAAGCGCTGCGTTTAACGGGCGCGCAAGCTCCTTATGTACTGTTTCCTCATTCGATGTCCGGATTAGAGGCCTTATACTGGGCCCAAAAATATCCCGGTGAAGTGTCCGGCATTGTAGGGTTAGATCCAGCTGTTCCCGCTGCGTATACTGATGTTAAAATCCCCAATAAAATCGTGTTCGACTTGTTTTCATTTGGAGCAAAGACGGGTATCACGCGATTCATTCCCTCTTTTGCCAATGGAGAATCGGCCATTACAGGGGGTTCCCTAACCGATCATGAGAAGGAAATCTATAAAGCGGTTTTCTATAGAAGAACAGAAACAAAACCAATGATAACGGAGATAGAAAGCGTTAAAGCCAATGCTCAGAAGGTGGATGAAATGCCACCGCCGCAGATTCCTATGTTGTTCTTCACATCAAATGGCGAAGGGACCGGGATCGGTACGGAAGAATGGCAGAAAAATCAAAAAAACTACCTTGCAAAAATAAAAGTGAATGAACAGGTTATACTCGATTGCGGGCACTATGTCCAAGATTTTGAATATGAAACCATTGCAAGTGAAAGCAAAAAATTTATAAAGAGTCTCGCGCTAGCCGGGTGATATGGATTCTAAAGTGGCTTCTTAGCCCAATACAAATGGCACCCATTCCGGGTGCCATTTTATTTTCGCAGTAATTGGAAAGTTCTTCATTTTCCGACTCAACTCTTTTTAATGGTATCCTGACCGTTACTTAGAAAAGCAGTTGATCGTTTTGACCGGCGGCTGTCGTGGCTTGTTCAACTATCGTACCCGTCTCTCAGAATTTCGTCACCCTGGAAGGCAGTATTCGGTAGGCCAATAAGGTTTGAGACGGTTTGTCATTCGTTAACTGATTGCCGGTGACCTCGATCGTTCCAAGCGCCTCTTGTCATCCTTTAGGGTCTGTTACTTAATGGCATCAGCCACTTCGGCGGTTATTTGATCGCCACCTTGTTTCTTCCAGTCGGCAACGAATTGGTCGAACGAATCGAGCGGAGCAGTGCCGACGATAATTTTCAGAAATACTTCGTCTTCCATCTTCTGAAGATTGACCCATCTGCTTTCCATCGTAGGCGTCTGGGAGTAGATCAGACTGCTTACCCGGTTCATTTGAACGTCCACATTGGGAGCGACGCCGACCATCAGCGAGTACAGACGAGTCCACGCTCCCCAATCGGCCAAAGGCTTCCAGTATTGGATATCCATGTCGTCGTATGGCTGAAGCTTTACTTTTTTGATATTGGCGAGATCGGCTGCAAGCAGCTTGTATTCCGGCTTGTCAGCAAAGTCTGCCGCCGTCTTCTTCCCTGCGAGTACATCGCGCAGAGCTTGAACCGTGAATTCCGATTCGTCGGAAGGCGCAAGAGGCAGACGTACCGGGTAGTAGCCGATCGAACCCTTGGCGAGATCGAATTTGCTTTCGTCGCGTAGCAACAGGTTTTCCAGCTTGATTGCCGCTTCGGGATTTTTGTAGCCTTTGCGCACGACAAGAAATGATCCGGCCGGCGCGCTCAGATGCGGGCTGAATTTGCCGTTGGCGTCAAGCGGCAGCGCGTAGGCCTGCCAGTCCGCTTTCGGGTTTTGCTTGACTGCGTCGGTAAGCGGACCGTAGCCCATCCACCATGGAGCGAAAAACATTCCGGTTTGACCGCTGACGATCGGCTCACCGGAATCCTGGCGGACCGAGATTTGCTGGTCGATAAGCCCTTTGGCATATAGATTTCTAAGCTCGCCGAGCGCTTCCTTCGTCTGCGGCAGCGTCGATCCGTAAGCCGGGTTGCCGTTAGCATCCTTGACCCAGTAGCCCGGATAGGCGTCATAAGCCGAGAAAATCGGATCGAAGCCGTACAGATTGTTTGAGGAATTGAGGAAATTTGCATACAGCTTGCTGGCGTCGCTGCTGTCGGGCGCGGCAATGCCGATCGTATCCTTCTTGCCGTTGCCGTCAGGGTCCTTGTTGACAAAAGCGTCGGCGACCTTCTCCAGATCTTCCATCGTCTTCGGAGGCTGCAGGCCTAGCTTGTCCAGCCAGTCCTTGCGGATCCACATTTCGTGTATGCCGGCGTCATCCGGCTGCGGCAGCGCCATAATCTTGCCGTCGAAGGTAACGGTGTCAAGCACCCGTTTATTGGAGTCGGCAAATACGCGCTTCATTGCGGGTGATGCATACTGATTGAAGACATCGGTCAAGTCTTCCAATTGCCCGTTATCGCTCATGTTAAGGAATTGCTGGGCATTGACGACCATCGCGTCCGGAAGATCGTTGCTGGAGATCGCGAGGCTGACCTTCTGATTGTAGTTGGTCGGCGATGCCGTGAAGGCGTCCTTCACATCGATGTTCAGGTTGTCCTTGATATAGCGCGTATACTGGTTGTTGTCCGGCGTATCGCCGGCAGGCAGCGTCGTATCTGCAGGGTCGACCTGCTGTCCGACATTAATCGTAATCGGATCGGCGTATTTGCCGAACGGATCCGCCGGAGCGGCGGATCCGGCCGGCGTATTGCCGGACGAGTTCCCTCCGTTGTTGGAAGTTGAATTCGGGTTGTTCGATGTACCGCAAGCGCTTACGAGAAGAACTATGCCTGCCAGAGCGACCGCAATGCCTTTCTTCTTGTTTCTCAATGTGCTCCCCTTCTTTCCAAGTTAACTTTAGCTTCCTCTAAATGTAGCATCCCCCTCGTTTTCGTTAGACGGGGAACGGTTGTGAAATAACGGGGAAATATGACGGGCTTCATAATGTGCTTCCAGCCGGAAAACACTTTATCAGACACCAACCTAAATCCAGCCTCAAACGTGAAGATAAGTAAATTAAAATCCGTAACATTTTTTAACTTATCTATTCTAACATCTGATGAAACCACCAACGATAAGTGAAATATCCATTTAAACAGGAAACCCCCTCTAGATTTGCATATTATGCCCGATACTGGTGAAACTATGCTGCCCGTTAGTTGAATAAAGGCAGCCGATTGATCGTGACCGGCTGCCTCATATTTGTCTTGCGCTATCTTGCCCGTTCGTATTATGAGGTCACCAGATCTTTCTGGTGGACCTCATTTTTATGTGGCCGTAAGTTAGCGGTAGCCGGTGGTTGAACGTTCGTGCCGTGGGAGCCGGATCCCGCAAAATAAAGAATCGTCTTGTGCCTGATCAGCCTGTACGATTTAATCAATTTGATCAGCCAGGTTCCATATTATTTGCGGGGAATTACGGTCAGCCAAACCTCCTGACCGTAGCGGTAGCCGGGGATTATCCAATACTGTGGGAAGTCATTTTCCTGCCAGTTCCACCACAAGCCATTGTGCTTTGGAGTGTTGCCATGTGTTCTTCAAAGTTCTACTCGATCTGGTACAGCAATCCAGCGAATGAATACAATACCCACCTAATCGAGCAAAAGCAGCCCCCCTCAGTTGAGAAAGGACTGCCTTTTTCGTTTTTTCGGTGATATAAATCTCCATAATTTCAATTCATTTATTCTGCAGTCTCCTCAATATTGCGATGGAGACACTCCGTACTTCTTCTTGAATATTCGCGAGAAATACCTGTAGTCATTAAATCCTACGTCATGTGCAATACGCTGAATGCTCCGATCGGATTGATTCCTTAATAGATGTGTTGCCGTTTGAAGTCTGATTGCATTGACATACTCGATAGGTGTAACCGAAAAATGCTTTTTGAAATATTTTATAAAATAGTTCGGGTGCAGATGCACCAGATCGGCAAGCTCATTCAAACTGATCTCAGTATGTAGATGCTGTTTAATATAATGATCCATCTTACTCATAAAGTGGTCTTTGTTTATCGGTAATATCTTATCCAAATTCACATTACCCAGAAAAATTCTCAGAATTTCCAATAATGCCGATTTTTCAGTCAAAGTATCCAGCGGGTTCGTCGAAAGATTAGTTTGGGCTAATGCCGCAAAGACGGGTATGATTTGATGTTTCGGGATGGTACATTTGACAGTTTCTTTGTGGTAGACGAGTTTTTGTTGTTCTTGATGAAAGATGAGATTAAAATGGGTCCAATACTTCATGATGGGATGATCAGGATTCTGATAGTAAGTATGCGGAGTATAAGCAGGTATCAAGAAGAGTTCCTCCGGTTGGGGAATGAAGGTATCCCCATTCAGAATGAGGGTGCACTGCCCTTCTAAAAAATAATAAAATTTATTATAGGCATACACACAGTTCTCTTCTCCCCAATCCGGAGCGCAAACATTTACTCTGCTTATCAGACTCTTAACGGATATATTCTCAAATATATTGAACATTTAAGGTCAGGTCCCTTCTTCCTACTGTTTAAACATCATAAAAATATCATATTGGATTAATATCGTCCACATACACGTTCAAATACACCCTTCAATATCGCCATGACCCTGCTATACTTAAAAAAGAAAGGCTGATATTAAGGAGGTTTCCTTATGATGAATAGAAAATATGAACAGCATTTGAAAGCGATTGATAAGGTTGTCGCGAACGGTCCTTACAAAGATTCTTGGGCATCTCTGAGTGAATATCCCGAACCTTCTTGGTATCAAAAGGCGAAATTCGGAATATTTATCCATTGGGGTGTATACAGCGTCCCGGCTTTTAAGAATGAGTGGTATCCCCGTAATATGTATATTCAGGGCACTCAAGAATACGAGCATCATATTCAAACCTATGGCGAACACAAGGATTTTGGATATGCCGATTTTATACCGCAATTTAAAGCAGAGCATTACGATGCAGCGAAGTGGGTTGAGTTGTTTAAAGCCTCAGGAGCCAAATATATTATGCCTGTAGCCGAACATCATGATGGTTTTCAGATGTACGCCAGTGAGTTATCTGATTGGAATGCTGCCAAAATGGGACCGAAACGTGATGTTATTGGAGAATTAAAATCAGCAGTAGAGAAGGAAGGGCTTATATTTGCCGTATCGAGTCATCGAGCGGAGAATTTCTTCTTTTACGGAGGTGGCAGAACGTTCGACTCTGGTATTCAAAACATCACGTTCCAGGAGCCTTATGGTTATGCGAGTCCTATCTATTCTTCAGCGAGTGTGGAGGATTCGCATAACATCTTCTCTTCGCCCGCACCTCAGGAGCATCTTGAGGATTGGCTTGTCCGCTCCTGTGAGTTAGTGGATAAATATCAGCCGAAGATCGTCTGGTTTGACTGGTGGATTCACAACGCCTCCTTTAAACCATATATCAAAAAATTTGCTGCCTATTATTATAATCGCTCGCTTGAATGGGGCATCGATGTAGCGATTAATTATAAGTATGATGCGTTTGCCTATGGTACAGCTATCTTCGATGTTGAGCGTGGACAGCTAAGTAATATCAGACCGAGATTGTGGCAGACCGACACGGCAATAGCGATAAATTCTTGGTGTTTTACAAATAACAACGACTTTAAGAATCCTGTAGATATCGTCTGTGATCTCATTGATATTGTTAGTAAAAATGGTTGCCTGCTCCTTAATATTGGACCCAAATCAGATGGAACAATTACAAAAGAAGAGACAGAAGTGCTTCTTAGCATTGGAAGATGGCTGGATACGAATGGCGAGTCTATCTATGATACGACATACTGGAATATATTCGGTGAAGGTTCCACAATAGTACCTGAGGGTGCATTTACAGATGTCGGACGGGAACCTTTCACAAGTGAAGATATCCGTTTCACCTATAAGGCACCTTATCTTTACGCGACTGTACTCAGTTGGCCAGCGAACAATGAAGTCATCATCCAATCACTGAAGAAAGACAGCAAATATTTCAACGGAGATCTTGTATCCGTTGAAATATTAGGATTTGATCATGCTGCAGCATTCAGCCGTGAAGAAGCCGGATTAAGGATTACCGTTCAAGGGAATATTCTGACCGAATATCCGGTTTGCTTTAAAATTACGATCGATTAGTTGTAGGAATCATAGATTGGCGGATCTGCTTCTTGTTCCGATTCTGCGGCCCCCATGCCAAATGGCTACCACCTGAATAAAAGGGCAATGCTTGAATGAATGGCAGAGGACGGCCGGGAATTTCTCCCCGCTGCCGTCCCCTACTTTGCCGTTACATCTCCAACTCGTTATATTCCATCATCGCAATCAAAATGGTTGCCGATTCCGCGCGCGTCGCGTATCCGCTTGGGTCAAACAAATTGCCATTTTTCTGTTGATGATGTTCAGATCTATTAGAGCGGCTACAGAACTACTTGCCCATTCAGGTATTAGGTCGTGCCGGTTTGACAGGGCCTATCGGCCCCTCTTCACCTTGAAGTAAATCTGGAACGGCTCATACCCGATATCGCGAATTCGCCTCAATTGAATCGCCGGGTTCTGATTTACCGTCTTAAAGAAGAAACGCCAGCTCCCCCACTCGCGCTCGTTTTCCATTTCGACCTCGGAAGCGATGTCGTCATTCTCCGCATACAAAATTCGTTCGGCCTCGCATACGCCTGCCAACACTTCGGGACCAAAACGGAAAGCCCCCGTGCACTCGTCATCCGGCAGCGGAATGAAGCGGATACCGATCGGCAGGATCAGGCTGATCCTGTCACCGTCCACCCAGATTCGTTGAATAGGATAGAATCGGCCGCTGTCCTCCGTTTTCCCCTGAAGGATACCGTTGACGTAAATAATAGCCTCGGACGTGATCCATTCCGGAATCCGGCAATGGAAGGTAAACGCTTTCGGCGCGGATGTGCGAATGACAAAATCATACTTTCGGTACGGAGGCCTATTTTCATGGTACGCGGTCATTTCGTTAATTTCCTGATACCCCGCTGTGTTCGAAGAACTCAGCATGCTTCCGCTCATCCGATCCTGCGATTGAAGGATCCATACGGGGTCTCCCCCGATTTCCAGAGTCACCTCGGAGTCAAAATATTGGCATGCATAAATGCCGTTCCGGTCCTGATAATAAAGGCCTCGATTCCAGGCCGCGTTCGCTTGGACCATGGTTCCGTGACAACAGAAGAAGCTGTCTGTCTCCGTGCTCCAATCCTTGTGCAAACCAGCCTTCATCGGCAGGAAGTACGTTAACAGTCCGGTCGAGGGGTGGTCGTGCTTGTTGCCGGCCAAATGATATTCCTGGTAGTAGGCTTGGGCCATGATGCCATTATAGAGATTGTATTCGATATATTGGGCATAAGCGGGGTCGCCCGAATGCCGAAACAGGAACTCCGACAACCGGATCAGGTTGTAGACCGTACAATGCTCCTGATTCTTGTCCCCCAGACGTGCCTTCATTTTCATCTTCGGCATCCAGACTTCCCCGGCCGTCTGTCCCCCCGTCGCCAGGTGTCCTCTTTCCGTCACCGCGCAGTTCCAATAAGCTTTCACGATATCCATCCATCGCTCTTCGCTCGTCACTTCATACGCTCGGGCGCAGCCGAGCACTTCCGGGATGGTCGTGTTCGCATGCATATTCGTCAGCGGATCTTTGCCTTCGAGCAAGGGCTGGAAGAGCCTGCTGCGATAATAACGTTCCAGCAGCGTCTTATATTTATCCTTTCCTGTGATGTGAAGGAGATCTGCCCAGACCTCCAGCATCCCGCCGGTCTCCACATCCAGGATGTCGTCGAATTTCTCCCTGGAGAATCGGCCGCTCCAATCCGCGAACCAGTCCGCGAACGAATCCGCGATCTCAAGCGCCTTCTGATTCCCGGCATAAAGATAAACATCTACAAGACCCATGAATAGTTTATGGAGATTATATTGCGGGGCCCAGATACCCTTTCCGTTCGCGATCCAATGCAAATATTTCTCGGGAATCGGACCTGTCCACTGACCTCCGTTGTCCTTCTGGCACTCGGCCAATTCATCAATGATGAGATCCATTTTCACTTTCAGCTCCGGGTCTCCGGTCCCAAAGTAATGCATACCCGCTGCCGACAGCCAATGGCCGAGGAAATGACCCCGAAGCTGGCAGACCGGCGACTCCCAACCTCCGTGCGCCCCCTGAGGAATGCCCCTCCCCGAGTATCGGCCGGCTTCCAGTCTGTAATTAAAGAGAAGGTGATCACTGTTCAGCTTCATCAAGTACTCCCGGTTCGCTTCCTGCCTGCGTTTTAATTCGCCATCGCGAATGAGGACATGCTCCCCCCTCAATTCTTCCACTCACTGGCACCTCCCATTAATCCATTGTCTAAACTGACCCGAACATCCCTTGTTTACTCGGTCTCTTTGAATAAGAAGTTCCGCATAAGAGTAAACCCATTTAAAAACTAACACTTTCATCGGTCAGAAACTACCCGTCAATCACTTGGCATTTCCCCTTCAAACTATAGAAATTCCCAACCCTTGATCCCAGACACGGCGATTCCTTGGATAAAGGATTTCTGTCCGATAACAAATAATAGAACGGGAGGGATAAGAACCATCGTAGCCGCCCCATCAGCAACTCCCATTGGGCCGTGTAATACCCAATCCAGACGGGGGGACGATAAAAATTTGAGAAGAGTCCATTACCGCGCTGCGCACCATCCACACCAGGGGCAGAATAAAAACGGCCGAACCGGAGAGAAGCACAAGATATAACAGCAATGTTTTCATACCGGAATAGTTGTTTGTGGCCATTAAATGATGACGGACAGGATCATGCTGATCGCGAACAACACCCAGGCAATTGCGCACGCGGCGCCCATCGATCGTCAAACTGGACTTCATAGGCTGGACATCCAAATGAAATGAACGAAATCAGTAAAATTCCAAAAATCAAATTTCCTTTTGTCATGGACTCACTCTTCAATGGTTACTTTCCTGTTTCCATTATGTAAGCCTCCCGAAGATCCTAAACATAAAGAAGGTGTAATAGGCAACCGCTTATGTCGGAATTTAGAAAAGATCTACGATCCCTTGGAACAGTCCGGAGAAGAAGCTGCCGATCGCACGGAATAACAGCCTCCACCAACCTGCTTTATTAACGGCCTCCGTAGCGACCAAGTCGATCGTAACCGTCTTTTCTTCTTGGGTGGACGGGTCTTTGTATTTGTAAGTAACCGTACCTACCTTAGCGCCGAGCTTGACCGGAGCGACCAATGGGTCCTGCGCGCTCTTCACTTCTTGCACCGTCGTTTCCACGGCCTGGCCTTTAGGAATCAATACGGTCAGATCGGACGTCGTGACGACCGGTACGCTTTTCGCTTTCCCTTTTTTGACTTTTAACGTTGCGTATCCCGGTACGACGGCTTTCGCGTCGACGATCGTTTTCTTCTCGAAGCCGTAGAAACCGTAATCGAACAATTTGGCGGTCTCCAAGAAACGCTGTCCGTCGTTCGTATCGCCGGGAACTCCCATGACGACAGCGATCAGTCGAGTTCCGTCACGCAAAGCGGTTCCCGTAAAGCAGTTGCCGGCTTTACTCGTATGTCCCGTTTTCAATCCATCTACGCCTTCGTAGGCGAACTTGCGGAAGTTGGGAACGTCCTTGTTGCTTGCGAGCATCCAGTTCACGTTCGTGATCGGCGATTTATCCCGTTCGCGGAACCTGTAGGACTGGATTTTGGAAGTATTCAGGAATTCGGGTGCTTCCTTTAGAATGTGATAGGCTAAAGTCGCGGAATCGCGGGCGGACATTACCGTTTCCCCATCGATGGAAGTAGGACGGAATTCCTCGGGCATATCCGCTCGGTCGAGTCCCGTGGAATTAATGAAGTGCGCCGTATTCATACCGAGCTTGACCGCGGTTTCGTTCATCAGCTTCGCGAAATTTTCCTCGGAGCCGGCAACCAACTCCGCTAATTGCGCTGTCGCGTCGTTGGCGGAGCCGACGGCCATCGCCGTATACAATTCCTTAACCGTATGCTGATCGCCTTCCGCCAGAAAAATCCGGCTTCCGATCTGCGACGCCGCGTTCTTGCCTACCTTAACGGTTTGGTCCCAAGAAAGCTTTCCTTCCTGTACGGCTTTGAAGACGAGATATTCGGTCATCATTTTAGACATGCTGGCAGGTGGCTTCGGTTCATCCGCGTTGGATTGATATAGGATTTGTCCGTTTTCCGCATTCATGAGGATGGCTGATTTCGCTTGCAGCTTAGGGGCTGCAGCGGGGACATCCGCAGCAGATGCCAATGAGGAAACGCCGAACGTGAACAATAGACTAATGAGAACGAAAACGGCAACGAACCGCTTCATGATGAATGCTTTCGGTAATAACATAAGATGATGGCGATTTAACGCCTTCTCCCCTTTTTCGATAAAATACTTTGGCCCTATTGTAATGGCTTAGCGCCCAAAGTTGAATTTCATAGCAGATAATCGTACGGCTGCTGCAGCCATCATAATCGACAACAGACAGACAGCGGCAAAATGAAGCAGACTGTTCGTTATGAATAAAGATTCGAGTTTCGCAGCCTTTGCCAACCCGCGAACGAGTACGATGGCAAGGGGATGCAGAATATAAATCCATACGCGCCCCTCTCTGAGCGCTTTCCTCGTCCTTCCCCGCCACTGGAGCGCCCACCGAAACGAGAAATAAGCAGCAGGCAATGCGAAGATAAACATACTGTCATGTCTGGGAATTCCCGCTGCATGCAGAAAGATTCCCTCCGCTAGCAACATGGCGAGCGATATGGCAAACAAGCATGCATTCGTGAGTGGTCTTCTTACCGGCTCCTTCCGTTTGGCTGCCCAAGCCCCCAATGCCAGATAGACCGGAGCATAGAATAATCCGTTGCGCGTGTAATCAAATATAGTGAACAACCCCTCATATACTCGCGAAATCCCCTCTGTGCTCTCTATCATTCCATAGTAGCTATCACCCAGCAGTCCTATGATATACAAGAACCCTGCTGCAGCGAGCATCGCTTTCATTGACATCAACTTATGCATGAAGGAAGTTATCCCTATCCCGATCAGCAGAGCCGGCAAATACCATAGATGATAAAAGGTCCCGTCGAATACGATATCCTTGATAAAGGAATAGACAGTGAAATGATTAGAAAAATAGCCCGTGTACACGTTAAGCGGAAGATACAGCACGATGGCAATCGCATAGAGCTTCCCGATTTTTTTCGAATACCCAAGCAGCGCCTTCTTGTCCGCTCGGGGTTCGCCGCTCAGCTTACGGAAATAAAAAAAGCCGGAGGTCAGGAAAAAAACCGGAACGGCAATTCGGCTAACGAGACCGCTTAGCAGAAAATCAGCATGCGGATTGAAGGATAGCAGCGGGCTGGTATGATTGGCAATGACGAGCAGGGCGGCCAGAAATTTCAATAGGTCCAGCCCGCTTTCATTCCGTTTAGACAGCATGGATATGTTATCCTAAACCGGCGAATGCCGTCGCGATGAATCCTTCAGCTTGCCGCCCCAAGCTTCAAGCAGATTATTGAAATGCCGTAAACATGTATGTTCCAAAAGCATGCCTTCATGCAGTTCGTGTATGGCCGGGTTTGAGCTTAACGACGTCAGCTTACCTGGCGGAAGCGGCTGTCTAAAGGGATTTGCGAGATTCACCAGCACCAAATGCCCTTCGTAGACCTCAGCTCTGCTTGCCTGGTAGGAAGTACGCCTTACACCTGAATAACTGCTTTTTTGAATCTGAGATGCGTGGTTTGTTTGTCTCATCGTATGTGAGCCTCCCGAATGTTTGTGATAGGTTATGAGAATCGAATGCTCCTACTTCAAGATAACCCTGATTCATTAAGAGGCTTTTAAAAAAAGCTTAACAAAAGATAAGATTTCTTGCTTATTTATAAATGAACGAGGCTGGAGCTGGCTATGACAAATGAAGAAATAGACCGCCCTTTAGCAAAAGGTACGCGGTCTATAATGAATTTCTTCGTTCACTGCTCAAATTATATCGAGTTTCATTCTCAAATCGCAGACTCTTCCTGAGACAAATCGATGTTCTCCAGCAGCCAGCGGGAATAGCAAATCCGCAATTGCATGTTTCAATATTTGCTCCCGTTAGCGGAGAAAAGGTAGCAATGTTGTGGAACTATGGGCAGTACTTAGGGGTACCGGCAATATTTATGAGAGAGAGTTTTCATGAATCCAGTCATTGGCCCGGATATTTCAAAAGGTAAATGTGATGGACAAGTTTTCTTAGACAAAGGCCAGCCCTTTGGACACCCCTTTTGTATTCAGCATAAACAAGATGGGCTTAAGCAGCTTCTAGACGTTATTGCCAACGTGCAGATGAAAGCCGAAAAAGCCCCGATTGTTATTTTAGAATAAACGGGACACTATCACTAAGCCGTTATCCAGTATTTAGAGGAGCGCAGCATCTTATTCTTACGGTCGCCGACTTCTCCTGCACGACGCCGTCGACAAACAGGCGCCAAGACGGTTTTCGGTTATTTCGGCAGCTGGATGCCGTAAATTTGATTCCCTTTCCAGATTAAGGCGGAGTTGCTATCGTACATAACGGGACCGTAGCTTCCGTCGGATTTAAGCGATAGCGTTGCCTTTAATTGGCCGGTTATCAGGTCGTAGAATTCGACGATGCCGTTATCTTTTTCCCTGATCACAATTCTATTGGCAACGGTGAGCCTGTCGCTGCCTTGCGACTCTTTTCCCCAGCTCATGATTTCGCCTGTTGCAATGTTGAGAGCCTTCAGGTCGCCGCCCCGCGTATCCCCCAGGAACAGCATGCCTGCAGCGTAACTCCCCGTCATATAATAATCGGCCGCAAGCGGTATCGTACGCAGCGGCGCTTGTCCTTTCGAATAAGCAGAGAAATTATAGACGCCAATCGCTTTGCCTTGATTGATGTATATCCGGTCATATGCAAGAACCGCATCCGATGCGTACGGCGTCGTCTGCACTTCCGACTGTGGAATGGTCCAATTATAGATAAGGGAACCCGCAACCTTCCCCGATTGGATATCGATCTTGTCGATCGTGACATGACGCTCGGAGGCATCCAGATCAAGCGGCATGTTCTCCACAAGCGAATAGAGATTGGAATTGGTGTTAAGCATCGAAAACAAATGGCCGCGATGCTCCCAAAGATGCTTGCCCGTTCGAATATCATAAGCCTCGAGATTCCCGGAAATGTACGCGCCGTCCGCTTCGAAGCCTCGAATCATCGTCGTTCCCGACACCGAGACCGTCACGTTCGGGTCTCCGACCCCTTCATCCGCCGGGTGGAAAATTTTGGTCAGGCGCTTCCCACTGTCAGCGTCGTAGATCTCCGTCACATGCGACTTTAGAACAAAGACGTAACCGCCGGCCGCTTGCACATGTTCGTTCTCTTCATAGCCGCCGGTTTGCGCTGTCCATATCGTCTTCCCCGACCAGGATACGGCCACCAGCATGCCGCCGTTGGTCACTGTATAGATGTGATCGCCTTCTTGGTCGCTCCATGTCGCCAGAGCCGGCTCCAGATAGGCTCCGAATTTCCATATCCGCTTTCCGGTTAACGTGTCGATAGCGAGAAGCTGGCCTTCCTTCATCGTGAGCAACGCTGCCCCTACTTTGATCGCTTGGTCGCCTTTGTTCTGATATCCGCCAATGTTTTGTGTCCATTCGGGATGCAGTTCCGGCGCACTCGACGAAACGGCACTAACGTCCCAAGGCGTTTGAGCTGCATAAGCGGGCAGTCGGCCCGGCAGCATGAACTGAGCCAAGACGCATGCGCTTAACAAGCAGACCGACAAGCCGCGCTTTGCTTTCCTATTCAATTCTTTTCCTCCCCCTATCCTCATCTTGCCATCCGGCGCTTAATAAGTAAGACGCAATGAATGAGCAAAAGTTACCATGAGATATTGGAATAAGTTGGTATATGGTAAAATGATACTATAATTTATTAAATGGGGAGATTTATCTATGAGTAAGATATTTAACCATGTCGAACAATGGCTAGGTCAACGTCACTGTTGGCTTCAAGATGCTGAATCACGTATTATCAAGAATAACTACACCCTGTCGAGCATATGAGAAGAACTATACTGCTATTAGTTGTATTGGTTGGAATTATTTCTATAGGGTATCTGGTGCTTACAACTAACGAAAAAACTAATAATAACACTGAAACTATTGAGCAGAATATTATAAAACTAAAGAATGAAAATCGTACTGCAAAATTCGCTGATCTTACTCCTTTTGTCTGGGATAAGGCTTTTATAATTGAAGATCCTTTTTTCAATGAAGAAGCTCTTGATAAGATTGTTGGGGTTAAAACTAATTTGGATAGGTTAGAAACTGATATTAAACGTAGAATTATTTTTGTGAATGAAGGGAAATTTGTTTTCGATTACATTTATGATATAAGAGAATTTATGTATAAAAATGCTAGAACAATAGAGCTAACAAAAAATAGTCCCATTCTTGTAGAGAATGGAACTATTAAACCCATCGTCTTAAAAATTGAACAATGATAATATTTTTGCTCTATCTCACAATCAGTGCTTGACAGTTAGACCAAATCCGATGACGATTGCATTCGATGAATGCCCGCTATTTGGGAGGCTCCCTCTCGGGAGCCTTGCTTACACATCGAAAGATGATCCGAACGACTCAAATCAACCGATCTCAGCGCATCTTCACATAGTTTGCAAACACGACGCCAAGAAATGACGAAGGGATATATCTGGATCAACAAGCAAGCTAGCAATCTTCAAGCGTAAATCATGCTTTGTTATTTCCTGGTCATTCAACGGGAGCGAGTACTAGGGCGTTAAGGTTTTCTTCCTGATGTTTGTCCACCCCATAGAAATGAGCCGTATAATAAACACCGTTTTGCTGCCACACGTAAAACGTTTGAGTTTTGAACTTCAATCGATTGCTATCGGAATGGACAGGCTTCGTATAGATATTATCGTTATCCGCATAGGCGGTAATTCCGATCCCGTTCATCTCCAACTTGCGCAGGACCGACAGCCTTTTCACGTCCACAACAGGTGCCTTGCTTTGATAAAACTCAATACTGTCATTTAGTTCATACAGAGGAGAATTGAAAGGAACTCGATATGAATTCCACAAAACATCCGTGTCCGGTCTAAAAGGGAACTTGGTGTTCTGATCGTCATCCTGCATCAGAGATGAATCGGAAAGTTTAAGACCATAGTCTGAGACATCCACCGGAATCTTTACTGGAAAGCCAAGGATACGCTTCGCTTCCTGCAGGTCCGTCTCGTCATATAAAGCGAATGAATTGCCCTCACCTTTATAGTTGACATGTTGAACTTGGCCCGGCGAAACAAAGGATTGCACGACTTTCGCCAGTTCATCCCGGGAAAGATCATTGCTATAGAAATTGATCGCATACATGACACCGTTATCCTGCCATACAAAGCTTTTGGCCGTTTCAGGTTTTTGCTTGGACCAGATCTTGGTAGTAGTGTACATAACACCATTAATATTGCCGATTGTCATGTCTTCATGCTTGTCGGATGGCGCGCGGTCCAGCGCTTGGGGATACGGGGCACCCCACAAAAAATTATGCTCCAGCAGCGTGCCGTTTCCTTTGGCAGCATCCATCTCGAAATAGTGTTCGTCTTTCTGGCCAAAGTTGGATACGAAAGTGATGGAGACTGAATTAATCAAGTCCGCTTTATGTGCTTTCGCGAAACTCTCGCCCAAATTTATATTTTCCAATTGATACCGTTCAGGCATATAATCAGGTACTTTGAATTCAAACTTTGAAAAAGTGATTGCCCGTTTCAGGTTATTAAACCATTTGTACGAGGGAATCAGTCTGTTGACCTCAAATTGGGCAACCGGATTCTCTTCCCTCGGACTCTCCGCCCGGGAGGAGGCGTTTGATTCGACTTTAGCATTGGTGAGCAAAACTGCGCCCAAGAGGAGGATCAACACAACAGCCATGGCAGACAGCTTGTATGAACCTTGTTTGAACTTCGTGATCATGGTAACTCTCCGTTTCGTTTCATTCTTGTTGTTGAAAAAATAGGAAAGATGAACCCGCGGCGAAGAGCTTCGGGAAAATAAACGCGACAGCATAAGAAGTGTCATGCCGTAGGAAGAAGATCCCCGCTCGCCCAGCAACTCAAGCACAGCCGCATCGCAGGCTATTTCCCGATCCGAGGCCATTTTGCGCCGGGCCAGCCACACGAAAGGATTAAACCAATGCAGCCATACCGCTAACGTCCACAAGGAATTGAACCCTAAATCCTTGCGTTTATAATGGGCCAGCTCGTGTAAAAGAACATGCGCCAGCTGCCGGGAATCGGCGATTACAGCAAAATCCTCCGGCAAATAAATTCTCGGCTTTCTCACTCCGTAGATGCAAGGGCTGTGAAAACCGCTTATCTCATACACCGGAATGATTTGTTTGATTCCGAGTTGTTCACTGCACGCTTTAAGAACGGAAAGCACCTCTTCGTCGTCGATCGGACGGGAGTGCTTGAGTTGTTTTCTGAATCTGAGCGTCACAATCAAATAATACATCCCAAGTACGGCCAAACCTCCAAGCCATATCCATAAACCGACTTTAAGTATATTGGACCACAACTGTTTTTTCTCAACGGCAGGAGGAAGAGAAGTTGCCCTTGCTGAAACAGGTTCTTCAGGCTGCTTTGCCGATAAATTGGAAGGCAGGTTTTCTTCTGTTCGTTGCGGCCAAGGCGCCTTACCGGATGCCAAAGCAGCAGGAGAGGAAGACCCGTTATCCCCGCTCTGATTTACGGATCCGGAATGGTCGGCCGGACGGCTTTGAACGGTTGTCCATTTGTCGGCTGTCGCTTGCGGCACCAGATTAAACAAACTGATGGAACTCGGCGGACCGACAGGAATAAGAAGCCTAATTAATACAAGGAACCATAAGACGTAAATGAATCTGGGTTTCAGCCGCACAAGGAACAGCAACCGAATGCCGAGCAGCAGCAAGACGATTACCGACGATGCCAACGATGTGTGCAAGATAACGGCGAACATCGTTTTCATGATGATCATGATTTTTTCTTCTCTTCCAGCAGCTGTTGGAGCTCTTCGATATCTTTCTCCGAAAGAGTCTCTTCCTCAAGAAATTTCGCAAAAAGCATGCCTACGGCACCGTTATAAACCCTGTCCAGAAAGGATCGGTTCTCGGTTTTTAAGTAATCTTCATATGAAACCAACGGATAATAGAGATAATTCCTGCCGGACTTTTCGAAACGGATCGCATTCTTCTTGTGCAAGCGGTTCAGAAAGGTTTTGATTGTCTGATCCGACCATTGCATCTGCTCCGTCAGCTTGATAATGATCTCATTAGCGGATAACGGCTCTTTCTGCCAAAGAAGCTTCATGACTTCAAGTTCGGCATCGGTAATGTGAGGGGGATTATTCATAGTCTTAACCTCTTTTCAATCCCAAACTTTTCGTTTACATCTGTAAACGCTATTTAAAATTTACACATATAAAAGAATATTGTCAACCGGAGAGATATGTTGTATTCGTTGATGGCATGAGATGGAGGGATGTATATCTGTCGGCGTAATTGTAAGGAAGTTCTTGCCGCCCGTCATCCTGTTTCCTTCGCCATTTCAGGGTTTCCTCCAAAAATTTCGCCTGAAAGAATATAAACAAGCCCGTCCGTTGATCCAGACTTATTATTAATCGCATTAACAGTATTATCAATAATCCCTTTTTCATGATGAAGATATTTGATGATGTTGTTTACATCTACTTTCTCTAACATTATTTATCCCCTTAAACAATCGATTAGATGAGAATCTGTCACTTAAATAGTTTGCACCGACTTCATATGCCTCGCTGCGGACCGGCGTTATACCGGATTGCGCGAGTTACTGCATAAAACCGGAATTCCATATCGCCATATCCGAGAACATAAACAGCGCGAGGACGAAATAGAGAATATTGAGCAGGATTTCAAGGCCGACTAGCCTTACTGTCCAAATCTTTGCAAAGAAGCAAAAAAGGAGCTGCCGCAGCAGCTCCTTCGTCAATACCTTGATTAAGCCATCGTGATCCGTTAGTTTAACTAACGATGTGGGTTGTCTGCTAACCTTGTTGTCTAAAAGCCCAATAAATCCCTCTGTCATAAAATTTGACGCCAAAGAGTCGGATTAGAGCAATGATCAGAAGACCTACCAAAATCCCCGTCACATTGGTCATCACATCCACAACATCCGTGATACCCAGACGAAAAACAAATTGAGAGAGCTCAATCAGCAGGACCAAAGCCAATCCCGCGAACATTGTCCGCCAGAAACCTCGCAACAGCAGATAAAGCATCCAACCAATAGGAATAAAAATCAGAATATTGGCCAAAGTTTCTGCATTAGAATTCCAGAAGACCGCCCGCCACTGCAGATTAACCCCGGCAATGCCATCACCGTAAGTCTTGAAAAGAATAAAAATCATGCTACTTAGAAAATATACGATGACTTCCAAACAAACAAACCATTTGTAAAAGCGCCCACGGCAAAGCTGGTAAATATTAGCCGCAAAAACCAGATTGGTCAAAAGAATGAGAGCCGTGGCTGGCCAGATACTACCAGTAGCAGCCACTCCAAACATAAGCCTGAGCAAATAGCTCCCAAAGCGCCCATAAAACCACAGATAGGCGCCCAAAAATGGAAGAAAAAGAATAGTTGTCAAAATAAGTGCTGTTCTTTTAGTCATAACTTATTCTATGATATTGACGCTGCACTTTCAATAAGGCACTTTGCTACCTGCCTTTCACTTCAACAAAAGAGCAGCCGATCATGTGCTGGCTGCTGTCGTGTTGCTTTAAACTATAGTCTCTGTTAGCATAATTTACTTCTCCGGGCAAGAAGAAGAGGAACCCCCTGGCATTCTCGCCTCGTTCCTGGTGTTTGAGCTCTCGTACCCGTTAGCTCAATAATCTTTAGTTTGATAATGGGAATTTGAGGTATCTTGATTGTATGTAATAAACACGCTCGAACTCCGATTCATAATAACCAACATTATATTGTGTTATATCTATGAGGTCCCTGAATGTATTTGGAAGCTTGGAATTCATCATTATAAAATCAAAGTTTACTGGAAATTCCTGAGTGTCAGGATTAGGTGTGTGAATGTAAACTGCATCAGCTCCAGTATCTTCCTCATGGACACACCCTCCATCTCGAACCACAAATACTTACTTCCCTTACGGGGGACTTGCACCTGTACGTCTGCCAGCGGACGATGTAATGTTCAGTACGCTCGCCGCAGATAGAGGCAAACGAAAAAGCCCCGGAGTAATTCCCCCGAGGCTTCCGTCTCACCGATTTGTGTCTGCTTACTGTTGACTAGCCAGGTAATTGGCAAGTTCCTCGAACGTGCCTTCGAACCCTTGTGCAACCATCGGTGCCATCGCGTCGAATGCTTCCTGTTCCTCAGCAGAAGCATTGAGCGGTCCGCCCTGCAGCGTCAAAACCGTCGTTCCCTCGTTTTCTTCGAGCGTTAGAATATTCAGAATCTCAAGCGGCCAGTTCGGATTGAACGGGGCGCGAACGGTGTTCCCTTCTTCATCGGAAAAGGATTGGACCCATACCAGTTTCTCCGGCGCCTGCACTTCCTGGTAAACGAACTTGCCCCACATGGCGTGCTGCCCATCCGGAGACTTCTGGCAGCCGAGGAACATACCGCCTGGACGGACGTCCATTTTTGCTACATCAAGCGAGAACCCCTGAGGCCCCCACCAATTGCCAAAATGCGCCGGATCGGTCCACACCTTAAAGACCAGTTCACGAGGGGCGTTAAACTCACGTTTTAATAAAAGTCCTTGTTGTTGGTTGTTCATTAGATTTCCTCCTTGAAATTTAGGGATGAACCTGTTCTTTTCAAATGAATGAGATAATCGGATAGACGGTCAAAACGTTCTTCCCACATGCCGCGAAACGATCCAAGCCATTCATCCATTTCAATTAAGGGTTCCGGGCGCAGTCGGTAGATTCGCCGGTTGGCGTCCGCCCGTACTTCGACAAGACCTGCTTCACTCAAGATTTTCAGATGTTTGGATGCCTGGGGTTGACGAAGGTGCAACCGATCCGCGATGTCCCCGACCGTAAGCGGACCTTCGCGCAACAGTTCGATGATCTGCAATCGGTTGGGTTCCGCGAGCGCGTTCAAGGTTGTCGTATTCATTGGCCCCTCCCGATGATTTCTGTTACAGTGTGCTGGAGGCTTGCTTCAGAAGGCCCGACAGCAGGGCAAGATCCGGAGTGTCCCCTTCCCGCAATTTGATCCACTTCCGTTCGGCAGGTCCTTCGAATCCCTTCGGAAAGTCGATGCCGTTTGCATTCATGATCATGAACGCAATGGCGTCCTTTGAAGGCGAAATAACCGCTGCATACTGTCCATTTTTCAGAAAATGCGGTTTCTTGTACTGAATGCGTTCTTCGGCTTCCGGAATCGTCCCATGAATCATGTCCCGCAGGGTTGAACTGAATCCCCCCTGCCATTTTGGCAAATTTTCGATGTAGGCCGTAACTTCCTGATTCACTTTATTTTCCCTCCTATTTGGATAGTTCATTGCTTATGGAGAAAATATACCACTTCCGGAATATTCCCGTCAAGGAATATATAAATTTTTCCTTTATTTATGCCGGTTCAACCTGAAACATGAACAACCTGAACTTCTCCCCCCGCGTAGTGCCCGGACTTCTGTAAGGCTGCCACGTTGGAGAATTGGAAATCGGGTATAATGAATTTTTCCATGCTAACCTGCCAGATACTTCAATGGAACAGGGAACAGCACCGCGGCGTCTGCTCCCTGTTTCTGGTTGAACCATAGTACCCGTTCGCTTAAAGATGTTCGGCGATATCTGCCTTCTCTACCACATTCTCCACCCATTGAACTTTGTTTTATTAAATGGCATGAAAAAAAGTAAATGGTTGGGAGAACAAAAGTGTAAAAAGATAAACCATTTGGTTTTTTTCTATTCAAGTTTTGACCACCAATTTATTTTTATGGGAATTTTTGTTTACCCATGTAGGAATCCAAGCGATGGAAATTCCAGTGACGAGTGCATGAATCGTGTTAGCTACATCTGTGATGTGCGGTTCTATAGGAATTGCCCAATCATACCATGAAAGCAATAGTGCAGTCCCGATGGTGATCATACTGTAATAAATAACAGGTCTAGCAGTTTTTTGCCGTAATTTACTGTAAATAAGTGCACCAATTACATTTACAATAATGGACACAATGAGAATCGAAACAGGATTTAACTGTACAAAGCTGACCTCCAACAAACTACACAAAATATAGTATAGGATAATACTGAGACCACCAGCTACAATTCCAACAACAAATCCTACCTTCAAATTGTTTTTCATTCTGTCTCCTACTTTCTTAATTGAATTAAAGTAGACTCGAAATGTATGATTAAAATAGGGGATTAGCTTATTTTCTTACATATAGCTTCGAGTATCCATTATTCCTGCCAAACTTATAGACGGCTATAATGCCCACCGTTGGCTCATCCATTATGAGCAGCTTGGCCGATGTGTGATTGCATTTCCTGCGGTACAATCCCGATGTTCATCTTCGCAAAATTACCGTGTTTAGCAATACTCTTGCCAAGATCTTCGATTTCACCCTTGGTGACCCGGAGCTGAGAGACAATCAAGTTAATGGCCAAATCACCAAATTTCATAAGCTGCTTAATTTCAAGTCCGTTCATGCGTAACACTCCCGTTTCGTCTTTAGGATAATGTAATTGTAATAAAAAAGGATGCCCCTGTGACAGTGCACAAGTTCATCCTTAACCCCTGAGAATCTTCCTATTTAAACTCATCTTATCCGTGAGGAATTAAATATAGTGACACTGAAGCCTCTTGAGCGATCGACGATAATCGTGCCATTAACTGACTGCAATATCCTGCCCGTTAGCGCAGTGGATGGGACTATTCGTATCCTGGTGCACCGGTGTATTGGCTGTCCGTGAGCGACCATAAGTTACTGTCGTTGGCGTTTATTTCCTTCGCTTTGACGGACGATCTCGTCAACGACGTGCTCGATCGGTGCGGTGGCGTCGATTATAATTCCGTTTTTCGGAATGTCTTCTTTCGTTTGGTGCAATCGCGCAATGAGTTCCCGTTCCGTTTTCTTTCCGCCCCATTCATTTTCCGGTCGCTCGTCAAGCCGCCGGTTCAATGTGTCAAGGTCGACCTCGAGGACAAACACGCCGTCAAATAGATCTATGAATTTTGAAAAGTTCCTGGAACCACCACAGAAAAATGTTACCGCCTCATCCTGGTTGGCGACCAAAGCTTTTACTTTATCTACATGCCAAATGTGGTGCTCGTGCGTGACGCCATCCGT
Source organism: Paenibacillus sp. JT31N17 (assembly GCF_056269255.1). Lineage (NCBI taxonomy): Bacteria > Bacillati > Bacillota > Bacilli > Caryophanales > Paenibacillaceae > Paenibacillus > Paenibacillus sp. JT31N17. The sequence goes on from NZ_JBWDNP010000027.1 coordinate 34,032, forward strand.
CCATGTACCAGTTTCCGGATCGCCTTGATAAGCCAATTCACGGTCACCATTAATGGCATGGTAGCCGCGCCGCTGCAATTCTTTGCAGACCGAAGTTTTGCCGGTGCCGGAAACGCCTTCAATCAGATAATTCCTAATGCCCATGGCTAGACCCTCCATTCAACTGGATAAGCATAATATATTGGATATGTCTATCTGCCGCTAAACTCCCCGTTACTTCAATAATCCAAAGAGGATCTGCCCCGCGGCAAGCTCCTCACTAACGTACCCGTTAGTTGAATCATTATCAGCAAGTGATAACACCACTAATTTCTCAATTGCAACAGCAACACCATCGTTATCATTTGAATCGGTTACGTGGGCTGCACAATTTTTTAGTTCAATTATCGCGTTCTCCATTGCGATCGGAAATCCGCACATTTGGAATAGTCCTAAATCGTTAAAGTCATCCCCGAATACCATTACATTTTCTGGCTTCACCCCGATATCATTAAGCACCCATTGCACGGCATCTTCTTTTGATGCTGATTTTTGCATGATTTGAACCAATACCCCTCCATCGGTTGCGATTACGTTCACATGGTCGCCGAATTGCTCTATTATATCCCTCCATGTGATGTAACCTTGAACCAATATTTTGGTTGGGGAGAGTGAACTAATAAAATCGTTATCAATAACCTGGGGTTTCGGATCATTCGAACGGAGTCCGAATTGAGCACGCAACGATTCGGGAACTGGTTTACACGCATACCATGAATCATTAACCTCGTAAGAAATTAACGATTGAGGAGCATGTAACTCGATGAATTTGTTAATCTGTTGGCTAATCTCATTTGGGATACTAATGTGCCGCTGAATTTGCTTAGACTTGCATGTTACTAGAGCACCATTGTAATAAACCAAGTAGTCTACAAAAGGAAAATTCTTCACAAATTGATTAGCCGCTCTAGGCGGTCGCGCCGTGGCAACAATAATATGAATTCCAGAATCAAAACATCTTTTAACCGTCTGATAATTTCTAGGTGATATGGATTTGTCACTGCCGAGCAATGTTCCGTCCAGGTCTAATACAATTGCCTGTATGTCCGACATCCGCATCTCTCCTCACAAGTAATTTTTCCAATAATAACCTGATTGTTACACAAGCCGTACGAAAGCTCGAGAATCTTGGTTTTCAAGTCGCTCTTTCTAATTCGGAGGCTTCTTAACTTCCTAATGTTTCACTTTTGGGTTTGTGCTAAGAGTAATTTTCGGGGTAGCTTAATGAAGAATGGAGCAGCTGCCGCCGGCAAACTGCTCCAAAATGCGTTCAACTAACGTTTCCCGTTAGCGTAGCAAAACACTCTCTTTATTATTTCGAACAATCCAAAAAACTAAAGTGCTCTTTTCATCGACTTTATAACTTGCTTATTGCTTTTAAACTTTTGTACTTTGTTGTCAAACGGAAATAACATCTGATCAATTAACGGCTTTCGATTGGAATCAAAGTTATGGTTCCATTTTATCATCTCATACAAGTTCTCAATTGTTTGATTGTAATTCCCTGTCTCGTGTTTAAGTTTTTGTTTTATATATCTCTTTATCATATGTATATCTCGTATGTACACATTCGTTTCCAAGTAGATGATTATATCGGCTAGCTCAAAACTTCGCTGAACCCATTTATAATGGACACCCTCAATAATCCATTTTTCCTGATTCAGAATATCATTAAGAATTCCGTCACGAACTTCTGGAGGATTTCGTGTGTCGGATTCTTCTCCCCTACTCCAAACAACATTATCAAGTTGATAATGGGTAATGTTAAGTTGTGTCGACAATTTCTTGCCTAAATATGTTTTACCACTGCCTACTTCTCCGATAATATGTATTCTTTTGCAGTATTCCAATCCCAGCCTTCCTCCTTAAAATAGTCCTTTTTATCTGTGTCATATGGGGAGCATAGTTTGCAATTGCTAAATATACCAAACCAAAATAGTAATGTTCCGGATTATATGAAAGTTGGCCCAGCTATTAAAAATGATCTTCTTATGGCTTTCCAGCTCTGTCCCTTTATAATGACTAAATCACCTCCATTGTGATTATCCCAATATTACCACAATACGCTTCATTTTCCTTCTCATTAGTTACTTTGCATATCTTGATTCGGACCAAACGACAAACCAATGATCTTTTTGTTATCCATATCGTACAAGTGAAGACTTCCGCTTCCAGCCCATGGATTTGGATCGGTCTTATTATATTGGGTTGCTCTCAATGAATGAATAAAATGATTAATTTCTGTCTTGTTCTCTGTCTCATAGAGCAAGCCGTTTCCTCCGTGTCGATATTCAATCTTTACGACATCACCTGGTGCAATTTCATCAAATCTAAGCGAACCCCTTGGAAGTAAAAACGTGTACAGTAACACCATGCCAACCGCAAGAGTCAAAATAACACTTGCTAATATAGGTTTTCGCATACGGTTCCCCCCTGTTTAATTAAACGATAAAATTGGGGGAGGTTGCATAAACCAGCCCGTCAGCGAACAAAGGCAGCCGATCGATCTCTTGGCCGGCTGCCTCATTTTTGTATAGCGCTAACGTACCCGTTAGTGTAGTCACTTTGAGGATGTGCGCGACATTTCAAAAAATACTACATGACGCGCCTTTCAATTAGGTTCCTTAAAAGGACGATACATCACATTACCTCTAAGGGTCGCTTCGTGTTACGGACCAAACGTTTGCGGCATTCATCAGGTTAAATGATTGCCTTCGGTTTTGTGGGATAGCCAGGGTGATAGTCGACCATAACCAGTGCTTCGCCACTCCTTATCTGTGAATATTTACGGACCCGGTGTTCGGACAAGCAATGTTTACAAGTTCGATATACAGCCGATATGTTTTGGATATTATGCGCTTCTATACTGTGTTTATGGAGATCGAATCCAATGCTGAAGGGCGGATAACAAATGAAAAACAATGTAAAAAAATCAGTGGTATCGTTGATGGTGCTGGGTATGACGGTATCGGGCGCTGCGGGCGTATATGCAGGATCGAATATGCAGAAAATTACAGCATACCTGAACCATGAAGTTGGCATCACTGTAAACGGATCGGCATTTACGCCGATGGACGGCAACGGCAGCAAATTGACGCCGATCACGTATCGGGACACTACTTACCTGCCGGTCCGGTCGATTGCGGGTGCGCTCCATGTTCCGATCGCGTACGACGGCAAAAACCATCAGATTCTCATTGGGTCGGCGCCAGTGGCGAACGATGAGCTGTCCAACTTGACGTACAGTGCCGCACAGGTCGATGCGATCAAGAAAGAATTCGCAAAATTTCAGTCTTTTGAAACGGCGTATGCACCGACGCAAATTGCCAAGGGCGACGTATACCTAAATGCGGCTGCAACCGATGACGGCGTCAACTTGGTGTTCAGCCATATGATCGTCAACGTCTCTCCGCGGGATTACTCGGACGGTTATGAGAGCAAGGCGGTTTCGCTGTCCAACGGCACCAAGGCCAAATGGTACACGCCAGTAGACACCGCAATGCTGAGCTTTAAGCTGGACGACCGGACCATCACGATCAGCTCGCCGGATCATGCGTTGAACAGCGCGCAAATCGAGAAGGTGGCGGCCAGTGTAGCCAAGATCCTGATTGGATCGGCTCCGGTGGCGAACGGTGAGCTGTCCGGCTTGACATACAGTGCCCCGCAGGTTGGTGCGATCAAGAAAGAATTCGCAAAATTTCAGTCTTTTGAAACGGCTTATGCACCGACGCAGATCGTCAAGGGCGACGCATACCTAAATGCGGCAGCCACCGATGACGGTGTCAACTTGGTGTTCAGCCATATGATCGTCAACGTCTCGCCGCGGGATTACTCGGACGGCTACGAGAGCAAGGCGGTTTCGCTGTCCAACGGCACCCAGGCCAAATGGTACACGCCAGACGGCACCGCGATGCTGAGCTTCAAGCTGGACGACCGGACCATCACGATCAGCTCGCCGGATCATTCGCTGAAGAGCGCGCAGATCGAGAAGGTGGCAGTCAGTGTAGCCAAATTGCAGTAAACGACCGATTCGCCTGCTCCACATTTATGAACGACTACTGAAGGCTACCCCGCCGGTAGATTATCACCGGCGGGGTAGCCTTCCATTTGTTGGATGAAACTATCGCGTGTGCGGCCTGCTCCCCCAATGACTTCTTCCTCTTAGCCAAGCCGAGGGTGAAATCCTGTGAATTCCTGAGTCAGAATTAGAAAATTAAATCGTACCGAGAGAGTTGAACGGGCCGTCAGCCAGCGTCATGACACTAACGTACCCGTTAGCGCAATGATAAGTTAGGAGAACTCAATCTGTTTCTTGTCTATCTCGTTAATTTTTCCAATATCCGATGTGCCGACCGATACCCCAACTTCAATTTCCAGATATATCCTGTTGCGCATGACTGCCTGTTACTTCAGCAAATAAAAAAGGAGCTGCCGCGGCAAACTCCTCACTATCGTTCCTCATTAGTTCAATTATCAACATACCAGTTGAACGGTTTCGTTATCGTAAAAGCTCTCAATAGTCCAGTTTCCACCTACCGTTACCAGATAAACGATTGTCCGACTATTCCTTTTCTTGCGCAAATGTAGAACCATACCACTCAACGATCCCCCATTTGCGGATTATTTCTCGAGCTATGTCAGATGGCAGCTTACTCTCAGTGTCTACAATCACATTCTCCAATTTCTTTTCGGCGAGTTCCTTAGTGAGTTGGGTTGAGCGCTGTAGATGCCAATTTAGTGAATCGATGGTCTTTTCCCTACCACGTATCCGAGCGTGGTTGACTTCAAGCGATGCAACAAGGCGTACGACGAATATATCCGCTCCTGGTACTGATAATCGCATTTGTTCCAGATGCTCTCTGCTTTCCATGACGCTTGGGATGATTAGACACTTGGCCCCAATAGAGCGATAGTTATTCCAGACAGCAGCAAGATTTTTAAACCCAAGCTCCATGTTGAAAGGATCTTCTCTTGGCGCAGGAAAGGCATGCCTTACATAATCAAGGTCGACTACCGCATGCGGAAGAGTATAGTCATGCCCCAGAATTTCTGATATGGCATCTGCGGTACTCGACTTTCCAATGCCAACAGGTCCAATAATATTCAGTACGGGAACAACCTGTTCCTGCGTTTTCATAGAATCAACTCCAGTATTTTTGTATGCTGGTAACTATCCTTCCCATAATCAAAACGTGGAAGCCGATCAATTGCGATATCCTCGTCATAAAGGTTTGTTAAACTATCGTGATCCGTTAGATCAATAAATTAATTTATTTGGAAAAAGACGGAAAAACCGTTCTTTATGGTAAAATCTAAAGAAAAATTCTTTTAATAAGGGGTGACAAAGAAGTGGGTGTAATAAGTCTCTTTGGCATTGTAGTCATAGTGTTATTTGTATCTCTTGCATGTTTTTTGTTCGTCCTCATTTTTAAGAATATCAAGAAGAAATGAGTTGTTTCTGTGTTAGGGAAAATATCAATCCCTTGGTTAAGAACCTCAAATGGTTCAAGACTTTTATATGTCTTAACTAAGACAAAAACTCCTCATAGTCAAGTATTCTTGTAAATTCATTCCGTGGTTCGATCCCCTCCAAGTGATATCTTACTTAATCAATTATATACCGTTATTAAACTAATCTGCTTCATTATTTCAAACAAAAGCAGAAGCAGCTGCAGCGGTAACCTGCTCCTCGTTATTACACTATCGTACCCAGTTAGCATTCCTGTAGAGCGTAAAATTTTCACTTTGCAAAAAAACGAACCTCGGTGCGCTGGTAGTACGCAACCGGGCATGGCCCTCTTAATCCCATCATCCAAGAGGATGCTCTATTATGAAGTTCAAATCGCATGACAAACATTTTATTACTATCATGTTTAATATTAGGTAATAAAATTTAAACATGGTGAACAATTTGCGCAACAAAGGTAAGGTAATTTGTGTTTAAGAAAAGGAGGGATGGCAAGATAAATTGACGATATAACACTAAACTGTTTGATCAGAAAAGATTTATTTGAAAATGCTTATTAAATTAAGTAAGGAGGCTGTAATAATGTTGAAAAAATCTGTATTCACAAGTTTACTTTTGGCGGTCATGGTCTTTTCTATTGGAAGTATGGTATCAGCGGCAGATTTGTCGATTAGTTTGAATGTGAATGGGGAGAAACTGACGGATCAAAAACCTGTCATTATTAATCAAACTACAATGGTACCTATTCGGACAGTTTCTCTCCTTCCCGATTTTAGCGTTGATTGGGATAATAAAGCAAAAACAGTCACCGTTATAAATAAGACTTCCAAAGAAGTCCTCAAGCTTACAGTTGGGAAAAAGGAGGGCATGCTAGGCACAAATAATGTGACAGTTAGTGTGTCTCCACGAAATATTAACGGCTCCGTCTATGTACCTTTGCGTTTTATTGGAGAATCACTGGATGCCTTTGTTACATGGGATACGGAAACGAAAACTGCCGTGATTTATAACGCATCCAGTGATCTTGACATCGAGAGCCAAGATATAGCAACTGCTCGACAAGCAGTTCTTGCTCTGCCAAAAATCAGTTTGCAGGAACACCTTGGTTCTACCCCTGACATCCGTACAACGCAGTATTATTTCCCATATGGCCAAACTCAAAATTCTTTATCATAGAAGGGGACTATACTCGGTATTATGAGGTTAAAGATCATGCGGCATGGCAAATTTGGGAAGGGCATGTTACGACGAAGAAAGCAAATCAACTTGATGTGATTGCATATCTCGTTCCTGCCGTAAGCGAAGAATGGGGAAAGCGTCCTGTTTATAACGGGTCCTATGTTTATTTCTTGCATCAATGGATGGCTGGCGTCACAACTTATGGTACTTATGATGAAAATGGAGAAGGAGTTGAGCTTGGAAGCTTGGATGGAGCATTTGACAAGTTGACGATTGTTGCTATTGAAGGGGAAAAACGCACTGATTAGAATAGCTTCTAAATAAAAAATACCTTCGTGTATCCGAGGTATTTTTTATTTACTTATTGTTGATAGTGGGGTTACTTAATAGAATCTTTATAAAATCCACTACCGAATGCAGGTGCAGTTGCGGCATAGTTGATTTGCGCCTGTAATAGCGTGGATCCAGGGATCCTCCTGTGCTATTTTCGATGGTACAATCGTGTCATCGTTTTTGTATGTTTAGACATGTCAATATTAAACGACAAGAACTTGGAGGTATTAATGATCGGTTGCAATGCAGATGATTATATATCATATTGTTATGGATACATGCATTCTGTGAAACAATAGTCTTGAATAGAGGTGCGGCTATGCAAAAGATTATGATCGTGGAGGATGACCCGAAAATTGCGGAGCATTTGCAATCCTATATCCATAAATACGGCTTCCAGGCAGTCAAAGTGACCGAATTTCATGCCGTTATGGGCACCTTCCATGAACATTCGCCTGATCTGGTGTTGCTTGATATTAATCTGCCGAGTTATGACGGCTATTATTGGTGCAGGCAAATTCGCAAGGAGTCGATTTGCCCGGTTATTTTTATTTCGGCAAGAGTCGGAGAAATGGATCAGGTTATGGCATTGGAGAATGGCGGCGACGACTTTATTACGAAGCCTTTTTCTCCGGAAATTGTGATGGCGAAAATCCGCAGCCAGCTTCGCCGCGCTTATGGAGAATATGCGTCAAAAGCGGAGGAGAGAGTGCTCGAGCATGAGGGGCTGAAGTTTTTTCCGGAAAGGCTGGAAATGTGCTTTGATACAAAAACGGTGTCGTTATCGAAGAAGGAATCCGATATTATTGAAACCTTGATGGAACGCCATCCGCGCGTGGCTGGCCGTGAGGATCTTCTGGAGAAGCTATGGGACGATCAGGCATATGTGGATGAAAATACGTTGAATGTGAATATAACGAGGGTCAGAAAGAAGTTTCAGCAGCTCGGATTCATGGATGCGGTGGAAACTGTCCGCGGCACGGGTTACCGGTTGAATGTCACCTGGAACATCGAGGGAGAGGGATGAAGCTATTTTTAAGAGAGCACGCCTTGTTAATTGCGGTTCAGGCGGTGCAGTTTTTTTTCATTCTGTCCATTTATTGGCTCGATGGCTACCGCTCCATTCTTCCGGCACTTTATGCGATTTTCCTCGGCTTCTTCTTTCTTGCCTGCTACCTCTCCTACCAATATATCGGCCGCCGCAGGTTTTACAAGCGTCTGAGCGAACCGCTGGATTCACTCGATGATTCCTTGCAAAGGACTAAACAAGCCCCCGTGTCGGCGGCGCTTGATCAGCTGTTGCGGGATCAATACAGGTTTTATAAGAATCAGATCAAAACGTTGGAGCATCAGCAGGAGCAGCATTTAAAGTTTATGGATCAATGGGTGCATCAGATGAAAACGCCTCTGTCCGTCATTGAGCTGACGGCGCAAAATCTGGATGAACCCGATTCGTCCAATATTCGGGAAGAGACGGACCGAATGAAAACGGGCTTGAACACGATTCTTTATATGGCAAGGCTTCGGTCAATCGAACAAGATTTTCATATCAAGCCAGTTCTGTTAGCTAAAATCGTACATGAGGTGAACAAAGAGAACCGCCGCTTTTACATCAGGAACAAAGTGTATCCGAGGCTTGAAGAGGAAAAGCAAGGGATTACGGTGGAAACGGATGAAAAATGGCTGTTTTTCATTCTGTCCCAGCTGATCAATAACGCGGTCAAGTATTCGTCCGGAAAAAGCGACACCATCATCGTGTCCATCTATGAAAAGGCTGGAGAAGCAGTACTGCAAGTGAGAGACGCTGGCGCCGGTATTCCGGAAACGGATAAAAGGCGGGTGTTCGACCCTTTTTATACAGGTGAAAACGGGCGTATCTTCCGGGAATCTACCGGAATGGGGCTTTATTTGACGAAAGAAGCGGTCCATTATCTTGGGCACCGGATCGAGTTGGATTCGGAGGTCGGCAAAGGGACGGAAATCCGGCTTATTTTCTCCCGTACTCAGAACCTTACACCCATGTAAGATAATTGAAAGAATAATCGATAGTTAAAGCGCGATGGACAGCGGTATGCTAACCATAGATCAAATGATCGTAACGGAAAGGAGATCTTGTGCATGCTGAATGTAAAACAGGTGGGCAAAATATATGAGGGAAAAATCACCTACCACGCTCTAACGGATATCGATTTAACGATTCTGCAGGGGGAATTTGTCGGAATTATGGGTCCGTCCGGAAGCGGAAAAACGACACTGCTCAATATCATTGCAACGATTGACGAACCGACGACCGGCGAGGTCCATATTAATGGAAATAACCCCCACCGTCTAAAAAAAGATGAACTGGCTAAGTTTCGCCGCCGTGAGCTCGGCTTCGTATTTCAGGATTTTAATTTGCTCCATACCTTGACGGTAGAAGAAAACATCGTCCTGCCGTTAACATTGGATGGCAGCAACGTGACGGAAATGAAACAAAAAGCGCATGCGATCGCTGACAAGCTCGGAATTACGGAAATCATGAAAAAACGCACATATGAAATTTCCGGCGGACAAGCACAAAGAACGGCTGTTGCCAGAGCGATGATTCATTCTCCGAAGCTGCTGCTTGCCGATGAACCGACCGGAAATCTGGATTCCAAATCCTCCAAGGACGTCATGGAAATGCTTGAATCCATCAATCGGAATGAGCGGACGACCATGATGCTTGTAACACATGATCCGCTGGCGGCAAGCTATTGTAACCGGGTCGTGTTTATTCGCGATGGAAAGCTGTATTCGGAAATTCACAGAGGCGATAATCGTCAGGCCTTCTTCCAAAAGATCATCGACACACTTTCTTTAATGGGAGGGCACGCAAATGACCTTTCGTCAATTCGCGTTTAATAACGTCGCCCGCAACAAAAGGCTGTATGCAGCCTATTTCCTAAGCAGCATGTTTACGGTCATGGTTTTTTTTACGTTTGCCATATTTGCGTTTCATCCTGCGTTGAGCGGAGATGAGATGAATCGCAGTGTTACTCAAGGCATGAACATTGCTGCTGGGATTATTTATGTTTTCTCCTTCTTCTTTATCCTTTATTCGATGAGCTCCTTTTTACAGTCGCGAAAGAAAGAATTCGGACTATTGATGATCCATGGGATGTCGATGAAGCAAATCCGGTCGATGGTGTTTCTGGAAAACATGATCATCGGTTTTTTTGCCACACTGGGCGGCATTGTGCTTGGGTTGGTATTTGCCAAAGCAATTTTGCTGTTGGCCGAGAATGCGCTGATCATCGATAATAAGTTGAATTTCTATATACCGGTCCTTGCGGTCATTTTAACCTTTGTTTCCTTTATCGTATTGTTTTTCTTTATTTCAGTATTTGTTTCCTACGTGCTGCGAAGCAGAAAGCTGATTGACTTGCTCAAAGGAGACAAGAAGTCCAAAGGGGAACCGAAAGCGAATCTGTTCTTAACCGTTGTAGGAGCCCTCTTGCTTGGCGGAGGTTATGCGATTGCATTAATTGTGAAGGGAACGATTGTAATTGCCGCGATGCTGCCTGTGATTGTAATGGTAATCATCGGCACATATCTGTTTTTTACGCAATTAAGCGTCTTTGTGATACGGCGGCTAAAGTACAGGGAGTCTTTCTCCTGGCGTAAAACAAATATGATTCTGTTCTCTGACCTCTCTTACCGGATGAAGGATAATGCCCGGACGTTCTTCCTTGTGGCCGTCATTTCAACGGTAGCGTTTAGCGCAATCGGGACATTGTTCGGATTTCAAACGTTTCTGACCGCAGGCCTCAATACATCTAACCCGAACACTTTCACTTATTATGCAGATGATAATGAAGAGCAGGATGTGGCATTGATTAACGAGACGCTGCAGGAAGAACATATAAAGGCAAACAAAGCGCATGCCGTTCTTCGCTATTTCGAAGAAGGCAACGATAGAGCGCTTATTGCAAAGCAATCCGATTTCAACCGCTTTGCGGAGCTGATTGGTGAAGATACGGTCAACGTTAAGGACGGACAAGTGTTCATAGTGAAGTCTGAAGGAATAACCTTTGGAGGGAAAAATGAGCAGCAGAACAGAGCGATCGAACTCAAGTCAGGTGTCGTCCTGCAGCCGGAGAAAATCCTGTATTCACAAGCTTTGCCGTCATCGGATTATTATATCGTCTCGGACAAAGATTACGAAAAGCTCCCTGCCCCGGCTGACATAAGAAGCTTTCATGCTTGGCAAGCGGCGGAAGGAAAGCAGAATGTATTGGCGGCTGCGGAAAAACTGTATCGGCAATTGCCGGATCAGGTTACTTCCGGCGAGTATGAAATTTACGAATTAAATAAACAATATGGACCGATTATGTTTGTCGGACTGTTTATTGGAGTCGTCTTTTTCGTCTCGGCCGGAAGCTTCCTTTATTTCCGTCTGTACATGGATGCGGACGGGGATAAACAGAAATTCATGACAATTGCGAGAATGGGCTTAAGTGAAAGAGAACTGAAAAAGGTGCTCAACCGGCAAACGGCGATCTTGTTTTTCGCTCCGATAATCGTCGCGCTCATTCACGGGGCAGTGGCATTGACGGCGCTATCCCACCTTTTCTTCTATGATCTGGCCAAGGAATCCGCGATTGTGCTTTGTGTTTTCCTGGTTATACAAATCATTTATTTTTTCATTGTACGATTTTTCTACACGAAGCAGATTAAAGCTGCAATCCACATGTAGACTTACTTTGAAGGGTTCCGGGGCAATAATGTTTGCTCCGGGACCCTTTTATAATTTTCAAGAATACCTTGCAAAGTCTTTTTATTGATTTATTTCCTGGAGTTGACCGGCACGTTATCATAATCCCCAAACCTCGTTTCGTCAAGAGATAATGTGCAAATAAGCGACATAGCGGGGCACCTCCCCCTTATGCTTCGAAATAGGAATAAATATCCGAATATGAAGAGCAGTATCGCTTTTTTCAAATCATCCGATTTCATGTAAAATTTTCTTCAGGTCGATGGGAAGATAAGGGATATTCACACAAAAGATAGAGCAAATGCATGCAAGGTCGTTACTATAGACAGAAGGAGAGGCTGCATGAACAAAGTGGACAAAATCAGATTTTCGCTCCTTTACGGTGAAGCGCCTGAGCCACAATGTTACGGGTACTTGGAGTTGGATCGGGATGGCAATATGATCGCACTCTACAATAGGTATGGCGAGGAACTAGACATGTATGGCGGACATGAATTTGTCAGGGTACGGACGCTTGGCAAATTTGATAACGATGACCGCGATAATTTTTATTCCTTGTTAGAAAGTGATGGCGTAGGATAATCTGCACGACAGGCTGGGGATTTATCGACCTCTTTTTCGGAGCTTATGGTTCATTACTATTCTACAGGTCACAGGCTGTACTGTTTAAGTCCGGATTTACAAGGACCTGATTATAATTGTCAATTTTGTACTCAATAATCCTTTGTGTCTCCAGTAATCGGTCAATCTCCTTCTGAATTCTTTCCTTGTGTTCGATTAGAATGGCAACTCTCTGAGGGAGTGAGGCTTCACCCCTTTCGTAAAGCTTACGGAAATGCTTCATTTCTTCCAGTGTCATTCCGGTTGCTCTGAGTCTCGTTAAAAATACCATGCCTTCCAATTGATGTTTACTGTACGTTCTGTGACCGCTTGCTTTGCGGTCGGCATACGGGAGCAAGCCGATTTTCTCGTAATAGCGGATCGTATCTTCCGACAGACCCGTGAATTCAGCCGCCTGTTTAATTGAGCTTACGGTTTCAGGAATGTCGATCATTTTTTCCGCCTCCTGACGTATTACCACGGTATCACTCCGTTTTCATCAAAGAAACCGCCGGTCGGACCATCGCCCGGAAGGGTGGCGAGCATCACGACAATAGAAGCTCCCTGTTCAACGCTACGATATCCCGTATGGCCATTCAAATCCGTAGCTGTGTACCCTGGATCAGCTGAATTTATCTTGATCGGCGTATCTTTTAATTCTTTGGCGAACAAGACAGTCAGTGCATTGACTGCCGTTTTCGAACTCATGTAGGCGAGCAAATTTACTCCGTATTTTTCGGCATCGGATTCCGGGTCAATATTCATGGTCAAGGAAGCCAAGCCGCTTGAAAGGTTTACAATTCTGCCAGCAGGCGATTTTTTAATCAAAGGGAGCATTGCCTTAGTAACAGAAAACATGCCGAAAACATTTGTCTCATAAGTATTCCTAAGAACGGTCAATTCCAGTTGACTCGGAGGAAGACCTCTATCCAAGCTCACGCCAGCGTTATTGATCAGAACATCAAGCGCACCATACTGATCTTCAATACGCTTCGCAGCAGATTGAATGGTATCCAGGTCTGTAACGTCAAGCGTTATTGCCTCAGCATCTATGTTCTCATTCTTCAGCGAAGCTGCGGCTTCCTGCCCTTTGGATTGATCTCTTGAACCGACCAAAATTGTGAATCCCAGCTTGCCCAATTGTCTGGCGCTCTCGAACCCGATACCTTTATTCCCACCCGTTATCAAAACAGTCTTCGAAATGTTCATGATTACGCCTCCTGGAGATAGAATTTACTTGCTGAAGCTCATGTTACAACTTGGAGTACACTCCAAGTCAAGAGCAAAATTCAAGGTAGGATGTCATCCTATTGGACGATCGGGGGCGAGTATCCAAGAAAGCTTGCCGTTGTGCGCTGCATGTTTATTCGATTGCAGACGATCGAGGCTTGTGTCGCTCTCATAAACTGCACTCACACTTTCGCCTTCAGCCGCGCTGTCAGCTCCGTTGTATACTTCGTCAGCCGAATGCCTATCTCCGAGCGCATAACGTCGCGCGTCATTCCGAATCGTTCTTCGTAACCCCGGTAATAACACTTATGATAAATCACCATGTCTTCTTGTTCTTCCGTGACGACGCGAATATTCCGTTTCTTCAACTCGCTCCGTAATCGATAATAGTCTTCGGCTATCGTGGTTAAGACTTTATGGCCCGCGGCCAGGTAGAGTCGTTTCATCACGTTAGATGAGTTCTCGATATCGGATATGCTTTTCTGAATCATCTTCTCCATATGCGGCAATAGGATATAATCGCGGATCATGATGCGTTCTTCCATCGTCAAATTCTTTCCGGTGCCTGCTGCTTGTTTCCGGTCATATTGTTCAGCATGTTCAGTCAGCAGCATTTTGGACTTCCACCGTTCATTGCCGTCGAGTTTGCTCATTTAAAGTGACCTCCGATCTGTTCCGCTCTCTCGCGGGCGACTCCAGATTCAAGAAGCGAAGAAGCATGTATGATGGCGTCGCTCCCGAAACGGTTTTTGATTTCGTCGATCGCACGTTCCTTACGGTATGCGCGAGAACGGTCCTCAAATAGGGTCAGTTGGATTACGCTGTCTACGGATAACTGCCCTAATGATATGCTGAGATGGCTAATGGGCATTCCACTCCAATGCTTTATAAACAGCGCATGCGCGGCAGCCGCGACCTCATGCGTTAACGATGTCGGCTGAGATAACGTCATTTGACGGCCGAATCCCGCCGACCTTTCCCCATTCGTTTCTCCCGCGCCTACCGATACTACGCGGCCTTGATACCCGTAACGGCGGGCCCGCCGACACACCTCGACAACTAACTCCAGCAGTACGACTTCGATATCCGTAAGCTTCGTATACAGACGCCATCTGAGCGTCTTGCCGTGACTTATATTCTTAATCTGCGACCTGATGTTCGATACAACCGGTGATGGATCGATTCCTCGTGCTGTCTGCCAGTAGTAACCAGCCTGAATATCGCTTTGGCGGCCCATTCGACGCCGCATTCGCGCCTTAAAATCGCCGAAGTCCAGCCGCGCTATGTCTCCAATTGTGTTTAGTCCCATCCGGACAAAATGCTGAGTCATCCGGTTCGCGACCATAAACATTTGATGGACCGGCAGCGGCCACAATTCCGCTTCGATATTACCCTGGTTCAATTCGAAAATACCGTCTGGACGTTTCTTGGCGAAGTTGTCCGTCGCCATTTTAGCGAGAATTTTCGTTGGCCCGATCCCCACCCGCGACCATACGCCGGTCGATAAAAGTACGCGTTCCTGAATTTGGCGCGCAATCTCCAGCGGCGATCCGAAATATTTAATGGAGCCGGTTACGTCGAGAAATTGTTCATCGATCGAATACGGTTCGACCTGGTCCGTGAAGGAGGCGAAGATTTCGGAAATAAACAGTGATATCGTGACGTATGTTTGCATACGAGGGCGTACGACGACTAGATCCGGACACTTCCCCATAGCTTCACCAACACGTGAGGCTGTAGTAACCCCGCGTGCCTTTGCGATTGGACAGGCCGCAAGTATGATTCCTCCGCGACGGTCCGGATCCCCAACGGCTATTGGTTTATCGCGCAGATCCGGCCGCGCTGCCTTTTCGACCGAAGCGTAAAATGATTGACCGTCAACCAAAAATATTGTCCGTTCCATTTTAATCACCTCGACACGAACATTAGTTCCTATATATTATATGACGGGAACCCCAGTTCGTATACAGGGGAAATATTCCCTGTTGTGTGCTTAAGGCTCAAATTGTACTCTTGGTCCAAAGAAAAAATAGTTTCGGACTTACAGTGTTGATTTTATGCGCTTGATATCTGGAAAAATCGTTTGTCTTTTGAAAATAACTTTTAGACTGTACGATTTTAATAAGCAAAAACCCTGTCAAAACACGAAATAAAGTTGTCGGCCATAAAATGAAAACTCCTGCCGCGTAAAAGCCGACAGGAGTATATTTCGTTGCATTAACCTTTAATATTGGTTGTATATCCGGTAGAGGAATACTGCCGCTTCTGCTCGTGTCGTTGGCGCCTGAGGGTTAAGCTTGTTTCCGGAGCCGGAGATTAGACCTTCCTCCGCCAGGCAGCCAGACTCGCCTTCGCATGAGCTGAGATGTCCCCGTTGTCACTGAACGAAGCCAGAATGGCGGGATCTCCCGAGGCTTTCAGCTGCTTGACTTTCTCCAAAGCACGAGCGGTCAGCACCATCATATCCTGCCGCGAGATGTTTTCCAGCGGATGGAATTCATCATAGCCGGTACCCGCAGCCAAGCCTAGCTGCTTCGCAACGCCAAGCGCTTCGGGCTTGTCCTTATCCACAAACCGCTATTTCCCATAATTCGCAGGGTCCAAGAGATAAGCAAGACCTTTCCAATCGAATTCGCCCTTTTCTCGTCTAAGCTGGTTTTCGCGTGCGATGTTCCGGTAAAGCCTAAGCGCCTCACGGTCGTCAAGCTGCCGGGTGTCTTGACCCAAATGTTCGGACAGAAGCTGACGGCGAAGTGAACTCACTACTTTAGGATCCCAGAATGATGCGTTCATCTCCGTATGACCATAAAGTGAATTCGAGTGAAGATTGCAGGAACCGATCGTTGCCCACGAGTCGTCGATTAGCATGATCTTGGCATGGATGTAGATATTGCTTCGCCTTCCCTGTCCATTCGGCCCTGCAATACCGACAAGAGTGAAATTCCCGTATCGGCAGAGTGCCTCCATCTGGTCGAAGAACTTTCTTATATCCATCCCACTGAATGCAAGAACATAGGATTCGGGATCGGGAACGAGGAGAACGACCTCCACTCCACGCGTTAGGGCTTCCTCCAGTCTCGCCACGATTTCCGGAACCGGTAAAGCCTGATTTTCAAGGTAAATGGAACGTTGCGCGCCGTCAATAGCCTGTTTGTATTGCTCTAAAACGGATCGTTCCCCAGTGGCTATATCGTAAGGAGATCCTCCTGGCGTAGGGTAACTATCGCTGTAACGGCCCGGATATACTTGTCTTTGAATCTGCACTTGGGTGTCTCCACGCGGAGTGGATACTCGTGTCGGGAACAGTAGCTCATCCTCACCGTTATGGGCCCATACGCCGTCAGCTTCCAGACGTTCGCTGGCCTCGTTCCATCTCTGAACGAAATTGTGATGCACGTCGGTCGCAGAAGGACCAGTCACTTCGACATAGACATCGTGCCGATGCCCTTCACCAATGTGGCCGGGTTCAAAAGCCTTGAAGGTCGGATTGATTCCGCCGACGAATGTCGTCTCGGATTCATACCCTGCATCCATAAGCCAAGTTTTTTGATGTTGGCAATACTTACCATATGTTCGGTCCCAACGGACGCGAAAGCGCGATCCCCGTGCAGCGAGCATTTCGCGGTCAGTGTCAGATCCTGAAAAGTCCTGACCATACCCACTGCTCTCAGTATTTGAACGCCAGAAAATAATCCGAACATCCAACCCTCGCCCTACCGCACGGTCCAACACATCGAACAGAGTGCCGCGATCGCCCGGCATCTGGAAATCTGGGTCCATGAATGTAATCGTTAACCAGATACTGTGCTGCGCCTCTTCGATGGCCTCACAAATGCGCCGGAAGGTAGGGGCGCTATCCACTAAAGGGCGAATCAAATTACCGTTCCTTACGGGATAAGAACCGGATTCGATAAATGCAATATGCGGCCTAGAACTGTCGTCAGCTAAACGATTAGGATGATTCATGCTTGCTACGCCTCCCTTTATGTGAAACTAGAAAGATCATATCACATCTTATTTGAAGGAAATATTGAGATAAAATAAAGAAAAAAACCTCAATACTACAACTAACATGTAGCACGATGAGGTCCCTATCTTTATAAATTTATTACGCAATTCTGCCTGTTAGCGTAGTGAAGGGCTGCCGCGCGGCAGCCCTTCAGCATCGAGCCAATCGTACCCGTTCTTTAATGAAGAAAAAGAGGAACTGCCAAAAGGCAAGCTCCTCCACTATCGTAATCCGTTAGCAGAACATTACTCGAATTCTCATATCCGTTATTCAGGCTTTATTAACAGAGAATCTTAACACCGTTTTCATCTTGGACGGTTCAGTCTTACGGGGATCAGACAAATAAATTTCCCGATGTATTTTGCTTGAACGGTTAAATCCCTGTTCTGTACAAAACTCTTCCATTCGGGCAAAGCTTTTCGGTTCATCATCAAAGCTTCCAATATGCATCATTTGACAGCTCAATCCATCTTCCACTTGCTCAAACCGAACGTTCTCAAGAAAAGAGTTTTGTTTTTTCCTTTTCGTCTGTTCCAAAAATCGCTCGAACCCTTCTTGATTCAAAAAATCGGGTTGGCGTATCATTATCGTATACTTAAAATTATTTTTGTCTGTCGCGGGTTTTGACCGGTCAAGCAAATCCCATTCACCTTCGAGTGGAAAAACCGTATATTCATAATATCCAACGGGCACATCTTCACTTTTATAGGACATTCTCACCGCATAACTCATGCTGTACAAAGCTTCTGTTGCCTTGGCGAATTCCTCGCCATTGGGATCACCAGATCCACTGACCATAAAGAATGGCATCCTCGGCACTACCACAATTTCTGGCTCTGTTTTTGGCATATAAAGTTGCTTATAATCTTTTTTATAATCTACCTTTTTGCTCAAAGCCGATACCTCCTTTAACATAAAATATACAAGTTGTCATTTCCGCCTTCATCTGTTGTGCGTGTTGAACTAACGTTACCCGTTAGTTGGGAGAAGGCAGCCAGTTGATGTCGGCTGCCTCGTGTGATCTGTATAACGCTATCGAACCCGTTCGTATTATGAGGTCACCAGATCCTTCTGGTGGACTTCATTTTAAAACGGCTAGGACAGCGCGTCAATTGACACCTGCCACAAATGCGCGGCCGCTTCGGGATCAAGGGCGTAAGAAGCGACGCCGGTTCGATTTCCGGGCACATTTGGTCCGGCCTCGTTACAGTCCTCGAAGTATCGGCCTCCGATACCGTCGAGCAGAGGCGAGGTTGCCAACAGTACAGAGGTAGCTGCTCCCTGCTGGGGTGTCTTCCATACGAAGTCCTGGCCGCTCGCCCGTTGCTCGGCGGTGATTTGTAATCCGGCAACCCCTGGAGTATGAATGGCACCGGGCATCAACGCGTTAACTGTGATGCCATCGTCGGCCCAGCATTTCGAAGCTTCAACGGCGAATAGTATGTTGGCAGTCTTGGATTGCCCATAAGCAAGAAATGGGTCGTAGGGACGAAGTAGGAAGTTAATATCGTCGAACACGACCGGTGAACGGAGGTGGCCTGCGGAGCTAACCGACACGACGCGGGCACTGCCGGCTGCCACCAATGCGTCATGAAGGCCATTAGCCAACGCAAAATGTCCCAGATGATTGGTGGCGAACTGAAGTTCCCAGCCTTCAGGCGTTCGCGTCTCTGGCGTTGCCATGACGCCGGCGTTGTTGATCAATATGTGAAGCGGTCCATCCCACGACGCCACGAACGAGGCCACCGACGACCGATCGATAAGGTTTAGCAGAGCCACCTCAACGAGCTGGTTTCCGGTAGTTGCAGCAATATCTTCGGCTACGCGCTTGCCAGCATCGAGGTCGCGAACAGCAAGCGTTACATGGGCGCCCGCCTCGGCTAGTGCTCTAGCCGTCTCAATGCCTATTCCAGACGCTCCGCCAGTAACGATGGCTCTGCGGTTGGTGAGATCGAGACCTGCAACAACATCGCTGGCAGTGGATGAAGCATCAAATGGGGTGGTGATAAGTGAAGTTTCAGACATTGTAATTTCCTTCCCTTACATTAGATTTAATCGGCGCCCGTACATCTAGCTTATAGAATAGAAATGACCGGGCATCGCCGAAGACGAGGTCGTTGTAGAATGCAATTCTTATGCATGAGCAGATCAAAGGCGAGCTTTTGCTTTTCCAGAAAAAAGCTTTATTGGATTAAACCAAACATAAATATTTGGTCAGTGATCAGTTCAGATTTACTCGATTGCAATATTGAGTGTTTTGGAGAACCGACATCGGCACGGCTGGCTTCAACAGTCACATACAAATCACTCCTTAATTATTAGGCGTTACATTTAATAATGGAATGTTCGTTAAATTTAATACCAAAATCATGATTAAACTTTTTTAACATCCCAACTCATTTGGATTACTTCATCCAAACTTTCCTCAATAACCTCGTGGCTCTAAAAATTGCATCTCGCTTTTTCTCATCTTAGTATCGCATGACTGCATAATAAACGATCATTCGATTTTCGTCAAATAGAAGGTCAAGCTATCTTAATACCTGTAAAACCTTCCGCTTAGACTAAAAAGAAATACTTGGAAATTAAGAAAAACCAGAAATAGACTCCTCTTCGTACTCCTCTCGCATAATGTGGTATTGCATTGGGTGTTCAGAAACTACAATTTATATACCGGCATCCACGATTTGGCGCCTATTTCAATAAAAAAGAGAACAGTCCACCCGTGGCAGTCTGCTCCCTGGTTATCTTTATTGCCTCTTGCTTCGATATAAAAGGAGTAATAGAACATCACTTCGCTGCGACAGCCTCAATCTCAACGAGCAAAACTGGTGAAGCGGGCGCTTTGACATATGGTGGGCCCTTTACTTGATGTTTTTGTTGACCACTATCATTATTGTGCATACAGACATTAAGCTGCATTCTGTTTGTATGCGCGCACCGCAAATAGATATGCGACGATCATTATCCCTAAGCACCACGCTAAAGCGACCCATATATCATCGCCTACCGGTTGACTTGACAATAGTGCACGGATGGTTTCTACAATAGAGGTCACCGGCTGGTTTTCGGCAAAGGCACGAACGACTTTCGGCATTGAGTCGGTCGGCACGAAGGCAGAGCTAATAAATGGCAGGAAGATTAACGGATAGGAAAACACGCTAGCACCTTCCACCGATTTCGCGGACAGTCCGGCAATCGCCGCGACCCAAGTCAGAGCCAGCGTAAACAGCACGAGTATACCGGCTACGGCAAGCCAAGACAGTACCCCTGCCGACGAGCGAAAGCCCATAATGAGCGCTACGAGAATGATGACGACAACCGAGATAACATTGGATACCACCGAGGTCAGCACGTGCCCCCACAGCACAGTGGAACGTGCAATCGGCATGGAGTGAAACCGCTCAATGATGCCCCGTTGCTTATCCAGAAACAGGCGGTAAGCCACGTAGGCCACCCCGCTAGCAATAGCCATAAGCAGTATGCCAGGCAACAGGTAGTTCACATAGTTATCCGCACCGGTTTGGATTGCGCCGCCAAACACATAAACGAACAGCAGCATCATTGCAATCGGAGTGATGCAAACCGTGAAGATGGTGTCCATACTGCGGAAAATATGGCGCATGGAACGTCCAACCATCACGCTCATGTCGCTGAAAAAATGCTCATTCATTGTTATTTTTCCTCCTTCTTACCAATGATTGCGAGGAATATCTCCTCCAATGAAGGTTGTTTTTCTACGTACTCCGTCTTTGCGGGCGGGAACAGCTTTTTCAGTTCCTCAAGCGTGCCATTGGCAATAATCCTTCCCTTATGCAAAATGGCAATTTTATCGGCGAGTTGTTCCGCCTCATCCAAATACTGAGTGGTCAGGAATACCGTTGTGCCACTGTCGGCAAGCTCCTTGACAATCTTCCAAGCCTCAATCCGCGCCTCGGGGTCAAGCCCTGTGGTCGGCTCGTCGAGGAAAATGAGCTGCGGTTTTCCGATCAGGCTCATGGCAATGTCGAGCCTGCGGCGCATACCGCCCGAATAAGTAGATGCCTTTCGGTCCGCGGCATCTGTCAAACCGAAGCGTGTAAGCATATCGTCCGCAAACTGACGCGGATTTTTAAGGTGCCGCAGCTTGGTGATCAAAATAAGATTCTCCCGCCCGGTCAATATCTCGTCCACGGCGGCAAATTGCCCGGTCAGGCTGATCGATTGCCGCACATGGTCGGGCTTTGAAGCGACGTCAAATCCGTTTACGGTAGCGGTGCCTCCGTCCTGTTTGAGCAGCGTGGTGAGGGTTCTGACAATCGTCGTCTTACCCGCGCCGTTGGAGCCAAGCAAGGCGAAAATCTCACCTCGCTTCACTTCAAAATCCACGCCCTTTAGGACTTCTGTGTCCTTGAAGGACTTTCGCAGACCCTTCACTTCAATTGCTTTTTCCATCCCGTTTCCCCCTTTTTACTGTTTTTTATCCATCACCTTTTTCATGGCCTTGTTACCTTCTTGGTCAACAGATGCTTGATAGATGTCAGCGTAAGTTTTTGAATCTTTGATTAAATCGTCGCAGAAAGCCGCTACGTCACTGCCCGTCACTTCGAGCACGCCTTTCCCCAAGGCCGCGCCCTCTTCAAAAAGATCGATAATCCCCGAGAGCAAACCCGTCCCGTTTGTTAGCTCAACAGGGCCGACCTTAAAGAGATATTTTTGAATTTCTTTATAAACTATTTGATAATCTTGCGGGAGCGCCTTGACACGCGCCATGTGCGCTCGCCACTCTTTTTTGCCTTCGATGATATCTCGTATACTCATCATTTTACCCTCCTATTTACCTAATTTTTTAGCGATATTATTGTTGAGTTGCTCACGCCACTTGTCACGAAAAGACTTTGCCCCTTCTTCGCCGGCCAGCGCTGAACAGAAGCCTTTGATATCGTCACCCAAAACCTCTTGGACACTCTGACCGTCCGCCGCCGTTTCTTCGAACAGACCAAGCACACCGTCAAGAATTGGCATGAGGTTGCGACCGGAGAAATCTGAGTAGTGCCAAATGTTGGCCCAAACTTCTCCCCATGCCGCTTGATAATCAGCCGGCAGCTTTTTGACTCGCGATTCAAAAGATTTCAATTCTTTAGTCATGTCGCTGCCAGTGATCTTTTCCCAAAAATTCATGATTTTTTCTCCTTTAACTCGTTAATTTTCGATGATACAAACTCCCATTTTTCCCAGAACCTCCGCAGCTCCTCGCGCCCCGCGTCGTTGATCGCGAAAAACTTTCGCGGCGGTCCCATGTCGGAGGGCTTCTTGGTGATCTCCACCAGCTTGTTTTTTTCAAGCCGGATCAGGATGGTGTACACCGTTCCCTCCACAACATCTGTAAAGCCGAGGGCGTTCAGCCGCCGCGTTATTTCGTAGCCGTAGGTTTCTTTGCGGCTTATAATTTCAAGGACACAGCCCTCAAGCGCCCCTTTGAGCATTTCCGTTAGATTTTCCAGCACAATCACCCCTTGCTATTCTGTACCGCTGGTATGAAGTGATACTTACTACAGCTATAAAGTAACACGTAGTAGTTTATTTGTCAATAGCGTTTGCTCTGACACGGATTTTACATTTTCATTATCCTGCCCGTTAGCGCAGCGAAGGGATGCCGCTCGGCATCCCTTTAAGTGTTTTAACTATCGTACCCGTTAGTCTTAATGAACGAGTGGCGTAACGTTCTCTTGTATTGATAGAACGAGGCCCTTCCATGCATCAGCTCTAAACATAGACATGATTCCCTCCATTAAATGAATAATAATGTGTATTCCATATAAGATCATTTATACCTTCTCTGTTGATGAAATTAGCTGAACAGGCTGCCTATCTCCCGGGCAGCCTGGTCCAATTGCGTTATCGTACCCGTTAAGTTCTTATAATCAGTTTTCTGCTAACCATCAAGTAATACAAAACCGCCGCACCGAGCAAAATTTGTCCGGTACGGCGATGTTTGGGTCGAATGACGAACAGAATTACGAAAGGATCGCGCCGCCTTCGATTTGAATGACAGAGCCGGTCGTAAATGTATTTTTAGCCAAATACACATACGCCTCGGCGATCTCTTCAGGCGTTGCAATATGCTTCAGCAAAAGTGATTGCGCAATTGCTTGGAACATCGCTTCGCGACTTTCCTCGTCCATCTTGCTGAAAATGGGTGTATCCACCACCCCAGGCGACACTGCGTTGACTCGAATCGGTGCCAAATCCACCGCCAAGCCGCGAACAAGCCCATCAATAGCAGAGTTGATCGCAGCCACCGTCGAGGAGCCTTGTGCCGGGCGTATGCTAAATGCACCGGAGGTCAGTGTGATTGACCCGGATTTCTTGATGAAAGGCAATGCGGCTTTCACACTCATGTATTGTCCCCAGAACTTGCTATCGAACGCTGCCCTTGCATGATCGGTGGGCAATGCATCAAAGGCCGTCATAGCCGAATCTCCGGCGGCCGTAACGACGAGGTCATCGAAGGGGCCAATGTTCTCAAAGAACTGTTTCGTCTGGTCTTCATCCCGGAAATCCAGTACTTGACCTTGTGTTGTCTGACCAAGCTTCTTCTTCGCCGCGTCTACTTTATTCTGTGACCGGCCGGCGACGATAACCTGAGCACCTCGGGTGAGGAATGATTTAGCGACAGCCAGGCCAATACCCGAAGTACCTCCAATGATGACGGCACGATGATTTTGCAATGACATGTTTCATACCTCCTTGTAATCGACAACAATCGATGGGCGTTCAGTTTTTGAAATAGTGACCCTGTTCGAGGTCCGGGATCAGTGAGGCGTGCTCTGGCCGCCATCCCAAGCGTTCCTGGGTTAGTAGGCTCGACGTCGGGTTGTCGGCTGATGCGGCGAAGGAAAGCCAGCCGAAGTGGGCATCTGCCTCTTCACGGGAAATACTGACCACCGGCAGGTTCAGGTGGCGACCGATGACGCCAGCGATATCACGGAATGGCACACCCTCATCGCCGACCCCGTGCAGACGTGAGCCCGCCGGCGCGGCCTCCACCGCCAAACGGAACAGGCGCGCCGCATCGAGGCGATGCACAGCCGACCAGCGGTTGGACCCGTCGCCGATGTAGGCGGAGACGCCCTTGGTGCGGGCGATGTCGATAAGGGTCGGGACGAAGCCATGATCGCCCGGGCCGTGCACGGATGGTGCGAGACGGACGATTGATGATCGCACCCCGCGCTTAGCCAGCGCAGTCGCCGCCTCTTCGGAGCGCCGCGGCGTAGCCGGGATCGGCGCGTCCCCTTCCGTCCCGAGGCGTCCTGGTGTGAGCATGAGCGTCCCCGAGGTGACCACGAAAGGTTTGTCGGAGCCCTCGAGCGCTGCTCCGATCGCCTCGATCGCCAGCCTATCGGTCTCGGCGGCGGCCGCAAAGTCCGAGAAGTCGTGAATGAAGGCCAGGTGAATGACGCCGTCCGCTGCGGCAGCGCCGCTGCGAAGGATGTCGAGGTCGTGGAGGGCGCCGTGATGCACATCGGCTCCGGCCGCCGTCAATACTGCAACAGCCTTGTCTGAGCGGGCAAGGCCGACGACCTGATGCCCTGCATCGATGAGTTCGCGGACGACGGCCGAACCGATGAAGCCCGTGGCTCCTGTGACAAAAACACGCATAATGAAGTCCTCCTAAAATGAATGATTACTTACAAGTGCAATGATAAAGTATTGAGTACACTCGATAGCAATACAGTTCGATTCAATGCTATAATAAAGATTATGGAAAACAAATTTTCAAGCAAACACGTTTCTGAAAAGACCGGATTAAGCATCCATACATTACGATACTATGAGCAAATCGGGTTAATTGACGGTATAGAACGGGACGAAAATGGATATCGGAAATATTCAGAATCCGATATTGTATGGTTTCAAGTTTTAAGTTACTTTCGAGCGATGGGGATGCCCATCCGGGAGATGCAGGAGTTTATCGCCTTGAACAATAGTAAAGTCCCCACAATAACAGCTCGACGAGAATTCATGGAAACTTACCGCAGGAAAGTTATCGATCAAATGAAGGAACTTGAAAAGACGCTGGAGAAAGTCGATGATAAAATCATTTTTTTCAAAAATCTAGAGGACTCAGATAAGCTACAAAAGAACAGATAATACAACAGTGATTCTACTATGTTAAGAACCTTAGCAATGAAGGACAACTGAACAAGACACCATGTTTGATGAACAAGTCCATAAAAGTGACGAAGGAGCTGCCGCGGCAGCTCCTTCGTCACTTGTCTTTATTATTCTATCGTGATCCGTTAGCTCAAGAAGGAACTAGGCAATAACCTCCCGCAAGAAAGAGTAACCAACCAATATTGCAGTAAGGGATCGAATTTTATATTATAAATCCGAAATAACACCAGTTATTCTCCTTTCAGCTGAATTGGTTCCAAGATATTTTTTGGCATTTTTAACCGTTTCACACCCGCTTCTTATACGCCCTCATCGCAAAGATATAAGCCACGAGCATGATTCCGACGCACCACGCAAGCGCGACCCAAATATCATTGCCCACCGGCTGCCCTGACAGCAGCGCACGGATGGCTTCCACGATCGAGGTCACCGGCTGGTTTTCGGCAAAGGCGCGGACGACCTTCGGCATCGACTCGGTCGGTACAAACGCCGAGCTGATAAACGGCAGGAAGATAATCGGGTAGGAAAAGGCGCTTGCGCCTTCCACCGTTTTGGCGGTCAGCCCGGCAATCGCCGCGACCCAAGTTAAGGCC
>NZ_JBWDNP010000026.1:0-62473 GCF_056269255.1 Paenibacillus sp. JT31N17
AAAAGAGATCCGAAGATCTCGTGACTTACAGATAAGCTAAAACCGCTCATTCTTTAAAACCTGTTTGACAGGTCGCTCATTGTTCAGTTTTCAAAGAACAAATGCTTCTTCAGTTAGGCACTATGTAACTTGGCGCCCTCTCTTAGTAAGCTTATGTCGGCTGCCTCAGCGGCGACTTTTATAAGATACCATAGGCACTATCCACAATGCAAGCATTTTTTTTGAAATATTATGCACATGTGGATAATGGCCCGTTTTTAGCGGTATGTTCGCATATTTAGAGCGTAACGGGACAGTTCTTTTGAAGAGGCAATACGGGCATACATGCGGAAAATAACTTTGTACCGCTTGGCAATCGCTGCCTTAATATCGCCATCCAGCCGGGAATCGTTCAAATCGAGCAGCATTTCATCAAGTTCTTTGCGCAGGACATAGTCATATTCTTTGCATTCTTTGTCGTTGAACAATATTCCGAGCATAACCGTTAAGCAGCCCCCTTATATCGGTGTTACTTAAAACGGCGCCTTACGCATGTCGCGAAAGACGCCGCTTTATTGTTATGCTCAGATTTTGGGAATTTTATTACTTTCCGAGCAGCCAAAGTGTAAAGGTGCTCTCGATAATCGCCGCAATAAGCAGCAGACCTACAATGAAAACCATGGCAGGCAGCGTCCGCATGACAAACTGCTCCAAATCTTTGCCCCAGCCAGGGCGTTTGATGGCCAATGATCCTATCCCCTTGAACATCATTGCACCAAATCGGAAGCCATAAGCGCAAGCGATAATGATGGCGGGAATTTCTATAATCCCATGTGGGAGAAGGCCTTTCATTAACGTGAGCATGGCATCTCCACCCTGAGAAGCCGTAATGCTTGCAATATATCCAATCATCATGCCGTTGATGGCCAAGAATATAAAAGGAACGATACCCAGAATCGCTCCCAGATACATCACGATAATGGACTTGATGGCATTATTGAAGAAAATAAACACCATAAACCATAGAGTGGGGTTGCTGCTGTTATCAATGGTATCCGCCATCTGCTGGAGACCCGCCATTTGTCCCTGGATGAAGGAATCAAAACCGGGATTGGTAGCTCCTACGACAATACCGGCCAACATAATGACACAGCTGAAAATCAAATAATGGCGCATCGTACCCAAATGACGAAAAATTTCGCGCAAGCCAAACATAGTGCCAACTCCTTTTTTACATCTATTTTCGCATCTGTGACGAATAAGTTGGTGGTACGAGCATAGATTGTACTAGAACAAGCCTCAATCCAGAAAGGAGCGCCCAATCCAATGAACATGTTTTATGTAATAAACGGCCAAAGGTTGAAACGTTATTTTTTCATCGCGATCGGCATCATATTTGCAGTCGGCGTCATTTATGCGGAAAAGGACAATATCACGGTATTTTCTCCACAGCAGCCAGCCGCTATCTACAGCGTACCAACAGATAAGAAAGTAATTGCACTTACTTTTGACATCAGTTGGGGGGAGAAGCGGACCGAGCCTATTCTCGAAATATTGAAACAGAAAAATGTAACGGATGCTACATTTTTCCTGTCTGCTCCCTGGAGTCAATCACATCCGGAGATCGTGAAGAAAATCGTTGACGCCGGATACGAAATTGGCAGTCATGGAAACAAGCATGAGAACTACAGTACACTTAATGATGATGAAATCCGCAAGCAAATCGAAACCGCTCATTCGGTTCTCACACAAGTAACCGGCAAAACACCAACCTTGATTCGTTTACCTAACGGAGATTTTGATAAAAGGGTGCTGTCCATTGCCGAACAAATGAATTATAAAGTCATTCAATGGGACACCGATTCACTGGATTGGATGAACATCGGTACAGACAAAATTGTAAACCGCGTCGTCAGCAAAGCTCATCCGGGAGATATCGTTCTGATGCATGCCAGCGATTCGGTCAAACAAACCCATGAAGCGCTCCCTGCAATTATTGATCAGCTTCGTGAGAAGGGGTATGAATTCGTAACTGTCTCCGAACTGATCGCTCAAACCGAAGTGCAGGGCAAGACGGTACAGGATAAACCGACCATGCTGCAGCAAATGGCTGCTTCTACCGGTTTTTAAAGAACAAATTTAAAAGAATTATACAGCCGATTTCGCATTTATTGCGGGGTCGGCTGTTCGTTTGCCCACAAGTCGGTGAAGCCACATAATTTGGTATGCATTGCAAACAAACATCGGAATCACCATAAAGACGATAGCGCTCGGATTGCTTTCGTCTCCTGTCAGGGCCGGCCAGGATTCCAATATGGTTACCACGACCAATAAAAAAACAGTTGGAATAAATGCATGATTATTGGTTTGTTTCACTTTAAAATAGGCCACAAGCCACGCAGCCAAACCAAGAGCTACCGGCAGCGACCAGAATATCCAATTATTCAAAAGCTCGCGATTGCCATACAAAATGTATCCAAGTCCGCCCAGCGCAAACAATGTTGTGTAGGCCTGCAGTGCATTCCATAAGTAACTTTTGCGAAGAACGCTTAGTGCGATGTAATTAAGCGTCAAATAAGCAAAAAAGCCCATTTGACTAAATGCGCCAAATAATAATCCTACCAAAAGCATCATAAGCGCATTAAATCCTGCTGCCTGAAGTCCCAAAAAACCAAAGGATTGGTCGGTCCATTGCATAATACTTCCAACTATCATGGTCACGACACCGCCAACCGCCATCGTGCTCCAGAACAGGAAAAACCATTTGCGTAAATTCACTCTTTCGTTCACTCCTCGGAAGGTTCATGCAAAACCATGTCAACCTTTATTTTACCACGTTCACAACAAAAAGCTATGTCGTGTCCATGATAATACCTTGAACATTGTCGCATACTATTGATGAACTACCACATGACAATTCAGCAATGAAGCCTTCAGAAGCCAATGAATTCTTAGTCAGAAAGGAGATGGGGTTAGCATGCTCAAACGCTTCGCGTTGATTGGTTACATGATTGCATTGACACTCATCATAACGAGCTGCGGATCCGAGCCTTCAGGTGGCGGATCAAGCGAGGCGGTCAGTTATAAAGATATGAAATCAATGGTTATTGACATACTGAAGACCGAAGATGCCCAAAAAGCACTTCAGGAATCCGCAATCGCCACAGGATCCGGAAGCTCGGGCTTTACGTCAAAACTGTTGTCTGTCCAGGATCAGGAACAGGTCAGATTGGCTGTCAAGGAAACATTAGTCTCTCCCGATTATAATAAAGTCATTGAGCGGTTGATGCTTGATACCCGGTTTGCTGGCGAATTTGCCAATGCTGTAAACAAGCAAAACAAACAAATCCACAAGGATCTGCTGAAGGATCCATCCTATCAGAAGGATCTCATTCAAGTTTTAAAAAATCCGGAAATGGATAAAATGATTCTCGAAGTACTGCAGAGCACTCAATATCGTTCTCAGGTGATGACGATTATGCAGGAATCGATGTCCAGTCCAATTTTCCGCTTGGAGATTCTGGATCTGCTGAAGAAGGCGGTCAAGGAAGAACTTAAACCTAAACCGGATGAGAAGGTGCAGAAACCTTCCGAGAAGGAAGGCCAAAGCGAAGAGGACTCTGGCGGCGGCGATATGTCCGATCAAGGCGGGGGCTAACTTTTAGTGAAAAATAAAAACCCGCTTGTACGGGATCCGGTTCTTCCACCGGTTTCCATATAAGCGGGTTTTATATTTAAAATCCAGGTATGGCTTGGCTTCTGTTTCTTTATGCTTCACATTTGGCAATAACTTTCTGGGCTATCTCCGAATATAAACGGCCAATCTCCGTATCCGCTTTATAGACAGACGGAGAGAAGTCTTTCTCGGAAGGATGATTATCTGGTGCACCCAACGGGATTTGAGCCATTAACTCCGCATTCAGCGATTCCGCCAAACGTGCTCCTCCGCCGCGCCCGAACACGTACTCCTTCTCACCGCTTTTACTTTCAAAATAAGACATGTTCTCCACAATGCCAAGAATTTCATGCTCTGTTTTAATCGCCATGGCACCAGCCCGTGCAGCTACAAAGGCGGCTGTTGCATGAGGGGTAGTAACAATGATTTCTTTGCTTTGCGGAATCATTTGATGAACATCAAGCGCGACATCTCCGGTGCCCGGGGGCAGATCAAGCAGCAGATAGTCCAACTCGCCCCACTCGATCTCTGCAAAGAAATTGCGCAGCATTTTGCCGAGCATGGGCCCGCGCCAGACGATCGGTGCATTGTCCTCAACAAAAAATCCCATCGACATGACACGAACACCGAATTTTTCAATTGGAATGACCCTTTCGTTTATCACTTCAGGTCTCTCCTCAATTCCCATCATATCCGGAACGCTAAACCCGTAAATATCGGCATCGACGATTCCGACTCTCTTCCCTTGGCGAGCAAGCGCAACGGCTAAATTAACGGTGACCGTAGACTTGCCTACACCGCCCTTGCCGCTGGCAACTGCGATAAATTGCACTCCGCTTCCCGCATGCAGCAGTGGGTGGGCTTCAAGACCAGCCGAATGGCCGCGTAAGGGTGCACGGTTCCCTTCCGAGCCGGCTGATGTACTCTTCGATCCGTCCGCGCCTGCAGCGCCCGCCTCCGATGCTGCAGCCGCGCGGAAGCGGCTGTGTACCGTTTCTACTCCCAAACGTGCCATAGCCTCGCGCAGAGCCGCCTCAAACGCCGGCTGAGCCTCAGACTCGACGCCTTGAACGGTCAAAGAAACCTGACCCTCCTTCACCATTACATCACGGATGTTCACTTTGCCATCCTTGCTATATCGCACCGCTACAGCTTCAGCAGCTGAAATGGCTTCCTCACGAGTCAACATAAGTTCATCGTCACCTCATATTCAAATATATACGCAATACCGATCATAACGATATGTACATTATTGATTATATCACAAGAAGAACCAGCTATCGCCAGAGGAGATGCCCTGTGCTGTTTTTTGCGGTGAAATATTATAAGCCAAGTACGGTGGACGCATATAACTTGTATTTAAAAAACCAACTCCTCCTTGCGGAGAAGCTGGCCATCTCGTTACGATCCATTAGGAGTTCCTTTCCCCCATTTTTCTCCTGAGGAATAGCGAAGTATACCTTGATACACGGAGGCCGCAACCATCTTTTGATAATTGGAATCCGCAAGACGACTTGCTTCGCCCGGATTTGAAAGAAATCCAACTTCGACCAGAGCACTGGGAATCTCTTCGGTAGCCTTCAACAGGTAAACCGTATTGACCTTGGCGGCCACCCGTTGGGTATTGTCCAGATTGCGTTTAATCTCCTCCTGGATGAAAGAAGCCAAAACCGCATTATCAGGATGATTGGGATAAAAGAAGGTTTGAGCTCCCGACCATTTTGGTGAAGGTATGCTGTTCATATGGATGCTGATAAGCATTGAGGCGTTCTGGTCCTTCACGAATTGAGCGCGCCTCAGGAGATCCTCTGTTTTTCTTTTGCTGATTTTCTGGGTTCCTTCATTAGCCAGATCATAATCACCTTCACGCGTCATGACGACAACCGCGCCGGATTGCTGCAAGTAGTCGCGAAGCTGCAGTGCTATCGCCAGATTAAGATCCTTTTCAACCGCTCCCTGTTTACTGACCGCTCCGCCGTCTACACCGCCGTGCCCTGCATCAATGGCAATAATTTTCCCGGAAAGCGGCATGGTCCAGTACGTCCAAGTACGGGTCGCAGGCACTTCCTGTGTCAGCAAAATAACCGTCAACAATACAACCGCCATGCCAGCCACGATGCGTAAGGCTCCACGGTATGTAATCCAGACAACGAATCGGTTACGAAAACCGCGCATACAAAAAACCACCCCAATCCCCAACAATGATAACGCAAGAGGCATGTCTTGCCTGCTCTCTTATCATCTTATGGGACGAGGTGGTCGGTTATGCGAATATCAGTTGTCCGATACAAATTGTTACTAACTAGTTCACAGGCTGTTCTGACATGCCTTCGATCAGAATTTGAGCCACTTCCGGACGAGAGAACTCTGGAGGCGGACATATTCCGTCACGAAGCAAAGCGCGAACCTTGGTGCCTGACAGCGTTAGGTGATGCTCTTTATCATGCGGACATGTTTTGCTGGATGCCATGTTGCCGCATTTCTTACAGAAGAAGCTGTGCTCAAAAAATAGCGGCGTTATGCCAAGCTCCTCCGCAGAAAATGTGCGAAGCAACTCCTGCGCCTCGTAAGTCCCGTAGTAATCACCAACACCCGCATGATCACGGCCTACAATGAAATGCGTGCAGCCGTAGTTTTTACGAACCATTGCATGAAAGATAGCTTCCCTTGGTCCCGCATAACGCATCGCCGCTGGAAAAACACCAAGAAAAACACGATCCTTCGGATAATAATTCTCAAGCAAGGCAACGTAGCTCTTCATCCGCACATTAGCCGGCACGTCATCCGATTTGGTTTCTCCTACCAGCGGATTCAGAAAAAGTGCATCGACAATTTCCATTGCACATTTTTGGATATATTCATGAGCCCGGTGGACGGGATTTCGAGTCTGGAATCCCACGATGGTTTTCCAGCCGTTATCTGCAAAGATCTTACGGGTCTCGGCAGGATCGAAATAAAACTCATTAAACTTTTCCGGCTGAGGCCGGTTGATTACGGTTATGGGTCCACCAACATAAGTGGAAGGACGACCAAACAATTTGGCTACTCCGGGATGTTCTTGATCATCGGTTTTGAAAACATTAATGGCCTCAAGGTTCTGATCCACTTTGTAGATGCTCTCGATATCGATAACACCGTAAAGCACGCCATCTTCACCTGTCAGTGCCGCACGACTCCCTACAGAGAGCTCTGCCGCCTTCTCATCCTCAACGGATAAAGTGATCGGAATACTCCACACAATGCCGTTAGCAAGACGCATTTTCTCTACAACAGATTGATAATCGGCTTCGTTCAGGAAACCCGTGAGCGGTGAAAAAGCTCCAACACCTATTAAATCAAGATCAGATACAGCCCAGGTATTAATAACAATGGATGACAAGGTTGCCGCTTCCGCAACTAACGCATCACGCTGTGCTCCAGTGGCGATTCGATTGATGAGTTCGCCGCCATGCGGCTTTATGCTGCTCATTTATGCAAGTGCCTCCCTTATTTATGCAATCCGCATTCTGTTTTTTCTTGTCCCGCCCAACGACCGGCACGCGGGTCCTCACCCGGCATGACCTGACGCGTGCAATGCTCGCAGCCAATGCTTGGATAATTATTATCATGCAGCGGGTTGTAATAAACATTATTCGTGCGGATATACTCCCAAACGTCCTCGGAAGTCCAGCTTGCGATTGGGTTGAACTTCACCAGACCAAACTTGGTGTCATATTCCACTTTTTTTGAATTGGCACGCGTCGGCGCCTGATCGCGGCGAATACCGGTAATCCAAGCTTCGTATTTGGACAAAATTTTGGTCAGAGGCTGAACTTTGCGAATATTGCAGCATTGATTGGCATCACTTTTCCAAAGCTCATCCCCGAATTGTTCGGCCTGCTGCTCTGGTGTAATCTCAGGCTTAACTTCAACAAAGTTCATGCCGTAAATTTCTTTCATCTTATCTCTTGTTTCATAAGTTTCTTTGAAGTGAAAATCTGTATCCAAGTAAAATACGTCTGTACTTGGACTGATTTTTTGCAGCATATCGACGATAACTACATCCTCCGCACCAAAACTGCAGGCAAACGTAATGTTCGGAAAGGTTTCGATGGCAAATTTAATAATTTCCTGCGGCGATGCGTTTTCCAATTCCACTGCTTTTTGCGTTATAAGTGCTTCTTTCTCAAAAAGGTTCATATCTAATGCCTCCATTAACGAATTCCTAGTAAAGTGATCTACTTTAAATTATACGTCTAATGATGGTATTGTTCAATGACTTAAATGAGCCAATATGAAGAAAAATACCCCCTCTGGCCAGCAGAAGGGGCATTTTTCGTTGATTCGTTTAACGTTTCGAGAACTGAGGCGCGCGACGAGCCGCTTTAAGTCCATATTTCTTACGTTCTTTCATACGTGGGTCACGTGTCAGGAAGCCTGCACGCTTCAGAGCTGGACGGAATTCAGGGTCTGCTTTGAGCAGAGCGCGTGAAATACCATGACGGATGGCTCCCGCTTGACCGGAAATACCGCCGCCATGAGCAAGTACCAATACATCGTACTTGTCCGTTGTATCTGTAAGATTAAGCGGTTGTTTCACGATCAGTTTAAGTGTTTCGAGACCAAAATACTCATTGAGGTCACGTTTATTGATAATGATTCGTCCTTCACCCGGCACAAGGCGTACACGTGCAACAGAGTGTTTGCGACGACCGGTTCCATAGTATTGTACTTGAGCCATGAAACTGTCCTCCCTCTAATTATCCGCGAAGTTCATAGACTTCCGGGTTTTGTGCTTGATGTGGGTGTTCCGATCCGGCATAAACTTTAAGTTTAAGCTTCATTTTGTCACCCAGACGGTTCTTAGGAAGCATGCCGTGAATGGCAAATTCCAGTACACGTTCTGGAGTTTTGTTGATCATATCCTGAGCATTAGTTATTCTCAATCCGCCCGGATACATGGAGTGACGGTAGTACAGCTTGTTTTGAAGCTTTTTACCTGTCAGATGAATTTTCTCAGCGTTGATTACTACAACGAAGTCGCCTGTGTCAACGTGCGGTGTGAATTCTGGTTTGTGCTTGCCGCGGATTAATGCAGCAGCTTCGCTTGCAAGACGACCCAGTGTTTTACCTTCCGCATCAATGACGTACCATTTGCGTTCAACTTCATTTGGCTTAGCCATATAGGTGGTGCGCATGGATGATCCTCCTTCTTCATTAAAACAACCGTTCTCATGTATGAAGAAACGATGTCGTTTCATCGATTCATTAACTTGTTTGATATACAATTTGGATGGCCAACTTAGTCGGGGCTGTGGGAGAGCCACTAAGAAAGCACAAGTTATATTTTACTATATACAGAACATAAGCGCAAGCATAATGTTTGGGCTATTTTTCGGTATGATTGCAGCTATTCCAAGTACTCCACTTCCCACAAATTCAGACCATGTGCCATGGCGGTCGGTCCGGCAGCAGAACGGTCCCGGGCTTCAAGAATGGTTGAGACATCATCCGCTGTGAGTTTGCCTTCTCCTACAAGCAGCAGCGTCCCTGTAATGACCCGTACCATGTTGTATAAGAACCCGCCGCCTGAGATAAAAAGATCCAGCTTGCCGTCTTCCTCGTCAATACGCGCTTCATATACGGTACGTATATGCGTTGTCTTGGTTGAACGTCTGGATGTAAAGGAACTGAAGTCATGTGTGCCTACAAGGGCAGCCAAGCCTTTTCGCATCTCGTCAACACGTAGAGGTGTAGGATGATGAAACCGGTAACGCCGTTCGAACACGTCCGGGAACTTATTCATATCTATTGAATAACGATACGTCTTGCGCTTGGCGGAATAGCTGGAATGAAACTCCGGCTCCACTTCATCCACGCTGCGGATAACGATGTCTTTCGGCAGTCTCGTATTAAGAGCGATCGCCCACCGCTCAACCGGTATTGCCACTGCTGTGTGAAAATTAAATACTTGCCCACGCGCGTGAACGCCAGCATCCGTTCTTCCTGAACCGATGATCTGAACCTCTTCGCCGCTTAGCTTCTTGATGGTATCCTGAATCACATCCTGGATCGTATTTCCGCCAGGCTGCGTTTGAAAGCCATAATAGCGGGTTCCGTCATAGCTGACGACCACCCTCAGATTCCGCATCCCACACCTCCTCTCCGACAAATTGCTCAGTTGATATTGCGCGTATGGCGATTGTTCAGTGCTCTGTTTGTTACTAAATCTGTTCTTGCTCCAGCTTGAACTGCTGGCAGGTCAGTCGTTGTTACTAGATGTGTTGTCTTTTGTTGATCAGCTGTTGCTTATGTTTGTCTTGTTACTCTATTGCTTGTCTGCTCTATTGCTTGTCGGTCTGCAACAAACAAACTGCTCTGTATCTTTGCCATAAAGGCTGCAAGCCTTTAAAGACACGGCAGCGAGTTCAACAGCTATAAAGAGACTTCTCCAACCATACCACCGATAGTCAGTATAATTTCCAGACATACTGGTGCAGCGAGAAGAGCCGTAGGGTAGAGCCCAGAAGGGCCGAAGAGCTTACTTCCTGCCTTTGTCCACATGTGATTACCTTATCAATTCAATATCATACGTGGACAACAGCATCCGCCGCCCCTTCTTTAGCTCGTACCGAAGGTTCGTCCGAGCCGAGCCGCATTTAATGGCACAAAAAAAAGGTGGCCGCAAGGTCCACCCTTTCGTTTGTTTACGCGCGGTCCACGAGTTCCAAATAAACCATTGGTGCCGCGTCTCCGCGACGAGGTCCCAATTTCAAAATACGTGTGTATCCGCCCGGACGTTCCGAGTAACGGGTAGCCAGCTCGGAAAACAGTTTTTGTATTGCATCTTGTTCGCCATCGATTGATTCGCGACGTACAAAAGCAGCCACTTGACGACGAGCGTGAAGATCACCGCGTTTAGCAAGCGTGATCAGCTTTTCTGCGATCGGGCGAAGCTCTTTCGCTTTCGCTTCAGTCGTTTGAATCCGCTCATACAGGAACAAGTCAGTGCAAAGATCGCGGAATAATGCTTTACGCGAACTAGCGTCACGGCTCAATTTTGAATATGCCATCGATTTTCCCTCCTTTATTCTTCCATACGGAGGCCAAGACCGAGTTCTTCGAGCTTCTCTTGAACTTCCTCTAAAGACTTGCGTCCAAGGTTGCGGACTTTCATCATGTCTTCTTCGGTTTTCGTTATCAGCTCTTGAACGGTGTTGATGCCTGCACGCTTGAGACAATTGTAAGAACGTACGGAGAGATCGAGTTCTTCAATCGTCATCTCTAGTACTTTTTCTTTTTTGTCTTCTTCTTTTTCCACCATGATTTCGGCATCCTTGGCTTCATCCGTAAGTCCCACGAACAAATCAAGATGCTCGGTCAAAATTTTGGCGCCGAGGCTAACTGCCTCTTCCGGCCTGATGCTGCCATCGGTCCAAACTTCCAATGTCAGCTTATCATAGTTCGTTACTTGGCCAACGCGGGTGTTCTCAACTGTATAGTTGACGCGCGTAATTGGCGTATAGATCGAATCGACCGGGATTACACCAATCGGCTGATCTTCCCGTTTGTTACGATCCGCTTGAACGTAACCGCGTCCGCGATTGGCGAATACACGCATATGAAGCCGTGCACCGGAAGCCAGAGTAGCGACATGAAGATCAGGGTTTAAAATTTCGACATCGCTATCAGCGCGAATATCGCCCGCCGTAACGTTGCCATCGCCTTCAGCGTCAATTTCCAATACCTTCTCTTCGTCGGAATGGATTTTGAGTGAAAGCCCTTTGAGGTTCAGAATGATCTCGGTTACGTCCTCCATCACACCTGGAACCGTCGAGAATTCATGAAGCACGCCGTCGATCTGAACTGATGTTACAGCAGCACCCGGCAATGACGACAACAGGATTCTGCGTAGCGAGTTCCCGAGCGTCGTCCCGTATCCGCGTTCCAACGGTTCAACTACGAAACGTCCGTAAGTGCCTTCCTCGTTCAGCTCTACGGTTTCGATTTTCGGCTTTTCGATCTCAATCACTAATAGTCCCCTCCTTCAAAACGTCGCTCCGTTACCATGATCGCAATTGAAGTCTAATCATGTAGTATGCCAAACCTTCACAACCATTATTCACAAGTTGTCGATATTTGATACCACACCCGACTAGACTATACGCGACGACGTTTCGGCGGACGGCATCCGTTATGCGGAACAGGCGTTACGTCCTTAATGAGGTTAACTTCAAGACCAGCTGCCTGCAGGGAGCGGATTGCCGCTTCACGACCTGCACCTGGACCCTTAACCATGACTTCAACAGCTTTCATACCATGCTCCATTGCAGCTTTGGCAGCGGATTCGGCAGCCATTTGAGCTGCGAAAGGCGTGCTTTTACGGGAACCTTTGAAACCAAGGTTGCCTGAGCTTGCCCAGGAGATCGCGTTGCCGTGCGGATCAGTGATAGTAACAATCGTGTTATTGAACGTTGAACGGATGTGTGCCACGCCCGATTCAATATTTTTACGGTCACGACGTTTTGTACGAACCGCTTTTTTCGGTTTTGCCATTTGAGTTATCCCCCCTTGTTATTTCTTCTTGTTCGCTACAGTCCGACGAGGACCTTTACGCGTACGAGCATTGGTTTTCGTCCGTTGACCACGAACCGGAAGACCACGACGGTGACGAACACCGCGGTAGCAGCCAATTTCGATCAGACGTTTGATGTTAAGAGAAATTTCACGACGAAGGTCGCCTTCCACCTTAACGGATTTATCAATCGTTTCGCGGAGTTTGCTGACTTCATCTTCAGTCAGGTCGCGAACGCGTGTCTGTTCACTGATCCCAGTAGTACTCAGAATCTTGTGGGCAGTTGTTGTGCCGATACCAAAAATGTAGGTCAGAGCAATGACGACGCGTTTATCACGCGGTAAGTCTACACCAGCAATACGTGCCATGTACCGTTATCCCTCCTTTATCCTTGTTTTTGTTTGTGTTTCGGATTTTCACAAATCACCATTACATTGCCTTTGCGGCGAATGACTTTGCATTTTTCGCAGATCGGCTTGACCGAAGGTCTAACCTTCATTGTGATTACCTCCCGAATTCTTTCGTTAGCAAAACCGTATACCGGCTTACTTCCGATAGGTAATGCGTCCTCTAGATAGATCATAAGGCGACAACTGGATGACCACTTTATCTCCTGTCAGGATACGGATAAAATGCATTCTGAGTTTACCCGATACATGAGCCAGAATTTGGTGTCCATTCTCCAGTTCAACCTTGAACATGGCGTTAGGCAGCGGTTCAATTACCGTACCTTCAACTTCAATGACATCTTCTTTAGCCACAGTCAATCTCCTTTCCCTTGCGCTGCTTTCTGAATCGCAAAACGCAGCTTGGCATTCGTAACACGGCCGGTTTCCCGCATGCTGTCCGTCACTTCATGACTGACGACCGGCTGCATCCTAAGATGCAGTACGTTCTTCTTCTTCGGTTGATCGAAGCGCCGCTTGTCACCGTCTGCGATAAGGACGAATTTCTCATCGACGATGCCGATAATAACAGCATAGCCGCCTTCTTCCTTACCACGCAGTATCTGGACTATGCGGCCGATTTCCGGCATATGTTCCAATGCGTTCAACCTGCCTGCTCCCTTGGTAGGGTTAATATTTCACAGCCATCTGCCGTCACGGCCACAGTATGCTCAAAATGAGCGCACCATGAACCGTCTTCGGTAACGACCGTCCAATTATCCTCCAGCGTACGTACGTAACGCTCCCCGATGTTGACCATCGGTTCAATCGCGAGCACCATGCCCGGTTTGAGCCTAGGCCCATGATTGGGCATGCCGTAATTCGGAATCTGTGGCTCTTCATGGAGGCTGGCTCCAATGCCGTGACCAACATATTCACGAACAACGGAGAAGCCAGCAGCTTCGATCACTTGTTGAATCGCATGCGAGATCGTAAACAACCGAACATCCGGTTTAACGAGCGCCAGACCAGCATAAAGTGACTCTTCCGTCACTTCCAACAGCCTGTTCGTCTGCTCACTGATACTGCCTACGCCGTAGGTCCAGGCGGAATCACCATGGTATCCTTTGTACTGCGCACCAATATCGATGCTGATAATGTCGCCATCATTCAGCTTGCGTGAGCCCGGAATTCCATGTACCAGCTCTTCATTGACAGAAGCGCAAATGCTGGCAGGAAATTGATTGTATCCTTTAAAAGATGGAATGGCATTTTGACTGCGGATGTAAGTTTCCGCGATCCCGTCCAATTCCTTGGTCGTAATACCAGGACGAATGGATTGTTTCAACAACCGGTGCGTTTCGGCAACGATTCGGCCAGCTTCTCTCATATATTGCAATTCCGACTCGGATTTGCATATAATCATTCGGCTGTTCCCCGTAGAGCAGAAACAATCTCCGTCGTTACTTCATCAATCTCTCTCTCTCCGTCCACCTCGCGCAGGATCCCTTTGCCCGAGTAATAATCCAGAAGAGGAGCTGTTTTTGAAATGTACTCGTCAAGACGAGTACCGACTTTCGCTTCCGTATCGTCTGACCTCTGATACAGCTCGCCGCCGCATTTATCGCAAATGCCTTCTTGCTTTGGCGGATTGAACATAATGTGGTAGGTCGCACCACAAGATTTACAAATGCGGCGACCGGTCAGACGCGCAAGCAGCAGACCGCGGTCAACTTTTAAGTTAACAACATGGTCAATGCTTCGACCCATTTCAGCAAGCATACCATCCAAAGCCTCGGCTTGCTGTAGTGTCCGTGGAAAGCCGTCTAGCAGGAATCCTTTTTGGCAATCTTCAAGCTGCAGACGTTCACGAACGATTCCGTTCGTAATTTCGTCCGGTACGAGAAGACCTTGATCGACGTATTCTTTAGCCTTCTGTCCCAGAGGCGTGCCTTGTTTCATGGCCAGTCGGAACGCGTCACCCGTAGAGATATGGGGAATTCCGAAGGTATCCACTATTCTCTCGGCCTGCGTACCTTTACCGGCGCCTGGAGGGCCCATGAATAAAATGTTCATTAGCGTGTTCCTCGCTTTAAGCACAATAGGCTCTAAGCGGGTTCCGTTACGCTATAACTTGAACGGAAGCCCGATTTTGAACCTATCGTTATTTATTGATAAACCCTTTATAGTGGCGCTTGATCAATTGGGTCTCGATTTGTTTCATCGTATCAAGCGCAACGCCGATAACGATAAGCAGCGAGGTTCCGCCGAGTCTGACATCTGCCGGCAAGCCAGCCATTTTACCGAATATAACCGGCAAAATTGAGATGAGTGCCAAGAATATCGCACCACTCAGTGTGATTCTGGACATGACTCGTGTGATATAAGAAGAGGTTGGCTTACCAGGGCGTATGCCTGGAATGTAGCCTCCATTTTTCTTCATCTGGTCAGCCATTTGTACCGGATTAATTTGTACAAAGGTATAGAAGAACGTGAATGCCAGAATCAATATTACATACAGTACCATACCCAGAGGCGCGTCATATGTCAAATTATCCTTTACCCATACCGCCCAGCCATGTGTTGACCAAAACTGTGAGATGGTAACGGGAAATAACAAAAGCGATGACGCGAAGATGACCGGAATAACGCCTGCCCCGTTCACTTTCAGCGGAATGTGTGTAGATTGACCACCGTACATTTTACGTCCAACTACGCGTTTAGCATACTGAACCGGTATTTTTCTAATTCCCTGTTGGACAAAGATAACCCCAACCACGATCGCGACTATAACGATGAGAAGAACAACCACTTTTATGATGTTAAGAAAAAGGGTGTCTCCAGCATCTACAAACTCTTGTGTATAGATAGATCGAATGTGCCGCGGAATGGAAGCAACGATACCGGCAAAGATCAGGACCGAGATCCCGTTGCCGATACCTTTCTCCGTTATCTGCTCACCGAGCCACATAAGGAAGGCTGTACCTGCTGTCAGGACGATGGCTATCATCAGATAGTCACCAAACGCTGCACCTGGAATCATTTCGTACTGGTATTGACGGTTAAATCCAATCGCCGTACCGAAACCTTGAATTAACCCTAGTACGATCGTACCATAACGTGTAATTTGTGCAAGCTTGCGTTTTCCATTTTCTCCTTCTTTTGCCCACTCGGCAAATTTAGGAATGACATCCATCGACAATAATTGCACGATGATGGAAGCCGTAATGTAAGGCATAATTCCAATCGCGAAAATCGAGAACTGGAACAATGCTCCACCTGAGAATGTATTCAGCAAACCAAACAAATCAGCTCCGGACTGGTCAACACTCTTAAATACATCTTTATTGACGCCTGGCACCGGAATAAAGGAACCAATCCGGTAAACGAGCAAGATGAACAA
Source organism: Paenibacillus sp. JT31N17 (assembly GCF_056269255.1). Lineage (NCBI taxonomy): Bacteria > Bacillati > Bacillota > Bacilli > Caryophanales > Paenibacillaceae > Paenibacillus > Paenibacillus sp. JT31N17. The sequence continues at coordinate 15,999 of NZ_JBWDNP010000026.1, forward strand.
TGTGAACAAAATCCGCTTGCGAAGGTCTTCCACTTTCCAAATGTTGGACACGGTCTTGAACAATTAGATCACCTCGGTTTTACCGCCGGCAGCCTGGATTTTCTCTACCGCAGATTGAGAGAATTTGTTTGCTTTTACCGTAAGTTGAACAGTGATATCGCCATTGCCGAGAACTTTAATACCACTCTGCGGGTTTTTGACAATTCCTTGCTCGATAAGCAACTCTGGCGTGATTTCAGTGCCGGCTGCAAAATTGTTCAACTCATCGATGTTCACAATCGCATACTCTTTACGGAATGGGTTGTTAAAGCCGCGTTTAGGAACACGACGATACAACGGGTTTTGTCCGCCTTCGAAACCTGGACGAACACCACCGCCGGAACGGGCGTTCTGACCTTTATGACCACGACCAGCTGTTTTGCCGTTACCGCTGCCGATACCCCGCCCTTTGCGGAAAGCTTCTTTGCGGGATCCTGGTGCTGGTGTGAGCTCATGCAATTTCATCGTAGGTTGCACCTCCTTATAATTTCTTGTGCCGCAAGCGGCACTTTATCTTATACTTCTTCAACTTTGACCATATGGCTGACAGTGTTCACCATACCACGGACTGCCGGGTTATCATTATGGACAACCGATTGACGAATTTTACGCAGTCCCAGCGATTGAATCGTTGCACGTTGCTTCTCGTTACGACCAATCAGGCTGCGAACGAGGGTGATCTGCAATTTTGCCATCGTGTTCCCCTCCTTAACCTAAAAGCTCTTGTACGGTTTTTCCACGCAGTTTGGCAACATCTTCAGCGCGTTTCAGGCGGGAAAGCCCTTCAAGCGTTGCGTTAACCATATTCATGGAGTTCGAAGAACCCAGTGATTTTGTAAGAATGTCGCCTACTCCTGCAAGCTCAAGAACGGCACGAACAGGACCGCCTGCAATCACTCCGGTACCTTCCGATGCCGGTTTGAGCAATACGCGTCCTGCGCCAAAATGTCCAAGAACCAGATGCGGGATCGTTGTCTTAACAAGTGGTACATGGATCAGGTTTTTCTTGGCATCGTCGATGCCTTTGCGGATGGCATCCGGAACTTCGCCCGCTTTGCCGATTCCTGCGCCCACATATCCTTTGCCGTCTCCGACAACTACAAGCGCGCTAAAGCTGAAACGGCGTCCGCCTTTTACAACTTTGGATACGCGGTTGATTTGAACTACTTTCTCAGTCAGTTCTAAAGTATTCGGATCTATACGCAAGTCGTTTTACCTCCTTATTAAGGTTTCTCAATTAGAATTGAAGTCCAGCTTCGCGAGCCGCATCAGCCAGAGCCTGTATTCTACCATGGTACAAGTATCCACCGCGATCGAAAACGACTTTCTCAACGCCTTTCGCTTTCGCGCGTTCAGCGATGAGCTCACCGATTTTTCGAGCCGATTCAACGTTGCCGCCGTTGCCTACGTCAGTAACTTCTTTATCCAGCGTAGAAGCCGATGCAATCGTTACCCCTTGAACATCATCAATCAGTTGTGCATAGATGTGTTTGGAGGAACGGAATACAGCAAGACGCGGACGCTGCACGGTTCCATTGATTTTCTTGCGAACACGCAGGTGACGTTTTAAACGCGCTTTGTTTTTATCGCCTTTTGTAATCATTCGTTGTACACTCCTTTCTTACTGTCCTTTATGATGCTATCCGAATAAACAGCTGCAAAAGCTGTTTATTTTTTCTTACCGGCTTTACCTTCTTTACGAATAATGCGCTCACCTTCGTACTTGATCCCTTTGCCTTTATACGGCTCTGGTTCACGTACAGAACGGATTTTTGCAGCAGTTGCGCCAACGAGTTCTTTGTCGATACCACGAACGATGATCTTGGTGTTCGAAGGAACGTCAAACTCGATGCCGCCCTCAGGCGTGATTTCAACCGGATGGGAGTATCCAACGTTAAGGACAACTTTGTCACCGGCCTTGCTTGCACGGTAACCAACGCCCACGAGCTCCAGTGATTTCGTGAAACCTTCAGTTACGCCACTCACCATATTAGCGATAACGCTGCGCGTTGTGCCATGCAGGGAGCGGTGCAATTTATTGTCTGTCGGACGTTCGATTGTGATTACGCTGTCCTCCACAACCACTTTCATGTCCTTGTGAATCGTGCGGCTCAGCGAACCTTTCGGTCCTTTAATTGTAATAAAGCTGTTGTCCAAGTCGATGTTTACGCCACCTGGTACTTGGATCGGTTTACGGCCAATACGAGACATTGTTACACCTCCAATCGTTGTGACAGTTTCTTACCAAACGTAGCAGACGACTTCGCCGCCCGATTTCACTTGGCGTGCTTCTTTATCGGTCATAACCCCTTTAGACGTTGAAATGATTGCCATTCCAAGGCCGCCTAGAACACGAGGGACTTCAGTGCTTTTCGTGTATACGCGCAGTCCCGGTTTGCTGATACGTTTCAGCCCGGTAATGACACGTTCTTGATTGGGACCGTATTTCAAAAAGATACGGATAATCCCTTGTTTGCTATCTTCGATATACTCAGCGTCGCGGATAAAGCCCTCGCGTTTCAAAATTTCTGCGATTTGCTTCTTCACCTTCGAAGCAGGCATTTCAACCGTCTCATGACGCACAACGTTTGCGTTTCGGATACGCGTGAGCATATCTGCAATCGGATCAGACATAACCATTGTGAGAACCTCCTTCCCGATACTTAAGCTGATTACCAGCTTGCTTTTTTAACGCCAGGAATCTGGCCTTTGTATGCTAATTCACGGAAACAAATCCGGCAAATTTTAAACTTTTGCAAAACGGAATGCGGACGGCCGCAACGCTCACAGCGTGTATAAGCTTGCACTTTGAATTTCGGTGTGCGCTGTTGCTTGATCTTCATCGAAGTTTTTGCCACTTGGTAGTACCTCCTGTGGATTACTTCGCAAACGGCATGCCCATTTGGGTCAGCAGTTCACGAGCCTCTTCGTCCGTTTTTGCCGTCGTGACGATGACGACGTCCATACCACGCACTTTATCAACTTTATCATACTCGATCTCCGGGAAGATAAGTTGTTCTTTCAAGCCGAGTGTATAGTTACCACGACCATCAAACGCTTTGTTCGATACGCCGCGGAAGTCGCGAACGCGTGGGAGCGTTACGTTAAACAGTTTATCAAGGAAATAGTACATGCGCTCGCCGCGCAATGTAACTTTAACCCCGATTGGCATATTTTCGCGAAGTTTGAAACCAGCGATGGATTTCTTCGCGCGTGTGACTACCGGCTTCTGTCCGGAAATCAAGCGAAGGTCTTCAACAGCAGTGTCAAGCACTTTGGAGTTGGAAACAGCTTCACCAACACCCATGTTGATAACAATTTTCTCGATTTTCGGCACTTGCATGACGGTGGTGTAATCAAATTTCTGCATCAGAGCAGGCGTAATGTCATTCAGGAAACGATCTTTCAATCTTGTTGTAGCCATGTAACGTGGACCTCCTTTCCGCTATCGGTCAATTAATCGATTACCTCACCGGATTTTTTAGCGACCCGGACTTTTTTACCATTGTTGAGCGTTTTGTATCCGATACGGGTTACTTTACCGCTCTTTGGATCAATGTGCATAACATTTGAAACGTGAATTGGCGCTTCCTGCTCGATAATTCCACCCTGCGGGTTAAGCTGGGAAGGACGAGTATGCTTCTTCACCATGTTGACGCCTTCGATGAGAACACGATTTTCTCGTGGATACGCAGCAATGACGCGGCCTTTCTTGCCTTTGTCTTTACCGGTAATGACCATGATCGTGTCATCTTTTTTGACGTGCAATTTATTGTTATGGGACTCTAACACTTTTTTCAAGCGTGGCATGAGTTACACCTCCTGCATTCTTGCGTATGGTTCGCAAGATGATTTCTTAGATAACTTCCGGTGCAAGCGATACGATTTTCATAAAGTCACGATCGCGAAGTTCACGAGCAACTGGTCCAAAAATACGTGTACCGCGCGGGCTTTTGTCTTCCTTTACGATAACCGCTGCATTCTCATCAAATGAGATATATGAACCGTCTTTACGGCGAACCGCACGCTTCGTACGTACGATAACCGCTTTAACAACATCACCTTTTTTGACAACGCCACCTGGTGTTGCTTGTTTAACGGAACAAACGATCAAATCGCCGATATGGCCTACACGACGTCCAGTACCGCCCAGTACACGAATACACATCAATTCTTTCGCGCCAGAGTTGTCAGCAACGGCCAAACGCGTAAATGGTTGAATCATTTCAACGTCCTCCTTCCGTCCAAATGCTTAAAAACAAGCATTTTTACAAAATAATAGCTGCTTCAACGATTTCGACAAGGCGGAACCGTTTGTCTTTTGAAAGCGGACGAGTCTCCATAACCTTGACAGTATCGCCAATCTTAGCTTGGTTGTTCTCATCATGTGCTTTGAATTTCTTCGTGTATTTGATGCGTTTATGGTAAAGATCATGCTTTTTGTAGGTTTCTACAGCAATCACGATGGTTTTATCCATTTTGTCGCTCACGACTTTTCCGATTTGAACTTTGCGCGCATTACGTTCGCTCATTGTTCATCCTCCTTTCTTACGATAGAACCTGCATATCGTTCCCGGGATAGGAGCAATTAGCTGCTAATTCCGAGTTCTCTTTCATGAAGAATGGTTTTGGCACGAGCGATATCCTTCCGCACATCACGAATACGTGTCGGGTTTTCCAATTGACCAGTGGCCAACTGAAAACGAAGGTTAAAAAGCTCCTCTTTAAAACCATTCACTTTTTGTTCAAGCTCAGCAGAGGTTAGGTTGCGAAATTCATTAGCTTTCATTTGCTTCACCACCCACTTCTTCACGTTTCACGAACTTCGTTTTGATTGGAAGCTTGTGAGCGGCAAGACGCATTGCTTCGCGAGCGATTTCTTCCGAAACACCTGCAAGTTCAAACAATACTTTGCCTGGTTTTACAACAGCTACCCACTTCTCAACGTTACCTTTACCGCTACCCATCCGAACTTCAAGCGGCTTTTGTGTAATTGGCTTAGCAGGGAAAATTTTAATCCAAACTTTACCGCCACGTTTGATATAACGAGTCATTGCAATACGGGCAGCTTCGATTTGGCGGTTGGTAATCCATGATGGCTCCAGCGCTTGGAGGCCGAATTCACCGAAATGAACTTCAGTACCGCCTTTAGCGCGACCTTTCATGTGACCACGTTGTTGTTTACGGTGTTTGACACGTTTTGGCACCAACATTGATTAGTTGCCTCCTTCCTGGGGAGCAGCAGCTTTCTTCTTCGTAGGAAGGACTTCGCCACGATAGATCCATACTTTTACGCCGATGAGGCCGTAAGTGGTATGTGCTTCAGCTGTACCGTAGTCAATATCGGCACGAAGCGTATGAAGCGGCACTGTGCCTTCGCTGTATCCTTCCGAACGCGCGATTTCCGCACCGCCCAGACGACCGCTGACTGCTGTTTTAATTCCTTTTGCTCCGGAACGAATAGTCCGTTGAATGGATTGTTTCATAGCACGACGGAACGATACACGACGCTCAAGCTGTTGGGCAATGCTTTCAGCAACAAGAATTGCGTCCAGCTCCGGATGCTTGATTTCAGAAATGTTGATGTGTACTTTTTTGCCTTTGGAGATTTTAGCAAGCTCGGAGCGAAGGTTTTCAACCTCGGAACCGCCTTTACCAATAACCATACCAGGCTTGGCTGTATAGATTGTTACGTTAACGCGATTTGCAGCACGCTCGATTTCAAAGCGGGATACAGCCGCATCTCTCAATTTGTTCTTGAGATACTCACGGATTTTGACATCTTCCATAAGCAGCTCGCCGAAATCCTTGCCTGCGAACCATTTGGATTCCCAGTCACGGATAATACCGATACGTAGACCAACCGGATTTACCTTTTGTCCCACACGTTGTCCCTCCTTATTTTTCGGATACCACCAAAGTAATGTGGCTGGTTCTTTTATTAATCCGACTTGCACGACCCATGGCGCGCGGACGGAAACGTTTCATTGTTGGTCCTTGGTTTACAAAAACCTGAGCAACGACCAGCTTGTTTATATCCAATTGGTAATTGTGTTCCGCATTTGCAATAGCGGAGTTAAGCAGCTTCTCCACGATTGGGGAAGCGGATCTTGGCGTATGGCGCAAAATCGCGATTGCTTCGCCGACTTGCTTGCCGCGAATCAAATCCACAACCAGCTGTGCTTTGCGAGGTGCAATGCGGACGTGGTTAGCGCTCGCTTTAGCTTCTTGCATCGTTGAACCTCCTCTCGATCGATCATTCGAAACTTGTTATTGATTAACGACGGCCTGTCTTCTTGTCGTCGTCACCATGTCCTTTGTATACACGTGTCGGCGCGAACTCACCGAGTTTGTGACCAACCATATCTTCCGTTACATAAACCGGTACATGCTTACGACCGTCATAAACAGCGAATGTATGACCGATGAATTGAGGGAAAATGGTTGAACGGCGAGACCAGGTTTTAACAACCGTCTTCTTGTCCGCCTCATTCAGCACTTCAACTTTTTTCAGCAGGTAGCCGTCGATAAACGGACCCTTCTTCAAACTGCGACCCATAGATGATCCTCCCTTCACGCTGGCTTTGCGTGACGCAGCGCGTCACGCGGCGGCGCTCATGCACCTATTACTTCGTACGACGACGAACAATGTATTGGCTCGATGCTTTTTTCTTCTTACGCGTTTTGTAGCCAAGGGTTGGTTTGCCCCATGGAGACATTGGCGATTTACGTCCGATTGGTGCACGGCCTTCACCACCACCATGCGGGTGATCGTTCGGGTTCATAACAACACCACGAACTTCAGGGCGTTTGCCCAGCCAACGGGAACGGCCGGCTTTACCGATTTTCACGAGCTCGTGATCCTCGTTGCCAACAGATCCGATTGTTGCACGGCAGGTTTTCAGAATACGGCGAACTTCACCAGAGGACAAACGGATAACCGCATAGCTTTCCTCTTTACCAAGAAGTTGAGCTTCTGTTCCAGCAGCACGAACCAGCTGTCCGCCTTTGCCAGGCTTCATCTCGATATTGTGGATAACCGTACCAACCGGAATGTTCTCCAGCGGTAATGCGTTACCGACTTTGATATCTGCATCTGCGCCGGACACGATTTGCGAGCCGACTTTCAGACCTTTTGGAGCGATAATGTAGCTTTTTGCACCATCCGCATAGTGGATAAGTGCTATGTTCGAGGTACGGTTCGGATCGTATTCGATCGTCGCAACATTACCTATTACACCATCTTTGTTGCGCTTAAAGTCGATAATCCGGTATTTACGTTTATGGCCGCCACCATGGTGACGAACCGTAATTTTACCTTGATTATTGCGTCCGGCTTTTTTGAAAAGCGGAGCAAGCAACGATTTCTCCGGTGTGCTTGTCGTGATTTCTTCAAACGTCGATACGGACATAGCACGACGAGCTGGAGATGTCGGTTTATACTTCTTAACTGGCACTTCGATTCCCTCCTTAACCGTTATCTTACGGCAAAGCTGCTTGCCCGAGGACTATTAGCCTCAGCAATTGGCTTATACCGATTCAAAAAATTCCAGTTCATTGCTTTCCGCGCTCAATTGCACGATAGCTTTTTTCCACTCGGATGTGTATCCGCTGTGGCGACCTTGACGTTTCGGTTTACCCGGAACGCGCATAGTGTTAACACTAGTAACTTTAACTTTGAAAATTTGTTGGATGGCATCTTTGATTTCTGTTTTGTTAGCGCGGATATCCACTTCGAAAACATAACGTTTATTTGCCATAAAGTCACTTGTTTGTTCCGTGATAATCGGGCGCTTGATAAGATCGCGAGGATTTTTCATTACGCAAGCACCTCCTGTACTTTCTCAACTGCCTCTTTGGTAATAATCAGTTTGTCATAAGTCATGACATCCAGAACATTAATGCCATCGGCTGCAACGAATTTGATGCCCGGAATGTTACGGGCAGACAATGCAACATTGTCTTCGTAGTTAGCTGTTACAACAAGTGCTTTGCGAGCTACCTTGAGGTTGCCAAGGATCGTTGTGAATTCCTTTGTCTTCGGTTGAGCAAACGCCAATTGATCCAGAACAATGATATCATTGTCGATTACTTTCGAAGATAGAGCCGATTTGATCGCCAGACGACGAACTTTCTTCGGCAGTTTGAAGCTGTAGCTGCGAGGAGTCGGTCCAAAAACCGTTCCACCGCCTACCCATTGTGGTGAGCGTGTGCTACCTTGACGCGCACGGCCCGTACCTTTTTGTTTCCAAGGCTTACGACCGCCGCCACGTACTTCCGAGCGGCCTTTCGTCTTATGCGTGCCTCTGCGAACCGAAGCTTGCTGAAGCAGTACCGCACTATGCAGGACGTGAACGTTTGGCTTGATTCCGAATATCGTTTCGGATAATTCGATATCGCCAACTTGTGAACCGTTCACGCTAAAAATTGCTACTTTCGGCATTTCATGTTCCTCCTTTCTTAAAGGGTTATTTATTTCTTAACCGTGAGTTTTACTTTTACAAAGCTATTTTTAGGGCCCGGAATGGAACCTTTAATGAGCAGTACATTGCGTTCGGCATCAACGCGCACGACTTCAAGATTCTGAATCGTGATCGTTTCATGTCCCATGTGACCTGGAAGGCGTTTGCCCTTTGGTACGCGGTTCGCTTGAATCGAACCCATCGAACCCGGTCCACGATGGTAACGCGATCCGTGAGCCATTGGACCGCGGGTTTGGCCCCAACGTTTGATGTTACCTTGGAATCCTTTACCCTTGGAAATACCTGTTACGTCAACAAATTCGCCCTCAGCGAACAAGTCAGCTTTCAACTGTTGGCCAACTTCATATTCGCCAATGGTAATGCCGCGAATTTCACGAACGTAGCGCTTAGGAGCCGAATCGGCTTTTTTAGCGTGGCCGATTTCCGGCTTAGTCGCTCTTTTTTCTTTCTTGTCTGAGAAACCAAGTTGTACCGCTTCGTAGCCGTCATTTTCTTGGTCTTTCTTCTGTAGAACAACACAAGGTCCTGCTTCGATAACCGTAACCGCGATCACGTTACCTTCAGGAGTAAACACTTGCGTCATACCAAGTTTTTTACCTAAGATACCTTTCATGTTGACACCTCATTTCCTCTCTTGTTTCCGTTATGCAAAAATTACAGTTTAATTTCAATATCGACACCGGATGGCAGATCTAAGCGCATCAATGCATCGACCGTTTGCGGCGTTGGGTTAACAATATCGATCAAACGCTTGTGAGTGCGCATTTCGAATTGCTCCCTTGAATCCTTGTACTTGTGTACCGCACGCAGAATGGTGATGATTTGCTTCTCTGTCGGAAGCGGAATCGGCCCAGATACACCTGCCCCGGAACGTTTCGCAGTTTCTACGATTTTCTCCGCAGACTGGTCAAGAATCCTGTGATCGTACGCTTTCAAGCGTATACGAATCTTTTGCTTTGCCATATAAGTCCCTCCTTCTATCGCCCAATTTAGTATCGGACATACTCCACGAGAAAAACCCGGCACGCCCCTCATGGCAAAGGAGCCGTGTGTGTCGGCAACCTCTCGCATCATCGCAACGTCGCAGACCAACGTTCACTATTATATCTGAATCGTTAGGCGAATGCAACATTATTTTTAGTAAATTGCAGACATATTTCAATCAGTTGGGTTTCTTCTATAATATACATCTTAATTGGAGGGATTTACGATTCAATCTCCTGATTTCAAGCTAACACATTCATCATTGTGCCTCTTTGATATTCTATAGTTCATTAATTACTCACCTGTGGATAATTGATATAAAAAAGCCCCCACCGAGGTGAGGGCTTGATCCAAGACTTGCGGCTAATGCCGCATCGTCTTATTTTTGGATGCTTGCTACTGCGCCGGCGCCTACAGTACGGCCACCTTCACGGATCGAGAAGCGAGTTCCATCTTCCAGAGCTATTGGAGCAATCAGCTCAACCGTTACGGTGATGTTGTCGCCAGGCATAACCATTTCAGTTCCTTCTGGCAGGTTGATGATGCCAGTTACGTCCGTTGTACGGAAGTAGAACTGTGGACGGTAACCAGTGAAGAAAGGTTTGTGACGGCCACCCTCTTCTTTAGTAAGAACGTAGATTTGAGCAGTGAAGTTTGTGTGTGGCTTAACCGAACCCGGTTTAGCCAGTACTTGTCCGCGCTCGATATCTTTACGCTCAACACCACGAAGCAATGCGCCGATGTTGTCACCAGCTTGAGCAGAATCAAGCAGTTTACGGAACATTTCTACGCCCGTAACAACACATTTGCGGCTTTCTTCAGCAAGTCCGATGATTTCAACCTCATCAGATACTTTAACAACGCCACGCTCTACACGGCCAGTTGCAACTGTACCACGGCCTGTGATTGTGAATACATCCTCAACCGGCATAAGGAACGGTTTGGATACGTCACGCTCAGGAGTCGGGATGTACGTGTCAACTTGCTCGAACAGTTCGATGATTTTGTCAGCCCAAGGACCTTCTGGGTTTTGCAGAGCTTCACGAGCAGCGCCGCGGATAATCGGTGTGTCGTCGCCTGGGAACTCATATTCATTGAGCAGGTCGCGAACTTCCATCTCAACAAGCTCCAGCAGCTCTTCGTCTTCAACCATATCGCATTTGTTCAGGAAAACGACGATGTAAGGAACGCCTACTTGGCGGGAGAGCAGAATGTGCTCGCGCGTTTGCGGCATTGGACCGTCAGATGCGGATACAACGAGGATCGCTCCATCCATTTGTGCAGCACCTGTGATCATGTTCTTAACATAGTCGGCATGTCCAGGACAGTCAACGTGAGCATAGTGACGAGCTGGCGTTTCATACTCAACGTGAGCTGTGGAGATTGTGATACCGCGCTCGCGCTCTTCCGGTGCTTTGTCGATTTGGTCAAATGCAATTGCTGCACCACCATATTTTTTGGAAAGAACGGTCGTGATGGCTGCTGTCAGCGTTGTTTTACCATGGTCAACGTGACCGATTGTACCGATATTAACGTGCGGTTTATTACGTTCAAATTTTGCCTTAGCCATTGAACTAATTCCTCCTTAATATGAAAAGATTGTATATGTGATCGGCCATAATGAGCGAGCCTATTGGGCAGGTCATCATTTGGCCAAAGTACAACTTGTAAGACTTAAGTTGTAAAAGCGATCCTACTAGGATGCGCCTTTGGATTTGGAGATGATCTCTTCCGAAATCGATCTTGGCACTTCTTCATAGTGCGAAAGCTCCATGGAGAAAACACCACGGCCTTGTGTACCTGAACGCAATGTTGTGGAATATCCAAACATTTCGGATAGAGGCACCTTGGCACGGATGATGAGGGCGCCGTGACGGGCGTCCGATCCTTCGATACGGCCACGACGGGAGCTAAGCATACCCATAACATCGCCCATGTATTCTTCAGGAACGGTTACTTCAACCTTCATGATTGGCTCAAGCAAAACAGGACTACATTTGTCCTTGGCTGCTTTAAGCGCCATCGATCCGGCAATTTTGAACGCCATCTCCGAGGAGTCAACGTCATGGTAAGAACCGTCGACGACAACAGCTTTGATGTCAACAAGCGGGAAGCCTGCAAGGACACCGCTCTTCATTGTTTCTTCGATACCGGCTTGAACAGGACCAATATATTCCCGCGGAATGGAACCACCGACGGTTTTGTTTTCAAAGATAAAGCCTGTTCCTGGCTCAAGCGGCGAGAATTCAACCCAGCAATGTCCGTATTGACCGCGGCCACCGGATTGACGAACGAATTTACCTTCTACCCTTGCAGGCGTTTTGAAGGTTTCACGGTAAGCAACCTGCGGTTTACCGACATTCGTTTCGACTTTGAATTCACGAAGCATACGGTCTACAAGAATTTCAAGGTGAAGCTCACCCATACCAGCGATAATCGTTTGGCCGGTCTCTTCGTCCGTATGTGCACGGAACGTAGGATCTTCCTCTGACAGCTTCTGAAGAGCGATACCCATTTTATCTTGGTCAGCCTTTGTCTTTGGTTCAACCGCAAGCTGGATAACCGGCTCAGGGAAGTTCATCGACTCCAGAATAACAGGGTTTTTCTCATCACAAAGCGTATCGCCAGTTGTTGTATCTTTCAGACCTACTGCAGCCGCAATGTCACCGGAGTAAACTTCGCTGATCTCTTGACGGGCATTAGCATGCATCTGAAGAATGCGGCCGATCCGTTCGCGTTTGCCTTTCGTTGCATTCACAACATAGGATCCGGAATTAAGGACACCGGAATATACGCGGAAGAACGTCAGTTTACCTACGAATGGGTCAGTCATGATTTTGAACGCCAATGCTGCAAAAGGCTCGTCATCTGCAGATCTGCGAACTGTCTCGGTTCCATCTTCAAGGTGACCCTTGATATCAGGTACATCGATAGGAGCTGGCAGATAGTCGACAACGGCATCAAGCATTAATTGAACGCCTTTGTTGCGGTAAGAGGAACCACAGATTACCGGGAAGATCTTCACATCGCAAACACCTTTGCGCAATGTCGTTTTCAGCTCGGCAACGCTGATTTCCTCACCCTCGAGGTATTTCATCGTGAGCTCTTCATCGAGCTCAGCGATTTTCTCAACGAGTTCCAGACGAAGTTCTTCAACTTGATCCTTGTATGCTGCCGGTATTTCAACTTGCTCCGGATCTTTACCAAGATCGTCTTTATATGTGTAAGCGACACGTTCAATCAAGTCGATTACGCCGATAAAGTCATTCTCCGCACCGATTGGCAGTTGAATAGCGACGGCATTTGCGTTGAGACGAAGACGCATATCTCTGATAACATTCAAAAAGTCTGCGCCGATGATATCCATTTTGTTCACATAGGCAATCCGCGGTACATTGTAACGGTCAGCTTGACGCCATACCGTTTCGGACTGCGGCTCAACGCCTTCTTTCGCACTGAAAACCCCTACGGCCCCGTCCAATACACGAAGGGAACGTTCAACCTCAACTGTGAAGTCAACGTGTCCCGGGGTGTCGATAATATTGATGCGGTGACCATTCCATTGTGCAGTTGTAGCAGCGGAAGTAATCGTAATTCCGCGCTCCTGTTCCTGCTCCATCCAGTCCATCGTTGCTGCACCTTCGTGCACTTCACCGATTTTGTGGGTACGGCCTGTGTAGAACAGGATCCGCTCTGTCGTGGTTGTTTTACCGGCATCAATATGCGCCATGATCCCAATATTACGCGTATTTTTCAAGGAGAACTCTCTTGCCATGATTTCGTCTCCTTCCGATTATGCGAATCCTACCAACGGTAGTGGGCGAATGCTTTATTCGCTTCAGCCATTTTGTGTGTATCTTCGCGCTTCTTCACGGATGCACCTGTATTGTTCGATGCATCGATGATTTCAGCAGCCAGACGTTCTTCCATCGTTTTCTCGCCGCGGTTGCGTGAGTAGTTCACGAGCCAACGGAGACCAAGCGCTGTACGACGCTCTGGTTTAACCTCAATCGGTACTTGATAGTTAGAACCACCAACACGGCGGGCTTTAACTTCAAGAACAGGCATGATATTTTTGATGGCCGCTTCGAAAACTTCCATCGGTTCCGAGCCTGTGCGTTCGTTGATAAGCTTGAATGCATCATACAGAATGGTTGCGGCAACCCCACGTTTACCATCAAGCATAATACGGTTAATTAAACGAGTTACCAGCTTGCTGTTATATAGCGGATCCGGTAAAACGTCACGTTTTGTAACTGGACCTTTGCGTGGCATATGCAGATCCCCCTTTCTTCAAGTATTCATGAAATAACATTCATAAATCAATTCTTATTTTTTTACTTTCGCGCGCTTCGTGCCATATTTGGAACGAGCTTGCTTCCGGTTGTTAACCCCTGCAGTATCGAGCGCTCCGCGAACGATATGATAACGTACCCCCGGTAGATCTTTAACCCGGCCGCCACGAACCAATACGACGCTATGCTCCTGCAAGTTGTGACCGATACCACCGATGTAAGCCGTGATCTCTACGCGGTTCGTCAAACGCACACGTGCATATTTACGAAGTGCAGAGTTCGGTTTTTTTGGTGTCATCGTACCGACACGTGTACATACACCACGTTTTTGAGGCGCGCTTATGTTTGTTTCTTCACGTTTCAGTGCATTGAATCCTCTTTGAAGTGCCGGCGATTTCGATTTAACGACTTTCGCTTCGCGGCCCTTGCGGACTAGTTGATTAATTGTTGGCATGCTGCCACCTCCTTCCCAAAATAATAAAACAGATTAGAATATTTCGGCTTATTCTAAGCCCACAGATCCAGGCGGTTCATAAAGAAACAAATGAAAGTTCTTGCCGCACAGCTTTCGGGCAAAAACGTTATTTCCTTATTCAATTTCTGGTATTACTGCCGCCATTGCAGCGCCGACTTCAATGCCGCAGGTTTCCCCGAGACCCTTCATCGTGTCCACCCATGAGATAGGCACGCCTGCCGTCGTACAAAGCCGTACAATATCATCCTTCATTCGTGGATCTGTATCTTGCGCAACATAGACAAGAACGGCTTTGCCTTGCTCCACCATCTTAGTCGTCTGTTTACTGCCGATTATAAATTGCATCGTATCCCGTCCTTCCAAGCCAAACCCAATTGCGATACTCAATTAAGAGATAACACAAAAACGGTATGGTTCAAATACAGGGGTTATGCAAGTAGGCACACTACGACATATTAGCACTTCAAGCTGCTTTATGTCAAGCAACTAGCAGCATATTTCGCAGAAGGCTTCGGACATCGATCCTTTGGAATAAAACAGGGCAAAAAGCGACGGTGGCACCGTCCAATCGGCGATGCCACCGTCAGCCCTACTTCAAACCTATTTTGTGTAGTTTGTATCCCGCAGCGGTTGAATATTACGACTCAACCGGTACGATCTCATCCTCGGTTTTTTCGATTGCAGTTTCGATATCATCATCGTAACCTTTAAGACGAATGCCCCGATAGCGCTGCATCCCAGTACCTGCCGGAATCAGCTTACCGATAATAACATTCTCTTTCAGGCCAAGCAGCTGATCCACTTTTCCTTTTATCGCGGCATCAGTCAGGACACGAGTAGTCTCCTGGAAGGAAGCGGCGGACAAGAAGGAATCTGTCTCAAGCGACGCTTTGGTAATACCGAGCAGAACTGGCTTTGCAACAGCAGGCTCGCGGCCAGAAAGCAAGGCATCACGGTTAGCTGCTTCGTATTCGTGAATATCGACGAATGCACCAGGGAGCAAAGTAGTCTCGCCTGCATCGACAATACGAATTTTACGCAGCATCTGCTTGATCATAACTTCAATATGTTTATCGTTGATCTCAACACCCTGATTCCGATAAACACGTTGAACCTCTTGCAGAATGTAGTTCTGCACGCCGCGGATACCTTTGATGCGAAGCATATCTTTAGGATCGATCGAACCATCTGTCAGCTCGTCTCCCGCTTCAATATGCTTGCCTTTGGCAACGCGGATACGGGAACCATACGTGACTGCATAGACTTTGGATTCCGCTTCACCCTGCACTTCAATCTCACGACGATCTTTTGTCTCGCGGATGTCTTTGATAACACCGTCGAGCTCGGAAATAATCGCTTGACCTTTAGGGTTACGAGCCTCAAACAACTCCTGGATACGCGGCAAACCTTGTGTAATATCATCACCGGCAACACCACCGGTATGGAAGGTACGCATCGTCAGCTGCGTTCCTGGCTCACCGATAGATTGAGCTGCGATGATCCCTACAGCTTCCCCGATCTCAACAAACTTACCTGTTGCCAGGTTGCGTCCGTAACAAATTTTGCATACACCATGACGGGCGCGGCAGCTTAGAACTGAACGAATTTGCAGCTTTTCAACTCCAGCGGCAATAATTTCTTCCGCCTTGTTGGAATCAATCAATTCGTTGCGATTCAGGATGACTTCGCCTGTAGATGGATTGCGGACAGTTTCGAAGGAGTAACGTCCTTCAATACGGTCGTACAGATCCTCGATAACCTCTTTGCCGTCTTGAATTTTGCTGACGGTAAATCCTTTATCCGTCCCACAGTCATCCTCACGAACGATAACATCCTGTGCGACGTCAACCAAACGACGGGTCAAGTATCCCGAGTCAGCCGTACGAAGTGCTGTATCGGCAAGACCTTTACGCGCTCCGTGAGTCGAGATAAAGTACTCGAGAACAGTAAGTCCTTCACGGAAATTCGATTTGATCGGTAACTCAATGATACGTCCCGATGGATTCGCCATCAGCCCCCGCATCCCGCCCAATTGGGTGATTTGCGATTTATTACCCCGAGCCTTGGAGTCCACCATGAGCATAATGGAATTGTAGCGGTCCATTGATTTCATGAGAACATCCGTGATGGTATCCTTCGTTTTGCTCCAAATTTCAATAACTCTGTCATACCGCTCTTCGTTCGTAATCAAACCACGGCGATACTGATTCGATACAACCTTGACTTTCTCTTCCGAATCGGCGAGGATCGCTTTCTTCTCTTCAGGAACGATTACATCAGATACCGCAACCGTAATCCCTGCACGAGTTGAATACGTAAATCCGAGTTCTTTGATCCGGTCAAGCGTTACCGATGTTTTGGTGGTGTGATACTGTCTGAAGCATTCAGCAATAATCAAACCAAGATACTCTTTACCGACTGCGCCCATCTGTGGAACTTCTTCCATGAATTTATGCAGATCGGTGCCTTTTTCATAAACAAAATATCGATCAGGCGTTCCCTGCAGCAGGTTGACTTTCGTCGGCTCGTTGATATACGGGAACGTGTCCGGGAATATTTCATTAAAGATAATCTTACCGACCGTAGTGGAAATCAGTGATTTCTGCTGCGCTTCGGTGAAGATCGTCTTGTTCAGCACTTTAACCGGTATAAAGATCCGCGCATGAAGGGAAACAATTCCCCGTTGATAAGAGGAGATCGCTTCGTTCACAGAAGCGAAAACCGAACCGCTTCCTTTGGCTTCTTTATTATCCATAGTCAAATAGTAGCTGCCAAGAACCATATCCTGTGAAGGTGTTACAACCGGTTTTCCGTCTTTCGGATTCAAAATGTTACCCGATGCCAGCATAAGCAGCCGTGCTTCAGCTTGCGCTTCAGCAGAGAGCGGAACGTGAACAGCCATTTGGTCACCATCGAAATCCGCATTGTACGCGGTACATACGAGTGGATGAAGCTTGATGGCGCGGCCTTCAACGAGAATCGGTTCAAACGCTTGGATACCCAAACGGTGAAGCGTAGGGGCACGGTTCAAGAGAACCGGATGCTCCTTAATGACTTCTTCAAGAACATCCCACACCTCAGGGCTGACACGCTCGACTTTGCGTTTGGCACTTTTGATATTATGAGCCAGGCCTTTATTGACCAGCTCTTTCATAACAAACGGCTTAAACAGCTCAAGCGCCATTTCCTTGGGAAGTCCGCATTGGAACATTTTCAGGCTTGGTCCGACAACAATAACCGAACGGCCGGAGTAATCGACACGTTTACCGAGCAAGTTCTGACGGAAACGGCCTTGTTTACCTTTAAGCATATGGCTGAGCGATTTCAAAGGACGGTTACCGGGACCGGTTACCGGACGGCCGCGACGGCCATTATCAATCAGTGCATCAACCGCTTCTTGAAGCATTCTCTTCTCATTTTGCACGATAATATCGGGCGCGCCCAAATCAAGGAGACGTTTCAGACGGTTGTTGCGGTTAATAACGCGACGGTACAGATCATTAAGGTCAGAGGTGGCAAAACGTCCGCCATCCAGCTGGACCATCGGGCGAAGCTCAGGAGGAATAACCGGAAGAACATCAAGAATCATCCATTCCGGCATATTGCCGGAGTTGCGGAAGGCTTCAATGACTTCGAGACGTTTAATGGCCCGGTTACGACGCTGACCTTGTGCCGAACGAAGATCTTCCTTCAGCGTTTCAAGCTCGCGTTCGACATCGATATCCTGAAGCAGCTTTTTGACAGCTTCCGCACCCATGCCAGCGTGGAATCCATATCCATACTTCTCACGGTAGCTGCGGTATTCTTTCTCGGAAAGTAGCTGCTTTTTCTCAAGCGGCGTATCCCCTGGATCCGTTACAACATAAGATGCGAAATAGATAATTTCCTCGAGTGAACGAGGAGACATATCCAAGGCAAGACCCATGCGGCTTGGAATTCCTTTGAAATACCAGATATGCGATACAGGCGCTGCAAGCTCGATATGTCCCATACGCTCGCGACGAACCTTCGCACGGGTTACTTCAACGCCGCAGCGATCGCAAACGACGCCTTTATAACGAACCCGTTTGTATTTGCCGCAATGACATTCCCAGTCCTTGGTTGGCCCGAAAATTTTCTCGCAGAACAGCCCTTCTTTCTCAGGCTTCAATGTTCTGTAGTTGATTGTTTCCGGTTTTTTAACTTCTCCGCGGGACCAAGAGCGGATTTTATCCGGTGATGCCAAACCAATTTTCATATACTCGAAGTTGTTCACGTCCAACAAGGAGCAACCCTCCTTCGTCATGATTCACTTGTGTGTTACGCAATCAATTTGCCCGTTCAAGCCGGACTGACGCATTGATCGCGCAGCCCGGCTCTGCAACGCCGTGAGGACGCTATGGCCTGTTATCTTATCCGATCGTACCGATCAACGGTTACTCCACGCCAACTTCCGTGCCTTCGAGGTTGAGATTGAGCTTGTCGCTTTGACCGTCATCCTCGTCGTCCATTTCTTTCATTTCAATCTCTTCTTCGTTCTCGCTGAGGATCTTAACGTCCATCCCGAGACTTTGCAGCTCTTTGATCAGAACCTTGAACGATTCCGGAACACCCGGCTCCGGCACATTCTCACCCTTGACAATCGACTCGTAAGTCTTAACACGGCCGACGACATCATCGGATTTGACGGTCAAGATCTCTTGAAGCGTATAGGCTGCTCCGTAAGCCTCAAGCGCCCATACCTCCATCTCCCCGAAACGCTGTCCGCCGAATTGAGCTTTACCACCCAGCGGCTGCTGTGTAACCAGCGAGTATGGACCTGTTGAACGGGCATGGATTTTATCGTCAACCATGTGAGCCAGCTTGATCATGTACATGACGCCAACTGTTACCTCACGCTCAAACTCCTCACCGGTGCGTCCATCATAAAGCACGGTTTTACCATTGCGCTGCATGCCGGCTTCTTCCATGGCGTTAAATACATCATCCTCACGCGCTCCATCAAATACCGGAGTGGCCGCGTGCATACCGAGAATTTTACAAGCCATGCCAAGATGAACCTCAAGAACTTGACCGATGTTCATCCGCGAAGGTACACCAAGCGGGTTAAGAACAACCTCTACCGGTGTTCCGTCCGGCAGGAACGGCATATCCTCTTCAGGGAGAATACGTGCGATTACCCCTTTGTTACCATGGCGTCCGGCCATTTTATCGCCTTCGGAAATTTTCCGTTTCTGGGCAATGTAAGCACGAACGAGCTGGTTAACGCCAGGCGGCAGTTCGTCGCCATTTTCACGGGTAAACACTTTTACATCTACAACGATACCATCTGTACCATGCGGCACCCGAAGGCTGGTATCCCGAACTTCACGGGCTTTTTCTCCGAAAATCGCGTGCAGCAATCTTTCTTCAGCCGTAAGCTCCGTTACACCTTTAGGGGTAACTTTACCGACCAGAATGTCTCCTGCACTGATCTCGGCACCAACCCGGATGATTCCACGCTCGTCAAGGTTGCGGAGCGCTTCTTCCCCTACGTTTGGTATATCGCGGGTGATTTCTTCCGGTCCAAGCTTGGTATCGCGGGCTTCCGATTCATATTCTTCAATGTGGATCGAAGTATACACATCTTCTTTAACCAGCTTCTCGCTGAGCAGGATGGCATCCTCATAGTTGTAGCCTTCCCACGTCATGAACGCGACGACCACGTTGCGTCCAAGCGCAAGTTCACCCATTTCCGTAGAAGGTCCGTCTGCAAGAATATCGCCTTTTTTCACAATATCGCCTTTGCGGCAAAGCGGTCTCTGGTTGATGCAGGTACCTTGGTTGGAACGCATAAATTTATGCAGCTTTTGCTTGATCAGATCGCCTGTAACCGGCTTGCCGTCAATCAATTCGACGCGGCGCAGCCAGATCTCGTTAGCGGACACGCGCTCAATAACGCCGTCATACTTAGCGACAATACAAACGCCTGAATCCTTGGCGGATTTATGCTCCATTCCTGTTCCGACAAGCGGTGACTTCGGAATGAGAAGCGGAACGGCTTGCCTCTGCATGTTGGATCCCATAAGCGCACGGTTGGAGTCATCGTTCTCAAGGAACGGAATCAAAGCCGTTGCAACGGAAACAACCTGCTTCGGCGAAACATCCATATAGTCAACACGGTCGGTTGGCATGGTCAGGATATTGTCAGCCTGTTTGTTGTAGCGCACAATAACGGAGTCCTCGGCGAATTTACCGCCTTCGGTCAACTGTGCATTCGCCTGAGCGATAACATAGTTGTCTTCCTCATCTGCCGTCAGATATGCGATCTGTTCGGTAACGATGGCCGTCTTCGCATCAACCCAACGGTATGGAGCTTCAATAAACCCATATTCGTTGATTCTGGCAAAGCTCGACAAGGAGTTGATCAACCCGATGTTCGGTCCCTCCGGCGTCTCGATCGGACACATACGGCCGTAGTGAGAGTTATGAACGTCACGGACCTCAAAGCCCGCGCGTTCCCTTGTCAAACCGCCGGGTCCCAAAGCAGACAAACGGCGTTTGTGCGTAAGCTCAGCAAGCGGGTTCGTCTGATCCATAAATTGCGACAGTTGGGAAGACCCAAAGAACTCTTTAATGGACGCGATGACAGGACGTATATTGATGAGCGCCTGCGGTGTAATGGCATTGGCATCCTGGATGGACATCCGCTCGCGAACCACACGTTCCATACGGGACAATCCGATGCGGAACTGATTCTGCAGCAATTCGCCAACCGAACGCAAACGCCGGTTACCCAGATGGTCAATATCATCCGTGCTGCCGACTCCGTGAAGCAAATCAATAAAATAGTTAATCGACGAAATGATGTCGGCCGGCGTAATATGCTTGACGGCTTTGTCAATCAAGCCGTTGGCAATTACTTTAAGAACTTTTCCGTCATCATTAGGCGAGAATACACTTATAGTTTGTAGAGGAATACTATCTGCATCAAGCACACCATTAGCGACATGGTAAGTCTTGAAGCCAACATTCTTCTCCAAATGAGGAATCAATTCGTCAAGCAAACGCCGGTCAATCATTTGTCCGGTTTCCGCGAGAATCTCTCCCGTTGTTGGATCTACAAGCGTTTCAGCCAAACGTTGATTAAACAAACGGTTTTTGATATGAAGCTTTTTGTTGATTTTGTAACGTCCGACATTTGCCAAGTCATAACGTTTTGGGTCAAAGAAACGAGCTACCAGCAAACTCTTGGCATTATCGAGTGTCGGCGGCTCACCTGGACGAAGACGTTCGTAAATTTCAATAAGCGCCTTCTCGGTTGAGTCGGTGTTGTCTTTATCAAGCGTGTTGCGAATATATTCGTCATGCCCAAGCAAATCCAGGATTTCCGCGTCTGTTCCAAAGCCCAGCGAGCGAAGAAGAACCGTAACCGGTATCTTCCGGGTCCGATCGATACGGACATAAACGATGTCCTTCGCGTCGGTTTCAAGCTCCAGCCATGCTCCGCGGTTCGGGATCACCGTAGCCGTGTAGTTTTTCTTACCGTTTTTGTCCACCTTCGTGCTGAAGTAGACGCTAGGTGAGCGAACCAATTGACTGACGATGACACGTTCCGCGCCATTGATTATGAACGTTCCTGTCTCGGTCATCAGCGGAAAATCGCCCATGAACACTTCTTGCTCTTTCACTTCGCCGGTTTCCTTGTTGATAAGCCGGACCTTAACCCGCAGCGGAGCCGCATAGGTTACGTCACGCTCTTTCGATTCATCGACCGAATATTTCGGCTCGCCCAGCGAGTAATCGATGAATTCAAGCATCAAATTACCTGTAAAATCCTGAATCGGCGAGATATCCTGGAAAAGCTCAAGAAGATCTTTCTCCAAAAATTTCTCGTACGATTTTTGTTGGATTTCAATCAGGTTCGGAACTTCAAGCACCTCGCGAATACGAGCATAGCTTCTGCGCGTGCGTCGACCATACTGAACAAGTTGTCCTGCCAACTTAACCTCACCCCTCATGTCTGCTTCACAGAAAGTGAACGTACACCCTTCAATAAATCACTGTGCTCAGCAGGCAAATTCTGTTGGAAACCAGCAAAAACCGACCGTTCGTCTTGTTTGAGACGCCGATCTTGTGATACTTTCTTTCAAGAAAGAAGGAATTCCCCAAACTTTCTCGAATGAATAAAGAAAAGCCCTTATCGAAAGTTCGAAAAAAGAGCATGTTTCCGTCAGGCGCTTTCCGGGTATAAAAACGGAAAGTCTCATATCAAGTAATTTTGCCCAAAATGTGAACAATTTATGTCAAAACCGCTCTTTTACTCTCATAAAATAGCGCTTGACATTTTAGTTGACTAAAGAGAAAGAGCCCATTTTAATACTGACATTTTATAATGATATCACATCAAGCAAATGAAGTCAACAAATTCTTCCTTGCCTGGTTATGTTTTTTTGACTGCCCGAAATACCCGGTAGCCCTTGTCTTTTGTTACCTCTTCAACATTGCCGAAAATGGATTCCAGCTTCAATTCAGCCGAAGGTGCTCCTTGTTTTTTTTGAATTACCACCCACATCGCCCCCCCGGGCTCAAGCAGATGCGCACCTTCCTCGAATATCCGGTGAACTACCGTTTTGCCGGCTCTGATTGGCGGATTGGTTATGATGGTATCGAAGGTTTGCCCCAAGACCGCCCCGAACAGATCACTCTGCAGAACGGTCACATTGGTCAGAGCGTTAAGCTTTGCATTCTCTGCTGCCAATTGTACAGCCCGTTCATTCACATCAACCATTGTTACATGTCCCTGATCCGCGAGTCTGGCTGCCGACAATCCAATCGGTCCATAACCGCAGCCTACATCCAGCACCCTCGCATTGCTTGCCAGTTCAAGCGCCTCAATGAGTACGCGGCTCCCATAATCGACAGCGCCTTTTGAAAATACGCCAGCATCTGTCACAAATTTCAGCTTTTGTCCGCGCAGCACGGTTTCATGGAACTGGCGATCATGTTTGACATCGGGGGTTTGTGTGAAGTAGTGATCCGACATCATATCCCTCCACTCTAAAGCTTGTATGTACTGCTAATCAATAAAACGAACCCCTTGAAGCCAAAGCCTCAAGGGGTTCGCCGCTATAAACAAGCTTGCTACTACTTCACTTCTACGGAAGCGCCTGCTTCTTCAAGCTTCGCTTTAACCGCTTCGGCTTCTTCTTTTGCTACTTTTTCTTTAACGGCTTTTGGTGCATTGTCAACAAGATCTTTCGCTTCTTTCAGGCCAAGACCTGTAATTTCGCGAACGACTTTGATAACGTTGATTTTGGATGCGCCAGCACCGTTAAGGATAACGTCGAATTCAGTTTGTTCTGCAACTTCTGCAACCGCAGCTCCGCCGCCCATTGCTACTGGTGCAGCAGCAGTTACGCCGAATTCTTCTTCAATTGCTTTAACGAGATCGTTCAGTTCAAGAACGTTCATGCCTTTAATGGCTTCCAGGATTTGCTCTTTACTCATGGTTGAACCTCCAAATGTTTTTTGTTTTTTTTAAAATATCTATATCTGTGCCCGGCTGAGCCGGACCCGTTTTTTACGCTTCTTGCTTCTCTGCCACTGCTTTAACCGCAAGGGCGAAGTTCCGCATAGGAGCCTGCAGGACGCTGAGGAGCATGGAGAGCAAACCTTCGCGTGATGGAAGATCCGCCAGCGCTTTGATTTGATCAGCATTCATGACTTGGCCTTCAACAACGCCGCCTTTTAGTTTCAAAGCGTCATTCTTTTTAGCGAAATCATTCAACAGCTTAGCAGGAGCAACTGCATCGTCTTTGCTAAATGCAACAGCGGTTGGGCCTGTAAGAACTGCATCCAGTTCAGACAATTCCGCACCGGCGGTAGCACGACGCACAAGTGAATTTTTCAGCACTTGAAACTCGATGTTCGCTTCGCGAAGCTGTTTGCGGAGCTCGGTAATTTGCTTCACGTTCAATCCGCGGTAATCTGCAACCACCGTGCAGGAAGACTCGCGAAGTTTCGACGAGATTTCGTTAACCGATTGTTGTTTTCTTTCGATAGTCTTAACGTTTGCCATTTTCGTACACCTCCCGTTATGTTCTCGGGCATCCCGCTTCCAGCGAAGGATTTCTTCCTCGATGCATGAGAAAAGCCCCCGCAGCTATAGCGAAGGCCATGATGGTCCGTCAACATTTCAGCCAAAAAGATTGAAATGAACAAACACTTTTATCATAACACCTCGGTAGGAAATTAAGCTTCAGCAGCACCTACTGTCTACGGTATGCGTATGCGATTGTTAAATGTTGCTCCTCTTAGCGGTATACGGACGCGTTAACGCGTGCGCCAGGACCCATTGTCGAGGAAACAGCAATATTTTTCAGGTAAATACCTTTTGCAGCTGCCGGTTTTGCACGGTTCAGCGCGTCGATAAGCGCACGAAAGTTCTCGTTCAGCTTCTCTGCGTCGAACGATACTTTACCGATCGGAGCATGGATTTGACCTGCTTTATCAAGACGATACTCGATTTTACCGGCTTTGATCTCTTGAACAGCCTTCGTTACGTCAAACGTTACGGTACCCGCTTTCGGGTTAGGCATAAGACCTTTACCACCGAGAATACGACCCAGTTTACCAACCTCAGCCATCATGTCCGGAGTAGCGACGCAAACGTCGAATTCGAACCAGCCTTGTTGGATTTTGGTGATCATGTCAGCATCGCCAACAAAATCCGCGCCTGCCGCTTCCGCTTCTTTGGCTTTATCGCCTTTTGCGAAAACAAGCACACGTTTGGTTTTACCAGTACCGTGGGGAAGAACAACTACGCCACGAACCGCTTGGTCCTGCTTTCTTGGGTCTACACCCAAACGAACAGCAACTTCAACAGACTCATCGAATTTAGCTGTCGCCGCCTTTTTAACGAGTTCAATCGCCTCTGAGGCTTCGTAGGTTGCTTCGCTGTCAATCAGCTTGGCAGCTTCTTGGTATTTCTTACCGTGCTTAGCCATTGAAAATTTCCTCCTCATGTGGTTATAACGGAAAATCCTCCCTGTAGGAGATCCTCCCACTTACAACAAAAGAATATCTTTTGCTGTTCCTTAAGCATCGCAGGCTCTATTAGTCTTCGATGACAACGCCCATACTGCGCGCCGTACCTTCAACCATGAGCATTGCCGCTTCAACTGAAGCCGCGTTAAGGTCAGGCATTTTTTGCTCCGCAATTTCACGAACTTTCGAACGTTTAACGGTAGCTACTTTCTTCTTGTTCGGTTCACCTGAACCTTTTTCGATTCCTGCTGCAACGCGCAATAAAACGGCTGCCGGTGGAGTCTTGGTGATAAAAGTGAATGAACGATCTTCAAATACGGAGATTTCAACCGGAATAATCAAACCGGCTTGGTCAGCTGTGCGGGCGTTGAATTCTTTACAGAACGCCATGATGTTCACGCCTGCTTGACCGAGTGCAGGACCGATCGGCGGAGCCGGGTTCGCTTTACCTGCTGGGACTTGCAATTTTACCATCTTGATGACCTTTTTTGCCATGATGCACACCTCCTTGCTCAAATAATCCATTTGGCCGCGGTGATGGAATCATCACGCAACCTGTATTGCCTGAAGACAACGTAGGAAAACGAAGATCAGATCTTCTCCACCTGAGTATAGTCCAGCTCAAGCGGGGTTTCCCGTCCAAACATGTTGACGTGCACCTTGAGTTTGCTTTTGTCCAGCAGAATTTCTTCCACCGTACCGACAAAATCGGCAAAAGGTCCAACCTTCACCCGAACCGTTTCCTTCAAATCGAATTCGATTTTCGGTTTAGGCTCATCAATACCCATGTGGCGCAAGATTTGCTCCACCTCATCAGGCAGAAGTGCAGTCGGCTTTGAGCCGGAACCAGTGGATCCGACAAACCCGGTCACGCCAGGAGTATTACGAACCACATACCAGGAATCATCGGTTTGAACCATTTCCACAAGAACGTAGCCGGGATAAACTTTACGCATGACGATCTTTTGCTTACCGTCTTTGTTTACCACTTCTTCTTCCATAGGAACCAGAACGCGGAAGATTTTATCTTCCATGCCCATAGATTCAACACGCTTCTCCAAGTTCGCTTTTACCTTGTTTTCGTACCCTGAGTAGGTATGCACAACATACCATCTTTTTTCCATTTCCATAACTAGCCACCCTTGGCCCCTTCTTAAACGATCAGTTCGACCAATGCGGAAATGCCGATGTCAAGAACCCAGAAGTAAATGGTAACCACTATAATCGTTATTACTACAACGAGAGTATAGCTTGTCAACTCTTTACGGCTTGGCCAACGAACCTTCTTCAGTTCCGCGACGCTGTCAGAAAAAAAGGAAAAAGTCGACCCGAAACTTTGCCTCATCTTAGCAAAAAATGTCACTTCCACACCTCCCAATTGACCTATCTTGTCTCGCGATGAGGAGTATGTTCGTTACAGAACTTACAAAACTTCTTCATCTCGATGCGGTCGGGGTGATTCCGTTTGTTCTTGCTGGAAGCGTAGTTTCTTTGTTTGCAGTTTGTGCAAGCCAACGTAATAATTACCCGCATTGCTGTACACCTCCCGAATTACCATAAATAAAAAAAGTTCGAATCCATTAAACCCCGATTGTATGTGGAACAAGCAAGATTCAAGATTCAAAGCCCATCAAAAAAAAGACCTATTTCAGGGCTACCTGAAATACTTTATCATATGCAATATGCCGTGTCAAGAAAAACGCATCTCCAGAACGGGAGTAAACCTTGAAACACCCATACAATGCCCAAGCGTCCACAGCTGAATTGAAGATGTTCTGTTACTCCCATTATGCGCGGCATGTGAGAGTTTCAAACCTTCCCCGCCATACTTTCATATAACGGATGCCAGTTTGACAGAGGGTCTGTAAAAATTAAAAAAAGAGCCTGGCCGGCTCCTCTGTCCATCGTTTAGAATTTATAAGCCTACATACCGCACTTTCTAGACACGTCGATCAGAAAAAGTCTGCTTCGCCGTACAAGACGGCGCAAGTCATTTACCCCATCAATCAGTTGCTGATGTTACGGATTTCCAGATACCGCTCCAGCTTACGCTTGACACGCTGCAAAGCATTATCAATTGACTTTACATGCCGATCCAAATCCACAGCGATCTCCTGATAGGAGCGCCCGTCCAAATATAGCATCAGCACCTTGCGTTCCAGATCACTTAAAATCTCGGACATCTTGTCTTCCAAACCAACAAACTCTTCCTGGTTGATAATAAGCTCTTCGGGGTCGGAAACACGGGTTCCGCAGATGACGTCAAGCAGTGTGCGGTCGGAATCTTCATCGTAGATAGGTTTGTCCAGCGAGACATAGGAATTGAGCGGGATATGCTTCTGGCGGGTAGCCGTCTTGATCGCTGTAATGATCTGACGCGTGATGCAAAGCTCCGCAAACGCCTTGAAGGATGCAAGCTTGTCCCCTTTGAAATCGCGGATTGACTTGTAAAGCCCGATCATGCCCTCTTGTACGATATCCTCGCGGTCAGCCCCGATCAGAAAGTAGGATCTGGCCTTGGCACGCACAAAATTCTTATACTTATTAATTAAATATTCCAGCGCTTCGCCGTCACCCTCACGAACCGCTTCTACAATATCTTCGTCCGTTCTGCAGTCATAGTCCAGCGGTTTCCACTCTTTGAGGTCGATGCTCACGAACAATCCCTCCGGCTCGAAAGGCGTGCATTGCGCAAAATTTAACCGAACGCAATCATTTTCGTTGATTAGGTTACGTGTAACACTATGCCACTACAGGAAACGATACCAAGCCATAACTAACTTCTACCAGATCCGTTCAGAAACATAGAATCAGTATACATTATGTAACCTTGGGCCGTCAATCAACTTCCTACCGATAAAACTTTAATTAAATAGAAAAATTGGAAGTTAGTCCCGTTTTAAGCGAGATTCGCGTCAAGTTTTATGACATTAATGAACGTGAATGAAAGGCAAACAGACTTAATTCTGCCCTCGGCGCCAACGTTCAAGCTTTGTCCGCACTTCCAGACTTAGATTGGTATCCAGCTCATTACGCTGATGGGACTTGTCCTCTATCGTGCGTTCGATCGCCTTGCGGTTCTGCTCGATATCGATCAGCAGCTCCCGTGCGGATATCCTGAGAGCGCCTTTGCCAAAAGCGACATGCTGCTCAACCAGATCGGAAGTCGCCACATAGAGATTGCGGCTGCGCAGCGCAAGCTCGGAAGCCAGCCGTTCAATACATGAATCGGCCGTTTCCTTCTCTTTTGTATAGACTACAGAGACCCTGAACTGGTTAAAAGCCGATCCTGTGCCCGGAACTTGATGCGCATCAAATACGACCGTGACGGACATGCCTGTGAATCCCTGATAGTCAGCGAGCATCTCCAGCAGCTTATCGCGTGCGCCCTCCAAATCAGTGTCGCGCATTGCAGCGAGTACCGGCCATGCTCCAATCATGTTGTAGCCGTCCACAAGCAGTACATCATCACGCCGTCGCATTGCCTAGAGGCTCCGGCGCTGCCGCAGCACTTCGTACATCAGCACACCAGCAGCCACCGAAGCATTCAAAGAATTCAGATGCCCGTTCATCGGCAGCTTGATCAGAAAATCGCATTTTTCACGGATCAGCCTGCCGATGCCTTTGCTCTCATTGCCAATGACAAGCGCGAGCGGCATATCAAACTTTGTGGACGAGGCATACACATCCTGATGTGCGCCAACGTCCGCACCCGCAACCCAAATTCCCGCTTCTTTCAGCTTATCGATCGTTTGTGCAATATTGGTGACCCGGGAAACGGCAACGTATTCCACAGCACCCGCGGAGGTTTTCGACACTGTTGCCGTAAGCGATGCGGACCGGCGTTTGGGAATAATCACGCCATGCACTCCCGTACACTCCGCCGTCCTGAGAATCGACCCCAAATTGTGGGGATCCTCGATTTCATCAAGCAGCAGCAGAAAGGGCATTTCTCCGCTTGAACGAGCCCTCTCCAGCAGCTCATCCAGCTCAAAATAGCGGTAGGCAGCGGCTTGCGCGACAACGCCTTGATGGGTAGTGCCTTCGGCCATTTGATCAAGCTTGCGTTTATCGGCAAACTGAACGATAATTCCCGCCTTTTTCGCCTCGGCTATGATAGGCGCCGCATTTTTCTGAGATTGCTCGGCAATCCATATTTTATTGATTTCCCGCCCGGAGCGCAGCGCCTCCATGACCGGATGCTTGCCTGCAATCCATTCTTCTTGTGAATCCTGTTGCGATTCTTGCTCAGTCATCTGTTGTCCTCCTCGAATTTGCCGATCGCTGCAGCTGGTTCGTCAAAGGCAACTGCCATTAGCTCACGAAGCCGCTCTGTCTGTTTCTCATAATACAAATAGCCGACCAAACATTCCAACGCCGTCGCCTGACGGTAATCTGCAAGATTGGCATTTTTCGGGGGGGCACCCGATTTGGCGTTCCTGCCGCGGCGGACGATGTCCGCTTCCTGCTCCGTGAGCAGCGGCTGCCACCGCTCAAGAAGCGCGCACTGCGCTTTTGCAGAAACGAAGCCGGTTGCCAGGCGATGCAGATGATTCGACTTGTGATTCGGCTGTGCAATCAAATATTGTCGAACCATCATCTCAAAAACCGCGTCTCCCAAATAGGCCAGTACGACCGGATTTATTTGATCGGGCTGTTTAGCCGGGGGATGGAACCAAAGTCCCTGATTTCGATCCTCCATCATTTGCGCCGCCAGCGAATGCCCTGAGGGGTATCCTCCAGAATAATCCCTTGATCCGCCAGCAAATCGCGGATCTCATCCGCACGCTTCCAATTTTTCGCCGATCTCGCGTTCGTCCGTTCGACAATTAACGCATCAATATCCGAATCGAGCAATTCTGCAGCACCTGAAGCCGACAACAGCCCAAGAACGCGGTCAAAGGATTCAAACGCCTTGATCAGCAGCTGCAAGCCTTCAGTTGATGCAACCGGACGCTGCAAATATTGATTCGCCTCACTGACAAGCTCAAATACAGCCGTTATTGCATCCGGGGTATTAAAATCATCATCCATTTTTGCGTGAAACTCGTTCTGAATAGCCTCTATTCGGATTTGAAGCGCAGCTGCCTCTTCATCCTTCTCGCTTACCGCGATAGCCAAACGGTGATGCAGGTTGCTGTAGCAGTTGGCAATCCGCTCCACGCTGTTCTCTGCCTGCGCAAGCGTCTCATCGCTAAAGTTCAGGGGACTGCGGTAATGGGCCGACAGCATGAAATAGCGGATTGCTTCCGGTTTTACCCGGTTCAACAGCTCATTGACCGTAATTCCATTGCCGAGGGATTTCGACATTTTTTCATTATTAATGTGAATATATCCATTATGCATCCAATACCTGGCGAGCGGCTTCCCTGTGAAGGACTCAGACTGCGCAATTTCGCACTCATGATGCGGAAATTGCAAATCGTGGCCGCCGCCGTGAATATCCAGCGTATCGCCCAGATATTTGCGTGCCATTGCGGAGCATTCAATATGCCATCCCGGGCGCCCTGCTCCCCAAGGGCTTTCCCAATACACTTCTCCTGGCTTCGCCGCTTTCCACAGGACGAAGTCCTGGCCGTTCTCCTTGCGGCGGTCCACTTCGATCCGGATACCCAGTTGCAGCTCCTGCATATTTTGATGCGACAACTTCCCATAATCCTGGAATTTGCTCGTACGGAAGAAAACATCACCGCCACTTTCATAAGCGTAGCCGGTGTTGACCAAACCCTCAATTAAAGCCAATATTTCCGGAATATGATCGGTCACACGCGGATTAATGGTCGCCCTATGCACGCCCAGTCCTTCGATATTGCTGTTGAATGCATGGATAAATTTCTCCGCCACTTCCGCAACGGTCATATCGAGCTGTTCGGCCTTGCGTATCAGCTTATCATCCACATCGGTAAAATTAACGACATAATTCACCTGATATCCAACAGCTTCCAAATACCGTCTTACTACATCAAAAAAGATCACAGGCCGTGCGTTGCCGATATGAATATAATCATACACGGTCGGACCGCATACATACATTTTCACCTGCCCAGGCTCCTGGGGTATGAAGTCTTCCTTGTTTCGATGCATCGTATTATAAATTTGCAAAGTCATATTCTCGGATCTCCTCCAGCAATAGGTTGCTTTTGCCTCTCGCGCTCAAGCTCGGACCTTAAATTCTCAATTTCCTTGTGCATCTCCCGAAGCATTTCAATGACCGGGTCAGGCAGCTGGGCATGATCCAGCCGGTCCTTCACCCGCTCGCCGTTCTTCCTGACTATTCTTCCGGGAATTCCGACAACAGTACTGTTAGACGGCACCTCCCGGAGTACAACCGAATTAGCGCCAATATTTACATTATCCCCGACCTTGAACGATCCAAGCACTTTGGCCCCCGATGCGATGACTACATTATTGCCGATTGTCGGATGCCGTTTTCCTTTTTCCTTACCGGTTCCCCCAAGAGTCACACCCTGATAAATGACGACATTATCGCCAATCTCGCATGTTTCGCCAATTACGACGCCCATACCGTGGTCAATGAACAAGCGGTCTCCGATCGTTGCACCCGGATGGATTTCAATGCCCGTAAAGAAACGGCAGATTTGAGAGATCAGGCGCGCAACCGTATACCAGCGCAGCTTATACAGGCGATGGGCAATACGATGAGACCATATGGCATGCAAACCCGAATAGGTGAATACGACCTCGAATTTGCTGCGTGCTGCCGGATCATTATAAAGCACCGTATCTATATCGGATTTTATATGGCGAAACATGGTCAAGACTCCTCTCGGAAAGGCATTGCCATCAAAACTGTACCGATCGCATGAATTGGCCGTGCAACCCTGGGCATAAAGAAAAGCCCCTGCAGCCCGAGGGCTGCAGAGGCGTGTGGACGCGGTTCCACTCTGCTTGGAGATCCGTATAAAGACCCCCATCTTAAAGTCCATAACGCGGACAAATCGTCACGTTCTACCCCGCACTCTGCAAGCTAAATTCTCCTGCTGCACCTGTTACGGACAACAAAAGAAATTCCTCCCGCATGCGCGGATCGAAAGAGCGGCTCCCAGGCGCAATGCTGCATTTCAAGGAATGAACGACTCCCAGCCTATTCAAAATGGCAGACATCCTGCATTCATGTGCAGCTGTTCCAATTTGAAAGGTCGCTCTCTCTGGATTCCTCTCGGAAATGAACAATCCTGTTCCAAGCCTTTAAACCGATACAACTTGATAATTAGGTACTACAAGTATAGCGGACTGCCGATTAACTGACAAGTGCCCTTGCATTCAAGACGAGCCCGGTTATCGGCAAAAGATGAATTAATTTAACCGGAAGCGCAAACGTTTCTCCACTTTGACTTTGCCCAGCAGAGCGATTGTACGATTAAGATCCGGTCCATGGGTCTGTCCGGTCAGCGCGGCACGTATAGGCATAAACAGCTGCTTTCCTTTGAAGCCTGTAGCCTGCTGTACCGCTTTGATTGCCGCCTTGATGCCATCAGCATCCAGGGTCCCCATTGGCGCTAACTGCCCGGCGAAGCCCTGCAGCACCGCGGGGACCTGCTCCTCGGCAAGCACAAGCTTCGCTTCCTCTTCATCGTTCATTTCATCCTCAAAGAATAAGCTTGTCAGCGGAACGATATCTGCAGCGCAGTGCAGTTTATCCTGATACAGCCCAATCAGGTCGCTTGCCCATTCCCTCCCGCTCTCATCAAGAACCTCCGGGAGCCGGCCGGCATTCTGTAAATGAGGGAGACAAAGATCAACTACGCGAGTCAGCTCCGTCTTTTTCAGGTACTCATTGTTCATCCAGCTCAGTTTGGCTGTATCGAAGAAGGCCGGGCTTTTGCTCAGTCTGGCGGAATCAAAGGCTTCAATAAGCTCATCGCGTGTGAAAATCTCCTGCTCGCCCTCCGGAGACCAGCCGAGCAGTGTAATAAAGTTGAACATGGCCTCCGGCAGGTAGCCCAACTTATCATATTGCTCAATAAATTGAATAATGGATTCGTCGCGTTTGCTCAGCTTCTTGCGCTGTTCATTCACAATAAGCGTCATATGTCCGAATACTGGCGGCGTCCAGCCGAATGCCTCATAAATCAGCAGCTGCCTTGGCGTATTTGAGATATGGTCTTCTCCGCGGAGCACATGACTGATTGCCATCAGATGATCATCAAGGGCAACCGCGAAATTATAAGTGGGAATGCCGTCCTTCTTCACAATAACGAAATCGCCGATTCCATCGGATTCAAAGCTGATTTCTCCCTTTACGATGTCACTGAACGCCAAGGTTCGGCCTTCCGGAACGCGAAAGCGGATACTGGGTACACGGCCTTCCGCCTCAAATGACTGCCGCTGCTCTTCGGTTAAATCGCGATGCTTGCCGGAATAACGCGGCATTTCTCCGCGCGCTGTTTGCTCTTCCCGCTCCGCTTCCAGCTCTTCCTCCGTGCAGTAGCACTTGTAGGCCAGGCCTTTGGCAATCAAATCCTGCCAATATTCCCGGTAAATGTCGAGTCTCTCCGTCTGGCGGTAAGGCCCGTATCCACCACCGACATCCACGCTCTCGTCCCAGTCGATGCCCAGCCACTTGAGATAGGTAAGCTGACTTTCCTCGCCGCCCTCGATATTCCGTTTCAGGTCAGTATCTTCGATACGTATAATAAACTTCCCGCCCAGACTGCGTGCGAACAAATAGTTGAATAAGGCCGTTCTCGCGTTGCCGATATGCAGATGCCCTGTAGGTGATGGCGCATACCGCACCCGAATATTCTCTGACATGGTATCCAATACTCCTTCCATGATGTTCCGTTTTCAACAGATCATAGCATAATCTTGACAAGGCAGACAACTGATTGGGCAGCAATCCCTTCGCCTCGTCCGGTAAAACCAAGCTGCTCCGTTGTGGTTGCCTTCACATTTACCTGAGACAGCTCATCCGCCTCCAGGGCACGTGCAATGACTTCTACCATCTGAGGAATAAAAGACGCCATCTTGGGACGCTGCGCAATAATAGTCGAATCAATATTGCCCAATTTATAGCCGCGCTCTTTCACGAGCTGCCAGATATGCTCCAGAAGCTTCAGGCTGTCCGCGTCCTTAAAGGCTGGATCAGTATCGGGGAAATGCTTGCCGATATCACCGAGTCCAAGGGCGCCCAGTACTGCATCGCTGATTGCATGCAGCAGCACGTCGGCATCGGAATGGCCGAGCAGTCCCTTCTCATAGGGAATCGTCACTCCGCCGATAATACATGGCCGCCCTTCCACCAGTTGATGCACATCAAAGCCTTGTCCAACTCGAATCATTCCCGCTTTCCCCCTCTATTCATTTCCCTGATTGTCTTTGTTCAAATGGGCCGCAAGCAGAAATTCCGCCCATGGCAAATCGTCAGGTGTCGTAATTTTTATATTGGTGTAATCGCCTTCTGCAACTGCAACGGGTACACCAAGACGTTCTACGACCATGGCATCATCCGTTCCGACAAAGCCGTCCGCCGCCGCCCTCTCATGCGCTTCCAGAAGCAGGGAACGCCGAAAAGCCTGCGGCGTTTGTATCGCCCACAAGCTCCGGCGGTCTGGTGTCGCCACGATCACACCGGCTTCACCAACCTGCTTGATTGTATCTTTAACGGGCACAGCAAGCACAGCGGCCCCGGTTTTTACAGCTTGAGCCATACAAGAGCGTACGGCTTCGGCAGTTACCAATGGACGCACACCATCATGCACCATGACCCATTCCAATTCCTTGCTCAGCGACTGCAGTCCGGTCCGAACCGAGTGCTGACGCTCACTGCCGCCAGCCAGCACGGCCTTGACCTTAACCAGCAAGTTATCCCGTACAATCGATTCGACGCGGGCCGTATCATCAGGGCCTACAACCAGGACAACCTCGCTGACCTCATCCAACATCTCAAATCGTTCCAGCGTATGGACAATGATAGGCTTGTCCTGCAAGAGCAAATACTGCTTGCTCTCCTTCGTTCCCATCCGTGTTCCGCGTCCAGCCGCCACGACGACGACGCCCCAATTTGCCTGTCCTGCCTGCATGCCCTTCAACCGCCTCGCTATAAACTGTAAACCTCGATGCTCCCGCTTGATGGGGACATCATCCGTTTACTATCATAACGTGTTACTGCGCTTTTTCCAACAGCTTTGGCTTGGCAAAAATCATCCGGCCCGCCGAGGTTTGAAGAACGCTCGTCACGAGCACCTCCATCGTTGTTCCGATGTATTCCCGGCCGCCCTCTACCACGATCATGGTTCCATCGTCCAAATAGGCGACTCCCTGACCATGCTCCTTGCCATCCTTGATCACCTGAACCACAATTTCTTCGCCGGGAAGAACGACCGGCTTCACCGCGTTGGCCAAATCATTAATATTAAGTACAGAAACACCTTGAAGCTCGCATACCTTGTTCAGGTTAAAATCATTCGTGACCACCTTGCCATGAAGCACCTTGGCGAGCTTGACCAATTTGCTGTCCACTTCTCCCTCTTCCATGTCCCCTTCATAAATAAGGACTCTCACATCCAGTTCCTTCTGAATTTTATTCAGAATGTCGAGTCCGCGTCGACCGCGGTTTCGTTTGAGCAGATCCGAGGAATCGGCAATATGCTGCAGCTCTTCAAGCACAAACTCTGGAATTACGAGTGTCCCTTCAATAAATCCGGTTTTGCAAATATCGGCGATTCGGCCGTCGATAATGACACTTGTATCCAAAATTTTATGCTCTTCATAGCTGCTGTCATCTTCGCCATTGTTACTTTTGCCGCGTTCCATAATCAAACTCATCCGTTCGGTCAGTTCCTCCCGTTTGCTGAGCCCGATCCGCATACCCGCGTAACCGAGCACCAGCATGGCTGCTATGGGAATGAATTGCCCGGCGCCCGTCAATCCGGCCACTGCAGGATATAGCAGCGCCGACAGTCCCAGACCGATCATAAGCCCCAATACCCCGGAAAACAGATCCCCGGTGGGCATCGAGGATATACGGTCAGCTCCCTGCTGAATCCACCGGATCAGCGGTACTGCAAGCATCGAGGCCAGCACCAAGCCGCACAAAGCTCCAATACCGACATTCATATAATAGCTGCCGGACCGCTGCATCATCCCGTAGGAAGACTCCGTCCACAGTGTCCCTATATTCATCCAGCTGTGCATCTGAGCGCCCAGGACCCCGCCAAAACATAAACCAAACAATTGAATCATTCGTTTCATCATAATTCCACCTCCTTTACAATTATGTTCCAATTTCTCGGAGGTTAATCGTAGGGAAGGATGAAAGTATTAGAAATTATTAACCTTGGTCGATAAAGCAGACAAATTACGCAAATCGGTTTTGAATTACTGGCGGTCGAAGCTTATAATAAGAGGAGCACTGCCAATCCCGAAACGAGGTGGAATCGATGAGCGCCCCAACATTGGATCAATTTCAGCAACAAGTGTCTGAACTGCTTTTGCGTCATCGCAGTTTGCTTGATGTTTTATCGAAATACGGCCAATCCGGTGCCTCCGTTAATCGAGCTGTTGCTAAATCGGTGACGGAATGCGGTTGTATCGAGTTAAATGCTAAAAGGCAAGAATACACAGATGAAATCAATTTGGAACAAGCCAAAAACACTCTTCATTACCACGTCAGCGGTGAATTGTGCGAGCATTGCAGAGATGCCATTAAAGGCGAACTTGGCCGGAACCTGTTCTATATGTCAGCCATGTGCAATCTCCTCGACATTCAGCTTGACGATGTAGTTGCCCAGGAATCTGACAAGTGCTCGACATTAGGACTCTTCAACCTGACCTAAAGTAATCGCATCGCAGAGCAGCGAACAGGATCATATAAAAACAAACCGCCTGACTCATCCTTTGCGGGATGAGCAGGCGGTTTGTTTTTACAGGCAGCTCTAAGCACCATGCTCAGTAGGTATGATCTCTTCAAGCAATTCGGCTTGTTTCCGGCGCTTGCGATTTCGCCCTGAAAAAGGGAGACGCCGGTCAACGTTTTTTTTTAGGCCATACAGCGCGTAAAGAACCAAAGGTATAAAGAGGATCTTGGACAACTGGTTATGAAACAGGATGCCCAGAACAACCGTGACGACAATGATGATAGGGACGACCCAAATCGCACTTTTGGGAATGCCCATTTTTTTGAAGCTGGGGTATTTAATCGTACTCACCATGAGAAAGGAAAGCACCAGCGTGCTTCCCATCAATACTGCAACCGATATATCCTTGTGAAACAGCGCGAGTGTTGCAAGCACGCCTCCTGCCGCCGGAATGGGCAATCCGATAAAATATCCGGGCATGCTGGATATGACATTAAATCTGGCCAACCGCAGAGCACCGCATATGGGAAACAGCGCGGTAATAATCCACGCGGCCGCCGAGCTCAGCTCCTGGAAGGCTACACTATACATAATAAAAGCCGGAGCAACGCCGAACGAGATCACATCCGAAAGGGAATCCAGCTCCTTGCCGAATTCACTTTGTGCATTCAGGGCGCGGGCCACCCGGCCATCCACGCCATCCATCAGCATCGCAATGATAACCATCATCGCAGCGATTTCCGGTTTTGAATTTTCTGGAAAAACGAGAATAATGGCGACGATACCCAAAAATAAATTCGCCACCGTAAAAAGACTCGGTATCGACTTCGTGATCATTTTGTTCCACCTCATCTTTACTATGCCCCAAAACCATTTTTTACAGTTATTAGCGATTTACATGGTTATCCACATTCTAACATTGTATGTGATTTAAATATGTCTGTCAATGAACATCTGTTCCTGAATCCGCTTCAGCCCTTCTTTAATCGCGCGCGCCCGCACTTCCCCAATGCCATCCACGGAGTCCAATTCCTCAATAGTGGCCATCAAAATATGGGGCAGCCGCTCGAAACGGTCCACCAGATTATTCATAATAACGGTAGGCAGGCGCGGGATACGGCTGAGCAGCCTATAGCCCCGAGGGGCTATCATTTCTTCAGAGGCCACACTGGTACCCGTGTATCCCAGCAGTTTAATAATTGAACTATTATCAAACAATTCCTCTGAATTCAATTTATGGATGCCTGCGCGAATTTCCCGAATCTTGTCCTCATGGGGATTTTTCGCATAATCCTTTATTAAAAACCAGGCTTCTTCCTCAACGCCGCCAACCAATTCTTCCATCTGCATGCTGATAAGCCGGCCTTCTGTCCCCAGCTCATTGACGTATCGTTTAATCTCCATCTTCACACGAATGAGCATCTCCATCCGTTTGACGACATGAGCCACCTCATGCAGCGTAACCAATTCTTCAAACTCAAGAGCTGATAAATTCGTAAACGCCTGATTGAGCACCGTTTTATATTTTTCCAGCGTTTGTATGGCTTGGTTCGCCTTGGTCAGAATAACGCCCATCTCTTTGAGCGAATAGCGAAGCTGACCCTGATACAAAGTAATAATATTGCGCCTTTGCGAAATGGAAACCACCAGCTTGCCGGTCTGCTTCGCGACCCGTTCGGCCGTCCGGTGCCGGATTCCCGTCTCAACCGATGAAATGGAACTGTTGGGAATCAGCTGAGTATTGGCATACAAAACCCGCTTGCGGTCCTCACTCAAAATAATGGCGCCGTCCATTTTGGCAAGCTCATACAGATAATAAGGGGAGAAGTCGCAATTGATCGAAAATCCGCCATCAACGACCTCCATAACCTCAGGACTGTATCCGACAACGATCAGCGCGCCCGTTTTTGCCCGCAGCACATTGTCCAGTCCTTCCCGAAAAGCCGTGCCTGGTGCGACCATTTGCAGCAGTTGATTCATAACTTCTAGTTGATTCGGCTCCTTCATCATCTTCCCCCTCTTATCCGAGTGCTGCCGAGAGGGCTTCTGCCACTGTCTCGACCCCAATTATTTCGATGCCCGCAGGCGGACTCCAGCCTTTCAAGCTTTTCGTTGGCATAATCACACGTTTAAAGCCAAGCTTATGCGCTTCCTTGACCCGCTGCTCTGCACGCGAAACGGCCCGAACTTCTCCAGTCAAGCCAATTTCACCAAAAACAACGTCGAATGGCCTTGTCGGCGCATCGCGAAAGCTTGATGCAATGCTTACCGCTGCTGCCAAATCAACAGCGGGTTCGTCCAGCTTAACGCCGCCCGCCACATTCAAATAGGCATCCTGCGTCTGCAAAAACATACCCATCCGTTTTTCCAATACGGCAATGATGAGCGACATCCGATTGTGGTCTATACCGGTTGACATCCGCCTTGGCGAAGGGAAATTCGTTGTCGCTACAAGTGCCTGGAGCTCCACCAATACTGGACGCGTTCCCTCCATACTGGCCACTACGGTCGAACCCGATACGCCAAGCGGACGTTCCGAGAGAAAGAGTTCAGACGGGTTGCTGACTTCACGCAAACCCAGCTCTCCCATTTCGAATATCCCGATTTCATTGGTGGATCCGAACCGATTCTTGACTGCCCGGAGCAGCCGGTAGGAATGATGCCGTTCTCCTTCAAAATAAAGGACACAATCCACCATATGCTCAAGCAATCGGGGTCCAGCAATCGCTCCCTCCTTTGTAACGTGCCCGACAAGGACAGTGGCGATTCCCTTCACTTTGGCCACGCGCATGAAATGAGCTGTGCATTCACGAACCTGGGAAACACTGCCGGGTGCCGAAGAGACACTGGGATCATATACCGTCTGGATGGAGTCGATGACGAGAAAATCCGGCTCCAGCGACTCGATCGCATCGCTGATCTGATCCATATTCGTCTCGCAGAGCACATAAAGCTTTTCGGTAAGCGCCCCCAGGCGATCGGCCCTCAGCCTTGTTTGCCTGACCGATTCCTCTCCGGAAATATAAAGGACCGTAAGACCCTGGGAGGCTAACGCATGGGAGGTTTGCAGCAGCAGCGTCGATTTCCCGATGCCGGGATCCCCGCCAACGAGAATGAGCGATCCGGGAACAACCCCGCCGCCAAGCACACGATTGAGCTCCAGGAGGGTCGTTTCAATTCTGGGCTCCTGCTCATTATCTATGTGTATGATGGATTGCGGCTTTTCTTTCGTCTGAATAAGTCTGGAACCCATTCCAGGCGTCTTGACTACAGCTTCCTTTTCTTCAACCATCGTATTCCATTCCCCGCAGCCAGGGCATTTCCCCAGCCATTTGGGCGATTCCGTTCCACATTCCGTACAAGCGAATTTTATTTTAAGTTTTGCCATGAGCGGCTCCTTATACATATTACTTATCATTCAAAGTTTACCATTTCTAGAGCATGGGATAAACCCTTAAGCGCGCTGTCCAAATAAAAGTTTCCCGCTCAGCCATACACCACCGGGCGGGAAACAGATGATTATCGATGAAGTTGAGAATTACGGTATTTATTGCTCGTTGGGTGTACGTGTAACAAGTACATTATGAATCGTCATTTTCGATCCCAGCATGACACTTTCGCCCTGCGGCGAAGCTTGGTGGGCTTGTCCTTGACTGCCGCGTTGGACCTGCTGCTCCTGCCCGCCGCTCTGCGGGTGCTGACCTTGGGATTGGCTTTGCGGTTGCCCACCCGGGCTGCCAGCGCGCTTGGCGTGGGCTTGACGGAAGGAATCGCTGTTCACCCAACTCTCAAATGAAGGCTTGTCTGCCCAATGGGTACATACCTTTAATTCGTCATGTTCTTCCAAGTCTTCTGTGAAGAGAACTTCCATTCGAATAAATCCGGGGGTTAATTCAACACCTTTGGAATTTTGAAAACGCTGCGCCACTTCTTCTCCATGGCCTTTTTTTACTTTTATCGTATTCACAACAACGATCATTATTATTACCTCCTCGGGGGTTTAGCGAACATTCAACTATGGCAAATGACAACTCACTCTAATCATACGCTGATTTGCTGGCTGTAGCAAAAAAACCTTGCCCCTGACTGGCGTTCGCTAAGGAAGCGAATAGCCTTCAGAGGCAAGGTTTTAGAAATTAATTGGCTTACTTAGTCGCTGGCTCTCCAGCTGCCGGTGCTGATGGCGAAACCGTCAGCGCACCGTCTTTCTCATCGATCGTAAGCGTATCGCCTTTGTTGATATTACCTGTCAACAGATCTTCAGAAAGCCGGTCTTCAATATGCTTCTGAATCGCACGACGCAGCGGACGGGCGCCGTACTGCGGATCGTAGCCTTCCTTAGCCAGGAATGCTTTGGCCGAATCTGTAAGCGTGAAGTCTACTTCCTGCTCACGAAGCCGTTTGCGCAGCTCCTCAGACATTAAGGTAACGATTTGGGCAATATGCTCTTCTCCAAGCGAATGGAATACAATCGTTTCATCAATCCGGTTAAGGAACTCTGGTCGGAAGCTTTTTTTCAATTCCGCGAGTACTTTTTCTTTCATGATATTAAAGTCACGGCCTGCATCCTGTGCGGCTGTAAATCCAAGCGACGTGTTGCGCTTGATTTGATCCGCACCGACGTTCGAGGTCATGATAATCAGCGTATTGCGGAAATCGACGACACGGCCTTTGGAGTCCGTTAAACGGCCATCCTCCAGCACCTGCAGCAGGATGTTAAAGACATCCGGATGCGCCTTCTCGATCTCATCAAGCAGTACAACCGAATAAGGCTTGCGGCGTACTTTCTCGGTGAGCTGGCCGCCTTCCTCGTAGCCGACATACCCTGGAGGCGCGCCGACCAGGCGTGAGGTCGAATGCTTCTCCATATATTCCGACATATCAATACGGATAACAGCATTCTCGTCACCGAACATTGCTTCCGCCAGTGCGCGGGCAAGCTCGGTTTTACCGACACCGGTAGGTCCGAGGAAGATAAATGATCCCATTGGACGCTTCGGATCCTTCAGGCCGGCACGGGCACGGCGCATTGCGCGGGATACCGCTTTGACGGCTTCATCCTGACCGATTACACGGTCATGAAGAATATCTTCCATTTTGAGCAGCCGCTGCGTTTCTTCCTCAGCCAGCTTACTCACCGGAATTCCCGTCCAGCTGGCAACCACCTGGGCGATATCCTCCGGTGTAACTTCCGAATCCGTACGGCCTTGTTTTTCTTTCCATTGATTCTTGGTCACATCAAGCTCTTCGCGAATTTTCTGTTCCGTATCACGAAGGGCAGCAGCCTTCTCAAATTCCTGGCTTTGAACCGCCGAGTCTTTTTCCTTGCGGATATCCTCAAGACGATTTTCCAGCTGTTTCAAATTAGGCGGTACCGTATATGATTTAAGGCGTACTTTGGAGCTGGCCTCATCAATCAGATCAATCGCTTTATCCGGCAGGAAACGGTCCGTAATATAACGGTCCGAAAGCTTAACCGCCTGCTCGATCGCTTCATCCGTTATTTTCACACGGTGATGGGCTTCATAACGGTCGCGCAATCCATGAAGGATAAGAACAGCTTCCTCCGGCGAAGGCTGATCAACGGTAATCGGCTGAAAGCGGCGTTCCAACGCGGCATCTTTCTCAATATACTTGCGATATTCATCCAGCGTCGTGGCGCCGATGCATTGCAGCTCGCCACGTGCCAGAGCTGGTTTCAAAATATTCGAAGCGTCAATCGCACCTTCTGCACCGCCTGCACCAATAAGCGTGTGAAGCTCATCAATAAACAATACGATGTTTCCGGCTTGGCGAATTTCGTCCATAATTTTTTTCAGACGGTCTTCAAATTCACCGCGATATTTGGTTCCGGCAACAACAGAGCCCATATCAAGCGTCATAACGCGTTTGTCACGCAGCGTCTCCGGAATTTCACCCGCGATAATTTTCTGAGCCAGCCCTTCGGCAATGGCTGTTTTACCTACGCCAGGTTCGCCGATGAGAACAGGATTGTTTTTGGTTCTGCGGCTGAGCACTTGAATGACGCGCTCAATCTCTTTGCCCCGCCCAATAACAGGATCCAGATTGTTATCTTTGGCATAAGCGGTCAAATCGCGGGCAAGGCCATCCAGCGTCGGTGTACTTACATTAGCCGGTGCGCCATGGTTGCTCGAGACCGCTTCGCTGCTGCCCAGGAGCTGCAGGACCTGCTGCCTGGCTTTGTTCAGGCTGATACCCAAATTATTAAGTACGCGGGCGGCAACGCCTTCCCCTTCGCGGATCAGGCCGAGCAGAATATGCTCTGTTCCTACATAGGTATGACCCAGCTTACGCGCTTCATCCATCGAAAGTTCGATTACTTTCTTAGCTCGCGGCGTATACGCAATGTTGGTCGGCTGCTCTTGTCCGCGGCCGATAAGCGTCTCGACTTCATCCTGGATTTTTTCCAGGCTCAGACCAAGTCCGATAAGGGCTTTGGCAGCAATGCCTTCCCCTTCACGATTAAGCCCAAGTAAAATATGCTCTGTTCCAATATTGTTGTGACCCAGACGAACTGCTTCTTCTTGTGCAAGTGCAAGCACCTTCTGCGCACGTTCCGTGAATCTGCCAAACATCATGTTTACACACCCCCATGATCGGATTTACTTTGTTGTAATTGCTGACGTATAAGCTCTGCCCGCCTGATATCCCGCTGCTCGGTATTCATCTTTTCATTAAACACCTGCTGCAGAAAACCCGGCTGCATTAAAACCATCATTTCATTCATTACAAGCGGCGATACCCCTTTAATCAGACCAAGATCGATTCCCAGCCGGACATCGGATAAACGCTGGCCAGCTTCTTTGGAATCCATTATGGTCGCATGTGACAAAATTCCGTAGGAACGGTAAATCCGATCCTCCAGCCGTATCTGCGACTCCTCCAGCATACGCTGACGCGCCGCCTTTTCGTGCTCAATAATTTGTTTGGCTACGCTGTGCAAATTATCGATGATCTCTTCCTCGGATTGTCCCAGCGTAATCTGATTGGATACCTGAAATAAATTGCCTAACGCTTCACTGCCTTCTCCGTAAATTCCCCGCACTGCCAGCCCTACTTGAGTAATTGCCGTCAAAATACGGTTGATCTGATGCGTCATGACAAGCGCAGGCAAATGCATCATGACCGAAGAACGAATACCTGTACCGACATTCGTCGGACAACTGGTCAAATAACCACGGCGTTCATCAAAGGCGTAATCGGTTGCTTCTTCAAAAATATCGTCAATGCGGTTAGCCAAGCTCCAGGCTTCTTTTATTTGAAAACCGGGATATAAGCATTGGATCCGCAGATGATCCTCTTCATTCACCATGATACTGACGGATTCGTTCTCACTTAATATAAGTGCCCCGCAGCGTGACTCATTCGCAAGGTTCGGACTTATGAGATGCTTCTCAACGAGCACTCTGCGTTCAAGCTCGCTCAGCTCGGAGAGCTCAATCGTCTCAAACCGGTCAATCTCACCCAGCTCGGGAGAAGATCCCATAGCGGTGAGATTCTCCATAACCTCCTGCGCCTGTTCGTTTGTGGCGAGCATCGGGAAAGGATGACTCCGTAAATTAC
Organism: Paenibacillus sp. JT31N17; assembly: GCF_056269255.1. Lineage (NCBI taxonomy): Bacteria > Bacillati > Bacillota > Bacilli > Caryophanales > Paenibacillaceae > Paenibacillus > Paenibacillus sp. JT31N17. The sequence continues at coordinate 60,685 of NZ_JBWDNP010000026.1, forward strand.
GGGCGATCCGAACTCGACTGCTGATAACAATATCTGAATCAGGCCCAGCTTCTCTCATCCATTCACTTAAGGCTTCCTGTACAAAAGATCGCTCCGACAAAAACGGTTCCTCCTTCCACGCTTAGCCTAAACATCTGTAACCTTACCTTCCAGTTCACGAATCTGGTCGCGGATTTTAGCTGCGTTCTCAAACTCCTCACATTCTATTCGCTGCTGCAGATCGGCCCGAAGGTCCTCAATTTCACGCTTGAGCTGAATTTGTCCGCCCGTGCGTTTCGGAATCTTGCCGACATGCGATGAGTTGCCGTGAACACGCTTGAGAATCGGATCCAGCTTGCTGCCAAAAGTCGTGTAGCATTCGCTGCAGCCGAACCGCCCCATCTTGCTGAACTGTGTATAGGTAAGACCACATGTTTCACAGCGTAATTGCTGCGGCCTTGCACCAAAGGCGTTTACCCCGCTTGCAGGTTCAAAGTCGAGCAGTCCGGATAACAAACTGTGAATGGAGAAACCGTTGGATACACCCGGCAACCCTTCTCCTTTTTCACGTGCGCAGGATTCGCAAATATGAAATTCCGTTTTTTCCCCATTTACAATTTTCGTAAAATGAAGTGAAGCCGGTTTATTACCGCATTCCTGACAAAGCATTCCGTACTATCCCTCCTCCTGCAAGGTTAAAGAAAAATCGCATCCATGGTTCTCATTCTCCCATTAAGGTTAAGCAAGTTCAAGCTGGCCTTATAGGAGTGAAGCAGTACTCATCGGGATTTGACGAGCAATGTAATCAACATCGCTTTCAGGAGCCTCGCCCTTATTTCATCCCGCAAGGGAAGCTTTACGGCGATCGCTTCACGGGAGATTGCAGCCCTCAGCAGATTGCCTTCCCGCTTGGAAACAAGCTGCGCTTCTTCCAGCTGATAAATAAGCCCCTCGGCCGCTCCTTGATCAACTTGATCGCCAATGGTCTGGGCAATATGCCCTTGTATGACCGTTAACGTCGGCAGCTCAATGCGTTGAATACGGATATATCCGCCCCCACCGCGCTTACTTTCAACAAAGTAGCCCTTCTCCAGTGTAAACCGGGTGCTGATTACGTAATTAATTTGTGAAGGAACGCAGGAAAAGCGATCCGCCAAATCATTACGCTGCAATTCAACCGCACCATCGGAGCTCTCCTGCAGCATATGCTTCAAATACTGCTCAATGAGATCGGAAATGTTGCGCATTTCACCAACCTCCCTAAAATGCAACCAACAACAGCTAAGCAGTCAAGCAGCATCAAAATCATTCAATATTCTAATTAATTGACTTTGACTTTCTTTGACTTTAACTTTATTATACGCATTTTTTTTAAAACGTCAAGCCGGTATCATGGTTTTCTGATCTGCTATTAGCTTGGGCGTATCTGCCGCTTTTATACGTCAGAATGTTCATTACTTGATACCGGACAAGGCAAAAGATCTTGCGGCTTGAAGGGAGGCTGTTCTATTCATTACCTTTTCTGGGCAGCTGCCGAAACATTTGCTCAAAAGGGCTTACGTTGAACCAACCCTTTTATACAATTAAAATTAAATAAACCAAATAATTAAAGATCTAAAATATCGGTATCCTTTTCTTGCTATTTTGATGCACTCTTCAATTTGACGATCACGGTTAAAAATTTTCATCTTATATGGAGAACAAGTCAGCAAACAACAAAAAACCGACCGCAGAACTGCGGTCGGCTTCTCGTGCTTGGCAACGTCCTACTCTCCCAGGACCCTGCGGTCCAAGTACCATCGGCGCTGAA
>NZ_JBWDNP010000025.1:0-72113 GCF_056269255.1 Paenibacillus sp. JT31N17
ATCCCGAACACGACCGTTAAGCCCTTCAGCGCCGATGGTACTTGGACCGCAGGGTCCTGGGAGAGTAGGACGTTGCCAAGCACGAGAAGCCGACCGCAGTTCTGCGGTCGGTTTTTTGTTGTTTGCTGACTTGTTTACTCGCTTGTTGTCTTCAGAAGTTGATTAACTAATGCATGCCGTATGATAAAGTTCCTGCCGACTGGAGGAACGGCATAAATTTATTGTCCAATAACAGCAGTTTCTTGTATAAAATTCAAACAATTATCTGGCCGGATAACCGGTACGCGTGTGACACCATGTGTTGTACACGATCATCCGTTTTTTTGAGAAAAATCTTCTATACTAATATTTGCGCAATATTTATCTTTTGTTTCCTGTGCCTCTACGTCCTACTTTATTAATTTTTAATCTTACATAAAGAAGAGAGGGTGCCTCTGAGCACCCTCTACTTATAATCAATTGACTAACGATGATAATAGCTTACATCGGCTGCCTGGATGCGGAGCACACCGTCACGGCGGACTTTCCGCAACTGACGAAGCAGGACAACCCGCGGTGCCAATGTCCATAAATGCCAGCATATCAAGCTGATCATCTGAGCTTCATTAGCCCAAGGGTAAGCAACGCCAATCGCGCACAGCCCCAACCAGAACATATGACGCTGCAGACGACGAAAGAGAGCAAGCTCAATATGGGCAATTGGGATATATCCGACCCAAGGCAATATCAATCGATAGCCCCACCGGCGGTTATCCGGCTCATCTACACGAATCAAGGTTAAGCGAATAATTATGAATTGGATCAGCTGAGTTACGATCAGACCCAGAGCTAGTGCAATTGCACCGTCTACTTGATACAGGGCTAACTGAAAGATTGAAATGATGAATGCTACGCTTAAATAGCTCCATATAAGCTCTTTGCGCACCACGATTTTACGGATCAGCTGGTATTGATAAATTGTGGCTTTTTCCTGCTCAGCGAGCGTGCCTCTCATTGTGACAATGTCCCCTCCATCCTACTAGAGAATGTATCGGAAACTGCATTCATTTTTTGAAGAGCGGAGCGAAGGCAACATATTTAGATACCATTCACCCTTTTCACTCGTGTATCATATGATGTAGGGCTATTTGAAACGGGCTATGAAACAAGTATATGATGCTAGACTATGTGGCATAATAGTAGCAATGAGTAATTTCCTGTAAAGGCGAGGTGAAGAATGATGGAAGAAGCAATCGGAAGCTGTTGCATTATTTGCGGGCATCATAAGCAGGAAGGTCTGCGAATTATTGATGAATTCATTTGTGAATCATGCGAAGTGGAAATGGTCAGAACGGAAGTTCAAGATGCAAAATACCCTTTCTTTATTCATCAGCTGAAGCAAATTTGGGTTCAAAAGAATGCCTGATTGTGATCCGGATAGCATCAGTATAGTCAATCCTCGCAGATCTCGAAAAGGAAGCTCCAATCGGGATAGCGAGGATTTATTTTCTGTTTCCACCCCTTATTTGGTTATATTATAATAATTTGTAAATTATTTGTGTGGAGTGGTGAAGTGCTTAGCTTTTATATATACAGTTTAATTATCTAAAAGGAGAATTTATATTTCTGATGACTGCTATTGAACCATTATTCCACGCACCCTTGTATGAAGCGTTAATGGACCTGCACCGCTCATATCCAATAAGTTATCATGTTCCAGGCCATAAATATGGCCAATCTTTAAATAGGCTGCAAAAGCTTGATACAGATGCAGCTCAGATATTTCGAACGATTATGGCCTTGGATGTGACAGAGCTGTCTGTGACCGACGATCTTCATATGCCGACAAGCGTAATTGCTGCAGCTCAGCGTCTGGCTGCGGCAACCTTTGGTGCAGAGCACACTTATTTTCTGGTTGGAGGGAGTACAGCTGGAAACCTGGCAATGATAATGGCCAGCTGCAACCCAGGAGATCTTATTATTTTACAAAGAAATGTACATAAGTCCGTTCTAAACGGATTAATGCTTGCACAGGCAAGAGCGGTATTTCTTTCTCCACAAACAGATCCAGGAACAGGTTTGCATGCAATTCCAAAACTGTCTGATATAGAGGAGGCTCTTCTCCGATATCCGGAAGCGAAAGCCGTATTCCTAACTAATCCCAGCTATTATGGATTATGTACGGATTTAGAGCCATATGCAAAGCTTGTACACAGCCATGACTGTCTGCTGCTGGTCGATGAAGCGCATGGCGCTCATTACGGCTTGCATTCCTCATTCCCTCGTTCAGCGCTTCAGGCAGGCGCTGATGCTGTTGTACAGTCGACCCACAAAACGTTATCCGCTCTTACAATGGGCGCTATGCTGCATGTACAGGGAATCAGGATTGATCGTGATGCATTAGGAGATGCACTGTCAATGGTCCAAAGCTCCAGTCCTTCTTATCCCATTATGGCATCCTTGGATATTGCCCGGGCAATGATTGATACTTTTGGACCTTCTTTATTTGAAGAGGGCATAATGGCAGCAGAGTCATTCAGGCAGTGGGCAAACGAATCTTCCGGGTGGATTGAATTGCCTCCTTACGGTCTGAATATGATGGGGGACCCCCTTCGTATTATTATTAAGGATCGAGCCGGATTATTATCCGGTTATGACCTTCAGAAAATGCTTGAGAAGCGAGGATGCTGGCCGGAAATGGCCGATTCCATTCATGTGGTTTTGTTGTTCGGAATGTCGATGTCATTAAAGGACAACGAGAAGCTGCTCCAGGCATGCATCGAAATTGGGAAAGAGGTACATACGGGCACTGATTTTGATATGGTAATTCATGGAAGTTATGTAAATGAAGCGAAAATAAAAGGATCCATGTATGATACTGTACAATCGATTTCTGAACCAGTACTCTTCAGCAGACAGCGGATACAGCGTGATCAGGTGGAAATGGTCAATATTACGGAGGCAGCAGGCCGAATAGCTGCAGAAGCCGTTATCCCCTATCCCCCGGGCATCCCCATCTTGTATTCTGGAGAAAGGATTCATCAGAATGTCGCTTTATATATGATGGAACTGGCCCTGAGGGGTGCAAAATGTCAAGGAATATCGGATCCGACATTGAAAACGATAGCGGTGATTCGGGAGGCCTAGGACATTATGATGAGGCAGACAGGGCAGGAATTCGTTTACGCTTATAGCTTGCTTTGTTATGATAGGGACAAGAAACGATTCTAAAGGGAGCTCTTATGTTGGAACCGAGAACTTTTTTGACTATTGAGGGCGGTGAAGGCGCCGGAAAATCGACACTCATTGATGGGCTAACGCGTATACTGTCAGCAAAAGGTATCCGTGTGATGACAACACGGGAGCCTGGAGGAATTCCCATTGCCGAACAAATACGAGGCGTCATTCTCGATCAGGGCAATACCGCAATGGAAGCCAGAACAGAAGCTCTTCTATATGCAGCTGCCAGACGACAACATTTGACGGAAAAAATTATACCCGCTCTTGCCGATGGCATGTTTGTTATATGTGACCGCTTCGTTGACAGCAGTCTTGCTTATCAGGGTCATGCACGAGGGCTTGGCATGGATGAGATTTGGTCGATTAACCGTTTTGCTGTTGAGGATGTGATGCCCGAATTGACATTATGGCTGGATATCTCTCCGGAAGCAGGGCTTAAGCGCATCTATGAAGCCGAGAACAGGGAAATCAATCGCCTCGATCTGGAGGGACTTTCTTTCCATCATCTGGTACGAGAAGGCTATACAAAGCTGCATGCACAGAATCCGGGTCGGATAGTCCGAATAAATGCAGAAACTTCACCTGAAGCTCTGCTGAATGACTCCATTTCGATAATCACTCAGCGTTTTAAAGGATTATTTGCAAACGATGTCAAATTATAATAGTAGTCCTCTTAACATCCTATAGCATGTACATTTACACATATCGCAGTTTTTCTTGAAAGTTCTGCACATGAATAAGAAACCTGCATTTTATTGTTTCTAAACATTACGAATGGCAATATAATTCGGGAGGGATAATCAATGAAATTAGTGATTGCGATCGTACAGGACAAAGATAGCAACCGGTTGTCGAATGCGCTGGTTCAAGAAGGCTTCAGAGCAACAAAACTGGCAAGTACAGGCGGTTTTTTGCGGGCAGGCAATACAACCTTTATGATTGGTATTGAGGATGAACGGGTACACGAAGTGCTTAATGTGATCCGCTCCAACTGCAAGGTGCGCGATCAGCTTGTTTCGCCCGTATCGCCGATGGGAAGCACAACCGATGCCTACATTCCGTTTCCAGTCGAAGTACAGGTTGGCGGAGCCGCCGTATTCGTTGTACCTGTAGAAAGGTTCGAACATTTCTGATTGGACGTGATTGAAGGATGAAAATTAATCCGGGTTATCGACCGCTGGGGCAGGACCGTTCCCGGCTGGATCTGGGCTATAAACCTGCTCAACCAAAGAACTTCACTGATGTCATGATGCATCAGGATGAACAGCGGACGATGGAGCAGCTGCAGCAGAAGCTGCAGGATATCCACAATCAGGGGGAGCGCTTGTCGCGTTCCATGACAGTGCGTGAGCTGCAGCTTTACCGGAGAATGGTTAAGAAATTTCTTGAAGATACCGTAAAACGCGGCGTTGGCATGAAAGAGACGCGTGGCTTTGACAGGCGCGGCCGGACAAAACGTTATAAGCTGCTTGACGAGGTGGACTCGGCGCTCTTATCGATGGGAGAAGAGCTGCTGGACACTGAGGCGGGGCGGTTGGAGCTTTTGCAAAGAATTGGCGATATACGGGGGATTCTGATTAATTTGTTTTTTTAATGGAGAGATATGGTATTTTCCGGACTCCTCTCAAGTTCCTGGAAGTATCAGCAGGTTTGCGTTTCTTCTCTGGAAAGAAGCTTTCATCGAAATTAAGGTTGCCACCAGGATTTCTTCGTTGGCAGCAGGTGAGTGTGGAAAGGAATTATTCATATGAGTATCGCACAACTGGCGGGACAGCCTATGGCGAAACGAATCCTGCAGCATGCACTGCGAAGCGGCAAAGTCTCGCATGCCTATCTATTCAGCGGCCCTCCGGGAAGCGGAAGAATGGCTATGGCCAAAGAATTCGCCAAAGCGCTATTTTGCACAGCGGGGCAGGACGATGCTTGCGGGGAGTGCCTGGCATGCCGCAAGTTTGACCATGGCAATCAGCCCAATCTTCATGTGGTTGAGCCGGATGGAAGTTCAATTAAAATTGATCAGATACGTGAGCTTCAGCGTGAACTTGCTTATCGGAGTTCAGGAGCGGAGCGTAAAATATATATTATGCAGCGTGCAGAAACGATGACGCCGCAGGCCGCCAACAGTCTGCTCAAATTTCTGGAGGAGCCGCAGACATTGGTGGTCGCGATTTTGCTGACAGAAAACGGACAAGCCATGCTGCCGACGGTACGCTCACGTACGCAGTGGGTGCCTTTTATGCCGCTTGCGCCTACGGATATGCTGCAAACGCTTGTAGCGGAGGAGGTTCCACAGCTTCTGGCGCGGGCTGCCGTTCATTTGGCTTCCGGGCTTGAGGCATGCCGCTTGATCATCCAACAGAATGAGTTTGCAGAAATGAGAAATGTAGTGATACAATTAGGCAAGGATAGTCTGACCCGATTCACCGCGGCGATGGTATCCGCTCAACAGCAAGTATTCAAGACGGGACTTGGTGAACAGCCGCAGCTGCTGTTGTCACTGCTCGTATTATGGTATAAAGATATGATTCACTTTCAAGCTGGAAGACATGAGGCACTCGTTTTTATAGATCAGGTGGATTGGATCGGCAAACATGCATTCGGACGTTCAGCGGACGGTTGGGTACGGTGCATGGAGCATACGCTGGAAGCAGGCAAACGAATGCGTGCTCATGTACCCCCGCAGCTGGCCCTGGAGCAATTGCTTATCCGCATACAGGAGGGGTGACGGATTGTATAACGTCGTTGGCGTCCGCTTCAAGAAGGCGGGCAAAATATATTATTTTGATCCTGTGGAGTTCCCGGTAGATAAAGATCAGCATGTAATTGTGGAAACGGCCAGAGGTATTGAATATGGTAAAGTTGTGGTTGGACACAAACAAGTCGGTGAATCAGATGTTGTCCTTCCGCTTAAGAAAGTCATCCGTATTGCAGGTGACAACGATGCCAAGATCGTTGACGAGAACAAGTCGGCTGCCCGCAATGCCTTTAATACTTGTCTCGATAAGATAAAAGATCATCAGCTCAAAATGAAACTGGTCGACGTCGAATTTACGTTTGACCGGAACAAAATCATTTTTTATTTCACGGCAGAAGGCCGGGTCGATTTTCGCGAATTGGTGAAGGACTTGGCCAGTGTATTCCGCACCCGCATTGAGCTTAGGCAAATTGGTGTGCGCGATGAAGCGAAGATGCTGGGCGGGATTGGCCCATGCGGGCGCGTTCTCTGCTGCTCATCTTGGCTGGGCGATTTTGAGCCGGTATCGATCAAGATGGCCAAGGATCAGAATCTATCGCTGAATCCAACCAAAATATCCGGTTTATGCGGAAGATTAATGTGCTGCTTGAAATATGAGCATGATAATTATGAAAGCGTCCGGGAAGAGCTTCCGGCCGTTGGCAAGGTCGTTGTCACTTCCCTGGGAGAAGGCAAAGTGACCGGAATAAACGTAGGCACCAAATCCGTTTATGTGCAACTATTCGATGGTGGGAAGCCGAAGGAAATGCCGCTGGATGATGTCGTGATCAAATAAGGCGGGAATCCGTAAGTCCGAAGCTGAACAGTCTTTGGGGTGGGAACTTGAACAAGAAGGATATATTTAACCAAATGGACGAGCTGGAAACGAATATGGGGAGCCTGCATGTTCAAATGGGCGCGCTCAAGCAGCGGGTGAAAGCATTGCTTGAGGAGAACAAACGGCTCAGTATCGAGAATCAGCAGCTGCGCAAGATATTTAAGCGCGAAACAGCGATTCTCTCCGCTCATGTAGAGCCGGAGGCTGCTGTTGCTGCCGCTGATCAGGGAACTGTAGAACTGCCTCCTCATATGCCCTTGGACCAAGCGGCAGCTGTCGGCGAGGGCTACGACAATCTTGCCCGTCTTTATCATGAAGGATTTCACATTTGCAATTTGTACTACGGGCATTTGCGTACGGAGGGTGACTGTTTGTTCTGTCTATCCTTTCTGAATAAGGAATGATTACACAACAAGACCCGGCTTCCCGGGTCTTGTTTGTTTTATGTCCCGAGAACACGGATTTACCATATTCCTTCATGGATTATGCCGGGATGTCAGAAAGGCTTGCAGCGGGTAATAATAAGGGAAGAAATGAGGGCATCATGCACGTGTCTAATCCATTTAATGAAGGAACACTGAAATCGAATGAGCGACTGGATGATTTGTTGACCCATCAGCTGCACATCATCCAAAGCCGGGATGTGTTCAGTTTCTCTATGGATGCGGTTCTGCTGGCGAGATTCGCCGGGGTTCCGCCACGGGGAAAAGTACTGGATTTATGTACCGGAAATGGAGTTATTCCTCTGTTGTTATCTACCCGCACCAAGGCGGCTATAACGGGCGTTGAGATTCAACCCCGCCTTGCGGATATGGCCAGGAGAAGTGTGGTATGGAACAAGCTGGAGCACCAGATTCACATTCACGAAGGCGATCTTCGTTATTATATAGAACATAGCGGTTATGGCAGCTTCGATGCGATTACGGTCAATCCCCCTTACATGCCGGTGGGAATTGGCGAGCGGAATGAGAATGAATATGTTGCGAATGCCAGGCATGAGTTAAACGGGACTTTGGATGATATTGTTGCCGCTTGCGCCAAGCTGGTCCGGACCGGCGGACGTGTATCCATGGTGCATCGGCCGTCGAGATTGATTGAGATTACGCAAACGCTTCGAAAGTGGAAATTGGAGCCCAAGCGGATCCGCTTCGTCCATCCACATGTGGAGGCAGAGGCGAATATGGTGCTGATTGAAGCGGTACGCGACGGCAGGCCCGATGTTAAGCTTCTGGCGCCTTTAATCGTTTACAATAGCCAGCATCAATATAATGAAGAGATCATGCAGATCTATTATGGAAATCATCAGCCGGAAACGAGGATCGAGCCGACATGAAAGTTCAGCAAAGCTTTACGCAAGCGAAAGATCAAGAGAGCAAGAAAGCGGGTACGCTCTATTTGGTGGCAACGCCGATTGGGAATCTGGAAGACATAACTTTTCGTGCGATCCGCACGTTGAAAGAAGTTGATCTGATTGCGGCGGAGGATACCCGGCAGACACGCAAGCTTCTGACTCATTTTGAAATCCAAACCAGGCTGGTAAGTTATCATGAGCATAATAAGTCGGCAAGCGGCAGCGAGCTTATTCGCCTTCTCTCTGAGGGACTCTCGATTGCGCTGGTGAGCGATGCGGGGCTTCCCGCTATTTCTGATCCGGGTGCAGAGCTGGTAGTAGCGGCAGCTGAGCAGGAAATCGCGGTGGTTCCCATACCAGGGGCGAACGCGGCGCTGTCGGCACTTATCATATCCGGCCTGCCTACAGACAGATTCCTGTTTACAGGATTCCCCCCGCGCGAGCGCAAAGCACTGCAGGAGTGGCTGCAGCAGCTGAGGAAACAGGATGCGACTATCATCTGCTATGAATCGCCTCATCGGGTGGCCAAAACCCTCACGGCTATGCTGGAGCAATGGGGCGACCGTGACGTAGCTATGGTGCGGGAGCTCACGAAACGATTTGAGGAGGCGGCGAGAGGGACAATATCAGAATGTCTGGCTTGGCTCAGTGAACATCCGCCGCTTGGCGAGTACTGCCTGGTCGTTGCCGGAGCCGATGCATCGGCAGCGAAAGATCTGGAGGGGGATGACAAGCCTTGGTGGACGGAGCTGAATCTGGAGGAGCATGTAAGTCGTTATGAAGCGCAGAATCTGGATCGGAAAGAGGCTATCAAGCTGACCGCGGTTGATCGAGGGTTGGCAAAACGCGACGTATATAATGAAATCATGCGAAAGTGAATGCCTTTTCTATCTTGGGGCCATAAAAAAAAAAGGACCTTCCTGATAAGCAAACTCAGGAAGGCAAGGAGTATTAAAAAGGTTAGAATTAACAAATGTAAGTTGATTAATTATATTATAACGCATGATTCCGGTTTTGTCTCTTATTTTGTTACAGGAGTTGGCATTTCGGATAAACAAGCGTTACATACAATTTTTCCCTTGAAGTAAGTGACATTCTCGGCATTACCACAGAAGATACAAGCGGGCTCGTATTTTTTCAGCATAATGCGTTCGCCGTCCACATAAATCTCCAGGGCATCTTTTTCACCGATGCCAAGCGTACGGCGCAGTTCAATGGGGATTACAACACGTCCGAGCTCATCCACTTTACGCACAATACCTGTTGATTTCATCATAATCTATCCCGTGCTCCTCTCAAAATACTTATTTCGTCATTTTTCGACAAAGTTCTATTAATTCTTGTTTTTATAATACCAACGTTTCCCATAATAGTCAACCTTGATTCTGCTTGCAAATACGCCGTTTTTCTCCGTTTTATCCATAAGGATAGGGTGTATAGCCTTACATAAATCATACAACGATACTGACTATTTGGTAATGCGTTTACGACACAATTCGACACATTAAAAAGAAATTATGTCGAATAATTGAACATCGGAGGGGAAAAAGATGAATCCTAGACATCATTCGCTAGCCGAGGAGAAAGTATTTAAAGATCCGGTTCATAAATATATTTATGTGCAGGATGAGACGATATGGAATCTCATTAATACGAGGGAATTTCAGCGTCTGCGGCGAATTCGTCAGCTCGGTACATCTTATTTGACCTTTCACGGGGCGGAGCACAGCCGCTTCTCGCACTCACTGGGCGTTTATGAAATAACCAGAAAAATCATTTCTCAATTTGAACGGGGGGGTTATACGGATTGGCCCAGGGAAGAGAGGCTTGTGACGTTATGCGCCGCCTTGCTGCACGATGTGGGTCATGGTCCCTTCTCGCATTCAATTGAGCAGGTGTTTGATACTGATCATGAGGAATGGACATGCCGTATTTTACTGGAAAATACTGAAATTAACCAGGTCCTCCGCGACTGCGACCCCTCCCTGCCGGAAAGGGTGGCGGCTGTAATCTGCAAAACGTATAATCAGCCGATTGTGGTCAGCCTCATATCCAGCCAGATGGACGCGGACCGTATGGATTACCTGCTGCGCGATGCATACTATACAGGCGTCAATTACGGAACCTTCGATCTGGAACGCATTCTTCGCGTTCTAAGGCCGTATCAGGGACGAATTGTTGTAAAAGAGAGCGGAATGCATGCCGTTGAGGATTATCTGATGTCCCGCTACCAAATGTATTGGCAGGTTTATTTTCACCCGGTCACCCGGAGCTCCGAAATTATACTTCGACAAATATTTCGCAGAGCACGCGAGCTTTATGGGGGCGGGTATGCTTTCTCATGGATGATCGAACCGCTCCGGCATCTGATGGAAGGTACGCTTGATGTGGAGAACTATCTCCTGCTGGACGAAGCCATGGCTCAAACAGCCTTTACGCAGTGGTTGAAGGAGGAGGATTCTCTGCTGGCAGAATTATGCACCCGATTCCTGAACCGAAAACTATATAAATACATAACCATGGACAATGCCGATGAAAAGCTTTGGCAGGAAATTCGTGAACAATTTCAATCGATCGGTCTCAATCCGGACTATCATCTGGAAATCGACTTTCCCTACGATATGCCGTATGATGTATACCGTCTGGGTCATGATTTCATGGACAAGGATGAACGTCCGCCGATTCTGCTTCTGGGGCAGGATGACCGCTTGTCTGAAATCTCCAGAAAGTCGGATATCATCCGCTCGATTACCGGAATTCATCAGGGCAAATATCATCTGTATTACCCCGAGGAGCCTTTACTTGAATCGGCCCATCTGTTGTCGCCTCATATCCGCGAACGATTCGGGCTCTTATTATAGAAGGGAGATCAACTTGCTTATGTTAATCGACACACATACCCATCTGGATTCGAAACAATTCGACGAGGACCGCGCGGAAGTGATCGAACGGGCCCGTGCTGCCGGGATCTCGAGAATTATAAATATCGGCTTTGACCGGGAGACCATTCCCACGACAATGGCTCTGGCGGAGCAATATGATTTTATCTATGCGATTGTGGGCTGGCACCCTGTTGAAAGCATTCATATGCTGCCCGGAGACCTGGACTGGATTGCATCGCTTTGCGATCATCCCAAAGTTGTGGGGATCGGCGAAATAGGCTTGGATTATCACTGGGATACGTCTCCGAAGGACGTTCAGCAGCGTGTTTTCCGGGAGCAGATCCAGCTTGCGCGGCAGAAGAAGATGCCTATTTCAATTCATAACCGGGAGGCACATGAGGACGTGCTTCATATACTGAAAGAGGAGAATGCCAAAGATGTGGGCGGGGTCATGCACTGCTTCTCAGGCAGCTGGGAGACGGCGAAACAATGCCTCGACATGAATTTCTATATTTCGTTCGGCGGACCGCTCACATTCAAGAACGCGCGTGTTCCCAAAGAGGTGCTGGCACAGGTGCCGCTTGACCGTATTTTGATCGAGACCGATGCTCCTTATTTAGCTCCCCACCCCTACCGGGGGAAACGAAACGAGTCCGCTTTTGTCCGTCTTGTAGCAGAAACGGTTGCCGAAATTAGAGGGAAATCTGTAGAAGAAATCTCAAAAATTACGACAGAGAATGCTCAGAATTGTTTTGCTTTTAAAGAAAAAGGGCTATAAGAGGTAGCAATCAAGACATTTCGAGTGAAAAAACTAATTTTGAGTCAGTAAATTGGCAGTTTTTCACGTGATTTTCCTTAAAATTCGTTAAAATCGCGATTAATCTCTTCTTTACAATGAGCAGCAAAAGGCGGTATCATTCATCTCAGAGCTTCAAAACTTGCATTCCTTTTCCAAAATATCGCTTAATCTCCGAAGTCGGAGAGCGGGGGAACCAAACATTGATACACTTCGTATCGGACGAAGGGCAGTAAATGTTGAATTCTTCTTGGGGTGAATTTTATGGAAGCATGTGGTAGACATGCCAGCCATGAATAGGGCGACTCTCTCGCCCGAATCCGACAGCTAACCTCGCCAGCGTAATAGTGTTATAAGAGAGATCAACCTCGTGCATTTAATCCATGTCCCGTCGTCATCTGGGAAGCCACGAAACAGATCCTCTGTCGTCGTCGGCTTCTTTTATTTTGAATATTGCGTAAAAAGACGACATAGGGTTTACCATGGAGGTCGAGGTTGGAATGAGGAGTGGCGTGCAATCACGCCAACAAAAACAATAGAACCGTCAAAGGCAATCATGTAACTAGGCGGCGGGGCTATGAAGGAGGACCGAAGAAGTGGGCGCACTCCAGCTTAAGGATACCCATGGTAAACGATCATCCAGCATGTCTTTCGCATTGCGATGGAAGCATGAGAACGTGCGTTTAATATTACTGAGCGCTCTGATCTCAATCGCTATGACTTTCATGTTTCTGGTGTTGTTGTACGGAACGGCTGACAAGCACGTCTCCGTAGTAGTGAACGGACAAGAAACCATTGTTTCGACAAAACAATGGGTCCTTCAACGCCTACTGGATGAACAAGCCATCACGATAGGGCAGTATGACAAGGTGTCCTTACCTCTTAACGGGGGAATAAAGGACGGCGACCGCATCGTCATTGACCAAGCGGTACCGGTCCATGTGAAGGCAGACGGCAAGGTAAGAACGTTGTACACGACAGAAAGAACGGTTAAGGCAGTGATCGATCAAGCGGACATACTGATACGCAATCAAGATAAGGTTTGGCCTGCCATGGAGGACAGAGTAAAGTCCAACATGAGTGTCACGGTCACACGGATCGAGAAGAAAATTTCGGAGAAGGCTTATACGGTTCCCTTTTCGGTCGTGAAGAAGGAAGACCCCAAGCTTGAGCAGGGCAAACAGAAGCTTGTTCAGAACGGCAATGAAGGCAAAGTAGTCAAACAGTTTGAGAACGTATATGCGGACGGGGTGCTTGTGTCCCAGACTATGGTTACCAAGCTGACGAAAGCGGAGTCGGTCGATAAAGTGGTGGCGGTGGGTACCAAGAAGCCGGAAACGAATGTAGTTACGCTCTCAGCGAAGGCGGGCTCTTCTACAGTAACGACCAAGCGGGGCGACAAGCTGAAGCCTAAACAGATATTGAAGAATGTAACGCTGACTGCATATGCTGCGGGCGTTTCATCAACGGGCAAGTCAAAAAGTCATCCGCAATATGGGATAACGGCATCAGGTGCGACGGTTCAAGAGGGCAGAACTATCGCGGTTGACCCGAAGGTTATTCCTATCGGCTGGTGGGTCTACATTGAGGGTATCGGTTTCCGCAGAGCGGAAGATACGGGCAGTGCCATCAAAGGCAAAAAAATCGATGTTTATTTTGAAAGTGAGTCTTATGCTGAGAAGTTTGGTCTCAAACGAGGATACACGGTTTATGTGCTCGGGCCGAATAAGCCGGAGGCAATTTAACCTTGGGACTTAACTCCTTTAATAAGGGTTTACCTCATTCATATCGTATTTTAAACATAAATATGCCATTATAAGGAGAGGCGATTGCCTCTTCTTTTGTATGTTTGTCTGAAGGGAATGGATGGACGGCATGATTAAGGAAATAATCGTAGTTGAGGGCAAAGACGATACCGTGGCCATCAAGCGGGCAGTTGAAGCGGAAACGATCGAGACAGGCGGTTCAGCCATCGGCGCGGATGTTTTGCGCAGGGTGGAGCTCGCACAGCAGCGCCGCGGAGTTATTATATTTACAGATCCGGATCATGCAGGGGAGCGCATCCGTAAAATTGTTGCGCAGCGCGTGCCCGGCTGCAAGCATGCTTTTCTACCCCAGGAGGACGCAAGCTACAAGGGGGATATCGGCGTCGAGAACGCCTCGCCCGAAGCGATTCGAAGAGCCCTCGCCAATGTGCGTACGGAAGCGGGCAGCGGCGAAGGGACAAGCCAGCCCGAGATCACCTGGGACGATCTTATGCGGGCAGGTCTTCTTGTGCATGCGAATGCTTCGGAGAGGCGTCTGAAAATGGGCAATTTGCTCGGCATCGGCTATGCCAACGGCAAGCAGTTTTTTAAGCGTTGCTCCATGTTCCGAATTACGCGCGAGGAATTTGAGCTGGCATTGACAGCGATGGAGCAAGAGAGCAGCGAAAGGGGCAAGTCATGAATGAGCGGTCCAAACGTGCATGAGGATGTAGCTTCGCCAAGACGCACACGCGACATCATTGCCAAATACGGATTTTCCTTCAGAAAAAGTCTCGGACAAAATTTTCTGATTGATCAAAATATATTGCAAAAAATCGTATCGGCAGCAGGGCTGGACGAAACAAAAGGAGCTCTGGAGATCGGGCCGGGCATCGGAGCCTTGACCCAACAGCTTGCCGAGCAAGCCGGGCGCGTTGCCGCTGTGGAAATCGACAACAGGCTTATTCCGATTCTAAGGGATGTGCTCGCTGATCGCTCTAATGTTCATGTTGTGCATGGAGATGTGCTGAAGCTGAACCTGGGTGAGCTTATTGAGAAGCATTTTGCGGGGTTAAGCGGAGTCAGCGTAGTGGCAAATCTGCCCTATTATGTGACAACGCCGATTCTTATGAAGCTGCTCGAGGAAAAGCTGCCTCTGGAGCATATTGTGGTTATGATTCAGAAGGAAGTGGCGGAGCGGATGGCTGCAAAGCCTGGCGGCAAAGAGTACGGCAGTCTCAGTGTGGCGGTTCAGTATTATTGCGAGCCGGAGCTTGTCTGCATCGTGCCGCATACGGTATTCATCCCGCAGCCCAATGTGGATTCCGCAGTTATCAAGCTGACGGTGCGCAAGCAGCCCCCTGTTGATGTGAAGGATGAAGCCCACTTCTTCCGTACTGTCCAGGGCAGTTTCGCACAGCGGCGCAAGACAATCTATAATAACCTGACAGCTATGGTGGGCAAAGAGAACAGGGAGCTTCTGGGACCTCTTCTGGAGGGCTGCGGCATTGCTCCTGCACGCCGCGGCGAGACGCTGTCGCTGGATGAGTTTGCCCGCCTTAGCCACGCTTTGCTGGAAGCCGGACTGCCAAGCTAGAGATCTTCGGACGGCTTAAAAACGCACCATTGACGTTGCTGGCCCATAGGATAGACGAAGAGGTGATTTGCCCATGAAGCAAGGGGACCTGGTCGTCCGCAAATCGTATGGCGGGGACGTCCTTTTTCGCGTTGCCATTCTAGACTCAGAAATAGCGATACTGAAGGGTACGGACTACCGGCTGCTTGCAGACGCTCCGATTCGCGACTTGACGGTTGTTTCCCACCCGGAATCCACCGGTGCGGCCAAAGAGGTTCGCGTTAAGGTAAATGAATCGATGCGGCGCATGAAGGAGCAGCGGGAGAAGCTGGTCATTCATAATGCAAGCGAGCTGAGGAGGGCGACAAACGAAACCCAGCCCTACTTTGAAGTGCCCGGCAAAGTGCTCCATCTTGATGGAGACGGCAATTACATGAAGAAAAGCATGCAGCTGTACACGCAGATGAAGGTTCCTGCACATGGCCTGCATGTGCATGAGTCGCAGATGCCTGAGCTGGTACAGCGTCTGCTGCCGCAGCTTAAGCCGGATGTTATTGTGATTACCGGCCATGACGGGGTTTTCAAAAATACGCCGCAGCATGAGCTGATGAGCATCAACAGCTACAAAAACTCCCAGAACTTCTGCAACGCGGTGCGCATTGCGCGGGAGTACGAGAAAAGCCGTGACGGCTTGATTATCGTTGCCGGCGCCTGCCAGTCCCATTACGAGGCTCTGCTGCAGTCCGGTGCCAATTTTGCAAGCTCACCAGGCCGGATCCTTATTCACGCCCTGGATCCTGTTTATGTTGCCATCAAAGCGAGCTATACGTCCATCAGGGAGACGGTCAATCTTGCCGATGTGATTCATGGCACGATCAGCGGGATCGATGGCGTGGGGGGGATTGAAACGTTAGGAAAATACCGCGTCGGACTTCCCAAGCCCAAAACATTGACGGGTATCAAGCCAACTGTATAATATTCCATTTCGCAAAATATATTATGCATCCAGCCCAAAATTAGACTTTTCATTATTGACAATTTGTTTACCACACTGTTATAATTATAATTTTTTGACAAACCACCTCTTTTTAGTTATAATGGACAAGGAAAGAGGTGGTAGTGGACAATGGCTAAAAATGCACTGATGGAGATCAAACGCAGTTTGGAAATCCATGTCGGCTCCAAAATACGTCTTCGCGCAAACGGTGGTCGACGAAAGACCATTGAACGAACCGGAGTGTTGGAAGAAATCTACCCTTCTGTATTCATTGTCAAACTTGACGAGGAGCAGCATGCGTTCAAGCGGGTCTCCTACAGCTACGCAGATATTTTGACTGAATCGGTTGAAGTGACTGTAGATAGCGATGATGGCCAAGTTCGCATTACGTATATGCAATAAAAGAATAACAAGCCTGATCGAGTACGGAGACCCTTCAAAAGTCCGTACTCTTTTTTCTGTCCATTAAGCTTCATACCCCAAGCTAATCTCCAAAAACAGCCTGTTTGTCCGCGTGCATGAAGAATTTAAATTCAAGCATACTAACGGTAACTTACAGGTCGAAGGAGGATTCTATTGGGATGAGCCGCAAACGCCGAAGCTTTATGAGCGAGCAGTTGAAGAATGAATTGGCGAAGGACCTTGGATTTTACGATACGGTGCAGCGCGAAGGCTGGGGCGGCATTAAAGCCAAGGATGCCGGGAATATGGTGAAACGGGCGATTCAATTGGCTGAGGAGGCTGCCGCCAAACAATTCACCGCGCCTCAAGCCGCGCCAAACGTGCAGCAGCGCTTCACAGCATCCACGCCGCCAGTTGCCGTTTATGTGCCGCAGGGACAACCGGAAAGAAGTGCAGGCAGTTCTTTCTCGCCCGCTTTTGTGCAGACCATGCAAGCGCGGCAGCCATATCAACCACGCCATTAGCCGATTGGATTCCGGGAGATGAACTCCCGGGATGACCGGATATATTTAACCTGAAGCTAAGATGCCAGAGCGGACATAAACGTCGCACAAAGGACATCTTAGCTTTTCTTATGGCCTTTTGTTAGAATATAAAAAAAGATTCTATTTTTCTATATATAACGAACGGGTGACACAAATGAAGATTTATGAAAAAGCGCCGGCTAAAATCAATCTGATGCTCGATGTATTGCGTAAACGGGACGATGGCTTCCATGAAGTGGAAATGATTATGACGATGGTGGATCTGGCAGATCGTCTGGAGATGGAAGAGCTTCCCAGGGATACGATTATTATTTCGAGCCAGGCTGGCTACATACCGCTGGACGAGAAGAACCTTGCCTTCCAGGCGGCTAAATTGATCAAGGACCGGTATGACGTCTCAAGAGGGGTTTATATCCATTTGGACAAGAAGATCCCTGTTGCTGCGGGGCTAGCAGGGGGCAGCAGTGACGCTGCGGCTGCGCTCAGGGGCTTGAACAGGCTCTGGGAGCTCGGAATCTCTGAGGACGAGCTGTGCACGCTTGGCGCGGAGCTGGGCTCGGACGTACCGTTCTGTGTGACGGGAGGAACGGCGGTTGCGCGCGGCCGTGGCGAGAAGCTGGAGCCGATCGGCAATCCGCCGCAATGCTGGGTCGTGCTTGCCAAGCCGCCGATCAACGTGTCTACGGCTGACGTATACGGAAAGCTGCGGGCGTCGGAGATCAAGCAGCATCCTTCAACCTCGGCGATGTTATCGGCTATTGAGCGGGGTTCCTTTTCCGATATATGCGCAAATCTCGGCAATGTACTGGAGTCGGTTACGCTTCATACCTATCCGGAGGTGCTTCAGCTCAAGGAAATCATGTACCGGTTGGGTGCCGACGGGGTCTTGATGTCGGGCAGCGGTCCTACAGTTTTTGGACTGGTCAGCAAAGAAGCCAAAGTATCACGGATATATAATGGTCTGCGTGGTTTCTGCAAAGAAGTTTACGTGGTAAGAATGCTGACATGATAAAGACGTTTTTCTTGATTAAATCCGTATAAAAATGATATATTATCATTATAATATTCGGATTTAGCGAGGGGGACGATGCTGTGAAGAAATTAAAACGAAGTGCTAGGTTAGTTGAAATGACGCAGTACCTTCTTACCCGGCCCCATACGTTAATTTCTTTGACAGCTTTTGCTGATCGTTACCAGTCTGCCAAGTCCTCCATCAGTGAAGACCTGGCCATTATTAAAGAGGTATTCGAGGAAGAAGGACTTGGTGAACTGCAAACGCTGGCAGGTGCTGCGGGCGGAGTCAGATATACACCCAAAATGGGCAAGGCAGAAGCATTATCCATTATGAATCATATTTGCCGCCAGCTGGAACAGCCCGAGAGGGTGCTTCCAGGCGGTTACTTATATATGACAGATATGCTGGGCTTGCCTGGTCTCTTGGCGGATGTGGGCCGGATGTTTGCAACCGCATTCGCATCCTCCGATATCGATGTAATCATGACTGTAGAAACGAAGGGCATTCCGCTTGCCTATGCAACAGCATCCTGCATGAACCTTCCCGTTGTGATTGTAAGACGCGACAACAAGGTAACGGAAGGTTCGGCCGTGAGCATTAACTATGTGTCGGGCTCCAACAAACGGATTCAGACGATGTCTCTTACCCGCCGGGCGCTCAAGGAGCAGTCCCGGGTGCTCATTATTGATGATTTCATGAAAGCAGGCGGCACGGTGCAGGGAATGATGGATCTGCTGCATGAGTTTAATGCCAAGGTCGCCGGTGTCGGCGTCTTCGTGGAATCAGGAGAGCTTGGCACGGAAGAGAGGCTGCTGGAGGATTATGTATCGCTTGCCAAGCTGACGGCTGTGGATATGAAGACCAAGCATACGACGATTGTTCCGGGTAATTTTTTTGATGTCAAATAGCTCAGAGCTGCAGCAAGGCCCATTAAATTCACAAACACCTTCAGGAGGTACCTTTCAAAAATGAAGCATATTCCACGCATTGTATCTACAGACAAGGCGCCGGCCGCAATCGGACCTTATTCGCAAGCCATTACACTGGGCAATTTATTGTTTACGTCCGGACAAATTCCACTGGATGCAGACGGTCAGCTGGTGGAAGGCGGAATCGAAGAACAAACCCATCAGGTATTCCGCAATTTGCAGGCGGTCCTTGCGGAAGCGGGAGCGACCTTTTCCGATGTGGCGAAAGCGACGGTTTTTATCAAAGATATGAACCAGTTCGCCGCCCTCAATACGATTTACGCCTCTTATTTTGGTGATCACAAACCTGCCCGCTCCACGGTTGAAGTGGCCAGACTGCCCAAAGACGTTCTTGTCGAAATTGAGCTGATTGTATCGATAAAAGTCGAATAAAAGTCGAATTAAATCGAAACAATGGAATTGGAAATATTTATTTTAAAATAAGGCATTAATTTTCCAAAAACATGAAGGATTTTGCATTGCAGTGTGGAATTATACACCAAGTCTTTGATAGGCAAAGGTGGTGAACACAAGTGCAAATTACCGATGTCAGACTCCGCCGTGTAAATTCCGAAGGTCGCATGAAGGCTATCGCTTCCATCACCATTGACAACGAATTTGTCGTTCACGATATTCGTGTGATCGACGGCAACAATGGGATGTTTGTGGCAATGCCAAGCAAACGGACTCCGGATGGAGAATTCCGCGATATCGCTCATCCGATTTCTTCTACTACCCGTGAGAAGATCCAGGCTGCAGTTCTTGCTGAGTATGAGCGTGCCGCTACGGAGGAAGAAGAAGTGATTGAAGAAGGAGCGTAATTGACGAAATTGGGGAGAGCGCAAATCAGGGTGCAGGATACTGAAGCCCTTTTATCAACCCGATTTGCGAAGAAAAGGGAGCCTTTTGGGCTCTCTTTTCTTTTTGCCTTGAATACGCTATATTCATTAGAGAAATTTACAAGAACAAGAATAACAAAAAAGTTCATAGAGTATCCAGATAGACATCATAAAGCCGGGAGGAATTTACATTGGGAAAAATAATGGCAGTCATACTAGCCGCGGGACAAGGCAAACGAATGAAATCGAAATTATATAAAGTGCTTCATCCGGTATGCGGCAAACCAATGGTCGGCCATGTGCTGCAAACGGTGAGGGAAGCGGATTGTCAGCGCACCGTTGTTGTTGTGGGACACGGGGCGGAAGCGGTGCAGGGCTACGTCGGCGACGGCGCGGAATTCGTGCTGCAGGAGCAGCAGCTTGGCACCGGTCATGCGGTCCTGCAAACAGAGGAGCTGCTTGGCGCTGAAGAAGGCACAACTGTGATTCTGTATGGGGACACGCCTCTGGTCACGGCAGAGACCATTACAGCGCTGTTGGAGCTGCATACGCGTACGCAGTCGGCGGCTACTGTGCTGACGGCTGTAGTGCCCAATCCGCAGGGTCTGGGACGGATTATCAGGAATGAAGCGGGAGCAATCCAGCGGATCGTCGAGCAGAAGGACTGCACGCCCGAGCAGGCCGCCATTAACGAGATCAATACCGGCATGTACTGCTTTGACAACCGCAAGCTGTTTGAGGCGTTGAAGCTGGTTACAAACAACAACGCGCAGGGTGAATACTATTTGACGGACGTCATGGAGATTATCCGAAAATCCGGCGAGGTTGTGGAGGCTTACTGTGCGGCGGATTATGCGGAAGGAGTCGGCGTGAATGACCGTGTCGGCCTCGCAGAGGCTGAGCAGCTCATGCGCGCGCGCATTGTCCGCAAGCATCAGCTTGCGGGTGTGAGCATTATCGACCCCGCCGCCACTTATATAGAAGCGGACGTCGTCATCGGCTCCGACACCGTTCTTTTGCCCGGTACGATTCTGCGGGGCAGCACGGTGATCGGGGAGGACTGCATCATCGGGCCGCAGGCGGATATCACGGATACGGAAGTCGGCAACGGAGTCACAGTCAAGCATTCCGTAACGACGGAAGCTGTCATCGCTGATGAATGCTCGGTGGGTCCCTACGCTTACCTGCGTCCGGGTACCAAGCTTGGAATCGGCTGCAAGATCGGGGACTTTGTTGAAATTAAGAACGCCGAGCTTGGAGCCGGCAGCAAGGTTTCCCATCTTAGCTATATCGGGGACGCCAAAGTAGGCGCAGACGTCAATATCGGCTGCGGTGCGATTACCGCCAATTATGACGGGTATAATAAATCGCTCACGGAGATCGGCGACAATGCTTTTATAGGAAGCAATGTGAATTTGATCGCACCAGTCAAAGTCGGCAACGGCGCCTATGTTGTCGCAGGGTCTACAATTACACATGATGTACCTGATGGAGATCTTGCGATTGCCCGCGAGCGTCAAGTCAACAAACCCGGTTATGCGGATAAGCTCCGTGCCCGGGCAAAAGCGAAGAAGGCAAACAGCAAATAACAAGAAACGGCTCTTTTGGTCCTATCAATGGGCAAAGCAGCATGTGGATGTCGGCGGTTATTCGTGAATTGGGTGCCGCTGCACCCCTCGATTGCAAGCAGTATGCTTCGGTTCTCAAAAAGCCGAAGCATACTGCTTGTTTAATTTTTTGGCGTAGTGGGTAATATGAATATACTATGTACGAATATGAATAAAGCACGAATAAGTACAAACCCAGGAGGTTCCAATTATGGCTATAACATTCAAGGCAGAGGAACGTGCATCAGGATCACAGGGACAACTGCGAAAGCTGCGTCATACGGGCAAGATTCCCGGTGTCGTTTACGGCAAAAAGCTGGAGAACCCCATCAGCATATCGGTCGATGAGAAGGAACTGCTTGCCATTTTGCGCTATCATCCCAATGCACTGCTCGAAGTGGATGTACCAGGTGCCGGCAAACAGCCGGTCATGATGGCCGAGGTTCAACGGGATGCCTTATCTCGCAGCGTTATGCATATTGATTTTCATCAGGTGAATATGAATGAAGAGATTAAGGCGCAGGTCCGCATCGATTTGGCGGGCGATGCTCAGGGCGTGAAGGAAGGCGGTATTCTGCAGGTGCTGCTTCATGAAATCGAGGTTCATTGCCTGCCGAATGCGATTCCGGATTCTATAGAGCTTGATGTTTCCGCACTGCTTGTAGGGGAGAATCTGCTGGTGAGCGACCTGAAGCTGCCTAAGGATGTTTCTACCCGTGTCGATAGCGATCAGGTAGTGGTTGCCATTCTTGCACCACAGAAAGCAGAAGAAGAAGATACCGAAGCTGCCGAGGGTGAAAGTGCCGAAGCTTCCGAGGAGAAGAAGGATAGCGATAACGAGTAAAACCATAGCGGTGGCAGCGGGAGAAGATCTTTGTCATCGGGGAGAAAATATAGTAAGGTGGAGAGGGCTGCGCCGCTGCAGCCCTCTTTCCTGTGTAGCATGACCTTCCTGCCCACAGGCTGGCACTCGGTTTAACTTGTCCTGAATTTTTCTCAATATCCGGGGCGGGAAACAAAGGTAAACTGCCTTCTGTTGTAGAACACATTATTAACCTTGATATACTGAGGACTGCACTGTTCGACGAAGCCGATGTCACTATGCTCGTTGCCCCAATAGATCTGGACTGGAACCTGATGCTCCGAGTGATCCAAGAAATGAGAATCATCATAAATCAGCTGACCGTTCAAATACATCAAAGTCGCTCCTTTGTGTTCAATTTCGCATTGCCTCGGCAGTCTGCCGCTTATATAGATATGACAATTTACAAGGATGATTCGTTGCATCATTACAAAAACTTTACAGCAAACATTTTTCGCCTATGTAACAATGTCTGAGTAAAAACGTTTAGGAGTTGAAGGCACGCACATGAAATGGATTGTCGGATTAGGAAACCCCGGCACGGCTTACCAGGGGACGCGGCATAATATCGGATTTATGGCGGTCGATGCCCTGGCCAAACGGTGGGGAATCAGCGTAACGCAAAGCAAATGCAAAGGGCTGCTCGGTGAAGGGAATGTGGCCGGCACGAAGGTGATGCTGCTCAAGCCGATGACGTATATGAATTTGTCCGGGGAGACGGTGCGAGGGTTCATGGATTATTTTAAAGCCGATCTCGAAGATGCGATTATCGTCTACGATGATCTGGATACGGAAATCGGTAAGATCCGGCTCCGTTATCAGGGCAGCGCGGGCGGCCATAACGGGATCAAATCCATTATTGGACATACCGGCACCCAGATATTCAATCGGGTAAGGATGGGAATTTCCAGACCGCAGCCGGGTATGAATATTGCAGACTATGTGCTGGCCAATTTCCCTAAAAGCGATGGAGAGAAAGTGTCTACCATGATAGAGGATACCTGCGATGCGGTCGAATTTGCGCTCAAGCATCCTTTTGATCAGACCATGGCCAAATTCAACCGTTAAATATTGGCCCGTCCGGGCATACTGAGGGTATAACAAACCTTCAGGAGGCATAATATGGCTGTACATTACATTTGTCGTCACTGTAAGTCCGCGATCGGAACCATACACAACAGCTCCGTATCGGAAATGCAGCTCGGGTTCCATTTCTTGACCACCGAAGAGCGCAGCGATATAATAGCGTATAATCCAAACGGCGATGTGACGGTCAAAGTCGTTTGCGACTACTGCCGCGAGGCGATTGAGAATAATCCGGAACTCGTGCTTATGAATAGTCCCCTGCAGTAGGGGGCTCCCACTCGGATCAGGATTTGAAGAGCCTTGGCGCACGGCTGAGGCTCCTTTTGTGAACTGATTTTTAAAATTTCAGGTTCAGCGGCAGGGACTGTTCTTCTTTTGGCATCTCTTGCGGCAAAAGAAGGCAGGCTGTTTCCGTTATGGGTGCTATTTTCCTGAATTTTAGTTTGTAACAGTTGGTATCCCTATTTTATCTATATCGTTCCGCTAGGATAACGCTTGACGCTCGCCCAGGAAACAGGGGGTCATGGTGCATATTATGGAACCCGGGTCTCCCATCGGGGCAGAGCAGCAAGTCATTATCTTTGGTGGAATGAAACGAGGTGCAGTAAACGTTGAAAGCATTACTAGAGGCTTACGCCGCGGATATGGATTTTCAGTCAGTCGTGTCCGGATTGCGAAAAGGGATGCGGGAACAGTTGATATCCGGCCTGGCCGGATCGTCGCGGCAGGTCATGATTGCTGCTCTCTCCAAGGAAATGAACCAGCCGATGCTGGTGGTTACGCACAATATGTTCGCCGCGCAGAAGATCGCGGAGGATCTGGTGGAATGTCTCTCGCCAAATGAAGTGCTGCTGTACCCCGCCAACGAATTGGTCGCAGCGGAAGCAGCCATATCGAGCCCGGAAACGCTTGCCCAGCGGATGGATGTTCTGATCCGTTTGTCGCAAGGCTTTCGCGGGATTGTTGTCGTGCCCTTCTCCGGGGTGCGCCGCTACCTGCCGATCAGCAGTGTGATGGCTAATGCGCGGATTGAGATAAAAGTAGGCGATACACTGCCTATGGAAGCGTTTTTACGGCAAATGGTAGAGCTTGGTTATGTCCGGGCCGATAAGGTAGAGGCTAAGGGCGAAATGAGCGTGCGCGGCGGAATTGTCGATTTTTATCCGCTGACTACCGCAAATCCGTACCGGATCGAGTGGTTTGACGATGATATCGATTCAATCCGCACCTTCGATATTGCCGATCAACGATCGGTAGAGAAGCTGGAGCAGTATATGGTTCCTCCCTGCCAGGAGCTTCTTGCCGAGGCCGGCCGCTTCGATAATGCGGCTCAGCATGCCTCGGAGCTGTTGGAGCAGCAGCTTCAGAAGATGAATGACCGTTCGGCCAAGGACCGGCTGCGCTCGGAGATGGGCGCAGAGATCGAAAAGCTGCGCGAGCATCAGTATTTTACGGAAATTTATAAATATATCTCACTGCTCTATCCGGAGAGGCAAACGCTGTTCGACTATATGCCCGAGGATACGCTGCTTATCTATGACGAACCGACCCGCCTCATTGAGACTGGCCGTCAGCTCGAACGGGATGAATCCGAATGGGAACTGCATCTGCTGCAAAGCGGAAAATCTCTTCCCGGGCTTGTGCTGGCCCGCCCCTCTGACGAGATTTTGTATCATCGTCCGTTCCCGACCATGTTTCTTTCTCTTTTCTTAAGGCAAATTCCGCATACGCAGCCTCAGAATATCCTTAATGTCGTCTGCCGCTCGATGCAAAATTTCCACGGTCAAATGAATGTGCTGAAGGCGGAGATGGAACGCTGGCGCAAATCCGGCGCGAGTGTCATGATGCTGGCCGGCAGCACGGAGCGTATGGACCGCATCAGGCGGATCCTGCACGATTACGGCATTGAGCCGCCGACGCTGATCGAAGGCAATTTGCAGTCCGGTTTTGAGCTGCCATCCATCCACCTGATTGTAATTACCGAGGGCGAGATGTTTTCGCAGAAGCAGCGCAAGGCGCGGCGGGTGGACAAAAAAATTGACAATGCCGAACGGATTAAAAACTATTCCGAGCTGAAGGTTGGCGATCACGTCGTCCACCAGAACCACGGAATCGGCAAATATATCGGGATCGGCACGCTTGAGATTGCCGGCATCCATAAAGACTATATTCATATTTTGTACGCAGGTGGCGACAAGCTGTCTGTTCCGATTGAGCAAATCGACCTGATCCAGAAGTATGTCGGTTCCGAGGAGAAGGAGCCGAAGGTCTATAAACTGGGCGGCAGCGAGTGGACGCGTGTCAAAACAAAGGTCCGCTCCTCCGTCCAGGATATCGCCGATGAGCTTATCAAGCTGTATGCGGAGCGGCAGGCTACCAGCGGATTTGCCTTTGGAGGCGACACTTCCTATCAGCAGGAATTTGAAGCGATGTTCCCTTATGACGAGACACGGGATCAGCTGCGTGCGATTGAAGAGATCAAGAAAGACATGCAGACACCGCGACCGATGGACCGTCTGCTGTGCGGCGATGTCGGCTACGGCAAAACCGAGGTTGCCGTGCGCGCGGCCTTCAAGTCGGCGATTGAGGGAAAACAGGTCGCCATTCTTGTTCCTACGACGATACTCGCCCAGCAGCATTATGAGACTTTCCGCGAACGCTTCTCGGGGTTTCCTTTCAATGTGCAGGTGCTGAGCCGTTTCCGTTCCAAGAAGGAACAGACCGATACGATGAAAGGTCTCAAGGCGGGAACGGTGGATGTCGTTATCGGTACGCACCGGCTGCTTTCGCAGGATATTATCTTTAAGGATCTGGGCCTGCTTATTGTGGATGAGGAGCAGCGCTTCGGCGTATCCCACAAGGAGAAGCTGAAGCGGCTCAAAACCAACGTGGATGTGCTTACGCTGACGGCAACGCCAATTCCGCGCACCCTGCACATGTCCATGCTCGGAGTCCGGGACTTATCGGTTATCGAAACACCGCCGGAGAACCGTTTCCCGGTGCAAACCTATGTGGTGGAATACAGTCCGTCGCTCGTCCGCGAGTCCATCGAACGGGAGCTGGCGCGGGGCGGTCAGGTCTATTACCTGTTCAACCGTGTGCAGGGGATTCATCAAATGGCGGAACAGATTCATGCGCTGGTTCCGGATGCCCGCGTTGCGGTCGGGCACGGCCAGATGTCCGAGCAGGAGCTGGAGAAGACGATTCTTGATTTCCTCGACGGGGAGTCCGATGTGCTTGTCAGCACCAGCATTATCGAGACGGGTGTGGACATCCCCAATGTCAATACGCTGATTGTTCATGATGCGGATAAAATGGGGCTTTCCCAGCTCTACCAGCTGCGTGGACGCGTGGGGCGCTCCAATCGTATCGCTTACGCTTATTTCACCTACCAGCGGGATAAAGTGCTGACAGAGGTTGCGGAGAAGCGTCTGCAATCCATTAAAGAATTCACGGAGCTCGGCTCAGGCTTCAAGATCGCCATGCGCGACCTGGCTATACGCGGAGCGGGAAACCTGCTTGGAGCGGAGCAGCATGGCTTCATCGCCTCCGTTGGCTTTGATCTGTATTCCCAAATGCTTGCGGATGAAATAGCCCAGCGCAAGCTTGATATGGGCGGAGAAGCCGTCGAGCCGGTGA
Source organism: Paenibacillus sp. JT31N17 (assembly GCF_056269255.1). NCBI lineage: Bacteria > Bacillati > Bacillota > Bacilli > Caryophanales > Paenibacillaceae > Paenibacillus > Paenibacillus sp. JT31N17. The sequence goes on from NZ_JBWDNP010000025.1 coordinate 27,102, forward strand.
AGGAAGTCAGTACGGTGATTGATATGAGTATAGATGCGTACTTGCCCTCGGCTTATATTTACGATAGCATACAGAAGATAGAGATATATAAGAAGGTGGCAGCTTTGCGCTCCCTTGAGGAAGCGGAAGATCTGCGCGAGGAGCTGGTGGACCGGTTCGGCGATTTGCCGCAATCGGTGGACAATCTGCTTTCCGTAGCCAGGCTTAAAGTGCTCGGCGCAGCATGCGGGATTGAGCAGATAAGCGGCAAGGGCGATGATATCAGCTTGCGGTTCGCCGAACAGGAGAAGCGGCGGTTCGACACGAAGAAGGTCGACCGGTTGTGCCTGCAGTTCGAGAACCGGATCAAGCGTTCAGCCGGCAACGAGCCTTATCCGCTTGTACAGCTGAGAGGCAAGGGGCTTGAAATGGATCAAAGGCTCGAAGTACTGGAACGTTTTTTGCTTCACTATAAAGAAACCATACAATCGAAAGGGGAACTACAGGATGTTGCGCACTAATTATTGGAAGAAGGGGGTCTTGCTTGCATTGGCGGCCATGTTGGTCGTTGTTTTGGCAGCAGGATGCGGCAAGAAGAATGACTCCGAGGGGACAGCGCCCGGAGCAGGGGAAGGCAAAGCCGTAGCGACATATAAGGACGGAACGGTAACGGAAACGGAGTTTGCCAAATATTCGACCTTCTTTGGCATCGTACAGCCGCAAACGGAAATGTACTTGAGCATCCCGCAGCTTCAGGAACAATTTCTGCGTGAGTATGTGGGATACAAGATTCTGAAAACCCGTCTTGGAGACAAAGAGGACAAGGCGATGGAAGAAGAAGTAAACAACTTCTATACCCAAATCAAGCAGCAAATTGATGCAACCCCGGAAGTGAAGGCAAAAGTGGACAAAGTCGGACTTACCGAGGCGGATATCAAATATTTCTATACAATGATTACCTCCATCATGAAGGATGAGGAAAGCAAGGTTAAAGATGCTGATGTACAAGCTCAATACGATAAAACCAAAGACGACTACAACATGATCACGGTTCGTCATATTCTGGTCGGAACCGTCAACCCCGAGACAGGCGAAGAGACGCGCAAGGACGAAGATGCGCTCAAAATTGCCCAGGAAGTGAAGAAGAAGCTGGATGCCGGCGGCGACTGGACAGCACTGGCCAAACAATATTCGGACGATACCGGCTCCAAGGAGACCGGCGGCTTGTATGAGAATCAACAGGCAAAAGTCTGGGTGGCGGAATTTAAAGATGCCGCAAACAAACAGGAGATCGGCAAAGTGGGCGATCCCGTCAAATCCTCTTACGGCTATCATGTCATGAAGGTGGAAAAGCGTGAGCCAACGGCTTTTGACAAGCTGTCCGCCGAGGACAAAGAAGGTCTGAAGCAGGCTGCAGCTTCCGAGGTCCTCAATACGTTTATGACCAAAGAGCTCCCGGGTCTGATTACGAAAGTTGATCTGCCCGCACCTCCAGCTGATCCTAACGCTGCTGGCGGAGCAGCGAATGGTGCCGCTGGTGGCGCAACGAATGGAGCAGCCAATGATGCTGCCGCTCCGGATTCGACATCGACTGATAAAAAAGAAGAACCTGCAACGAAGTAAGCAGCTTAAGAAGGAAGCAGCGGTTATTGCCATCAACGCCCGAGGATTGCGGTAGCTTGAAGAAGCTGATCCGCCGCCAAAAGTCGAAAGCAGCCGTTTCTGTTACAGGGACAAGCTCGGCTGTTAAGCCGGGCTTGTTTTATGCCGGGAGCCGGTAATGTAAAGGCCAAGTATCAGTTGTATGCAGCGGGAAGAGGAGATCGGGGAGGGATTGGCTTTGGGGAAAATGCAGGTGGTCGTCGGATCCTATTCCGGCAATGAAGCAGAAGGAATTGCTGTCATTGAATTGAATACCGAGAGCGGGGAAATGAGAAGGGTCTCTGGTGTAGCAGGACTGGTTAATCCTTCCTACCTGACAATGAATGCGGCACGGACTCGCTTGTACGTGGTCAGCGAGACAGGGGATCAGCCAGGGAAAGTAATTAGCCTTGCTGTTGACCCGGCTGATGGGTCCATGTCTGTGATGAATGAGCGGTCGACACTGGGCAATGCGGCTTGTCATATCACGCTGGATCGGGATGAGCAATTTATTACGGTTGTCAATTACAGCGGCGGCAATGTATGCCTGTTTCCCGTAGAGGAAGACGGCTCCATAGGCCCGATGGCCGATAATGTGCAGCATGAGGGAACGGGACCGCGTAAGGACCGCCAGGAAGCGCCGCATCCGCACTCTTCCATCATCGACCCGACGAATGAATATGTGACGATCGCGGATCTGGGAACGGATGAGCTTGTGCAGTACCGGATTGACAGGGAAGCTGGGAAGCTTGTGCGCGTACGGCAGACTGCAGCAGTCCCAAGTTCGGGTCCAAGACATATGGCTTACCACCCGAACGGGCAGCAGCTGTATGTTGTAAACGAGCTGGACAGTACGGTTTCGGTATATCAGGTTCACCAGGAGGATTTGCGGCTGGAATTGCTGCAAACGATCGGGACGCTTCCGGACTCCTTTACCGGAAACAGCACCTGCGCCCATATCCTGGTCAAAGGCTGCGGGCGTTTCTTATATGCCTCCAACCGCGGGCATGACAGCATCGCCATTTTCCGGATCGCGGAAGACGGCATGCTTGAGCTCGTGGATGTTGCCACAAGCGGCGGACGGGAGCCGCGGAATTTTACGATCACGCCGGATGATCAGTATCTGCTTTCCGCCAATCAATTATCGGACAGTCTGATAAGCTACCGGATTGATCAGGGTTCAGGACGTCTGCTGTCGACCGGTCACCAAATTGAGCTGTCTACACCGGTTTGTGTGTTCGTAAAATAGACTTTTTCCATCGAAAAACGAAAAGCGTCAGGATCTCACCTCGTAAAGGGGAAGAGACCTGACGCTTTTTTCGTTGACCGGATCTATTTTATGTTAGGTATAAGCAGGAAATCGACAAATTCACCTCCGTTTACATAACATTAACATAACATTAAAGTGACTTTTTTATCATATAATGCAGGAAAAAGGAACCAATTATGTGTGATTAAAACTTTTATGGAAACTATATTGACATGAAAGCTGACATGAATCTATAATGAATTCACGAACGATACAACGTTTAGAGAGCGGATCGTTCGGATTATAGGAGAAAATGGTTAGGGGAGTGGGAAAATGAGGGAAAAAGTATGGAAAAGCACAGTTTTTATGCTGGTTGCGCTCTGCCTGGTATTAGCGGGCTGCGGGAACAATGGCGGAAGCACAGAAACAACTGCCAACGGGGAAGCCAATACAAGTAATGCTGCAGGAAACAGCGGAGGTGACAGCGGAGAAATAAAAGTCGGCATCCTTCATTCGCTCAGCGGCACCATGGCCATCAGTGAAGTATCGGTTAAAGATTCGGAGATGATGGCCATTGACGAGATCAACGCCAAAGGGGGCGTGTTAGGGAAGAAGCTTGTGCCTGTCGTTGAAGACGGTGCTTCCGATTGGCCGACTTTCGCAGAGAAAGCGCGCAAGCTGATATCCGAGGATAAAGTCGCAACCGTGTTCGGCGGATGGACATCCGCAAGCCGGAAAGCGATGCTTCCTGTATTTGAAGAATTAAACGGACTTTTATGGTATCCCGTACAATACGAGGGTTTGGAATCCTCCCCGAATATTTTTTATACCGGAGCAACAACCAATCAGCAGATTGTACCGGCGGTAAGCTGGCTGCTGGAGAACCGCGGCAAGAAATTTTATCTTCTGGGCTCCGATTATGTCTTCCCGCGTACCGCCAACAAAATTATTAAAGAACAGCTGAAAGCCGAAGGCGGCGAGCTGGTAGGCGAGGAATATACACCGCTGGGTCATACGGATTACGCAACGATTATCAGCAAAATCAAGGAGGCGAAGCCGGAGGTCGTGTTCAATACGCTCAACGGCGACAGCAACGTAGCCTTCTTCAAGCAGCTTAAGGATGCGGGGATTACCGCGCAGGATATGACGACACTCTCGGTTTCGGTGGCGGAAGAGGAAATCCGAGGCATCGGCGTGGATGTGCTGGAAGGGCATCTCGCAGCCTGGAACTACTATCAGACGACAGATACGCCCGCCAATAAAACGTTCGTTGAAAACTACAAAAAGAAATATGGCGATGACCGCGTAACGGCAGATCCGATTGAAGCGGGTTATGATGCGGTTTATCTGTGGGCTGCTGCTGTAGAGAAAGCGGGATCCACGGATGTGGCTAAGGTCAAGGAAGCGGCCAAAGGTCTGGAATGGGATGCGCCAGAGGGTAAAATCACAATCGACGGCGAGAATCAGCATATTTACAAAACCGTTCGAATCGGTGAAGTGCAGTCCGACGGGCAATTCAAGGAAGTATGGAATTCCGGCGAACCGGTGAAGCCGGACCCTTATCTCAAGGGCTATGAGTGGGCGAGCAGCTTGAGCTCCGGAAGTTAAAGAACGGATGTCATAACCAACCTCGTATGAAACAGGGCAATGGGAGTATTCGCCAAGCGTCAGCGCTTCTTTGGATACTTCCTTTGCCAATGCAAGAAGTCTGACGCATGAGGGGTGAAATAATGGATGTTATTGTGCTTCAGCTGTTTAACGGAATCAGTATCAGCTCGATTCTGCTGATGATCGCGCTTGGGCTTTCCATTACATTCGGACTTATGAAAGTCATCAACATGGCACATGGGGAACTGATTATGATCGGGGCTTACACCGCCTATGTCGTCCAGAATATGTTTACCTCTTATTTTCCCGCATCGGCGTTCGGCTGGTACTTTGTGCTGGCCATTCCGGTCAGCTTCGCCGTGGCTTTCGTGTTCGGCCTTGTACTGGAGATGACGTTGATCCGGTTCCTGTACGGCAGGCCGCTCGACAGTTTGCTTGCGACCTGGGGCGTCGGTCTGATGCTGCAGCAGCTGGCACGCACCATATTCGGCGCTCCGAACGTCGGGGTAACCAGCCCTTCCTGGCTGAATGGCGGGATGACGGTGATGGGAGATGTGGTACTGCCGTACAAACGGCTGTTTATTATTGCGCTTGTGCTGGTTTGCTTGTTCGCTATGTATCTATACATTTACCGCAGCCACTCGGGACGCAGAATGAGAGCAGTTATGCAAAATCGGGAGATGGCGGCATGTGTAGGCATCTCGACGCGCCGCGTGGATGCCACGACCTTCGCTATCGGCTCGGGGATTGCGGGAATTGCCGGCTGCGCATTGACCTTGATTGGTCCGATCGGTCCGTCCATCGGCACCTATTATATCGTCGACGCGTTCATGGTCGTTGTGCTTGGCGGCGTGGGCAAGCTCGTGGGCACTGTATTTGGCGCATTCGGCATCGGCATGTCCAACACATTGTTTGAGTACTGGACGACAGCTTCGCTGGGCAAAGTGCTGGTTTTCTTGTGTATCGTTGCTTTTCTGCAGTGGAAACCGATGGGGCTCGTCGCCATGCGGACGCGTTCGCTGGATTAACGTTAAAGGGTGGGATTGGCATGCAAAGGCGAATGATGACATCCAGGCAATGGTGGCTGCTGGCGGGTTATGCGGCTTGCGCAACCGCGCTCTTCTGCGCGCCGCTTGTGCTCAGCGACTTCCGGCTTAACCTCCTTGCCAAATTTCTGGCTTATGCCATTGTTGCGCTCGGGCTGGATTTAATCTGGGGGTATACCGGAATTTTGAGTCTGGGGCATGGCGTATTTTTCGGTCTGGGCGGTTATGCCATGGCGATGTATCTTAAGCTTGATGCCAGCGGCGGCAGGCTGCCGGACTTTATGGATTGGAGCGGCTTGACCGCGCTGCCGTGGTTTTGGAAGCCCTTCGGGAATTTCGGGTTCGCCGTGGCGGCGGGGATTTTGCTGCCTGCGCTGATTGCGCTTATACTTGGCTATTTTACGTTCCGGAACCGGATTCGCGGTGTTTATTTTACAATTCTGACACAGGCGCTTGTGATCATTACGACTACACTGTTCATCGGCCAGCAGGCTTTTACGGGCGGAACCAACGGGGTGACCGGATACAGCCAGCTGTTCGGCAGCTCCTTGGCATCGCCGGACACGAAGCGGACACTGTACCTGGTGACTGTCGCAGCGCTTATTGCGGCTTATGCGCTATGCCGTTTTCTGGTGATGAGCCGCTTTGGGAAAGTACTTCGGGCAATCCGGGATGGTGAGAACCGGGTTCGGTTTATCGGCTATAACCCGGCGCTGTACCAGATGGTGGCCTTCAGCATCTCGGCGGGCCTTGCCGGGCTTGCCGGCATGTTGTTCGTTCTCCATGTCGGCATTATTTCGCCATCGATGATGGGTATTGTGCCGTCGATTGAGATGGTGCTGTGGGTGGCGATAGGCGGCCGCGGCACGCTCTATGGGGCAGCGCTGGGCGCGATTCTGCTCAATTCCGCCAAGAGCGCGTTCAGTGAATCGTATCCGACAATCTGGCTGTTCTTTATGGGCGCTCTGTTCGTTGTCGTTGTTGTCTTCCTGCCGAAGGGAGCAGCAGGTCTGTCCGGCCAATTCAAACGATTGATAAGAAGGAGGGCGAAGCATGAAGGGGCAGATGGAGTCCGTCATCCTGCAGTGTGATGAGGTGACCGTGGATTTTGACGGTTTCAAAGCAATCCAGGGCATGAACCTGAGTCTGGAGCGGGGCGAGCTCCGATTTCTGATCGGGCCTAACGGAGCGGGAAAAACGACAATGCTGGATGTGATCTGCGGGAAAGTGAAGCCGACGGCAGGGAAAGTGGTGTTCAGCAAAACCATCGATATTACGCGGAAAAAAGAACATCAAATTGCGGAGCTTGGCATCGGGCGCAAGTTTCAAACCCCTTCGATTTTCCCGACGCTTACCGTCTATGAGAATCTGGAAATCGCCATGAAGCAAAAGCGTGGGGTATTTGCGGCCATGCGGGCCAGGATGCGAACGGAGGATCATGACCGGATTGAAGCGCAGCTTGAGATGATCGGTCTGGAAACCAAGGCAGACTGGCGGGCCGGAGGCCTCTCTCACGGAGAGAAGCAGTGGCTGGAGATCGGCATGATGCTGCTGCAGGAGCCGGAAATATTGCTGCTTGATGAGCCGGTAGCGGGTATGACGGATAATGAAACGGAGAAGACCGGCGAGCTGCTGAAGCAGATCAGCAGGACGCAGTCGATTGTTGTCGTGGAGCATGATATGGAGTTTGTCCGTAATTTTGCAAGCAAAGTGACTGTTATGCATGAAGGGAAGCTGCTGAAGGAAGGCTCCATGGAGGACGTGCAGCGGGATGACCGGGTGGCGGAAGTGTATTTGGGGAAAAGGCGGGATGCCGATGCTAGCCGTTCAACAGCTTGAAGCAGGATATGGCGAGAGTGTGATCCTGCGCGATGTGACGCTGAAGGTGAAGCCGGGGCAGGTGGTTTGCCTGCTGGGGCGCAATGGGGTTGGCAAGACCACGCTGATGAAGAGCATCATGGGGGTGCTCAAGGCGCGTAAGGGCAAGGTCTCCTACAAGGAGATGGATATGACCAGGCGTTCCCCGGGAGACAGGGCGAAGCAGGGGATTGGTTATGTGCCGCAAGGACGCGAGATTTTCGCGCAGCTGTCGGTTTTTGAGAATGTGCTGCTTGGCCTGGAGGCTTCACGGGAGAAAAAACGGGAGATTCCCGCTGCGGCTATCGCCAAATTCCCTGTGCTTCCCACCATGTACAGCCGCAGGGGCGGAGATTTAAGCGGCGGGCAGCAGCAGCAGCTGGCTTTCGCCAGAGCGTTGGCATCGGAGCCGGATATGCTGCTCCTGGATGAGCCCTGCGAAGGCATCCAACCGTCGATCGTCGATGATATCCGCGATGTGATCCGGTCGATTAAAGCGGATGGTAGGACGGCCATACTGCTGGCTGAGCAAAGTCTGGAGTTTGTGAAGAGTGTGGGCGATTATTTTTATATTTTGGAGAAGGGGTCCATCGCCTGGGAGGGCGGTCTGGAATCGCTTGATGACGAGGTCATTCGCCATTATTTAACTGTATAATAAAATGTAATAAAACCTAACATCCACATTGACAAGAGAGTGTCATACCTTATAGAATACTATTAGATGTTAGATAATTTGACAAACTCATAAAGGTTCCCAGCCACGGCAGGTGGGGACACAAAGCTGTCTAGGGTTCCGTGATCTCTCTCGCTATAACCGAGGAAGAAATCAGCCTGGTCCAAGAGGCGGCGTATGGCAGGGTTGCTCTATTGATGGGAGTAATGGTGCCATATAACACGGAAGGACAAAAGCCTGGGAGATAATCCCAAGGCTTTTTCTTTTTTTACACTGAATTTTGCTGCGACAGGGCGGCAAACGCCGTTTCTTCTTCAGGATCATGCAAAAGGTTCAAGATTTCAATCGTTTATTTGCACTTGTTGTATATAAAAATAGAGGGAGCTGGAGTGGGATGAACAAAATCAAACGTACGGTTACGATTCTGATGTTGGCGGCGATTATTGCCGCGCTTGCCGGATGCGGAGGACCCAAGGAGGAAGCCTCCTCGGGCGGGGGCTCGGATAAGCCGGTCACGATTGCGCTCAGTCCTTGGCCGGGCTGGTTCTTCTGGTATTTGGTGGAGGAGAAAGGCTTTTTCGAAAAGCATGACGTGAATGTCAAGCTGGAATGGTTCCCTGTGTACAGCGACTCGCTGCAGGCATTGGCAACGGGCAAGGTGGACGCCAACAGCCAGACGCTGAGCGATACGCTTGCTCCCGTATCCAAAGGCATTGGACTGAAAGCCGTGCTTGTCAATGATAACTCCTTCGGCGGCGATGCCATCGTGAGCAAGCCGGAATTTAGCTCCATTGCGGATTTGAAAGGCAAAACAATAGCCACCGAGCTGGGTACGGTTGACCATCTGCTGCTGCTGACGGCATTAGACAAGAACGGGCTGAAGGAAAGCGACGTCAATTACGTCAACATGACGGTCAACGATGCGGGGCCTGCTTTTATTTCCGGAAAAACAGACGCTTCCGTGCTGTGGGAGCCGTTCCAGACGACTGCAGTCAAGGAAGGCAAGGGCAAGGTTCTATTCTCCTCCAAGGATACGCCAGGGCTGATTCCGGATTTGCTGGTTTTCCGCGATTCCGTGATCAAGAACCGGCCGGCTGATATTCAGAAGGTGGTTGACGCCTGGTTCGATGCGCTTGACTACTTCCAGGATCATCAGGATGAAGCGATTGAGCTGATGGCGAAGCATGCTGAAACATCCCCGGAAGACTTCAAGCTGGGGCTCGACAGCATCAAGCTGTTTACCGTAGAAGACAATATTAATGCATTCGGCAAGCGTGATGACTATACATCACTGCGATACACGGCTGAGAAAACAGCTGATTTCCTCAAGAACCTGGACATGGTGGACGACATTGACGATTTCGACGCTATTCTGGATTCCCAATTTGTTGAAGCAGCTGCGAAGAGGTGAGCAGTCAATGAAGACAAACAAACGACTCAGACCCCACAGATTGCAAATCTTCAAAGATATCGGCGGCAGGCCGTTCGCGTTTACAGCAGGAGCTTCATTCGCGCTGCTGCTGCTCGTCTGGTCCCTGCTCAGTTACACCGAAGCGGTCAATCCGGTCTTTCTGCCCAAGCCGCATGAGGTGCTGCTGGAGCTGATTCATCAGCTGGGGACCGCCATTTACTGGCATCATATTGGCATAAGCTTGTTCCGAGTTACCTCGGGCTTCGTGCTCGCCTGTATCATCGGGATCCCGATCGGTATCTTCGCGGGAACCTTCAAATTCGGGGAAGCATTTGTCGAGCCTCCGATGGAATTCATCCGTTACATGCCGGCTGTCGCGTTCATTCCGCTTATTATGGTTTGGGCGGGTATCGGCGAATGGGCTAAGATCCTGCTGATTTTTATCGGCTGTTTCTTCCAGCTTGTGCTTATGGTGGCGGACAACACGCGCCGCGTCTCGCATGATCTGCTGCAGGCCTCCTTCACTTTAGGGGCGGGGCGCTGGAAAGCGATCGAAACCGTATTGATACCGGCTATACAGCCGCAGCTGATGAACACCCTCCGTCTGGTTCTGGGCTGGGCTTGGACCTATCTGGTCGTCGCGGAGCTGGTGGCGGTGAACAGCGGTCTCGGTTTTGCCATCATGAAGGCGCAGCGCTTCCTGAATACGGATCAGATTTTTGTGGGGATTATCGTTATCGGGCTGCTTGGTCTGATCAGCGACCGGATTTTTGCTTTCTTAAACCGCAGATTATATCCATGGGCATAAACGGGAGGCTTTCCTAAGTCCTTAAGGAATGCTAGGAAGCAGGAGAGGAGTGGGAGTGTGGAAGCAGCGATACGGAAGCAGAAGGAAGGCAGCCGTGAGGAAGCGGGCGGCATCGGGTCAGCTGGTCGCGGTCCAGCGGTTGTGCCGGCCAGCGGTGAAATTGTAATAAGCGGGCTGCAGAAGGTGTATGAAACAAAAACAGGCCGGTTCGAGGCGCTTAAGGGAATCGATTTGACGGTGGGAAGCAATGAATTCGTGACAATACTTGGCCCCTCGGGCTGCGGAAAATCAACCCTGCTGCGCATTGTCGCAGGCCTCGATGAGCTGACGGAGGGCACAGTCACCGTCGATGGCGGGGAAGTGATTGGTCCGGGAGCCGACAGGGGCATGGTGTTCCAGGGCTACACCCTGTTCCCATGGCTGACCGTGCAGGAGAACATTGAATACGGTCCGAAGCTTAAGGGAGTGGCAACTATGGACCGCCGTGCAATCAGCAGCTATTTGTTGAAGGTGACCCGGCTGGAGGAATTCCGTAAAGCCTATCCCAAGCAGCTCTCCGGCGGGATGAAGCAGCGGGTCGCAATCGCCAGAGCTTTGGCCAACCGGCCGAAGGTGCTGTTGATGGATGAGCCGTTCGGCGCGCTTGATGCCCAAACGAAGCTGGAAATGCAGGAAATGCTGCTTGAGGTATGGGAGAGGGAAAAAACAACGGTTTTGTTCATTACTCATGACATCGATGAAGCGATATTCTTGTCCCAGCGTATTGTGGTTATGGGTGCCGGACCCGGGCGGATATTGAAGACCTATGAGGTGAAGCTTCCTGCCCGGCGATCGCCGGAAGTGCGCGAGCATCCCGAATTTCTGGCTCTGAAGCGGGAGATTGCCCAGCTTCTCAAGCATTGATCTCATCACCTGCGGAAGCAGGAAAATGCTATGTAATGTGTGCGGCGGCGGCTCGATTTCGGGCCGTCGTTTGATGCTGGGCCAGCATTTTATTGAGGGGTTCCCCGGCCTGCGGATATTTTAAAGACTGTGATCGTTTACCACGTGCATAAGAATATGGGAGCGGATGAATACTATGGTCAGATTCGAAAAGCACCTTTATTACAAGTTCTCTCCTCTTGTGCAATAGACAAGCATCAGGTATCCAGTCGAATTCAAAACCTTCAATGAAAGTGGGGCAACCAGAACATGAAAGCAACTGGAATTGTTCGTCGAATTGACGATTTGGGCCGGGTCGTCATTCCTAAGGAAATCCGCCGTACGCTGCGTATACGCGAGGGCGATCCGCTTGAAATATTCGTTGACCGCGATGGGGAAGTGATTTTGAAGAAATATTCCCCGATCGGGGAGCTTGGTGAATTCGCCAAGGAATACGCCGAGTCCCTATCGGAAAGCACGAGCCACATTACGCTGATTACGGATCGTGACAATATCATTGCCGTAGCGGGGACATCGAAGAAGGAATATATGGAGAAGCAAATCGGATCGATTCTGGAGTCCTGCATGGAGAACCGCAAAACGGTGGTTGAGACCGGCAGCGGCTCGTATGAAGTAGTCAAGGATCTCGGTGAAGCTTTCAGCTCGTTTGTAGCGGCGCCGATTGTAGCGGGCGGAGACCCCATTGGTACGGTTGTGCTGCTGAGCAAGGATGAGAACGTCAAGATGGCGCAGATGGAAACCAAAATGGCCGAAACAGCCGCCGGATTCCTGGCCAAACAAATGGAGCAATAAAGGGCAAGCTGCCTGCACAGTGACGTTAAAACACTGGCAGCAGCTTGTTTTTTGTTTTGGGTTGTGTGCGGGGGTATCGGCCGCTGCTAAATGTAGAGGTGAAGTGCAGCCAAGGAGCGCCATTCACATTAGGGTGCTTTCGGGTATAATGAGGGGAGGAGTACAGACAGGCAGGTGCCGGGCTTGGAACAAGTGAAACGACATAAGGCCAATGCTTCCGGGATTGCCGGCAGCGGCAGGTCCGGATTGAGGGATGAGGATAAGATTTTGACCCCTGAAGGGGATACATACAGCGGCGGGCAGAGTGACGATCCCACGCCTGAAATGGGCGTCCGGCGCATCCGCGGTCCGCAGATGCTCGAGGGAGCGGCATTGATGGGAGCCGCGATGCTGATCAGCAAGGCGCTCGGAACCCTGCAGAAGATTCCACTGCAAAATATTGCGGGGGATCGGGTATTCGGCATTTACAATGCGGTATATCCGTTGTATCAGCTGCTGCTTGTCATGGTTACGGCGGGCTTCCCTGTTGCCGTATCACTGCTTGTTGCGGAGCGGATGGCCGGCGGTGACCGGGACGGCGCGCGGCTTGTGCTGAGGGCGGGCGTGATGCTGCTCAGCCTCAGCGGAGCTGCCGGTTTTGCGCTCATGTGGCTGGGGGCCCGTCACATTGCGGGATGGATCGGCGATCCGGATACCGTTTCCGCTGTTCGCGCCGTTTCGCTGGCGCTGTGGGTTGGGCCTGTTACGGCTGCGCTTCGCGGGTATTATCAAGGACTTGGGAACATGCTGCCCTCGGCTGTTTCCCAGCTGTCCGAACAGACCGTCCGTGTAGGCGCCATGCTTGCGCTGCTGGCCATCGGATGGCACTTGGGTTGGAACGACGGATCATTGGCTGCCGGAGCAACGGCGGGCTCCGCTTTCGGCGGCGCCGCAGGCCTTATGGTCATTGCCGGGTATTGGCTGCGTAATCGGGCAATGAACCGTCCTGAAGCTGCATTTACGAGTCCTGTTAGCGGTGGAATGGCACCTTCCGGGCAGGCACCGAAGCCTCTGGATAGCGGTGTAATAATGCCGCTTATGCGCAGACTCGCCGGCCTTGCGGTACCTGTTACGCTCGGCGCACTGGCTGTTCCCGCGCTCAGCGTAGTCGATGCGTTCACAGTGCCGCGCCTATTGGGCGCTGCGGGCGCAGACCCGGCGGCGGCTATGGCGCAGTTCGGCCTGTACAGCCGCGGCCAGCCGCTTGTGCAGCTGGTCGTGATGGTGGCAGGCGCAATGGGCGCCGCGCTTGTTCCGGCGTTAGCGACTGCGCGGCTTCAGGGCGACCTGGCCGGCGTGAAACGGCAGTCGGCCCTTGTGATGCGCGCCGCGTGGGCGGTGGGCGGTGCGGCGGCGGTCGGGCTCGTGCTGCTGGCCGAGCCCATCAATGTCATGCTGTACGCGGACGCCGCCGGCACGCGTACCTTTGCCCTTGTGGGCTGCACAGCGCTCGCGGGCACGGTCGCCGCGGTCGCCGCAGCCGCTCTGCAGGGGCTGGGGAGCGCCCGCGCCCCTGCGCTGTTCATGCTGGCGGCCGCCGTGCTGAAGGCGGCGCTCAACGCTCTGCTCGTGCCGGCGCTGGGCATCGCCGGCGCGGCCTGCGCGGGCATCGCCGCGCTTGTGGCGGCCGCCCTGCTGAGCGCGGGCGCCGTCCGCCGCACCACGGGCGCGGGAGTGCCCGCTCGCCGTGCCGCGGGCACCCTGCTTGCGCTCGCGGTAATGGCCGCGGCGCTGGTCCTAGCCGAGCGCTGCGGAGCGCCGCTGCTCGGGCTGGCGCTGCCGCCCAGAGCGGCCGCCGCCGTGCTGGCGCTCGGCGGCACAGCCATCGGCGGCGCGCTGTTCGCCGCCGCCGCGCTCCGCTTCGGCGGCGTAACCGCGGCCGAGCTGCGGGCACTGCCCGGCGGCCCAAGTCTGGCCGCCCGCCTGATCCGCTGGCGGCTGCTTCCTCCCGGCGAGTAACATGAGGCAGAATGCCTCATGTATAGCCGCCAGGCACGCACCACCCGGCTTGCCGTACATGAACTCGGCCTTGATCTGCTCGGGTACAGCCCGCCAGGCACGCACCACCCGGCTTGCCGTACATGAACTCGGCCTTGATTTGCTCGGGTACAGCCCGGCAGGCACGTACCACCCGGCTTGCCTTACATGAACTCGGTCTTGATCACCTCACTCACGTATATTCCGCCAGGCACGTACGCCATCAGCTCTCTAAGAACAGCTCATGCGGTCTTGGCAGCATTTCAAGAAAATGCCTACTACTTATTAAGCCAAGGAGGGTTCATTCATGCAACCAACCATTACCGTTGTCGGGCTGGGGTCTGGCGATGCCGACCAGCTGACGCTCGGCGTCTGGCGCAGGCTCCAGAAGGCGGAGCGCCGCTTTGTACGGACGGAGAGGCATCCGATGATGAAGATTTTCGGCGATAATGATTTAACCTATACGTCGTTTGACAGCCTGTATGAACAGCTTGATTCCTTCCCTGATGTCTATGCCGCTATTACGGAGGCGCTGATCGGGCAGGCCAAATCGCTGTCAGCCGCGTCTGAGCTGATTTACGCCGTTCCCGGGCACCCGATGGTAGCGGAACGTACCGTTCAGCTGCTGCGCGAACGCTGTCCGCAGGAGGGGGTCGAGCTGGTTATTCTGGGTGGAGAGAGCTTCCTCGATCAGGCCTTCACCCGGCTTGGCTTCGATCCCATCGAAGGCTTCGTGCTGCTGGATGCAGCGGAACTAAAGCCGTCACAGCTGCGGCCGGAGCTGCACACCCTGATCGGTCAGGTCTATGATGAATTTACGGCTTCGGATGTGAAATTAAGCTTGATGGAGCAGCTGCCCGACGACTATCCCGTCATTGTCGGCCACGCGCTCGGCATCGCGGGCGAAGAACAGATATTGACGATCCCGCTCTATGAGCTGGACCGGACTCCGGGATTTGGGAATTTGTCCCTTGTCTATGTGCCCCGCTCCACCGATGACAAGCTGCGCAACCGATCCTTTGAAAGACTGCACGAGATTGTGGGGATCCTCCGCAGCCCTGAAGGCTGCCCTTGGGACCGGGAGCAGACGCATGCCTCCATCCGCAAAAACTTTATCGAGGAAACCTACGAAGCGATCGAAGCGCTGGATGCGGACGATCCGGACGGAATGCGCGAGGAATTCGGCGATGTGATCCTTCAGGTTATGCTGCACAGCCAGATGGAAGAGGAGGTTGGCTCCTTCTCCGTCTACGATGTCATCGAGTCCCTCAATGAGAAGCTGCTGTTTCGCCATCCGCATGTTTTTGGCGACCAGGTTGCCAATGATTCCGGGGAAGCCCTGCAGAATTGGGAGCAGATGAAAGCGGAGGAGAAACGGCGCAAAGGCATAAATCCCGGGGAGCTGTCGCAGCTGGACGGGATTCCGCCGGATCTGCCCGGGCTTATGAAGGCTTATAAGCTTCAGAAGAAAGCGGCCAAGGTCGGCTTTGACTGGGATGATATTCAGCCGGTGCTCGGCAAGATCGAAGAGGAACTGGGTGAGCTGCGGGAGGCCATAGCAGCCGGGAATCCGGAAGAGCAGGCCGATGAGCTGGGCGATCTGTTGTTTGCCGTGGTGAATGCTTCCCGGTTCATCCATGCTGATCCCGAAGAAGCGCTTGCCCGGACGAACCGGAAGTTTAAGAAACGATTTTCATATATTGAAGAGCAGCTTCGTATAAGTGGACGAACCTTTGACCAAACTGATTTAATAGAGATGGACCGGTATTGGGAGGAAGCCAAGCTGCTCCCCTGAAAGCGCGATTGACGCCGGTTGCTCTTCCTTGAGGTAAGCCCGGGGCAGAATAAGACTGCCCGCTTATCCTAAGGAAGGGTTGAAGCTGATAGACTGCTGCAGATGAGAGGGCCGTTCTTCCAACCCGACTAAAGGTTCATCGGAAATTCGTCTCCAGTCGCCAGAAATTGCAAAAAAAATTTACAAATGGGCAGGATTTATTTAGAATCAAGCAGAATAGGTACAAGCGGGCAAGTAAACTCAAAGTAGAAGTATAGTGACTATCTGCTATGATAATTAAAAATTTAGGAGGCTATGTTCATGAACAAAACAGATCTTATCAACAGCATTGCAGCTAAAAGCGGGCTTACCAAGCGTGATGTCGAGTCGGTTCTCAATGGTTTTATGGGAGAAGTAACCGATGCGCTGGCAGGCGGCGAGAAAGTGCAATTGATCGGTTTCGGTACATTCGAAACCCGCAAGCGCTCTGGCCGTACGGGCCGCAACCCGCAAACGGGCAATCCCATCACTATCGCGGAATCCAAAGTTCCTGCATTCAAAGCCGGCAATAAATTAAAAGAAGCTATCAAGTAGTTCATGCGTCTTGATAAGTTTCTCAAAGTCTCCCGGCTGATCAAGCGGCGCACCGTCGCCAAGGATGTATCCGATCAAGGACGCGTCTGGATCAACGGCCGGGAAGCCAAAGCGAGCAGCACCGTCAAAGCCGGCGACGAGCTCATGATTCAATTCGGCCAGAAAGTTGTCACCGTGCGCATTGAGCGGCTTGCGGAGACGACCAGGAAGGACGAGGCGAGCGGCTTATACACTTTGTTGAAGGAAGAATCGCGCCAAGCCGAGAACAAAATGGAATGGCAATAAAGGAAATGACGGCCTTTCACCGGGGTTTTCGGTGGGGCCGTCTTTTTTTTAGAAGGAAGCGAATGCGCCTTTATCTGCTGCGGCTCCCGTACCGGCATGCAGCTTTTCCTTTTTCCGGCAGAACGGTATAAGGATGAATTGTTCTAAAACCTGTCCCACCCCCATAGGCTAGTCTTAAAGGAGGGGACGAGGCGATGATTGATCAAGGAAAAGGGCAAAAACGTCAGGAAATCAAAATGCTTAATCGTAAAATACTCGAAATTACGGGTGTCATGAATGTGGAAAGCTTCGATGTTGAAGAGTTTCTGCTGGAAACGGAGCTTGGCTTCCTGGCCATTCGCGGGCAGAACCTACATATGAAGCATCTGAGCCTGGAGCAGGGTCTTGTTGCCATTGAGGGGCTCGTCCATTCGCTGACTTATCTGGACGGGAATACCGCAGCCAAATCCAAAAGCTTGTTCGGGAAGATATTTAAGTGAGTCTCAGCGTACAGTGGTGGACGATGGCGACGATGCTGCTGTCCGGGATTGGAATGGGCATTATTTTTGACGGGTACCGTGTTGTGTCGGACGAGCTGCGGATCGGACGATTATGGGTTCCGGTGCTTGATTTGCTATATTGGATTGCCGCGACGATTGTTGTTTTCCAGGTCCTCTCGGCAAGCAATGAGGGCGAGGTGCGGGCATATGTCTTTCTCGGGCTCCTGCTGGGAATCGCCAGCTATTACTGGCTTTTCAGCAAAATAGTGGTGAAGCTTGTACATTTTTTTATCCGTGCCGTCCGTACTCTGATTCAAATCATAGTCAAGATGTTTATATATATTGTCGTACGTCCTTTACAGCTGCTCTACCGGCTATGCAAGCTGATTATTTCCTTTTTGATTGCGCTTGCTTTGTTCCTCTTGAAAATTGTGATACAATTAACCCGTCCACTCTGGATTCTGGTTCGCTGGATGATGAGCCCGATCACCAAACCGTTCTCGCGATGGGTGGTTGGCTGGTGGGTTCCGCTTATGGCCAGATGGCGGGTTGCCGAACGCTGGAAGTCCGCGGCCGGCAAGGCGGCAGGGGTTTGGCAGCGATTGACAAACTGGAAGAAGAAGGACAGTGATGAATAGATAATGTTATGAGTGGAGGTCAACGAATTGATGATGACGGCTACCGGGAGTACTCCTACACCTTCATACACAGGAACGAAACGTCGGCTGAAACTATGGTTTATCGTCATTGCTTTATTCTTGGGCTGGGCATCCTATACGTTTATATCCCAGTTGGAGCGGCAAGGTCAGTCCGAGCTCAAGCTCGCCGAGACAAAGCAGATGATCGATACGGCGAACACTCAGATCAATGATCTCAAGCAAGAAGTCGCCAAACTGAATGATAAAGAATACATTGGTCAATTGGCTACGAAAGAACAGGGTATGGTAAAAAAAGGCGAGCAGCAGATACAGGTCATTGAGGATTGATTCGTCCTGAAATCGGGTACACGTCTGTTGCCTTGCACCTCTCGTTCGGTTATAATCACCTTAGTAGCAGCATTTATTGTTGGTTGTAAGGCCATCAGAAGCTAGCAGCTTCACATAACGGTTAGGGAGGAACATTTTTACCTATGGCAATTGAAGTGGGCGCCAAGTTAGAGGGCAAAGTGACAGGTATTACGCATTTCGGGGCATTCGTCGATTTGTCGGGAGGTGTCACGGGACTCGTTCACATCTCAGAGATTGCCGATAATTACGTCAAGGATGTTAAAGACCATCTTAAACTGGAAGATATTGTAACAGTTAAGGTCATTAATGTAGATAAAGACGGGAAAATCGGACTTTCGATAAAACAGGCAATCGACCGTCCTGAGGGTTCTGTTCCACCTCAACGCGAACGCAGTGCCAGCCCTGGCGGAGGATTCAACCGTACAGGTGGTGGCGGAAGCGCAGGCGGCGGAGGCGGCTTTAGTCGTCCTGGCGGCGGAGGCGGAGGCGGCTTCAATCGTACTGGCGGCGGCGGTGGAGGCGGCGGTGGACGTCCTTTCAATAAAGCAGCAGGCGGTAAACCTTCCTTTGGCAAACCAACCTTCGAGGATAAAGTATCGCGCTTTCTTAAGGATAGCGAGGAACGCATTTCTTCGATCAAGAAGAATACGGAATCCAAACGCGGCGGACGCGGAGCGAAGCGCGTTTAATTGTATATGACTCTTTGCAGGCAGAACCTTCGGGTTCTGCCTTTTTTGGCTTTCCAGAGATTGTGAGGGGTGCAGCGCTTTTTACGCATATTGCGCCAGAAGTTTGTCGTATCGGTAATCTTTTCTGATATTTTCTTATCTTAGAAACTGCGTCAAGCTATGAAGGCGGTTCTGCCATTGCCGATTCATCACCCGATTACCCCAATTCTTCCGGTTTAAATCCGCGAATTTGAAGAATATGCCTCTTTTTCAAAAAAACTTTTCCCTTCATCTCATCTATTCCCGACAGGTTCGGACGGCGTTTCACCGATTGAGGCTTCCCGTCAGACAATGTTTTTTGTTGAACGGTGGGTCGCCGGCGGCACGTGCTGCACGTCCAATGCCGCGTAATCCGTGCAACCGCGCTCAGCGCGCGCGCCGTTTCCAATTCACGCATTTTTGTCGGAAAAAACTTTGAGAGTGACAACGCTTTATGACAAACTTTTATATGGACATGCTCCTATACTGAGAACACACAAATCGGGAATGGGTGGTGTCCTTGAAATGAGAGACAAGCAAAATGTCGTGTTGTTTCCTAATGTTAAACGGACGAGCATTATACAGACGGCGATTCAAAAGGGAGTGAATGGTTCCTTTATGCGCAGGCTGGGAGCGATGATCTCCTCGAAGAAATGGGCATTTGTTCTGATGGTCGTTGGTTTTCTTCTCGGTCGCGCTGTTATTCTTGAGTCGCTTACCCCCTTTGCGGTTGCTTACTTCACGGTTGTTTATTTTCTAAGAAGAGATTCTTATCTCTCAGTAGGGTTTTCCATTGTTCTTGGCAGCTGCTTCGCCATTTCGCCGGAACCGATGTGGATTGCCATGGAGCTGGCTGTTGTCTATCTGTTGATGAGAGGGCTTGAAGCTTACGAACGGGCGGAATTATCCTACGCCCCGCTCCTTGTCTTCATCTCCACCCTTATTGTAAGGCTGTTCAGCGTCGTCATTGTCGATACGCTTGGCTGGTATCAGCTGATGATGGTGGGTGTAGAGGCTGCGCTGGCCTTCGTTCTGACACTGGTGTTTGTACAGGCCATACCTGTTCTGACGATGACGAGGAAGACCTCATCGCTGAAGAACGAAGAAATTATATGTCTGATGATACTGCTTGCTTCCGTGATGACAGGTGCTGTCGGCTGGGCGGTATACGGTCTGTCTGTTGAACATATGATGTCCCGTTACATGCTGCTGCTCTTTGCCCTGGTAGGCGGGGCGCCGCTTGGCGCATCCGTGGGCGTGATAGCCGGATTGATTTTGAGTCTCGCGGACTTGAATGCCATCGTGCAGATGAGTTTGCTCGCTTTTGCGGGACTGCTTGCGGGGCTGCTGCGGGAGGGCGGGAGAATGGCAGTCGCCTTCGGCATGCTGCTCGGATCATGTATTCTCTCTATTTATATAGGAAATCAGCAGGATGTGTTGGCCTCCACCTGGGAATCGGTCATCGCTGCCGCATTGTTTCTGGTTACGCCCCGTTCCATTATGCGCACCATTGCCAAATATGTGCCGGGGACACAGGAGCATGTCAAATCACAGCATGAATATGCCAGGCGGGTGCGCGATGTGACGGCTCAGCGCGTCACGCAGTTCTCTGAAGTGTTCAAGCAACTGTCGCGAAGCTTCGGACAGGTCAACCTTGTTGATGAGAGTGTGAAGCGTGAGGAGACTGTCGGCCACTTTATGAATGCGGCTGCGGAGAAAACATGCGCTTCCTGTCACCGCAAGGAACTATGCTGGGAGGGGAGATTCTATGATACGTACAGGGTAATGACGGGAATGATGACGGCTGTTGAAGAAGGGAGGAAGGTCGGACCCAAGGATATACCTAAGGAATGGAGCAATCATTGTATACGTTCGCCACAGGTACTGAGTGTTATGCAGCAGCAATATGAAATGTACAAGCATGATCAAATGTGGAGAAAGCAGCTCAGCGACTCAAGACAGCTCGTCGCCGAGCAGCTATCCGGCGTGTCGCAGATCATGGAAGATCTGGCGCATGAGATCAAGCGGGAAGGCCAACAACTGCATTTACAGGAAGAACAGATCCGAGAAGCGCTGGAAGGGCTCGGTTTATCCATACATGGCATTGATGTCGTTAATTTGGAGGAGGGGAATGTCGAAATTGAAGTTTACCATACCTTTGCCAGGGGCTATGATGAATGCCGCAAGATCATCGCCCCGCTGCTTTCGGATATTCTGGGTGAGCCGATCGCCGTGATCTCGGAGCGCTACCCCGAGAAGAGCGGCGAACCGGCGCTGGTCGTGTTTGGCACGGCCAAAGCGTTCGAGGTGGAGACCGGTATAGCCGGCGTCGCCAAAGGAGGAGATTTATTATCCGGGGACAGCTTCAGCACAGTGGAGCTGGGTAACGGAAAATTCGCCGTGGCCATCAGCGATGGGATGGGCAACGGGGAGCGGGCGAAGCTGGAGAGCAGCACCGCCCTGACCATCCTGCAGCAGCTCCTGCAGTCCGGCATGGATGAGAAGCTGGCCATCAAGTCGGTTAATTCGGTTCTGCTGCTCAGGTCGTCCGAGGAAATTTTCGCCACTGTGGACGTGGCCCTTATCGATATGTATACCGCGAA
Organism: Paenibacillus sp. JT31N17; assembly: GCF_056269255.1. NCBI lineage: Bacteria > Bacillati > Bacillota > Bacilli > Caryophanales > Paenibacillaceae > Paenibacillus > Paenibacillus sp. JT31N17. Next base: position 48,573 of record NZ_JBWDNP010000025.1, read on the forward strand.
GACGACCTTCATGAAGATTGGCTCGACGCCAAGCTTCATCAAGCGCGGCAGCGAAGTCATTCCGATATCCGCAAACAATCTGCCCGTGGGCATTTTGCAGGAAATCGATGTCGATTTGATCCGGGTGCAGCTGATGGCGGGCGATACCCTCATAATGATGACCGATGGCATCTACGATGCTCCGGGCCATGCTGTTAATAAAGAATTGTGGATGAAGCGGGTTATTCAGGAAATCGCCTCAGACAATCCGCAGGAAATCGCCGACTCGCTCCTGGAAACGGTCGTGCGTTATCATAAAGGCGAAATCATGGACGACATGACAGTCGTCGTCGCCAGAGTAGACAAGCATCAGCCCGAGTGGGCAACCTTCCGCTGGCCGGGTCTGTCCAAGGTCGAGCGTCCAAGGACGGTGAGCTAGAGAATGCTATAGTATGATGAAGCCTGCCGGAGGGCGGGCTTTTTTGCTATGGCGATCTCTATCGATTCGCAAGCGGCGCAAAATGGTTAATGTCCAAGCAGGACATACGATTACATAGGGTTAAAGCCTCTTAAAACTGGGAACGCTGATAGAGATACTTCAAACGTTTGCTATCAGTAGATTCTGAAGTTTGTGGAGGTTTGTGAGAAATGAAACAGATTCTATTAATTACCGATGGATGCTCGAATGTAGGCATAAGTCCGGTTGTGGCGGCGGCACAGGCATATGCGCAGGGGGTCACGGTCAATGTTGTGGGTGTAGTGGATGAAGGGGATCTGGGTGAGTTCGGGACCTCTGAAATCGAGGAAATTGCCCGCGCAGGCGGAGGTCTTAGCCGATTGGCACAGACCAGGCAGCTGTCGCAAACGGTTCAGATGCTTACGCGCAAGACCGTAGTGCAGACGATCCAGCATGCCGTTCAACGTGAACTGAAGCAGGTTCTCGGCTCATCTTCGATTGAATCGCTGCCGCCGGAAAAACGCGGCGAAGTGGTTCATGTTATCGATGAGCTCAGCGAAACCAGCAAGCTGCGTGTAGCTCTGCTTATTGACGCAAGCGCGAGCATGAAGCCGAAGCTTGCGGCGGTTGAGGATGCGATTCGCGATCTTTCGCTCAGTCTTCAAGCCCGTCAGGGAAGCAGCGAAATCGCGGTATTTCATTTTCCGGGGTCAGCCTATGGCGAGGACTGCAAGCTTGATCTGGACTGGACCGGCAATGTCAGCGGAGCTGCGTCTTTGTTCCCCCGGCTGCAGATGCGCGGAACGACGCCTACAGGTCCCGCTTTGCTGCATGTCATTGATTTTTACCGAAAATCCGATTATGGTAATAGGAACAATGATGAAACGGACGGGATGATGAGTGACTACGTCGTTTGAATGGAGTTTGTCCCGGGGAACAATTATCAAGGGCAAATGGAAGCAGGGAAGCTACCGCGTGGAACGGCTGTTGGGTGAGGGCGCCAATGGCAAGGTTTTTCTTGTCGAGAGCCAGCGCAACTGGTATGCGCTCAAGATTGGCGCGGATGCAGTAGACCTGCAATCCGAGGTTAATGTGCTGCAGTCCATCGCGGAGCAGAGGCGCAGCTCAAAGGCAGAGTCTTATCTTGTCGATGTTGATGACTTGCGCACGGCTAACGGCAAGGAATATCCGTTTTATGTGATGCGCTATGTCCGCGGCGTAACATTGGCCGACTATTTGTCGAAGCAGGGAGCGGAATGGTTTCCGGTGACACTGTACAGCCTTCTCGGCAAACTGGCTCAGCTGCATGAAGCGGGCTGGGCCTTTGGCGATCTGAAGGTGGAGAATGTGCTCGTGGCTGATTACGGCCGTGTCGAGCTCGTCGATTATGGCGGAGTTACCGCCTTCGGCAAAGGGGTCAGGCAGTTCACCGAAATCTACGACCGCGGTTATTGGAATGCGGGAACGCGCAGCGCGGATGCGGGGTATGATCTGTTTTCGTTCGCTGTTCTTTGTCTGCAATTGTACGAAAGCAAACGGCTGGCCCAGTTGACTGCTTCCATGCTGCCGCAGAACCGCGTTCCCGAAGAGCTGCTGCGGCTGGCTTACGCGAATCCGGTGCTCAAGCCGCTTTGCGGCTGGCTGCGCAAGGCGATGGGCGGAGAATTCAAGAACGCCCGCGAAGCCGCGGCTGCGTGGCAGCAGTGGATGCACCGGCCCGGCGGACGCTCGTCCCCTCCGGTTTCCCGCTGGATCAAAGGATTGTTCGTTGCATCTGCGGCTGTGCTCGCCACAACGATATATTGGCTTTTGCGGACAGGATCGTAAATAAAGATCGGTCTTTAACGGATAAGGGATGAAAGATAATGCGGCTGCAAACGCTATGGAGGTGGTAGGTATGAACGAGTTGCTCGCCGAGATGTCAGAGTTTGCTTCAAGCGAGCAGCTGTGGCTCCCTGGAGAGACCATCATCGTGGCTGTGTCCGGCGGACCTGACTCGACAGCTCTGCTGCACATGCTCCACCGGCTCGCCCCCTCGGAAGGCTTGACCTTGATTGCCGCGCATGTGAATCATGGGTTCCGCGGCGGGGAATCCGACCAGGAGGAGCAATCGGTGAAAAAATTTGCCGCCGAGCTTGGTCTGCAGTGTGAATCCGTCTATATCGATATGCCCGCTTATATAGAAGAAACAAAGATGAATTCACAGGCGGCTTCACGCAAGCGGCGGTATGCCTTTCTCCATGAGGTCGCGCGCAAGCATGGCGCATCCCGTATCGCGCTGGCTCATCATGCCGATGATCAGGCGGAGACCGTGCTTATGCGTATTCTCCGGGGGACGAGCCCCGGCGGCCTTGCGGGCATCCCGATCAAGCGTTCCGAAAAAAACGTGGAACTTATTCGGCCTCTTTTGCGTACATACAAGGCAGACATCCTCCACTATTGCAATCAATGGGGACTCGCGTACAGCCAAGACAGCAGCAACGGGAAAAGGACCTACGTCCGCAACGCCATCCGCCTCGATGCGCTGCCTTATTTGGCACAATTTAATCCACAGTTATCGGATGCGCTCGTTCGGCTTTCCGAGCTTGCGGCAAGTGAAGACGACTGGATGGAACGGGAGACACAAGCGGCTTTTAAACGCTGCATCATGATAGGCCGTGAAGGATGCCAAATGACCCGCAAAGCGCTGCTAGAGTTGCATGTCGCTTTACAAAGGAGATTGATTAAACTAATATTAAACCATGTTGGAATGGAAACTGCGACCATCTCATTCGACAGCGTTGAGACTATTCGACAAGCGGTCTCGGACCGTGCATCGACGACCTGGAGCTATGATGCGGGAAGTGGCGTGAAGTTCGTACGCGAATACGAGAGCTTGCATTTTATCCGGGCAGATTGGACGTCGGGCGGCAAACAAGCAGAGGCCGAATACTCTTATATGGTCACGGAAAGCATGGAGCTAATGGAACTGCCTCTTGCGCATGCTCAGCTCAGGCTGGATATGACGCTTCCTCCAGGCGGAGATAAGCCCGTTGACCGGCGGGAATCATGGTTCGATGCCGACCTGATTCATTGGCCGTTGACAGTCCGCAACCGGCGCCCGGGAGACCGAATGCAGGTGCTTGGTTTAAACGGCACCAAAAAAGTACAAGATATGTTCGTTGACGACCGAATCGCACCTTCGCAGCGCAATAAGCTGCCGCTGCTTGTCGATGCCGAAGATTGCATCCTCTGGATTCCGGGCGTAAGACGTTCGCGGTTTGCGCAGGTTACAGGGCAAACCAAGCGAATCCTGCGCATCAGGGTGAATTTTAGAGACGAATGGTAGGGTCTTGAATAAGTTGCACTGATCCATTCATAAGTATAGGTGAAAAAGTAGGAGGTCCCGGCATTGCTGAATGACATTCAAGAAGTATTGTATGACGCCGACCAGATTCAGCAGAAAGTAAGTGAGCTCGGAGCTATCATCAGCCGGGAGTTCGAAGGACGCAATCCACTTGTCATTTGCGTTTTGAAAGGTGCATTTATCTTTATGTCTGATTTGGTCAAAACGATTGATATTCCGCTCGAAATCGACTTTATGGCGGTTTCCAGCTATGGACAGTCCACCAAAACCTCCGGCGTTGTCAAAATCATCAAGGATCTCGATTCACCCGTTCAGGGACGCGACATTGTGATCGTTGAAGATATCATTGACAGCGGATTGACACTCAGCTATTTAATCGATGTACTGGAAAGGCGCAATGCCAAATCAGTCACACTCGTTGCGCTTTTTGACAAGCCGACCGGCCGCAAGGTGGAACTGGAGGCTGATTATAAAGGCTTTGTCCTGCCGGATGCATTCGTGGTCGGCTATGGGCTTGATTATGCGGAGAAATACCGTAATCTGCCGCTTATCGGCATTCTCAAGCCGGAAATATATGAGAAGTAAAGCTTGTGGATTGACCCTGTTGTCAGGAAGCGGCTCGAAGTGGTACGATTCACCAGCAATCATGTCCCTCCCACGACCTACTCTGGTTTGTGACGGAAATCATGCTGTGGTAAAATATTTGGAACGTCTTGAGAGGAGGTAGGGGATGAATCGGATCATCCGGAACACTGGATTTTATTTGATTATTTTTTTGGTGACTGTCGGGATATTCCAATTTATCAGCAGCCAGAACGATACCACCGTCGAAATTCGATACGACCAATTGAGACAAGCGTTGAACGATAACAATGTCGCCAGCGTCGATCTTCAATTTGACGGCTATTCCTATTTGGTTACAGGTAAATATAAGACAAAACCAGCTGGCGCGGAGTCGGACCAATTTTATGCCCACTCCAATGTAGAGGAATTTGCAGTCAAGGAAATTTATGACGCACAGGCCAAGAATGGATTCGAAATCGATGTCAAACCAACCGAAGGCCCTAGCATCTGGCTGACGTTCTTAACATCGATCATCCCATTCGTGATTATTTTCATCTTGTTCTTCTTCCTTATCAATCAAGCGCAGGGCGGCGGCGGCAAAGTGATGAACTTTGGCAAAAGCAAAGCGCGCTTATATAACGAAGAGAAGAAGCGCGTCACGTTCGAGGACGTGGCCGGCGCGGACGAAGAGAAGCAAGAGCTTGTGGAGGTTGTGGAATTCCTGAAGGATCCCCGTAAATTCGCGGCGGTCGGAGCGCGTATTCCTAAAGGGGTTCTCCTTGTAGGACCTCCAGGTACAGGTAAAACGTTGCTGGCCCGTGCCGTTGCAGGGGAAGCCGGCGTACCGTTCTTCAGTATATCGGGTTCCGATTTCGTCGAAATGTTCGTCGGTGTCGGTGCATCCCGTGTACGTGACCTGTTTGAAAATGCGAAGAAAAACGCGCCTTGTATTATCTTCATCGATGAAATTGACGCCGTAGGGCGTCAGCGTGGTGCGGGGCTTGGCGGCGGGCATGACGAGCGTGAGCAAACGCTCAATCAATTGCTCGTTGAGATGGATGGATTCGGCGCCAATGAAGGCATCATCATCGTGGCGGCAACCAACCGTCCGGATATTCTTGACCCGGCGCTTCTTCGTCCAGGCCGGTTTGACCGTCAAATTACCGTTGACCGTCCGGATGTTAAGGGACGTGAAGCGGTCCTCAAAGTACATTCACGCAATAAACCGCTGACCAAGGATGTGAAGCTTGACATCATCGCGAAGCGGACAACAGGCTTTACAGGCGCGGATTTGGAGAACCTGCTCAATGAAGCGGCGCTTCTTGCGGCCAGACGCAACAAGAAGGATATTGCGATGGTTGAGGTGGATGAAGCGATTGACCGCGTGCTGGTCGGAACTGAGAAACGCAGCCGCGTCATCAGTGACCGCGAGAAGCGGATAGTCGCTTATCACGAAGCTGGTCATACCATTGCCGGATACTTCCTGGAGCATGCGGATGTGGTCCATAAAGTTACCATTATCCCGCGCGGTAAAGCAGGCGGTTATGTGATCATGCTTCCTAAGGAAGGCGACCGCATGCTGTCAACCAAGAAGGAGCTGCTTGATAAAGTGACGGGACTCCTTGGAGGACGTGTTGCCGAAGAGCTGTTCATTGGCGAAATCGGCACAGGCGCTTACAGCGACTTCAAACAAGCGACCAGCATAGTTCGTGCCATGATTATGGAATACGGGATGAGTGACAAGCTCGGACCGATGCAGTTCGGCAGCTCGCAGGGTCAGGTATTTCTGGGCCGTGATATCGGACATGAACAGAATTACTCCGATGCCATCGCCTATGAAATTGACCAAGAAATGCAGAGCTTTATTCAATCCTGTTACGATCGTGCCAAAGCGCTGCTCACGGAGAAAAGCAAAGAGATGCATCTCATTGCATCAACCCTGCTGGAAGTGGAAACGCTGGAGCTTGATCAAATCAAGCGTCTGATCGAGACGGGCTCGATTGATGGAACAGGTACAGGAACTCCATCCGAAGGCACCTCTGAGGAACCTCACGGGGAGCCAATCATTGATAATATCGGTGGTGTGAAGGTTCGCATCCAATCCAAGGAAACAGAAGATCTGTCTCCTCCGGACGATCCGGATAGCGGCAACGACAACGGACCCAAATAAAGACGAGATCAAAGCCATCGAAGGCTGTTCGCAAGCAGACAAACTGCGCGGGCAGCCTTTTTTGACCCGGTAAGGATGACAAATGATTTTTTTCCAAAATATTGTGTAAAAAATTTACTTTGCCCTGCCAAAGTTGATACAGCCGTTTCTTCTTGAAAACAAGCCTCTGTAGAAGGGTGGATAAGATTTGCAGCCCCTATGAGTTCAATGAAGCGCATTGTCTTCTCAGATGGCTTAAAACGGTCTCTTTTGTTGGTTGACAGCAGGAAGCACACTGTGTAAATTAAATGTTAAACAATCGAAAACGCTTTGTCATGATTGTGCGGCGGATTGAACATCTATATGTCATGTAGGGGTTTGTGCATCTGTTCACAAAGTCAGTGAAAAGAGGAGACGTAAGACTATGGAAGCATTGGCTCTCGAGCGCAAAGCGGAACAAAACCGTGAGCTGCGGGAACGTTTAATGCAGCTTAAGAAAGAACGCAACGCTATTATATTGGCGCATTATTATCAGCGTGACGAAATACAGGAGGTGGCTGACTTCCGCGGGGACTCGTTCCTGCTCGCGCAGAAGGCCGCTCAGACCGATGCAGATGTTATCGTTTTCTGCGGTGTCCATTTTATGGGGGAAAGCGCCAAGATTTTGGCTCCGAACAAGACGGTTATTATTCCTGATGAACGTGCCGGTTGCCCCATGGCCGATATGGTCAATGTGGATGGTTTGCGCAAGCTGAAGGCGCAGCATCCCAACGCGAAAGTCGTGACTTATATTAATTCCTCTGCTGAGATCAAAGCGGAAACGGATATCTGCTGTACCTCGGCCAACGCTGTGCGTGTGGTGAACTCGGTGGATTCCGATGAGGTCATCTGGGTCCCGGACAAGAACCTCGGTCATTATGTTCAGCAGCACACGGACAAAAAAATGATCATTTGGGAAGGCTACTGCAACACCCACGATATGCTGACCGTCAAAGATGTTGAAGAGATGAAAGCCAAGTATCCGAATGCACAATTTGTCGTTCATCCGGAATGCCGCCCGGAAGTCGTTCAACTTGGCGATTTTGTAGGAAGCACGACGGCGATCCTGAAATACTGCAAAGAGTCGGACAATAAAGAATTTATTGTAGGCACGGAGGATGGTACCGGTTACCAATTGCGTTTGGACAGCCCGGACAAAACCTTCCATTTTGCTTCCAAGTATCTGGTTTGCCCGAATATGAAAGTGAACAACCTCAAGAAGCTTGTAAAAAGCCTTGAAACTATGCAGCCGGAAATATATGTTCCCGACCATATTGCTGATCAGGCACGACTATCACTGGAGCGCATGCTGCTGGTGAAATAAGGAATGAACTTTAGAGAGGAAAATCTATTACGATGATCCCACGATATTTAGTAGATGTATCGCTCGCAGCTCTTCCTGTTATCGACAAGGATGTTATCGTCATTGGGGCCGGCATTGCCGGCCTTTTTACCGCTATTAAGTCCAGCAGTGATAATGATGTGCTGATGATAACGAAGAAGTCTCTTCTGGACAGCAACACACGATATGCCCAAGGCGGCATTGCTGCCGTCATATCGGAGGATGATTCTCCGGAATATCACAGGCAGGATACGCTCATTGCAGGTGCGGGACTTTGTTCCAATGCGGCAGTTGATGTACTGGTTCATGAAGGAACGAAGGGCGTTCAGGATCTGGTGCGGATGGGCACGAAGTTCGATCAGGAGAATGGCGAATTTGCGCTTACGAAAGAAGGCGCTCACAGCCAGCGGCGTATTCTGCATGCCAATGGGGATGCGACCGGCTTTGAAATTGTTCGCGCTCTCTCGCTGAAAGCGATTGAGAACCCGCGTATCGAGGTTTGGGACGATCATTTTGTCATTGATCTGATTATTGATGACGGTCAATGCATTGGAGCGGTTGTTCAGAAACCGGAGGGCGGAAGGGTATTTGTGCGCGGTAAAGCAACTATTCTCTGCTCAGGCGGGACGGGTCAGCTGTACCGGTACACAACAAATCCGGATGTAGCGACCGGCGACGGGATTGCGATGGCTTACCGGGCGGGAGCCAACATTCAAGATATGGAATTCGTTCAATTCCATCCCACATCACTTTGCTACCCGGGAGCACCGCGATTCCTCATTTCTGAAGCAGTACGCGGAGAAGGCGGTATCCTTCGCAATATTAGAGGCGAGCGGTTTATGGAGAAATATCATGAGCAGCTTGAGCTTGCTCCCCGGGACGTTGTTGCCCGTGCGATCGTCACCGAGATGGAGGAAACCAAATCTACGTTCGTTTATATTGATGTCACCCATGAGTCGCCGGATATGGTGAAACATCGTTTTCCTAATATTTATGAGTTTTGTTTGAGTTTTGGACTGGATTTGACAACCGACTGGATTCCAGTCGCTCCTGCGGCGCATTATATGATGGGGGGCGTCAAGACGGATCTGAACGGGGAGACCAATATCGGCCGTTTGTTCGCCTGCGGCGAATGCTCGTCAACCGGTGTACATGGAGCAAATCGTTTAGCCAGCAACTCCTTGTCGGAAGCCATCGTATTCGGCCGGCGTATTGTGGAGCGGATTAACAGTCTGGAGCCGTTGAAACCGGGACTGACCATAGAAACCCCTGCCATTCCTCGAAGCGGAACATCGATGCAGGCCGTAGTGGAAAAACGGCTGAAGCTGCAGAAAATTATGGTCCGGTATGCGGGATTGCGGCGCGACGGCAAAGGCCTCGACAGAGGGCTGGAGGAGCTGCGCAGGCAGCTGCCGATTTTTCAGGCTGTATTGACCAAACGTGAAGAATTTGAATTTGCCAATTTGCTCACCTGTGCCATGCTGACCGCTGAGGCTGCTCTGGCACGGGAAGAAAGCCGCGGCGCACACTCACGCGAGGATTTTCCGGAACGTGACGATCTGTTTTGGCGCAAACATATGGTGCTGCATCGCGAGCATGGCTTGACCGAGGAGCGGATCGAAGATGTATGATGCGAAGGCGGGACTTTTTGCCGTTGGTGGGACAGAACACGCCCTGCGGGAGCAGATTCGCGCATGGCTTGATGAGGACGTTGGTGCGGGAGATGTGTCCAGTTGGTCAACGATTCCCGCAGGCAGCCAGTCCAGAGCTGTTATTCATGTGAAGGAAAACGGTATATTGGCCGGTATGCCAATAGCCCAGCTTGTATTTCATGTTGTGGACCCTTCGCTGACCTTTCATGCGCTTGCCGTGGATGGGGACAAGGTGCAGAAGGGGACTGTGATTGCCGAGGTGGAAGGCAATACGCACAGTCTGCTGACCGGAGAGCGTCTGGCGCTCAACCTGCTGCAGCGGCTGTCGGGCATTGCAACAAAGACAAGCTCCTTTATTGAAGCGCTGGACGGGCTCCCGGTTCGTCTTACGGATACCCGCAAGACAACGCCGGGTCATCGTTTGCTGGAGAAATACGCGGTTCGGATCGGTGGCGGCTCCAATCACCGCTTTGGCCTCTATGATGCAGTCATGATTAAGGATAATCATATTAAAGGCTCCGGCGGTATTACCGCTGCCGTAAGTGCAGCCCGTCGACAGATCCCGCACACGATGAAAATCGAAGTGGAAACCGAGTCGCTTGCGCAGGTGGAAGAAGCGCTCGCCTGCGGAGCCGATATCATTATGCTCGACAATATGTCCTATGACCTGATGAAGGAAGCGCGGCTGCGGATCAAAACGCACTCACCCCATGTTATAATAGAAGCCTCAGGAGGCGTCAATCTTAGCACTGTGAGAGCCATCGCTGAATGCGGCGTCGATGTGATTTCCGTCGGCGGTCTGACTTACTCGTTTCAATCGCTTGATATCAGTCTTGATCTAAACGGGAAAAAAGGAGGACCGCAGGCGTGATTCTAGTCATTGATGTAGGGAATACCAATATTGTACTTGGTGTCTTTAACGAAAAGAAGCTGGTGCAGCATTGGCGCCTGAGCACCAACCGTTCGGCAACCGTGGATGAGTACGGTATAATGATTCATAATCTTTTCCAATTCGCCGGATTCAAGCTGGAGCAAATGGAAGGCGTCATTATTTCCTCGGTTGTCCCTCCGCTTATGCGAACGCTTGAGCAGCTTTGCGCCAAATACTTGCGCAAGGTGCCGCATATTGTAGGACCGGGTGTGAAGACGGGACTGAATATCCGGTATGAGAACCCACGCGAGGTTGGCGCCGACCGTATTGTCAATGCGGTAGGCGGTATTGAGAAATATGGCTCTCCCCTGATCATCGTTGATTTTGGAACGGCAACGACTTTCGATTATATCGATGCCGCGGGCGATTATCTGGGCGGGGCCATTGTGCCGGGCATCGGCATTTCAACGGAGGCTTTATACCAGCGGGCGGCGAAGCTGCCGCGCATTGAACTGGTCAAGCCGAAGAGCGTTATTGGCCGCAATCCGATTACATCGATGCAGGCAGGGATTATTTTCGGCTATGCCGGTCAGGTGGACGGCATTGTCCGGCGTATTCGAACGGAATTTAATGTGCATCCGCGCGTCATTGCTACAGGAGGATTGGCGGAGCTGATCTCATCCGAATCGGAAACAATTGAGGAAGTCGATCCGCTGCTGACGCTGGAGGGACTGCGTATCATTTATGAACGAAATCAGGAGCACTAACTGCGTAAGGAATAGCCGTTAAAGCTCGCCGCATATGCGGATATAAGGAGGGGGAGAAATAGTGGAAGCAGAACAAATGAAGGATTTCTTGGTACGGGGTACGGCATGGGGCGGGAAGCTGCGCGTATTTGCCGCAAGCACCACGGATTTGGTCAATGAGCTGCGCAGGCGGCACGGAACGCTTCCCACGGCAACAGCGGCCCTTGGGCGAACCGCAACGGCTGGCGCTATCATGGGAGCTATGCTCAAGGGAGAGGAAAAACTGACCATCCAGGTGAAGGGTGACGGTCCAATCGGGCAAATTGTCATTGATGCGAATGCCCTTGGAGAGGTCCGCGGTTATGTGGATAATCCCGAGACGCAGCTGCCGAGCAACGCTCTTGGCAAGCTGGATGTTGCGGGTGCTGTAGGGCGCGAAGGCCATATCCATATCATCAAGGATTTGGGGCTCAAAGAGCCATACCGCGGCAGTACTCCGATTGTATCGGGCGAGCTTGCAGAGGATTTCACTTATTATTTCGCCACATCGGAGCAAACGCCTTCGGTTGTTGGTTTGAGTGTTCTGGTGGATGAGTACGGTCAGGTGATGAACGCAGGCGGGTTCATTGTGCAATTGATGCCTGGTGTTACTGAGGAAGAAATCGCCAAGCTGGAGCAGGCTGTTACTGCACTGCCGCCGATTTCGGCTCTGCTGGATCAAGGTGAGACTCCTGAAGGGCTGCTGCGCTGGGTGGTGGGTGACGATATTCAGATTTTGGACACGCTTGACCTTGTATTTGCTTGCAAGTGCTCCCACGAAAGAGTGGAACGTACCCTTATCAGCATGGGCGAGCACGAGCTGCAACAGCTGATTGAAGAAGATGGAAGAGCGGAAATCATCTGTCACTTCTGCAATGAGACCTACGTGTTTGAGAGGCCGCAGCTGGAAACGCTGCTTGACCTGGCGAAGCCGAAACCGATTCAATAATCGAAAGGCCGAGGCGATAATGAAGAAAGATCAGGTTTTGAAGAGCGTGGTGCTGCTTCAAGCCGTATGTATGATCATTTTGGCCGCAGTGGTCATCACTCGGGTGCTCTCACCAGGAGACCATGCCCCTTTGCCCAGTGATGAATCAGATGACGTCAATCAGGATCCGCCTTCTGTTATGGATCATGTTGCAGCAACTGTGGGGGAGGAACAGATCGCTTCTTCTGAGCTTGCCGATCAACTGCAGAGCCAATATGGCGACACGGTACTGCACACCTTGATGGTCAGAGCTGCAATCCGTCAGGAAGCAAAAACGTATGATTTGAAAGTTTCAAACTCGGAGCTTGAGAATGAAATACAGAGCATGATGGCAGGTTATGAGAGTGAAGAACAGTATTACGAGTCAATGAAGGAGCAGCTTGGCTTGACTCCTGAGGCCATTAAGACCGACACAGAATACCGGCTGCTGCTTGAGAAAATCGCCACACGAACCATTGCGGTGAGTGATAAAGAAATTGACGCTTTTTTGGAAGAGAACAAGGATCAGTTTGCCCCGCACACGCAATACCGGCTTTCCTGGATTGTGACGGAGAACAAGAAGGATGCGCAGGACCTGTTGGACCGGTTGTCAAACGGGGAGGATTTTGCGCTGATGGCGAAGACCTATTCCATTGATACGGACACTTCGGATAACGGTGGAGATCTGGGTCTGATTGATGAGGACGATCCGTTTATGGACAGCGGGGTTCTGGATGAAGCCGCCAAGCTTGAGGTTGGGGAGATCACCGGGCCGATTGCGGTTGAAAAAGGGCAGGCGGTCATTCAACTGACTGAAAAGCATACGACAGAGCAGCTGGATGAGCAGACGCAGCGGGATAACGCGCGAAGACAGCTTGAGCTTTCCAAGGCAGATCCCCTGGATCAGGTTGAGGACGAGCTTCTGGTCAAATACAACGCCAAAATCATGCCATAAGTGCATGTTCATGAATAGCAGGCAGAGAATGTCTGATTTCCCAAATTGGACAAAAAGCAACGCTTGACAATGGGTAGTTTTGACTGATAAGATGTAGGTAAAACCAACTGAATTAGTCGGAATAAGGAGGAGCACTTATCATGGCTAGAATTGTACAAAATATAACCGATCTTATTGGTGACACGCCCTTGGTGCGTTTGAACCGCCTGGTGCCTGAAGGCAGTGCAGAAATCTACGTGAAGCTTGAGTATCAAAATCCGGGAGCGAGCGTTAAGGACCGTATTGCCATCAGCATGATAGAAGTAGCGGAGCAGCAGGGCTTAATTAAGCCGGGCGATACCATTATTGAGCCGACAAGCGGCAATACCGGTATTGGTCTTGCGCTTGTAGCAGCTGCCAAAGGCTATAAAGCGATTCTTGTTATGCCTGAAACGATGAGCCTTGAGCGCCGTAACCTGCTTCGCGCTTACGGTGCAGAGATTATTCTGACGCCAGGATCTGAGGGCATGAACGGTTCGGTACGCAAAGCCGAAGAGCTTCAGAAGGAGAATCCTTCCTACTTCCTGCCTCAGCAGTTCAAGAACCAGGCGAACGTGAAGATTCACCGCGAAACTACGGGTCCTGAGATCGTTGAGGCGATTAACTCGTTTGACGGTAAGCTGGATGCTTTCGTTGCGGGTATCGGTACAGGTGGCACGATTACAGGTGCTGGCGAAGTATTGAAGCAAAATTTCCCTAATATTAAAATTTATGCCGTTGAGCCTGAGGCGTCACCGCTGCTTTCCGGCGGTAATCCCGGCCCACACAAAATTCAAGGTATCGGCGCCAATTTCATTCCTGAAATCTTGAACCGCGATATCTATGATGAAGTCATCACCGTTGGCAATGAAGAGTCCTTCGAAACGGCGCGCCGCGCAGCCAAAGAAGAAGGAATTCTCTGCGGAATTTCTTCCGGTGCAGCGATTTTCGCCGCATTGAAAGTGGCCAAAGAACTGGGCGAAGGCAAACGTGTTATCGCTGTTGTACCGTCCAACGGCGAACGCTACCTGTCCACACCGCTGTTCAATTTCGAAAACTAATACGGCTTAACGTGCACTGGCCCGCTATAGTGCCGGTATCGATTGGATCTCCATCACAAATGGGGGTCCAATTTTTCTTTTCTTTTGGCCGCTGATTAGGTATACTAGCTTCCAAATGAAAGACCGGATTGATGCAAAATGATGAGCGGAGGACAGCCTATGATGCTGACAACCTTTTCCCAGTGGCAGGATTGGAAGGAACAACAATATACAACGCTCCCGCTGCTGGTCCAGCGGGCGCTGCCTCAAGACATAGACAAACCCCTTTCATGGGAGAGGGCCTGGGAAGCGGCGTCTCCGTATTCCTTTGTACTGGAGAGCGGCAAGGATGGAAGGTTCACCTATCTGGGACTTCAGCCCACATCTATTATCCGCGGCAAAGACAACAGGGCAGAGGCAACTGACTTCAGGAACGGACAACAGACCACCTATAACGGGCGGCCGCTGGAAACGGTCCGCAACTGGATGAGCGGCTTCAAGGCGCCTCGTATGAAGGATGCACCGAAATGGACAGGCGGGTGTGTCGGTTACTGGAGCTACGATGTTATCCGTTCCATCGAGAAGCTTCCCATATTGGCGTCGGATGACCTGGGTCTGCCTGATTATTTGTTTCTTCGGATCGATGAGCTTTGGATTGTGGATCATGTGGAGAAGAAACTTTACTGCGCCATTCATACGCCGATTACAGGGGAGGAATCCTCTGAACAGCTTGGAGAGCTGTATGAGGGCGCCTCTGCCCGGGCGGAAGCAATGACGGTGACGTGGAACGGGATGATGACTGAAGCGTCAACTGGCCTGAATCATGGGGAGAATATACAGGACGGCCAGGAAACATCCGGCAAGCCCGGATCAGGAAATTCAGCAGCGGCGGGTTCCGGGTCCGAGGCTGCCAGATTGCGCCAAAGCCGCCTGGAGCTGATGGATAAGGAGTCCCTTCATATTGATGTTGAGGCCATTGGAGGGAGAACGTCGCCTTTTTCCAAGGCTGCCTATATGGAAGCGGTAGAGCGCATTCGTTCATATATTTCTCAAGGGGATGTTTTTCAGGTGAACCTCTCGCTGCGGCAGAGCCGAGAAACAACGGCATCGCCTGAGGAATTATATGAATGGCTCCGTTTGTTCAATCCCTCTCCTTATATGGGCATGCTGCGCTGTCCGGATTTTCAACTGGTTTCGGCATCACCCGAGCTGCTGGTGGAGCTGAGCAGCGGAAAGCTGGTTACGCGGCCGATTGCCGGAACGCGCAGGCGCGGCCATACCGAAGACGACGATCAGGCTATGGCTGAAGAATTGATGATCAGCGAGAAGGAACGGGCGGAGCATATTATGCTCGTCGATCTGGAGCGCAATGATTTAGGGCGGATTTCCGCCTATGGTTCTGTTCAAGTGAAAGAACTCATGGGTATTGAGCGGTACAGCCATGTGATGCATCTGGTTTCGCAGGTTGAGGGAACGCTCGCTGCAGGGAAAGATGCTTACGATGTCATTGCTGCGACTTTTCCGGGTGGGACGATCACCGGCGCCCCCAAGATCCGCACAATGGAAATCATTGAAGAGCTTGAGCCCGTAAGAAGAGGCCCCTATACGGGATCGCTTGGTTGGATTGACTATAATGGAGATATGGAATTTAATATAATAATAAGAACGATGACGATGAAGGACCGGATGGTCCATATTCAAGCCGGAGCGGGAATTGTTATTGATTCCGACCCGGAGCGGGAATACTACGAGTCATTGAACAAAGCCAAAGCGCTCTGGAAGGCCATTCAATACAGTGAGCTTTGGGCGGCGCAACTTATAAGGGGGTAATGCAAATGATTTTGGTTATCGATAATTACGATTCGTTCACGTATAATTTGGTTCAATATTTGGGAGAATTGGGCGAGAATATCGTCGTGAAGAGGAATGATGAAATCGATCTGGACGGTATCGCGGCGCTTGCCCCGGATCACATCCTGATTTCACCAGGTCCCTGCAGCCCCAATGAAGCCGGGATCTCACTGGCGCTGATCGACCGGTTCAAGGGCGAAATTCCCATATTCGGCGTCTGCTTGGGTCATCAGGCTATTGGACAAGCCTTTGGCGGCGATGTGGTGCGTGCCGAGAAATTGATGCATGGCAAAACATCTCCGATCCTGCATGACGGCAAGTCGATTTTTACAGGTGTACCATCCCCTTTCACAGCTACTCGTTACCATTCCCTTATTGTAAAGCGGGAGACGCTGCCGGATTGTCTGGAGATTAGCGCCCAAACAGCGGAAGGCGAAATCATGGGTTTGCGCCATAAGGAGTACCCGATTGAAGGTGTCCAGTTCCATCCGGAATCCATTATTACCGAGAACGGTCTTGCTTTGCTTCGCAATTTCTTAAGCATGCGTACAGGGGCAGCGAGATGAATATAGGCTGGAACGGAGCGGTTAAGCCAGCGGAGGAAGCCGTGATCTCGGTCTATGATCACGGTTTTTTGTATGGGATGGGCCTGTTCGAGACATTCCGCACCTACAAGGGTAGTCCTTTTTTACTGGAGCGTCATCTGGACAGGCTGACCGATGGCTGCCGTTCGCTGGGCATCCGGTACCAGGCAGACGCGGATGCTGTACGGTCCTGGCTCCGTGAACTGATGCGCGCTAACGGGCTGGAAGAAGCATATGTGCGGCTGACCGTAACGGCAGGCGCGGGCGAGCTGGGTCTTCCTCTGGAGGATTATACAAAGCCTGACGCATTACTGCTTGTGAAGGCATTGCCAGCGGTGGATGAACGGTTATATGAACAGGGCCGGGAGCTTGCGCTGCTGCAGACCAGGCGCAATACGCCGGAGGGCGATGTCCGTTTGAAGTCGCTGCATTATATGAATAACATCATCGCCAAGCGCGAATTGCTGTCTCTGGGAGCGTCACCAGGAACGGAAGGGCTGATGCTGACAAGCGAAGGCTGGATGGCAGAGGGAATTGTCAGCAATCTGTTTTTTGCCAAGCGGCAGGTGATCTATACTCCGTCCGTTGCGACAGGCATATTGCCCGGCATTACGAGGCAGCGGGTAATGGAGCTGGCTAGGGCAGCGGGATACGAAGTGGTAGAGGGCCTATTTGGCTGGGAACGGCTTATTGAAGCGGATGAAGTGTGGGTGACCAATTCCATACAAGAGCTGGTACCGGTGACAAGACTGCGCGATCAGCAGGGTCTTGTTCATACCGTTAACCATGCCGGTGCGGGACCGCTCTATAAGCTGCTGCTTGCAGCATACCGCCAGGAAACCGCAAACTCACAGATATGACGGAATTGAAAGGGAGGTTACGATGCAGCAGAAGGAATTCAATGCGGATATCAGCTGGCCATATTTTCGTACTTATGATTTGAATGACGGTAACAAGCTGCAGCTGGGCTCACGAACGCTGATTATGGGAATTCTGAATACAACGCCGGATTCCTTCTCGGATGGCGGCAACTTCCATACCGTAGAGGCTGCGGTCAAGCATGCGGCGGCGATGGCGGCGGAGGGAGCGGATATTATTGATATCGGCGGCGAGTCAACGCGCCCGGGAAATACGCCGGTACCCCTTGCTGAGGAGCTGGGGCGGGTAATTCCGATTATTCGTGCTGTGCGTGAAGCACTGCCGCAGATCCCCATTTCGATAGACACCTATAAAGCAGAAACTGCGCGCCAGGCCCTGATGGCAGGCGCAGCTATCATTAACGATATATGGGGACTAAAAGGCGATCCGCGTATGGCTGAAGTAGCAGCCGAGTTTGGTTGTCCTGTTATACTGAGTCATAACCGCCATCAAATGGATTATACCGATTTTGTGCAGGATGTTATCGCCGATCTTCAGGAAAGTATTGCAATTGGGACCGCAGCGGGTATACGGCAGAGTAATATTTGGCTGGACCCGGGAATTGGTTTTGCCAAAGGCTATGAGGAGAATTTGTTATTGATGGGCAATCTGGAAAAGCTGGCCGCTTTGGGCTATCCTGTCCTTTTGGGCACATCGCGCAAACGTTTTATCTCGCATACACTGAAGCTGCCAACCGATCAGCTCGTGATGGGAACTGCGGCTACAATCACAATCGGTATTGCGAAGGGCTGCCAGATTGTGCGTGTTCATGATGTGCAGGATATGAAGCGCAATGCTTTGATGGCTGACGCAATTATATATAAGACTCAACTACAGGAGGAGAAACGGATGGACCGAATGATATTGAATGGAATGCGCTTCTTTGGTTATCATGGCGTAATTCCTGAAGAGAACAAGCTGGGACAGCAGTATATCATCGACGTGGAGCTGAAACTCGACCTCACGCAAGCGGAAAAAACCGATGATCTGGCCCATACGGTGAATTATGCAGAGACCCATGCGCTGGTGAAATTTATTGTAGAAGGACCGCCTTTCAAATTAATTGAAGCTTTAGCCGGTCACATTGCATCGAGGCTTCTCGACGCTTATACTAGTGTAAATGAAGTGACGGTCCGCGTGATCAAGCCTCATCCGCCGTTTGATATTCATTTTGATGGCGTCACTGTCGAACTCTGTAGAAAGCGGGATGACTATGAACAACAAGCACCCGCTGAATAATAATGCAGCAAGCGCTGATCTGAACAAGACTTCTCAAGCTTATCTGGCGCTGGGCTCCAACATTGGAGATCGCGAGCAGCTGCTCCGCCAGGCGCTTCACCTGCTTGATAGTCATCCTGGCATTCAGGTCAAGCGTATATCCGGTATATATGAGACGGCACCGGTAGGCTATACCGACCAACCGGCTTTTCTGAACATGGCGGCATCTGTTTGTACGACGCTGGAGCCGCTGGAACTATTACGCACGATGCTGGATATTGAGAACCGGTTGGGCAGAACGCGCGATATCCGTTTTGGTCCGCGCACGATCGATCTTGATTTATTGCTGATGGACGATGTTCAAATGTCGGAGGATGAACTGACCCTGCCCCATCCAAGAATGATGGAACGCGCTTTTGTGTTGGTTCCGCTGAGCGATGTGCTGAGCAGCCATCATCCGCTGAAGGAGCAGGCAGATCAAACGGCATCACGGGCGTTAGAGGATGGAGGGGAAGGCATCACGTTATGGAATACGATCAATTGGCACAGCGCGTCCGCGCTTTCCGAAAGCTGAAGGGATTTACACAACAGGAGCTTGCGGAGCGGCTCGAAGTATCGGTTGCTGTCCTGGGTTCACTGGAGAGGGGTACACGCAAGCCCGATCCGAAGCTGCTGGAGCGTATTTCCGAGACCCTGGGAATCTCTTACAATGAATTGACGGCTGACAACAGCCGGTAGTGGAGCAGTACATTTGAAGTGCGGCACTAAGCCGATCTTCTAAATATAAATCAGAAGGGAGTGAGCAGCATCATGCTCAAAATCGGTCATATTGAAATGAAGAACAAGGTTGTACTGGCGCCGATGGCCGGCGTGTGCAATCCGGCTTTCCGACTGATTGCCAAAGAGTTCGGCTGCGGCCTGGTGTGTGCCGAAATGGTCAGTGACAAAGCGATTGTTCACGGCAACAAGCGTACGCTGGATATGTTGTTTGTCGACGAGCGGGAGAAGCCTCTTAGCTTGCAAATCTTTGGAGGAGACCGGGAATCGCTTGTGGAAGCAGCGAAAATTGTCGACAAACAGACCAATGCCGATATTATCGACATTAACATGGGCTGTCCGGTTCCCAAAGTTACAAAATGCGACGCAGGAGCACGCTGGCTGCTTGATCCGAACAAAATCTATGAAATGGTTTCGTCTGTAGTGGATGCTGTAGACAAGCCGGTTACCGTGAAAATGCGGATCGGCTGGGACAGCGAGCATATTTATGCCGTGCAGAATGCCCAGGCTGTTGAGCGGGCTGGCGGCAAGGCGGTAAGCGTTCATGGACGAACAAGGGAGCAATTGTATACCGGCAAAGCGGATTGGGATATTATAAGGGATGTTAAAGAGGCGGTAAGCATTCCCGTTATTGGAAACGGAGACGTATTTTCACCGGAAGATGCGAAGCGTATGCTGGACCATACGGGATGTGACGGCGTGATGATCGGCCGCGGCGCACTCGGCAACCCATGGATGCTCTACCGGACCATTCATTATTTGACGGAGGGAGAACTGCTCCCGGATCCAAGTCCGCGTGAGAAAATGGAGATAGCCATCGTTCATATGGACCGTTTGGTGAATCTCAAAGGTGAGTCGGTTGCCGTGCGCGAGATGCGCAAGCATTTGGCTTGGTACCTGAAGGGACTTCCCGGCGCCGCACGAGTCAAGGATGTCATTATGGAAGAGACGAGCAGAGACGTAATGGCTCAGATTTTGGGGAACTACATTGAATCGCTGGGTGCGGAGGGTGAGCTGCCAAGTCTTTCCCAGCATGCTTCAGGTGAAGTTGTCTACCAATAGCAGATTTAAGGCCAGACCTTCTACGCTTGTTACGCTGGCCTTCGGCTATAAAATATAAGCAGCGGCTGTATTTTTCCTCATGTTGGAAGCTTTGTTGATGGGTGGGACTTTAAATGTTCATATCCGGTAACTGGCTTTCGTTGACATTCGGGGCAAATTTGAAATATAATTTCTCAATAATCAGTTTCGCGCGATGAAAATCAACCAGATTAAGTAAGTAGGGCAACATGCTTCCATACGCTGTCATCAAGGGGATGATGCGTAATATATTAAGTAAACGGTGAATTCATACAGGGTATGAAAAAAAGTCACTCGACAGGAGAATCAGTAGCATGAGCGATAAAGAGATCATTTTGACTCAGGACGGACTGAAGAAGCTCGAGGAAGAACTGGAGACGTTAAAATCTGTCAAGCGCCGTGAGGTAGCCGAGCGGATTAAAGTGGCTATCGGTTATGGCGATATCAGCGAGAACTCCGAGTATGAAGACGCGAAGAACGAGCAGGCTTTTATTGAAGGCCGCGTCATCACGCTGGAGAAGATGCTGCGCAATGCGCGCATTATCAATAATGACGACATTAACATTGATTCGGTAAGCATCGGTTCAATTGTAACGGTTGAGGATATGGAGTTCGGCGATACGATGGAGTATACGATCGTGGGTACAGCTGAAGCGGATCCGCTGCAAAACAAAATATCCAATGAAAGTCCGGTCGGGAAGGCCATTCTCGGCAAAAATAAAGGGACTGTTGTTGAAGTGAACGTGCCAGCCGGCGTTATTCAATATAAAATCGTTGATATCAAAAAGTAACCGGGCACCTTTTGGAAAAGCTTCCGACTGGAAGCTTTTTTCACAAGTTTAGTGAGTTTGGTGTTTTTCCAATAAGAGAAATAGCATGCCCAGCCCCGTTTGGGGCTTAGCTTGTTTGTTCTTGATGTTTGGGGCAAACGCCAAGATGAGCTGCTTGGAAATGAACAAGGAGATGAATGGTAGTGGAGCATCAAACGCAAGAGCAGGAATTAAGCGAGCTCCTGCAGATTCGCAGAGACAAGCTGGATGAATTACGGGGACTTGGCATTGATCCGTTCGGCGGTAAATTCGAGAGAACTCACCGTGCCATGGGAATTGTTGAGACTTACAACGAAGTGAGCAAAGAGGATCTGGAAGGACAAGCTGTTGAAGTCAGTGTGGCGGGACGAATCATGCAAAAGCGCGGCATGGGTAAAGCCGCATTTGCGCATATTCAGGATTTAAGCGGAAAAATTCAAATTTATGCCCGCAAGGATACAGTTAATGAAGCGGAATACGAAGCATTCAATTTGCTGGATATCGGAGATATTATCGGAGTTCGCGGCGTTGTGTTCAAGACCAACACAGGAGAGGTATCGGTCAAAGCAAAAGAGATCACCGTATTATCCAAATCTCTGCTGCCCCTTCCCGAGAAATTTCATGGTCTGAAAGATGTCGAACTGCGTTACCGTCAGCGGTATGTCGATCTGATCGTCAATCCTGAGGTGCAGCAGACATTTATTGCCCGCTCGCGTATTATTCAATCGATGCGCCGTTACCTGGATTCCCGTGATTATTTGGAAGTAGAAACGCCAACCCTTCATTCCATAGCAGGAGGAGCCTCCGCGCGTCCCTTCATTACCCATCACAATACACTCGATATGCAGTTATACATGCGAATTGCCATTGAACTTCATCTGAAGCGTCTTATTGTCGGCGGTATGGAGAAGGTTTATGAAATTGGCCGTGTTTACCGCAACGAGGGGATGTCAACACGCCATAATCCGGAATTTACAATGATTGAGCTGTACGAGGCGTATGCCGACTACAAAGACATCATGGCTTTAACGGAATCCCTTATTGCCCATATCGCACAAGAAGTTCTGGGTACAACCAAGATTACCTACCAGGGGCAGGAAGTGGATTTGACGCCATCATGGCGGCGTGTGTCCATGGTTGAACTGGTCAAAGAAGCGACAGGCGTCGATTTCGCCGTTGAAATGACAGACGAAGAGGCACATGACCACGCAAGGAACCATAAAGTAAAAGTGGAGCCGCATATGACATTCGGTCATATCCTCAATGCATTCTTTGAAGAATTTGTGGAGCATACGCTCATTCAGCCGACCTTCGTTACCGGACATCCGGTGGCGATTTCTCCGTTGGCTAAGAAAAGCAGCAGCGATCCGCGGTTCACGGACCGTTTTGAGCTGTTTATCGTTGCACGCGAGCACGCAAATGCCTTTACAGAGCTGAACGACCCTATCGATCAACGTCAACGTTTTGAATCTCAACTGGTTGAGCGTGAGCAGGGCAACGATGAGGCGCATGAAATGGACGAGGATTTCATACGTGCGTTGGAGTACGGCATGCCGCCGACTGGCGGGCTGGGGATCGGGATTGACCGGTTAGTGATGCTGTTGACGGATGCTCCGTCCATCCGCGATGTCCTGTTGTTCCCTCAGATGCGCTAATGCATCTGCCGCATTGCTTCCATATTGATATGAACCGCTGTGGGCCTTCATAGTCCACAGCGGTTTTCCGTTTTTGGAGAAGTATGAGTCTTCACAATTGTTTCTTTAGCTGGAGGACCCGTTCTATCTTCTAATGATGTAGTTAGGCGTCACTTCATATGAGTATAAGCGGCACTAAACGGCGCAAATTGATTGTTATTCAAGCAGACATAATCGGAGCCATTAGGTATAGATATTTGGTAATGATTAACGGGAATAAAAAAATGAAAATAAGTGTTGCATTTAGATATAGGCCTATGATATATTAATCAAGTCGCCGCTGAGGCAGCCGACATAAGCTTACTAAAGAGGGCCAAGTTACATAGTGCCTAACTGAAGAAGCATTTGTTCTTTGAAAACTGAACAATGAGCGACCTGTCAAACAGGTTTTAAAGAATGAGCTGTTTTTAGCTTATCTGTAAGTCACGAGATCTTCGGATCTCTTT
>NZ_JBWDNP010000003.1:0-813163 GCF_056269255.1 Paenibacillus sp. JT31N17
TTCATTCGTTTTTATAACGAAGAACGGATTCAATTAAAACTAAACAAACTGACGCCGGTTGAGTACCGACGCCAGCTCATAGCCTAGGGCTTTTTTCATTGTCTACAAATTTGGGGCTTGACCACTCTTGGAAGAGAGCCGTTCTTCCGGGTTATTGTTTTTCATAAAGGGTGTGCTGTCTTCGTGTCGATCTGTACCTCTCGCGGGCGGTAGACAGCGGTAACCTGGCCGTTCAGGTCGGTCGCAAATAACACGGAGCGCTCCTGCTCCAGCGTGAAGGAGTAGCCTTTGCCGGATAAGGGATCGCGAACCTCAATATCGGCATCCATGCCAAGCTCCGATACGAAAATATAAAGGGAGCCTTCCGCAAAGGCGAGCTTCCGTCCATATACGCCCGGCAGCTCGCCGCCGCGCAGCCATTCAAGCTCCTTGTCCACGCCTGCAAGATTCAGCGCTTCATTGTACACGGCAACAAGCGGCTCAATCCGCTCGTTAAGCTCCAGCGGCAGCGGGCAGTAGAGGAGACGTCCGGCTCCAAGCTGGACATTATGGAGTTTGGCCGGTCCGCTCCATGCAGGACCGCTTTGTTTGTTGCTGTCGGCAATCCGCGTTCCGCCGAATGAGACCGGAAGAAGCGAGCCGCCAAGCTCCAGCAGCTCTTCACGCAGCAGATTGCTTGTCTGCGAGCTGTTCACAAGAGCGCCGAACTCATCCGGATTGCGACCGGCCGGCCGCCAGTATTCGTCGAGTCCGGCAGGACCTGTGAAGAGCAGGGTGCCGCCGTTCACACGAACATAAGCGGTGAGAGCATCCAATGCAGCTTGCGTGAAGTTATGCGGACTTGGCACGATGATAAGCTTGGGCTTGATCTCATCCAGCCGCTCCAGATGATATTCGCTAATGCCCAGGGCATGCACGTTCATCGCGTAGGATAAGGTCCTTACCAGCCGGGTTGTGGCATCATAAGCCAGATTGCGGCTGGAGAAATCATTGGAGTAAGGGTAGACCAGCGCCACCTCTTCCAGCTTCCGGCCACGGAACAGATCACGGATTTGTCCCATGAACGAGCCGAAATCATAGGAAACCGCCGCTTCCGGCTTTTCCGTTCCGTCTGCGCGCAGAGCGCCGATATGGGACTCATTGATATTGTTCATATAGAAATTGATATTCCAGATCCACTGCACAGCGCCGGCGCCGCCGGTCGAGAAGGCAAAGGCGTATTTGCGCTCGAGAATATTGCGGAGCTCGGCCTCGCTGCGTTTGGCCCGGCCATCCGGGGTTTCCACATACATGATGCCCGTCTCTTGAATGAGGTTGGGCTTATCCGGCGCTTTGGTGAAAACACCGTCCCAGACGAGCGCGTCCATTTTCCACCAGGAGTGGACCGTCGTATAATCAACCTCCCCGGCATAGAAGAACGGAGACGGGCGCTGCGCCCCAAGACCCTCATCCTGGCCGACGGTGACCATCTGCCGGGGCTGAAGGGAGCGGATAGTCTCGATCAGCTGGGCCGCCCAGCGGTTATGCATGTCCATCGTGAACAATGTATAGTCGAGCCATGGTCCGCCGCGCTTGGTCATAGTCTCGGTTGTTCCGAAATTAATCTCCTTCGGCTCAGGCAGCTTGACCGACTCGAAAGCGGGCAGCTCGGCTGGCGTCATGTTCCACCGTTCCTGCAGCAGCCGGATTGTGCCGTGGCGCTCGCGCAGCCATTCTATGAAATGGCTGTGCTCGAAGGGATCGTGAGCAGAGCGTGGACCTTCGAAAATCCGCTTGGGATCGAACATCGAAGGCTCATTAATCAGATCCCAATGCAAATGCCTGGACTGCGCATGGCGCGAGACAATCGCGGCAATGAAACGTTTCTGGGCTTCCACGCTGCGCGGATCCAGATAAGGGTTGACGCCTTCCCAGGTTTCCGGGGTGAAGGAGAAGAAGTTAAAGGTAACCTCCAGATCATGGCGCTTGGCCGTCAGAATAAACGCGTCTATTGCCCGCAGCACCTCCTCGTAAGGATGGCCGTCGACAAACATGATGCTGCGCCAGGCTGTCCATATGCCCGTACGGATCAGGTTGATTCCCGCCCGTTTCATCTGAGCCATATCGCGGTCCCATACGGCGGCGTTGGGCAAAAATAAATATTTGCGCGCGACATCGCTGGTCATGTAGGTCATGCCGACAATGGGAAACGGACGCCCGTCCTTGATAAAATAATCCCTGTCGCAGGACAGAAAATCGCCCGAAGCAAGCAGCTCCTGATCAAAGCCCCAGAACCCCTGGCGCAGAATCCGGCGCTCGCCGGATGGCGAAACTGCTTCGCATTCAACCGCATAATACCCGGCTGCAAGTGTAATGGGCATAGGGATGCGCTTAATAGTCAGTTCGCGGCCGATGGCAACGGGTTGTTCCGTTTTCCAAATTTCCGTGAAGTGGTCCGACCCGTACTCAAATACCGGATCAGGATTTGCCACGGCGCTTTCATTTGAGCGGAGCACACGAAGCTTGAAGGTCCATTCGGCTGCTTCGGCTTGATTATGCGGCTTGCGCGCCCCTTGGATCCGCTGGCCCTGGAGCATGAAGATGGCGCGTTCGCCAGGCTCATAGGAGCCGTAATTCGGCTTCAGCCACAGCTCGGTCACGCCCTCAGCGGTGAATGCCGCCCATTTCGCAAGCGCATCTGCGCCGCCGTTCTGCCAGAAAGCGGTCTGCAGCGCCTGATTGACCAGCACCCAGCGCCCGCCGCTGAATATTCCCTTCGTATGCTCCAGCAGCACAGCTGGCGCCGCCAGTTCCCGGGCAAGACCATCGCCGCTAATTCCGCGGAGCAGCGGGTAGATATGGGCGTCCATAGGTCCGGCGGTGCCTCCCTCTGCAGGATGGTCATCCGAGCGGGTCACATGCAGGACAAGGCCGAAAGTCGGCTCAAGAGTGAACAGCTTCACATTATCCGCAAATAGTGGAACATCGGCATTATGGGCCAGCTTTTCAATGCCGTCGACCGAAACAGGCAGCACTTCATTAATATGCAGCTGCTGATGATAAGCGGTTTGCGCTGGTTCCTGCACCCACTCGCCGTTCTCCCGGTATACCGGTATTTTGAAAGGGGCTCCTCCGGCATGCAGCAGTCCCTTGCCTTGAGAGGCATGGCTGAAAATCGCTTTCCAGGCATCCTTGGGGAAATAAGCGCCGTGGATATGCACAAACGCAACGGCATCTGCCAAAGCTTCAGCCAATTGCCCGGCATCAGCCACGGTAAAAGCCTCTTTCAGACGGACAAGCTGCGATTCACCGGGTCTCTGCCCTTCATAAGGAAATGATTCATCGTAAAAAAGTACTGTCTTGCCCATTAATGGTCACCATCCCGTTTCATCATCGTTAATAGAATAAAATTGTTAGCTTTGTTAGGTTGATCCCAACTCTGTTTGGCGCATACAATAGAGAGGAAGAGTCAAAAAGTCAACGCTTATATTTTTTGAAATGAGGTACCGAAGGTGGCCCAAAAGATATCCATGCAGCAAATAGCCGACCGTTTAGGTGTTTCCAAATATACGGTTTCTCAAGCATTATCGGGCAAACCGGGCGTCAGCGAAGCCACCCGGCGGGAAGTGACCGCGATGGCGGCGGCACTGGGTTACCGCATCCCTCCGCGCCATTCCGGGGAGCTGGATTCCCGCTTGGAGCAGACGGCGCAAGCCAGTCAGAAGCAGCCCGCGGCAGGGAACGGGACCATACTGATCGGCATGAACGAGGTCCATGCCAATGAGCCTTTGTTCTGGCAGCGGGTCCGAGAAGGCATTGCCGCAGGCTGCAGAGAGCATGGACTTCAGCCGCACTATTTTATATTGGACAAGATTGCAGACCGTCCGGTTGACCTGACCGGGCCGGAAGAGCTCCGGATTGCCGGCGCCAGCGGATTTATTATTGCAGGCAAATGTCCCGCTTCGGTGCTGCTCCGGATAAGCCGGATTGGGCTGCCCATGGTGCTTGTCGACCATGAGGAAGCGGTTGTGGGAGCGGATGCGGTGCTGAACGACAATGTGGAAGCGGGACGGATGGCCTGCAGCCATTTGGCCACGCAGGGCTGCAAAACCATTGTTTTTATCGGACATGACCGTTTTGCCGTCAGCTTCCGGGAGCGGTTCTGGGGCTGCCGGATTTCACTGGACGATCAGCAGAGACAGGGAATGCGGAAGCTGCCAATAGGAGAAATGCAGGCTTCCTCACAATCACCAACTGGAGCAGGCATTCAACTGAAGAAGTGGACCATCCCTTACGGCGGCTCTTCCTGGCAGCAGGTTCTGAACCGGCGAATTACGGCGGCAATCAGCAATAAGGAGCTGCCGGACGGGATTATTTGCGCCAACGATGATATTGCCCTTCATCTGCTGGAGCTGCTGCGTTTGCATGACATCAGCCTCCCTGATCAGTGCCGCGTGCTGGGAATTGATAATACCGCCGCAAGCCTGCAGGCTGCGGTCCCTTTAACGACGGTGGAGCTTGCGAAGGAACGGCTCGGGATGCGTGCGGTCGAGACCTTCATCCGCAGACGCCGGCACCCGGAAGCCCCCTATGAGAAGGTGATTCTCTCTGCCAGACTGATTGTCAGACACTCCGGCTGACTGTCCCGCATGTCCTGTACGGAATCTATATTCACGGCAAAATGAGCGGATAAGCTCCGGTTTGGATGATCTGTGCATAGGATAGAGTAAAATGTCTGCTTTAACAAAAAAGGAGTCTATTATGCCGCAATCCAGACGAATTGTACTGCTGCTGGCGCTTGTCCTGTATGTCCTGCTTGTGCTTTTGCTGCTGTTTGCAATTTCTTTCTAATAGGCACTGCATGCGATATTGGGAATGGCTGCCCTCCGGTTACGGACGGAGAGTTTTACTAACCATATATTGTTTCGCATCGATCACCTGCTATAAGTTCAAAGGAAAGAACCGGCTGCGCCGCCAGAGGATGGCGCAGCCGGTTCTTGCTGTTTCCGGACCCTTTTTCTTGAAATATACTGGCATAACCTCTCCTGTCTTGACAAATACTACAAGCATCAGCGGCTGCTTCCTAAAGTGAAACGGATCGGATGGAGTGCCGCCCGAGGAAAAGTGTAATACAGAAAAATGGTTACGGGGTGAACAATGACAACCAAGAGCGCAGAAAAAAGCAAATACAAAAAAATGACGATGTCCCCCCAGGAGTACCAGGCCTTTGCCAAGTCGCGCGAGCCGGCCCGGCCTGTTCTGAAAAATTGCCTGAAAGCATTTTTGGTGGGCGGCTGCTTATGTCTGATCGGTCAGGTTATTCAGGATTTCTTCGCTTATGCCTTCGACATGACACCGATTGAAGCAGGGAATCCGACGGTAGCCATCCTTATTTTGATCTCGGTTATCCTGACCTGCTTAGGTGTTTACGACAAGCTGGCACAGTGGGCTGGAGCCGGCTCCGCGGTCCCGGTTACCGGATTCGCCAATTCCATGTGCTCGGCCGCGCTGGAGCACCGCAGCGAGGGCATGGTGCTGGGGGTAGGCGGGAATATGTTCAAGATTGCCGGCTCCGTTATCGTCTTTGGCACAGTCGCCGCTTTCTTCATCGGCATTATTTACTGGGTGTTCGGGATTGGAGGACACTGACCATGCTGCGAGGCAAGCAAACGTGGTGGTTTGACAAACGGCCGGTCATAATCGGTTCAGCCACAGTTGTCGGGCCCGATGAAGGGAATGGACCGCTGGCAGCAGACTTTGATCTGATTCATCCGGAGCTTGATATGCAGCAGAAAACGTGGGAGAAAGCGGAGCGCCTGCTGCTGGAGCAGGCTTCGGATTTTGCCCTGGAGCATGCAGGCATTGACAAGCAGCAGCTGCAGTTTTACGTCGGCGGCGATCTCATGAATCAGATCATCAGCAACAGCTTTGCCGCGCGGACCGTTGGAGCGCCATATCTGGGGGTGTTTGGCGCCTGCTCCACCTCCATGGAATCGCTGGCCTTCGCTTCATTGATCGTCAATTCCGGCTCCGGACAATATGTTCTGGCCGGCACCTGCAGCCATAACTGCACCGTCGAGAAGCAGTTCCGCTATCCCACGGAATACGGCTCGCAGAAACCGCCGACCGCCCAATATACCGTTACAGGCGCCGGAGCCGTGGTAGTGGCGGCCGAAGGGGAGGGTCCGGTAATCGAATGCGCCACAGTCGGCAAAATCGTCGATCTGGGCATTAAGGACCCGTTTAATATGGGGGCGGCCATGGCGCCTGCTGCGGTGGACACCATCCAGACCCATTTTAATGATACGGGCCGCGAGCCGGGCGATTATGATCTGATCGTTACAGGCGATCTGGCCTCGGTCGGATTTCCGATTGCCAGAGATCTGCTCAAGCGCGACGGAGTCCAGATGGAACAGACGGAATTCAATGATTGCGGCCTGATGATATATGACCTGGACAAGCAGCAGGTACAGGCTGGCGGAAGCGGGTGCGGATGCTCCGCTGTCGTGACCTACGGCCATCTGCTGAAGCGCATGAAGCAGGGGGAGCTGCGCAGAATTCTCATGGTCGCCACCGGCGCGCTGTTGTCTCCCATTTCTTATCAGCAGGGAGAGAGCATTCCTTGCATCGCCCATGCCGTTTCAATTGAACAGCCAAATTAACTTTAACATTCCGGAAGGAGCATAGATGAACATGATTTACTTGTGGGCGTTTATTATTGGAGGCGCAATATGCGTTATCGGACAGCTGATGTTTGATGTTGCCAAATTAACCC
The DNA here is from genome assembly GCF_056269255.1 of Paenibacillus sp. JT31N17. NCBI lineage: Bacteria > Bacillati > Bacillota > Bacilli > Caryophanales > Paenibacillaceae > Paenibacillus > Paenibacillus sp. JT31N17. Next base: position 6,755 of record NZ_JBWDNP010000003.1, read on the forward strand.
CGGCTCATACGATGGCTACACTGGTTGTCGTGGGTGCTGTAGTGGATGGCCTGGGCTGGTATGAGCCGCTCATTGATTTTGCCGGTGCGGGGGCGACAGTGCCTATTACCAGCTTCGGCAATGCGCTTGTGCACGGTGCGATTACAGAGCTTCACCGCGACGGATGGATCGGGGTGATTACCGGGATATTCGATGTGACGAGTGCGGGTATCTCCGCTGCGATCATCTTCTCTTTCCTCGCGGCGCTCGTGGCCAAGCCCAAGGGATAAACGGAAGAGACAGTTCATAAATCCGTGTATTGGAGAGTCCCTGTGGGATTCTCCAATTTTTTTTGTTGGATATACAGCTATACGTTAGGTTGTATCTTTTGTAAAATAATAACATGATGCAATTTTTATCAACAATCTTTAAAGTATTAGACAGGAATAACTTTTCTCTCATAAGCACGCTTGGAAGAAACTTGCTGCGCTTCCTAATGGGTACGCAACTAAATGCGGGAACTTCCGTATAAAGTTCGTACCGAGGCGTCAGCTGTTTCTTCTTCTATTTCCAATTCCGTTTCCATTTCATCATCCGGGAGGTTTTTCTATGGACAACCGTAGCGCTGACTTTACGTTATGCAATGAAATACGCCGCAATCTGGAAAATTGTATCCTGGGTAAAAAAGTAGAAATAGAACGTATGATGGTGGCTCTGCTTGCCGGCGGGCATATTCTGCTTGAGGATGTGCCGGGCACCGGGAAAACCCAGCTTGTGAAAGCGCTCGCCAGAACGATTGGCGGCCATTTCAGGCGCATTCAATGCAACCCGGATTTGCTCCCGACCGACATTACAGGCGTCGCTATTTATCATCCCAGGGACGAAGCATTCATATTCCGGCCGGGTCCGGTGATGGCTAACCTCCTGCTCGTCGATGAGATCAACCGCGCGACGACAAAGACGCAGTCGGCCTTGCTTGAAGCCATGGAGGAGCGGCATGTGACGGTGGATGGCGAATCCTACGCCCTTCCGGTTCCTTTTGTCCTGATTGCTACCCAGAACCCGATAGAATTCGAAGGCACTTATACCCTTCCTGAGGCGCAGCTTGACCGTTTTATGATGAAGATTACGCTGGGGTATCCGGATGAGGCGACGGAGCGCCAGATGGTGCTCTCCCCGAATTCCTCCGCTCCTGCGGATTCCTTGTTTCCCATCGCCGATATCGAGCGTATCGCCCTTATAATGGGCAGCGTGAAGAGGGTGCATGTGGACGAGGCGGTAGCCGATTATCTGATCCGCATCGTGCGTGCAACCCGCGAGCATCGTGGCGTGCAGCTTGGCGCCAGCCCCCGCGCGGCGATTTCCCTGCTGGCTGCGGCCAAAGCCAGCGCCTTCCTCCAGGAACGGGATTATATCATTCCCGACGATATCAAGCAGCTTGCTTCGCCCGTACTGGCGCATCGGATGATGCTTCACACCGAATCGAGAGTGAATGGACTAACGGCGGAGGAAGTTATTGAGACAGTCGTTCGCGAAACGAACGTACCCGTTCGGATGGAGCGATAACGCATATGCTGACAGCAAAAGCAACGATGTTCAGATGGCGGATGTTTGGCATCATCTATATCGGCGCCCTGCTGTTCCTGCTGTTTCAGGGCGGCAAAACATCCTTAATGCTCTTTTGTATCTTGAATGTACTGCTGCTTTATCTTGTGATGGGCAGGTGGAGCGGAATCGCTAATGTGACGGGCATGCGCCGTCTGTCCAATGCGGCGGGGGGCGTATCGCAATCCGAGCATACGCTGTCCGCGGGCGCAAGAATGGAAGTGCATATTTCCATCCGGGTTCCCGGCGTTTGGCCGATACCGTATATTCTGGTGCGCGACCGTCTTGTCCGCCAGAACGGCAGCTCGGTTCCGTTTGAAGCCTCGTTCGTGCCGAGCTACCGGAGAGCGGGGGAAATCACGTACACCACACCGCCGCTGGAGCGCGGCGTTTATCAGTTCGCGCCTACAGAGTGCTCGACCCGCGATATTTTCGGCTTGTTCGAACATGTGGGTTCCTTTGAGTCCTCCGTTCCCTTCAGCGTTTATCCGAGAATGGTATCCATCCGGCAGTGGCGTCAGCTCAAGCTGGGTGTAAAAGGTCCCTATTCCACCTCTTCATCGCGTCTGTCGGCGAAGGAGACTACTCAGATCAACGGCGTCCGCGAATATATCTATGGCGACCGGCTCTCCCGTATTCACTGGAATGCTACGGCAAGAACCGGTCAATGGAAGTCGAAGGAGTTTGAACGCGAATCCCTGCCCAGAACCGTGTTTGTGCTGGACCGCTATTCAGGCTCATACGAGAACCAGGAGCAGTTCGAGACCGGCGTGTCCGTCATTGCTTCCCTGCTTGAATTCGGGTTCCGGCGGGCTACTGCAGTCGGTCTGGTATCCGCAGGGGAGAGTGTGGACAGCTTTGCGCCGCAATCGTCCTCGGATCACCGTCTGATGCTCATGAACCATCTCGTGAAGGTTCAGCCGGATGGAACGACTCCGTTATACCGGATGCTGAGACAATCGTCGTCGTTGATCCCTGCGGGGTCTTTCGTGGTGATTGTAAGTCCGCAAGGCGGCGAAGAGGCGGTGCGCTCGATGGAATGGTTGAAGCGCAAGGGTACCGTGCCTGTTTTGATCCATCTTAAGGGCACTGGCAATGTTGTGGGAATAGGAGATTCCCTGGTCAAAGGCGCAGACTGGCTGCGGCTGCTGCAGCGGAGCGGCTACGCGGCTCATTCGCTTGGCGCGCTGCAGGAACTTCCCGGCGTCCTGGAAGGAGGGACCGCATGAATCCTTCCCGCGGCTTTGTCAAATGGCTGACGGCCGATTTATATTTGAAGCTGTCGGCTTTGTTTACCGGCATCATTATTTTTCAATGGATCAGCTGCCTGGGAGATTATTGGTGGGAAGAAACCTTTGCGGTCGTTAACGGGTTGCTCCTGACCACCTTTTTATTTGTGGCGTTCCTTCCTTCAAAAATCATGTCAGGCCTGCTGCAGCTGCTTGCGATCCTGGTTCTCAATATTGTATTTACGGATTTTCAGTGGGTCTCCTTTATCGGAGATAAACGAAAAGCAGCTGACTGGGCGGATTGGGCCGGTTCGCAGTTCGACCAGCTGTCGCCTATTTTGTGGATCAGCCTTGCGGTATGGGTGATCTTCCGGTTAATCCTTGTTTTCCGGATAAAGCGTATCGGCATTATTGTTATGGTCGGTTTGGCGCTTCTTTCCCTGACCATTATGGATTCATTATTTACGCCGATTTATTTGTGGGACGAGATCGCATGGATCGTCTTTACGGGACTTGCCTGGCTTGTGGCCAGTCATTTTTCAGGCTTCAAGCAAAGCCATCCGGACAGCTGGCGCCATCTGCTGGATTACCCGCTCAGCCTGTTCCTGCCCGTCCTGCTTATATTCGCGATCTTCATGGGCGCGGGGTTGTTCGTTCCGACAATCAAGCCGATTCTGACCGATCCCTATACAGCCTGGAAAGAGTCCAGAGGGGAGGCGGTCCCTTCATTTGTGGGGGATAAGGGAGTCAGCTCCTCCGCACCGAAGAACACCGGCGACAGCCGCTCAGGCTACAGCCGCAATGATGATGAATTGGGCGGCGGCTTCAAATTTGATTATTCTCCCGTCATGACGGTTACTACCACCAAACGCAGCTATTGGCGCGGCGAAACGAAGGCTTTCTATAATGGAAGCGGCTGGGAGGAAGCGAGGGGAGAGAGGCAGGAAGAAGTGGTCGGCTCCATAGCGAAGGATGAACAGCTGCAGCCGATCGGGCAGCCGGATTCCGTCCAGACGGACAAGGTGGAACAGACCTTCACCATGCTCCGCGAAGACAAGTATCCCGTATTGTTTGGCGCGGGACCGATAGCAAGCGTGGTTTCCGTCAATGACGGCGAGGGCTCGCTGCCCCGTCTGAACTGGATGCCGCAGTCATGGGAGCTGAGATTGCCCCAAAGAAATGCCAGCTATCCCGAAACCTACTCGATTGTCTCGGAAGTAACGCTGCTCGACGAACCGGCGCTGCGTGAGGGCAAGGCGGCCCGGGACGACAGCGAGATGAGTCCCATGTATACCCAGCTGCCTGAGGAGCTTCCGCAGCGTGTCCGGGATCTTGCGGCAACCATCACCAAGGATGCGTCAACGCCTTACGATAAAGCCAAGGCGATCGAGGCGTATCTGCAGCTGAACTATACGTATACGAATGAGCCTGATTTGTCCAAGAAAGAGAGCAGCGATTTCGTGGATTCCTTTCTGTTTGAGATACGGGAAGGCTATTGCGATTATTTCTCTACCGCGATGGCAGTGCTGACCCGGGCTTCCGGCATTCCGGCCAGATGGGTGAAAGGATATGCTCCGGGGGCTATGGCGGTCGATCCCAGTATGATGGGGATGGAGGGCACACCGGGACTGGATCTTAATCCCGATGGCTCTGGCACCTATACGGTGCGCAATGCGGATGCCCATTCGTGGGTAGAGGTTTATTTTGACGGATACGGCTGGCTGCCGTTCGAGCCGACGGCTGGCTTCCTGTATCCCTACCTGCTGCCTGAGGAGAAAGCGGCCCCGCTGCCCGAGGTTGAGCCCGAAGTACCAGCAGCCGTTGATGAGCCTGTGGCGGCGGAAAGCTTCAAAATGCCGGTCTGGGTCTACATTGCAGGCGCAGCCGTAATCGCTGCCTTGATCGTGCTTTTCCGTCTGCGCGCCATTCTTGCGGCTTTGCGCCGCTACCGCCGCGGTACGGGCACTATTAATGAGATGATTGTAAAAGAGACGAACCGGTTGATCAAATACTGCCGTAAAAAAGGTCTTGACCGCCAGGCGAATGAAACGGTTCGTGAAACCATGACTCATTGGTCCGGGCGGTTGACCTTTCTGCAGTCCGAGTTCAAGGTTGTGCTGGGGACCTTTGAGAAAGCGATGTACAGCAGCCAGATGCTGACCCAGGAGGAAGCCGACCGTTTCGACAGCAATGTAAAGCTGATCCGTGAGCGTATCGGGTAAATAATGGATCAAATAACCGGACGGCATCGGCATGCCTTCCGGTTATTTGGTTCTGCAAGGGGGAAGCCTGAGGACGGCGGGCCGGAGAATCGTACTTTGCAACAAATTCCCTTTGTATGGTATAGTTTTTCCTGATAGCGATAACAGGGGAGTCGAAAATATGTTTGAACGGCTGTTGCCGCATATGCGCGTCAATACCATTTACGATATCGATTTGCATGCCTTGAAGGAACGGGGCATTCTCGGGATCATAACCGATCTGGACAATACACTTGTTGGCGCCAAAGTGCCGCTCGCCACACCGGAGCTTGTCAAATGGCTCGATGTTGTGCGCGATTTGGGCTTTACGGTCGTCATCGTATCCAATAACCACCGCACCCGTGTCTCGAAATTCGCTGATCCGCTGCGCATTCCGTTTGTACATGCCGCCCGCAAACCTTCCAACAAGGCGTTTGTCAGAGCGCTTACGGTAATGGAGCTGGCAGCCGAGCATACGGCGGTCATTGGCGATCAGATGATGACGGATGTTCTTGGCGGCCGGCGGATGGGGCTGTTCACGATTCTTGTCAGCCCGATATCGCCTGGCGATGAAGGGTTCATGACCCGGATCAACCGCAGGATCGAACGAGTGGCCCTGTCCCGTTTGCGCAAAAAAGGGCTGTGGCCCGAGGAGGAACGTAAGTCTTGACAAATGAGCAATTAGAGCTGGGCGCTTGTGCAGGCTGTGGAATCAAACTGCAAACGGATTCGGCCGACAAGCTTGGGTATATCCCGCAATCGGCGCTGGAGAGAGAGCCTTTAATCTGCCAGCGCTGCTTTCGTATCAAGAATTATAACGAGGCGGCTTCCGTCGCCATTGATCAGGACGACTTTCTAAGACTGCTCGGCGGTATTGCCGCAACCGACAGCCTGGTCGTTCATATTGTCGATTTATTTGACTTCGAAGGCAGTCTGATATCCGGGCTGCAGCGGTTTGTCGGCAATAATCCGGTGCTGCTTGTCGTCAATAAAGTGGATTTGCTGCCCAAAGGCATCAATATGAACAGACTGCTCAACTGGGTGCAAAGGCAAGCCAAGGCTCAGGGACTGCGGACAGTGGATATCGTTTTGTGCAGCGCGAAGCGCAACATCGGGTTTGAACGAGTGGTTGAAGCGTTGGCCGAGCACCGCGGCGACCGGGATGTGTATGTCGTGGGCGCGACCAATGTAGGGAAATCCACGTTGATTAACCGGATCATCCGCGATTACAGCGATCTCGAGCGCGAGCTGACCACATCCCGCTATCCGGGAACGACACTTGATGCCGTGCATATTCCGCTTGATGACGGACATGACATCATCGATACTCCCGGCATCGTCTACAACCACCGGTTGACCGAAGTGGTTCCCCGCGGCGTGCTGCAGGCGCTGCTGCCGGACAAGCCGATCAAGCAGGTCGTTTATCAATTAAACGAGCAGCAGACGCTGTTTATCGGGTCCCTGGCCCGATTTGATTTTGCCCAGGGTCCGAGACAATCGTTCACCCTGTATACGTCCAACGCGCTGCCGATTCACCGGACGAAGCTGGAGCGGGCCGATCAGCTGTTCGCCGATCACCGGGGAGAGATGCTCGCTCCGCCGACCAGAGAGCAGCTGGAGGAAATCCCGGCCTGGACTCGGCATCGACTGACGATCAAACGCGGCTCCGATATGGATGTTGTGATCTCCGGTCTGGGCTGGATTCGTATCAATGATACCTCGGGAGCGATTCTCGATGTCTACGCCCCCAAAGGCATACGGGTCATGCTGCGCGACGCGCTGATTTGAGAAGGAGTGGGCTAAGACAGTGAATACAACAGACAACGTTGCGGGAATCTCCGGCCGGGCTGGAAATGTTGTGGACAGCCATACCATCTTGTACAGCGTCATCGGCGATCCTATCCATCATTCCAAATCACCGGTCATGATGAACAGGGCCTTCCGGGAAACCGGCATCAACGGGATTTACACCGCTTTTCATATTAAGGACGTGCAGCTGACTGATTTTGTGGCGGGTGTGCGGGCGATGGGAATCAGAGGCGTGAATGTCACCATCCCTCATAAGCTTGCTGTCATGCCACTTCTTGATGAGATTGACGAGAGCGCCCGGGCCATAGGTGCGGTAAACACAATCGTAAACCATGATGGTCGTCTTGTAGGCTACAATACCGACGGGATCGGATATGTCCGGTCCTTGAAGGAGGAAGCGGAGCCGGATCTGGCAGGGAAGCGGATACTGATTGTCGGCGCCGGCGGCGCGACAAGAGGGATCGTGTATGCCCTGGCCCGCGAAGGAGCGGCCAGCATTACGATCTCGAACCGCACGGTGCAGCGGGCGGAGGAGCTGGTCCTGGCTTTTGAAGGCCAAACAGACATCCTGCGGGCCATCGGCAGCGAAGCACTGCGGGAAGCATGCGGCGAAGCGGATATCATAATTAATACGACATCGCTCGGGATGCATCCGAAGATCGAGGAGACGCCTGTCGATGCCAGCTGGCTTGCGCCCGGCGTCATCGCGAGCGATTTGATTTATAACCCGATGACGACCCGCTTTCTGGCGGAGGCGAAGCAGCGGGGCTGCAGAATTCATGGGGGGCTCGGAATGTTTATCTATCAGGGGGCCTACGCCTTTGAATTCTGGACAGGCCGCAAGGCTCCTGTCGAGGCGATGCGTTCGGCTGTGCTTGATGCGTTCGGCGCTGGACGCTAATATGACGAAAGAAGGAACAATCAACATGCTGACAGGCAAACAGAAAAGGCATTTGCGCGCACTTGCGCATCATTTGCAGCCCGTATTTCAGGTGGGCAAAGGCGGAATGAATGAAAATCTTGTCCGCCATGTGGAAGAAGCGATCGAGAAGCGCGAGCTTCTCAAAATTTCAGTCCTGAACAATTCTGTCGAGGATCCAAAAGAAGTGGGCGAATGGCTGGCGGAGGAAGCGGAAGCGGAGCTCGTGCAGGTGATCGGCAAGACCATTGTTCTTTACAAGGAATCCAAAGACTATAAAACAATCGTACTGCCGAAAAACAGTTAATACGCGAACCTTGCGAGGGTCATAGGGATGACGCATGGTAACGGAAGGGAGCGGACATCGTGATAAAAGTTGGTATAATGGGCGGAACATTCGATCCGATTCATTACGGGCATCTGCTCGCTGCGGAAACAGCGCGTGAGGCATGCGGTCTTGACGAGGTATGGTTCATCCCTGCTTTTCAGCCTCCGCTGAAAGACAATGAGCCGGGAGCTGAAGGGCCTTCCAGGCTTGAAATGGTATATCGGGCTATTGACTTTCAGCCGCATTTCCGCGCCCTTGATATTGAGCTTGAGCGGGGCGGAACGAGCTATACCATTGATACGGTAGAGGCACTTCTGGAGCAGAATCCGGAGCGTTCGTTCAGCATTATTATCGGATCGGATCGGATTAACGACCTTCCAAGCTGGCATCGTGCCAAAGAACTGGCGGAGCTGGTCAACTTCATCGGTGTGGAACGCCCGGGAGAAGCAATTGAGAAATCGCAGCTTCCGGATTACATTCTGAACCGGCTGCAAATAACCCAGATGCCGCTGATCGGACTTTCCTCGACGGATATCCGCAGGCGCAGGGCAGAAGGCTCATCCATCCGTTTCATGGTGCCGGAGAAGGTCCACTCTTTTATAAAAAGGAATGGTCTGTATGAATCGTGATGACATGATAGCCGCTGTCCGGGCCGAGATGCCGGAGCGCCGCTGGAAGCATACGCTTGGCGTTATGGAGACATCCGTAGTGCTTGCCCGGCGCTTCGGGGAGGATCCCGACCGGGCGGAGCTCGCCGCGATTTTGCATGATGTGGCGAAGTATTGGCAAACGTCGCGAATGGAAGCCATTATCCGCGAGGAGGGCCTTCCCCCCGATTTGCTCAAGTATGATAAAGAGCTGTGGCACGCGCCTGTTGGCGCCTATGTCGCCGAGCATAACTTTGGCGTCACGGACCCCGAGGTATTGGACGCGATTCGCTATCATACCTCTGGCCGGGAAGACATGACGCGGATGGACAAAATCGTCTGTCTGGCCGACTACATGGAGCCGGGAAGAGATTTTCCGGGAGTGGAGCGTATTCGCGAGCTGTCCGGACAGCATTTGGAGAAGGCGCTGATCGCCGGGTTTGACTCCACCATCACTCATTTACTGGCCCAAGGGAAGCGGATTTACCCGCTCACCATAGCAGCACGCAACGATTTACTATTAAAAGCCAGGGAGGCTGAGCAATGACCATAAAACCAGAGAAACTTCTGCAGCTCGTAGTAGCAGCGGCCGAGGAGAAAAAAGCGCATCAGATCGTCGCTCTCAATTTGCAGAACATTTCGCTTGTGGCCGATTATTTTGTGATTTGCCACGGTAATTCGGATACGCAGGTACAGGCGATTACAACGGAAATACGCAAGCAGGCGGAGTCCAATGGCGCGCGTTTGCGCGGAATTGAGGGCATGGACTCGGGTCGGTGGGTGCTCATCGATCTCGGGGATGTCGTTGTCCATGTTTTCCACCGGGAAGAACGTGAATATTACAATATTGAGCGGCTGTGGTCCGACGCGAAAGTTGTGGAGTTTGCATGAGTTTAATAGCCGGTACAATCCAGAAGTTCAGGGTGGCGCGTGAAGTGTCGCCCTACGGCTATTTTTTGAGCGATGGAGAATCGGAAGTGCTGCTTCACTATACCGAGCTTGTCGGTCACCGTCCTAAAGTGGACGATGAAGTTGAAGCCTTCATATTTTATGATACCGATGACCGGATCGCGGCAACGATGAAGCAGCCGTTCATTACGCTTGGCAAGGTCGCCCGTCTGGCGGTTGCGGATATTCATCCGCGTATCGGCGCTTTTCTGGAGATGGGACTCGGGCGGCAGCTTCTGCTTCCGATGTCCGAGCAGCCGGAGCTCAAGGAGCTGCGTCCCCAGCGCGGCGATGAAGTGCATGTGATTCTGGCCCATGACAAAATCGGCCGTCTCGTGGCAAAAGTGGCTTTTGAAGAAGAGCTTGCCGAGCTTGCTTTTTCCGCACCGGAATCCTGGCGCAATACATGGGTGGAAGGCTTTGTCACCAAGACGCTGAAGATTGGCTCTTTTGTCCTTATTGACGGCGGTGTTGTCGGTTTTGGCGTGATGGGCTTCATTCCTGCAGAGGAGCGGACCAAGCTGCTGCGGCTGGGCGAGCGTGTCCGGGCCAGAGTAACGTTCATCCGTGAAGACGGACGGGTCAATTTGTCGATGACTCCGCGCAAGGAAGTGGGCAGGCTGGAGGATTCGGAACGCATCCTTGCCTTTCTGCGGGAGCGGCCTGACGGAGCCATGCCGTATTCGGACGAAACTTCGGCTGAAATCATTAAACAGAAGTTTAATATAAGCAAGTCGGCTTTCAAGCGGGCGATTGGCAAGCTCATGAGGGAAGGGCTTGTTGTGCAGGACGGAAGCTGGACGACCCTGGTACAGGAAAAGCAGCCTGCAGAAGAAGAATAGAGGAGAGAAGCGATGCGTGCTTACCGGCAGTTTGCCACCGTTTACGACCGTCTCATGGAGGACATGCCCTATTCCGATTGGCTGCGGTTTGCAAGGGAGTGCTGGGACCGCTACGGCATCCCGCAAACCGTCGTCGATCTGGGCTGCGGCACGGGGAGTCTGGCGATTCCGCTCGCTCGCTCCGGTTTTCAGGTATTCGGTATCGATCTCTCGGCTGACATGCTCAGCATCGGGCGGAGCAAATGGGACGAAAGCCCGCAGCAGGCCATTCGGTCCTCTGCAGGCGCCATCCGCTGGCTGCAGCAGGATATGTGCAGCTGGGAGCTGCCGGAGCAGGTTGATGCCGTTATCTCCTTTTGCGACTGCATCAATTATTTGACGGAAGAGGATTATGTGGAAGCCGCCTTCCGTGCCACCTATGAAGGACTTAAGCCCGGCGGCGTCTTTCTCTTCGATGTGCATCCGCCCAGGACTCTGCAGCGTTACGCGGATGAGCAGCCCTTCGTGCTGGATGACCGGGATATCGCCTACATCTGGACGAGCGATCTGGACAGCGAACGGGTGGAAATCGAGCATCATCTGACGATTTTTGTCCGTGAGTCGGATGAGCGGCCGTCCCATTACAACCGTTTTGAAGAGATTCATGTCCAGCGGGCTTATCAGCCGAAGTGGATTCTGGAGGCACTGGCGAGAGCGGGGTTTGGCAAGGTTGAATCGTTCGCGGACTTTAGGCTGGCTGCGCCCGATGACCGTTCTGAGCGGCTCTTCTTCGCTGCGGTAAAATGAAGAATCATCCAGATGTACTCTTGACATGCGTGGGGGTGCTTCTTTATAATCGAACTAATCATTTTAGGTTTGGCGTCGATAAGGAGCAGTAGTTTCCTTGAACTGGATTCAGAGAGCCGGCGGTTGGTGCAAGCCGGACCAGAGGGGTTATGAACTCGCCTTGGAGCCGCACGTGCAAGCAGGCATATTAGCTTATGGCCTGACTAAGCGTGCCGTCCCGCCCGCGTTAAGGGTTCGAGTGAGCAGCGGCAAAGCATGCCTGTTGTTAACTAGGGTGGTACCACGGGAGATAATCCTCTCGTCCCTAGCGTTTACGCTGGGGGCGGGGGGTTTTTTTATGAAAAATATGCGAATAAGCAAATGAAATCGGGAGGCAATGGTAATGTCACAGGAACGTCCAGAGCAGCAAGGCTATAACCCACTGGTCATTGAGCCGAAATGGCAGATGTATTGGGATGAGCACAAGACTTTTCAAACGACTGAGGATTCGGGAAAACCGAAATTTTACGCGCTGGATATGTTTCCGTATCCATCCGGCTCAGGGCTGCATGTAGGCCATCCCGAAGGGTACACGGCTACTGATATCGTCTCCCGCTACAAACGGATGAAGGGCTATAATGTCCTCCACCCGATGGGCTGGGACGCGTTCGGACTGCCTGCGGAGCAGCATGCTCTGGATACGGGAGAGCATCCTCGGGAAATTACGGTCAAGAATATCAATAATTTCCGCAGACAAATCAAGTCGCTTGGCTTCTCGTATGATTGGGACCGCGAATTCAGCACCACCGATCCCGATTATTACAAATGGACGCAGTGGATATTCATTCAGCTGTTTAACAAGGGACTCGCTTATGTGGCGGAGGTTCCTGTTAACTGGTGTCCTGCGCTGGGCACAGTGCTTGCGAACGAAGAAGTCATCAACGGCCTGAGCGAACGGGGCAATCATCCCGTCATCCGCAAGCCGATGCGCCAATGGGTGCTGAAGATCACGGAATATGCGGAGAGGCTGCTTGAGGATCTGGAGGAACTGGACTGGACCGAAAGCATCAAGGACATGCAGCGCAACTGGATCGGCAAATCCAAGGGAGCAGAAGTGACCTTTGCCATCGATGGCTATGAGGAATCGCTGGTCGTGTTTACGACAAGGCCCGATACGCTTTTTGGCGCAACCTACTGCGTGCTGGCGCCGGAGCACGAGCTTGTCGCTCAAATTACGACTGCGAAGCAGAAGGCTGCCGTGGAAGCTTACCAGGAGTCGGCCGCGCGCAAAAGCGATCTGGAACGCACAGATTTGGCCAAGGACAAAACGGGCGTATTTACAGGAGCCTATGCCATCAATCCGGTAAGCGGAGCCAAAACCCCGATCTGGATCGCCGATTACGTTCTTGCCGGATACGGTACCGGGGCCATTATGGCAGTTCCGGGCCATGATCAACGCGACTGGGAATTCGCCAGGCAGTTTGATCTGCCTATAGTGGAGGTTGTTCAGGGCGGGACGATCAGCGGGGAAGCCTACGCCGGAGACGGACCCCATGTGAACTCGCAATATTTGAACGGATTGAACAACGAAGAGGCTATCGCCCTGATGATCCGCAAGCTGGAGGAGAACGGCAAGGGCAAAGGCAAAATCACCTACCGCCTTCGCGACTGGCTGTTCAGCCGCCAGCGTTATTGGGGGGAGCCAATTCCGATTCTTCATCTGGAGGATGGCACGATGAAGCCGGTTCCGGATGATCAGCTGCCGTTGCTGCTGCCGGAAATCGATCAGATCAAGCCTTCCGGGACGGGCGAATCGCCTTTGGCCAATGTGACCGAATGGGTGGAAACGATTGATCCGGAAACAGGGATGAAGGCGCGCCGGGAAACCAATACGATGCCGCAATGGGCGGGCAGCTGCTGGTATTATCTGCGGTTTATTGATCCTAACAACCAGAATGAGCTGTGCTCCAAGGAGAAGCAGGCGCAGTGGCTGCCGGTGGATCTGTATATCGGCGGCGCGGAGCATGCCGTGCTTCATCTGCTTTATGCGCGCTTTTGGCATAAGGTATTGTACGATCTGGGCATTGTGGATACGAAGGAGCCGTTCCATAAGCTGGTCAATCAAGGCATGATTCTTGGCATGAATAATGAGAAGATGAGCAAATCGCGGGGCAATGTCATCAATCCTGATGATATTGTCAATGAGTTCGGGGCAGATACACTGCGGATGTATGAGATGTTCATGGGACCGCTTGAAGCTACGAAGCCATGGAATACCAACGGTGTGGAAGGGATGTACCGTTTCCTCAGCCGCGTATGGCGGATGGCGATCGGGGAAGACGGCGCTCTTCATGCGAAAATATCGGATGCAAAAACGACGGATGCGTTCAAGCGCACCTGGCATCGCACGATCAAGAAGGTAACGGACGATTACGAGCATCTGCGTTTCAATACGGCGATCAGTCAACTGATGATATTCGTCAATGAGGCGTACAAGGCAGAATCGCTCCCACGGGAAGCAGTCGAGCATTTTGTTCAGATGCTGTCTCCACTCGCGCCGCATATCGCCGAAGAGCTGTGGTCGAAGCTGGGTCATACCGGTTCGGTCACTTATGTGGCTTGGCCAGCTTACGATGAGTCCTGGACGATTGATCAAGAGGTGGAAATTGTCGTACAGGTCAACGGAAAAATCCTCGATCGTCTCTCGATAGCGGCCGATACGGAGGAATCCGAGATGGAGAGCATCGCTAAGCAATCCGTTAAAGTGGCCGAGGCGCTTGAGGGCAAGACAATCCGTAAAGTAATTGCCGTCAAGGGCAAGCTTGTCAACATCGTAGCCAATTAAGGATCTGTCAAGGTAAGCAAAGCTGCCTGGTAAAAAGAGGTGAATGGCTTATTAACGCAAAGCATGCGTTATGGGCCATTCACCTCTTTGCCGTATAAGGAGAGCGCGACCCGCTCCAGATCTTCCTCGTATTTGGCATGTGTCGTCCGGATGAGGGCATTAAATACACCGTCAAGCTCGCGGCTCAGCAGCGCAAGCGCCTGGGCGGTTATACCGCCGGGAACGGCTACTCTTGCCTGAAGGGTTTCTGGCGACATGCCTCCTTCGGTGAGCAGCTGGCCGGTGCCATAGAGCATCGCGCTTGCCACAATCTCCGCTTCTTCCCGGGGGATTCCGGTTTCTTCAACCGCCGCGTTGATGAAGCTCTGCAGGACAAAGGCCATGAAGGCCGGACCGCAGCTGGAAATATCCGAGACGATCCGCGTATGCTTCTCCTCAATGGCCAGAGGTGCGCTGATCATGGAGAAAAGGTTGTTCAAGCGGGCTTTATCCGCTTCATTCAGTCTATCGCCGTACATGCATAAGGTTGCGCCGCAGCATACATAATTCGTTATGCTGGGAATGACTTTCGCTATCTTGCAGGGTAGAGAATTTTCCAGCTGCTCAATCAGGACAGGGCTGGTAATCGAGATAACAATCTGATCTTCCGACAGAATCCCGCGAATCTCATCGAGGACCCGTTTATATTCTAGCGGCTTGATGCACAAAAATATCAGATCCTGTCCGATGACGGCATCGCGGTTAAGGGGGACAGCGCGCAGGCCAAGGTGCCGGACGGCAAGCTTTTCCGCTTTGGCGAAGGTACGGTTGCTGGCGGTAATTTGTGACGGTTCAAGCGCACCCGAACCGATAAACGAATCGATGAGCAAGCTTCCCATACTTCCGATTCCGATAAATCCAACATTCATCGTAACCCCTCCTTGGCACTTTGCTCTTACTACCCTATGCAAGGGGGCAAGGCCAACATAACCAAAAGTAATGCAAAGTTTTAGACATTATTGCGGATAAATAAAGGACAGAGGTGACCACTACAATATGTACTCTGAAAAAAGAAGATCCGACTGGAATCGAAAACTGATGATGGCCGCCCTGCTTCTCCTGGGGGCCTTGCTGCTGGTCGCTGCGCTGTATCAATCGGATTCCAGCAAGCCGCCAGGCTGGGTGGCTATGAACAGCCAGGTGAAAGAAGTATTGAATCCGGAGGACGATGAGCCAGGACCTGCTGCGAAGGATAAGATAAAGAACGACGCTCCTGGCGAAGACCGGCAAAGCGGGGGGAAGGAGGTTCCAGCTCCAAAAGATGCGGAACAGGAGGAAGCCGCAAGCTCAACGGATGTCGCGGAGGACACCAAGACCTCAGGCGGAAGCAAGACCAAGGAAGGAGCTAAGGCTGGCTCGGCGGAAGATATACCCTCGGAATCGGGGAAAGGGACAGACGCGAAGCAGGCTGCAAGTGCAGGGGCAGGAGGTGAGAAGGCTATTGAACCTCAGGGAGCCGGCCTGACCGAAGAGGGCAAAATCAACATTAATTTTGCTACGGCTCAGGAACTGGATGAGCTGCCCGGCATCGGGGAAGCCAAGGCGGGAACGATCGTTGCGGACAGGGAGAAGAATGGTCCGTTTCGCTCAGTTGACGATTTGCTCCGGGTCAAAGGAATCGGTCCCAAACTACTGGAAAAAATGAAACCTTCCATTGTTGTTGCGCCTTGATTGTGCGACAATGGGAAAAGCAGCGGCCAGAGCCGTTGCTGCTCAATTCCGGCGAGGAGGATTCTTACATGTCCGAACAACGCAAGCTTTCATTGGAAACGCTATCCGTCCACGGAGGCCAGGAAATCGATCCTGCGACGATGTCGCGGGCAGTACCGATTTATCAAACAACGTCTTATGGGTTCCGCGATACCGATCATGCTGCTGACTTGTTTGCGCTCAAGGAATTCGGCAATATTTACACCCGCATCATGAATCCGACAAGCGATGTGTTTGAGAAGCGTATTGCCGCACTGGAAGGCGGGCCGGCCGCTCTGGCTGTCGCATCGGGTTCGGCGGCTATTACATACGCAATTCTGAACATAGCCGGCTCAGGAGATGAAATCGTTTCCGCGACCAGCTTGTACGGCGGGACTTATAATTTGTTTTCAACTACGCTTCCCAAGCTGGGCATCAAGGTCAACTTTGTCGATCCGCAGGATCCGAACAACTTCGAGGCCGCGATCACCGAGCATACAAAAGCCCTTTTTGCGGAGAGCATTGGCAATCCGAAAGGTGATATTATCGATCTTGAAGCGGTCGCTGCCATTGCTCACAAGCATGGTATTCCGTTCATTGTCGATAACACGTTTCCAAGTCCGTTCTTGTGTCGTCCCCTTGAGCATGGCGCAGATATTGTGGTCCATTCCGCGACCAAGTTTATCGGAGGTCACGGGACTTCCATCGGCGGCGTCGTCGTGGATGGCGGTACCTTCAACTGGAAGGCAAGCGGGAAATTCCCCGGCTTGACCGAACCGGACCCCAGCTACCATGGCGTTATCTATACGGATGCCGTAGGGCCAATTGCATATATTATTAAAATGCGCGTACAGCTGCTTCGCGATATGGGAGCTGCCATTTCGCCGTTCAATTCCTTCCTGCTGCTGCAGGGGCTGGAGACGCTGCATCTGCGGATGGAACGGCACAGCGCCAACGCTTTGGCTGTAGCTCAATTCCTCGAAGCTCATGATGCGGTGGAATGGGTCAACTATCCGGGGCTGCCGAGCCATGTCTCCTATGACCTTGGCCAGAAATATATGCCGAAGGGTCAAGGGGCGATCCTTACCTTCGGTATTAAAGGCGGGGCAGATGCGGGCAAAAAAGTGATTAATGCGGTATCGCTGTTCTCCCATTTGGCTAATGTGGGCGACTCGAAGTCGCTGATTATCCATCCGGCCAGCACAACCCATCAGCAGCTGTCGGAGAAGGAGCAGGAAGCGGCAGGCGTAGCGCCGGGAATGATCCGTCTTTCGATCGGAACTGAAGGCATCGACGATATTCTGCATGATCTGAGCCAGGCTTTGTCGGCCAGTCAGCAGTAGGATTTAACAGGATAGGATAGGATAGGAGAGGAAAAATTACGATGGTTACGGATTCGCGCGAGAGCGCGCGCAAAGACTGGGATACTTACTTCATGGATATTGCCTACATGGTCTCCACGCGTTCACGTTGTTTGAGACGGCATGTAGGGTCTGTGCTGGTGCAGGGGAAGAAGCTGCTCGGGACGGCATATAACGGAGCGCCCATGGGCGTGGCCGACTGTTCGGAGGCCGGCTGCATGATTGTGGAGGAGCTGGAGCTTCAAATTACGGACGGAGAAGAGCGTATGGTCAAGAAGCAGCGCTGTATCCGAACCATTCATGCGGAGCAGAACCTGCTGCTCTTCACCGACCGGATCGACCGGGAAGGCTCTACCGTATATGTGACGGATCAGCCCTGCTGGACTTGTGCCAACATGCTTGCGAACAGCGGAATCAAGGAAATCGTCTACCATCGGAATTACTTGAAGGACAGCGATAAAGTGATCGATCTGATGCGGCAAAAAGGCATTCTGTTCCGTGCATTGGCGGGATATGAGCCGCCGGAGCAGGCGAAAATGAATATCACATCCTGAGTATGGGATGCAACGAAGCATTTTGAGGAAGAACCTCTGTGAGCGCCTATTTGGGCGCTTCAGAGGTTCTTTTTTTTTATTCGAAGGAAGGAGCTTCCCGAAATGAATATGAACAGTCGACCCTTGGTGTTTTTTACTCTCTGCTGGGTACTTGGAAGTGCGGCTGGAGCAGGGCTGCTGTTTCCTGGCCTGCTGCTCGCGGGAGGGGCATTTGCCGTCCTGCTGTTTGCACAGGTGCTGCTGCATCGTTCGACCTTGCTGCTGGCGGCCGCCTGCCTGATCGCTTTTGCCGGTGCAGCGGCAGAACGGGGTTGGTCGGACAAGCATAATGTCAGCGCGCTGCCACCACCCGATCAGGAGGCGGCGGCTCCCGGCACTTCCGCTGCATACAGCGTGGAAGTTTCGGGAACGATTGTCTCGGCTGTCGAGGTGGACGGTGACCGCGCCCAATTTAAAGCGCGCGTGCACGATGCCGCTGTTGCTGGCGAATCAGGACCGCGCAAGCTGAGCGAGCTTCTGCTCGTCAACGTCAAGCTTGCCGAGCAGCCGGATCAGGCCATTGCCGCGGGCTGGAGACGGGGGTCGCATATCGTGATCAATGGCGAAATCAGCGAGCCTGCTGCAGCGACCAATTTTGGCGGCTTCGATTACCGGAGCTATCTTCTCAGCCAGCGCATCCATTGGCTGCTTAAGGCAAATGGCATTTCATCCGTGCAAATAAGCCCCGGTCCGCGTCTGAGCAAGGCTTCTCTATTAAGCCGCATCGATGAGTTCCGTGGATCGCTCGGAAGCCGCATGGACGGGCTCTTCCCAGCAGATCAGGCCGGATATATGAAGGGGCTGGTGCTGGGTATACGCGAGGACCTGGATCCGGAGCAGTTCCGGCAGTTTTCCCAGCTGGGACTGACGCATATATTGGCGGTGTCGGGTCTGCATGTAGCGGTATTCCTCTACGTCCTCGGGGGGCTGCTGCGGCTGCTGCGATTGACCCGCGAGCGCATGCTGCTTATCATGATTGCCGCTGTCCCGTTCTATGTGCTTCTGGCGGGCGGCGCCCCCTCCATTATGCGGGCCGGAATCATGGCCATGCTGGGGTTGTTCGCGGCGCGGCTGAACAAGCTGAAGGACGGCCTGCACCTGTTGTCAGCCGCTGCGCTGCTGATGCTGGTTTGGGATCCCTATCTGCTTGAGGATGTTGGTTTCCAACTATCCTTTCTTGTTACTGCCGGACTCATTCTGGGCGTACAGCCTTTCAGGAAATTACTGCCTCGTGGTAAACGCTCGAAGGCGCTGTTTGATTTGATCGCTGTAACGGTGGTGGCCCAGGCTGTATCATTTCCGCTTACCATCTATTATTTTAATCAGATCCACCTGCTTTCCTTGCTGGCAAACTTCATTCTGGTACCGTTCATCAGCTTCATCGTTATGCCCCTTGGAGGCGCTGCGCTAGTTCTGGACAGTCTATGGCATGCAGGAGCAGCGTGGCTCGGTTCGGTTGCGGAAATAGCCAACCGTTTGAGCTTTGGCATTGTACTGCAGCTAAGCGGATTCCGGCAATTCCGCTTCATTATCGGTACGCCGCCGTTTGGCTGGGTTCTTTATATGTACGCATCAATAGGATTGTGCCTGTCGGTGCTTCATCGCCGGGGCGTGCAGCCAATCTTCGGGAAGTCATCGGAGCAGCCTGACAACGATACCCAACCGATGGGCGGAAAGCAGTGGGTGGAAGAAGATGTTACCCAGCCTCTGGGTTCGCTTCTTCCGAATCACCGGGCAGAGGCTTCTCTTGGCACACCGGGTTCCGGACAGCCTATCCAACCCATCCGCCGAATTATAATTCCCGTTCTGCTTTGCTTGGCGCTGATTGCTCCGATTCTGTGGGCCTATTATCCGAAATGGAACAATAACGATGCCTACGTCAGCTTTCTGGATGTGGGGCAGGGAGATTCCATTCTGATCCGGACAGCACACGGCAAGCATATTCTCATAGATGGAGGGGGCTCGGTGAGCTTTCGGAAGAAAGGGGAGGAGTGGAAGGATCGCGACGATCCGTTCGAGGTAGGACGCAAGGTCCTTGTTCCGTTGCTGCAAAAGCGCGGCGTGCAACAGATAGATTTGCTGGTCATGACTCATCTTGACAGCGATCATATCAAGGGGCTGCGGGCTGTCATAGACAATATTCCTGTAAAGGGAATGCTTTGGAACGGTACCTTCAAGCGCTCCGACGATGCGGTCTCCATGCTTGGCGCTGCCGTTGACAAGGGAATTCCGATGTACCGCAGCGAGGCCGGCCAAAGATGGGAAATCGACGATGGAGCCACCATCTCCTTAATTGGAGGAAAAAGGGATAGTGAATCCGACACTATTCCTCTCGTGGAGGAACAGAATGGGCAGAGCGTAGCGATGATCGTGGAGCTGTACGGCAGATCGTTTCTGCTGACCGGCGATGCCGATGCAGCGGAGGAGCGCGCGATTCTTGCCCGGATTTCTGAATCCGGGGGAGCTTTGCTCGAACAGCCGGCAAGAGCTGGTGTCGGTGAACATGAAGAAAATCAAGCAATAAACCAAACAAAAACAAATGTCATCGACGTAATGAAAGTTTCCCATCACGGAAGTAAAACCTCTTCCACACCGGAGTGGCTTGCCTACTGGCAGCCTCATACTGCGGTTATTTCCGTCGGCAGGAACAATACGTATGGACATCCGAACGGCGAGGTAATGGAGCGTTTAACCGCTGCCGGAGCCGATGTGAAGCGCACGGATCTGAACGGCGAGATTGAGTATCGCATCACTGCGGACAGTCAGTTGTTCGCACGGCAGATGCTTGCTGGATGGCCTTAAAGGGAAATCATTTGGAGCAGTGTTTTTGGACAACAGGAGGATATTGCCAATTATTGTCGAATAAATTTAAAGAAAGGCAGGCTCCACGCAAGAACATTTCAAAAACCAGGTTAAGGATATGCCTGTTATATACATTAACCTGTGTCATCTGAAGATGCGCCTTAAGGCTGGACTGCTTACAGGCATTTTAATGGAATCAAAATTAATTGACCCGCGGGGCGGTGCAAATATGCAGCCGTCTTTTTATGCGGTGCTTGCATATTGGGTGGAATTTCACACTGAAAAGAGGCATCAATAATGTTAAGAGCAGTCATCGTGGATGATGAGCGACCGGCTATTCACCGCTTGCAGCAAATACTCAATGTCCGGGAAGACGTGGAGATTGTCGGTGGATTTACCAAAGCCTCCGAAGCGCTCAAAGCATTTCCGGAGCTGAGGCCGGATGTGGCCTTTTTGGATATTGAAATGCCGGAAAGAAACGGTCTCGAACTGGCAGCGCTGCTGCTGGACATGCAGGAGGATCTGGAAATTATTTTTACCACAGCCTACAGCCAGTACGCCCTGGAGGCGTTCCGGGTCAATGCGATCGATTACTTGCTGAAGCCGGTCGATCCAGGCCTGCTTGAGCGTACGCTGCAGAGAATTTATAAGCGCAGGGAACGGGGGAATTCCCCTAAACCGGTGGAGAGCGCACTTGCACGCATTCAATGCTTCGGCAGTTTCACGATTTTTGGGCGAAACGGAGAGCCGATTCGGTTCCCGACGATGAAGACGGAAGAGCTTCTTGCCTACTTTTTGACCCACCGCGACACGGATCTTTCCAAATGGGCGATATGCGAAGCCTTGTGGCCGGAGCAGGAACCGGAGAAATCGGAGCAGAATTTGCACACTTCCGTATACCGGATGAAGAAGACCCTTCAGGAAAACGGTGTCCGCATCCATCTGGAATCAAGAAAAGGCGTGTATCGCTTTGAACTGCTTGATTCATGCGATTACAGGCAGTTGGTGGAGCTCAGCAGCCAAAGTCAGACGCCGGTTGATCAGTCGCTGGATGATGCCGAGCGGATGCTGCTTCAATACCGCGGCACATTGTTCGGGGACAAGGATTACGCATGGTGCGAGTCGGAGAGGGAGCGTGTTCAGAAGATTTTCGCCGAGCTTGCCAAACATCTGATCCGCATCTGGATGGACGCGAAAAACGTTGATCGTGCGCATGAACTGCTTCAATTCATGCTCGAACGGGTTCCATATGACGAGACGGCGCATGAATGGCTGCTGAGTATCTACGTTCTGCGCAAGGATCGAATTGCTTTCTTCACGCATTATAAAAAAATGGAGGAGTGGCTGCTGAAGGAAGTGGGAATCGCCCCTTCCGCTTCGGTCAGAAGGCTTTATAAAAAAATAAAAACGGAAATGAAATAAACAGGCTCCGGGACGTGTGCGAGGTACACGCTTCGGAGTTTGTTTATTTTCGTTGGAATGACCCGTTTAATGTCGAAGCTTGTCAGCGTTTTGTGAGAATCCTGGCGTAATATAGGTAATTGGAATCAGATTTATAGCTGGGGGGTCATATGTTGATGTTGAATAGCCAAAAGTTGAGAAAATGGCTGGCGGTGACGGCGGTTTTTAGTCTGCTTTTCTCGCTGCTGCCAGTCTGGACTGCGCCGAAGGCGGGAGCTGCAGGCGATGATTTGGAGGTGACTTTTGGCGCAGGTACGCTTATCGGAAATTTATCGCATGAGGCGGATAATTCGTTTCTTAACTTTGCCAGTAATCAGCCGGGTTTCACCAAGAGCGACGGGATCAATATGGATCCTGCCAATGGGGATGTCTTCGTGCATTCAGGAGAATCGGCCCAATTTATCATTAACGTAGCTGACAATCCTGCACTGAAGGCTGTTGCACAAAGCGGGCATGCGCAAGCGATTGTGGGATGGAGCTCCCTTCACTGGACTGAAACATCGGGCGGCTGCGGCTTTTTGAGTCTTGAAAATTGCTTCCAGGGAACAAGAACGTGGATTTACGTGGACGGAACGGAAGTATTGTATGAAGAAGCATGGGACGGCGGGGTTTCGGCAAGAAGTGCTGTGGTGACGATAACTCCGACGACCGAGATTCGGATCGAGGTGAGCGGTGTCAGAGACGGCGTAGACGCTCCGTCGGGACCCAGGGGTTTATTTGTCAAGTTTCAGGACAAAGAACGTCCGGAGTTGACGGATTATACGTTCACCGGCAATGGAGAGGAATGGCCCAACAACAAGATTAATCAGCAGGAGCTTTATGTCAAGAAAGGCGAAAACATTTCATTATCTTACAATTTCAGCGAGCCCGTACGCCCAACGACAGTCGTTGCGGCGAATGCCGATGCTTTTCTTAAGCATCCGCTGTTTGTCAATCCCGCCGGAACCGGTCTGCCGGCCGCCGGGCAAGCGCAGTATTTGACCAGCAAGACATACACGGCAAGCACATTTTCAGCCAATCAAGGGGACCCGTATCAGTATTTCAAGTTTCCTCTTCATGACAGTATTGCGTATCAATATACGGGTACCCAGTACCATAACAGCGGCAACAATCCGCTGGAACCGAAAATACTCATCGATCCGGACGACAATACGTCGGGAGATCCGCCGATAGACCAGCCTTTGGAGAAAAAGTTTAAGGATGCCGTGTTCGCAGACGCAGCCGGCAATGTGGCGGATATTTCGTTTCCCGGTACTGCCAGCGGGGGCAGCAATAATTATCTGGACGGCAAAACAGTTGATCCGTTCGACTACAGCAAAGAGGGCTTCCGCGTCATAGTCGATGCGGTGCCGCCCAAGTACACGAAGGTGGGCAACGGCATACAGCCGCAAATTCTCACCGGCGTCAATCTTAATAATCACGATGCGTTCGATTTCACGCTGCAGCTCTCGGAGCCGGCCGTCGTGAACAGGCAATGGGACGTAACCAGGACGTTCCTGCTTTTGAATAACGGTATGAAAGCTATGTATACAGCAGGAGAAGGAACGGACAAGTGGACCTTCAGTCTCCAGATTGCGGACGGACAGGAAGTGGAAACACCGCTGCTCAAGGCGGTGGCTTTAACGAATGATAAGGCTCCGATCAATCCCGCTACGAATGAGCCATCCGACACCAACGTGCTGCGGGATTATGCGGGGAATATGCTGATCCAGCCCATCAATTATGACGGCGTCTGGCCTGCGGATGTCAACGCCGATGACAGAGCCAATGTCAATTCGAAGATTGACTGGGCAGGGTTGTCAATTGACAATACGCCGCCGGCGATCGGATATCATTTCGAGAATGGCGGAGCCGACAATCAAACGTACCGGAAGAACGGCAAGGTGACGATCGACGCCAACGATCCGCCGCTTATTGTGCCGGTGCTTGATCCGGTGCAGCCCGGAACAACCCGGCCGAGCAAGGGCATCTATCGTCCTTCCAACCTGACAGGATCGAATTCTCCGGCTGTCGGACTGGTCTATTATGTATGGACGCGCAGCGAGACAGACCCTTTCGAAGACAAGGCGGATGATCATTTCGCGGCCCTCAAACGGTATGCGTTGTCGGCCAAGCAGCCCAGAGAGGATATGTATCCCGGCGAGACCGCATTCGCGGCTTTGGATCTTGGCGTTGCCAACAACAAAACGAATCTGATTCCGCTTCCCCCGGAGGCGCTGAGCGCCCAGAACAGCGGCGAATGGTATTTGCATGTCTGGACGGCGGATATGACCTGGGACTCGGCGAGAGAGCTGATGCAGGAAGAGAAGAAGGACAACTATATCCAGGACCATGCTCAAGAGTACAGCGACTGGCTGTCGGCAGCGCCTGGCTCGGAGGCGGACAAAATCTTTTACGCCAACAACCAGGCGCTTGCGGCTGTCGGCAGCTATGGCGATCTGAGCGTATGGCCCCTGGCCGACTTCAGGAACGACGATTCCAACTGGACGCATAATGTGACTGCCGTCAAGGTGGACAACCGTGCGCCGGATATTACGTTTGACGGCACCACAGGGAACGATACGTCCTCCGTTCAGGTCAAGGTGACGGTGAGTGATCCCCACAGCGGAATCCAAACCAGCCAATATCAATGGGTGAAAGCAGGTGCTCAGCCTCAGGACATCGATTGGAAGGATATCCCTGGCTCCGGAGGAACGCTGACTCTGGCCACTTCGAATGACATTATTGAGGACGGCAGCTATGTCCTCTATGTGAAAGCATCGGATCATGCAGGCAATGGGCAGACCCTCACGAGCGAGACCGTGACGGTCAACTCCGCCAATGCCATTACCGGCAGCTTCGATCCTGAGCCCGAAGCCGATGTGTACGTGAACAGCCATGAGGTGCAGTTCCGGCTTGGCGGCTCGCTGCTGCAAACCGTCACCTCGGCTACCTATACGGATGGCGACGACGGCACAGGAGAGCAGTCGGTCATTGACGCGACCTACTCGGATGGGGTTGGCGGCGCAGAGGATCAGACTTTAGTTGCACCGGCGGATGCTGCGGCCGGCCCGCTTTTTGCCGGTTATGCCTTCAGCTCAAGTCCCGTTCATCCTGCCGATGACGGAGCGTTCACACCGCTAGCGGCTGTTGATCAAGCGGAAGACGGAACTTTAAACTACGTGATCCCGGCCGACTCGGCCTTAAACGGAAAGCTGTATCTTCATATACTGGCGAAGCTGGACCAGTCCGGCATGGAGAAGAAATACTACTTTTCCAAAGCCTATTATTTCGATAACCTGCCTCCGGTAGTGACGTTCAGCCGAACCGGCTCCGAATATCCGCGGCCCTCCCAGAGCGTAACGGTGACGGTTACGGAACCGTATCCTACGGCCACTGCCACCGCAGCCTACCAATTCGTCAAGGAAGGCGAAGCGGTACCGGTTGAAAGCTCTTCCGGATGGAAGCCATTGGAGGGCGGAACGGCCGGAGTCGACAATCTGGGGCTGCAGCCGGGCGAAACGGCGCGTTACACGCTCTATGTCCTGGCCCGTGATGGCATCGGAAACGCCGGCATTACGCATACCGGCACGTTCAATATATCCAGGGAGGCTGACGAAATTCCTCCGACCTCTGTGTCAGCAGGCTTGATCTATCTGTATGGCGATACGCTGGACGGCTATACCGCAATCGTGAAGCTGGGTCTTGGCGCAGAGGACAAAACAGGCTATGAATATTCCGTATCCCCGGACAATGGAGCCAGTTGGGTGAAATGGAGCCCTTATACGAATTTCGTCTCATTGAAGGTGCCGACGGACAAGCCGGCGGCGCTGCAGCTCCAGGTCAAATTCCGCACGCCGGGTGGTATCGTCGGTGATCCGGTCAAGCTGGATACGTCGGGTGTCTCTACGCAGCAGCCGGTCTATGCATTGGCGTCGCTTACCACAACGCGGCCGGTGAAGCCAAGTGTAGGCGTCGACATTAACGTCACGGCTCCGCTTGGCATCAAAGTGGTGCCTGCGGCGGTGAATCCGTCCGCTCCGGTCCGGTCGGGCAATACCTTCAAGGTCAATACAAGCGGCGTGTACGCCTTTGACCTTACCGACATTGCGGACAATACCCGAACGGGTACCTTGTACATTTCTGTCAGCAACATCGACGACATATTACCGCATGGTGAGATTGAGTATTTGACTACGATTCCTACCAACGGCAATGTGACGGTTCAACTGGTCGATTTGTCCGAGCCGGCCAGAGTGCTCAATAACAACGGCAGGACGTCCTATACATTTACGGAGAACGGAAGCTTTACCTTCCAGCTGATGGATGAGGCCGGCAACACCAATGACATTACGGCCAACATTGAAAATATTCGTAAAGCGGTGCCGAAGGTCGAGGTCGTCCGCTCCTATACGTACGGGGAGAACGACAGCAAGAGCTACGGCACGGTTAAGGACGGCAGCGGCAATGTGCTGTTTGCCTCCGGCGTCAACCTCACGGTGATCAAAGCAACAGATGAGGCCGAGGACGTCACCGTGACTGCAGTGGACGGCAAGGATACGGTCATGCTGCAGAAGAACGGTACGGTTTCCTTCATTGTCTCCGATCAGTACGGCAATACGGACGTCGTTAAAGAGGTGGTTGACAACATCATCTCAAGCCCGCCGGCGGTCGATTTGATCACATATACATTCGTGGATAATGCGGGCAACCCGCTGCCGCAAAATCAGATCAAGACCGTAAACGGCAAGCAGGCTGCCAGAGGCAATGTGAAGGTGACGCTGACCGGCAAAACGGCGTCGCCGAACCGGGTATTCCTCGGCATAGCTCCGATCAAAGCCGAAAACGGCAGCTATACGAATGGCTTAAGCTCGGAGGACGGAAATTTCAGCTACTCGCGGACCTATTCCGCGAATGGAGTGACGACAGTTGCCCTGTCTGACATCGTAGGCAATGCGGTCAAAGTGCCTCTCGACATTCAGGGACTGGACAATACGCCGCCGTCGATCGAACTGAATCTGCCTTCCGTGGGCCTGATGAAGAAGAATCTGGATGCGCTCGGCCTGGTGAAGGACCCCGCAGCCGGCGGTTATATCGTAACCGCAGACAAAGCCAAAGAGATGGGTCTCGGCGGATTCCAGGTATCGGATAATTTGTCAGCGGAGGACGCCATCCGCGTCATTGTCAGCGGGCTGGATATGAGCAAGACGGATGGCTCTCCGCAGCTTGTGACCTATACGGCTGTCGACCAAGTCGGCAATAAGGCGACAGCCACCCAATATGTGACGGTAGTCGACAAGGACGATATGAGCATATTCGCGAACGGTCTGCTGATATCCGGGTCCTCTGCGACAACGGCGATCTTCGATCAAAGCACGCTTACGTTCAATATTACAAACTACAACGTTGTGAACGTTGGCGGACGCGATCAGGTCAATGAGAAAGGAACTTATGACCTGCTGTATCAGTCCGGACTGTACCGGGAAGGGCAGATGAAATATATCGCAACGGGCATTTCTTACAGCGATTTGGTAAAAGGCAATTTCAAAGTGAGCTTCCCAAGCGCCGGCTGGTACACGATTATAGTCCGGAACCAGGAGCGGGAACGCGAGTTTGCGACATTCTTCATCAGCAAGAAAGGCTAGCGCGAAGTCTCACTGCAAATACGGCTGATCGAAACAGACGCGGTGGCTTGGGCGGAGCTTCTCAAGGGCCATCGCTTACCACCGCGTATCCAAAAAAGAGACTTTACAAGAGGAGGCAGTTCGTTTGAAGCTGTTTACCAAATTGCTTGCATGCGTGCTCGCGCTGCTGCTGTTCCTTTATTCGGGGAGCGGGATCTCGTCCGCTCTTGCGGAGGATATCAGCGCGCCCAAGGTGACGGAGCTGCAAAATGATTTCATTAAAATTACAGTCGACAATGCATCCGGCCGGTTCGGCATCCGGACGGTGGACGGGCAGCCCATCCGCAAGAAGGA
Organism: Paenibacillus sp. JT31N17; assembly: GCF_056269255.1. Lineage (NCBI taxonomy): Bacteria > Bacillati > Bacillota > Bacilli > Caryophanales > Paenibacillaceae > Paenibacillus > Paenibacillus sp. JT31N17. The sequence continues at coordinate 34,813 of NZ_JBWDNP010000003.1, forward strand.
CCAGAATGTAAGTCTGCTGTTTCAGGGTGACGATCCGGAAACTTCTTTTACGACCTTCATGATTGACGGGACTCCTTATATATTCGGCAATCCATACAAATTCGGCATCGATTTCTTCTCTGAGACATCCAAGCCGAGCATTATCGAGAACAACGACGGCACCAAGCAGATAGAAACGGTCTGGACAATAAAAGGCGTTCAAATCAAACAGGTATTGATGCTGTATGCCGATCCATCCGCCAAGCTCAATGCGGGCAATATCAACATCCGCTATGAGGTGCTTAACAACAGCGGTCATCAGGTGGAGCTGGGCACCCGCATCCTCCTGGATACGATGGTGGGCGGCAATGACGGTCCCGCCTTCCAGATTGGCACGGCCTATGAGCAGCCGCTCACGGTCGAACGGGAGCTGGTGCACAATCCGGAAGATAATGAACAGATTTCTCCGGAAGACAGAGCGTACTATAAACTTCCGCCGTATTGGGTTATGCGGGACAAGCTCGATCTGAGCAAGCCTACGGCGACTGACGTCATGGCTTACGGCTTCAACAACTTTGCCGAGCAGAACATCAATATTGTGGACAGGATGCAGGTCGGACATTGGAACGGTCTTGCCAATACGAAGTGGGATTATACTCCGGATGGCAATCTGGATTTTACGACGGATACGAACGACTACGGAACCGCCGACTCCGCCGTAGCTTTTTATTGGGATCCGAATGTGATCGCCGACAAGGCGTCGCAATCATTCGAAACCGTCTACGGTCTGGGCGAGCTTGTCGCTCCGGACAAGGTATTCTCCATCCGTTATCTGGATACGCCGCTGCAGCTGGCTGCGAATGAAGACGACAGCGCATATGTCGATGAAGGCGTCTTTGATATCAACGCGGAAGTGGAGAATCTGCCCTCATTTAATATGGAACAATCACAAATCGAGGTCATTATGGAGCTTGATGACGGACTTGATTTCGTCAAGCTGGATGATCAGGGCAATGTGGTGAGAAACACAGACGGCAGCGCCCAGACGGAACAGGGGCGCAGCAAGAAGCTGACCTTCAAGAAGACGGCCACTCCGGCGGAAGCGGAGCAGGGCATTATTCCGAAATACAAGCCCGGCGATACGGTAACCGCCACCTTCAAGGTGAAAGCCAAAGGCAAGTCCTGGCCGACAACCAGACAGTACATGCTGACGGCTAGCAGTCCGGAAACGGAGAAGACGCTTGCCGGGGAAGAAGATCAGGGCATCAAGGCGCAGTATGAGTCCAACAAAGCCAGCTTCATTCTGCTGCCGGCTGTCGGGGAAGCGGTGCCGACAACAGCCTACGGCCTCTCGCCCAAAGAGAACTACGCGAGCGATGTGAAATATATTACGGTCAATATGACGAATATCGACGCGTATAATACCGGCAATGACTCGGCCGAACCGAACTTTGACCTGTTCCTGGAGAATGTGGCCAGCGGCGAGCGCTACAAGGTGCCGGTCAAAAGCTCGGTCATTCTGCAGCCGACGGACGACGGCTTCTCCGGTGATATGCGCATCACGTACCGGGGCGGCGATCAGGTAGACGACAATGGTGTGGCTATCGAGGACAAGAGCGGCCTTGGGCCGGATCTGCCGCTTGGCGAATACCGGGTCCAAATTGACTACAAAGGCGATACCGGAGGCAATGCGGATATTGCTTCAATGTACAGCGTCTCGACGAAGCAGACATTTATTGTCACGGACAATGACGCGACCCGGATCCGGGAAGCGCAGCTTATGGCTGTCTACAAGCAAACGGTCGACTTAAGCTCCGTTCCCCTAACCATGGATCAGGAGCAATTGGATGAGCTTAACGAGGCTTATCCGACGAATGGTTTTGGGAACGCCAGTGATCCCTACATTGCCGTGAACCATTATAAATCGGCGATGACCTATCTGAAAATCGCAAGCGGGGCCGTGGATTCGGGATTCGATATGGGTCCGTTTCTGGATAATGATTCATTGGCGGAGCTGCCGGCCTATGAATACAAGCTGTTTGATTCCGAAGAGGAATTCGAGGAATTCTTCGACTCGGAGGAGCATCCCGAGCGTGAAATGCTTGTCAGCATTCGCGGAATGATCAAGGAATCCGGCGGAAGCGGCGACAAGCAGGTCGTGGTGGACACGAAGACCGAGCCGGCGATTATCAATGACGCCGTCGCCTATCAGGGCAAGGATATGGTGTTCGTGCGCGGCAAGCTGGATGCTTTCAATCTGTCCGGTCTTGCGGGCTATAATGACATGCCTTTCTTCGACACCTTGTTCGTGAAAGGAGACGGCACGCTAAGCGTCGCCAGCAGCGGCTTCGTGTTCCATAAGGGAGAATGGACGCTGGACTTCTATAACGGCTTCGATAAATCGTTGGGTGAAGGCTACTCTCTGTTCCCTGAGGATTATCCGCAAAGCGGCGGGAACCCGATGGACTTAAGTCTGAACGGCGGCCTGCAGTGGGCGTCGGGAGCGCTTGGCGACCAGATCAACCCGCTTCGGCAGGTGACGGTGCCGCTCGTATATTTCAACAAGCACAGCCTGTTCGCTGTGCCGGGATTTTCGTTTAGCGGGTTTGGCATCAAGTTTAACGACTTCGTGCTCAGACAGGGCGGCGTATCCTTCGGCGGGAGCATTTCCCTGAGCTTTATCAATGCCGAGGTCCGCAACGTCATCTTCAACGACAAAGGTTTTGTCGGAATCGATGCGGCGCTCAAGTTCAATCTCAATGAAGGAATCGGATTGATCGAACCGGAGGACTCCGATGAGGAGGAAACCAGTGAAGCCGAGGATCCTGACGCGCCCGGAAACCCTGACACGCCTGGAAATCCTGATACACCTGGAAGTCCGGGCGGCGGGGGCAAAGAAGAAGAGGAAGAACCGGGCAGCCCTAGCGGCGAAATCGATATTGTGCATTTTGTGCAGCCTGTGGAGGATGTATCGAATCAATACGGCATAAAATTCGACGCCCAATTGAAAAGCATGACGGAAATTTCCGCGGAACTTTCCTTCAAGCAGGTGGCAGACGGCCGGATCTTGCCCGATGTCATTGCATTCGGAACATCGCTGCCGGCGCCGGGCATTCCGATTGCCGGGGCGCTGAATTTGACTGCGCTGCGGGGAGCGGTGCGTGAACTGGCCGATACGATCGCAGGAGGAACGAAGGACGATCCGTTCCCGCTTACGCTGCAAGCCGGCGTGGGCTTGCGATTCGGGGTTGCGCCGGCTTACTTCTTCGGCGATATCGACATGACCTTGAAGCGCACGGGCATTAAGCTGGAAGGCACCATGGATTTTTCCGCGGTGGCCGAGCCCGAGGACGACCAGTTGATCAAGATGCTGACCATGGCGCTGATTGAAGCGCAGTGGACGAGTCCGTGGTTCGTGCATATGGCGGCGGAAGTGGACATCGGCGGCTGGAATCTGATTGTGGGCAAGGTCGGGATTTTTGTCGGACAAAATCTCGAGAAGCACCGGATTGACTTCGAAGGCTATATCGGCGCGAAAGTGCAGATACCCGAGGATGTGCCTGTCGTAGGCGGGATGCCGCTGGCCAGCGTATTCTTCGGTCTCAATAACGACAAGATCTGGGGCAGCATCGGTATCTTGTTTATTTCCCTGGGGATTACATACTACTGGGGCGGCGGTGTCGAATTCGGAACCTCGGGCGAACAGCTTCCCGACGGCTTTGCCGATCTGCTTATCAATGATCCCGAGCGGGGACCGCGCCTGCTTGTTATCGGGCAGGGAATGAAGACGGTCGCGACCTCCTGGGTGGATGCCGAGAAAGAGACGCAGCAGATCACTTACCGGGAAATTTCCGAAGGCGTACAGCTGCTGGATAACGGGTCGATGGACATCGGCGTCGGCGGGATTACGGTATCCAATAACGGACGCATTCACGAAATTCCGATGAGCGGCGTGAGCGGAAACGCCATTATCGAAATGGAGTATACCGATAAGGAAATGCCAGGCTTTACTCTGAAGGACCCGGGCGGCAAGGCGTATCCGGTGGTTTTCGACAATACGAATACGAATCCTGACGCGAATGCCTTTACGCAGTATATTTCTGCGGCTTCGTCCAGCGACAAGGTGGATCACCGGAAGGCCTATATCATTCTTCCCGAGGATAAGGTCAAGAATGGCGGCAGCTGGACGCTTACGGCGCAATCGCCTGTCGAAACCCGTCTGATTAATGTGCCGACGGTTCCGCAGCTGAAGCAGGTGAACCTGACGCAAAGCGGAGCAGACACAAATAAATTTACGGCAAGCTGGACCGTGGACAACGCCGAGGCGGGCGATACGGTGGACCTCTATTTGACGGAGAATGCCGTATCCTCGAACACGGCCAAGCTGGCCAACGGGCAGGAGGTGCTCGATCCGGGCGATCCGGGAATGCTGCTCGCCAAAGGACTGCCGGTTGGCAATAACGGCGGCAAGTCCGGCTCCGCGACAAGCGGCAAAACGGACATCGACGTCACCAAGGTGAACATGCTGGGCGGCGAGGAGGATATCCGGGGGCTGCTGCAGCAGGGCGATTACTACCTGCGTGCAGAGCTCAAGTCGGCATCCACCTTCGGCACCAAATCGTCGCCGGAGAAGATCAGCATCGTCGATCCGCTTGCGCCAAGCAAAGTAACCGATGTGGAGATCAAGCCTGCGGGCGACGGATACTTCTCGCTGTCCTTCAAGCCGGCGGCGAAGAAAGCCGGTCAGGAATCGTTCGAGCATGATTACGTGATCACTGCGCTGCAGGATCAGAACGGCAGCCTTGCGCCGTATCCGAATTTTGGCGACATTCTGTTTACCGGTCAGGAGCTGGCCGATCACTGGAATGCGTCAACCGGCAAATACGAGGGCATTCTGCTCGGCGGCTGGTCCGCGACGACAACCGACAATACTGTTGATCACAGCAGCCTGGAAGGCGAGACACTGGATCCGAATAAAGTCCAGTACTCCGGATTGCAGGTCGGACAGAAATATGTCATCGGTGTCGAGGCTGTAGTCAAGCCTGACAAGGAAGCGGACAAAAATGAAAACTATCATTATGCCGAGAGGGTCGACAGTGTGAATACGCTGCTTCCGGCGCCGGTCAAGCCGAAGCTCGAGCAAACCAAGGATTTCTCGGCGCCGACCGCCAGAATCGACATCACGACGAAAAATACGGCGCAGCAGAGCATCGAGCTGTACTCCGATCTGCCGAACGTTGAAGTAGAGGCGATCAATGACGGCAAATCCATCGGCAAGGCAGCTCTGCAAAAAGACGGCGAGGGCAGCCATGGGGTGCTGCAGCTTGATCCGTTCACAACGGACGGCACATATGCGGTCGAGCTGCATGTGACCAACTCGAAGACGAGGGACAGCTCTGTCAAGATGCTGTACCTGACCGTGGATACGATCGCTCCGATTTTGTATCTGAACGAGCCGATCACCGGGGATAGAACGATAGACGGAAAAATCCGTTTCTCCGGCCAGACGACCAAGGGCGACGCGCTGGAGGTGCTGGACGGCACGAACACTACTCCTCTTACCGTAACAGAGGACGGCAAATTCTCGGGAGAAGCGGCTGTCAGCTCGGATGCCCCGACGGTAGAACTGACGGTACAGGCTCATGACAAAGCGGGGAACTACAATCAAGCGGTCGTCGAAGTGACGAACGACAAATTCCAGGCTCCGACAGAGATCGCCATCCAGAAAGCGGGAGCGCAGCCGGGCGATCGGGAGCTTGGCTTGAAGCCGGGCGACAAGCAGAAGCTGCAGGTCGTGCTGTGCATGCCGGAGGGCGAAGCAGCGGAAGGCAAGCCGTCATGCAAGGAGGTTACGGCCGCAAGCGATCGGGTCCGCTATACCCTTTTGCAGGGAGATTCGGTGACCTTGGCCGATGACGGAACGATCACTGCGGAAGAAACAGGGGCGAGCCTGATTCAGGCAAGCTACGAACTGGCTGACGGCGTCACGCTTGAAGCGATGCAGGCCGTTTCCGTGGAAGTGCCTGAACCGACGGGGCTCGGTCATTTGGAAGCTTCAACGTCTCCGATCGCTTTTGAGAGCGCCTTGACCGAAGTCAAGATAGACAATCCGGGAGAAATGCTCGGCTATCAGCTGGTTTACAACGTATTCTCGCAATTGGAGACTGCGAGGCAGCCATCATTGAATGAGGATCTGAGCGATTGGGACTTCCTTCCTGAAGACGGAGTGGTTGCTGCCCAGCCGGGCAACATCATAGTGGTGGCGAAGCGGACCTCTTCGGACAAAAAGGCCGTCGCGGCTTCAGCTAAGCTTACCGCCCAGGTATGGCAATCGGTAGGCGGATTTTTCGGCGGAGCGGGGGCTCCGGCCGTAGGTCCGAAAGATCCGGCGCTCAGCCTGAACGACCAGCCGTTTGACGCGCAGCGGACAGACGACGGCAGGCTGACCGCCCGGATTACGACCAAGGATATAACAGACGATACGTCGGATATCCGGATTGTATCCAGGGATTCATCATTGAAGGGCTATACTTTCCAATTCGAGAGGGCGCTCGTTCAGCAGACGGCGGACAAGGGCCGGCGGATCATCATTGATGTTCCGGCAGGCCGCCTGACGCTGACGCCCGATATGCTGGCGGGAATGGACAAGGATCTGGAAGTTTCCATCGATCCGAACGACGCTGCTGCGCTTAAAGCGCTGGAACAAATTGCGGATGACTCGGATGCCTCCATGCTCGGATCAGGAGAAGGGATTTCGATCCGTACGAATCTTCCAGCAGCCAACTGGCATTCTTACGCCGCCGCCCGCATCGCGGTGCCGGGTGCAATCAAGCCTGAGGATATAACCGCGGTCGTGCTGAGAAGCCCGGAAGGGGCATGGACCACGCTGCCGTGGAAGCTGGAGCGGTCCGGCAATCAGGCCTATGTGAACATACAATTGACTGGAAGCGGCAGTCTGGTGTTCATGCGGAAAAGCACATCGTTCACCGATGTGAAGGCCGGCTCCTGGGCCAGGCAGTCGATCGATCAGGCAGCGTCCAAAATGTTTGTGATGGGCAGAGGCGCTGGCCTTTTCGATCCGGACAGCAATATTACGCGTGCGGAGTATCCGACGCTGCTGCTCAGGGCCGCAGGCATGATGAATAAACAGGCGGGGGCATCCTTTGCCGACGTCAGGAAGCAGGACTGGTATTACCAAAGCGTAGCCATTGCCGCGCAAATGGGCATTGTCACCGGAATAGGCGACGGTTCATATGGTCCGGGCGCGACCATTTCGAGGATTGAGGCGATGACCATGGCGGGCAGACTGTTGAACGCGCTCGGCCGCGGCGGCGATCTTACAGAGGAGAAAGCTGCGCAATTGCTACGCACATTCGCGGACGGTCCATCCATTCCCGAGTGGGCCAAGCTGTCAGCAGCGCTTTGTATTCAGGAAGGCATCATTCTGGGCGAGAATCAACAAATCAACCCAACGGATAGATTGACACGGGCACAGGCTGCGGCAATTGTGATGCGGCTCGATGCCCTGATAACCGGAAAATAACGACAGGCAGCACCGGCAACCGTTCGAACAGGTTGCCGGCTCCTTGCTGTTAAGAAGAGGGAACGTACGGGATGTCCGCTTTCAGGCGGAGGCTTAACAAATTGAGGCGGTGACTTAAATGGCTGTAAAGCCGGGAACAAGAAAGTTTGCAATTGGATTGGCGTTGTTATTGGTGCTGGCCGGATTGGCCGGATGGAAGGCTTTCACGGCGCAGGCAGGGGCGGAGTACTGGACGGATTATGCCGACACCGGCTGGTATGATCCGGACTATGCGACCTTTACGATTGATACGCCGGCAAAGCTTGCCGGTATTGCGAAGCTGGTCAATGGCGGATTGAGCGACGACGGTTACTCCATTGACGGTTTTAGCGGCAGGGTGCTGGAGATCGCGGGCGATCTGAATGTATCCGCTTATACGTGGGTGCCAATCGGCACAGCGGAGCATCCTTTCAGAGGAACGCTTATTGCAGCTGGCGGGGTTGTCAAGACGATCAGCGGCATGACGGTGGACAATGCCGAGTATGCGGGCTTCGTCGGAAACATGGATGCCGCGACGGTAGGCGGATTAACGTTCACGGGCGGCGGCATCAATCTGACTTCCGTTACACAAGCCGTCTATGCCGGCACGGCAGTCGGCAAAATGATGAACAACAGCACATTATACGATATCAATATTGCAACCGATATGCAGATATCGGTCGCTACGGTAACCGGCGTGACTTATGCCGGAGGCATCGTGGGCCAGAGTGAAGGCGTGGTCTCCAACGTGGAAAATAACGCCGCAGTCACCGTGTCCGGCGGGGATGTATATGCCGGAGGAGTTGCAGGGCAAGTTTACGGGACCGGCCTGAAGCTCAAGAAAGTCTGGAATTACGGCACGGTTAACGCGTCTTCCTCCGGCAATGAGGCGTACGCCGGTGGGATTGTCGGATATGCGCCCGTATCTGTCAACATGGGCGACGACAATACGGCAATTCTGAATGCGGGCGCTGTGTCGTCCAGCGGCGGGCAGCGCAATTATGCCGGAGGCATCGTGGGCAGAGCAAGCTGGACAGCAAGCTTCTCGGAGGACACAGCAAACAGCGGGGCGGTGAGTATTTCAGCTCCATCGGCAAGCGGCTCTTTCGCGGGCGGGCTGGCCGGTTCGCTGGATAGTTTGCTGGTTGGACGCACCCATGCGTTTGCCTTCAACAATACGGGAGCCGTGACGAATAACGGAGGCTCCAACGTGTACACGGGCGGAGTGGCCGGTTACATTGAAGGCGCTTTGGCCTGGGGCGAAAATCTTGTAAACAGTGCGGGCGTCACTGCCTCCGGAATGAGTCAGGTATACAGCGGCGGGCTGTTCGGCTCTGTGACGGGCGAGCTGAGCTTGTCGGGAACTGCCGTAAACGCCGGGGCCATCTCGGTATCCGGAGGAGCGCAGCCGATTGGACCGGACAACGCATATACAGGCGGTCTGACCGGTTATGCCGGAAGCCGGCTTCTGTTCAACAATCCGGCTGAGAATGCTTATGCGAACAACGGGGCAATTACCGTAACCGGAGGGACGGGCGTGTACACGGGAGGCATTTCGTCCAACCGCGCTTATGCCAGAGCCCAGGGCGGGGGAATCACCGAAAACAGTGATAATGTGAGCAGCAACGGCAATATTGCCGTTGCCGGTAATACCGCGCTGTACACGGGCGGATTCATCGGGATCGTGCAGGATGGAGTCGATAAAACAGTCTATAATGCAGCGTTTGCCGGGAGGATTACCGTCACAGCGGCAGCTTCCGACCAGACGAATCCCGTCAGTACAGGAGGGATTGTGGGTTACTTCGCCGATGGGGGCCGCATCGGAGCTCTGAGTCAGGATTCCTTCAGCGGCACGATCGTATCAACTGGCGGCGGAGCCGGTACGTATACGGGGGGAATTGCCGGCTACATGAACGGCGGCGCGATAAATAATGCGGTTTCCGGCAATACGGCAGGCAGCTATGCCGCTATTACGGCTGATGGCGTTATTGGAGCGGTAGCCGGCCATATGGAAGGTACCGTCGATACCGCAGCGGTCAAGTATTTCAGTGGGACGGTGACAACCCATGACGGCTTCATTGGCGGAATAGCGGGTGCCGCCGGAGGCGCGATTACCGGAGCATCGGTTGGCGACGAAGCCGCGCCAGGCAGCGACAGCGTCAGGCTCGCTGCTGCAAACGGCATTGACCGGATGACCGCCGGCGGGGTAGTCGGCCATAATACAGGTTCGCTTGCCGTTACGGACAGCGGCATCACCCGAATTGGCTTGCTCAGCGAAGCCGGAAGAAGCGGCTATTATCTGGGGGCGGTCGCGGGCAATCTGACTTCCGATGCGCATATCGGTACGGACGTGACGCCGGTTGCCGTTAAGCAGGTTGACATTCAGGTGAATGCATCCGGCAGCTTCGTGGGCGGCGCCATAGGCAGGAATCAATCAGCCGATGTCTATCTGGATGCGGAGAATCTGCACATCGATGTTCCGGCATCCGGAGTCAAGGCTGGGGGAATTGCCGGCCTTCAGAACATCGTCGGGCTGGGTGACCAGGCGGGCAATAGCGATGCGTTAACGGTGCGGAACCTGACGGTATCGGCAGCAGGAGACGCGCTTGAGATCGGCGGACTTTTTGGAGAAAATGCCGCGGATACGCCTAAGGGCTTGGCGGACCATATCACAATTGTCGCATCGGGATCAGACAATGAGCTCGGAGGAATTGCCGGCCGCAATACGGGCACCATCACCAATGTTCAGGTGAATGCCCTTCAGATTGAGTCGGGCGGAGACCAGGTCGAAGCCGGTGGAATCGCCGGCCATTCACAGACGCCGGGCGGCCAGACGGATTTGGCCGGCATCCACCATGTTCGGGTTCTGGCAGGCGAGGAAGGGCTGATTAAGGCAACCGGCGTCAATGCCATCATTGGCGGGATTGTCGGATCGGCGCAAAATACCGAAATCAGCGATTTCCAGGTGAACGGCGAGCTGCCTGATTACGTGATGATAACCGCCGCAGGCACCAACGCGCAGGCAGGAGGAATTGCCGGCCGCAGCGAGAACGGCGCCATCATTGGAGACGGGGAACTGACGAATGCGGACAATCTGGTTATTACCGGCACGACCTCGGCAGCTTCCTCCGTACTTGGCGGCCTTGTCGGAACCAATGACAAGACCAGGCTGGATCAGGTTTTTTCCGGCTCCGTCAATCTCATTGTGAGCAGTCCAGGCACAACAGTCGGCGGCATGGCCGGTTATAACCTCGCTGCCGATGAGGCTGTCCTTGCAGACAATAATACGGCGGCGCTCAGCATCAAGGTGAATGATACCGGGGTCTCCGCCATAGTCGGCGGAATCGTCGGCGTCAATGACAAGCGGGGCACAGATCCGGAGAACGATCCCGTTCACGCGGTCAGCACCATCCAGAACAGCCGCATGGTCGGCACAATATGGGTCAATGCGCCGGATTCGGTGACCGGCGGCATGGTTGGAGAGAATCGCAGCCTGATCGCCAACGCAAGCATTTCCGATAAAATTTCGGTTTCCTCCATTGGGGAATCCGGCATTTTGGGCGGGATAGCCGGGGTGAATGCGGAGAGCGGAACCCTTTACTACACCTATTCCAACGCCAATCTTACGCTAAAAGGAAAAGATGCCCTCGCCGGCGGATTATCCGGCGAGAACCGGGGCGGCGTTATCGCCTCCTATGTCGATATCGATGTAACAGGAGATGCATACGGAACGAATGGCCATTCCGTTTATTTGGGCGGCCTGATCGGCCGGAACAGCGGAACGGTGGATAAATCCTATTCGGTATCCAAAGTAACGGCCAACGGCAGCTATACGATTGTCGGGGGGCTCGTTGGGGCGCATGCGGCCGGGAGCATCAGCAACTCCTATACAGCAGGGGAGGTTGCGGCGAATGCCGATCATTCTTACGCCGGGGGGTTAGTGGGGAGATTGACGGACGGCACCGTCGAGACCGCTTATTCGGCAAGCCGGGTCACGGCAGGCGGCGGCGCGCTTGCGGGAGGTTTTGCAGGGCGCTATGACAATGCCAGCAAGGAACTGCTTTACAGGACGTATTATGTGAAGGATGTCGACAACGACATCAACGGGGATTTGCCGGATTTTGCCGAAGGCAACTATATCTGGCTGAATGTTTATGCACGGCTCAGCACTATCCTGTCAACCACGCTTCAAAACAGGGATTACTTCCCCGCATTGTCCGGATGGGATTTTGACAGCACGTGGAGATATGGCTCGATGAATGCCGCGTACCAGTATCCGGAATTGGTCCGTACAGCCAATACCGGAGGAGGCGGCGGGAACGATGTTAATGCCAATATCAACTGGTATTTGCGTGATACGGGAGCGATCAGCTTTGAGCTCAGGACCGAGGCGGAGCTGGCGGGACTGGCAGCGGTTGTGAACGGCACGATTCCAGGTGTCGCACCGTTTTCATTCGAAGACCGCACAATCAAGATGCTGAACCCGATTCATATCCAGTCGAATCAATGGGTGCCGATCGGCATTGATGAAGACCATCCTTTCAATGGAACCTTTGACGGGGACAGCCAATTGATCGACGGGCTCAGCGTGCCGACCGATGATCAATATGCCGGTTTGTTCGGCGTCATCGGAGAACAAGGCAAGGTGCGGAAGGTCATCCTTGAGCCATTATCCGTGTCCGGTGAGCAATTTACAGGAGCGCTCGCGGGTCTGAATATGGGCGGGGTCTCCGATGTGGAGATCAGGCTGTTGAACGGCACCGAAATCAGCGGCGGCACGGTTGGCGGCATTCTTGGCAAAAACACGGGAACGCTGGCACGACTCTCGCTTCGCATGGAAGGCGGCAGCCGGATCGAAGCCGTTGGAGCGAATTCGGTCGCCGGAGGATTGATTGGCGATAATTCCGCTGCGGTCACACCGGAGACGGTCAGCTTTACGCTTGTTGACGGCAGTGTGGGCAGCGGTGCAGAGAATGCGGTCATCGGCGGAATGATCGGGAAACAAGCAGGGGATGTAACCGGCATGGAATGGGATATGTCCGCGAACTTCCGCATCTGGTCGACAGGCGCAGGGGACACGCTTGGCGGAATGATCGGACAGCATATATCCGGTAAAGCCGACAAATTGTCGCTTGCCTTGAAGAATGGCAGTCTGGTAGCGCTGGGCGCGGGATCCGTGCTCGGCGGCTTGATCGGCCAGTCGGATGCCGATAGTCCAATCTCGAATATAACGCTGAGCGGCATGCAGGACGGCCCGCAGTTGAAGGGCAGCGGCACCGTAGGCGGTATTGTTGGAGTCAAGAACGGCAAGGGCAGCCAGACCTATGATCTGGATCATGTCCAAGTCAGCGGTCTGACGCTTGCCGCTGACGGCGGAAACGCCCAGGTTACTGTGGGGGGGATTGCGGGCAGGCTTGCCAACGCCGCGGCGCGGCAGACTGAGGCAAGCGGCACGATCCGCGCTGCCGGAGACGGGGTTACGGCTGGCGGAATTGTCGGGCGGTCTGACGATTCGCTGCTGGACCATGCGGATGCGCAGATGGCAATAGAAGCAGCCGCGCAAACGGGCGGATCGGCGATCGGCGGCGCTGCCGGAATTTTAGCGGCGAGCGATCCCGACAGGAGTCTTGATTTCGGCAAGGCTGCGCCTTTTTATCCGGGGCTTTACAATACTTCCGTATCCGGAATCAGTATTGCGGCGAATGGAACGGATCAGCAAGCGGATTTGTTCGTGGGCGGCATCGTCGGCAGGAATGAGACAGCCTCCATTTATTATTCTCAGTCAAGGGCCTCTCTTGATGTCACCCGCGGCAAAAAGGCTGTCGTTGGCGGTATCGCGGGCTTCAGCGACGGCATCATCGTCAATGCCGCAGCCAGCAGCAAGATCGGTGCGGATTCCAGCAACGTCTATGAGGTTGGCGGAGCGGTCGGTCAGGCTGCAGGCGGCGAGATTCATTATGCGCGCGCTGTGTCAAAGGCAGGAGAGAAAATCACTATCGGCAGCGCCGTCACCAAACCGGGAATGGTGCCGTCGACATATGTTGGCGGATTGATCGGAATGGGCGACGATACCGCAATTACGGATTCATATGCCGATCTTCCTGTCGAAGCGTTTTGCGATAATCCGGACACGACCATTTATGCAGGCGGCTTTGCCGGCCTTCTTGGCGGAGACGGCTCCGGCTCGGGGACTGTAGACCGGGCTTACGCCAAGGGAGAAACAAAAGTCCAGGGGATTACCGGTTCTTATGCCGGCGGTTTTGCAGGTTCTGTAGACCGTTATACCATCACTGGCGCTTATGCGGACGGCGAGGTGGCCAATACCGGCTTTGATACGCAAAGCGGCGGCTTTGCCGGGGTTGTCGAGCGGAATGCGATCATCAGGCAAGCCTACGCGGTTCAGGAACGGGTAGCGACGATAGGCGTCAATCACCCTGCAAGATCATATGCAGGCGGCTTTGCCGGTTACAACGACGGCATAATCGAGGATGCTTTTTCCCGCGTCCCGGCCATTACGGTGGATGCGGCAGGAGCGAACGTCTTCAGCGGAGGATTCATTGGCTACAACTTCCGGAACGGGAAGGTGACATCCTCTGATTATCTGAGCACGCTGAACGGGGTTGGACGTAATCTGGGCACGGCAGAGGTAAATAAGGCGGATAAGGACCTTGCCGGCTCGTACGGTTACGACGACTGGAATTTTGACCTCGAAGCCTCTTTCCTGAGCGGGCCGCAGCCCGCTGATTTCACGATTCTCAACGCGGAGCAATTGAATGCCGCCGTGAGACTGTACAACGATGACACCGCGCTTGCCTATTTCAGGCTGTTTAACCGGACAGCGACCGTCAAGCCGGATATGACCAAGCTATCGCTTGGAGCGGACATTGTTATGGACGGTCATGTCTGGGTGCCGTTTGGCATATTTGCCGGGCAGTTTGACGGCCAGGGCAAATCAATTGCCGGCCTGACGGGAACGGCGAAAGGACGGTCCGCTTACGGCTTCGCAGCCGAGAACAACGGAACCATCGCGAACATAAGCTTTGTCGATGGGAGTATCATAGGCGGTGAAAACACCGGACTTGTGGCCGGGATCAACCATGCGGGAGCGACGATCAGCGGAATCAAAGCGGGAGGAGCGGTCAAAGGCACCGGTCGCACCGGCGGTATAGCCGGTACAAATGCAGGCAATATGACCGGGATCGAGCTGGCATCCATGTCAGTGAGCGGTTCCGATTATACCGGCGGTATAGCCGGTACAAATGCAGGCAATATGACCGGGATCAAGCTGGCGTCCATGTCGGTGAGCGGTTCCGAATATACCGGCGGCGCGGCCGGAACAAATGCAGGCAATATGACCGGGATCGAGCTGGCATCCATGCCGGTGAGCGGTTCCGAATATACCGGCGGCGCGGCCGGAACAAATGCAGGCAATATGACCGGGATCAAGCTGGCATCCATGAATGTCAGCGGAGCCGATTATACCGGAGGCCTTGCCGGCCGGAACACAGGCGTGATTGAAGACGCGGCTGTGAACGCGACGCTTGCGGCTGCGGGAGAGTTTGCAGGAGGAATCGCCGGTTCCAATGAGGGAACGATCAGCCAGGCTTATTCAAGCGGAAGCATGAAGGAGCATTCCGCAGCTGTCTTAACGCGCGGGGGAATTGCCGGTACCAACCTGATTAACGGTGAAATCAGCGAATCATTCTCGTATATGGATATCGCTGCTCAGGCCGAACAAGCCGCGGTTGGCGGCATTGCAGGCGTGAACCGCGGGACGATCCATGATGTCTACTATTCGGGACATGCCAGCGCGGAGGGCTCCACCCGGTCGCAGGCAGGCGGTATTGCCGGATATGCGGCTGAAGGCGCCATTCGCGATTCCTTGAGTGTCGGTGAAGTTACCGCTGTTACCGGCGGCAGGATTGTGCCGGGCAAGAGCGATTTCGGCGGCATTGCCGGCCGGAAGGAAGCGTCAGCTGTCATTGCCGGCACCGCCTTCAACAAGCAGATGCTGAAGGCCAATACGGCTTATTATGACGCCGATGGGAAGCGGGTTTCAGGAAGCGCGGCGGAAAGTGCGGGTTTGACGTCCGAGGAACTTGCGGGGGGAAGCTTGCCGGCCAAGCTCAACGCAGGAGTCTGGAGAGGCGTTCCGGGCTTCTTCCCTCAGCTTGCGGCATTCAATGCAAGCGATGCATCTAGACTCAGCACTGCGGCTGTCATTCTTGACGGGCAGGATACGATCAACAGCATCCGGAACGGCTTTGGACTCACCCAAGCTGATGAAATGACCTGGAGCGCCGATCCGAAAGAAGTTTCGCTTCAGCCTGTTTCAGGCTCTCTGGAGGGATCTTTGAAGACATCAGGCAGCGCAGTTTTAACGGTCACCCTGAATGGAGCTGCCAGAGGCTTCACGCTTAATGCTCCGGCGCCGCGATTTGCCGATTCGGCCCAAGCGCCGACGGCGGATTCCGAGTCCGGAACATTCACGGACAAAGCAGCGGTTAGTCTGAGCACAGATGAACCGGGGGGAACCATTTATTACACCCTGGACGGCAGTGAGCCTGACGGACGATCACGTTTATACACCGGGCCAATCGCCTTGTCGGACACGACGACCATCAAAGCGGTCACGATTGCCGAGGATAAGGAAGACAGCGAGGTTTTCTCCGGAACCTGGACGAAGAAGGAGTCCGGCGGCTGGTTTGTGTTCTTCCCGCCACCGGCTCCGCAGCCGGCAGTTACCGCCAGCATCGGTTCTAAAAAGGTGCAAATGGACGGTAAGACGGCTGTCACTATGGCCAGAAACAGCAAATTGACGCTATCTGTGCCGGAGGGTCAAATGATTTATTACACGACCGATGGAAGCAGCCCGACGAAAGACAGCAAGCTGTACAAGGGTGATATTCTGATTACGAAGAATATGACGATCAAGTTCATTACCGATTCTGATGATAAGATAATCACGATTAACTGCGTGGTTGAGAATGCGAAATACGAATTGAAAAGCGATGCAAAAGATGTGAAATATATTTCGGGCTACAATAGCCGCCAATTTAAGCCGGACACGGCGCTCACCCGGTATGAGATTACCGAAATCCTCTCACAGCTGCTGGACAAGGAGGATGTTGCGGTTGCAAATGTGTTCAGCGACGTAGACCGCAGCAAGGAAGATCTTGTCGCATTCTTTACATCGGCGGGCATTCTGTCCGGATATCCGGATAACACCTTCCGCGGGAAAAACGGTCTGACGAGAGCGGAATTTGTTGTTATTTTAACGAGAGTACTGAACCTGAATGTCAACCAGGGAGGGAAGTCGAAGTTTTCCGACGCGGCCAGCCATTGGGCGAAAAATTACATCGCAGCGTTCGCCAAGGCCGGTTATATCCAGGGCTTCCCGGACGGAACCTTCAAGCCTGACAGCAAGCTCACAAGAGCTCAGGCGGTTGTGCTGATCAACAATATCATTGGAAGAGGTAAGCAGCAGACCGCAGGGCCTAAATACGATGATGTGCCTTCCAGACACTGGGCTTATTCAGCGATTATGTCGGCCGTCAAGGAGTAGAACAAAGGGGAAAGGGCGATAAGAGATGAAACGGAAACTGCTGGCCTTGTTCTTATTTTTTTCGTTATTGGCCGGCATCGGCTTGTATACGAACACTCTACCCGACCGGAATGTTTACGGGGACACACCTGTGAGCTATAATGCGCAGGAAATCTATGCAAACGCTCAAGATGCGGTATTCTATATCCGCGCCTTGAGCATGAATGGCATATTGAAGGATACCGGCACCGGCGTTATCATTTCCCCGGACGGAACTGCAGCGACGGCGTACCATGTCGTTGCCGATGCGGACAAGCTGGAGGGGGTTTTCAACGACGGACGCACAGTGACGGGCATCAAGGTGCTTCGCTATGACGAATTGACGGATGCGGCGGTTCTGAAATTGCCGCTCCCGGCCGGCAAGGAAGCGGCTTACGCCGCACTTGAGATCAGGAATCCGGCTGTAATGCAGGGGGAAAAAGTATATGCGATCGGTTACCCGCTGAAGCAGACGCCGATTATTACAGAAGGCATTGTCAATTCTCCGGCTGCGAAGATCAACGGGAGATCTGTCATTCTGACCTCCGCCCAGGTCGTCAGCGGAATGTCCGGCGGACCTTTGATCGATCAATATGGCCGGTTGGCCGGAATTCTGTCGGGGTCGCTCCGGACAATGGATGCTATTCATCTGGTGGTGGGTACTGCAGACTTGCGCAGCCTTCTGCCGGCGCAGGCCAAACCGGCAGCGGTCAAGTAAGATAGGATAGGTTTGCTTCGATAGATTTGCTTCTGGAGAGACAGCAGTAGATGCCGCACGGCCCCATGGCTGTGCGGCTCTTTTATTTGACAGAAAAAGGAATTTAGCGAATCAATAATCGGGTCACCTGCGCAAATTCGCCCTCCGCGCTATTATTTGACAGCTCTCAGCAGGCAATGGTACGATTTGGTTAACTATTATTTCTTCCGGTAGAAATGAAGAAAGGCAGGGGCTATGGATCAGACCGAGAAGGAGCTGGTTCAGGAGTCTCTTTTTTTATGAAGTCCCGCACGGTCAGTGTTTCTATTTGCTTGAAGAGAAAGGTGGAGCATACATGGGGAAGATCGTTGTCGTTCATTCGCTTGAACCGGGGTTTGCCGATCAAATAAGGGAAGCCGCTCCGGGATGGGAGCTTATCGAAGGCCATGACAGAGAAGTCGCTGCACAGCATCTGCCTGATGCTGAAATTGTTTTGGGCTGGAATTCATTGGTGGAAAAGCTTGTCGTTTCGGATCCTTCTCATTTGAAATGGGTACAGAACTGGGGGGCTGGCGTCGAACGTCTGCCGCTGGGAAAATTCAGGGAGCTCGGTATTGCTTTAACGAACGCAAGCGGCGTCCACCCGAATCCGATATCGGAAACGATTTTTGCCATGCTGCTGTCCTTCACCCGCCATCTCCACACAGCTATCCGAAATCAAACCAGGAGCAGCTGGGTGAACACGGGCGAGATGGGGGAGGCTCATGGGCGTACGATGGGAATTCTAGGCGTAGGCGCCATTGGACTTGAGACGGCAAAGCTGGCCAAAGCTTTTGACATGAAAGTGCTGGGGGTCCGCAGATCCGGCCTTCCGGAGCAGTGGGTCGACCGGATGTACGGCAGCGAGGGGCTGCTTGAGGTATTGGAGCAAAGCGACTATATCGTTAACTGCCTGCCTCATACGCGGGAAACGGAACACGTCCTGGGCAAAGAACAGTTCGCGGCGATGAAGAATACGGCTTTCTACATTAATATAGGCCGGGGCAAAACGACAGATACCGAAGCATTGCTTGACGCTCTGCGAAACAAGAAAATTGCCGGAGCGGGCCTTGATGTATTCGAGCAGGAGCCGCTGCCGGCCGATCATCCCTTCTGGACGATGGACAATGTTATTGTAACCCCTCATCATGCAGGCAGTACCAATTTTTATACGGAACGCGTCATTGCGATATTTATTGAAAATTTGAAGCAGTACGTGCAGGGCATTCAGCCGGCTGCAAGTGTTGTTGATTTAAGCAGTGAATATTAACTCGTGTCAGAGCTATGCTTTACCCGCAATGAACCCAGTTGTCTGAAGCAATTCAATGGAGATAAATCGCCTGTATGGTCCCAGTGCTTGGCCACAGGCGGTCCACTTGCAGCTTTCTGTCTCTTCAAAAGGGCGATTTGTTTTCTGCCTGCACTGGATTGGGTCGCGTGCCCGGATGTGCTGGTGAAGGAGGCCCAGGGGAATGCCTGACGGTGTCAGGGCGAGGCAGGAGTATACTGAAGTCCCTGACCGCAGCCTTTTGCTAGACGCGGAAAGTGCCCCTGAAGACAAGAGTGGAGGCTGGGTCACGTAATGGACATAAATGATCTTATTGCTCTATGGAATCAGGCGTTTTGCAAAGTCATAGATATACGTCGCACTACAATCAAGGCCGGCGAATCTATACGCTCCTATTATGTTCCCTCAAGCCTGTTTCTTATGTCGATTCGAGGCCATGCTGCCGTGAATTTGGGGCGGGAATTTTATCAATTGCGGCGCTTTACAGTGCTTCACGCAGGCAAAGGGGCTGTGCTCGACATTGTCGCGGGCAGCGAGGACCTGGATTACTATAGCGTTTATTACAAAGCGAGCATTCTTCCCCCTGTACCGCCAGAGCTTGCCGTGTTACTAGAGCGGACCCAGCCTTTTGAACGTTCGTACAGCATAACTCCGGACAATCCGATAGCGCTGTACCGGATCTTGAGCGATATGTTCAAAGACTGGGAAAAAAAACAGCCGCTTATGCGTCTGCGAGCCCGGACTTTACTCTATCAGTTTATGCATGGGCTGCTTCACCAGATGCAGGCGCAAGGCCCAAGCTCGGCTAAGCGCGATTTGGCCGCCCAGGCCGCTGCCATCATCCATACACATTATGCGGAATCCATTACACTGGAGTCGTTATCGGAAAGCCTGAATTATAGCGTTCCCCATCTGTCCTCCTATTTCAAAATCCGTACCGGTATGAGCCCGATTGACTACTTGATCAAGGTGCGTATCGACAGGGCGGCGGCACTGCTTCTTGAAACGGACGCGACGCTGAAGGAGATTGCAGTTGGTGTCGGCTATCAAGACCCGGGTTATTTGAGCAGATTGTTCAAAAAGTACAGGGGTATTTCCCCAATGCGCTATAGAGAAGTGCATGCCGCAAAGAAGAAGCCAGAAGATTGTCCTTGCACGACCATGGGATCCTCCATTGCCCCTTCCGAGTCATTTAACTATACTGATTCTATTGATAACGATTATCAGTATCATAGTGACGGAAAGGGAGATTTATTCATGTTCAAAGATTTCAAGCCTGCACTCGCGGCGGCGCTCCTGCTAAGCTCCATTCTGATGCTGAGCGCATGCGGCACGAATAATGGTACGGGGGAGACAGACGCTTCACTGCCAAGCCCAAGCGACACGCCGGCCGCTTCGGAGAAGGCGCAGACCAAAGTCGTTCAAACGGTTAACGGCGAGGTGGAAGTACCCCTTAAGCCCCAACGAATTGTTGCAGGCGAGTATCTCGGCAGTTTGATTGCGCTCGGCATTACGCCTGCCGGAACGTCCGATCATCATATTAAAAATCCTTATTTTCAGGAATACCTGCAGGACGTTGAGAATATAGGGGACGGTAACGGAAATGTAGAGAAAATACTGTCGCTTGATCCGGATTTGATTATAATGGACGACTTCTATCCTGAACTGAACGAGCAGATGTCGAAAATTGCGCCGACAGTCGTCATTCCGTACGCTTCCTTAAAAACGGTACACGAGGAGGTTGCCTATTTCGGCGAGCTGCTGGGCCTAGAAGATCAAGTGAAAGCCTGGCTCGCCGATTATGACACCCGCATTGCCAGCGCCAAGGAGAAGGTGTTGAAGGCTATACCTGCGGACAGCACGTTTTCGATTCTTGAACTGGGCGACAAAGATATTATGGCCGTCGGAACGGGCTACGGCAAAGGCGGGCAGCCGATATACAACGGATTCGGCTTCAAGCCTCCCGCGAACGTTGCCGCCGAAATGGCCGATCCCGGCTGGGCCTCCTTCTCTGCCGAAGTATTGCCGGATTATGTGGGAGACTATATTATTCTGACCTCCGATTCGAAAACATTGGATGATCTCAAGGCTGACCCGGTTTGGGGGTTGCTTCCGGCAGTCAAAAATAATCATGTGTTCCTATGGACAAGCGATCGCTCCGGCTACTGGGACCCGATAGCGATTCTGAGCCAGACGGAAGAATTGGCTGCATGGCTGACAAGCCTCTGATTGATTTGACTTACAGAAAAGGAGCGAAGATTCATCTTGCAGGCAAGAGCCGCAATACATGCGTTGATGCATGGTTTTGCAGCTCTTATTTTTATTTATGGCCAAGAGAGTGCTTTCACCTGCAAATTATCCTAATTTAGGCTCATCCCGCAAGGCTATACGGCACTTTGCTTTTCTGATATTCTTAAAATCAGTGCAAATCATTCTTATGATAATAATTCTAAAATTTGTTTAAAGATTTAATGATTGAATAATGCAACATTATCAACTTCCTTTACGTCTAAAGGTTGCAAGAGAGGGGGATCCTCCGTGGTAGAGCCCGGCCTAATTAAAGCGGCCCAAGCCGGTGATGGCGACGCTCTTATATCTCTATTGCGAGAGATTGAAAATCATGTTTACCGGACAGCCTACTATATATTAAACAACGAGCAGGATGCGATGGATGCGGCCCAGGAGGCGCTTATCCGCGTTTATACCAAAATTGGATCCTACGAGGAGAAGGCGCAGTTCAAAACATGGGTGCAGCGGATTGTAACAAATATTTGTATCGACAAGTTCAGACGCAACAAACCAACTGTGTCGATCGAGGAACACGAAATGGTGTTTTCCGATTCGCATTCCGTTGAAGAGGAAGTGCTGTCCAGTTATGCGGTGCAGGATATCCGCAGAGCTATAGACAAGCTTCCGGAGCATCATCGGGCAGTTGTGGTTTTAAGGTACTTACAGGATTTTTCTTACAATGAAATTGCCGATTCTTTAGACCTGCCACTAAATACAGTCAAATCCTATTTATTCCGGGCAAGACAGCAGCTGCAAACGTACCTCCATGATTATCAGAAAGGTGGTGTCCGAGGATGAATTGTCAAGAGGTGATGGAATATATGCAACGAGAGCTGGATGGGGACCTTGATGATCGGGAAACCGAAATCTTGATGACTCATACGCGGCATTGCCCCGAATGCACAGCGGTGTTCGAGAAATTAAAGCTGCTATCCGCCGGACTCGATAATCTTCCCAAGGTAACCCCGAGCTACAGCCTGGTTGATGCGATTATGCCCAGACTGCTTGAGCTGCAGACCGCTCAAAGCGCCGAGCCTGCGGCTGATCCTTCTCAGGAAGAGGAGCAAGAAGCGACTGCACCAAGACGCGTGCAGGGCGGCCGGTCGCAGGAAAGACGCAAAAGCCGGTTTTCGACACGTATTATGGGAGGCGTTATCGCCGCAGGAATCGTGGTCGGCCTGATCTTCATCACGAATCCTTTTGAGGGCACGAACAGCCAGAACGATTCGGCGAACTCCGGTACGATGACCGCGGATACTTCATCAGCCGATACGGCGAGCCGCAAAATGACTGTGGATGAGAACACTCAAGAGAGCAACATGCCCAAGGCAGATGATGAAGTGCGTGTATCCGGCAACAATGCCGATGCGAAAGACAATGCCGCAAGTAGTCAAGCAGGCGGGGGTTCTGCTGAATCGTCCCCGATCGCAAATAATATGCAAACCCAGGAGGACCCGGCATCCAAGGATATCGCAGGATCAGGTTCGCCGGCGGAAGGCGAGGACGGAGCCGCGTCATCCGATGATCCCGGTAATAGCCAGGGACAGTCACTGTATAGTAAATCGGGCAGCGGAAATGCCGGGGGTGCGGCGGATGCGCCCGCAGACCCGCCGGCTCCGACGGCAGACCCGTCGGCTCCGACGGCAGACATGCCGGCTCCGACGGCAGACATGCCGGCCCCGGAAGGCGAGGATACGCTAAGTAATCAGATTCTCTCTTCACAGGATCCGCAAGCCCTCTCGCCTGACAAACTTTACAACGCGGCTGTGGTCGATAAAGTACTGAAAATTTTTAACACAGCTGATAATGACATGATTTTTCAAGGCGCAAAAAGGGATGGCATCGCCAACCTGAAATGGTCTTCGGACAGCAAGACACTCACATATGAGTCGACTGCCGCCGACGGCGAGAAGCAGGAGTATGTCGTCGATCTGGCAGCGTCGTCCGAGAAGCTCAAGACCAATTAATTGCTGCCAAATCTGCACACATGGTGTGTTGTTAGCGTATAATGCAGGATACGACAACCGTCACAGTGCGGAACCTTAACGTCGTATGACCATCCACAGACGGTACCATGGGCCGACCGACCTGCGGATGTTTATATAGATGTTTAGGGACAAAGGGGTGAAGTCGCAGATGACTTCATCCCTTTGTTGCTGTTGCTTCTTCCAGTTATACATAGGGAGTGAACAAAAATGGATGTCAAAGAGGCGATGAAGCAGTGGAAATCCGGTCAATTTTCTCCGGTTTACGTAATCTATGGGAAGGACAGATACCGGATGGGGCAGTTTATCGGGGCGCTGACGGAGCTGCTGCTGCCGCGAGATGAGCGTGAGCTTGGCATTGTCAAATTTGATACCTCAGAAACTTCAATTGAAGAAGCCGTCGCTGAAGCGGATACGCTGCCGTTCTTTGCTTCCCGCAAGCTTGTCATTATCCGGGATCAGTCCGTTCTGGCAGCGGCGCAGGGCAAGGAAGGCAAGATTGAGCATAAGACCGAGCGGCTGCTCGCTTATTTGCAGCAGCCCTGCGAAAGCAGCGTAGTGGTATTCCAGGTGATGGCTGAGAAGCTGGATGAGCGGCGCAAGGTCGTAAAGCTGCTGAAGGAACAAAATGCGCTTATTCCTTTTCAGGAGCTGCAGGAGAACGAGCTGCAGCAGTGGACGATCAAGCGGGCGGAAGAGCAAGGCCGGATTCTGAAGAAGGAAGCGGCGGAGCTGCTCCTTGCCCGAACCGGAACGAATATGCAGCAGCTGGCCCATGAAGTGGACAAGCTTTGTCTTCATGCGGGACCAGGAGGAACCATCGATGTAATCGAGGTGGAGACGCTGATCGCTTCTACGGTGGAGGAGGATGTATTTGCCCTCATCGACGCCATGGCCACGCTGAAGGTGGATAAAGCGCTCAAGCTCTACGGCGAGCTGCTGCTCCGCAAGGAGGAGCCGATCAAGATTGCGGCGCTCATTGCCCGCCAGCTTCGCATTATGCTGCAGATCAAGGAGCTTGCCCAGCATCAGTATTCTCCCCAGCAGATGGCCGGACAGCTGGGACTCCACCCTTACGCGGTCAAGCTTGCCGCAGAGAAGGCCAGGATTTTCTCGGTCAAGTCGCTTGGCGGTCATCTGGATCGACTGGCAGAGCTGGATTATAAGATGAAAACGGGAAAGATCGAAAAAACGCTGGGTCTCGAACTATTCCTGCTGTCGCTGACCGCATAAGGAAACTGCCCGCGAAAAAATCCCTGCCGGCGCAATTATGCGGTGAGCAGGGCTTTTGCTTTTTGGGAGCTGCAGGTATCTATCCAGATACAAAAAGAAACTAACCTTGCCGGCAAGGTTAGTTTCTTTTATTGTGTATTAGGCTTGAGCTGAAAGAGCGTTAAGCTTTTTCGCCAGGCGAGACTTTTTGCGGGAAGCCGCATTTTTATGAATCAGACCTTTAGTAACCGCTTTGTCGAGCTTTTTTGTAGCTAGTTGAAGAGCTGCTTTGGCAGCATCCACATCAGTAGCGACAACAGCTAGATCAGCAGCTTTAACGGCCGTGCGGAGCGCGGATTTTTGCGAAGCGTTCAAAGCGCGACGTCTCTCGCTTGTTTTAACGCGTTTCACAGCTGATTTAATGTTTGGCATTGCATTCACCTCCTGTAAAAAAAGAAACCCCTTGTTAACAACACAACTTGAAATATTTTACCACGCACATGCCCAAAAAGCAATACTGTCCGGATGGAGCAAAGCAACAGCAATTCCCTTCTTATCCGCATAATTCGCACCCTTCAACCGCAAACTAAGGAAAACGATTCTGGAGGGAGCGCACAGATACGATGGGAGATCTAGATCTGCAGCAGTTTAATACGACCATTGACTTGGCTTTGGAGGCTAAGGAACATGCGGAAGCGGGCGGAAACGGACCTGTTCCGGGAGTTCTGACCGATACCACGGAGGATGACGGAATAACGATCACAAGACTGGAAATTACCACCGAGGAAGGCTCGGCGGCGCTTGGCAAAATGATGGGTCATTACGTCACCTTCGAAGTCCCGGATCTGCGCAAGCAGGACACTGTGCTGCAGGATCGCGTCGCCACCAAGTTTGCTCAGGAATTCGCGGGATTTCTCGACCGTATCGGCATTGGCAAGTCTGCCAATGTGCTCATCGTAGGACTGGGCAACTGGAACGTAACGCCGGATGCACTTGGTCCCCTCGTAGTGGAGAATTCCCTTGTAACCCGCCATTATTATGAGCTAATGCCCGAACAGGTGGCTCCCGGCTACCGCTGCGTCAGCGCAGTGGCGCCTGGGGTGCTGGGCGTAACGGGCATTGAATCGAGCGATATCGTACAGGGTATCATCGACCGCTCCAAGCCGGATCTTATCATTGCGATCGATGCGCTGGCATCCAAAGCGCTTGACCGCGTGAACACGACCATTCAGATCGCTGATACCGGCGTCCATCCCGGCTCCGGGATCGGCAACAAGCGCCGCGGGCTGACCAAGGAAATTTTGGGCGTACCCGTAATAGCGATAGGAGTGCCGACTGTTGTGTATGCATCTACCATCGTCAACAATACCATCGAGCTCATGCGCAATCATATCAAGGCGCAGAATGGAAATACGGACAAGATCTTCGGCTTGATCAATCAGATGCCTGAGAACGAACGTCTCCAGCTTGTGCGTGAGGCGCTTGGACCGCTTGGCTTCGATCTGCTCGTGACTCCCAAGGAGATTGACCAGTTTATTGAGGATATTGCCAATATTGTTGCCAGCGGGCTGAATGCCGCTCTTCATGAAGCGGTGGATAAAAGCAATGTCGCCGCCTATACGCACTGACTTACCGGACATAATCCCTGCTGTCTGACTGCAGGGACTTTTTGCGTTGTCCAATCTTTCTTTTCACCCTATCAAACTAGCAACCTCTGAATCATTCTTGTCTCACTCTACCAAATTCCGGTTCTATGAAATGTTTTCCTCTCATATGGTGATAGTGGGCTGTTGACGAAGATCTTACTTGGGAGGAACTAAACCTATGAGACGAGTTATTGTAACGTGGAATCTGGGAAGAGGCAGCATGCGGCTTCGCAATCTGCTTGTTGCCGGCCGAACATTCGCCATATTGTCTATTGGATCGATGATTCTCGTGATTGTTATCGGAATTGGCGCAATTGTGCAGGCGAAGACGGCCAAGTCACCGGTTTCTTCCATGAAAGGGTTCGCTGCAGCTGTTTCCAGCGGAACTTTTGCGGATATGCTTGCAATGGAAATGCCAGGCAGCGATCAAGGGGAGAATACTTCCACAATATCAGGCAGGCAGATGAGCTCCTTCCTGGTGCGTCTGCTGACCGATGTTAATCCTTCCGATCCGAAAAGCCTGCTTGCCTCTGAATATCCCGGCATGAACGGCGATGATGCTGTCCTGCTTAGAGGCGGATCAAGCGCGGATACAGCGGTGGAGCCGGAGGACCATGAGCCGCTGCCGGAGGGAGGGCAGTCAGCCGTGGATGACGGGCATCGGGTGGATGAATCGGGCCGCCCTGATCCGGGGCCGGATGAAGACTTGACTGCGGACCCCGACCCGGGAAGCGGCGGGACGGTTGATTCAGACAGCGGCAGCGAGACCGCGGGGAACGGGCAGGCAGCGCCGGACAGCGGTGGAACGTCTGGACAGAGCGGAAGCGGGGAAGATGGCCAGGTCAGCGGGGACAACAGCGCGCAGCCTACAACGGGAGGACGGAATGTCGTTTTTATCTATCATTCGCACAGCCGCGAATCCTGGTTTCCCGAGGTGAAAAGCACCAAGACTGCGGAATCCTCTACGACCAACATCACGCTGCTTGGCAAGCGTCTTGCGGATAAGCTTCAGGCGAATGGTATAGGCGCTCTTCATTCATCAGAAGATTACGTGACAGCGATTAAAAATTACAATTGGGCCCTATCCTATAAATATTCAAAAAAAACGGTGACTGAGGCGTTGGCCGTCAATAAGGATTTGAAATTTTTCTTTGACATCCACAGGGACTCCCAGCACCGCAAAGAAACCACGACAACCATCGGCGGAAAATCCTACGCCCAGGTATTTTTTATCATCGGCCACGCGAATCCCGACTGGCGGAAGAACGAAGCGTTCGCAGGCGAAATTCACGAAGCCTTGGAAAGCCGGTATCCTGGAATATCAAGGGGGATCTGGGGCAAAACGACGGCAAGCGGAAACGGGGAGTATAACCAGTCGGTTTCCCCTGACAGTGTATTGATCGAAGTTGGCGGTGTCGACAACACGCTGGAGGAATCTTACCGGACGATCGATGCGCTAGCTAAGGTGATCACCGAAATATATTGGAATGCGGAGAAGGTCAACACGAACCTGGGTGCAGGACTGTAAGGATATGAAAATATAAGGGGGAGTCGATATGCGCAGTCATTCTCTGAAAATGGTCGTGGTTGGCGGTGTCGTGGCTCTGGTTGTGATGTTCGGCATTGATATCGCGTCAAGCGGAATCGAGCGCATCAACGGGCCGCTGACGACGGAGGAAGCGCTGCCGGTTTATCCGGATCCGGCAGCGGAAGATGAAGGATATTCCAACCCAGCTGGCCCTGCTGACTCTGTGGATGGAGGATCTGCCGCGTCAGGCGGCCCACGGCGTATTATTGACGCCCAGCACGGCAGAGAGACGGACTGGGCGAAGCTTGAGGAGCAGCGCCAGCTTGAGGCGCAGCGACGGCTGCAGGCAGCTTATGAGAACGAGCGGCTGCCAGGCGTTCCCGATCTGACGAGCGATTCGGGTGTGAATAAGCTGGCTGACGGAACAGCCGGGATGCTGCAATCCGTCTCAAGCAAGGGGATTCGATTGATCGTTTCGTTTTTTGAATCCGTTACTGATTGATGACACACCCCCGAACTGATATAATAATAAGAATGATTAGCAATTAGGCATTTTGTGGGGGTTAGGCATGGCGGACGTACGTGACCGACAAAAGAAGATTCGAAATTTTTCAATCATTGCTCATATCGATCATGGCAAATCGACCTTGGCGGACCGGATATTGGAATATACCGGCGCTTTGACCTCCAGGGAGATGCAGGCCCAGGTGCTTGACCAGATGGATTTGGAGCGGGAACGCGGGATTACCATTAAATTGCAGGCTGTCCGTCTGGGCTACAAGGCAGATGACGGCGAAGAATACATCTTGAATTTGATCGATACGCCGGGACACGTCGATTTTACATACGAGGTATCCCGCAGTCTGGCTGCATGCGAGGGCGCGCTGCTCGTGGTCGATGCAGCACAGGGCATCGAAGCGCAGACGCTGGCAAACGTGTATCTGGCGCTTGACAACAACCTCGAGATCGTACCCGTTATCAACAAGATTGATTTGCCCAGCGCCGAGCCGGAACGGGTTAAGCAGGAGATAGAGGATGTAATCGGCCTTGATACGAGCGATGCGGTATTGGCCTCGGCCAAGGCAGGAATCGGAATCAAGGAAATACTGGAGCAGGTGGTCAAGAAGATGCCTTCGCCAAACGGCGAACCGGATAATCCGCTCAAAGCGTTGATATTCGATTCCCACTATGATGCCTACAAAGGCGTAATCGTCTATGTCCGTGTCGTTGACGGCAGCATCAAGGCAGGCAACAAAATCCGCTTCATGGCTACCGGCGCCGAGTTTGAAGTTATTGAAGTGGGCGCATTCATGCCGCGCATGGCGATCGTATCGGAGCTTGCTGTAGGCGATGTCGGATTCATTGTCGCCGGTATCAAGAATGTGAAGGACACCCGGGTCGGCGACACGGTTACCGATGCGAAGAAGCCGGCGCTCGAGCCGCTTCCGGGCTACCGCCGGATCAATCCCATGGTATTCTGCGGATTGTACCCGATCGAAACACAGGATTACAATGATTTGCGGGATGCGCTGGAGAAGCTGGAGCTTAATGATGCTTCCCTGCGGTATGAGGCGGAGTCGTCAACAGCGCTTGGCTTCGGCTTCCGCTGCGGCTTCCTGGGCTTGCTGCACATGGAGATTATTCAGGAGCGGATCGAGCGGGAATTCAATATTCCGTTGATTACGACGGCTCCGAGCGTTGTGTACCATGTAACACTGACCGACGGATCGGTGATCGAGATCGACAACCCGTCCAATTTGCCTGAGATCGGCAAAATCGATTTCGTGGAAGAGCCTTATGTCAAGGCGGCCATTATTGTGCCCAACGATTATGTCGGCGCTATCATGGAGCTTTGCCAGAACAAACGCGGCGAGTTCATCAATATGGAATATTTGGACACCAACCGCGTGACCATCAGCTATAACGTGCCGCTGTCGGAAATCGTTTATGATTTCTTCGACCAGCTCAAATCGAGCACGAAGGGCTACGCATCCTTTGATTATGAATTGTCGGGCTACCGTCAATCCAAACTGGTCAAAATGGAGATCATGCTTAACAATGAGCAGGTCGACGCATTGTCTGTCATCGTACACCGCGACCGCGCCTATAACCGCGGACGCGTAATATGCGAGAAACTGAAAGAGCTTATTCCGCGTCAAATGTTCGAGGTGCCGATTCAGGCATCCATCGGTACAAAGGTCATTGCCCGTGAGACCGTCAAGGCCATGCGCAAGAACGTTCTGGCCAAGTGCTACGGCGGCGACATCAGCCGGAAGCGCAAGCTGCTGGAGAAGCAGAAGGAAGGCAAGAAGCGGATGAAGCAGGTCGGCAGCGTGGAAGTGCCTCAGGAAGCCTTTATGGCTGTCCTCAAGATCGACGATTAATCCGTCTTGCGGTTCCGTCATCGGAGCCCCAATGAGCAGATGAGAGGGAGCCAAGCGCTCCCTTTTCGATTTATAGAGCGATTATTTTGACTGCCTGGGAAGCAGGTGGAAGGTTATGGACTTTCTTTCTTAAATCACGACTGTATTAAGGTACAAGGCTGCTTACGCAAGGCTGGGTTTTAAATGGAGGTAATCTAAATGTTGAACGTAGCGCCGAACGCGCTTTATATTCATATCCCTTTCTGCACAAACAAATGCTTTTACTGCGATTTCAACTCCTACGTGCTTAAAGGACAGCCCGTCGATGATTATCTGACTGCGCTCGAACACGAGATGGAGCTGACTGCCGCGGCGCTGCCGCCGCAGGCAATCCGTACAGTTTTTGTGGGCGGCGGAACGCCGACCGTGCTGAATCCGGTTCAGATGGAACGTTTTCTGTCCTCCGTGAAACGTCATTTTCCGCTGCATGGCGATATTGAGTTCACCATGGAAGCCAATCCAGGGACAACCGATCCCGACAAGCTGGCTGCTATGCGGGCGGGCGGCGTCAACCGCATCAGCTTTGGTGTGCAGTCCTTCGACAATGGCTTGCTGGAGCGGATCGGACGGATTCATAATGTGGAGGATGTATACCGCAGCATCGGGAATGCGCGAGCTGCCGGCTTTGACAACCTGTCCATCGACCTGATGTTCGGTCTGCCGGGGCAGACGGTGCAGCTGCTCTCCGAGAGCGTGGACCGTGCGCTGGCGCTTGAGCTGCCGCATTATTCGCTGTATGGACTGAAGGTGGAGGAGAATACGCTGTTTCATGCCATGTACGAACGCAATGAGCTGCCGCTTCCTCCGGAGGATGATGAACTGGCGATGTATATGCTGCTTATCGAGAAGCTTAAGGGTGCGGGCTTTCATCATTATGAGATCAGCAATTTTGCCAAGCCGGGCTTCGAGAGCAGGCATAATACAATCTATTGGCGCAACGAGCCCTATTACGGACTGGGGGCCGGCGCTCATGGTTATGCCCGCGGCGAGCGGCATATGAATATCAAAGGTGTACAGCCATATATCGATGCTGCGGCCGTCAGACTGCCGCGTCTGGAAACGAACAGTGTCAGCGAGTATGAGGCGATGGAAGATTTTATGATGGTTGGGCTGCGTTTGCTGGAGGGTGTGAGCGAATCTGATTTTGCGGCTCAATTCCCCGGCCGCACCATTGCAGCAGAATTCGGACCGGAGCTCGCGCCGCTGCTTGAGAACGGACTGCTGGAGATAACCGGAGCAGCAGCCGGCAGCCCTCAGGGATACAAGCTTTCCGGCAAAGGATTGCCGCTGGGCAATGAAGTTTTTGCCGCATTTATAGGAACAAAGGATGAGGCTGTAGCCGACTGACCTTGCAATTTGCTCGGGGTTAGCGATCAATGATTTTTTGAAGGCGGCAGGAAGGCACCGTCACTGGTGTCTTTTTTCTGTTTAACGACACTTTTATTATAGACGCTGTATAGAAATTTCCCCGCGGGAAGATGTCCATAAATTTTTCTTGTACAGTTATGCGTAGTAGTGTATATTTATTCGTATTATCCTATTTAATGGAACACCCGGGTGGAGGCGAAAAGCGATGCAAGCACAAGCGGTATGCAGAAAGGCAACAATGGAAGACGCAGGCACATTGGCTGATCTGATTGCGGGTTATGCCCAAAAGGGGATCATGCTGCCGCGCTCGAAAGAGGTGCTGCAGCGTCAGATTGATACTTTTATAGTCGCAGAGGTGGACGGGGAAGTGGTGGGCTGCGGATCGCTCTGCAAGCTCGGAACGGATCTCGTTGAGATACGTTCGCTCGGCATCTCCGAAGGCTATAAGGGGCTCGGTATTGGAAGCAAGCTTGTAGACTTCCTTATTGAAGAAGCCCGAAATCAGCACATCACCAAAGTCATGGCGCTGACGTATGAAGTCACCTTCTTCCAGAAAAACGGCTTCAAAATCGTGGACAAAGAAATTTTTCCCGAAAAAGTATGGAAAGACTGTGTACATTGCGCCAAGCAGCATGCTTGCGATGAAATAGCAGTCCTGAAAATGCTGAACTGACTTGACAATAGGCAAGTTGGTTTGGTATTTTTGTATTAATGATTAGCACTCAACGATAACGAGTGCTAACGAGGTTGAGAAATTGCATTCAACAATGGCAATAACATCGTTTTGCTCTGCAAAACCACAGGAGGTGCTGCGATGCTTACAGAGCGGCAAAGAATGATACTTAGCGCAATAATTGATGATTACATTCGTTCTGCAGAACCTGTAGGCTCCCGCAGTATTTCCAAACGCGGCGATGTCGGCTACAGTCCTGCTACGATTCGCAACGAGATGGCCGATCTGGAAGAGCTCGGATTTTTGGAGCAGCCCCATACATCGGCTGGCCGTATCCCTTCTACCAAGGGCTATCGTTATTACGTTGACCATCTTGTCAGGCTGGGCGAGGTCAATGAACAGGATTTAAGCACAGTGCGCTCGTTTTTTGCGGAAAAAATGAACCAAATGGAAGAAATCATCCAGCATGCTGCGATGATCCTTTCCAATCTGACGAATTATACGTCTATTGTTCTGGGACCGGAGACGTTTACGAATTCGCTCAAACATTTTCAGCTCGTTCCGCTCAGCTCGGATACGGCAGTTGCAATTGTTGTGACGAATACCGGACATGTCGAGAACCGGACGGTTTCGCTTCCTGCTGATATGAGTATGGAAGAAATGGAGCATGCGGTTAATGTTTTGAACCATAAGCTTATCGGTGTGCCGATTTCGCGGCTGAAATCCAGGATTTACTCGGAGGTCGGGCAGGAGCTCGGCCGTTATGTGGATGGATGTGAGCGGCTGCTGGGCATTCTAGACGAAGCGCTGATGAACGATGAAGACAACCGCGTTTTTCTTAGCGGGACGACCAACATGCTGACGCAGCCGGAGTTCAAGGATGTTGACAAAGTAAAGACGCTGCTCGATCTGTTCGAGCAAACTCCCACCCTGATGCGCATGTTCACGGCTTTGCCAAGCGGCATTCAAGTCAGGATCGGTACTGAAAACGCACATGAAGCGATTAACAACTGCAGTTTGATCACGGCGAACTATTCCGTTGACGGCCAGTCGCTTGGAACGATCGGCATTCTTGGTCCTACCCGGATGGATTACGGGAAAGTGATCAGTCTGATCGATATTTTGTCCAAGGACATGGCCGTGCTTCTCGGTCGCTGGTATAAGTAAAGCATATTTAAGGAGGTGAAGCGGCCCGTGAGTGTGAATGAACAACATACTGATGAAGATCATAAACATGAAGTGACTGGCGCTTCGGAAGAGAATTTGGATACGCAGGAGCAGGCAGAGGCTGTAGAGGCTGTAGAGGCTGCAGAAGCCGAAACAGTCGATTCCGTTGAAGAAACGCAGGCAGATACGCGATATGGGGAGCTTCAGAAGCAGGTGGAAGAGCATCAGCAGCGTTATCTGCGGGCTCAAGCGGATTTTGACAATTTCCGCCGCCGCACGATCAAGGAGAAGGAAGAGCTTGGCGCGTATGCTTCCATGAAGCTGATCGGGCAGCTGCTGCCCGTTGTCGATAACTTCGGCCGTGCCATTGAAGCCGGACAAGGCGGCGGTGACGTGGAGTCGTTCGCTAAAGGCGTGGACATGATCTTCCGTCAATTTCAGCAGGTTCTGGAGCAGGAAGGCCTGAAACCGATGGAAGTCGTCGGCGAACCCTTCAATCCGGAATTCCATCAGGCGATTATGCAGGTGGAATCGGAAGAGCATGAAGAAGGCATTATTGTCGAAGAAGTCCAAAAAGGTTATATACTGAAGGATAAAGTGCTGCGTCCCGCTATGGTTAAAGTAAGCAGTTAGGACAACAGCTGACTATAAAACATAACAATTTAGGAGGATTACTATTATGAGTAAAGTCATTGGTATCGACCTTGGAACCACAAATTCCTGCGTAGCCGTTATGGAAGGCGGCGAGGCTGTCGTTATTCCAAATCCGGAAGGCAACCGTACAACCCCTTCGGTTGTCGGCTTCAAGAAAGACGGAGAACGTGTTGTGGGCGAGGCTGCAAAGCGTCAATCCATCACCAACCCTGACCGTACAATCAGCTCCATCAAACGCCATATTGGCACAAATCACAAAGAAACGGTTGATAGCAAAGATTACTCGCCCCAAGAGATATCCGCTATCATCCTGCAGAAGCTGAAATCCGATGCCGAAGCTTACCTCGGCCAATCTGTCAGCCAAGCCGTTATCACGGTGCCGGCCTATTTCAATGACAGCCAACGTCAAGCTACGAAGGATGCAGGTAAAATCGCCGGTCTTGAAGTGCTCCGCATCATCAATGAGCCAACCGCAGCCGCTCTTGCCTACGGTCTTGAGAAGACTGAAGATCACACCATTCTCGTTTATGACCTTGGCGGCGGTACGTTCGACGTATCCATCCTTGAATTGGGCGATGGCTTCTTCGAGGTTAAAGCGACAAGCGGAGACAACCATTTGGGCGGAGATGACTTCGACCAGGTCATCATCGATTATCTGGTATCGGAATTCAAAAAAGAGCAGGGCGTGGATCTTTCCAAAGATAAAGCAGCTGTGCAGCGTCTGAAAGATGCGGCGGAAAAAGCGAAAAAAGAGCTTTCCGGTACAGTAGCTTCTTCCATTTCGCTCCCGTTTATTACGATGGCGGACGGCGTTCCCCAGCATTTGGAGATGAACCTGACCCGCGCCAAATTCGATGAGCTTTCTTCCGCTCTTGTAGAGCGCACGCTCGGCCCAACCCGTCAAGCCTTGAAGGATGCCGGAATGAGCGCAAGCGACATCGATAAAGTCGTGCTCGTCGGCGGTTCGACACGTATTCCTGCGGTACAGGAAGCAATCAAAAAACTGATCGGCAAAGAGCCGCATAAAGGCGTTAACCCGGATGAGGTTGTTGCCCTCGGCGCTGCCGTTCAAGCCGGCGTACTGACAGGCGATGTGAAAGACGTTGTCCTCCTCGACGTTACCCCATTGTCATTGGGTATCGAAACGGCAGGCGGCGTGTTTACCAAAATGATCGACCGCAACACGACCATTCCGACCAGCAAATCACAAGTATACTCGACCTACGCGGACAACCAGCCTAGCGTTGAAATCCATGTTCTGCAGGGCGAACGGGAAATGGCGGCAGGCAATAAAACACTGGGACGCTTCACACTTGGCGATATTCCTCTTGCGCCGCGCGGAGTACCGCAAATCGAGGTTACTTTTGACATTGACGCCAACGGTATCGTTAACGTATCCGCTTTGGATAAAGGTACAGGCAAAAGCCAAAAAATCACGATCACTTCTTCGAGCGGTTTGTCCGACGAGGAAATTGAGCGCATGATGAAGGATGCCGAGCTGAACGCGGATGAAGACCGCAAACGCCGCGAGCTTGTCGAAGCGAAAAACAATGCGGACCAGCTTGTTTATTCCGTTGACAAAACGATCAAGGATCTGGGCGATAAAGTAGATGCCGGCGAGATTGAGAAAGCAAACGAAGCCAAAGAGAAAGTGAAAACGGCGATCGCAGGCGACAATCTTGAAGAAATTACGGCTGCTGCCGAAGCCTTGACGGAAATTGTTCAGCAGCTGTCCGTTAAATTATATGAGCAGGCTGCTCAGGCCGAGCAGGGCGCTGAAGGCCCTCAAGCCGATGCTGCCGGCGGGGACAGAGGCAAAGACAATGTCGTAGATGCCGACTATGAAGTCGTC
This sequence comes from Paenibacillus sp. JT31N17, assembly GCF_056269255.1. Taxonomy (NCBI): domain Bacteria; kingdom Bacillati; phylum Bacillota; class Bacilli; order Caryophanales; family Paenibacillaceae; genus Paenibacillus; species Paenibacillus sp. JT31N17. The sequence goes on from NZ_JBWDNP010000003.1 coordinate 70,757, forward strand.
GACGACAAAAAATCTTAAGACATTAAGCGGAGCGCCGTCCGGGCCCGGACGGCGCAGCCTTTTCTTCCTGAAACGAACTTTCCCGCCAAATGGCGGAGACAGCCGTTTCTTTCTTGTATCAGAAAAAGTATAATCTTCATGAGTATACTTTTCTGATATTTTTGTGTGGGATGCTGCGCCGCAAAACGCGGCGCAGCGTTTCTTCTTGTCCATCTGTTTAACGGACGGGAACGGCTAGCGCCATAGGGGAATACGAAAGACGAGGTGACGGATTTGGCAAGCAAGCGTGATTATTATGAAGTACTCGGCGTCGCGAAGAATGCCGGGGAGGAAGAAATCAAGAAAGCGTACCGGAAGCTTGCGCGTCAATATCATCCTGACGTGAACAAGGAGCCGGATGCGGAAAGCAAGTTCAAGGAAATGAAAGAAGCTTATGACGTTCTGAGCGACGGCAACAAAAAGGCCGCTTATGACCAATACGGTCATGTCGATCCCAACCAGGGCTTTGGCGGAGGCGGCGGTTTCGGCGGCGATGCTGGCGGCTTTGGCGATATCTTTGATATGTTCTTTGGCGGAGGCGGCGGGCGCCGCGATCCTAATGCGCCGCAGCGCGGCAATGACCTGCAGTATACGATGACCATCGAATTTAAAGAAGCGGTATTCGGCAAAGAAACGGAAATTACGATTCCGCGCACAGAAACCTGCGATACGTGCACCGGCAGCGGCGCCAAGCCGGGAACCAAGCCGGAAACCTGTTCGGTTTGTAAAGGTTCGGGGCAGCAGGAAGTGGTTCAAAATACGCCTTTCGGCCGTATGGTGAACCGCCGCGCATGTACGAACTGCAGTGGCACGGGACGCATCATCAAAGAAAAATGCACCACGTGTCACGGAGCAGGCAAAGTTAAGCGCCAGCGCAAAATTAATATCAAGATTCCCGCAGGCGTGGATGACGGCGCGCAAATCCGCATGACCGGGGAAGGCGAAGGCGGAACACGCGGAGGCCCGTCCGGGGATTTATATATCGTAATCCGGGTGAAAGCCCATGATTTCTTCGAACGCGAGAACGACGATATTTATTGCGAGGTACCGCTCACTTTTGTCCAGGCGGCACTGGGTGACGAGATCGAGATACCGACTCTTACCGAGAAAGTGAAGCTCAAGGTGCCTTCGGGTACGCAAACAGGCACCTACTTCCGATTGAAAGGCAAAGGGGTTCCGCGCTTGCGCGGGTATGGCCAGGGCGATCAGCATGTAAAAGTGACGATCGTAACTCCGACCAACCTCACTGACGAGCAAAAGGAACTGCTCCGCCAGTTCGGTGGAGGCAGCGAAGGAACAAGCCAAGAGGATCACCATGAAACGATTTTTGAGCGGATGAAGAAGGCGTTTCGGGGGGAATAGCATTCGTTTTCCGAAGAGCCCTGGAACCTGTCAGGAATAGATGGTCCTGCGATCGGTTATGCTACTCAATTGACGGGAGAATATCCTAAGCATTTGAGGAGGCATGCAGCAATGGCGAATGAAACAAACAAGACTGATGATTGCGTCGTTATTTTGCCTGTCGGCAGTGAAGAGGATACTGAATTTGCCGAGACTGTGGATGACAATCATAATCATGAAGTCCGGAAGCGCGCAGCAGATCAATCCGCGCAGTCCGCACACGAATGAAGGTTACGATATGACCTCCAGAATAGTCGCTGTGTTTCAGGATGGAAGCAGAACCCGCGAGGCTCAGCTGAAGCTGCAGGCGCTCAGAGTGACTGAGGTCGAAGGCGGAGCGGACGGATCCATGCTTACTGCAATGGTTGAGGATGATTTGGTGGACCGTGCGCTGTATCTTATTCGTCAAACGGGTGGAACGACAGAGCTTTGAAAGAACCTGAAGAGGGCTGTGTGCTTCTGGATCGGTATTACCGATTCGGGCTCGCAGTCCTTTTTTTGATGCCTTGCGGGTGCCGATGGCAGGAAAAATTTAACGTCAGTGGAAGCTTTTTTGTGCAAGCGGGGTTTCTGGTGTAAAATAGACGGGCAAAGGTTTTATACATAGGAGGGCGTACGGCTGTGAAATGGTATGAATTGACGATCTCAACAACGGAGCAAGCGATTGAGATGATCACTAATTTTTTGCATGAGATGGATGCGGACGGCGTATCGATTGAAGAATCGGGTACGCTTAACAAGCAGCGGGACACCTCATTGGGGCAATGGTATGAGACCCCGCTGAACGATATTCCCGAAGGCCACGCCATCATAAAAGGATATTTCCCCGAAGCGACGGACATGGCTGCGCTGGAGGCGAATGTAAGGCCGCGAATTGATCAGCTGCGCGAGTTTGGCATTGATGCCGGGCACTACCTAATATCCACGGTCATTGTGGATGAGGAAGATTGGGCCACAGCCTGGAAGCAGTATTTTAAGCCGATTCAGGTATCGCCGCGTCTGACGATTAAACCGACCTGGGAAGAGTACCATCCTGTGCCGGGCGAGGAAATTATTGAGCTTGATCCCGGCATGGCCTTTGGTACCGGAACACATCCCACTACTGCGCTGTGTCTGAGGACGCTTGAATCCGTGATCCGCGGAGGCGAAGAAATCATTGATGTGGGAACCGGCTCCGGCATTCTCGCGATCGGCGCAGTGCGTCTGGGAGCCAAACGGGTGCTTGCGCTCGATCTGGATCCGGTTGCGGTCTCCTCCGCATCGGAGAATGTCAAACTGAACAAACTGGAATCAACTATACAGGTACAGCTGAGCGATCTGCTGGGTGTGGTTCAGACCAGTGCCGCTTCCGGCTCTGCCGCGTCCATCGTTAATGTAACGCTGCCTGTTGATCTGGTGGTTGCCAACATTCTGGCAGAAATTATTTTGCTGTTCGTCGACGATGTTTATGCTGCTTTAAAACCGGGTGGAATCTACATAGCCTCAGGTATTTTCAAAAATAAGGAAGATGTGGTGGAAGAGGGACTGCAGAAGTCCGGATTCATCATTACCGATCGTCAGCGGGACCAGGACTGGATCGCTTTCGTTGCACGAAAGCCGCAATAGCAGGAAGCGGTTTGAAAAACAAAGCTTATGCTTACGAAGTGAATTTTCCTTCGGAAAATTCTTAGGAGGTCCATTGTGTCCAATTTTCTTTGGTATCCCATTGAGGATTTACCCTTTATTTTTATTGTGATCATGATTGCTTTTACGGTACATGAGTTTGCCCATGCTTACAGCGCTTATAAATTTGGCGACCGCACGGCTTACGATGCGGGAAGAGTGACGCTTAATCCGCGAGTCCATATCGATATTTTCGGGATGATTCTATTGCTGATCGCCGGCTTCGGCTGGGCGAGGCCTGTACCGGTCAATCGCAGTAAGTTCAAGAATCCGAGACTGATGGGGATTGTGGTCTCTGCAGTGGGGCCGCTGAGCAATCTGGTTACCGCGGCGCTTGGCATTTTACTGCTGTATGTATTGAATCAAACGGGCTTGATGGACGTAGGCTCTATCGGCGTGCACAGGGCGATCATTCACTTTTTGTATTATCTGATCACGATAAACCTTATGCTGTTCATCTTCAACCTGATTCCGATTCCTCCGCTTGACGGCTATCGGATCATTCAAGACCTCGTTCCTTTGAAGGTCAGATTCAAAATGGACCAGAACGTCCATTGGGGCATGTTTGTCTTTTTGCTGATCATCTTTATTCCGCAGCTCCGGGCAGTTACGCTGGACCCGTTGTTTTCCCAATCAAGCAGTATCATTGAAGGCCTGCAGAATTTCTATGAGCTGTTTTTCAGGCCGGTCAGCTGGCAAAGCTTTATTCTGGACTTCCTTGGTTACACGAGAACGTAATTCCAGACTTTGCCGCACTCTTCCCGTGCCGTGACCAAAAAAAGGGAGGCTCTGGCGCGGCTGATCTAAAACGTGTATGATAAAGGTTGGAGTTTTTTCGAATTATCAGCAGTGTTGGTCATGTTCGCTATCCTCTGCTGGTTTTTCTTGAGGGATGAATACAGCTCGCCGCAAGCCGGTGCAGCTCCTCTCTTTTTATGCTCCGTCTTTGTTGTTTCAACAATCGATAACGAAGGGTTTCTGAATAGCATGCAGCGATATTTTGTAGCGCCGGAGCAGCTTGCCGGCGACGAATTGGTATATCTGACCGGCGAGGATGCCCATCATGCCCTGCGTGTCATGCGAATGGAGCCGGGCGATGAGTTTATCGTCAGCGATGGCGCCGAGCGTACGGCAAGAGCGGTTATCCGCACGGCGGAGGCAGGACGGGTGGAAGCGGCTGTTGCGGAATGGCTTCCGATGAACGGTGAGCCGGCATGGTCCGTTACGATAGCGCAAAGCTTGCCGAAGGGCGATAAGATGGAGCTGGTCATTCAGAAAGGAACGGAAATCGGCGCAGCTGCCTTTATACCGTTCCAATCGCAGCGGATTATCGTCCAATATGATGAGAAGAAAGAAACGAAGCGTCTGGAGCGCTGGAGCAAAATAGCCAAGGAAGCGGCAGAGCAGGCACACCGCAGCCGCATCCCGGAAGTGAAGGCGGTATTATCCTGGCGCCAGCTGCTGCATGAGTTCAGCCATTATGATTTGGTGCTGTTTTGCTATGAGAAGGAGAGCGGATCGGCAGGTGCAGGACTGCGCGATGCGATTCGTTCTTTTGAAGAAAGCGGCAGGATGGTGGACAGGAAATCATCCCGGATTAGCGTACTGCTGATTGTCGGCCCTGAGGGCGGATTTACACAGCGGGAAGCCGAGGAGGCGGAAGCGGCAGGCGCCGTTATCGTAGGGCTCGGCAAACGCATTCTGCGTACCGAGACAGCGGCGATGGTAGGCCTGGCCTGCCTGATGTACGAATCCGGAGAAATGGGAGGCGAATAACGACATGCCGTCGGTTGCATTTTATACATTGGGCTGTAAAGTAAACTTCTATGATACGGAAGCGATCTGGCAGCTGTTCAAGAATGAAGGCTATGAGCAGGTTGATTTTGAGACGACGACCGCTGATGTCTATTTGATCAATACATGCACGGTAACCAATACGGGCGACAAGAAGAGCCGCCAGATTATCCGGCGTGCAATCCGGCGTAATCCGGATGCCGTAATTGCCGTGACAGGCTGTTACGCTCAGACATCCCCGGCTGAGATTCTGGCTATTGAAGGCGTCGATCTGGTAATCGGCACGCAGGGCAGAGACAAATTGCTGGACCATGTCCGCGAGATCCAGGCCGACCGCCGACCGGTCAACGCCGTCCGCAATATTATGAAAACGCGCGAGTTCGAAGAGCTGGATGTTCCTGACTTTGCCGACCGTACACGGGCCTTTCTGAAAATCCAGGAGGGCTGCAATAACTTCTGCACCTTCTGTATTATTCCCTGGTCCCGCGGGCTCTCCCGCAGCCGCGACCCCGAGAGCGTGCTTAATCAGGCACGTCAGCTGGTGGCTGCCGGCTACAAGGAGATCGTTCTGACCGGCATTCATACCGGCGGGTACGGCGATGATATGGAAAATTACCGTTTATCCGATCTGCTCTGGGATTTGGACAAGATCGAAGGGCTTGAGCGCATCCGCATCAGCTCCATTGAAGCAAGCCAAATCGATGATGCCATGATCGACGTGCTTAACCGTTCATCCAAAATGTGCCGCCATCTTCATGTTCCTCTCCAGGCAGGCGATGATACCGTGCTCAAGCGCATGCGCCGCAAATATACGGTTGAAGAATTTGCCGAGAAGATCCGTCTTCTGCATCAGGCCATGCCCGGCGTGGCGATTACGACAGATGTGATTGTCGGCTTCCCGGGGGAAACCGAGGAAATGTTCGAGAATGGCTACCGCCTGATGGAAGAGCTGAAGTTCTCGGAAATGCATGTGTTTCCTTATTCCAGAAGAACGGGTACTCCTGCGGCCCGGATGGAGGAACAGGTGGATGAAGAGATTAAGAATGAGCGTGTCCACAAGCTGATTGATCTGTCGGAACAAATGCAGCTTGAATACGCCAGGAAATATGTCGGCGAGGTACTGGATGTCATTCCCGAGCGCGATTACAAGGGTGCACCTGGAACGGGACGCGTTATGGGCTACACGGACAACTACCTGCAGGTTGTATTCGAAGGTTCGGAGCTGCTTATCGGCCAGCTGTGCCGGGTAAAAATCACTGAGGCTGGCGTTAACGAATGCTTTGGTCAGCTTGTCCGTGTACTGGAAACCAATGAAGCTCCGGTATCGAAGCAGCTGGATTCCGGAATTGCCGCCCTGCCTGAAGCCTTAAGAGCTTAGGCGGAGCGTTTCATTCATATTTTAAAATTGCGAGGATTCTTATCCGCCCTGAAGTATGGGGCTGCGAAGAGAATCCTTGCTCTACATAGGTCACAGCACCAGGCCGAAGGCATTCATGCGCCTTAAGGTGAGGCCACCTGAATAGCGGAGGGGAAGCGTATATGAAAGAAATTTCGGCAGGAGGCGTTGTATTTCGCCGTATTGACGGCGGGCTGCAAATCCAATTAATTCAGGACCGTTACGGCAAAATCTCGCTTCCCAAGGGAAAAATGGAGCCTGGTGAGACAGTCGAACAAACGGCTCTGCGTGAAATCGTAGAGGAAACGGGAATGGAAGGCGTTATAGTCGCTCCTATCGACCAAATTAAGTATAAGTACAATCACGAGACGAAAGGCTCTGTCGATAAAGAGGTGCATTATTACCTCGTTGAAGCGGTAGGAGGCAAGCTGCAGGCCCAGGTGGAGGAAATCCGCGGGGTTGAATGGTTTGAGCCTTCCGAGGCCTGGCGCCGTCAGCGCCAATCAGGCTATAACAACAATGATCGTATATTGTCGGGAGCGCTTAAGCTGCTCGGCCTGGAGGTGCGCGGAAATGGTTGAAGTTTGGACGCCGGATTCATCGCTGGCCCGTTTTATTGATCACACCCTGCTGAAGCCATCCGCTTCGGAACAGGATATTCTGCAGCTGTGCAAGGAAGCCATCGCCTACAAGTTTTACAGCGTTTGCGTGCATGGATCATGGGTTGCATTTTGCCGGAAGCAGCTTGCCGGAAGCGATGTCGCGATCAGCGCCGTTTGCGGTTTTCCTCTGGGAGCAATGGCGACGAAGGTAAAAGTGTTCGAAGCCGTCAGTGCGGTTGAGGATGGGGCCAGGGAGATCGATATGGTGCTGTCCATCGGAGCAGTCCTTGAGGGGCGCTTGGATAGTGTATCCAGAGATATCGCTGCTGTGGTGAAAGCGGTGGAAAACCGGGCGATCGTCAAAGTTATTCTGGAAACGGGATTTCTGGATGACCGGCAAAAAGTCGAGGCTTCACTTGCAGCCGAAGCTGCCGGCGCCCATTATGTGAAAACCTCGACCGGGTTCGGTCCGGGTGGAGCAACGGAAGCGGATATCAAGCTGATGCGGGCATCCGTTGCAGCCGGAACCGGAGTCAAGGCATCGGGCGGTATCCGTGACAGGGAGACGGCGATCCTGATGCTTCGCAGCGGGGCGAACAGGCTCGGAACGAGTGCGGGAATCGCGATTGTCAGTCCGGAGTCAACCGCTTCAGCGCCGGGTGATAGCAGAGCGGAAGGGCAATCAGGGAGCTCATTATATTAAAAATCGTTTGAGCGTGGGCGATTTGTGACGCCGGGGACGCGCTCATCCAGGCGGATACAGCCTGCAGCTCCGCGACAAACGGGGCGAATAGCGCAGCGCCGCCAACATTCAGGGCGGTATGGGACCATGCGACAAAACGGCCGGATTTGGTGCCGCCAAGCGACGCAAGAAGGGCTGTTACACAGGTGCCCACATTCGCGCCAATTACAACGGCAATCCCGATTTCAACGGGCATCGCGCCAACGGATGTAAGACCCATAATTATACCGATGACGGCGGCGCTGCTGTGCACTGCCGCTGTTAATACGAACCCGGCTGCCAGCCCCCAGAGTACACTGTCCTCCGCGCGGTTCAGAAAAGTGCTGAACAAGCCGCTTGTTTGAACGGCCGGGGCAATGGACTGCATCACGCTGATCCCGATCAGCAGGAGAGCAAAACCGGCTATAATCACGGCGGCGCTACGGACAGGTTGAAACCAGCGATGCCCGGCTGCCCCTCCTGTGTTGGTGGAGTAGTTGGCCGATCGAAACGGCATGAGCTTCATTTCTCCGATCAGCGCCGTCACCAGCCAAAGTCCGCATGCCGCAGCAAGCAGGGGCCAGGCTAGGCGGTTAATGTTCAGTCCGATCAGCTCTGTTGTCAGGCAGGTTCCGATATTGGTGCCAAGAATAATGCCGAGCGTGCGCGGGAAAGTGAGCAGACCGGCATTGACAAGTCCCATCGACATGACTGTGACGGCCGTGCTGCTTTGCAGAACGGCTGTTGCTGCTGTTCCGACGGCAAGACCATGCAGCGGCGTCGCTGTTGATCTCTGCAGCACGAGGTGCAGATGCTTGCCGACCGAGCGCTGGAGAGCGAGCTCCATCGCTTTCATACCCAGCATGAACAAGGCAAAACCAAGCAGCATAGGCGCAATAATGGAGTGAATCATGAAGGCAGAACTCCTTTTACGTTCATATAATTAAAGACCGGCTGTTGTATCGATACATATGCGTAAAAACGGACAACCATGACAAGCAATGACCATTTGAAGGGCGGAAGCAGGATATGAAACACCCCAGAGCAATACTGCTGCGTGATCGCAAAAAAAGAGTAGAGCAGGGACATCCCTGGGTTTATGCCAGTGAAATTGACCGCATGGAAGGCGAGGCTGCTCCCGGGGATTTGGTCGATCTGCACAGCCACCAAGGACGGTATCTGGCCACGGGTTATTGGAATCCCCAGTCGCAAATTACAGTAAGAATTGTTTCCTATCAACCGATTGAAGCCATGGATGAAGATTTTTTCCGCGAACGCTTCGAGCAGTGCGCGCTGCACCGCAGCCGCTTCGTACAGGATCATGATTGCCGCCTTGTTTATGGCGAAGCGGACAGACTGCCGGGGCTGATTGTCGACCGTTTTGGCGATGTGCTGGTGGTGCAGCTGCTGACGCTTGGCATGGATGCCCGGCGGGAAGCCATTACGGCCGCCTTGGCTGCCGTTTTCACGCCGAAGGGGATATATGAGCGCAGCGATGTATCGGTTCGCGCGCTTGAGGGTCTGGAAGAGAGGACAGGAGTCATCTACGGGGAATGCCCGCGCATCGTGGATATCCATGAGAATGGACTGCTGCTTGAGGTGGACATCGTCGAGGGGCAGAAAACCGGCTATTTTTTCGACCAGCGTGAGAACCGCGCATCCATCGCTCCTCTCATGAAGGGTTGGGGATGGCGCAGCGGCATCAAGCTTGAAGAGCGCTCACCCGATGAAGCCTCCGATGACACGGGAGCATTGGCGGAGCTGCAGGAGGGCACACGGGTTCCCGTCAATGCGAACGGTAAAGCCGTTACTTTCCCTTATTGGGACGGGGCCACCGTGCTGGAATGCTTCGCCCATACGGGCAGCTTCACGCTGCATGCCTGTCAATACGGAGCCAAGAAAGTGACATGTCTCGATGTATCCTCCCATGCTATCGAGACTGCCCGCCGCAATACGGCCCGTAATGGCTTCGAGGACCGGGTGGAATTTGTGGTCGCCGATGCCTTCGAATATTTGCGCTCGCAGGTGAAAGGGCTGGAGGAGCGGGCGGAGCGCGGGAGAGCCGGACTTGCGGCTGGCGGTAAAACGCCGGATACTTCCAAGCCGATGGGGAACGCAGGCCGGACATGGGACGTCGTTATTCTCGATCCACCTGCGTTCGCCAAATCCAAGAGCGCCGTTCCGGGAGCGATCCGCGGCTATAAAGATATTAATCTGCACGGGATGAAGCTGGTGAACGAAGGAGGCTACCTCGTGACAGCCAGTTGTTCCTACCATATGCGCCCGGATTTATTTCTCGAGACGGTCCAGTCGGCTGCCGTCGATGCGGGCAAGCAGCTGCGGCTGATCGAATGGCGGGCTGCCGGCAAGGACCACCCCCAAATTCTCGGAGTTAGCGAAGGCCACTATTTAAAGTTCGCTATTTTTGAAGTCCGCAGCCGCTAGACTGCACTCGAATAAGGTCCAAGGTAAGTCGTCTTCTGCAGCGCTGGTCTACGCTGTCTGGGACGGCTTTTTGACTTGGATGCCTCCAGGCAAGACAGGCAGCTGCGGATACGCCTTATCAGGAGGGAATAACTGTCTGAATTTCCGATGCTTTCATAAGATGCATGATTTACCTAATGAATTGCGAACAAATGTTTGCTTTTTTGGGTGAAAACAAGATACAGGTATGATAGAATAATAGAATCGAAACGGCGAAGGGGTGAGCGTATGGCGCTCCGATTGGTAATAGGAAGATCGGGAACCGGCAAGACCCGGTTCTGTCTGAATGAGATACGCAATCAGGTGCTGGAGCAGCCGGGCGGTCCGCCGCTTGTAATGCTTGTGCCGGAGCAGGCTACTTTTCAAACGGAATATGCCCTGCTGGGAGAATCGCAGCTGAGCGGGACGATACGGGCCCAGGTGCTCAGCTTCAGGAGGCTGGCTTTCCGCGTTATGCAGGAGACGGGCGGAACAGCCCTCGTTCCAATCAGCGAGAACGGCAAGAACATGCTGCTGTACAAAATCGTGCATCGGCTTCACGATGAGCTGCAGTTATATCAGGGAAGCGAGTCGCAGCCCGGGTTTATCGAACGGCTTGGCGATCTGATGACGGAATGGAAGCGGTACGGGATAGAACCGGAAGATATTGAAACATTTCTGTCGGAGGGCGATTATGGGAGCAGTAATCAGCTGCTCGGCCGCAAGCTTCACGATCTGAGGCTGATTGGCGGGCAGCTGGTCAAGGAACTGACAGGTTTGTACATAGATGCTGAAGATTATTTATCCTGGCTGATTCGAGGCTTCCATGAAGCGGCTTCGATGCGCCAGACGCATATATGGGTGGATGGCTTTCACGGCTTTACCCCCAAGGAATTCGAAGCGCTTGAAGCTATGATGCGGCAAGCTGAAGAGATCACAGTAACCCTAACGCTGGACCGGGTATATGGGACCGGGGAACAACCTCATGAGCTGGATATGTTCCGCTCCACTGCCGAGACCTTCCTGAAGCTGCGCGAGCTGGCGCTTGCCAATAATGTTCCTTTGGCAGAACCGGTGGTTCTGAATGACGGGACGCCCTGGCGTTACCGCGGCAGTCCGATGCTGGCGCATCTGGAAGGGCATTACAATGACCGCGCTCCGCTCAGGCTCACGCAGGAGCAGCTGGATGGCGGCGGGCTGACGCTTCACAGCGCCGTTCACCGGCGCGCCGAGGTGGAGGCTGTGGCGCGCGACATTGTCCGCAAAACGCAGGACGAAGGGCTCCGCTACAGGGATCTTGCCGTCATGGTGCGAAATGCGCCGGATTATAATGATTACATAACGGCTGTGTTTGCCGATTACGAAATCCCTTATTTTCTTGACCAAAAGGATGCCGCGCTGCATCATCCTCTAGTGGAATTTATTCGCTCCGCTCTGGAAATTGCCGCTCATGGCTGGAGATACGAGGCGGTATTCCGCTGCATCAAAACGGAGCTTCTCATGCCTGACGACGGTAGTCTAACACGGGAATCCTTCGACATTCTGGAGAACTACGCTCTGGCTGCCGGCATTGACGGTAACCGCTGGTTGACCCGCAGCCAGTGGAAGCCCTTGATGAGAGACACGCTTGATGGCGATCCTGCGGAGGCCCGTGAACCGGATATCCGCCTGCTGGAGGCTGTTCTTGCCGCGCGGGAAGCCGTAGTGACGCCGCTCCACAAGTTTACAAGGTCTCTGAAGAAGGCGGGCAGCGTCAGGCAGATGTGCGAGGCCTTGTATCAGCTTCTTATGGGAATTGATGCTCCCGACCAACTGGAGCGCTGGAGCCGCAAAGCGGCGGCTGAAGGGAAAACCCAAATTGCCCGTGAGCACCGGCAGCTGTGGGACGGGGTTATGAATATACTGGATCAGCTGACAGAGATGACCGGAGACGAGTCTATGAAGGTCCCCCTGTTCGCGGGTATGGTGGAAACAGGTCTTGAGAGTCTCAAGCTTGCTGCAGTCCCGCCGGCGCTGGATCAGGTGCTGGTTGGGAATATAGACCGTACCCGTTCGGGAAGGGTGCGCGGCTGCTATGTGCTGGGAGCAAACGATGGAGTTATGCCGCAGAGAATTCAGGAGGATGGCGTTCTTACTGAGCAGGAACGGGAAACGTTGGGTAGCGGAGGGCTTCAGATGGCGCCGGGAGTCCGCAGGAGGCTGCTTGACGAGCGTTTTCTGATTTACAACGCATTAACAACCGCAAGCCGTTATTTGTGGATCAGCTGGCCGGTAGCGGATGAAGAAGGAAAAAGTCTTCATCCTTCCGAAATTATGCGCCATATGAAGCAGCTTTTTCCAGGGATACAGGAGAAGGGGATAGCCGCCGAGCCTGCTGCCGGGATGGAAGAGGAGGAGCAGCTGTCTTTTATTTCCCATCCGGAGCGGACGCTCTCATATGTCATCAATCAGCTGCGCGCATGGCGTCAAGGTACGGACATCGCACCGGCATGGTGGGAAGCCTTCAACTGGTTTGCTGTCCGGCCACGCTGGCAGGATAAGCTGGGACGGCTTGTGCGTTCGCTGGAATATACGAATTTCGTGCCTTCCCTGTCGCTGGCCACCGCCGATCAGCTGTATGGAACATTGCTCAAGGGCAGTGTGTCCAGAATGGAACGGTTTGTTTCCTGTCCGTTCCAGCATTTTGCCATCCACGGGCTAAGGCTGCGTGAGAGGGAGCTGTTCCAGCTTGGAGCGCCGGATATCGGGCAGCTGTTCCACGCTGCCCTGAGCAGGCTTGCACTCTCGCTTGGGGAGAGATGGGGCATGCTCGGCGCGGAGCAAATCCGGGCTGAGTCCGCCATCGTTGTTGAAGAGCTGGCAATGCGTCTGCAGTCGCAGATTCTGCTGAGCAGCAGCCGGCACCGTTATGTCGCGCGCAAATTAAAAGATATAGTCGGCCAAGCCGCCGTTATTCTGGGTGAGCATGCGCGACGTGCGCAGTTCCAGCCGGTTGGGCTCGAAATTGACTTTGGCCCGGATGGTCCCCTGCCTCCGGTAACGATTCCGCTTGCCAATGGCCGCATGCTTCAGATGTCCGGCCGGATTGACCGTGTTGATGCGGCCCAAACCGATGAAGGTCTGCTGCTGCGCGTGATTGACTACAAGTCAGGCGCTACGCAGCTGCGCCTCGAGGAGGTCGCTTACGGGCTGGCGCTGCAAATGCTGACCTATCTGGATGTCCTGCTCAGCGCTGCGCCGGAGTGGCTGGGGCAGCCGGCCAAGCCCGCAGGCGTGCTTTATTTTCATGTGCATAATCCGCTTATATCGTCCTCCAATGTGCTCAGCAGCCATAAGGCCGGCGCAGAACGTCTGAAGCGGTTCAAGCTCAAGGGTCTGGTGCTGGCGGATGAAACAACGGCCAGAATGATGGACGGCGCGCTGGAGTCCGGCTATTCGGAGCTGCTTCCTGTGGCGATCAAGCGGGACGGCGGTTTTTACAGCAGCTCTTCAGTCGTTTCGCATGAACAGTGGGATACGCTGCGGCATTCCGTACGCAGGACACTGCGCCGGATCGGAGACCGGATCTCCGCCGGCGATGTGGCGATTGCGCCCTACCGGCTTGGCGCCAAGACGCCTTGTCAATTTTGTGCCTACAAACCGGTTTGCCAATTTGATCCGCTTATTGAAGGCAATGCCTTCTCCAAGCTGCTCAAACCGGGAAAGGAAGAGGTCTGGCAGCTGCTTGCCGCAGCTGAAGAGGCAGATAGCCCTCACGGCTTGGATCTGATTCAGGTACTGAATAAGAACGGTTTTACTGATAGGGATGCGAAAGGGGGACAAGGGTAGTGGCTGGATTAACCGTGCCAGGAAAGCCTGAGGGCAGCATCTGGACAGATGACCAATGGAAGGCGATTGTAACCGGAGGCTCCAATGTCCTTGTGGCTGCAGCTGCAGGATCAGGTAAAACGGCAGTGCTTGTGGAGCGGATTATCCGCAAGATTTCGGATGATACCGATGTCGACCGGCTGTTAGTTGCCACTTTTACAAAAGCGGCTGCGGCCGAGATGAAGGAGCGTATCCGGATGGCGCTTGAGAAGGAGCTGGAGCGGCAGCCGGGCTCCGATCATTTGAAGCGCCAGCTTGCGCTGATGAGCCGGGCTTCGATTACAACGCTGCACTCCTTCTGTCTGGATGCGATTCGCCGATATTATCCGCTTATCGGTCTTGACCCCGGATTTCGCATCGCCAATGAAACAGAGGCGGAGCTGCTGCGGATGGATGTATTGGACTCCATCTTCGAAGAGAACTATCTGCAGGCCGAGGAAAGCGAGAGCGAGTTTCTGCGGCTGGTGGACCGGTTTGGGGGCGAGCGCGGCGATGAGCCGCTCTATGCGCTGGTACTCCAGCTGTACAATTTCGGGCACAGCCACCCCTGGCCGGAAGTATGGCTAAGAGAGACGGCTGCGGCATTCCAGGTAGCGGATGCGGCCGAGCTTGGACGAAGCGAATGGGTCAGCAGCATCGCAAGTGTTGTTGTCCTGGCGCTGGAGGGAGCCGGGAGCCTGCTTCAGCAAGCGCTGGATTTGACACGGCTTCCCATGGGCCCTGATCATTATGCGGCTACCCTTGAGGATGATCTGGCGCTTGTCCGCAATTTAACCTCTCATACCCGAGAGCTTCCGTGGGAGCAGTGGTATGAGGTATTCGCTGAGGTTGGCTTCGGCAAGTTAAAGAGCCGGCGTGGCGATGACTTCGACAAGGGTCTTCAGGAACAGGTCAAGGAGATCCGGGACATGGCCAAATCGATTATTTCGGACATGACCGACCAGCTGTTTGTGCGCTCCGCGGATGATTTTGCAGCTGAGCTGCGGGAGCTTGCGCCGGTTATGCATACGTTGGCCGAGCTTGTGATTGACTTCGGCAGCCGGTTTGAGGAAGCGAAGCGCGAGAAGGGGCTGATCGATTTCGGGGATATGGAGCATTACTGCCTGCGTATTCTCCGTGATCCCGCCTCTACGCCCGAGCTGTCCGTCCCTTCGGCGGCAGCCCTTGAATATCAGCGTCAGTTCGATGAAATTCTGCTGGATGAATATCAGGACACCAATATGGTGCAGGAAGCCATCGTTTCTCTGCTGGCGCGGCCCGGAGCGGGCAACCGGTTCATGGTGGGTGATGTGAAGCAGAGCATTTACCGGTTCCGTCTGGCGGAGCCGAATCTCTTCCTGCAGAAGTATAAATCCTATTCATCCTCGATTGTTGAAGAAACGGGCTCGGATGCTGCCGCCGGTGTCCGGATTGACCTGGCACGAAATTTCCGCAGCAGGTCTGAGGTTGTGGAGGGAGTGAACGGTGTTTTTCGGTCCATCATGCGCGAAAAAGTCGCGGAAATGGACTATGACGAGCGGGCTGAGCTTGTTTGCGGGGCGGATTATCCGCCTGCAGCTGAAGGCGGCCCGGCTGAGCGCTACGATGTTGAATTCGCGCTGATCGACAAGGGGGGAGGCAGCGGTGTCAAGGATGGCGAGCCTGCATTCGCCGGTGACGAGAGCGAAGACGGGCCAGACTCTCCTTCGCCATCCGGTGAAGAGGCGCTTGATCTGCAAACCGTCCAGCTCGAGGCCCGCTACATTGCGGCCCAAATCGCCAAGCTCAAGGGACTTGATTCCGCGCTTGGAGACCGTGAAGCCCCATTTGAAGTTTATGACGGGAAACGCCGGCGGAAGCGTACGCTGGCCTGGCGTGATATTGTCATTCTCCTGCGCGCGGACAAGCAGTGGGCGCCGGTAATTATTGAGGAGCTGCAGTCCAGCGGCATACCGGCATATGCGGAACTAAGCACGGGATATTTTGAGGCGACGGAAGTCGAGACCATCCTCTCGCTGCTGCGCGTTATCGATAATCCGTATCAGGATATACCGCTTGCCGGAGCGCTTCGCTCTCCCATATTTGGTCTGACAGCCGAGGAATTGGCGCAAATCCGCATTATCGGAGGGCGCGCCTCCTATTATGATGCCGTAAAAAAAGCAGCCGGCGCTTCGCTCATTGAAGAAACGACCCGCATCAAGCTGGCCGATTTTCTCACGCGTCTGGAGCGCTGGCGGGAAGAATCCAGGCGGGGGGCGCTGGCCGAGCTGCTGTGGAATATCTTCCGGGAGACGGGTTATTACGATCTGGTTGGCGGAATGCCCGGGGGTGTGCAGCGGCAGGCCAATTTGCGGGCTCTGCATGACAGGACGCGGCAATATGAGGCCACAACTTTAAGGGGGTTATTCCGTTTCCTGCGTTTTATCGACCGGATGCGGGAGAACGGGGGCGATTTGGGTACGGCCCGGGCCATTGGCGAGCAGGAGGATGTTGTCCGGATCATGTCCATTCACAAAAGCAAGGGACTGGAATTCCCCGTCGTCTTTGTCGCAGGACTTGGCAAGCTGTTTAACCGGCAGGACCTGAACGGAACGTTTCTGATGCATAAGCAGCTTGGCTTCGGGCCGCGCTTTATTGATACGGAACTCCGGGTGAGCTATCCCACGCTTCCCTATCTGGCAATCCGGGAGCGGATGCGGATGGAGACGCTGGCCGAGGAAATGCGCATTCTGTACGTAGCGCTTACCCGTCCCAAGGAGAAAATGTTCCTGATCGGTACGGTATCCGATGCTGCCAAGCAGCTGTCGCGCTGGCAGTCTTCGCTTGATGGGGAAGGGCGGATTCCGGATTACCGCCTTTCGCAGGCCAAAAGATTCATAGATTGGCTCGGACCGTTGGCCGTGCAGGAGGGGATTCCCATTACGGTCGAGGTGGCTGGTGATGCTTCTCCTTATACGGTTATGGACGTAATCAACGAAGTGGAAGAGCGGTCGGAGCTTGGATTGGATGCTGAAGCGGACTCCGGTGAATCCGCGGCTAGCTATACGGTAGAGCAGACGAGCCGGGCAACAGGCAGAGCCTGGAGGACAGGCATTGTCCCTGCGGCCTTGTTCGGGCTGGAAGCAGCCGCAGCCGTAGAGACGGATGTAGCGTCAGAAGCGGAATTCGCAGAGCGGATGCAGGCCGTCCAGGCGCTTGTACCGATTCCGGAATCGCCTGCGGCAGCGGCCGAAATCGAGCGCCGTCTGGCAAGGAGCTACCCGCACTATGCCGCAACCGTGATTGCTGCCAAAACATCGGTTACCGAGATGAAGAGGATGCATGCTGAAGCGGCGGCAGATGAGAATGCCGCTGTCGTACTGCTGCCTGAGGAGGCTGGATTACCTCCGGCCGCGGAAGCTTCCACTCTGTGGAACGTTGGGGCTTCGGAACTGTCCGGCGCTCCGGCGGAGAAGGACGATCACGGGCAGGATGCTCCATTGGCAGCAGACGAACGAGCTGCTTCACGTGGCAGGGAGTTTACGGCCCGGACGGCAGAAAATTTCTCAGGCGGGGAATATACCTTCCGGCTGCGCCGGCCCAAATTCATGGAGGAGAAGGCGTTGACCGCCGCGGAGCGCGGGACGGTCAGTCATTTGGTCATGCAGCATATTCCCCTTGATGCAGCGGTGGATGAAGGCATTATCCGGGATACCATCGCGGTTCTGCAGGAAAAGAGCATGCTTTCGGCCGAGCAGGCAAGTGCTGTTGATACGGCCCAGGTTGCCGCATTCTTTGCAAGCGAAATCGGTCAAAGGCTGCTTGCGGCAAGCTGGGTCCGCCGGGAAACGCCTTTCAGCTGTACATTTCCGGCTTCCCGCATCTATCATCGCGAAGCGGGAGCTGTTGGCGATGAGCCGATTCTGATTCAGGGGATCGTCGATTGTATGTTTGATGACGGGAATGGGCTTGTTCTCCTCGATTACAAAACCGACAAAATTTATATGAAGCAGTGGAGCGCTGCCGCTGAGAGGCATCGTTTCCAGCTGTCGCTCTATGCGGAAGCGATCAGCCGAATTCTTGACAGGCCTGTCATGGCCTGTTATGTGTTTTTCTTTGACGGGGGACAGGCGGTACAGCTGTTTTAACATGGAGAGGAAGGAGGAATTATACCATGCGTATTTTACATACCGCCGATTGGCACTTTGGACGCTCGCTGGAAGGACGCAGCCGACTGGATGAACAGGCGGCATTCGTGGATGAGCTGGCTGCCCTCGTCAGAGCGGAAGATATTGATCTTGTCCTGCTTGCCGGGGATGTGTACGATTCAGTCAATCCGCCGGCAGCGGCCGAGCAGCTGTTTTATGAGGCGCTGTCCAGGCTTGCGGACGGGGGCAGCAGAACGGTTGCTGTTATCGCCGGCAATCACGATCACCCGGAGCGGGTAGCGGCTTCTTCACCGCTTGCCGCCCGCAGCGGCATCAGGCTAGTCGGCCTGCCCTCGGACCGGCCGCTTGCGGTCGATGTTGCCCGTACGGGAGAGAGGGCTGTTATCGCTGCTCTTCCTTACCCTTCGGAATCGCGTTTGAGAGAGCTGCTCAGCGAGGAAACGGATGAAGCGCTGCTGCGCACCGCTTATTCGGAGCGGGTGGGACGGCTCATGAGGAAATTAGGGGAGAGCTTCATGCCGGACACTGTCAATTTGGCGATGAGCCATATTTATGTGCTAGGCGGCTTGGAGACGGATTCGGAGAGACCGATTCAAATCGGCGGCGCCTATACCGTCGATCCCTCGTCGCTGCGGGTCGGCGCCCAGTATGTGGCGCTTGGCCATCTGCACCGCCCGCAGCGGGTTGACGGCGACGAGACGATGCGCTACAGCGGATCTCCTCTGGCATACAGCTTCTCGGAGGCCGGGCAGGCCAAGTCGGTCATGATCTTCGACGCATCTCCGGGCAAAGAGATTGAACCGCAGGAGATGCTGCTCAGCAGCGGACGTCCGCTCGTAAACTGGACGGCGAAGGGCGGCTTGTCCGATGTGCATGGATGGCTGGAAGAGGGCCGGGATGCGCGGGCTTGGATCAATCTGGACATTTGGATGAAGGAAGCGATGACGGCTGCCGACATCCAGCAGCTGCGCCGCCTGCATGACGGGCTTATACATATTCGTCCGATTTATCCCGAAATGGTGTCTTCTTCGGAAGGAGACGCCCGCTTGCGCGAGCAGCTGCCGGCAGAGGAGCTGTTCCGGCGTTTTTTTGCCCGCCAGAGCGCAGGTGCCCAGCCGGATGCGGAGACGGTAAGGCTGTTTCTGGAGCTGGTGGCAGAGAACGATGATCCATCCACGAGAGCGGATGCCGAGGCTGCAGCGGGGCGGGCAGAATGGGAGGATGAAGGATGAAACCGATAGGGCTTCGATTAAGCGGACTTCAGAGCTACCGCCAAACGCAGGTTGTCGACTTCGAGCGTCTGTGCGAAGCAGGGGTATTCGGGATATTTGGCTCGACAGGAAGCGGCAAATCGAGCATTCTCGATGCGGTCACATTAGCTTTGTACGGCAAGGTTGAACGGGCGGCTAACGGTACCCAGGGCATTTTGAATCAGGAGGAGAAGCAGCTTTCCGTTGCTTTTACCTTCGAGCTTGCCGGCGGGGGAGAGAAAAAACGCTACCGCGTGGAAAGGCAGTTCAAGCGGAGCGGGGATGTTTCGGTGAGCAGTACGCTGAGCCGTTTTGTAGAGATCACGGAAGCCGGAGATATCGTGATTGCCGATAAGCTGGCTGATGTTACGCGCTGCGTAGAGGAGCGCATCGGCCTCAACATGCAGGATTTTACCCGCGCCGTTGTTCTGCCGCAGGGCAAATTCGCTGAATTTCTGTCGCTTGCCGGGAAGGACCGGCGATCCATGCTGCAGCGGCTGTTCCGCCTGGAGCGGTTCGGCGACGGGCTGTCGCTGAAGCTGAGCCAACGGATGAAAGTGGCGGAGACCGCGCTGGGAGAAGCCGCAGCCGAGCAGCTGGGGCTGGGCGATGCATCTGCCGCTGCAGTATCTGCGGCAGCGGAGCGTCACCGCGAAGCGGCCGCGGCGGCTGCGGCGGCGCGGCTGGCGCTTGCCGAAGCGGAGCGGCTCTATGCGGAGCGGCTGCATGTACGCGAGCGCGTGGAGGCGCTGCGCGCGAAGGAGGCGCAGCAGGCGCAGCTGCTGGCCGATGCGCCGCGCATTGCGGGGCTCGAGCGCGAGCTGCAGCGCCTGGCGGCGGCGGAGCGGCTGATGCCCGCGCTCGCAGCCGCGGAAGCGGCCGAAGCGGCGCTTCGCGCCGCCGCTTCGCGCCGCGAAGCCGCCGGGCTGGCGTATGCCGCCCGGCTCGCAGAGGCGGCGTCGGCCGCCGCCGCATGGACCGCGGCGGCCGACGCCGCAGAGGCTTCCGAGCCGCGCCTTGCGCTGCGGCTCGATCAGCTCGCGCAAGCGCAGCGGCTTGAAGACGAAGCCGCCGCGCTTGCGGCAAGCATCGCCGCCGGCGAGCGCCGCTGTGCGGACGCCGCAGAGCGGCAGCGCAGCTTTGGCGAGCAGGCCGCCAAAGCGCAGGACAAGCTCGGCCGAGCCGTTGCAAAGCAGAGCGAGCTCAAGGCCGAGCTCCGGGCCGCCGAGCTTACTGCCGCCGAGCGCGAGCAGCGCGGAGCGCTGGCTAAGCGGCTGCAGCAGCTGGACGCGCTGCGCGAACAGCAGGAAGCGGCGCAGCAGGAAGCCGCTTCAGCCGCCCGTCAGCTTGCCGAAGCGCAAGCTTCGCTGGCGGCTGCAGAAGCGGAACAAGCGGAGGCAGCAGCCGTCTTGAACGACCGCCTCTCCGCGCTGAGCCCGATGCTCGCCGGGCTGCGACAGCTTGCTTCACAGCTGCAGCTGCTCAGCGACAGGCTCCCAGGCTGGATTCTTCGCGTCCGCCAGGAGCAGTCGGAGCAGCGGAGGCAGCAGCTTGCCGCGCAGCTTGCTGAAGAATTGAAAGAGGGGGAAGCCTGTCCGGTATGCGGCTCCTGCGATCATCCGTCCCTGCACGGCATAAGGGAAACTGCCGTCTCCAACAATTCCCAAGGGGATGCTGCTCCTTGGGAAGACCTGCAGCAGCGGGTGCAGATACAGCTGATGCGCGTCACGCCGCTGCTTGGCAAAGTGGAGTCCGCCCAGGAGCGCCTGCTGGAGCTTGGCTCACAGTCTTCCGTTAACGATCGGCCAGAAGCGGGGGCGCATCATTCGTTAGTCCGGAATTTATCCATGCTGGAGGCGGCGGTTTCAGTCGACCGAGCCGAGACGATGCCCGATTCCCGGAAGCCGGAGCTAACCAGCGAGGATGCCCTGGATATCATGCAGAGGGCTTTGAGCGATGCTGCTGAGACATACGCTTTGCATAGCAGCGGATTTTCATCGATTGAACCCGGACTTGGCGCAGCACGCTCCCGATTCAGCGACAGCCAGCGCCGCTGCGGTCTGGAGGCTGGAGAGCTGGGATCGCGTGCCAGAATCGATCAGACAGCCAGGGACAAAGCAAGCGAACGCGCTGATCTCATGAACCGGGAGCTGGCTTTGTGGCAGGGGCAGTTTGGCAGCGATCTGCTTCCGGAGCAGGCTCACGCCGTTCTGGACAACTACGAGCGCAGGGATAATGCCGCTCATGAGCTGCGCAGCAGAGTGGAGCGGAGCGTCGAGTTTATCGATGCGACAACCAGACAGATCGCCGAAGATGAGAAGCAGGCCGGAGCCGCCCAACTGGAGCTTGTGGAACAAAAAGCGAAGCTTGGGCATCTGTCTCAACAGTTGGAGAGAATTCAGACCCAGCTCAAGGAGTGGACAGGAGGGCGGGCCGCCGCGGCACTTATTGCGGAGGCTGAGCGGGAGCTAGCGGATGTCCGCAGCTTGCTCAGGAAAAGCAAGGAGAAGCATGAAGCAGCACAGGCTGCGCTGCAAGCTGCTGCGGAGCAGAGAAGCGCCTCAACCGAAGGGGAAAACTCCGCCATCAAACGCCGTCAGGAAACCGAAGAGATTTGGGGACTTGCGCTTGCGCAATCCCCGTTCGATACGGCCGAAGAGGCGGCTTCCCTCAAGCCGCTGCTGGGTCAGCAGAATAGCCTTGCGGAACAGATTGCCCGTTTCCGGGAATCCGAGCAGCAGCTTGCCGCCCAGACCGGGCTGCTGCGGGATCAACTGCAGGGCCGCAGTATTACAGAAGAGGAATGGGAGCAGTGCGCTGCCGCGCTCCAGCAGGCCCGCGTCAACAACGAGGCCACGCTGCAGCTGACAGCGAAGGCAGAGCGTGACTGGGACGAGCTGAAAGCCAAGCAGGAGCGCTGGCAGCAGCTGGAGGTCAGGCGCGCCGGGATGGACCTTCTCTGCGGGCGGTTGAAATCGCTGCAAACCCTGTTTCGCGGCAATACCTTTGTGGAATATGTGGCGGAGGAGCAGCTGGTCCAGGTATGCCGCGCCGCTTCGGAACGTCTAGGCTTCCTCACCAAGCAAAGATATGCGCTCGAGGTTGATTCGGGAGGCGGTTTTGTCATCCGAGATGATGCGAACGGAGGCTTGCGGCGTCCTGTCTCCACCTTGTCCGGCGGCGAAACGTTTCTGGCCTCGCTTGCACTGGCCCTCGCTTTGTCCAGCCAGATTCAGCTTCGCGGCAAATATCCCCTGCAGTTCTTTTTCCTGGATGAGGGCTTCGGCACCTTGGATCCGGAACTGCTGGATACGGTTATTACCGCACTGGAAAAGCTTCATAACGACACGCTCTCTGTCGGCGTGATCAGCCATGTTCCCGAGCTGCGGGCGCGCCTGCCGCGCAGATTGATTGTCACGGCGGCGGATTCATCCGGCCGGGGCAGCAGCGTGGAGCTGGAAACGATGTGACCGCCAGACGGTCATTTAAACCTGCCGGCTGAGCCTATTTCGGCAATAATTGCTCACATTTGCTTCCGGTTTCGACTTGCATTGCAAGCGGGAACATTGTAACGTAAATGAAGATATAGCAGGAATGAACACCCCAAGGCTCTGTGCCGCTGATCAATGTTTGTTTGGAGGAATCTTCGTGGAGGAGCATCAACCGAAACGGCCTATATTCACACCTATTGTCCTTTTAATGCTCGTAGTCAGTCTGATCGGCAACGTTTTTTTCATTACCAAGCTGATACAGCATGACAAAGATGATCGTGTCAGCCGGGGCATGAGCATCATTAATGCCGGCAATCAGGCGAAGCTGCATGTGGATGCCGTTCAAGCGAATGTTCAAAAGCTGCTGGATAATGATGCGACCGACAGCCGGATTTCAACCAAAACGGCTTTGCAGGCTGCCTTCAAGCAGGCTCAAAGCCTGATTATATTGCTGGACCAGGCCGGTGCTGCGAGCAAGCAGCCTTTTACCTTCAAGAACCGAAACGCGCAAACCTTCTTGTCGCAGGTCGAGCAGTCCACCACGATGGTCGGCAATCATGAAGGACCGCTCACCGAAGCGGAACGCAGCTATCTTCAGCAGCTGGAGAGCTGGTATACGCAATTGAAAACAACCATAGCCTCCTTTGATGAGGACACCTTATCGGAAACCTCGGCGCAGACCATTCTGATCGACCCAGAGTGGGTGGATATGAGCAGGAAGCTGCTGGACATTATGAACGAGCCGTCAAGCGTCATGTACCAGTCAGGCAGTTAAAAGATTAAAATTATCGCACCTGCCAGCATCAAAAATCAAAGAGCCTGCATTCCTCGCCAGGAATGCAGGCTCTTTGATTACGCTTTGAACGGTTTCTTCAAATTCGCACCGCGCTCTGGGAGCCGGGCACGGTGCGAAAACCAGCCCTGAATGCTAGAGCTCTCTTACCGTCCCGTCATTTTGTCCGATAATCACCCGATCCGCCATGTGGATAAACAGTCCGTTTATGACCACACCCGGAATTCCGTTGATTTCATCATGAAGCTGCTGCGGCTGTTCAATCGCGCCAAACTGACAATCTATAATATAGTTCCCGTTATCAGTGACGAAGGGCTGGCCGTTCACAGTCCGGAGCTTCAGCGGACAGCCAAATTTGGCAAGCTTTTTCATGGTGAGGGAGCTGCCGAAAACAGTAACCTCCACCGGCAGGGGAAAAGTGCCGAGCCGGTCCACAAGCTTGCTTTCGTCGGCAATAATAATCAGCTTGCGGCTGGATGCGGCTACGATTTTTTCGCGCAGCAGGGCGCCGCCGCCGCCCTTGATGAGATTCAGCTCACCATCAACCTCGTCGGCTCCGTCAATCGTAATATCAATTCCGTCAATCTCTTCAAAAGCGACGAGAGGAATCCCAAGCTCTTGCGCCAATTGCTCGGATTGTCTTGAAGTTGCCACTGCCCGCACAAGAAGGCCTTCCTTGACGCGCTCCCCGATTTTCCGAATGGCCCAGTAAGCCGTTGAGCCTGTACCCAGTCCGACTACCATCCCATCTTTTATATGCGTTACGGCATGCTCTGCGGCGATTCGTTTGCTTTCCATCATCTCACCTGCTATTTCCTGGAATAGGTATACAAATTAAATCCGGTGTATTCTGCGGTGAAGCCAGCTGCAAGCTTGTCCAGGCCTATTTTGCTAATCTCCAGCGAAAACCTTGCGGAGGGCCCTGCCTCTGGTTCTATCTTATATTTTACCCCATTTATATCAATTTTGTTACCGCTTCGATCCAAAAAGGTCCACGGCACATCAGGTACTGCAGGGGAAAGCGCGCCGTTCCCGTGGATTTCGGCGGTATACAAAAATTCCCCTTCTTCTTTCTTAAGCTCGGGTATGGCTTTCATGCTGAAAATCACGGCATCCGCTTCGCTCCGGATCTTCTCCAGCACGAAGAGGGTTTGATGATCGTACCCGACCGGAACGTTCAGCGTCCTCGATTCCTGATCCTGTGTCTTCAGCCACTCCGGTTTGAATTCCAGCCTGGTGGAGTCTGCCGTATTTGCCTGCGTCAACTGATACCCATCCTGTGTCACGATACGGTGGAGCAAGCTGTCATCCCGGTAATAATCGTATACTTTGTAGCCGGCGAACGCCGCTGCCCCAATGAGAAGAATAAACATAATCGTTCGGGTTCGAGCCTTCAATGAATTTCCGCCCTTCATAATAATGCCCTGCTGTTCATGATCCTTTTGCTGCAAGTATACCTCCCAAGTCAATCCTCTGCCAACCCTTGTCACAGAGCTTTCTATTGAGGCGTATATTGCGGTTCATCTGCTGCCGGGAGCTTTACGCTTTGTTATGCTGAATAGTCATCTGCCCATTTTTGGGCGCCATAGGCGCCAAACGCCCATAGACGAATAGGATAAAAGGAGAATGAAGGAGGCTGGATCAAGCATGGAGAAAAAGGTTACAACAATGCCTATTGCAACAATGCCCGTTAACCAAAAGCCTATGGCTCAAATGCCGACTGCAACCGCACCGGTCACACAGCCGATGGAAAAACATGAAATGAAAAAATGGTGCAAGGATCATAAGTACCGTTATGTCCTGGCCCACACCAAGGATGGTTGGTGCTGTGACGGATTTGTGGAGCATATCGATGATGAGATGGTGTATCTCGCGGTTCCTCATTGTGACAATCAGTACGATCCGCGGGGGTTTTTCCCGTATCCGCCGCTTTATCCGCCGCTCTATCCATATCCGTATTACCCGCGCCGCCGTTTCTACCGTCAAGCATTTCCGCTTGCTGCGCTGCTGGGACTCTCGCTGCTTCCTTTTTTTTAAATCGCTGGCCATCCATAAGCTCAAACCAAGACCGGCGCCGGTGGCATCGGTCTTATCATTTCTTCCTTGCGTTGGACGTGAATGGCTTTTTTCGTTATTATGGATAAATAAAGAATGCTTTTGGACAGGAGGCAGCGGAAATGGACTGTTTATTTTGCAAAATTATTGACGGTGATATCCCTTCGAAGAAGGTGTTCGAGAATGAGCGCATATTGGCTTTTCACGATATTCAGCCGGCTGCGCCCGTACATATTCTCATCATTCCGAAGAAGCACATACCGACGATGAACGATGTTCAGGATGAGGACAACGCGCTGATTGCGGAGCTGTTCGCAGCAGCCAGGCAAATCGCCAAGGAGCACAATATTGACGAGTCGGGATACCGGCTGGTAAATAACTGCAACGCCGAGGGCGGCCAGGTTGTGTATCATCTGCACCTGCATCTTCTGGGCGGGCACCAGATGAAATCTCTCGCCGGTTGAATCACGGAATACATGGATGTACAGAAGATGTGCATTTTATAGTAAAAGAAGGAAATTAGCTGGTCCTTTCAAGTTGACACTGACTTTGGTTATACCATATAATTAAATGTGATGAACCGTGTGATCTTTCTTAGACGGTCTGCTCGGAGGGAGGGAAAACTGGTGTCTGAAACAAAAGTTCGCAAAAACGAGACAATCGATGCTGCACTCCGCCGCTTCAAGAAGACTATCGCTAAAGATGGTGTCCTTGCCGAGGTTAAGAAACGCAAGCATTATGAGAAGCCTAGTGTTAAACGCAAACTGAAGTCCGAGGCTGCGCGTAAGAGAAAGTTTTAGGAGGATCCTTCCACTAATGAACCTTAGCGAACGATTGAACGATGATATGAAGCAAGCCATGAGAGGTCAAGAGAAGTTCAAGCTCTCCACGATTCGCATGATTCGTGCTTCCATCAAGAATCTGGAAATTGACTTAAAGCGACCGCTTGATGATAATGAAGTGCTTGATATCCTAAGTCGTGAGATCAAACAACGTAAAGATTCCCTCCAAGAATTCGAAAAAGCCGGCCGCGATGATCTTGCAAAAGACGTCGCCGCAGAAATTGAAATTATTAGTGTGTACCTGCCTCAGCAGCTGACCGAAGATGAAATCAAAGAAATTGTTCAGCAGACCATAGCGGAAACCGGTGCTTCATCGAAAGCCGATATGGGCAAAGTTATGAGCGCCCTCATGCCCAAGACCAAAGGGCGTGCTGATGGTAAACTAGTAAACACATATGTGCAGCAATTTCTGCAATAACATAGGCTGACAGCCAGACACTCCCTGCAAAGGGGGTGTTTTTTCATGACTGCCCGTGTAGTCTCATTAAAAGCGGACAGTTTTCTTTTGTTTCCCGCTATTCGGAGCTATTGACACATCCTGCAGACTGCTCCAGAATAGGGGCTAATAGATGGGAAATGAGGAACACTTTACTATGCTGCGTAACTGGCTTCAAATCCTGCTGATTGCCATACCCTCACTTGTCACCTTCGCCACCCAGACCGTGACAGGAACCATTAATCTGATAATGGTGGGTCAGCTGGGCTTTGTAATAATCGCAATTGTTGGCGTTTCCAATATTATTATGTATAATGCATTTGCCATTTTTTCCGGTATCGGCCATACGGTCAGTTATCTGGTCGCACAGAATTACGGCTCCAACGATATGCGCAAAGGCCTGCAGCGGACATATCTGGCTATGTACATGTGCATATTTTTCGCGGTTGTTATATTCGTAACGGGCTGGCTGGCTGCTGACGATATTTTGCGCTGGACCGGGGGATCGGAGGAATTGGTCCATCAAGGCGGCTATTATCTGGAGCTGCGTTTCTATGCCATGTCCTTCGGCATAATTAATTTTGCCTTCCACGGCTTTCTGCGCGGAATCGGATCGACCACCATGTCCATGATTGTGTCGCTGATATCCAATTTATTGATGATTCTTCTGACGTACGTTCTCACATTTGGCCACTGGGGTTTTCCGCATCTGGGCTTGACCGGCGCAGGTCTCGCCGTGCTCATTGGTGAAGCGGTCCAGCTGTTCATTTGCGTATACATCTTTTTCTTTATTTTGCATAAACGTTACCAAACCCGCAGCCGTCTTGCTGCTTTCTCGTTTGACTGGCCGGAAATAAAACTGATCGCCCAGGAGAGCGGTAAGCTGGGCATGCAGGAATTCTCGCTCAGCGTATCCATGTTCATCTTCACCGCCTTCGTAGCCAGATTGGGCGACCACGCGCTTGCCGCCAACGAGGTGGCGCTGAATGTGATGTCCTTCGGTTTTATGCCGGCTTTTGCCTTCGGAGCGACGGCAACAATTCTGGTAGGGCAAAGCGTGGGCAGAGGAATGGCTCTGATTGGACGTCGGGCTGGAACCGATACTGCTATTCTGGGTACCATGTTCATCATTGCGCTTGGCACGGTGGAGCTGGTGTTTGCCGAGCAGATTGCCCACTTGTATTCCAAGGACCCCGGAGTTTATGAGCTGGCGGCGTTTCTGATCAAGGTGTCCGCCTACCTGCAAATTTTTGATGGCCTGCTTAATTTCTATGCAGGCGGATTGCGGGGAATCGGCGACACCACTTTTCTCATGCGCATCTCATTTTTTCTCAGCTGGTTTTTCTTTGTGCCGGTTGCTTACTTGTTTATCTTTGTGTTTCATTGGGGCAGCCTGGGAGCCTGGATCGCGCTTTACTCCTTCCTCACGGTGTTCGGCACGTCGGTCATGCTGCGTTTTTACCGTACGGACTGGACTTCAGTCAGGCTTAAGGAGGCCTCCCACGGATAATACTTGGAACGGGGGCACTGTCAGACCGTATGAAGGATTACGATTGCGGCAGATTTTGACGCGGAGAGGAATGGCGTCAGCTTCTTCTTGGTTACAGTAAGGAGAGGAGGGTCAACTATTGAAATGGTTTAGACGGCTGATAGCCAGAGGGACGCTTTCTGTTGTTGTTGGGCTTATCTTTATGAATCTGCTTGGCGCTATGGTTCCCGCTGCATTTGCGGCCGATAGCGATACCGGCGGGGGGAAGATCGGCTCCACGGTCTATGTTATTCCGGCTGAACAGCCAATCGAATCAGGGCTTGAGAAATTCCTCAAGCGTGCTTACAAGGAAGCGGAAGAAGCCGGCGCTGAGCGTATTGTGCTTGTTATTGACACCCTTGGCGGCAGCGTTGTCAGCGCAGAGGGAATTGGCGATCTCGTCCGTACCAGCAAGGTTCCGACAACAGCATTGGTTCACGGGAGGGCGGTATCCGCAGGTACTTACATTGCCCTGAATGCCGATGAGCTTGTGATGGAGCCCAATAGTGTGATCGGCTCGGCGGCGGTTGTGGACGGAACGGGCACATTGATTGACAATCCGAAAACAGTCGCCTACTGGACGCAAAAAATGAGAGCAGCCGCAGAAATAAACGGCCGGGATCCCAATTTGGCAACCGCGATGGTCAACCCGAATGTGACGCTGGAGATCAAGCCGCTTGGACGCACGGTCGAGAAAGGCGAGCTGCTGGCGTTGTCCGCCGCCGATGCGGTGAAAGTGGGCTACGCCGATTATACGGCAAGCTCCGTCGATGAGGTGCTGGCGCATCTGGGCATCGAGCAGCCCAATTTGGTGGAGGTCAAAGCCAGCGTAATGGAGCGGATTTCGCAATTTCTGACCCAGCCCGCCATCATGACGCTGCTGCTCGTTATCGGCATAGCAGGTGTAGCGATTGAACTGATCGTGCCCGGCTTTGGCATCCCCGGACTGATTGGGCTTGCAGGATTCGGACTTTATTTCTTCGGTCATTACATTACGGGCTTTGCCGGAATGGAAGAAATTATCCTGTTTGTAATCGGAGTTGTGCTGCTCATTGCCGAGGTGTTTGTGTCAAGCTTCGGTATACTGGGAATACTGGGATCAGCATCCCTTATTGCAGGGGTTGTGCTTGCCGCGCCCAGCCCGAAATCAGCGTTTTTGTCCCTGTTCGTCGCTCTGCTTGCGGCAGGAGTCATCGTCTTTATCATTGCCAAACGCTTTGCTCACAAAGGGGTATGGAACCGGTTTATTCTCAGTGAAAGCCTGACGACGGAGCAGGGGTATGTCTCAACGGCCGATAAAGCGTTATATCTCGGCATGCGCGGACGCTCCGTTACGCCGCTGCGGCCTGCCGGCACGGCGATTATCGGCGAACAGCGGGTCGACGTTGTGACACAGGGAGAATTTATCGCGGCAAATGCGGAAATTCAAGTCATTAAGGTTGAAGGAACGCGTGTCGTTGTACAGCAGTTGAACGAAAACATTTAAACCATGGAGGGGAAATTATGGAGCTGGATCCAACCGTTACCATTATAATTATCGTCGTACTGGCTATTATCGTGCTTTCCGTATTTTTGAGTTTCTTCCCGATTATGCTTTGGATTGCCGCGCTGTCCTCGGGCGTTCGGGTCGGAATCATTACGCTTGTGGCCATGCGTCTGCGGCGAGTCGTACCAAGCCGGATCGTCAATCCGCTGATCAAAGCGACCAAAGCGGGGCTTGGGCTGAACATTAACCAGCTGGAGAGCCACTTTCTGGCAGGCGGTAATGTAGACCGCGTTGTCAATGCCCTGATTGCCGCTCACCGTGCGAATATCGAGCTGGTGTTTGAACGCGCGGCGGCAATTGATCTGGCAGGACGCGATGTGCTTCAGGCGGTGCAAATGAGCGTCAACCCCCGTGTAATTGAAACGCCGATTGTAGCTGCCGTTGCCAAAAACGGAATTGAAGTCAAGGTAAAAGCGCGTGTTACGGTTCGCGCCAATATCGAACGCCTTGTCGGCGGCGCCGGCGAAGAAACGATTATTGCCCGCGTCGGTGAGGGAATTGTAACGACAGTCGGTTCTTCCGGCTCTCATAAGGATGTTCTTGAGAATCCGGATCTGATTTCCCGTACTGTGCTGGGCAAGGGACTTGATGCTGGCACGGCATTTGAGATTCTGTCCATTGATATCGCGGACGTGGATGTAGGCAAAAACATTGGTGCCCATCTGCAAACCGAGCAGGCGGAAGCCGACAAAAGAATCGCCCAGGCCAAAGCCGAAGAACGGCGTGCAATGGCTGTTGCTCATGAGCAGGAGATGAAGGCCCGTGTCGTAGAAATGCGCGCGCTTGTCGTTGAGTCGGAGTCACAGGTGCCGATTGCGATGGCTGAAGCGCTCAGGGGCGGCAAGCTTGGCGTGATGGACTATATGAATTTGAAAAACATTGAGGCCGACACGCAAATGCGCGGTTCTATCGGCAACCAGGAATCCAACCAGCCGGACAAAGAGGATAAATAGATTTTTATTAACCCGTATAAACATTCCTCGTAAAGGATTGCCGGAGGTGATGCAGTGAACGACCTGATTCAATTTATTTTGAAAAATTTCTTTATTGTCATTATTGTGGTCGGGTTTCTCTTCTCCCTGATCAATAAAGCCAGAAAGGGCAATCCGCGGGAGAACCGGATGCCCGACTTTGGAAGCGGCCCCGCGGCGCCCCGCAGAAGCCGTGATCCCCAGCAGCGGCAGTTTGGCCAGCCTGTGAATCAACCGGCTCAGCCTGCTCGCTACGATAGCGGTAACCGGTCAGAGGACGGAGAAGGGGTTAGTCTGGAATATGAAGAACCTTTTTTTGAGGAGCCTTTATATGAAGAGCCCCCAAAGGTCAGGATCACCGAGCGAACTTCGCCGTTTCAGCGCAGACCGCTTGCGCAGGCACGCATCTCTGAGCCATCCGCTGCTCCGAAAGGCGGCTTATTGCGTAATTTGGATAAGAATGAACTCCGGCGTGCGGTCGTTCTTGCCGAGGTTCTCGGTCCACCGCGCTCCAAGCGCCCCCACCGCCGTCCCTGATCGATTTTCGTGCAATAATTAGCTAGCTATAATCAAAGCGCTTAAGAAGCCTTCAGGCCACTGGAAAGTGGGTGCTGAGGGCTTCTTTGCTTTTTCAGTCTCATCTGCATCGGAATCCTCATATTTCAGCGGTTTCCAGCATACGTTGGTACAGTATGGGAAGGGGGCTTGTTGTCCGCATGCGCCGCATAAACCGCAAACTGCGTAAAATGGCTGCCGATTTGCTCGATTTACCGCAGGATGTCGTATTCGATTTGCCCCGTTTGACGATGATTGGCGATCGTCAGTTGTATATTGAAAACCACCGCGGCGTGCTCCATTTCTCCAGCGATAGTCTGCGCCTCGCGCTCAGCAAAGGGGAGCTGGAAATAACGGGAGAGGGTCTGATTATCAGGACCATTTGGACCGAAGAAGTCTTCGTGGAAGGAAAAATCAAACATATTCAAATCAAGGAATGACGATAAATGGATCGCAAAGGGGGAAGAAAGGATGAATGCTTCATGGCTGCAATGGCTGCGGGGAATTGTGACGGTCTGCATCAGAGGAGAATCCTTGGAATTGCTTGTCAACCGCGCGTTGGCGAGCGGACTTGAGCTGTGGTCCATCCGCCGGACAAGCAGCGGGGAACTGATTTGCGATTTAACCGTTAATGACTTCTTTCGCCTTCGGCCGCTTCTGAGGGAGACAAGCTCCCGGATCCATGTCGAGTCCCGCAGGGGGCTCCCCTTCTGGCTTGTCAGGCTGGAGAAAAGGCTGTTTTTCGGCGCGGGTCTTCTCATTTTTTTTATTGGCATGTACATTTTATCTTCGTTGATCTGGACCATCGATATTAAAGGGAACGACCGCTTGTCCGAAGAGCAGATTTTGCAGGCTGCCAAGCAGGAAGGACTTTATCCGTTCCAATGGTCTTTTCGACTTGAAAAATCGGACGTGCTGTCCAAGAAGCTGGCGCAGAAGCTGCCTGGAGCAGCCTGGATCGGTGTGGAAAAGCAGGGAACAAAGATCACGATCCAGGTGGTGGAGACGACGATCCCCGAGAAGCAGGAGCTGCTCAGTCCCCGCCATCTTGTGGCCTCGACCGATGCCGTTGTGACTGAAATTCTGGCCGATACCGGAAGGCCAGTCGTGAAACGGAATACGAAGGTCAAGAAAGGCGACGTGCTGATTTCCGGAATCTATGGGGATGAAGCTCATACACGCACGGTAGTGGCTAAGGGAATCGTTAAAGGTCTGGTCTGGCATGAATATATGATTGTCTCACCGATGCAGCAGAAAATGAAAACCTATACAGGGGAGAGTATTACCCGCTGGTATGGGGTAGCGTGGGGACGCGCTCTTCGGGTCAGCGGCTTTGGCAAGGTTCCCTATGATCAATTTGAGACCGAAAGACATCTGGAGCAGGCCTCCTGGCGCTCCCTGAAGATGCCGCTCGGCCGGATGAAGGAGACCATCCGGGAGGTCCGCGTGGATGAACAGACGCTCACGCAGCAGGAAGCAAGAGAGGCGGGACTGCTTCAGGCCAAAGCCGATTTATTGACCAAGGCAGGGGCGGGATCGAAGATCCGCGCCGAAAACATTTTGCATGAAAAGGCGGACAATGGTAAAGTTTATATGAAAGTGCTTTTTGAGGTGGAACAGTCGATCGTAGCTGAAAGACCGTTAGTTCATATACAAGGAGATTGAGCATTTTTGCCAAATGAAACCAAGATTATCAAAATCCCGCTCGCGAGCGCGGCGGAAGGACTTGCGCTCTTTGGACCGCAGGACAAATTTCTGAAACTGATCGAGCAGCAGACGGAAGCGGATATTATGTCCCGCGACGCTGAAATCATGATCTCCGGACCTTTTGCCGAGGTAGAGTCCATGGAACAGCTTTTCACCGTGCTGCAGCAGTTGTTCCGCGGAGGGTACACGCCATCGGAACGCGATATCATGTATGCCCTCGATTTGGCAAAGACGCTGCAGGCTGACCAGCTGCTGGATTTATTCAAAGCGGAGCTTACTTCTACATTCCGCGGCAAACCGATTCGCGTCAAGACGATAGGGCAGCGCCACTACGTGAAGATGATCAAGAAAATGGACGTCGTATTCGGCATCGGTCCTGCCGGGACAGGCAAAACGTACTTGGCGGTTGTGCTGGCGGTTGCGGCATTGAAGGAAGGCTCCGTCAAGCGGATCATATTGACCCGTCCGGCGGTAGAAGCCGGCGAGAACCTTGGCTTCCTGCCAGGCGATTTGCAGGAGAAGGTGGACCCTTATTTGCGCCCTCTCTACGACGCGCTGCATGACGTACTGGGTCCGGATCAAACCGTGAAAGCTTTTGAACGGGGCTTGATCGAGGTTGCGCCGCTTGCCTATATGCGCGGCCGTACGCTTGATGATTCATTCATAATTCTTGACGAAGCGCAGAACACGACTCCGGAACAGATGAAAATGTTTCTGACCCGGCTTGGTTTCGGCTCCAAAATGGTTGTGACCGGTGATGTCACGCAAATCGATTTGCCCCGCGGCAAACGTTCCGGACTTAATGAAGCGCAGCGTATCTTGCAGAATATTGACGAGATAGGCTTCGTGCATTTCTCTGAACAGGATGTCGTCCGTCATTCGCTGGTTCAAAAAATCATCGTGGCTTACAACATGGATGCCGATAATCAGGGCTAAATGGCGTCAGGCCAGCATAGAACGTACAGATTACCCGGGTGTACGGTTTTATAATACCCAGCATGGACGGCCCCGCAGTTGAAGCAACCCTATGGGGTGGTCGCAGCACGAGGGGGGACATAATACGTGCAGTTTTCATGGAGTGGTTGGAAGCAGAGCGCAGCGGTTCGATGGATCTTGCTGTTTTTATTTGTTTTGTTGTTTTATATCACTCTAGCTCCTTATTTGCTTCCCAAAACCTACGATATTCAAGAAGGCAAGCGGATGGAACGCGACGTTGTAGCGCCTGCGCAAATCAAGGATGATAAGGCAAGGATCAAGGCGCAGGAGGAAGCAGCGGATCGCGTGGAGCCGATTTATTCCATTGTCGCGATGCGCAGCGAGCAGCTGCTGGAGCAGATCTTTGCCCGTATGGAGCAGTTGAATCAGGATGATCAGGTTACGACGGATAATAAAGTGACCATCTACAGGACGGAAATTCCGCAGCTCTATAGCGATTATGTCGACGAGTTCGTACGCAGCAATACAGGCAAGGATGCCTATAACGACACCCTGCTGCAGGAGATGGCAACGACAGTCAAGAATCAGGAATACCGCATTCCGGAGGAAACGTACTACAAGCTGCCGCAGCTTACCGTTGTGCAGATTGCCGATATGCAGCAGGTGGGGCTTACCATCGTCCGCAAGCTGATGAGCGATCCGCTGCGGGAAGCGGAGACGGCCCGCACGAAGGTGGCGGAGCTTGTGAACGCAAGCTCGCTGAGCGAGCGCAAGACAAGGGAGATCGTTCAGGAGCTGGCTCGATTCGCCATTATGCCGAACAAATTTCTCGATAGCGAGGCAACGAGCGAAGCGAAGGTAGCGGCGAAAGAAAACACGCCGGAGGTCGTCATTAATCAAGGGGATATCATCGTCCATAAGGGAGAGATGGTCACCCAGGAGTTATACGACCGGCTCTCATCGTTCAATCTGCTGCAGGACAAAAAATCCTACTGGCCGCAGCTCGGCCTGCTGCTGCTTTCTTTGTTATTCCTTTTGTTTATTTACAGCTTTCTGGACAAATCATCGGGTCTTAATACCGCAAATGTGCGGTACAATAATGCCCAGCTTGCGATGCTGCTGCTTATTTTTATCCTGAATTTGCTGATTATGCGGATCGTCGAGCTGACGCAGACCGATACCATTTCCTATGTCGGATATTTGGCACCGACAGCAATGGGAGCGATGCTCATTACACTGCTGCTGGATGTTCAGCTCGCGGTTGTCTGCTCGTTTCTGTTCGCTATTGCCGGCAGTATCTTATTCAACGTCGATTCCAACCGTATCTTTGATTTTAATTATGGATTTATGACAACGGTTGTCTCATTTGCCGCTATTTTTGCCATTCACCGGGCGAGTCAGCGGTCTACAATATTAAAGGCAGGCATTATGGTCAGCTTGTTCGGATCTGCTTCCGTGCTAGCGTTGATTCTTCTTGGGGGCGAGCTGCCGGAGAAGACGGAAATGGTCACTACGATTGCATTTGCTTTTGCCGGAGGCCTGCTGACGGCGATTCTGGTTATCGGCTTGATGCCTTTTTTCGAGATTACCTTCGGCATCTTATCCGCGCTTAAGCTTGTGGAGCTGTCGAATCCCAATCACCCGCTGCTGCGCAAGCTGCTGACGGAGACGCCGGGTACGTACCATCACAGCGTAATGGTCGGCAATCTGTCCGAAGCGGCTGCCGAAGCCATTGGCGCCAACGGTCTGCTGTGCCGGGTCGGCTCCTATTATCACGATATCGGCAAGACCAAACGGCCCAGTTATTTTATCGAGAATCAGAGCAATATCGAGAATCCGCATGATTCCATCGATCCGAAGCTGAGCAAATCGATTATTATCGCGCATGCCCGCGATGGCGTGGAGATGCTGAAGAACCATAACATTCCCAAGCCGATCCGGGATATTGCGGAGCAGCATCATGGAACGACGTTCCTGCAGTACTTTTACCACAAAGCTTGGAAGCAGGCTGAAGCGGCCGGGGAAGAGACGGATTTCACCGAGGATGACTTCAGGTATCCCGGACCAAAGGCGCAATCGAAGGAAGCCGCCATTGTCGGCATCGCGGATTGCATCGAAGCCGCTGTCCGGAGTTTGCGGAGTCCAACGATGGAGCAGGTGGAATCGATGATTAACAAAATCATTAAAAACCGCCTGGATGACGGCCAGTTTAATGAATGCGATTTGACCCTCAAGGAGCTTGATCAAATCGCGCAGACTTTGAAGGAATCCGTTATCGGTATCTTCCATTCGCGGATCGAATATCCCGAAGACAGTAAACCAAAGGAGCGGCTGGCATGAGTTTGCGTTTGGAATGGAATAATGAACAGAATAAAGTTGAAATACCCGAAGCGTTTCTGGGACGTCTGGAGGAGCTGCTTCTGCGTGCCGGGGAAGCGGAAGGGCTCAATGAAGGCGAAGTAACTCTTTCCTTTGTGGACGATGAAGAAATTCATCAGTTAAATCGGGATTACAGAGGCATCGACCGGCCGACGGATGTGTTGTCCTTTGCCATGCAGGAACATACCGACGAAGAGCTGGATATTATTTATGATATTGAGGAAGAGGATGTTCCTTTGCCGCTGGACGGCATGCTTGGCGATATCATTATCTCCGCTGAGCGGGCGAAGCTGCAAAGTCTGGAGTACGGTCATTCGCTGGAGCGGGAGCTTGGATTTCTGTTTGTGCATGGTTTCCTGCATTTGATCGGTTATGATCATCAGGACGAAGCGAGCGAGGCGATCATGACGAAAAAGCAGGAAGACGTCCTCAGGCAGGCTGGTCTGCACCGTTAATGCGCAGGTTCATTCAGAGCTGTAAATTTGCAGTGGCTGGCATCCGTCTGGCCCTGGACACGCAGCTTCACATGCGTATTCATATAATCGCCGCTCTTATTGCCACAGCAGCAGGCTTCATTTTCAGGATTTCGCAAATGGAATGGGCTGTGCTGGTGCTTGTGATGGGGGTGGTCATATGTGCCGAGATGCTGAACACTGCGATCGAGAGCGTCGTGGATCTGGCAAGCCCGGCGATTCACCCGTTGGCCAAAGCGGCGAAGGATACAGCTTCGGGGGCTGTACTGGTTGCGGCTATTGCGGCCGTCATTATCGGATTGATCATCTTCTGCCCGCATATATGGGATATGGTCTACCATTAGCTAAAGTGAAGAAGGAGGTAATGGGATGGAGGTATCAAATGAGCCGCTCTCCGCGGACTGGGAGAAGCTTCTGGAGCAGGCAATGGAAGTACGGGGCCGTGCTTATATACCGTATTCCGGCTTTGCCGTAGGCGCGGCTCTGCTGGATAAGGACGGAAATGTCCATCTGGGCTGCAATGTCGAGAATGCAGCCTACGGTCCGACGAATTGCGCGGAACGGACCGCATTGTTCCGGGCAATTGCCGACGGGCAAGGGCCGGGCGAGTTTACGGCGATTGCTGTTGTTGGAGATACGATGCTTCCCATCACGCCCTGCGGGGTGTGCAGACAAGTGCTGGTTGAGCTTTGCAAGCCGGACATGCCCGTCATTATGGCAAACCTGACAGGCGGCCGATCAGTAATGACGGTCGAAGAGCTGCTGCCGGGAGCATTTTCGTTAAGGAAAGGCTAAGTTTGGAAGGGGATCGAATAGTCTATTATGAATCACACACCATCCGGTAAAAAAGAAAAATACCATTCCGGCTTTGTAGCGATTGTCGGCCGGCCGAACGTTGGAAAGTCGACGCTGATGAACGAAGTCATCGGCCAGAAAATCGCAATAATGTCGGACAAGCCGCAGACAACGCGCAATAAAATTCATGGTGTATACACGAAAGACAATTCGCAAATTGTATTTCTCGATACGCCCGGAATACACAAGCCGCAGTCGAAGCTTGGAAATTATATGAATAAATCCGCTGTCGGCACCTTGGGCGAAGTGGACGCCGCAATGTTCCTGATTGACGCTTCTGAAGGTCTTGGGGGCGGAGACCGCTATATCATCGAGCAGCTCAAGCTTGTCAAAACGCCGATCTTTCTGGTGATGAACAAAATCGATAAAATTCATCCCGAAGCGCTGCTGCCTCTGATCGCCACCTACAAGGAGCTGCATGATTTTGCCGAGATCATTCCGATCTCCGCGCTGCAGGGCAATAACATCGATACGCTGCTGAGTGTGCTGACCCGTTATCTGCCCGAAGGGCCGCAATATTACCCGGCAGATCAGGTGACGGATCATCCGGAGCAGTTCGTCTGCGCAGAGCTGATCCGGGAGAAAATCCTGCATCAGACGCGCGAAGAGGTGCCGCATTCCATCGCGGTGTCGATTGAGGATATGAAGGTGCAGGACAATGGAGTTGTCTACATTGGGGCAGTTATTTTTGTCGAACGCGATTCGCAGAAGGGAATCGTCATTGGCAAGCAGGGGGCGCTTCTCAAGGAAGTGGGCAGACTGGCAAGGCGCGATATCGAGCTGCTGCTGGGCTCACGGGTGTTCCTGGAGCTGTGGGTCAAGGTCAAGAAGGATTGGCGCAATCAGGAGCGCGTCCTGAAGGATCTCGGTTACAAAAACGAATAAAACGGCTTGTCCACGTTTCCTGTCAAAGCGTATAATGCCCGTTATTTGTCTGGCATAGGACATCCCCATTCATCGCATCCTAACTGTTGAGAACCATTTCGGATAGAGCGGAAGGGATGATACGAATGCGAGACTTTTCGTGGAAGTATTTTGCGCTGACCGGGGATGTGGACGCTTTTCTGCTTTATAAAGACGTGGATCAATTGAGCAAATCCGATGAGCCGGGCGTTGATGAAGAAACGCAGCTGGAATCCGACATGGAGAGTGCTCCTTCCATATGATGCGTCTTTACATGCGAGTAAGGGGAGAACCGCGATGCAGTACCGGGTTGAAGGCATTGTCATCCGTAGTATGGATTATGGGGAAGGCGGCAAAATCATTACGATTCTTACTCCTTCCCACGGCAAAGCGGCAATTCTTGTCCGCGGCGCCAAAAAAGCGAAAAGCCGTCATGGCTCGCTGACTCAGCTGTTTACCCATGGGGAATATCTTTATTACCGCAATAGCGGGCTTGGTACGCTGACGCATGGTGAGATTATTGAATCTCACCATGTTTTGCGTGAAGGGCTGGAATTGACCGCCTATGCGGCTTATGCTGTCGAGCTTACTGACCGGACGACCAACGACGAGGAAGCAAGCGAATACTTGTTTATGCAGCTCCTGGCGTGCCTGCGCGCTTTGGCCGACGGCAAAGACGGTCCAACGATTATTCAGTTATACGAGATGAAAATACTTGAGGCCTCCGGGTATGCTCCCATGTTCGATGAATGCGTATCCTGCGGGAATGTCGTTGGTCCGATGGCGCTTAGCGCCCGTTCAGGCGGCGTTCTTTGCAACCGCTGTCGATACAAGGATTCTTCCGCAATGCCGCTCAGCGAGAGCGCGCACAAATTGCTGAAGCTGTTCCGTAGAATGGATATGACGCGGCTTGGGAATATCCAGGTCAAGGATGAAACAAAAGCCCAGCTTAAGCAGGCGATGCGGCTGCTCATCGATACCCATATTAATATTCCGCTCAAATCCCGTGCATTTCTTGATCAAATGGATAAATATCCCCTTTAACAACTTGACATACCAGCGGTGAATAGCTAAGATATACTATTAGAATAGGAACGATGATGAAGAAAGTAGTCGATGGACAGTCGTCAGCGGCAGCGAACCAGGGACAGTGAAAGCCTGGGCGGACGAATCGGCGAAAGGCGCTTCGGAGTTCGGATGAACGTGAAAAGCGGATTTCCTGTATGTGCCAACACACATTGGGAGATCAAGTAGGGTGGAACCGCGGGAGATCAGCTCTCGTCCCTATGTCTGAGCTTTGTCAGACATAGAGACGAGAGCTTTTTATATCGTTTTGCCCATGTCTGAATTTGAATAATAAAGGAGAGAGTCCGGCAGATGAATTTTCAAAACATGATTTTGACGCTTCAGCAGTTTTGGGCGGAGCAAAACTGTATTCTCGTTCAGCCCTATGACGTGGAAAAGGGTGCAGGCACCATGAATCCGATGACTTTTCTGCGCACAATCGGACCGGAGCCCTGGAATGTGGCTTATGTGGAGCCTTCCAGACGTCCTGCGGATGGCCGCTACGGCGAGAATCCGAACCGCCTCTATCAGCATCACCAGTTCCAGGTGATTCTCAAGCCCTCGCCCGACAATATTCAGGAGCTGTATCTCGAGAGCCTGAAGCGGCTTGGCGTTGATCCGCTTCATCATGATATCCGGTTTGTTGAAGACAACTGGGAAGCGCCGACGCTTGGCGCATGGGGACTTGGATGGGAAGTTTGGCT
This sequence comes from Paenibacillus sp. JT31N17, assembly GCF_056269255.1. Lineage (NCBI taxonomy): Bacteria > Bacillati > Bacillota > Bacilli > Caryophanales > Paenibacillaceae > Paenibacillus > Paenibacillus sp. JT31N17. The sequence goes on from NZ_JBWDNP010000003.1 coordinate 111,318, forward strand.
CGATGGCATGGAAATTACGCAGTTTACGTATTTCCAGCAGGTTGGCGGTATCGACGTGAATCCGGTCGCTGTGGAAATTACCTATGGGATGGAGCGTCTTGCTTCCTATATTCAGGATAAGGAAAATGTGTTTGATCTGGAATGGGTTGCAGGCGTTACTTACGGAGATGTATTTCTGCAGCCGGAATACGAGCATTCCAAATATACCTTCGAAACCTCGGATGCCGCGATGCTTTTCTCGTTGTTCAACATGTATGAGGAAGAAGCGAAGAAAACGATGGAGCACAAGCTTGTTTTCCCGGCGTATGATTATGTGCTCAAATGCTCGCATGCATTCAATTTGCTGGATGCCCGCGGGGCAATCAGCGTGACGGAGCGCACAGGCTATATTATGCGGGTCCGCAATCTGGCGCGCGCCTGCGCAGCCACGTATCTGGAGGAGCGCGAGCGGCTCGGCTTCCCGCTATTGAAGAAAGAGGTGAGCGCGAATGGCTAAGGATTTGCTGCTGGAAATCGGACTTGAAGAGGTTCCTGCCCGTTTTGTGCGGGGAGCGATGAACCAGCTGAAGGAAAAGACGGTCAAGTGGCTGGATACCGCCCGCATCGCCCACGGTGAGGTGGAAGCTTATGCCACGCCGCGCAGGATCGCCGTGCTGGTCCGGGATGTGGAAGAAAAGCAGGCGGATGTCAGCGAAGAAGTGAAAGGTCCTTCCCGTAAAATCGCACTCGACGAGCAAGGGGCCTGGAGCAAAGCGGCTCTTGGATTTGCCCGCAGCCAGGGCGTTGAACCGGAGGCCTTCTATTTCAAGGAGCTTGGCGGGGTAGAGTATATCTATGCCAACAAAAGCAGCATCGGCACGGTTACCTTTGATGTTCTGCCAGAGGGCCTCACGAGCCTGATTACTTCCATGTCTTTTCCCAAAAACATGCGTTGGGGCAGCCACGAGCTGAAATTTGTCCGCCCGATCAAATGGCTTCTCGCCTTATTCGGGGAAACGGTCATACCAATTGAAATCACGGATGTTCAGAGCGGAACGATCACCAGAGGTCACCGCTTCCTGGGAGGAGAAACCTCAGTCACTTCCCCATCGTATTATGTGGAACGGCTGCGCGAGCAGCAGGTCGTTGTCAATGCAGCGGAACGTGAACAGCTGATTCTGGATCAGATCCATGCACTGGCTGCCGAGAAAAACTGGAAAATCGACGTGAAGGCGGATTTGCTGGAGGAAGTTGTGTTTCTTGTCGAATATCCGAATGTGCTGTTCGGAACGTTCGATGAAGCTTTCCTGAAGATCCCGCAGGAGGTTTTGATTACTTCGATGCGTGAGCATCAGCGTTATTTTCCGGTGCTGGATGAGCAGGGCAAACTGCTTCCTTTCTTTGTTACCGTCCGCAATGGCGACCGTACCTCTATCGAGCAGGTAGCCAAGGGCAATGAAAAGGTTTTAAGAGCGCGTCTGTCCGACGCCAGATTCTTCTATGCCGAAGATCAGAAGACTCCGATCTCCGATTCTCTGCAAAAGCTTGCGAAGATCGTTTACCACGAGGAGCTGGGAATGGTATCGGATAAGGTTGGACGCATTCAGGCAACGGCGGCCAAGCTGGCAACCGCCCTTGATCTTGATCCGCAGACCGTGGACGATATTGCGCGCACAGCGGAGATCTGCAAGTTTGATTTGGTCACTCAGATGGTTTACGAGTTTCCGGAGCTGCAGGGTGTGATGGGTGAGGATTATGCCCGCAAGGCAGGGGAGCGGGAGGCGGTTGCAGTCGCCATCAATGAACACTACCAGCCGCGTTTTGCCGGTGACCGTGCCCCAGGCTCCCTGACAGGTGCGATTGTGAGCCTGGCTGACAAAATCGATACGATTGTCGGCTGCTTCTCCATCGGCATTATTCCCACAGGATCCCAGGATCCCTATGCTCTGCGCCGCCAGGCAGCGGGCATTATCCAGATTATTCTGGCGCATGGATTGAAGCTGCCGCTGGACAGACTATTCGATCTCTCGCTGGAGGTGCACAGCGGGAAGCCAATGAAACGCGAAGCCGCGGATATTCGAAAAGACCTTTATGAGTTCTTCGCGCTGCGGGTGAAAAATGTGCTCTCCGAGCAGGGCATCCGTTATGATGTTGTCGATGCGGTTATGGCGGCAGGCTATAATGATTTGCGCCAGACGGTCAACAGAGCCGCTGCTGTGACAGCCTTCGCTGCGGGCGAGCGGCGGGATGAATTCAAGCTGGCGGTCGATGCTCTGAACCGGGTGAGCAACCTTGCCTCTAAAGCTGCGTCTAAGAATGTGGCGCCTTCCCTCTTTGCGGATGAGGCTGAAGGTGAATTGTACGCCGCATGGCAGGCCGTAAGCGAAAGCATTGTGGAATGTATTAACAATGATGATGCTGCAGGTGCGATCGCCAAGCTCGCGGGATTAAAGGAACCGATCACTGCGTATTTTGACCGCGTTATGGTTATGGCTGAAGATGAAGCCGTCCGTGCAAACCGCTTGGCTCTATTGGCTCTTATCGCCGACGGAGCGGGTACAGTTGCAGATTTATCCAGACTTGTGTGGTAATAAAAGGTGGCTCGGCCTGCACAGCCATCATATTTTAGCATTTTAGGAGGGGACCAACATGACAACCGGGCTTCATCCTGATGTGATTATTTATGTGGTTTCGGATTCCGCCGGCGATACCGGCGAACTGGTTGTGCGTGCTGCGGTTGCCCAGTTCCATCCCATTTACGCGGATATACGCCGGGCTCCTTTTGTTCAGGATGAGTCCGCTGTAGAACGGATGGTGCTGCAGGCCAAAGAGCATAATGCGATTATTTTGTACACACTTGTGATTCCCAAGCTTCGTGACGTGCTGAGCAAGTTTTCGCTGGAGCATTCCGTCGTGGCGATTGATCTGCTGGGTTCGCTGATCGGCAGCCTGGAGCTGAAGACCAACCGTCCCTCCCGCAAGGAGCCGGGGCTGAATCATGTGCTGGACGAGGATTATTTCCGCAAGGTGGAGGCTGTTGAGTTCGCCGTCAAGTATGACGATATGCGCGACACGACCGGGATTATCAAGGCGGACATCGTGCTTGTCGGCGTATCCCGAACCTCCAAAACTCCGCTGTCGATGTACCTGGCACACAAGAAATTCAAAGTAGCCAACGTGCCGTTGATGCCGGAGCTCAAGCCGCCCGACGAGCTGTTTCGGATCCCCAAGGGAAAAATAGTGGGACTGACGATTGATGTCCATTATTTGAACGTCATCCGCAAGGAACGCCTTAAGGCTCTTGGTTTGCCGGACAGTGCGGCGTATGCGACGACAGCGCGAATTGAGCAGGAGCTTGCTTACGCTGCGGATATTATGAAGCGGATCGGCTGCGTGGTAATCGATGTTTCGCATCGGGCGGTGGAGGAAACGGCAAGTTTAATCATGGAATGTATTCCTTCCAGCTGATTTTTCTTGCAGGATTCTTTTATCTTTTGCCGTATATAACATAGTACAGAATTATTCCAGGGATGCGGTGATGCATAAACGTGGCGAATACCCCTACAATTGTGGTGGATGCCGATGCCTGCCCGGTCAAGCGCGAAATCGTCGAGGTAGCGCGGAATATGTCCATTCCCGTGCTGATGGTTGCTTCGTACGACCATCGTCTGGAGCCGGGGGCAGGCATTCAGATTGTCCAGGTGGATAAAGGCGATCAATCTGTCGATTTGTATATCGCCAATCATGTCGCACGGGGAGATATCGTCGTTACGCAGGACTTCGGGCTTGCGACGATCGTGCTGGCCAAAGGGGCAATTGCGCTCTCGAATCGGGGACAGCAGTATGATGACAGCAATATTGATTATCTCATGGAGCGCAGACATGAGCTTGCGAAGCGTCGAAGAAGCGGCGGCAAGACCAAAGGGCCGAAGGCCATGACAAGCGAGGATCGGATCCGTTTTCAGCAAAAGCTGACAAAAGTTTTGCGAACCCGGCAGGAGAATGGTGAATCTTAGCGAATATTTAAACATGTTTAGGATGAAGGTGGGGATATATGGCGTTCGCTAAAATACCTGATTCCGTCATAGAAGCGGTGCTGCGGCATCACGATATCGTCGAGACGGTTGGAAAATACGTTAACCTCTCAAAACAAGGCAAATATATGAAAGGGTTATGCCCTTTTCATTCAGAGAAGACCCCTTCGTTCACCGTTACGCCCGAGAAACAGATTTTCTACTGCTACGGGTGCGGCAAAGGCGGCAATGCTGTAAAATTCATCGAGGAAATCGAAAACTATTCGTTCCCTGAAGCGGTCCGCGTTATGGCGGAGGAGGCCGGTATCCCGGTAACGTGGACAGGGAATTTCGACGGTTTCGATTCAGTCGAATCGGGTGAACGGGATAAGCTGATTGAAGCGCATGAGCTTACCGGAAAGCTTTATCATTACCTGCTGATGAATACGTCTCATGGCCAGCCCGCTTTGGAGTATTTGCGCTCGCGCGGGGTAACGGACAAGCAGATCGACCAATTCCTGATCGGTTACGCGCCGCCGGAATGGGATACCTTGGTGCGTTTTCTGGACAAGCGGGAATTCAAACTGGATCTGATGGAAAAGGGCGGTCTCCTGATTGCCAAGCAGGATGGAAGCGGATATATCGACCGGTTTCGGGACCGGATTATGTTTCCGATCCGTAATGGCGAAGGCAAGGCAATTGCGCTGGCAGGTCGGATACTTGGCGAAGGGCAGCCCAAATACCTGAATTCGCCCGAAACCATGCTGTTCAACAAAAGCCGCAGCCTGTACAATTTCAATCAATCCAGGGCGGCCATGCGGAAGAGCCGGCGCGCCGTATTGTTCGAAGGCTACATGGATGTGGTCAAAGCATGGACCGCCGGAGTCAATAACGGTGTGGCCACGATGGGTACTTCTCTGACAGAGAGCCATGCCATGATCCTTCAGCGGAATGTGGATGAAGTACTGCTTTGTTACGACGGCGACAGCGCCGGACAAGCTGCAGTCGTGAAGACCATTCCACTGCTCGAAAAGGCAGGTCTGCGCGTGCAGGTGGCCATGCTGCCCAAAGGCATGGACCCCGATGAGTTTATTGAAAAGAACGGGGCGCAGGCATTTATCAGGGAGACGATTGAACACCCCGTTTCCGTCACGAAATTTAAACTAATATATGCGAAGAAAAACCATATACTCCTAGAAGAAGAAGGACAGAAGAACTATATGCTCGAAGCTGTCGGCATTATTGCCGAGCTTGATTCTCCCACCGAGCGTGAGTTTTATCTAAAAGATCTGTCCCGTGAATTCGATATATCTTTAGAGGCGCTCAAACAAGACTGCTTCCAGCATAGACAGCAGCACCAGAAATTGAAGCCGCAAAGGGATAATAACGACAATTCGTGGAATAATGGTAGGAATGAAATCCGTCGTATGCCTTCTTCGCCGCCTGTGCTGCCTGCTTATCAGGTAGCGGAACGCAGACTTCTGGCCCGCATGCTGCAGGACAGGGAAACGGCGCAAACGGTGCACGGCCAGCTCGGAGAAGCATTTAACGTTGAGGATCACGCAGCGCTTGCTGCTTACTTATATGCTTATTATGCACAAGGTCATGATCCGGATATTAGCCGATTTATCGCTTCGCTTCAGGACGACCGTCTGGAGAGGACGGCCGCTTCAATCTTAATGATGGACGATGATTTTCCGTTCGACGAGCAGCTGCTCGCTCACTATATTATGGAAATTCTCAAAGTGCCCAGATTTCGTGGAATCGAGCATAAGAAAGAGGAAATGGTGCAGGCGGAACGATCCGGCGACATGTTGTTGGCGGCTCGAATTGCAAGTGAGATTATAGCCCTAGAGAGACAGCTTAAAGGACAGTAGGATGATCGTTTCTAGGGAGGAGGGAGTCGGAATATGGCGAATGATCAACATACTGAATTGGATATCGAACAGAAGCTGGAGATTGTCAAAGAGCAGCTGATTGAACACGGTAAAAAAAGATCCTCCTTAACCTATAAAGAGATCATGGAGAAGCTTTCACCGTTTGATCAGGATCCGGAGCAAATTGATGAATTTTTCGAACAGCTCGATGATATCGGAATTGAAGTGTTGAATGAGAATGATGATCTTCCAACAAGCAGAGAACGTGAAGATCAGGAGAGAGAACCGGATGAATTTAATTTTGACGATGATCTGGCGCTCCCGCCCGGTATCAAAATCAATGATCCCGTCCGGATGTACTTGAAGGAGATCGGACGAGTTCCGCTTTTGTCCGCGGATGATGAGGTTGAGCTGGCCAAACGGATCGAGAATGGCGATGAGGAAGCAAAACGTAGGCTTGCCGAAGCCAACCTCCGGCTCGTAGTCAGTATTGCCAAGCGGTATGTGGGACGCGGTATGTTATTTCTCGACCTGATTCAGGAAGGGAATATGGGCCTGATCAAAGCCGTTGAAAAGTTTGATCATACCAAGGGCTACAAATTCAGCACGTACGCAACCTGGTGGATCCGCCAAGCGATAACAAGAGCCATCGCCGACCAGGCCAGAACAATCCGGATTCCGGTTCATATGGTGGAGACGATCAACAAGCTGGTAAGGGTCTCCCGTCAGCTTCTGCAGGAGCTCGGCCGTGAGCCAAGTCCAGAGGAAATAGCGGCGGAGATGGATCTCAGTACGGAGAAGGTCCGGGAAATTATGAAGATCGCCCAGGAGCCTGTATCGCTGGAGACGCCGATCGGTGAAGAAGACGATTCCCATCTGGGAGATTTTATCGAGGACCAGGAAGCACTTGCACCGGCGGATGCGGCCGCATACGAGCTGCTCAAGGAGCAATTGGAAGATGTGCTGGATACATTGACCGAACGCGAGGAGAATGTGCTCCGTCTGCGTTTTGGACTGGATGATGGACGGACCCGGACCCTTGAGGAAGTGGGCAAGGTGTTTGGCGTCACGCGGGAGCGGATTCGTCAGATCGAAGCCAAAGCGCTGCGCAAGCTGAGACATCCGAGCCGCAGCAAGCGGTTGAAGGATTTTCTCGAATAAGGATGAAGACGAGGACCTTTCTGCTGCGGCAGCAAAGGTCTTTTTTTTCTTAAGGATTACCGTATCATGATGAACTCGCGACAGGTTTGAGAAATTGCTGCCCGAAAGGAACGAGGATCAACATGGATCAGGAGCGCCGCAAAACGATTGTAAAAGAAATTGAACACTGGCAGCGAAGCAAGCTGCTCCCGGAGCAATATTGCGATTTCCTGCTTAATTTATATGTGGAAGAGGGAGCGGCCCGCACGGCTTCGACAATTACCGGTAAAGCGGCCCAGGCGGTGTCCAAGGCTTCATGGAAGCAGTGGTTCCTTACATTTGGAATTTTTTCCTTGATTTGTTTTGTTGTTCTTTATTTTAGCTTTTTTCATCCTTTATTGCAAATTGGCATATCCTTGTCGGCAGTGCTTGTTTTTCTTCTGTATGGCCAGCGTTATCGCCAGAAAAATGAATCCGCCGGCTTGGGACTCATCGGAATTGGCATGCTGCTGATGCTCGGCGCCGGGATCTATATGCTGCAGCTGCATGAGCTGCAAGCCTGGGGCTGGAAGGCGGGGGTGCTTGCTTTCTGCTCGCTTGTCTGGATCGTTTTTGGGATTAGCGTGCGCATTCCGCTGCTTCATCTATGCGGCTGGGTCGCTTCTTTTCTCGTTTATGCCTGGCTGCTCTCCAATACTTTCGATTCTCCAGAATGGTATGAAATTCAGCTTTTCTGGCTTCCGGCGTCATTTGTATTCGGTTGGTGCAGCTGGTTTTTTCACCGCTGGTCAAGGCCCGTGGCGGCTATTTTATTCGTGGCGGGAGCGCTTATCTGGTTTATGCCGGAATTATATTCCGCCGTATTTGCCAAGGAACAAATATGGCTGCAGCTGCAGCTTATCACCAAAATCATTGCAGGGGGCTTGCTCCTCTTCAGCTTAAGAAAACAGTGGATTGCGTGGGTTGCTTAACATGATAAAATTATCCAAACGACTGCAAACGATAGCAGATCGTGTCAGCGCGGGCGCTCGGGCAGCCGATATCGGCTCTGACCATGCCCTCCTTCCGGTATATCTGGTGCAGAGCGGCAAATGCCCGTCGGCAATTGCCGGTGAACTGAATACCGGACCATTTCTGGCGGCGCAGAAGGGTGCTGCTGAAGCCGGATTGACCGGGGCAATCGATGTCCGTCAAGGAGACGGGTTGTCGGTCCTCTTGCCGGGAGAAGCGGATACAGTCATCCTTGCTGGCATGGGAGGAAGCCTGATGTCCGATATTCTGGAAGCGGGCTGGACAGATGGCCGCCTGGACGGCGTGCGGGAGCTGGTTCTTCAGCCGAATGTGGGAGAGGATCTGGTGCGCCGCTGGCTCGTACGCCGCGATTTTGTTCTTCAGACTGAGACAATTATAGAAGAAGACGGCCGTATTTATGAAATACTGCATGCCCTCGCCGGTGAGAATAAAGAGGCGGCAGAGGCGTGGAACAACCGCTTGTACGATGCTTCTGAGCTCCCTCTTCAAATGTCTGCAGGCTATCGCATCGAATGGCTGTACCGGATGGGACCGTATTTGCTGCAAGCAGGCGATGAGCTCTTAAAGAAGAAGTGGCGGATGGAGCTTGGAAAGCTCGAGCGGATACGTAATCAGCTGGCTTTGTCGACGCTCAGCGAATCCAGGGAGAAAGAAGCGGCTCTTGGAGATGAAATGCAGCAAATGGAGGAGGTGCTTCAATGTTTGCCCATGGTCAAACCGTAATTCAATTAATGGAGCAGCTGGCACCCAAGCATTTGGCCGTCGAGAATGATAAAATCGGCCTGCAGCTGGGTACGCTGCAGAAGGAAATAAGCAAGGTGCTCGTTGCTCTTGACGTGACCGATGAGGTGGTTGATGAGGCAATTGCCTCAGGCGCCGGGCTGATCATTGCCCATCATGCCATCATCTATAGACCGCTGGCGAAGCTCGACACCTCAACGCCGGCCGGCAAACTTTATGAGAAGCTGATCAAGCATGATATTGCCGTGTATATCGCTCATACCAATCTTGATTCAGCTGAAGGCGGCATCAATGACTGGATGGCCGATCTGGTTGGCATCGCCCAAGAGGGCAGAGCAAGTCTGGAAATTGTCCATACCGACAAGCTGTTTAAGCTTGTTGTTTTTGTACCTGCAGCGCATGAGGATGCCGTTCTGCAGGCGATCTGGAATGCGGGAGCCGGAGCGACGGGAAATTACAGCTGCAGCAGCTTTAAGGTGGAAGGAACGGGAACTTTCCTGCCTGGAGAGCAGGCGCAGCCCTTCATAGGAAAGCATGGCCAGCTCGAACAGGCATCTGAAGTAAGAGTGGAGACAATTGTTCCGCAAAGCCTGCAGCGGAAGGTTGTTCAGGCGATGATTAAAGCACATCCGTACGAGGAGGTCGCCTATGACCTGTATCCGCTTGAAATCAATGGGCCTTCTTATGGACTGGGACGTGTCGGGAAGCTGCCGGAACCTGTAAAGCTGATTGAACTCGCTGAGCTTGTTAAACAGGTGTTTGACGTGCCTGCGGTCAGAATGGTGGGCGATCCGGATACGGTTGTCCGCAAAGCGGCTGTTCTCGGCGGCTCCGGGGGCAGATATGTGAAACACGCCCAGTTCGCCGGAGCGGATGTGCTTATTACTGGAGATATTGATTATCATACTGCTCATGACGCTCTGGTGGCAGGCCTGTGCATTATTGATCCGGGACATAATATTGAGAAAATCATGAAGCCGAGGGTGGCGCAGTGGCTGACCCATGAGCTGATTAAGCGTAAATACAAGACGGTCGCGGCTGCGTCCCAGGTAGAGACGGAACCTTTCCGGTTCATTTAAATTTAAACTTTACCTCCAGGCTTGGAGCAGAAAATTCGGATTATCAAGAAATTTTGAAGAAATATGAAAACATGGAGTCGTTTTCGCCTTGAGCTTTTGACCGCTTCTTAGTATACTAGCTAGATGACGGAAAGTTTGACAGACAATCGCTGGCAGCTGTGAGGCTGCGAGAGGAAAGTCCGGGCTCCGTAGGGCGAAGATGCTGGATAACGTCCAGTCGGCGCGAGCCGAAGGATAGTGCCACAGAAATGGACCGCCGATGGCTGGCTTTGCGTCAGCACAGGCAAGGGTGGAACCGTGGTGTAAGAGACCACGAGGACCGTTGGTGACAACGGTGCTGGTAAACCCCATCTGGAGCAAGACCGAGAGAACGCGGCAGTACGAGCTTGCACCTGCTTTTGCAGAGGCATCTCATGCTGCACCCTTGCCCGGGGAGCGTTCGGGTTGGTTGCTTGAGCCGATCAGCAATGGTAGGCCTAGATAGATGATTGTCGCTTCGAAAGTGGGAGGGTCGTTCCCGTTTGGACCACATGGAGTACAGAACCCGGCTTACGGCAAGCTTTCCGCAACGATTCAAATCCACCATTAAAATTAAAAACTGTTCCTTTTGCACCTTTGTCTTTCAAGGCGCAATCGGAACAGTTTTTCATTTGATCCTTATTTTTTGGCAGCTGTCAGATGGGACTCGTATTTGCTCTTGATCTTCGCAAGCCGCTGTTCCACCTGCTGCTCAAACTGCTGCAGCGATAATTTCGATTGATTCGCCATTTCCAATGCCTGGACGATATCGATCTGTCCATAGCCGAAGTAATTGTCTTTACCTTTGTCACCCAGGTCGGTTGCGGATTTGCGCATGATATCCATCACCTCGACATTGGTCAGATCGGGATTAATGGAGCGGATCAGACCCGCCAATGCGGCAACATGGGGACTGGCCATCGATGTTCCTGACAATGCTGCATACTGACTGCCGGGATACGTGCTCGCGATGCTTGCTCCCGGTGCTGCAACATCGATGTAATCGCCAAAGTTGGAGAAGGATGACCGGGAACCGTCGGCATCCGTGGAAGCCACGCCGAACACCTCCGGGTAAGCCGCAGGATATCCCGGACGATCGGTATTATCATTGCCGCTTGCCGCGACCAGAACCACATCATGGTCATAGGCATATTTGACGGCGTCATGGAGGAATTCCGCCTCAGCATAGTTGCCCAGGCTCATATTGATGACTTTGGCCCCGTTGTCCGTCGCCCAGATGATTCCCTGCGCAACCGTATAGGTAGAGCCGGCTCCGCTGGCATCCAGAACCTTGACAGGCATTAATTTGTTATACCAGGATAAGCCGGCTACGCCTTCGCCGTTATTCACGTTGGCGGCAATAATGCCGGCAACATGCGTACCGTGTCCGACATCGTCTTCAGGCGGATCATCTTCGCTGACGAGATTGATGCCATCCACCGTTTTCCCCTGAAGATCGGGATGATCGGCTTGAACGCCGGTATCCAATATGGCGACGAGCACACGCTCGCTTCCTTTGGAGAGCGTCCAGCCTTTCTCCGTTTCAATCGATGGTAAATTCCACTGATACTCCGAGTACAGTGCATCGTTAGGAATGATTGGCGCAATATCGTTGGTCATATACAAGTAATGGGGTTCAACATATAACGGCTGCCAAGTTCTTTTAAAATATTCCATCATGCTTTCGGCATCCATTAGTTTGGAACGGAAAATAAAGGTATGGGCCAGTTTTTTTACTGAAATGGCACCAATATCCCTTTTCATCCGATCCAAATCATGCCTCGTGGGCGGATGACTGAATTTCACGACGACTTCATTAATATGATAATGACTGGCGTTGCCATTATCCTCACCCTGCTCAACCGTCATATCGGTTGTCGTATTGGGAATAACGGACTCGATCTTGTAATGCCCCTCCGCCGGATAAGGCACAATTCTTAAATTGCGTTTCTGATGCCGCTCGACCTCTGTGATGACATCCTGGAGTATGACGCCGATAATGCCGTCGCCCCGGCGGCGATGGTCCGGCACGGCTACGATGGCATAGCGGTGTCCATGCAGCTTCAAGGATGTGGATGTATAATCCTTGCCCTGCCGGAGACTGGCTTTGGCGGCTGCCAAATGCGTTTGAAGCATTTTGTTTGCATCCTGCGGTTTTTTGCCATGGGTCATCGTTTTACCGTTGTGAATCCAGACGAGATACACCATTTGCTTGTGCTTCTTCATTATGTCTTCCATATTGACGGGACCCGGGTCTCCAATCGAATGGCTCATCATCATTTTATGGAGATTCCTTGAACATTCCCTGGTGCACATTAAAGCCGTTGCTTCCATATCCCGGTTAATGGTTTTCATCTTGACCGTATGCTCCCGGGATGCGGCCGTTGCTTTCACCGGAGCCTGAATCTTGCCGGGCTGCTGTTTAGGAGCACCGAACCAGGGGGATAAAGGAATTAATAATGCCGCGGCGGCAAGCACCGCGAACCAGCCGATCCATTTGCGTCGCATATTAATGGCTGCCTCCTCGAATTTGCAGTATTCACGAGCCTCAATGAAGCTCCCTGCCTTTAGAATTCGGTGGAATGAATGAAAATATACGGTCCAGGACGTCAAACGGCAGTACCATCTGCATGCATTTTGTGGTACGATGTTGATGGTCTAAGTATTGTTTTGGAGAACGAAAGGGGATCTACCGATCATGCCATCGACAAACGTGAAATCGCTGAGCGAATCGACAAGGGACAAGTTAAAACTCGCCATCGGTCAATTGGAGCTGTTCCTTAACCAGCATGCGCTTCCGCAGCTTGCAAGTGAAGATCAGGATAACGAAGCGGAGCTTTTCTATAAAGGATTGCTGTCTGACCTAAGGCATTTGCTTGTTTTTTCGGAAGTAGCTTACGAGAAACTGGGAGTTGCTCTCAGACGGCCAAATTTTGATGACGATTTTGCCGCACGGGTTCTTTATGAAGTGTACCACCAATGCGTAAACGCATTTTTCTACCCTAAAAATGAATGTTATTCCGAAGACGGACGTTATGCCTATACGGGCCAGGATGCGATCCGATTCCGCAAGAAACCGGTTCGCGATGCCCGCGACACCGTGCTTTCGGTATCGAAGGTGTATGAGGAGCTCCGTGACGACTTGTCTTATTATGAGAGCGACTACATGACCCAACGCCGTATGCAAGGGCAAAAATAAGGCAGGCATAAGTCACCCCCGGTGCGGGCAAATTGATACCGGGGGTGATTTTTATGCCAAAAGGCGTAAGCTGCAGCGTTGCAAACTGTTCCTTCTGGGGGCAGGGCAACCAATGCAATGCCGATCAAATCATGATCGACATCGACAGTCATGCACACACCAATCTTGATTCCGAATTTGCCGGAGAACATTTTCAGGCAAGCCACCAAGATAATGCCACCGAATCGGCGTCCACCTGCTGCCACACATTCAAACCAAAGGAGTGAGGCTAAGCTTATGGATCAACATTCGGAGCATGAATCGCATGAAGACAGCCATAAACATCATAGCTACGGACATGATCATCATCCTTACAATGAAGAAATGTCCGCAGAGCTAACTGTACCTCCACAGGCGTACCAGAAGGATCACACGAAGGAGCATGTCGAAGAAGCAGTTGAGCAAACACGTTCAGCAGGCCAAGCCGCTGGTTGGGCAGCTCTTGTTCTATCCGTACTATCCTGGTTTGTGTGGCCTTTGCTTCTTGGAGCTACAGGAATTGTCGTCGGTTTTATCGCCTACCGGCAGGATGCCAGAGGTCTTGGCCTGTGGTCCATGATTCTCGGACTGATTTCTGTTATTGCTTATCTGGTGATTATCCCGCTTTATTATTCCATTACTTGAAATGTTCAGGACCGGCGGAATTGCATTCGCCGGTTTTTACATATCTTACTATTTTAATACGGCATAGGACTATTGTCTTACTGGCGATTCTTCCTGAAACCATGTAAAATAGGTACAAAAGCTGTCATTTTATGCAATGCACCCAACTGGAGGCCAACGATGAGCATAGATCCGCGTATTATGAAAACACTGCTCCAGCTGCAATGGATGCCCAGTCTTGATTTTACGGGAAGCAGCAGTCCGAATATCCTATCCCCCGGCAGCCAGGAAGACCCTTCCTTGTTCGGTACGCTATTATCCCAAATGCTGTCCGGGAGCGGCAGTTCCTTGCAGGAGGATTCAGGATTGCAGGCATTGAACGATGAACTGGCTTCTATAACGACTTTATACAAACAACCGCTGCCTTTTTATAATGAACCGGATCTGTCAATGGATAACCCGACTCCAACATTATTTGATCCCTATATAAACGAAGCCTCGGCCAAATACGGGGTTGACCCTTCACTTGTCAAAGCTGTCATTGATACGGAGTCCGCCTTCAATCCGAATTCCGTGTCCAGCGCCGGCGCCAAAGGCCTTATGCAGCTAATGGATGGAACTGCCCGCGGGCTGGGAGTCGAGAATTCATTTGATCCTCAGCAAAATATCGAGGGCGGCACGCGTTATCTCGCTTATCTGCTGGGAAAATACGGCGGCAGCGAGCAGGCGGCTTTGGCGGCGTATAATGCCGGTCCCGGACGTGTCGACCGCGCCGGAATCTCAAGCAATGAGGATTTTGCACAGAAGCTTGGCGCTCTGCCTGCGGAGACACAGCGTTATGTGGGCAAGGTATTGGCGGCTTTGGCACAATACAGCCCGTCCAATTTCTAATCGAAGCCGAAGATTTTTAGCCTTGAATAGATCGCGAAGAATATCGTGCGCAGAATTTCGCGCCGGCATTCTGTCGTTGATCTTTTTATTTTGTGCATATGAAGAAAGGAGAGTGGCGCATGTATTATTTTGACCACTGCGCTTCCACCCCGCCGCATGAGGAAGTGATTCGTACGATGGCCGAGGTGATGGCGAAGCATTATGCCAACCCTTCCTCCCTGCACCGGAGCGGTATGGAAGCCGGCCATTTGCTGGAGCGGTCCAGGAGCGCCATTGCCGGATTATTCGGAACAGAGGCGAAGGAATGGGTTTTTACCTCGGGCGGGACGGAGAGCAACAATCTGGCTATTCAAGGGGCAGCCAGAGCGAATGCGCATAAGGGCAAGCATATTATTACAACAGCCATCGAGCATCCATCTGTTTACGAAACCTGCAAGCAGCTGGAGCGTGATGGATTCCGGATCAGCTTCATGCCTGTTTCAAGGAACGGGATTGTGAGCCTTGAAGACGTGGAAGCTCATTTAACCGACGAGACGATACTTGTTACCATTATGCATGTGAATAATGAGGTCGGCTCCATTCAGCCGGTCCACCAGATCGGCCGGATGCTCAAAGATCGGCGCCGCGGAATTGTTTTTCATGTGGATGGGGTTCAAAGCGTGGGCAAGCTGCCCATCGATCTGCGCAGCGATAGCATTGATTTGTTCAGCGCTTCCGCTCATAAGGTGAGAGGGCCAAGAGGCGCAGGACTTTTATATATACGGAGCGGCGTCAAGCTGGATGCTCTGCTTGCAGGGGGGGATCAGGAATTCGGGATGCGCTCAGGCACGGAGAATGTGGCGGCCATTGTTGCATCTGCCAAAGCGTTTCGCATGGCTATGGAGAGCCAGCCTGAACGGTATGAGCGGATGACGGCGTTGAGGCGACAGCTAACAGAAGCAATCGCCCAAATTCCGGAGCTTGTTCTCAATGGAGGGGAGCAGGAGGATATGACCCCGCATATTGTCAGTTTCTCTTATCCCGGAATGAAGCCGGAGGTATTTATTCATTTGCTGGAGAAGCATAAAATCACGGCATCAACCAAATCGGCATGCTCGTCCAAAGACAATAAGCCAAGCCGGGTGCTGGAAGCCATGGGAGTGGGCCAGGCGAGAGCGTCCAGCGGCATTCGCGTGAGCTTCGGCGATGAGCATGGAAGGCGCGAACTCGAATGGCTTTGCAGCATGCTGGAGACGGTTGTGAAGAAGCTGAAGCCGCTGGAGAGGAAGGAAATACGTTCATGACACCAGACATCATCCTGATTCGCTTCGGCGAGCATACGATAAAAGGACGCAACCGGAGCCAGTTTGAGAAACGCATGCTCCAGCAGGTGAGAGGCGTGCTCGCGCCATACAGCAGGGCAGCAATCACCCGCAGCTACGGGCGAATTTACGTTGCCTTGAACGGAGAGCCTTATGCGGCCATAGCTGAACAATTGAAGGATATATTCGGAATCGGCTCCTTCAGTCCGGTCAGACGGGTTGAAAATATATTGGAAACCATCCAGGCGGCATCGCTTGACGCCATGCTTTCTCTTTCCCGGGAACCCGCCACATTCAAGGTGTCGGTACGCCGCGTGGAGAAATCCTTTCCGCATGATTCCCAGCAGATGAACCAGCTGGTAGGGGCTTATGTGCTGAGGGCCATGCCGCGCCTCAAGGTTAACGTCAGGGAACCGGAGGTGGAGCTTCGCGTCGAAATCCAGCCCGAGGGCACTTATATCTTCAGCGAGGTTGTGGAAGCTGCCGGCGGTTATCCATTTGCCAGCAACGGCAAAGCCATGCTGCTGCTCTCAGGCGGTATTGACAGCCCGGTTGCAGGTTATTTATCCATGCGCAAGGGGCTGGAAATCGAAGCGGTTCATTTTCACAGCTATCCCTTTACGAGCGAGCAGGCCAAGGAAAAAGTAATCGAGCTGACGAGACGGTTATCCCATTACAGCGGTGCTCCGATTAAGCTGCATCTCGTCTCGTTCACGGAGATCCAGACGGCATTCGCCCAGGCCAAGCAGGATAATCTCATTATCACGCTTATGCGCCGCTCTATGCTTCGCATCGCCCAAATGCTAGCCGTTCAGTCGGGAGCGCTCGGGATTGTTACCGGCGACAGCCTGGGCCAGGTGGCAAGCCAGACGCTGAGCAGCATGAACGTAATCGGACGAAGCGCCGAACTTCCGCTGCTGCGTCCGCTTATTATGATGGACAAGGAAGATATTATCCGGATCGCGAAGCGAATCGGCACGTATGAGACCTCGATTCTTCCCTTTGAGGATTGCTGCACCTTGTTTCTGCCGAAATCACCGAGCACCAATCCAAATTTAAATGTAGTCAGCAAGGTGGAGTCTTTTGTACCGGAGCTTGAGGAGATGATTGCGCAGGCGGTTTCAGGGGTGGAGACACTGGAGATATCGCCGGATGACAAGCTTGGGGCGCAGGCGGCCGGCGACGACGATTGGTTTTAAGCGGGATCGCATACAAAGAAAAAGCAGGGAGCCCTGTCAAGCTTGGGCTTCCCTGCTTTTTTCATTGGAAATTTTGCGGCTTCTTGCAGTGTTTTTCCAAAGGCCTGCGACGATGATGACGACCACGACCAGTATGAGGAAGGACCATTCGAACAGCGCGCTGCTCTCAAACACCTGGCTGATCTTGGTTTCATGCGTGATCATTTTTGCTGCTGTGTATGCGAGCACCCCTGAGCCCAGATAGATGATCCATGGAAACCGTTCGATGATTTTGATAAACAGGGTGCTTCCCCAAACAACCACCGGAACACTGATTAAAAGGCCGAGTATGACGAGGGTTATATTGCCGTGCGCTGCGCCTGCGACTGCGATAACATTGTCTATCCCCATCGCGGCGTCGGCAATGATGATGGTTCGTATGGACTGCCAGAGATTATTGCCTGCCTTGATATCCTCATGATTGTTCTCGTCCACCAGCAGCTTGTAGGCAATCCACAGCAGCAGGATTCCTCCTGTTAGCATGAGCCACGGTATATCCAGCAAATAAACGACCAATATGGTGGCTAATGCCCGGATGCCGACCGCTCCTACCGTTCCCCAGATGACGGCTTTCTTTTGTTGTAATTTAGGTAATTTGCGGGCGGCAAGCCCGATTACAATGGCATTATCCCCTGCAAGAATGAGGTCAATGAATACGATAGTAAGCAAGGCTGAAAAAAATTCAAACGATAAGAAATCCATCCTCTTGTCCTCTCCCTTCCAACCCTTACCTGATTTTTTAGTATATACGTGCAAGCTCTAGGTTCGATTCATAATTATTTTCTAACATAAGAAGCCATGCCGGGACATACCGTTTCATAAAGAGGCTCGTATTACGGATAGCATGTGAGAGGTGGCAGGGAATGGACAGCCTGTGGGTCTTTGTTCAAATCATCTTCATTAATGTACTGCTCAGCGGGGACAATGCCGTCGTCATCGCCCTTGCCAGCCAGCAGCTGCCCCCGGAGCAGAGGCGCAAAGCGGTATGGTGGGGAGCGGCTGCGGCTATAGGCTTGCGGTGTCTGCTGACTCTGGTGGCCATTACGCTGCTGCAAATACCTTATCTCCAGGCATTGGGCGCTTTGCTGCTTTTCCTGATTGCCGTCAAGCTGGTGATGGATGCGGCGTCTCCTGCCGAGCAATCCCATCAAATCCGCAAACCCGGCTCCCTTGCGGGAGCGATCCGTACCATTGTGGTCGCCGATTTTATTATGAGTCTGGATAATGTGCTTGCCATTGCAGCCGTTGCCGAAGGCGAGCCTATAATGATTATGCTGGGAATCGGACTCAGTATCCCTATCATTATTTGGGGAAGCCAACTGCTCGGCAATCTGTTGAAGCGCTATCCGCCGCTGGTTTATGCGGGAGGCGGATTGCTCGGCTACGCTGCAGGGGAGATGCTTGTACATGATCCCGGGCTTGCCGGATTGGGGATTCACAGCATGCCCACCATGCAGCAGGCGCTGCCGATTTTATGTGTTCCTTTTGTCATAATTATTGCGCTGCTCCGTCTGAAAAGATGAAGCAGTGTTTTTTTTGTGTGGATTTTAGTCTGTTGCACTGGTTTTTTGCTGTCCGTTCCAGTACACTATAGTAATGATAAAAAGTGTCGAGAGAAAGGAACTTTGGGCATGTCGAAAAATCAATACACCGTCGGTTTTCTTTTTTTATTCGCCGGCGCTGTAATTCTGCTCGGGAAGCTTGGCCTGTTTGCGTTTATCGGGACGAACTTCTGGCCGCTTTTCGTGCTGATCCCAGGCATATTGCTGCACGTGCTGTTTTTCGGCAGATTGCTTCCCACATTTGTGCTTGTGCCTGGGGCGATATTGTCGATAAGCGCCTTAATTTTTTTCTTTTGTATTGCATTCGGGTGGAGCAATATGCAGTACTTATGGCCTTTGTTTATTTTTGGGGCTGCGGTCGGGTTGTACGAATTCCATCTGTTTGAAATGGCCCATCCCAAATTTCCATTGACGCTCGCTATAACTCTTGCGTTGATTGCCGCATCTTTTTTCGTAATCATGGTATTCTGGGGCTGGGGGTTGTATATTGTTGCGGCAGGTCTTATTGCGATCGGTGCCTGGCTGGTAGCCGGGAGAAAGACCCGCTGGTAAGTGTGTGTGCGCAAGTGACGGTTGGATTATAATAAAGATAAACTAAACAAAGTGGAGTGGATACTGAACATGCAAGCCAGAGAAAATTTACGCAATATCGCGATTATCGCACACGTTGACCATGGGAAAACGACTCTCGTCGACAAACTGCTTCAACAATCCGGCACGTTCCGGGACAATGAAGCCGTACAGGAACGGGCCATGGACTCCAATGATTTGGAACGGGAACGCGGAATTACCATCCTTGCCAAAAATACGGCGATCAACTATAAGGATTATTTGATCAATATCGTAGATACGCCGGGACATGCCGACTTTGGCGGCGAAGTTGAACGGATTATGAAAATGGTTGACGGCGTGCTGCTGGTCGTCGACGCGTTCGAAGGCTGTATGCCGCAGACGAAATTCGTGCTCCGCAAAGCGCTTGAAAGCAATTTGACGCCGATTGTCGTATTGAACAAAATCGACCGTCCCAATGCCAGCCCTTCCGATGTGGTTGACGAGGTGCTCGATCTGTTTATCGAACTCGGCGCAAGCGACGAGCAGCTTGACTTTCCGGTTGTTTATGCATCCGCATTGATGGGGACTTCCAGCCTGAATGTGGATAAACAGGATGAGAATATGCAGGCTTTGTACGAAACGATCATCGAACATATTCCATCTCCGACAGAGAGCGTGGATGAATCGCTGCAGTTTCTCGTTACCCTGCTGGACTACAATGAATATTTGGGCCGTATCGCAGTCGGCCGTGTGAACCGCGGCAAGATCCGCCAGGGTCAATCCGTAGCTGTCATTAACCGCGAAGGTGTTGTGAAGCAGGCGCGTATCGAGAAGCTGTTCGGCTTCCAGGGCTTGAAGCGCATTGAGGTTGAAGAGGCGGGAGCGGGCGATATCGTGGCGATTGCCGGCATCCGTGAGATCAATATCGGGGAAACCATCGCAGATCCTGCGAACCCTGAAGCTTTGCCGGTGCTTAAGATCGATGAGCCTACTCTGCAGATGACCTTCCTGGTCAACAACAGCCCGTTTGCGGGTCGTGAAGGAAAATGGGTAACCTCGCGTAAACTCCGTGAGAGACTATTTAAAGAGCTTGAGACTGATGTTGCCCTGCGCGTCGATGAAACGGACAGCCCGGATGCTTTTGTCGTATCCGGACGCGGAGAGCTTCACTTGGGCATATTGATTGAAAATATGCGTCGTGAAGGCTTTGAAATGCAGGTGTCCAAGCCGGAAGTTATCGTGAAGGAAATCGATGGCAAGAAAATGGAGCCGTACGAGCGCCTGTTGATCGATGTACCGGAAGAGAGCACGGGTTCGGTCATGGAGAGCCTTGGCGCGCGCAAAGCGGAAATGGTCAATATGATTAATAATGGAACAGGCCAGGTACGTCTGGAATTCATCATTCCTGCTCGCGGGCTTATTGGTTACCGGACGAACTTCCTGACGCTGACCCGCGGCTATGGCATTATGAACCATGCCTTTGATAATTACGGCCAATTCGTCGGCACTTCGGTTGGCGGACGTCATCAAGGGGTTCTGGTTGCCAGCGAGAATGGCGTATCCACGTTCTACGGCATGTTTGGTGTCGAAGACCGCGGAGTGCTGTTCCTCGAACCGGGAACTGAAGTCTATGAAGGCATGATCGTAGGCGAGCATAATCGCGACAGCGATATTATCGTCAACATATGTAAGGAGAAACAGCTGAACAATATTCGTACCGCCTCCAAGGATGATACGGTTCGCTTGAAAACACCGGTATTGTTCTCGCTGGAGCAGGCACTTGAATATTTGAATGACGATGAGTATTGCGAAGTAACGCCAAAATCCATTCGTCTGCGCAAGAAGATTTTGAATAAGAGCGAACGTGAGCGTGCCGATAAGCAGCGCAGAACAGCACAATCGGGCGTATAACCCATTATTTCACGAGCTCTTTCATGGCAGGGTGGCGGACCTTCTTCGGGTTCGATTACCCTGCCGTTTTCATTAGAAACCTATAACGTAGAATTAGAAAGAAGGAGGAGGCTGCAGGATGCAAAACTGGTTTCACAGCCATCCCGTTATTACGTATATTATCATCTTGTGCTTGGTTATCTATATCTTCAATTCGGTGTTCCGGGTACAGCGGCTGCCCCTTATCAAGGAAATTCTGGTTCATCTCGTCATGGCTGCCGGCGCATTCGTATTGTTCGTATTTCAAATCGACAAGCTGCCGATTATTCAATGTATGTCGGTTGCCGTGATTATGATGCTGATGCTGCGCGGGCGCCAGCTTTACGACAAGTGGAAAGGCAAGGGCCCGAGCCCCGAACCTCCTGCCGATCCGAGCAATAAGCCGACCCGTTAACCGGCGACAGTCAAAAAATCCATTTGATGAACAGGAGATGGCAGCATCATGCGGTTTGAAGACGCCCTGTTTAACTGGCTGCAAATTCAGCTCGTCGCTGAAGGAAGACCCGATGATGGCGCCGCTCTGGATACGCGTGATTTTTTTCTGCAAATCCTGACGGAGGACCATCATGTCACACAGATCGTTATCGACAAGGTTGACGACACGATGATTCATGTCCGCTATGAGAAGGAAGGGCGCAGTAAAGTCCAGATGATCCCTCGTGAAGCGGGTGAACAGCTGCTCAATGACATCAAGGAAAACCCGAAATATAACTGATTGAAGGTGGAAGCGATGAGTAAGTCCTCTATGCCGCCGAGATCGACTTCGCGAGGTTCCAGGAAATCGGACGGGCCTCAAGGATCCGGAGGCAACAAAAAACCAAAAAAGCGTGTTTATTGGATGCGGCGCATCATGGTTGTCATCCTGCTCGTATTGATAGCGATTGCCGGCTACCTTTATTGGCTGTATAAAGATACGCTTGGCAGCATTACAACGGATGCCGATCCTTCTGTGGAAGTGCCTGCGTCAGAGTCCGTTAAAGTGAAACCGGTCACCTTTTTGCTGCTGGGCTTCGATACCCGTAAGGAAACAGGAAGTCTGAACACGGACGTGATGATGATCGCCACATTCAATCCAAACACGAAGAAATCGACGGTCGTTTCCATCCCTCGGGATTCGGAAATCGATCTGGATGGTTATAGAGTCCGGAAAGCCAATGGTTATTATGCGGCATTCCTGTCCAGTGCCAAGAAAGATGGCCTCGAGCAGAAGGATGCGGAGAAAAAGGCGAAACAAGGGATGCGCGAAATGTTCGGCGAGTTTTTTGATATACCTATCGATTATACGGCCACGATCAACTTCGAGGGCTTTGCCGATGTCGTCGATGCACTCGGCGGTATTCAGGTCGATGTGGATATGGATATGCATTACGTGGATAATGCGGATGGCACGAACATAGACTTGTCTAAGGGCGTCCAGGTGCTGAACGGCAAGCAGGCTCTGGATTTTGTCCGTTACCGCAAATCCAATGACGGCAAGAATATGTCCAGCGACTTTGACCGCAACAAACGTGAAAGCCAGGTATTGGGCGAGATTGCCGATAAACTGAAATCGTTCTCCGGGGTGACCAAAATCGGAGGCGTGATTAAAGCGGTAGGCGATAATATGCGTATGGATGTTCCTTCCGGTGAGGTGCAGAACATGCTTAAGACCTATTTCGGGATGGGCCGCGACGATATTGAGTTTATTCCGCTGACTGGTGTCTGGAAAAGCCCGTATGTCCATCTGGACGAAGCAAAGCTTGCCGAAGCCAAAGCGGCTCTGAAGTCAAAACTGGCGGCGGAATGACGGGTGGTAAGAGCGTTCATGGCTATGTTATAATGGACGCATCGGGCGCAATCTTGACTATTTGAGCAAGGAGGTTATGCGGATGACCGAAACCGTTACTGCGCTCTCTGAATCATTGTTCCAACAATTGCAAAACGAACCATTCGCACTGCTTCACACGATTGATGCGGAAGCCGGCTCTCCGACCTCCAGCGCAGTTTCATGGATTTATCCAGTGAATGAATCCACGCTCCGGTTTGCCATTGACGGGCGTTCCCGGCTGGCTGTGAATATGCTGTCCAAAGCCGACGTGAGCGTCACTGTGTTTGAGCCCGGGAATATCCAGACCATATACGGCACAGCCCGTCTGGTCAAGGATTCACTGGATGAAGTTCCTTTCAAGCTGGTCTGCTTCGATATTGAAATTGGGCATATCCGTGATGCGATGTTTTATGGATCGCGCTTGTCCGCCATGCCGGAGTATGAGAAAACCTACGATAAACGAGCTGCGGATAAACTGGATCGACAGGTGTTTGCCGCCATGAAAAAAGCCTAGTGTAAAGCTGCTAGGCTTTTTGTGTCTTTGTTTGGTGTCTCGCTTTTTTTGCGATCAGCTCTTTTTACAAATTTTTCTGGAGCTTGGATTGGTTCGGATTGCCATGCTCCATATTTCTTGGCTGCGTGTCCCGCGGCATCTGCGGCACGATGCGTCCGATAATATCGGACATCTCTTCCGCAAAGCCCTGAAGGGGCCGACCCTGCCTGATATCGGTGCCCATTTCGTTCAACCGGTGGGTTAAATCCATATCTGCCGTGACAGCCGCATCTATGCCGTAGGGATCCTTGCGTAAAGCTTCCGCAACCGCATATTTGATCGTTCCAACACGGGAACGGTCCAGCTTGCCATCCACATCGATTCCAACTACCGCCGTATTATTAAACACGACGCAGTGCGCACCTTTTACACCCGGAACTTGGTTTGCCAAGGCTTCCAGATGGGCTGCAACCTGCTTTGGACTGCTGATGGGCTCTTTGTGCGGGGTGGTCTGCTGCACACGCACACCTTTAGTATTCTGTGGAGAGGGTGATGTCTCATTGCGAGCAACAGTTCCACAGCCTGTTGCGAGCAAGCAAAGAATCATAGCCGATGCCAGCCATTTACTCATTATCGCCACCTGCCTTTCATCATTCACATTTCATTCATTCGAGCATAGTTTGCCCCATTCAGGTATCGCGCTATGTATGCCTTGGTTACGAAATTCCAACGCCAGGAGGGCTCACGATGAAAAAAATATTCGTGCTCGACACTAATGTGCTGCTGCATGATCCACAAGCATTCTTCGCATTTGATGACAATGAAGTGATTATTCCCGCGGTGGTGTTGGAAGAAATAGATTCGAAAAAAAGACTGGCCGACGAATTGGGCCGTAACGCGCGTTCCATCTCACGGATTCTGGATCAAATGCGCGAGAAAGGCCGACTGCATGAGGGAATCAAGCTTGATAACGGCGGACTCCTCAAGGTAGAGCTGAATCATCGGAGCTTCGTCCGTGTGCAGGAAATGTTCGGCGAAATGTCTAACGATAACCGCATACTGGCGGTGGCCCTGAATTATCAGATGGAGGAAGAAAACAAAGGGGAAAAAAGACCGGTTGTCATTGTAAGCAAGGATGTGCTGGTCAGAATCAAAGCGGATGTGCTGGGTCTATCCGCACAGGATTATTTGTCCGACCGGGTGGTCTCGCCATCGGAGGAGTATGCCGGGTATTTGACGATATTCGTTCATCCCAGCGTCATCGACGAATTTTACACGTACCGTTTCCTGACGATCAAAAATATGCAGCTGGGCACCAGACTCCATCCCAATGAATTCGTTATTCTAAGAGATGAGATGGGCACTTCGAAATCTGCGCTGCTCAAGGTTACGCAGGATGGGGCGAGACTGGAGCCGCTTTATTTGAGCAATGATCCGGTGTGGGGCATCACGGCCCGCAACGCGCAGCAGAGGATGGCGCTGGAACTGCTTTTATGCGATGATATTCCGCTGGTCACATTGACGGGAAAAGCCGGAACAGGCAAGACGCTGCTGGCCTTGGCAGCAGGGCTGATGAAGGTGGAGGATGAGCATAAGTACAAAAAGCTCCTGATCGCAAGACCTGTTGTTCCGATGGGAAAGGATATCGGCTATTTGCCGGGTGAAAAAGAGGAGAAGCTGCGTCCGTGGATGCAGCCGATCTATGATAATCTGGAGTTTCTGTTCGATACCAAAAAATCCGGCGATATCGACAAAATTTTGATGGGGCTGGGCAGTATCCAGGTTGAGGCGCTCACCTATATCCGCGGCCGTTCCATTCCGGGACAGTTCATTATTATCGACGAGGCCCAGAATTTGACCAGGCATGAGGTCAAGACCATTGTCTCCCGTGTCGGTGAGGGCAGTAAGATCGTCCTTATGGGGGATCCCGAGCAGATTGACCATCCCTATCTGGATTCCATCAGCAACGGGCTGACCCATATTGTGGAGACATTCAAGCAGGAGAACATAAGCGGCCACATGACGCTTGAGAAAGGCGAACGGTCAAGGCTGGCCCAATTGGCCGCCGATTTGCTGTAAGGCCTCTGCAGAGCCGGCAGAGCGGCAGGATGTGACGAGGGACTCTTACAGCAGAAGATCTGCCCTGCAGCGGTAAGCGCGGGCAATGCCCTCAATAAGCTCGATTTGTTCACGGTCGACAGCCAGCAGCTGTCGGCCTTCTTTATGCTGCTTCGCGGCGCTGTGTTCTTCGCACTGCTCAAGAGCTTGCGCAAGCTCCGGGTCGCCGCCGCCGGAGGACAGATCCATAACCGCCGCAAGATGCAAATCCAGATACCGGCTGCCGGAGCGGGTCCGGATCCCGTAATCTTCGAATTTCCGCTCATTCACTTCCCAGCTTTCTTCAAGCGCCAACCAAATTCCCCTGTCCGTTTCCACGCGGTAATGCTGGACAAAATTCTCAATCTCCGCCGCTTCTGCCTCGCTGGTTACGAATAACAGGGTTTTGTCGCGGTCAAGCAGAGTGACTGTATTGGCAATGCCCTTCACGATCTGCGCGTAATAACCAGGCAGCTTATCCCCGGGCAGATGAAGCTCTACGCTATGGATGACATTCATCAAATGTAAATCTCCTTCCAGCATTGTGACAATCTATAGGCGACAACAAGCCGCTTTATTGCTAAACTATAGGTAAGTATACGGTTTGGTCTGACTTGAAGTCAAAGGTGACTGAGGGAGGGAAAAGGTGTCTCGCAGGAAACTGGTTGTACTGCTGCTGGGCATATGCACGATATGCGCAGCGCTGCTTGTTCCGATGATTGGCAAACCCGGCTCGCCAAACACGATTTCCGGAGGATTGCCTTCGGAGGAGCAGCCGTTAACGGTTGACAATGGTAGCGAGGATGTGGCGACCGTTCGCATAGCCGTCTCCATGAGTGAGACGGAGTTTCAGTATTGGCAGAAGAGCGAAGAGAGCTTCGAAAGCAGGTTCCCGCAAATCAGGGTCGACTTGACGAATTTTCCCGGACCTGATGCATATGCCAAGTGGAAGGAAGCGGCCCATGGCGGAGAGCCCTTCGATATCATGCTGCTGGACAACAATCGCGTTCGCGAGTTTGCGGTTCAGGGCTATCTGCTGCCTGCCGATGATATTTATACGGGAGATTCCCTGGCTGATCAATTGGAAGCGTTAACAGATACATTGAAATGGAACGGCTCCATGTGGGGAGTCGCGCTGGATATCAACCCTATGCTGATCGTGTGGCAAACTGAGCTGTTGAAGCAAGCGGGTATGAATGAGCCTCCTGAGAATTGGGAGTCGTTCGTGAAGGGATATAATGCTCTGCAAGCCGCGTCACCTAAGGTGGAACCGGTTAGTCTTGCGATGTCTGATCCCCGGCAGATGCTGGCATGGCTTGGTATGTTTGGTTCAAATGCGGAGGATGCAGCCAATCTTCATCCAGTGAACGCAGAGATGAAGGAGCAGCTCCGGTTTCTCGGCCCTTTCAGCAGGCCGCAGACGGAACAGGAGGCCGAATCAGGCAAGAATATCGTTGCCGACAAATTGAAAGCCGGCGAACTGCTCTCGGCTGTTATGCCCTGGTCGGAATACAGGAACATGATGTTGTCCAATAATGGATCTGTAAGCGCTGGTCCGCAGCGAAGTCCGCTGAGCTGGATCGGCGGCAGAAGCTTTGTTTTATCCGCGCAGTCGCTGTGGCCGGATCAGGCGCGTTTGTGGATCAATGAAATGGTGATAAAAGGCTCGCAGCTTGACCGCTATGAAACGTTCGGCAGGCTGCCGGCAAGAAAATCGGCTTATGCAGTCGAATTTGAATCTGACAGCATGGCGAAGAAACCGCCTTATTGGGTGCTCAGCTTATTCAAAAGCAAGGTCTTCATCCCGGATCCTTCATGGTCCGAGCGTTGGGAGCGCTGGACAAGTCTCTGGGAGACGGACGACCAGCAGCCTTATGAAGCGCTGGACATGGATAAAATGATTGAGGACTGGAATGGATCTTAAGATATAAAGAAGCGGCGCAAAATGCGCCGCTTCTTTTACAGATTGACAGCCAGCTTGACGGTCAGCTTCCCATCTTCGACCGATACGGATTTGGCCTTAAGGAAAGAAACAATCCGCTGAGGATAGAAGCCCAGATCGAATTCTTTCTCCAGCGATTGTCTGGTTGTATCCGGAAGAACAAGTCCGTTGAATACCAGTTCGTTTACATGGAACAAGATGGCCGTTCCTTCATCCGTTTCCTCCACCGTATAGCGCCCTGTGAGCTTAACCTCAAGTCCGTCGCGTTTGCCGGTTACGGTAACGGCGTCGTTAGTGAAGGCAAATGCAAAATTATTGAACATTTCATTTTGCTCCCGCAAAAAAGTGTTCAGCTTATCCTCCGGTATCGAGAGCGTATAGTTGAAGCCGTCGATCTCCAGTAAATCCTTATTGCTCTGTACCCAGTCCGGCATATTTTTCATCGCTTTGGACAATGCGCTGAAATATTTCCTGACTTCAAGCAGGCCAACGTTCTGCCAGAAATCAGTCAGCTCCGATATCATCTGCCGCAGCTTTTCTTCGTCGGACCGGCCGCTCAGGCTGCTGTCAATATCTTTGGAGAGAGCGGAGACACGGTCGCGCTGTTCCTTCAAGCGGACTTCCACTTCAGCAAGCTGCTCGGATTCGCGGTCCAACTGCTGAATGCCCTTCTGGATGGCATTGTACTGCTGCTTATATTCGTTCAATGTCACCTTGTCATGAGAGAAAATAAAGTTGAAATAGTCCAGCATTGTCAGTAAATCCGCAAGATTTCCCGATTTCAGCAGCGCAGTCATCAGAATATCGCGTTCGCCGGTATAATAGGCTCGCAGGACAGCTCCGGCTTCCTCTCTCTGTTTATCCATGATCAGCTCCTGTGTCTGAAGCGAGGAACGGGATTGATCAAGCTGGCCAGCAATCCCTTGCTGCTGCTCGGCTATCCGGGTGATCTCCTTGTCCAATTCCACGACGGAGAGGCTCTTCTCCATAATGCGTCTTACTTCTTCATCCTCCGGCGACTGGGCGAGAACAGGGTAAACCGTCAGCCAAATGGCGAGGGCGCTGGCGGCGAAAGCCAGAAGCCCACGGCGTTTCGTTGCTCTCAAGAATAAAGCTCCCCCTTTATGATTTTCAAGCGGCCGTACAAAATCAGGATTTTATCATGAACTAATATATGCGGTATAATTTTCTATTATATCTTGATAAGGCTAATTTGTCCTTGACATGGAGGTAGGCGTAAGTGAATGAATCAGAGCCGTTGAGAGTCCGGATTGCTGAGCGGATTGAACGGAATGGCACGCAAGGATGGCTGTACAACCAACATAGAGGTGGAGAACCTACGCTTCGCTGCCTGTCTTTTTATGACTATATGGATATGTGTTTATATGATGAGATGGGCGGATACTATCGTTCGGGCGAGGTGCGTGTTGGCAAAACGGGAGACTTCTACACAAGCTCGCATCTGGGATCCGTGATGGGCGACAAGCTGGCGGAATTTATTGCCGGGCTTGCGGAATCCTTCGGGAAAGAAACCAATGCGGCCGAGTGGGGAGCGGGAACAGGCAGATTGTCCCGGCAGATGCTGGCTGCCTGGAAACGGACCGGACATATGCCGCTTGGAATGATGCACTACACGGTCGTTGATGCCAACCCGGTACATCTGGCCGCTGCGCAAAGCCTGCTGGAGCCGGACTGCGAGGGGCTTGGCAGTATGCGGTTTATGTCCCCGGCAGAGGCAGAGGTCGCCGATTGGCGCTCCAGGCCGCTCATGGTTGTCGCCAACGAGCTGCTCGATGCCTTCCCCGTTCATCGGGTTGTCAAGCTGGATGGCCGCTTATGGGAGCTCGGCGTCGCCAGCACCGGTGGAGGCAGCATCTCTTCCGGGCTGCAGGAGGCAGCTTTTCAATACGCCTGTATGCCGCTGACCGACCTTGACATCGAGAAGTCTCTGAGTCTCGACGGGGTGGAGCTGCAGGAGGGACAGGAAGCGGAGGTCAATCTTGCTGCGGAACGGTGGATCGCTGCGATGGCCGGGATCATCCGGCAGGGAGCGATGATTCTGATTGATTACGGACATGAGGCGAAAGAGCTGCATGCGCCGCATCGAATGAACGGAACGCTGCAATGCTATAAGGATCATATCGCGCATGAGGACCCGTTTGTCTCCATCGGCGAGCAGGATATAACCTCCCATGTGAATTTTACCGCTTGTATGCGGGCGGCCAAAGCCTCTGGCTGGAAAATCAGTTATTACGATACACAAAAGCGCTTTTTGGTGGATCAGGGTGTGCTTGACGACCTCATGGCGCATGACGGGCGAAATCCGTTTGGCGATGAAGCCAGGCGCAATCGGGCCATTGCGCAGCTTCTTTTGGGAAATGGGATGAGTGAGACATTCAAGGTACTGGTGCTGCGCAAGGAATAACGGCAGGAACGGAAAAAAGGCTGCTGAACGAAGAGGGATTTCTTCGTTCAGCAGCCTTTTGCTTATTTGTTGTCACGAAAGGATGTATTAGAAAGGGTTGCCCATTACGAATACGGTCCAATACGTAAAGCCGACGAATGAGATAAACATATAACCCCAGAACATCAGCAGGTAGGTTTTTTCAGAAAAGTTCAGATAGCCTAACAGGACAAACACGACCGTTTGGATAAAGAACAACAACGCCATCTCGTTCATATCCCCGGCAAACGCCATCAGCGCAATGACCAACGTCCAAAAGCCGAGCACCCGAAACATACGTGCCATGATTTCATCCCCCTCTCGCAAGTACAAGACCCGATTTCTATTGCCCATTATATCGTTTTGGGAAACCGCTGTAAACCAGTGACCGGTGACGAATTGGCAAACTTTACGGCCTTTTGGTGATGCATGTAATTTAGTTTGTGACAAATCGGAGAAAAACATGTATGAGCTTTCGAAAAAATGGATATACAATTTAGTATCCGATAGATTCTATGAACTCTACCAAGCGCATAGAGATAAAGTAAGCGCCTAATGTTAGGAGGTTTTCGTTGCATGACAGCAGTCAGACAAGATGCGTGGAGCCCGGATGACGATCTCATCCTCGCCGAGGTAACCCTGCGTCACATTCGCGAAGGCAGCACACAACTGGCCGCTTTCGAAGAAGTGGGTGAACGGATCGCCCGAACTTCCGCCGCATGTGGATTTCGATGGAACAGTTGTGTCCGCAAGCGTTATGAAGAAGCTATACAAATCGCGAAACAGCAGCGTCAAAAACGGAACTATATGAAAAAACAAACTTTTGTGGCGGCTCCTCATGTTTCTTCGATTGCCGTTATCGATGGGGAAGAGCGCACGTACAAAAGTGAACCGCTGACGGAAGAGTCGTTATCCATCGATATGGTTATTCGTTTCCTTCGTCAATGGAAAGGGACTTATCAAGAGCTCACAAGACAGATCAAAACGCTTGAACGGGATGTCCGTGACAAGGATGAAGAGCTGTACACGCTTCGTGAGCAGAATCAGAAGCTTTCGCTTGAAGTGAACAGCGCGCAAACGGATTACCGTACCGTCAACGATGACTACAAAACGCTGATCCAGATTATGGATCGGGCGCGCAGGCTCACGGTGTTGACGGAGGAAGACGAATCAAAACCGCGGTTCAAAATGGATGCAAACGGTAATCTTGAGCGTATTGAGTAACAAATTAAATACCTGCAAATGAAGAAATCTCGCCCATCCGAGCAGGAATGGCGGGATTTTTTGCTGTTCGCATGCTACGATACAGATACTACTAAGATGTGACGAAGGATGATGAGCATGCAAATCATAATCGTTGGAGCCGGATCGCTTGGACTGATGTACGCAGCGAGGCTCGCCGGATCGGGCGCTGAGGTTATGCTCGCGGCACGCGGGGAAAAGCAAGCCGCGTCACTACGTGACGGCGGTATTTGCCTCGAAGAGGCCGGCCTGCAGAGCAGACGATATCCTGTCATGGCCACCGAGCTTGACAAGGCAGGGGCCGGCATGCAGCCTGGGGCGGACGACTGGATTTGGCTGACCGTCAAGCAATCGCATCTTACCGACGCGTTTATGGACAAACTCAGGCTGTCTGGTTTATTGGCAAGGGGGGCATCCCTGCTAGCTTTGCAGAATGGCATTGGACATATGGAAAGACTGCAGTCGCATTTTCCGGACAATCCGCTCTATGCCGCCGTTACGACAGAAGGCGCCTTGCGTACAGAGGATACCCGGGTTCGTTACACCGGACACGGCGTCTTTACCTTTGGCAAATGGCCAAAAGCCGCGGAAGATGCGGACAAAACGCAAAAAATGTTGCTTGAAACGCTGCATGCGGCAGGAATTGAGGCGGAACTGTCGAATGACATGGGTAATCGGATTTATCAGAAATTGTTAATCAATGCGGTTATTAATCCGCTTACAGCCATACATGGCATCCCTAACGGAATATTGGCAGAGGACCCGGGATTAAGACAAGAAATGGCGGACCTGCATGCGGAGAGCGAGAAAATCCTGCTTGCTGCAGGCATGACGGCAGCTGGAGATTCCTGGGGACGGCTGCTGCAGGTTTGCAGGCAAACCGCAAACAACGAATCATCCATGCTGGGTGATGTAAAAGCGGGTCGATTAACGGAAATCGACTGGATCAACGGAGGAATTTCCTCGCTTGCCAAGCGGCATGGCCTGCTTTCTCCATTAAATGATGCTGTAACGAACGCAGTTAAATCGTTATCCAAGAGCTAATGGCGAGAGGAGTCGGCCGTTATACAATTGCTTTGGGAAAGTATCAAAAATGTCTATGCCTCGCTGGCCGTGATTCCGATCGTTCCTTTTATTCTGATTTATTTCGGATACGCGGCTATCAGCGGCGACCGCAAACGGGCTTTCCGGTTGGCGATGGATATAACCACAGCCCTGTTGATCGGCTGCGTGGCTGTTTTGTTCAATCGGATCTTTCACAGCAACTTTGGCTTATACGGGATTTTATTGATGCTGCTGCTTGGCGGAGGTCTGCTCGGAAATGTGCAGTATCAATCGAAGGGCGTCCTTGATGTCCGGCGGATCGGCAGAGCCGTCTGGCGGCTTGGTTTTTTTTTGATGGCTATTTTATATGTTTTGCTGATGTGTATTGGCATGGGCAAAAGCCTTTTCGCCGCATAAATGACCGCTATCGATGTCTATACATAAAAAGCTCCATCGTCTTCCTCGTCAGAGGAGGCGATTTTCTTTTTGACGGTCAGCTTTACGTTGTGTACAATGAGGGAAAATGCTTTCTTTTTTATAGCAGCTTAGAAAGAACAATACAACTTCATAATTCACGATGATGAAATAGAGGGAAGGTTGAGACTGTACATGGAGATCGAATCGGTACAGCTGCCTTTCGGTCAGCCGTTAACCGAACAATATGTGAAACGGACAAATCCGAAAGTGGAGGGTATATTTGGCAGTCACCCCGCAGATGACAGAGCATGGACGGATAGGCTCCGCCAGTTGAAGGAACACACGTCAAGACGCATCCCGGCCGATCGTTTGGCGGCTATGCTGGAGCGCTATAATACAAGAGTAAACGGACATCGTTCCGTTATCAGCAATATTCAGGCCATTGCAAATGGTGCGCCGGTAGTTGTAGGGGGACAGCAGGCCGGATTATGGACCGGACCGCTTCTGGTGATACATAAGGCTGTCACCATAATTGCAGCTGCCAGGGAAGCTTCCCTTCTAACCGGAGAAACCGTAATTCCTGTCTTCTGGATTGCTGGCGAGGATCACGATTGGGATGAAGCCAATCATGCCATTATTCATGGCGACGCTGGAATTAATAAAATCGCCATCGACCGCCCCTTGGGCTCACGAACTTCCGTCAGCCGTACGGAGCTGACCCGGGAGGCTTTTCTTGAGGCTGTTGAGCAGTTGAAAAGCTCCTTGCCGGATACCGGCTTCAAGCCGGATCTTATAGCATGTCTAACCGGATTTGCCGAACAATCCCGGACCATGTCCGATTTGTTCGCATTGACAATGGGCTGGTTGTTCGGGGATCAGGGTCTGGTGCTGCTTGATTCGGATGATCCGGCGCTTCGGGAGCTGGAGGCTCCGATGTTCCAGATGATCATCGAGCGCAATGATGAGCTGGAGCAGGCTTATTTAACGGGAGCCGAAGTGGTTCGCGGGCTGGGATTTGAACCGCAGGCCGATGCGCAGGAAGGAAGCGCCAACCTGTTCCTCTTCCTTGATCCGCAGGATGAGAACGGCGCCGGCATTCCGGAACGGACTCTTTTGTACAAGCGCGAGGGAAGATTCGAGAACCGGAAAGGTACATTCTCGTGCTCGCGCGAGGAGCTGATGAGCATTGCGGTTAATGCGCCGAGCAGGCTCAGCAATAATGTATTGACGCGCCCGGTCATGCAGGATTATGTGCTGCCGGTGCTGGCAACTGTGCTTGGCGCAGGGGAAATCGCATATTGGGCGCTGACAGCCCCCGCATTCCGCATGCTTGACATGCAAATGCCGATTATTATGCCCCGTATGTCGTTTACCCTGGTTGAGGGAACAATAGCGAAGCATATGATAAAATATGATTTAACCTTTGATGATGTGGCTTTCCGCTTCCCGGAGAGAAAGGAAACTTGGCTGAAAGAGCAGGATGATGTCGACATCGATGGCCGTTTTGCAGAAGCCAAGCGTTACTTTGCCGAGATGTACGATCCCTTATTGGACACAATTGGTTCCATTGAAACAGGGCTGTCCTTATTGGGTGAAGTCAACAAGCGGCGTATTACAGAGCAGATCGAATATTTGGAGAAACGGACTAAAGAGGCGCATGCCAGGCGGTTTGAAACCGTGACCAGACAATTGGACCGGATTGCCACTGCCCTTTGGCCTGCCGGACAGCCGCAGGAACGGGTCGTGAATATCTCGGTATATTGGAACCTGTACGGCCGAAGCTGGCTGGACCGTCTGCTTGAACTGCCGCTTGACCGCTGTGGCGGACACCGCATGATTTATATATAGAGAGGGAGCTGGAATAATTGACTGTAGATGCCAAGAAAGCAAGCATTGTCACTGACCTGTCGCTGGCACCGGAAGGACATTTGAAGATTGATTGGGTAGCGGCTCATATGCCGGTGCTGAACCGGATCCGCGAGCAATTCGAGAAAGAACAGCCATTCAAGGGGCTTAAAGTCTCGATTTCGCTTCATCTTGAAGCGAAGACGGCTTATCTGGCAAAGGTTGTTCAGGCGGGCGGCGCTGAAGTCACCATAACGGGCAGCAACCCGTTGTCCACTCAGGATGATGTATGTGCTGCTTTGGTGGAAGATGGCATTACAGTATTCGCCAAATACAATCCGGATCCCAAAGAGTATAAAGAACTGATGATCAAGGCGCTGGAAACCAAGCCTGACCTCATTATTGATGACGGCGGCGATCTTGTATCGATCCTCCATGCCGAGCGTCCTGATTTGATGGAAAATGTGCGCGGCGGCGCGGAAGAAACGACAACGGGTATTCTGCGGCTGAAAGCAATGGAAAAGGACAGTTCGCTGAAATTCCCGGTTGTAGCGGTGAATGATGCATTTTGTAAATATTTGTTTGACAATCGCTATGGCACAGGACAGTCGGTATGGGATGGCATCAACCGTACCACCAACCTGGTCGCTGCAGGCAAAACGGCTGTTGTTGTCGGTTATGGCTGGTGCGGCAAGGGCGTAGCTATGCGTGCCAAGGGATTAGGCGCTAATGTAGTGGTAACCGAGATCGATCCGATCCGGGCGGTTGAAGCCTACATGGACGGTTTCACGGTTCTGCCGATGATTGAAGCGGCCAAAGTCGGCGATATTTTCGTCACCGTTACGGGCAATCGCGACGTCATTCGCGGCGAGCATTACGAAGTGATGAAGAACGGTGCAATCCTGTCGAATGCCGGTCATTTTGATATCGAGGTCAACAAACCGGAGCTTGAGGCTTTAACGGCAAGCAAACGCGTCGTAAGACGGAATATCGAAGAATTCAAATTAAAAGATGGCCGCATCATTTACCTTCTGGCGGAAGGACGACTGGTCAACCTGGCAGCAGGGGACGGACATCCGGCGGAAATTATGGATATGACTTTCGCCTTGCAGGCGATTTCGCTTAAATATGTAAATGACAACTATCAAACAATCGGCGCTAAAGTGGTTAATGTTCCTTACGAGCTGGATCAACGGGTAGCCGAATACAAGCTGGCTGCTATGGGTATGGCGATCGACAAGCTCACAAACGAGCAAAAAGCCTACCAAGAAAGCTGGACCGAGCATTAAGCAATAACGAATCGCTAACAATCAGGCTAGCGTTCTCATCAAAAAAACCGTTTGAGCAGGATTCCAAAAGAATCCGCACAAACGGTTTTTTGCGTTCCACCCAGCCCAAACCAGCCAAGCCCCGCCACATTGCCGCCAAGGCTATCCAATTATCATTTGGCCCAAAGCGGCCAACAAGGTCCGAAAAAAGTAAAAGTGTGTCCCAAAGGGACGAAAACGAATCCGGGGCACACACCAGCTAGGTCCCATCTCATTGGCACAAACGTAATCCCATTCGGGTGTCCAGAGGGCGGAGCCCTTGGGGTCCCCCTCTGGGGGATTTAGGGGGACACTCCGACGAAAACGAATCCGGGCACACACCAGCTAGGTCCCATCTCATTGGCACAAACGTTATCTCATTCGGGTGTCCAGAGGGCGGAGCCCTTGGGGTCCCCCTCTGGGGGATTTAGGGGGAATCCCCCATCTCATTGGCACAAACGTTATCCCATTCGGGTGTCCAGAGGGCGGAGCCCTTGGGGTCCCCCTCCGGGGATTTAGGGGGACACTCCAAGTGCAACTTATCCCCCCTCATTCCCGTCTAGGAAACATACACAAAAAAATCCACAATTTTCTAAAAGGGGGAATCAAAAAATGAACATCATCAACACGGCAAAGCTCCGCCGCAAAGGGTTGAAATTGTACATCACAGCCATAATCTCGGCGGTGCTGCTCATTGCGGCAGGCTGCTCATCCAGCAGCTCCAACACGGATAGTGGAAATTCAGGAAATAAGAAAACCAGCAAGGCTTTAAGTATGCAAAATCAATCGGCGCAATCTTCCGAGGCAGCAACGGACCAGGCAGTTCCGGCAGCCGACAGGGGTACGAGTGCAAATACCGCTTCCGGAACGCCGGTGAACAACGCGGCAGAAGCGGAGACAGGGATGTCCACAGGCGCAGACATAGATGCCGACGGATTCAGCCGCAAGCTGATTTACCACGCGAATATCACGATGGAAGTGAGCGACTATGGCCAGTCGCAGACGGAGCTGAAAAATATTATCCATTTGTCAGGGGGCTATATTCTGGAGTTTGGCGACCAGAAATCCGCAAATGAGCTGGGTGGCACCTATACGATCAAGGTTCCCGCTTCAGGCTTTCAATCTTTTCTCAGTCAGCTGGAGAAGCTGAAGCATCTGGATTATCAAAGCAGCATGAAGGGCACAGATGTGACCGAGGAGTACGTGGATTTGGAAGCCAGATTGAAATCCCGGCAGGTGGTCGAAGCCAGATTGCTTGCGTTTATGGACAAAGCCACACAGGCGGATGATCTGTTGAAGTACTCCAATCAGCTTAGCGAGGTGCAGCTGGAGATCGAAAGAATCAAAGGGAGAACGCATTATCTGGATCAGAATGTGTCGTTCTCCACCATTGAGCTGAGGATGTATCAAAATGCCGGATTCTCTGATTCGGCCCAACAGGCAAAACCACCCTTATTGGATCGTTCGCTGGATGCCATGAAGGCCAGCACTTCGTTCATCAATCATTTTGTTCAAGGACTGTTTGTTGTTATAGCGGGGGCGCTGCCAATCATAGCAATAGCTCTGGTGATCGGTGTTCCGGGATATTTCATCTATCGAAGAAAAAGCAGAAGCAGGCGGCACCCGGTAGAGGCAGGCGGAATAAAGCTGAATGAAACGGAAGAACAGGAAAAGCAGGATTGAAATATTAAATACCTTTATATTTCTGGCATGAGCTGCATCAAAGCCTTCTGGGCTTAAGATGACAGCTCATTTTTATTGGACCAGTGTTTTATCACCCACATGCCGGAGGGCATTGCGGATCGCGGCGGCTTTGGCGAGACGCTGCCGCTCATCCTCGCTGGAAACAACGAACTGCGGCATTTGATAAAGTTCGATAAGCGCTTCTTTGCTGGCTTCTGCCGCATCGTAGTCATTGCCGAGGAGATAATGGGCTACCTGGTAGCATAGCTGTTCGACCGGGCGTAACAGCTCGATTTTTAGATCGGCGGTAGGAATCATGGCTTCAGTCGGACGCTCCTTTTATCCAAAATAGTAAACAGAAGTCGGGCTCGATAGCTCTAGCTTACACGAAGCTTGTTGTTAAAAGGTTTCAAAAGTGTAACAAGATTAATCACATAAATTATTCTTAATAATTGCATGCAAAAGGAGGATTTCAATTTCAGGTGGCGAATAGATCAACATTAGTGGTGAAAAGTGGGGCAAAGTGGCGGGCTTGAACCAAGGGGGTGAAGCGGCCGTGTTTATGGGGGAGTTCCAGCATAGCATTGATGACAAAGGCCGTATCATTATTCCAGTCAAGTTCCGTGAAGGCCTCGGCGAGCAATTCATCATTACGCGTGGTCTGGACAACTGTTTATTCGTGTATCCGATGAGCGAGTGGGGCGTATTGGAGCAAAAACTGAAGTCGCTGCCTCTCATGAAATCGGACGCCAGGGCGTTTTCCCGGTTTTTCTTCTCGGGAGCGACTGAATGCGAGCTCGATAAACAGGGAAGGGTAAATGTACCCAATACATTATGTGAGTATGCGAAGTTCAACAAAGAATGTGTCGTGATCGGAGTTTCGAACCGGGTGGAAATCTGGAGCAAATCGATTTGGGAGGGCTACTTTCAGCAATCGGAAGAGTCATTCAATGAAATTGCGGAGAAGCTTGTTGATTTTAATTTTTAGCATGATTTTTTTTAGAACGCGGGCCCATGCCGTTTGACGGCAAAGGTACCTTTGAGCCGGGAGGGCTGCAGCTTGTTTCAACATATAACGGTGCTCAAAGAAGAAGCGGTTGAAGGTTTGGCAATCAAGCAGAATGGCATCTATGTCGATTGTACGCTCGGTGGAGCCGGCCACAGTGAAAGCATTGCATCCAAGCTTGGGGAGGGCGGACGTCTTATTGCGCTCGATCAGGATGAATGGGCGCATGATAACGCCAAGATCCGTCTTGCTCCATACCTCGATAAGGTAACGCTGGTCAAACGGAATTTTCGCGATCTGGAGCAGGTTCTGCAGGAACTGAATATTGACGGGGTTGATGGTGTCTTGTTCGATCTGGGCGTGTCCAGTCCGCAGCTTGATGAAGCGGAGCGTGGATTCAGCTATAACCATGATGCTCCGCTCGATATGAGAATGGATCGCCAGGGCGATCTGACAGCAGGAGAAATTGTGAATACCTGGGATGAACGGGAAATCTCCAGAATCATTTCGACCTACGGGGAGGAGCGGTTTGCCAGGTCAATTGCCCGTAAGTTCATCCAGGCCCGGGAACTGAAGCCAATTGAGAATACGGGGGAGCTTGTCGAGCTGATCAAATCCGGCATACCCGCAGCAACAAGGCGGACCGGTCCGCATCCGGCCAAAAGGACTTTCCAGGCACTGCGCATCGCGGTGAACGATGAACTGGGAGCGGAAGAATCAGCATTGGAACAAACCATTAATGTTTTGAAATCCGGAGGAAGAGCATCGGTTATTACTTTCCATTCCCTCGAAGACAGAATTTGCAAGCAGATGTTCGCGAAATATGTGGAGACCTGCACATGCCCGCCGGACTTTCCGATTTGTGTATGCGGGCGCAGCGGCCGGCTGAAGCTGGTTAACCGCAAACCGATTGTGCCGGGCGAACAAGAGCTTGAACAGAATCCCAGGGCGCGGTCGGCAAAACTCCGGATTGCCGAGAAATTATAAATTAAGTTGAGCAGAGCGTTAAATCAGGCAAGACGATAGGACAATAGGGAGGAACAAAATGGCTTACGTAAACGGCAATCTTGCACTTCAACCGAAACGCAAACCGGACCCTAAGCAGCAGTACCGCGAGACGAAGAAAGTTCAGATTAAACGGAAATCCATGCCTGTGCAAGAAAAGCTGCTTTATCTGTTCACGATTATTGTTTGTGTCATTGTTGCGGGGGTTATTATTTTCCGTTATGCGCAAATCTATGAAATGGATAAGAAAATCAAAGATATGACGCGAGAGTATACGACGATGCAGGTAGAGATGAAAGAGCTCAAGAAACAGGTGGAAACGCTGAAAAATCCCGAGACCATTCAGGATCAGGCCAAGATGCAGGGTATGGTCGAGGATCCTAACGAGCCGATCAAGGTGAGAACAGGGAGTAAAGAGACAGAAACCGCAATGAATAAGGAATAAGGTGATCAGCTATGACAAAAAGGATAAAACTGCGTACGCTGCTGGTCGGAGGGTTGATTACCCTCTTTTTTGTTGTTCTCGTAGGCCGAATCTATTGGGTCCAGGTTGTCAAGGCCGATTACTGGGCGGATAAAGCCCGGGATGTCTGGTCCAGATCGGAGAAGCTGGTTCCAACCAGGGGAACCATCTCCGACAGGGATGGCAATGTCCTGGCGATGGATGTGCTGGCTTACAACGTCTCGGTTAATCCGAAGCTTATCAACAAGCTCAAACTGGAAGACCAGATCGTAAGCAAGCTTCACACGATTCTGGGAACATCGGAAAGCGACCTTCAGGAGATTGTAACCGCGAAGAACGATAAGGGAGAGTTCTATGTCAACCGCGAGGTGCGCCAGAAGGGCTGGCAGGTGGATAAGGAAGTCAAGGACCGGATTGAGAAATATAGAGACGAATTGATGAAGCAGACCAAAGAGCCGGATATCGGCATTTATTTGACAGAGGATAAGAAACGGTATTATCCGAAGAATAATATGGCTTCCCATATCGTCGGTTATATGAACAACCAAGGCGTGCCTGTTATGGGGCTTGAGAAATCGCTGGACAAGGAATTAAGCGGCAAGGAAGGCGAGATCGTTTATGAAAGGGACGGCAATGGCGTCATTCTGGAGGATGGAACGGTCAAATTCAATCCTTCCGTGGATGGCAAGAATGTCAAGCTGACTATTGATTCGGATATTCAGTATTATGTCGAAGAGGCGCTCAGGGAAGCTTGGAATGAATTTCATCCGAAAAGCATGACGGCGATCGCCGTAGATCCGCAAACGATGGACATCTTGGGGATGGCGAACCTGCCGGACTTTAACCCTAACGAATATGGAAAGGCGCAGCCGTCGGATTTCTATAACAGCGCGATTAGAGCCTTATATGAGCCCGGTTCGACTTTCAAAATCGTAACGCTGGCGGGGGCCGTTCAGGAAGGACTGTTTGATCCCAATGATCATTATATGTCCGGATCGATTCAGGTAGGAAAGCAGCAGGTTAACGATATCAAACGCGGCGGCTGGGGCGATATTACGTATCTGGAAGGACTCAAGCGCTCCAGTAACGTGGCTTTCGTCAAGCTTGGTTATGAGAAACTCAAAGCGGACCGCCTTATGGATTATATCAAGAAGTTTGGATTCAATGAGAAAACGAATATCGAACTGCCGGGTGAAGCGGCTGGCTCCATTACCATTAATCCGAATATCGCAAGGGATGTCGCAAATGCTTCATTCGGTCAGGGTAAGGTGCAGGTTACGCCAATTCAACAGGTTACGGCCGTTGCTGCTATCGCGAACGGAGGCAAGCTGATGCAGCCGCATCTGATCAAGGAAATCGATGATCCGGTGGCCAAAACATCTGTTGTTACAAAGCCGAAGCTCGTTCGTGAGGTGATTTCCGATAAGTCCGCGGAACTGGTGGGCGGATATTTGGAGCAGGTCGTCTCTGACCAGGAGATTGGCACTGGGAGAAACGCCTACATCGAAGGCTACCGCATCGCAGGCAAGACGGGGACAGCTCAAAAGGTTGTAAACGGTGCATATTCCAGTGATCAATATGTCGTATCTTTCATTGGTTACGCACCGGTGGAAAAGCCCAGAATCGCAGTGTATGTGGTAGCCGATGCGCCGGAAGACGAGCTGCTGGGCGGCGGGGCGGTTGCGGCGCCGGTATTCAAAAAAATAGTGCTGCAAAGTCTGCGCCATATGGGTGTCAATCCGACAATTGAGCCTGCCAAGGAATCCGCAGCGAAGGACTTGACCGTCACACTGCCGGAGCTGACCAATCTTACACTCGACCAGGCCAAGGCACAGCTGACCTCGCGTTCGCTTACACCTGAGGTCATCGGCAAGGGCAATAAAATTTTGCAGCAAATACCAAAAGCAAATTCAGCGGTCAATCCCACGCAGCGTGTTTATTTGATCACGGAGAACCGGAGCGAGCTCGCAATTCCGAATATGAGCGGCCTGTCCCTGCGTGATGCATTGGAATTCTGTACGCTGCTGCAAATCAAATGTGTGACAGTGGGACAAGGTTTTGTCACCTCGCAAACACTTGCCCAGCTGAAAGGCGAGAAGGTCTTGAAGCTCACCTTGGCTCCTCCCGCAGACCAGACATCAACAGAGGAAGGGGATGCGGAAAAGCAGGAGGAAGACAAGAAAGAGTAAGATGCCGGTGCAGGATAGCTTGTTCTAACCCCTTTTTAAACCGAATAGGCTTGGATTAGGAAACGGATGTGCGTATGTTCCCGTTTTACGTGCTATTCGGAGGGGATTGCAGGTGAAAATTTCGAATGTTACCGTAAGGCGGCGCTTATTTATCGCGCTGATCATCGCTGTCGCTTCTTTTGCGCTCCTTATAGGCAGGCTCGCTTACGTGCAATTGTGGAAGGGCGAGGAGCTCGCGTCAAAAGCGGAAAACTCCTGGCGGAGGGAAATTCCGTTCTCGGCCAAGCGGGGGGAAATATGGGACCGAAACGGAACCAAGCTTGCGTATAATATAAGCTCGCCGACGATTATGGCGATTCCCGCCCAGATCAAGGATGCGCAGAAGACGGCTGCAGAGCTTGCCAGAGTGCTCGACATGACGGAAGACGCCGTGCTGAAGACCATTACAAAAAAACAGTTGATCGTCCGTATTCAGCCCGGAGGCCGGAAAATCACAACGGACAAGGCCCAATTGATACGCGATTTGGCACTGCCTGGCGTTGTTGTGGCGGAGGATAACAAACGTTATTATCCCATGGGCAGCTTTGCTTCGCATGTGCTGGGCTTTACCGGGATTGACAATCAGGGCTTGACCGGTATTGAAGCGCAATACAATGACATGCTTTCCGGAATCAACGGGAATATTTCATTTCTCTCTGACGCGAAAGGCCGGCAAATGCCGGGCTCTGCTGATTCTTATCTGAAGCCCAAGGATGGTCTGAATCTGGAACTGACCCTCGATAAGCAAATCCAGTCCATTATGGAACGCGAGCTGGATCAGGCCATGGTTAAATTCCAGGCGGACGACATCATGGCGATTGCGATGGATCCGAGTACGGGTGAAATTCTTGGAATGGCTAGCCGTCCTACGTACGAGCCGGATAAATATCGTGATGTTGATCCACAGGTGTACAACCGGAATTTGCCCATCTGGATGACCTATGAGCCGGGTTCGACATTCAAGATTATCACGCTTTCCGCTGCGCTTGAAGAAGGCAAGGTAAACTTAACCAATGATCACTTCTATGATCCGGGGTTCGTGGAAGTCGGCGGAGCCCGCTTGCGCTGCTGGAAGAAGGGCGGTCACGGCTCACAGACGTTTCTGGAGGTTGTGCAAAATTCATGCAATCCCGGTTTTGTCGCGCTGGGCAACCGGCTCGGCAAAGATAAATTGTTTCAGTATATCAAGGACTTTGGCTTCGGCACCAAGACCGGCATTGACCTCGGCGGCGAAGAGAACGGGATCATGTTCAAGATGAGCCAGGTCG
Source organism: Paenibacillus sp. JT31N17 (assembly GCF_056269255.1). Classification (NCBI taxonomy): domain Bacteria; kingdom Bacillati; phylum Bacillota; class Bacilli; order Caryophanales; family Paenibacillaceae; genus Paenibacillus; species Paenibacillus sp. JT31N17. The sequence continues at coordinate 154,822 of NZ_JBWDNP010000003.1, forward strand.
GCCCGGTGGAGCTGGCGACAACCGCCTTCGGCCAAGGGGTCTCCGTAACGCCGATCCAGCAGATTACGGCAGTCTCGGCGGCAGTCAACGGCGGAACGCTGTACAAGCCGCATGTTGCCAAAGCCTGGATCAACCCCGAAACCGGTGAAACGGTCGAAACGGTGGAGCCGGAGGCCGTGCGGCAGGTGATCTCGGAGAAAACCAGCCAGCAGGTAAGGGAAGCGCTGGAGAGCGTGGTGGCCAAAGGAACGGGGCGCAATGCTTTTCTGGATGGCTACAGGGTTGGCGGTAAAACCGGTACGGCGCAGAAAGTGATCAATGGCCGGTACTCGCCCAATGAGCATATCGTGTCCTTCATCGGCTTCGCACCTGCGGACGATCCCAAGATTGTCGTGTATGTGGCGGTCGACAATCCGCAGGGCATTCAGTTTGGCGGCGTCGTTGCCGCCCCTATTGTGCATAACATCCTTGCGGATGCCCTGCCCTATATGGGAATTGAGCCTCGTAAGAAGCAGATTGAGCGGGATTACAAATATGGCGAAACGCCAATCGTTACGGTTCCGAATCTTGTAGGCAAGACGGTATCCGATATTTACGAGGATATGAATATGAATTTCAATCTGACGTCAGCCGGCAGCGGAGACACCGTTATCAGGCAGGCACCGGCTGCAGGTTCACGGGTGGAACGGGGCTCGACGATCCGCATTTATTTGGCCAAGGATGATGAAAGCAATCATCCTTGACTATACTGGGAAGAGAATGTATAACAGGTACGGGTAATACGTCAGCAAGAATAATAGAACCTATTACAGGGCCGGGACATGATCAAACAGGCCGGGGTGGAGGAACTGACCCATGCGTTTGGAACAAATAGCCGAATTGCTGCTTACAGCACGACTTATTGGCGATAAGAACACAAAAATCAACGGAATCCAAATCGATTCCCGCAAAGTATCGGCAGGCGACTTGTTTATCTGCCTGCCGGGCCATACGCAGGATGGTCATGACTTTGCGCCCCAGGCGATGGAGCTTGGGGCATCAGCGCTGGTGGTGGACCGGGAGCTGCCTGTCGGTATTCCGCAAATTCTCGTCAAGGACTGTCGTCTCGCGATGGCTGTCATTGCCGATATATATTTTGAACAGCCCAGCCACAAATTGAAGCTGATCGGCGTAACGGGAACGAACGGGAAAACAACAACGACTTATTTGATTGAACGAATTCTGGCTGATGCAGGCTTCAGCCCGGGTGTGATCGGAACGGTAGAAATGCGTTACGGCGGCCGATCCTATCCCATGTCGGGTACGACGCCCGAGGCGCTGGAGCTTCAGCGCAGCCTGGCCGGAATGGTGGAGTCGGGAAGCAATTACTGCGTCATGGAGGCATCCTCGCATGCGCTGGAGCAGGGGCGTGTAAAGGGCTGCCGTTACCGCACGGCAATATTTACCAACCTCACGCAGGATCATTTGGATTATCATTATACAATGGAGCGTTACGCTGCAGCCAAGGAGCTGTTGTTCTCCCGGCTCGGCAACGAGTATGCCCATTCTCAGGGCGACCGAACATTTGCGTTGTTGAATGCCGATGACGAGGCTTCAGAGGGATTTGCCAAGGCTACGGCCGCTGAAGTCATTACCTATGGTGTGGATCAGGAAGCAGATATTCGCGCGACCCATGTACGGATTACCGCGCATGGAACATCCTTTCATGTGAACACCTTCAAGGGAGAAGCGGATATTACGCTGCAAATGACCGGGAAGTTCAACGTTTATAATGCTTTGGCCGCAATAGGCGCGGCATTGATCGAAGAGGTTCCGCTTGCGCAGATCAAAGCAAGTCTGGAGAGCCTGCCGGGAGTTCCGGGGAGAGTCGAGGCAGTTAATGCCGGCCAGCCATTCGCCGTCATTGTCGATTACGCGCATACGCCCGATGGCCTGGAAAATGTATTGGCAGCGGTCAAAGAGGTAGCCTCAGGAAGAATTATCTGCGTGTTTGGCTGCGGCGGCGACCGGGACCGGACGAAACGTCCGCTTATGGGCTCGATTGCCGGCCGTTACGCCGACTATGCGATCGTCACCTCCGACAATCCGCGCACCGAGGATCCGGCGCAAATCCTGAAGGATATTGAAGTCGGGCTCATCGGGGACGGGGTGTCCGGAGACCGTTACGAGCTGCTGGCGGACCGTCATGCGGCGATCCAAAAAGCGGTTGATATGGCCAGCCCCGACGATGTAATATTGATTGCGGGGAAAGGTCATGAGACGTATCAGATCATCGGGGATCAGACGCACGACTTTGATGATCGCGTTGTGGCCAAAGAAGCGATAAGGAGTCTCAGACTGTGATAAAACGAACGTTAGGCGCCATTGCCGACATGTGCGGTGGAACGTTGACAAACAACCGGTTTGCCGAAATTGCCATAACCGGCGCAACCAGGGATTCACGAGATGTTCAGCCCGGCCAGCTTTATATTCCGCTCGCCGGCTATAACTTTGACGGACATGATTTTGCCGCCAACGCCCTTGCGGGCGGGGCTGCTGCGCTGCTCTGGCAATCCAACCGGTCGATACCGGAGACGCTGATTGACGAGCCTCTGCTTCTGGTGGACGACCCGCTTACGGCTTTGCAGCGATTAGCCGCTTCCTACCGGGAAGAGCTGAATTTGCGCGTTGTCGGGATAACGGGAAGCAACGGCAAGACCACAACTAAGGACATGGTAGCCTCCGTGTTATCAGGCGTCTTCCGGGTTCATAAAACCGAAGGCAATCTGAACAATCATATCGGGCTGCCGATTACCGTCCTGCAGCTGGATGAATCGGTTGAGGTTGTCGTGCTGGAAATGGGAATGAGCGGTTTTGGCGAAATCGAGCTGCTCACCTGCATAGCCAAGCCGGATATCGTTGTCATTACCAATATCGGGGATGCGCATCTGCTGCAGCTCGGGTCACGGGAAGGCATTGCGAAGGCCAAGCTGGAAATTGTCGCAGGGCTTCGGGAAGGCGGACTGCTCCTGTTCAACGGCGATGAGCCTTTGCTGCATGCTGGAGTGGAAGCACTGAATCTGCCTGATACGCTCAGGAGGCAGACCTTTGGTTTGGGGCAAGGCAATGACTGGAACGCCGTCCATGTCGAGGTGGACGCGATATCCTCCGCTTTTGACGTGAATGGACTGGAATCTTTCGACCGCTTGTCGCTTCCGGTTCCCGGACATCATAACGTGTCCAATGCGCTGGCAGCGGTAGCCGTAGGCCGGGCGCTTGGCATCCCGGCGGAGAAAATCCGCGAGGGCTTCGAAGGATTGCGGTTGACGGGGATGCGTATTGAACCGGTGCGGGCATACAACGGGGCAATGGTGCTTAATGATGCTTATAACGCCAATCCGACGGCGGTCCGCGCAGCGGTCGATCTGGTGGCGCAGCTGACAGGATACCGGCGCAAATGGCTGGTTCTCGGGGATATGCTGGAGCTTGGCGCACAGGATGCGGAGCTTCACGCCGATATTGGCGATTACATTACCCCTTACAAGGCGGATCGCTTGCTGACCTATGGAGCGCTATCCCGCCACACGGCCTCCGCAGCTTCCAAATCATTTGAGAAAAATGCGGGAGCGGGAGAGAGCAGCGGGGCGCTGAGCGATCCTTCATCTTTGCAAACAGAGGCGCCGGTGGTCGCTTTTGAAGATAAAGAGCAGTTGATCGAGTGCCTTCGCGCCTCATTGACACCGGAGGATCTTGTATTAGTGAAAGGCTCACGAGGCATGCGTATGGAAGAAATCGTCCACGCGCTGCAGCGTGCATGATGAGGTGACAACATGGACATCAAGGTCATCCTGCTGTCGATCGGCGCTTCTTTTCTCCTTGCGGTCTTGCTCGGACCTTTGTTCATCCCACTGCTAAGACGGCTTAAATTCGGCCAGCAGATCCGGACGGACGGGCCGCAAAGCCATCTGAAGAAGAAAGGCACGCCGACTATGGGCGGCATCATCATTATGCTGGCGCTGCTGCTCAGCTTTTTGAAATTTTCAGAAATTACACCGGAATTTTGGGTACTACTTATTGCATCGTTGGGTTTCGGACTTATCGGATTTCTTGATGATTATATTAAAATCGTATTCAAGCGATCACTGGGCTTAACCGCTAAGCAGAAGCTGATCGGCCAGCTCATCTTTTCCATTATAATCTGTGTCCTGCTCTATCAAATGAATCACAGCACCGTCGTGGGCATTCCCAGTACAACGATACAATTTGATTTCGGCTGGTTCTATTATCCCTTTGTCGTCATCATGCTCTTCGGCACCACAAACGCCGTCAACTTCACCGATGGCGTCGACGGATTGCTGGCAGGCACAGGTGCGATCGCCTTCGCCGCTTTCACCATCCTGGCTCTGCATGCAAGCGAGCATGAATCGGCAATCTTCTCAGCTGCCATGATCGGCGCCCTGCTGGGCTTCCTGGTCTTCAATGCCCATCCGGCCAAAGTCTTCATGGGCGACACCGGTTCACTGGGCATAGGCGGCGGCATGGCGGCAGTTGCGATCTTGACGAAGACGGAAATTCTGCTCGTTCTTATCGGCGGCGTATTCGTCATCGAAATGCTCTCGGTGATCCTGCAGGTCGCCTCATTCAAGCTTCGCGGCAAGCGAATCTTCAAGATGAGCCCGATCCATCATCACTTCGAGCTGTCGGGTTGGGGCGAATGGCGCGTCGTCACGTCCTTCTGGTTCGTATCGCTCATCCTGGCAGCTATCGGCCTCATCCTGGGCCGATAAAAAAGTCCCGCCAAGGGACAAGGCACCAAAGGTGCCGAGCCTTTAAAAGTCCCGCCAAGGGACAAGGCGCCTCAGGCGCCGACAATCGCCCCGAAGCGGGGCGACCAGCTCAAAAAGTAAGAGCGTGTCCAAAGGACGAAAGCGATCCAACGACCAAACGACCGCACTAACCGTCTCATTGACCCAAACGTTATTCTAGACGAAGTCATCCTGGTACCCAGGGAGCATCAAAAGTTAAGCGTGTCCCTAGGGACGAAAGCGAGCACACCAAATAACATTAACGAGGGCGCTACTCTGCAACTCGGACGTTATCCCATTCCGGGTGTCCAGAGGGCCGGGGCCCTTGGGGTCCCCCTCAGGGGGATTTAGGGGGGAATCCACATTGTACCAAGGCAAAAAAATAGTCATACTGGGGCTCGCCAAAAGCGGCGTCAGCGTTGCGAAGCTGTTCCACAAGCTGGGCGCAAAAGTGATTGTCAACGACCAGAAGAAACGCGAATTGTGCCCCGAAGCGGATGAATTGGACGCTTTGGGTATTTCTGTTATTTGCGGCAGCCACCCGGATGATCTCATTACCGGGGATACCGCGCTGGTAGTCAAAAACCCGGGTATTCCCTACAGCGCGCCGCCGGTCAAGCGGGCGCTCGCGCTGGGTTTGAAAGTGGTCACGGAAGTGGAGATCGCCTACCAGCTTTCGGATGCGCCGATTATCGGCATTACCGGCTCCAACGGCAAGACCACCACGACAACGTGGATCGGGGATATGCTGGAGGCTGCCGACCTTGCGCCGATCGTGGCGGGCAATATCGGCACACCGCTTTGCGAAGCGGCGCAAACCGCTACGGGCAACAATTGGCTGGTGGCCGAGCTCAGCAGCTTTCAACTCAAAGGCACGCAGCATTTTCGTCCGCGCGTGTCCGTACTGTTGAATGTGGTCGAGACCCATCTGGATTATCACGGGGACATGGAGGATTATGTCCAGTCGAAGGCCAAGCTGTTTGCCAATCAAACGGAGCAGGATACCGCTGTCATCAACATGGACGATCCCGTTTGCCGCCAGCTTGTCAGCGAGGGCAGGATTAAGGCGCATATCATTCCTTTTGCGGTTTCTCAAAGCCTGCCTTATGGGCTGTTCATTGAGCCGCCCTTTCCGGAAGAGCTGTCCGCGCCGCCTGACGGGCTGGATAGGGAGATCATCTGGATCGACCGGGAAGAAGCAAGACATGTCGTCTTGCCCGTTCACGAACTGGGCATTCCGGGAAGGCATAACGCAGCCGACGCACTTGCCGCGATTGGAGCCTCGCTGGCTGCAGGCGCACCGCTTGAAGCGCTCAGAGCTCCGCTGAGGGAGTTCAGCGGGGTTGAGCACCGCATGGAGTTCGTCTGTGAGCGCGGTGGCATACGCTACTACAACAACTCCAAAGCGACCAATCCGGCAGCAACGATCAATGCACTGCGTTCGTTCCCCCCGCGGATTGTACTGATTGCGGGAGGACTTGACCGGGGTTCGGATTATATGGAACTGCTGCCGCATATCAAGGACCAGGTCAAGGCGGTCGTGACGCTTGGAGAGACACGCGGGAAGATTGCTGCGGTTGCCGAGCTGGCAGGTTTAGCGTGGATCAAAACAGTCGAACCTGAAGAGGACGCCGAAGCGACGCTGCAGCAAGCCGTGCGCGAAGCCGCCTCCTTTGCAGAGCCGGGAGATATCGTTCTGCTCTCGCCCGCCTGCGCCAGCTGGGACATGTTCAAGTCTTACGAAGAGCGGGGGCGCATTTTTAAACAATCGGCGCATACCTTGTAAGTAGGGGGCTTGTCCCTACTTACGCATGCAAGAGGTGTTTGTGCTATGGTAAAAGCCCGGTCCGCCCCGGATGTATGGATGATCGTATCGATATCGTGTATTCTCGCCATCGGCCTTGTGATGGTATACAGTGCAAGCGCAGTACTGGCATTCCATGAGTTCGGCGACAAATTCTATTACGTCAAGCGCCAGTCCATCTTTGCTGCGCTGGGTATTGCGTCCCTGCTGGTAACGATGAACGCTGACTATGGAATATGGAAGAAATGGTCCCGGCCCGCTCTGTTTATCTGCTTTGGCCTGCTGGTCATTGTATTGATTCCCGGGATCGGGGTTGTCCGCGGGGGAGCCAGAAGCTGGCTCGGCATCAGCTCGCTCGGCATCCAGCCCTCGGAATTCATGAAGCTGGCCATGGTGATCTTCCTGGCCAAGCTGTTATCCGAGAAGCAGCAGACCGTCACCTTGTTTACCAAGGGGCTGCTGCCACCGCTCGGTATTCTCGGCGCAGCCTTTGCGCTGATTATGCTGCAGCCGGATCTGGGAACCGGCGCTGTTATGGTAGGCGCATCCCTGCTGGTCATCTACACCTCGGGCGCGCGTATGGCGCATCTGGGCTCGCTCGCCATGATTGGCGTTGCCGGATTTGTGGGGCTGATTCTTGCGGCTCCTTACCGGATGCAGCGCATCACCGCCTTCATGGACCCATGGGCCGATCCGCTTGGCGCAGGCTATCAGATCATTCAATCCCTCTATGCCATCGGACCTGGGGGACTTGTCGGACTTGGGCTTGGTATGAGCCGTCAGAAATTTAATTATTTGCCCGAACCGCAAACCGACTTTATCTTCTCCATCGTTTCGGAGGAGCTGGGCTTCATCGGCGGCGGCACGATTATTATTCTATTTGCCATCCTGCTGTGGCGCGGTATGCGGACGGCGATCTCAGCTCCTGATACGTTTGGCAGCCTGCTTGCGGTGGGCATTGTCGGGATTGTCGCCGTACAGGTGTTTATCAATATTGGCGTCGTCATTGGTATGCTGCCGGTGACGGGCATTACACTGCCGCTTGTCAGCTATGGCGGTTCATCGCTGACACTGTTGCTTACGGCGCTCGGCATTTTACTTAATATATCCCGTTATTCGAGGTGAACATGTCATGCGTATCGTATTGACCGGCGGCGGAACAGGCGGCCATATTTATCCGGCGCTTGCGATCGGCAGGCAGGTGAAGGAAGAAGCTCCGGATTCATCGATATTATATATCGGATCTCCCAAAGGACTGGAGAGCCGGATTGTGCCTGCACAGGGGATCGCGTTTGAACCCGTGGAGATCACGGGCTTCAGGCGCAATCTGTCTTTGGACAATGTGAAAACCGTCATGCGTTTTCTAAGAGGCGTAAAGCGCTCCAAGCAGCTCCTGCGGGAATTCAAACCTGATGTCGTGGTGGGTACAGGAGGATATGTATGCGGGCCCGTCGTCTATGCGGCCGCCAAGCTCGGCATTCCAACGCTTATTCATGAGCAGAATGCCGTATCCGGCTTGACCAACCAGTTTTTAACCCGATATGCGGATTGCGTAGCTGTCAGCTTCAAGGACTCGTTGTCCCAGTTCAAGCGCTCAAAGCATGCTGTCTATACAGGCAATCCTTGCGCGACTCATGTGGTTCGCGCAAGCAGGGATAACGGATTCAAATCGCTGGGACTGCCTGCCGGCAGCCAGATCGTACTGATGGTCGGGGGCAGCAGAGGTGCGAAGGCGATGAATGACGCGATGGTGGACATGGCAGGAATGGTTATGCGAATGCCCAAGGTTCATTTTGTATTTGTGACTGGAGAAAGCTACTATGAAAGCACGATGAAGAGAATGAAGGATGCACAGCAGGGGCAGTCTGCCAATCTTCATGTGCGGCCGTATTTGCATAATATGCCAGAGGTGCTGGCTGCATCCAAGCTGATTGTCAGCCGTTCGGGAGCTTCATCGCTCGCGGAAATCACAGCTTTGGGAGTTCCTTCTATTTTAATACCGTCTCCGAATGTCACGAATAACCATCAGGAAGCGAATGCGAGAAGCCTCGCGGATGCAGGAGCGGCGGAGATGATTCTCGAACGGGACTTAAGCGGCAGCAAATTATTCGAGCGCGTAACAAGACTGATCGGTGCCGAAGAGCTGCTGACCAAAATGGGGCTTGCGGCACTGACGCTCGGCATGCCGCAATCGGCAACCCTCATCGGACAAGAAATTAAGAGATTAACGGACAAACCGTAGTGCATCATGGGCGATTGTCACACTCATGCGCGGGAAGGCATAGAATACCCTATAATCGTGACCGTCACCTGGCGGGGCCCGTATCTGCAACCGAAAGTCAGCAGGGAGGGCAGCCTGGCTGGGAGAAGCATGCCCCGCATTCGACAATCGCTAATAGCAAAAAGGAGGTACGGGCAAGGATGGAGCAATTGTTAGCGGAATTACAACAAATCGATTCAGGCAGCGTGAGATCTGGCGAACCGCTTTCCGGATATACAACCTGGAAAATCGGAGGTCCGGCAGACATCTTGGTTATTCCGCAAAATAAAGAGCAGCTGGTGTCCGTGGTGCGTTTGCTCCACAAACAAGGAGTGCCTTGGACCAACCTCGGACGCGGCTCCAATTTGCTGGTAAGCGATAAGGGAATCCGGGGCGTTGTGATCCAGCCGGGCGAAGGATTCGATTATGCACGATTTGATGGCACGCTCGTTCATGCGGGCGCGGCTTATTCCTTCATCAAGCTGTCTGTCATGGCAGGCAAGGAAGGATTGACCGGTCTGGAGTTTGCAGGGGGAATTCCAGGTTCGGTCGGCGGAGCGGTGTACATGAATGCCGGTGCCCACGGGTCGGATGTGTCACGTATATTCAAATCGGCTGACATTGTACTGGAAACAGGAGAATTGGTACACTGCGATTCTGGTCAAATGGGTTTTTCCTATCGTCATTCCTTTCTTCATGAGCAGCCCGGAATCGTTGTTAATGCGACATTTGAGCTCGAACGCGGCGACCGTAGAGAGATCGCGTCCACGATGTCCGCTTACAAGGAGCGCCGGCTGCGCACGCAGCCACTAAAGTCGGCTACTGCAGGCAGCGTGTTCCGCAATCCGCCGAATGATTTTGCCGCGAGGCTGATCGAAGAAGCGGGGCTCAAGGGGATGCGAAGCGGAGATGCCGAAGTGTCGACGCAGCACGCCAATTTTATTGTGAATACCGGTCAAGCGAAGGCCGAAGACGTCCTCACCCTCATGACAACTATTCGCAGCACCGTTAAAGACCGATTCGGAGTCGATTTGGTGCCGGAAGTACTGGTGGTGGGTGAGCGGTAATTCGGAGGTGATACATTGGACAAATTGGTGATTGAAGGCGGGAAACCTCTCTCAGGAACCATAGTTATCCAAGGAGCGAAAAATGCCGCTTTGCCGATTTTGGCTGCCAGTCTGCTAGTAGAAGGAAAAGTGACGATCGATCATGTGCCAAAGCTTCTTGATATCGACGTCATGCTGAACATTTTGCGCGAGCTCGGCTGCCGGGCGGAACATGTGGATGAAACGGTTATGCTTGATACGACATTCGCACATTCCTCGCATGTCCCGGAAGCTCTTATGCGTCAAATGCGCTCCTCCATCTTTTTGATGGGGCCGCTTCTAGCACGATTTGGCAAAGCAACGATTTATCAGCCAGGCGGCTGCGCGATCGGGGAACGAAAGATTGATTTGCATTTGAGAGGTCTTATGGCGCTTGGAGCACAAATAGAAGAAGAAGGCAGCCGCATTGTTTGCTTCGCAGATCGGCTGAAGGGCGCTGAAGTCCATCTTGATTTTCCAAGCGTGGGCGCAACAGAAAATATTATGATGGCTGCAGTACTGGCGGAAGGGCTTACGACAATCAGCAACGCTGCCCGTGAACCGGAAATTCAGGACCTGCAGCGGTTCTTGTGCGCATTGGGCGCCAAGATCATCGGAGCCGGAACCGACACCATTACGATTGAAGGCGTAGAGAAGCTTGTTCCATGCCGGTATCAGGTCATTCCGGACAGGATCGTTACAGGAACCGTCATGGTTGCCGCAGCGGCCACCAGGGGCCAGGTAACGCTGCACAACACGCAGCCATCCCATCTCACCTCGCTCATTCACGTGCTTCGCCGGGCAGGTGTTCAAATATCGGTGGACGGTGATATAATCAAAGTTGGCAGTGCGAGCCGGAGCAAGTCTATCGACCGGATTGTCACTTCTCCTTATCCGGCGTTTCCAACGGATTTGCAGTCGCAAATTATGGTGCTGCTGTCGCTCGCCGACGGGGTAAGCGTCATGAAGGAAACGATTTTTGAAGGCCGCTTCAAGCATGTCGACGAGCTCTCGCGTATGGGGGCGGACATCAGGGTCGACTTGAATTCCGCATTCATTCGGGGTGTTCCAAGGCTTTACGGGGCTACGGTGGAAGCGACTGATTTGCGTGCGGGAGCCGCACTGGTTATCGCAGGGCTCGCCGCCCAAGGCAGAACAGTCGTGGAGCAGGTACACCACATCGATAGGGGTTATGACCGGATTGAGACGATGCTCTCCCGATTGGGCGCGCGAATCTCTCGGCTGTCTCCGGTTCCCAAGAAAGAGATTGTCTCTTAAATTAACCATTGCTGGATGAAGCGCTATACAGACCGTGAACGGCAGCCTCTTTGCCGTTTATCGTCTGTTCGAAAGAAGGGACAAGTCATGGCAGACAAGATGCCCGTGCTGAGGGAACCTGTCCGAAGACGCCGGGGCGGCAAAAAGCTGCTGGCAGTGCTCTTTTTGCTCTTTATAGTTATATTATGCGTATTGTTTTTTAATTCGAATATCAGCAAAATTTCTTCCGTCGTGGTGGAGGGACAGAAGTTTACGAGAGCGGCCGATGTTCAGAAGGCTGCGGGCATCAGCGTGGGCGACGCTTTTTTGGGTACATCGGCCAAAACCATTGAAGCACGGGTAAAGAAGCTCGCTCCGGTTGAGACGGTGGAAGTAACCAAATCATTTCCCGGCACCGTCAAAATTGTGGTTCACGAGTTTCCGGGTGTCGCATTCCAGCTGTCGGACCAGGGCGTGCTGACCGCTCTGTTATCCAACGGGACAAGCGTTCCGACGGGGAGCGATATCATCGTGGACAAGCCCATCCTGTCCGGCTGGAAAGTCGATGACCCGGTCATGGCGCAGTTGTGCAAGCAGCTTGCCGAGCTATCCGCCCAGTCGCTGTCCGATTTCTCGGAAATCATTCCTACGCCTTCAAAAGCGTATCCGGACCGCATCAAGATTTATACGCGCACACGTTTTGAGGTCATTACCGCGGTTTCGCTGCTCCCCGGGAAGGTGCCGGCGCTGAACGCCGTTATTGAGACGCAGGAGCCCGGACTTATCACGATGCTGCTTGCGGATACTTATACATCATTTACCCCGGACGAGGGGGGAAATAAGGACGCCGATCAAAAAGACACTACTCAATAGGGTCAAAGAGTGTTAGAATTTTAATTATGCATCTTTTTGCCTCTCTCCGATTATTTTTTCATTAGAATTGCGGAAGCAGCGCAGCGGCTGCGGCGCTGGAAATATTAACATACACCGAAAAAGTTGTTGAAAAAAGAGGGAAAATAGGCCCAACGTTGAATAAGTAGAAATGCACTTGGAGACTGGACCTGATACGGTTTCTATATACTGGAATCTATAACATTTTGAAACGGAGGTGCCACGGGTTGAGCAGCAACGACATCATCGTTAGTTTGGACATCGGTACATCCAAAGTTCGTGCTATTATTGGCGAAGTGAGTAATGGAGCCATTAATATTATTGGAGTTGGATCTGCCGACTCGGAAGGAATACGAAAAGGGGCCATCGTTGATATTGACCAAACCGTGCAATCCATTCGTAATGCAGTGGATCATGCGGAACGCATGGTGGGCATTCAAATAAGCGACGTATATGTCGGTATACAAGGCAATCATATTTCACTCCAAACCAATCATGGCGTAGTGGCCGTATCCAACGAGGACAGGGAAATCGGCGAAGAGGATATCGAGCGGGTACTGCAGGCGGCGAAAGTTGTTGCCCTTCCTCCCGAACGGGAAATTATCAATCTGGTTCCAAAGCAGTACCTGGTTGACGGACTTGAAGGGATTTCGGATCCGCGGGGTATGATCGGCGTAAGGCTTGAAGTTGAGGCAACCGTCGTAACAGGCGCCAAGACGGCTATCCATAATCTGGTGCGCTGTGTGGAGAAGGCGAATCTGCGGATTGCCGGCGTCATTCTCATGTCGCTGGCCTCGGGGCAGATGGCGCTAACCAAAGATGAGAAAATGATGGGAACCGTGCTCGCTGACATCGGAGCCGGTTCTTGCACAATTGCGATTTTTGATCAAGGCAGCATAGTTGCAACTTCCACACTTCCTATCGGTGGCGAATATGTCACTAGCGATATCTCCTACGGACTACGTACCCAAACCGAACAAGCCGAGAAAATCAAGCAGAAATTCGGCTGCGCATTGATTCAGGATGCGGCGGAAGATCAGAAGTTCAAGGTTATGCGTATGGGAAGCAATGTCGAGAAGGAATTCTCGCAGGTTGATCTGGCCAATATTATCGAGCCCCGCATGCAGGAGATTTTCCATCTCATGCGCCAGGAAGTCATCCGTTTGGGATTTGGGGACAAAGTAAATGGTTATGTATTGACAGGAGGCACTGTGATCATGCCCGGAACACTTCCGCTTGCGCAGAGCGAGCTGGAATCAACGGTCAGGATTGCTGTTCCCGATTTCATCGGTGTAAGGGATCCCTCTTTTACAAGCGGTGTTGGAATGATTCAATATGTTTCCAAATATATGAGAAACCGGATTTCTTCGGCTCCGAAGAAGAGTGCTGGACGTAAAGCAAGTGCTCCTTCGTCTACTAAACCCGGATTGTTTGAAAGATTGAAAAATATGTTTAGTGAATTCATTTGATCGGGGGAACTAATAGAATGTTGGAATTCGATTTCGATATGGAACAACTGGCCCAGATTAAGGTCATTGGCGTTGGCGGCGGTGGCAGCAATGCCGTCAACCGGATGATTGAGAATGGCGTCAAGGGTGTTGAATTTATTACGGTCAATACGGACGCGCAAGCGCTCCATATGGCCAGATCCGAGCAGAAGCTGCAAATCGGGGACAAGCTGACCCGGGGTCTTGGAGCGGGAGCGAACCCGGAGGTTGGCAAGAAAGCCGCTGAAGAATCCCGTGAAGTGGTTGCAAATGCGCTTAAAGGGGCGGATATGGTATTCGTCACAGCCGGCATGGGTGGTGGTACCGGCACGGGAGCCGCACCAGTCATCGCAGAGATCGCCCGCGAATGCGGCGCTCTGACCGTCGGCGTCGTTACACGCCCCTTCACATTTGAAGGACGCAAGCGTTCCGGACAAGCCGAGCTTGGGATTGAATCGCTCAAGGAAAAGGTTGATACGCTGATCGTCATTCCGAATGACCGCTTGCTTGAGATCGTCGACAAGAAAACCCCGATGCTGGAAGCCTTCCGTGAAGCGGATAATGTACTGAAGCAGGCGGTGCAGGGGATTTCGGACCTGATCGCCGTACCGGGGCTTATCAATCTTGACTTTGCCGACGTGAAGACGATCATGACGGAACGAGGCTCGGCCTTGATGGGCATCGGTGCTGCTACCGGCGAGAACCGTGCGGCTGAAGCAGCCCGCAAAGCGATTCAAAGTCCTTTGCTGGAGACGTCGATAGACGGGGCGCGCGGTATCATCATGAATATTACCGGCGGTTCCAATTTGTCTCTCTATGAAGTCAATGAAGCTGCAGAAATTGTTATCTCCGCGTCGGACCCTGAAGTGAACATGATTTTCGGGGCCAGCATTGATGAGAATTTGAAGGAAGAAATCAAAGTAACCGTTATCGCTACCGGTTTTGAGCACCGCAGTAACCCGGCTCTGCGCCAAATGCCCGGTCAACAGGCTGCAGACAAGAGCGCCCAAGGAGCGCCGGCAGCTTCGGATAACCGTTCACAGCCCGCTGCGCCTGGCCCCAAGCCTTTTGGCAGCCCGACCTCAAGCGATCAACTGGATATCCCGGCCTTTCTTCGCAACCGCCGGAATAACGACAGATAACAACCAGCATTATCAACCGCTCTTCCATCTATGGGAGGGCGGTTTTTTTGTTGTTCAGGAGATAATCCCCTCACAGGGCTATCTCTCAGACCCGACACATCGACAAAAAAAGATCGCTGCTGACGGCATGTTTAGACAGACATTGTAATAGGATTTAAATATACTAGACACAAGCCGCTTGAGCCTTGCGAACGCAAATGCAGAAGCAGGCCGATAGTGGAAGTACGGCAGGAAGGTGAATGCGCTGGATGCAGTTTATATCGATGTTTATTTTATGATTAACCTGCTAATAGACGGTTCTGCCCTGTTGATGACCGCTTGGGTCCGGAGCATTCGCGCCAAATGGTGGCGGGTTGCGCTTGCAGCTCTCATCGGATCGCTTTATGCGGTAATGATTATTTTTCCTCCTCTTTCCTTTATGTTTACGCTTATTGTGAAATTTGCTTTGTCGCTCATTATGCTTCTTGTTGCGTTTGGTTTTCCCGGCATTCAGCATTTCGCCCGGCATATCGGAGCCTTCTATGGGGTGAATTTTGCAGCGGCAGGGGCAGTGCTTGGACTGCATTACTTGTTTATGAATGGTTCCGCACCTTTGTGGAATTCCATGATAAACGGTAATTTTCAGCTGAAATTAGGACTGGTGTTTCTGTTTTGCGTTATTTGTGTGGGCTATTATATTTTTCGCTCGATCATGATCCAGCGCCGGGAACGCGATCTTGTTCATAGTCATCTTGCGGAGGTGAACATAACGATAGGGGATGACAAGCGTTCATGTACGGGACTTATTGATACGGGCAACCAACTGTATGAACCCATGACCCGCACGCCGGTAATGGTTATGGAGGCTTCCCTGTGGCAGGATGTTCTGCCTCCCGCGTGGATGAAGCAAATAAGGGAAGCGCAGGTCGATAAGCTGCTCGCCAATATGGACGATGAACCATTTGTCTGGCGGGATCGATTACGGCTTGTGCCATACCGCGGAGTCAATGGCGGTGCTCAGTTCATGCTTGCCGTCAAGCCCGACCTGGTCGTCGTTGTAAGAGAAGGGGAGACATTCGAAACACGTAAAGTGCTGATCGGCTTGGATGCCGGCAAATTAGTCGCAGATGGGGCGTACCAGGCGATCCTCCATCCGTCAATGCTGCAAAATCGAACCGTCACGATTGATCCAGTTCACAGTTCTTCGAGAAGGGATGGAGCGGCATGCTCGTCAAATGGAAACTGATCCTGCAGTTATATTATTATCGGATTTTATTTTTATTCGGTCTCAAGAGCGAGGAAATTTATTATATCGGCGGAAGTGAGGCGCTGCCCCCTCCCCTGACAAGGGAAGAAGAAGAATTTTTGCTGGGCAAGCTGCCTTCCGGTGATACAGCCATCCGCGCTATGCTGATCGAACGCAATTTGCGACTTGTCGTATACATTGCCCGCAAGTTTGAGAATACGGGCATTCACATTGAGGATCTGGTATCCATCGGAGCGATCGGGCTGATCAAGGCCGTCAATACCTTTGATCCGGAGAAAAAAATCAAGCTGGCCACCTATGCCTCACGTTGTATAGAGAATGAAATTCTGATGTATTTGCGGCGAAACAGCAAGACGCGCACAGAGGTTTCCTTCGACGAACCGCTGAATATCGATTGGGATGGCAATGAGCTGCTGCTCTCGGATGTGCTCGGCACAGAAAATGATACGATCTATCGCAATATTGAAGAGCAGGTTGACCGCAAGCTGCTGCATAAGGCGCTTGATAAGCTGACAGAGCGGGAACGGATTATTATGGAGCTGCGCTTCGGCCTCGCCGATGGCGAGGAGAAAACCCAGAAGGATGTAGCCGATCTGCTCGGGATATCGCAGTCCTATATCTCCAGGCTGGAGAAACGCATTATAAAGCGTCTGCGCAAGGAATTCAACAAAATGGTTTAAGTTGTTGGGCCCTCCCTGAATCCCTCCATAGGAGGGACCCCAGAGGGGGCCGCCCCTCTGGACTCCCGGAACGGGAAACGAGCGAGGGACCCGCAAGCTTGCTAGAAACGTATGTGCAAAGCTCGTTTTCGTCCCTGCGGACACACTCCAATTTTGGCGCTCCCGTGCTGCCTGTGCCCCTTGCGGGGCTGGCATAACGTTTATCGGGATAGAGGCGACGGAGAGATCCAGCTGTGCCTATCCTCGTTTTCTTCCCTAACGGGGACACTTACGTTATGAGCATTATTTTCTGAATCATAATTGAATCCTACTCCATTGCCTGGAAGAGCCGCTCAGTCGGCTCTTTTTTGTTTTTATTTAACAATTGACATCAAGGTGTATTATTCGTATAGTACACTTATGGTGTATGAACTACATAGTACACACACTGGTAGAGAGAGGTTGATATGAACGTGGACGACGGGCAAATCAACATGAGATTTAACAATCGCGATCCAGTCTACCTGCAGGTTGTCCGTTACTTCAAGGAGGGACTGGCAGCTGGCAGGCTTTCCGCAGGAGATGTTATTCCTTCACGCAGGGAAATTGCCGGCCTCTTCAAGATCAATCCCAACACGGCGCAAAAAGCATACAAGGAAATGGAGGATCAGGGCTTGATCATAACCGAAGGAAATTCCCCGAGCCGAATCGCAAGCAATGAACAGCTGATTGGCTCTATCCGGGATGAGCTTATTCAGGAGGCTGCGGCCGCCTTTATCGATTCTATCAAAAACATCGACGTGTCCGTCGAGGAACTGTTGAATGTTGTAAGAAAGCAGTATCTGAAAGGACGTCTAATGGAATAAAGGGAGGTGCCCGAAAATGATTGAATTGCAGAATGTGACAAAGAAATACGGACGCAAGAAGGTACTGAACGGGGTATCCTTTACAGCCGAAAAAAATGAAATCACCTGTTTGATCGGCATTAACGGAGTCGGAAAATCCACTGTACTCAAAGCCATTATGGGGCTGACGTCTATCGACAAAGGTCATATACATATTGATGAACAGCCTGTTCATCATTGGCATTATGAGCGGATCACGTTTGTTCCCGATACGATAACGATGCCCGGGAGCATGACGATTAAGGCCTGCATGCGCTTCATGGCGGATTTCTACAACAATTGGAATCAGTCCCGTGCCAATGAGCTGCTGATTTTCTTCAAGCTGAAGGCGGAGGATAAAGTTGCCGAGCTGTCCAAAGGAAATGCGGCGAAGCTTAATCTGCTGCTGGGACTGGCCGTCGATTCCGATTATATTCTGATGGATGAGCCGTTCTCGGGCATCGATGTGTTCAGCAGGGAACAGATTGCCTCGGTTTTTACCAGCCAGTTAATCGAGGATCGCGGCGTTATTATCACCACCCATGAAATCAATGACATTGAGCATCTGCTGGATAAAGTCGTTCTTTTGGATCAGGGCGCGGTTTTAAAATCGTTCAACTGCGAGGAAATGCGGCAGGAGCAAGGGAAATCCGTCATGGATGTGATGAGGGAGGTGTATCAGACATGAACCGATATTTGAAGCTGGTTCATATGGAGCTTGGCCGCTTCAGTAGAATTTATTTCAGTTTATTTGCGCTCATCCTGCTGGTGCAGATGGGGGGAGTATGGATGAAAGCGCAGGATATCATTCAAAGGGCCGGGAAGTGGCACAATGGCGGCCTCGATGCTTATTTGGAATATACAGCTCAGGCAGGCAAAGCAAACTTCGCGGATGTGATGTCGAACAGTCTGTTCTTTATGGCTCCTGTCTTTCTAAGCGCCTCGGTACTGCTGCTCTATATAATTCTGATCTGGTATCGCGACTGGCTGTTCAAGCAACCCTTTATTTATCGGCTTCTAATGCTTCCGACGCAGCGGTATCATCTTTATTTCTCCAAGTTAAGCGCCATTCTTATCATGTTTCTGGGGCTTGTTGCTTTCCAGCTGCTGCTGCTGCCGCTGGAAATCGGCTTGTTTCAATCCCTGGTGCCTGCAGAATTGAGAGAGACGATATCAACCGGAGACTTCATCCGTTCTCAATTAATGCTGCAAATTCTGCTGCCCTCAAGCTTCATGTCCTTCGTGATTTATTATGGAGCGGGCCTGCTTGCAGTGAGCGTGATTTTCACGGGGGTTCTGATCGAACGGAGCTATCGGCTAAAGGGGCTTGCAGGCGGTATTTTATATGTGGCACTCTCGGTATTCATCGTGACTTGTCCAATTCTTATCCCTTTTCTGATGTGGAACACCATCATTGAAAATTATTTGTACCCTATGGAAATCTTTATCCTCGAGCTGATATTGGGCTTGATCGTAGGTGTTATTTCAATTTGGACAGGCTTATTTCTAATCAAAAGAAAAGTGGCGGTTTGACCGGGGGAGGATTACAAAAATGAAAAGGTACGGGCTGTCAGCCGCACTTCTTGCACTGATCATTATTAGTATCGGGACTTATTATGTGCAGGCCTCATCCGGCAGCGGGCTTCCCCAGTACAGATTGGCGAAGCTCAGCGGCGACGGGAAGGAGGCGGCACATATTCAATTGGAAGGTTACTATGGGTCCGGAATCATTTCCGAACCATTGCATATCGGCATACAGGGAAGTGATTATGAAGCCAATAAGGGTTTCCTTGACCAGTTTTCCTTTCATCCAAGCCCCTGGAGCCATTTTAATTCTGTCCTTGCCGGGCATCGTCAGTTTCTGAAGGGCAGTCATCAGCCGGGCGGCTTTTATGAGAATGACAATCTGATCGCTTTTGCCAAAACAGCTTATGAAGTTACCGGTAATCTCAGCGTGGACTTCAGAATTGTCATTTCGATCTGGGACAAGAAGACAAAAGAAGCGCGCAGCATGGAAGTTCCGATTGCGGAGCCGAAGGGAATCAAGCTGCAGTGGTTAACGATTGATGAGGTCCAGATGAGCGGGAATCAGTTTAAAATTTTCACCCAGACGCAGCTGACTGCAGAAGGAACCGGGAAAACCTCGCAGCTTGTTGGCGTATACACCATCGATGAAGCAGACGGATCCATAACCAGCATGGAAGAACTTGCCGACAATGAAATAGAACCCGGGAATGTTCATGATATAAATTATCAGGTGGTTCCTACCTTGGATCCCCTGGATGCAAGCCCGTTTGTAGTCTATCGGGCGCATGAAATGAAGAATATCCAGACAGGCGCCGGTACCTCAGAGCAGATTGGGGAAAAGCTAATGTCCTACAGTCTGGCTTCCGGGCAATTCGAACCTGTGGTATTCAGCGGCGACGGAGATTTTCAGGAGAATTCCATGTCGTTTACCACTGCCGGAAACCAGCTTGTACGTGCAAGCGGCAGCAGTTTGGGGCTCCATATTGCCATATACAGTCTCGATGATAAGAAAATAGCGAGCGATAAGCTCATCACCTACAAGGAGCTCGGAGGGCAGTCGATAGACCGCCTGATTCTGCAGCAGAATAAGCTGTACGCCTTAATTGAAATTAGCGGAAAGCCGGGTATTGCGGTAGTGGATTGGAAAAGCGGAGCTGTCTTGTATCAAGGCGCTGTAAGCGTGGAGGGGACTCCGGAGGAGCGCGAAATTTTGCTGAGCCGGCTGACTGTAATAAATCTGATTCCTTCCCAATAATTTAAAAAAGGCTGCAGCCCTTGGCAGCTCAGGCATTGACATTCGGTTGACCGTTGATGAAGCAAATCCGGCTGCATTCCGTTTCTTGTTTCGGGAATAAATTGGAGGACCGAGGAGATACTGTAGATTAATGTTTCTCCTTGGGAGGTAATCACGTTGACCCGAAACAAAGTCGAGATTTGTGGTGTGGATACCGCAAAACTACCTGTACTTACCAACGTCGAAATGCGGGAACTTTTCACGGCTTTGCAAACACAGAATGAATGGGCAGCAAGAGAGAAATTGGTCAACGGCAACCTGAGGCTGGTACTCAGTGTGATTCAGCGGTTTAACAATCGCGGCGAATTCGTTGATGATTTATTTCAAGTCGGCTGCATCGGTCTCATGAAGGCCATCGACAATTTTGACCTTGGTCAGAATGTCAAGTTTTCAACCTATGCTGTACCGATGATCATCGGAGAAATCCGTCGTTACTTACGGGATAACAACCCGATTCGCGTATCGCGAAGCCTGCGGGATATCGCCTACAAGGCGCTGCAGGTGCGGGATACCTTGACGAATCAGAATTCAAGGGAACCGACAATAATGGAAATTTCCGAGGCGCTCAATGTGCCGAAGGAAGAAGTGGTTTTTGCCCTTGATGCTATTCAGGATCCGGTATCCTTATTCGAACCGATCTATCACGACGGGGGCGATCCTATTTATGTGATGGACCAAATCAGCGACGACAAGAACAAGGATGTATCGTGGATCGAAGAAATTGCGCTGCGGGAAGCGATGCACAAGCTTAACGAACGGGAAAAAATGATCTTATCGATGCGGTTTTTCGAAGGAAAGACCCAGATGGAGGTAGCCGATGAAATCGGCATCTCGCAGGCCCAGGTTTCACGTCTTGAGAAATCGGCCATCCAGCAAATGCAAAAGCATGTAAAAACCTGAAACGGCGCGCTATCGCGCCGTTTTTCTTATGCCCTCCCGAAAGCTTGGTCGAAAGAGCTTGACCACAGGGAGGCAAGCAGCAGAGTGGACAGGAAGTTTTTAATAGGAATCAGGACATTTTAACTATATCGTACATATAGTAATAGTAAAGGCAGGAGCGGAAAGAAGCTGCTGATGCACGCAAAACCTCTGCGGAAACGTGGTGAGTACCGATTGAAAATATCCGATTTTCAAACGAAGGATGTCATTAATATCGTCGATGGCCGCAAGCTGGGTCAAGTGAGCGATTTGGAGCTGGATCTGCGGCAGGGGCGAATCGATTCCATTGTCGTGCCGAGTTATACCCGATTTTTCGGGTTGTTCGGCGGCGGCGGAACGGATGTTGTGATCCCTTGGCGCAATATTGTGAAAATCGGCACGGATGTAGTGCTTGTACGGATCGATGATACGAAGGTGCACAAGAATGAAGACGAGGAACAAGGAGCAAGGTAGGTTTCAAAGGGCGATTCTTCGGCTTGGGCGGGCGGATAACACCGCTCGCATGAGCCGCTGCCCCTATGGTAAACTGGTAGCGGGGTGAGCGATGATGATGGAAGCATTCAAACGTGAAGATACAGCGAAGGGGCCTTCGCTTTTTTTATTGCCGCAATGGGCGGAGCAATATGCCGGTTTGACGGCCGGCTTCACCAGCAGGCTGGGCGGGACAAGCAGCAAGCCATGGACATCGCTGAACTGTGGACTGCATGTAGGCGATGAAACGGCGGCAGTGGTCAACAACCGGGCGCTGCTTGCGGCTGCCCTGGATTGGCCTTTTGACAGCTGGACATGTGCGGAACAGGTTCATGGCAATCATATCCACCGGGTAACGGCGGTAGATAGGGGAAAAGGACGTTTAAGCCGGGAGACAGCGATTGCCGATGCGGATGCGCTTGTAACCGATGAGAAGGATATTTTGTTGACCTCCTTTTATGCAGACTGTGTGCCGCTGTATTTTTTTGCGCCCAAGCAGGGGGTAATTGCGCTGGCCCATGCCGGCTGGAAGGGCACGGTGCTGGAGATTGCGCGGCATACCGTACAGGCCATGGCGGATGGCTACGGCTGCGCCGCAGAGGATATCAGGGCGGCGATTGGTCCGTCCATCGGAAGCTGTTGTTATGAAGTCGATGAGACCGTGCTTCGGCGCGTTGAACCGCTGATTGGCGACTTCGGTCCGGAGTTCCGGGCCAATCCGGAGCTGTGGATGCAGCCGACGGAAAATGGCCGGGCACGGATCAACTTGAAAGAAATCAACCGACAGATTATGATAAAAGCAGGAATTTTGCCGATGGCTATCGAATTATCTGAGTGGTGCACCGGCTGCAATACCGAACTCTTCTATTCTCATCGTATGGAAGGAGGAGCCACTGGACGCATGGTCAGCTGGATTGGCATGAGAGGTGAACGGTTAATATGACCTTGTCGGAACGGATTGAAACGGTGGAACGGCGGCTGGCCGAGGCTTGTAGGCGCAGCGGCAGAAGCCGGAAAGATATTGAGCTTATTGCAGTAACCAAATATGTTGGCATAGAACAGACTGCTGATGTGCTCCGGCAGGGGCTCAACCATCTGGGCGAAAACCGCTGGCAGGATGCCGCTGCCAAATGGAATGCGATCAGCGGGGAAGGAAGCAGCTCCGGGTTCCCGGATCTTCCGGAGGGACAAGCCCGGTGGCATTTTATCGGATCGCTGCAGACCAATAAAGTGAAAGAAGTCGTAGGAAAATTTAGCTATATACATTCACTTGACCGTTCTTCACTGGCGCAGGCCATTGAAAATCGGGCGCAGCAGCTTGGAATTATCGTACCCTGTTTCATACAGGTGAACGTATCAGGAGAGGACAGCAAGCATGGCTTGGCTCCCGAGCAGCTGCCCGTGTTTGCGCGGGAGCTTGCAGATCTGCCCCATATTGAGCCTGTTGGGCTTATGACCATGGCCCCGCTGGACGGGGAAGCGGAGCAGGCCCGTCCGGTTTTTCGCGAGCTGCGTCAGCTGCGGGATGAATTAAATGCCCTGGCATTGCTTCGGCAGCCCGTGAATGGGTTATCTATGGGCATGTCCAATGATTTTGAAGTGGCTGTTGAAGAAGGAGCCACATGGCTTCGATTAGGGACGGTTCTAGTCGGCAAAAGCTGACACAACGGTCATAGATATGCCTTCCGAAGTGAGTTTCTGGCTTGCTTTGGAGTGATCCGCGAGAAGTATTACCAGAAACTTCAGTAACGCTTCCGAAGTGAGTTTCTGGCTTGCTTTGGGGTAATCCGCGAGAAGTATTACCAGAAACTTCAGTAACGCTTCCGAAGTGAGTTTCTGGCTTGCTTTGGAGTAATCCGCGAGAAGTATTACCAGAAACTCTTAGGAGGAATGGATAATGAGTGTTATGAATAAATTCATGAGTTTTCTTGGGCTGCAGGAGGAAGAAGAAATCGTCGAACGTGAAAGAATTGAGCATCATGAGGAGCAAGAGGTTGAAACTTCTCCATTCGAAGCACGTAAACAATCTACAAAAGGCAATAATGTAGTTAGCATCCATTCGCAAAAAAATGTGCGCGTCATTCTGAATGAACCCCGTTCTTATGACGAAGCCCAGGAAATCGCCGATCATCTGCGCTCGCGGCGCGCTGTCGTTGTGAATCTGCAGCGGGTGCGTACGGATCTGGCTGTGCGGATTGTTGACTTTCTGAGCGGAACCATCTACGCTCTGAATGGAAGCATTTCGAAGCTTGGACCGAATATTTTTCTTTGCACGCCGGATACGGTTGAAATCCAGGGAACGATTACGGATATGCTGGCAGAAGAGAACGAATACAAAAAGACGAGGTGACCTTTAGTTGGACTGGAATGTAACGAGCATTGTCATGAATCTTTATACGATCTACAACTTTTTGATTATTGGCTACATTCTTTTGTCATGGCTCCCAAGCGCGCGCGAAAGCTTTATCGGCGTGCTGCTGGCTAAGATCGTAGAACCTTATTTGACGCCATTCAGACGGATTATTCCTCCCATTGGCGGAATGCTCGACATTTCCCCCATCGTTGCCTTGTTTGCACTCCGGTTTGTGGCATATGGGATTATCGCGATTCTCAACATGATTTTCCAATGAAGCCAGAAATCTATGTGCATTTCCATCCTGATGAGCGTGCTTTTGTCGATCGGGCCTCGGAGTGGGTCGAACGGGCAGCATTTGGCCATGAGATGAAACGCACGGACTTCCTCGATCCCAGACAGGTTGATATTCTAATGAGTTTGGCTAACCGCCAAATGGACATACAGGTTAAGCTGATGGGCGGATATGAGCAGGCGGAGCGCCGGCGTGCTCTTATCGCGCCGGATTACCGGATGCTGGATGATGAGCCTGAAGGTATAGCCTTGATTCAGATTACGGCCGGCACCGGAGGGCATCTACAGCTCGATCACGGCGATTACCTTGGCGCTCTGCTAGGGCTTGGAATCAAGCGGGACCGGGTAGGGGATCTTCACATTCACCCCGAATTCTGCCATTGTCTCGTTGAAGAGGAAATTGCCGATTATGTGAACATTCATTTGCGTCAAGTTCACCGGGTTCACGTCCTGACGGACATTGTTCCGTTAACCGGTCTGCAGGCTGCGGCTCCGGTGCTGGAGGAACAGAACCTATCGGTGGCTTCTTTGCGTCTGGACGGGATTGCAAGCGATGTTTACCGGGTCAGCCGGTCCAAAATCGTGGATCCCATCCGCGCAGGACGCTGCCGAGTCAACTGGCGTGCGGAAGAAGATCCTTCAGCGATGCTTAAAGAAGGGGATGTCGTTTCTTTTCAGGGCCTGGGCCGATTTAAAGTCCTCAGCGTCGAAGGTGTTACGAAGAAAGGCAGAGTACGGGTGAAAATCGGCAAATTTATATAGTACCTTGCAGGATTTTAGCCCGATATGTCGAATGTAAACAGGCAGACCCGAACTAATTGTGCGGGGCATGGGACTTTGGGTTTGATTTTGCCCTGAATTGTTTTCGTTCTTCGACTCTTCATACTCTTGGGAGGTGCGCCAATGCCGCTTACGCCATTGGACATACATAATAAAGAATTCGGAAGACGTCTTCGCGGTTACGACGAAGATGAAGTAAACGAGTTTCTCGATCAGGTCATCAAAGACTATGAGGCGCTTATTCGGGAAAACAAAGAATTGCAAAACCAGGCGTTATCGCTTCAGGAGAAGCTGAACCATTTCTCCAATATCGAAGAAACGCTGAGTAAAACGATCATTGTCGCACAAGAAGCGGCTGATGATGTAAAAAGCAACTCCAAGAAGGAAGCACAGCTGATTGTCAAGGAAGCGGAGAAGAATGCAGACCGGATCATTAATGAAGCTCTCTCCAAATCGCGGAAGGTTGCCCTTGAAGTCGAGGAGCTCAAACAACAGGCTTCCATCTACCGCGCCCGTTTCCGTTCGCTGGTCGAAGCGCAGCTCGAGCTGCTGAGCCATAATGGCTGGGATTCGCTTGAAGGCAGAGACCGCTTACCCAATGAAGTGATCAATAATTCCTAGGCACGCACTCGCCGCTCTTGACAAACACGCAGGGCTGGCGTATAAATGTGAATAATTAATCAACCAAATTCATTGACGAGAACAAGTAGACCATGCGTTTGCCCCCAGAGAATCCGATGATTGCTGTGAATCGGTGCGCAGAACGTGGTTGAAGATCATCTCCGAGAAGCTGCGCTGAATGCCCAAGTGGATAAATTGCTGACAAGACCAGATGTGCGAACAGCATCATTCTCCTCTTGCAAGCTGAACTTGCACTAAGCGCTGCCGGACTCCCCCCGTTACCAGGAATACGGATTTCTTTAAAATCCGTAACAAGTGTCAAGCATAGAAAATGTGAGAAGAACAGTGCCCGGCAAGCAAGCGGCATGTTGGATTCACTTTTATCATTATGCTTGGAACAAGGGTGGTAGCGCGAGCAGGTCCTCGTCCCTTTCCAGGGGATGGGGCTTTTTTTGTTGTCACAGCAGTCAGATTTTTCGCATGGTCTTTCAATGAATTTTCAAATAAGAAAGGGGATCTGTAAAGCATGCAGCGCGTAGATGTGAAGGAACGTGCAAGAGCCCGCGATATCCGGGTACTGGGCAAATGGAAAGCAGAACAGACATTTGAGCAATCGATCGAAAATCGTAATGGGAAACCTAATTTTGTATTTTACGAAGGTCCTCCGACTGCCAATGGCAAGCCGCATATCGGCCATGTGCTTGGACGGGTAATCAAGGATTTTGTTTGCCGCTATAAGACAATGTCCGGATACCGTGTTGTGCGCAAAGCAGGCTGGGATACGCACGGATTGCCTGTCGAGCTTGGGGTGGAGAAGCAGCTGGGCATCTCCGGCAAACAGGAAATCGAGAAATACGGCATCGAAGCCTTTGTCAAAAAATGCAAGGACAGCGTCTTTGAGTATGAACGGCAGTGGCGTGATCTGACGGAAGCGATCGGCTATTGGACTGATATGGACAAGCCTTATATTACGCTGGACAACAACTACATTGAGAGCGTGTGGCATATTTTATCCACGATTCATGGCAAAGGGCTGCTGTACCGCGGTCACCGGGTCAGCCCTTACTGCCCATGCTGCCAGACAACGCTCAGCTCTCACGAGGTTGCCCAGGGCTATGAAGATGTGAAGGATCTCAGCGCAACGGTGAAATTCAAGCTGACCGATTCCGGCGCGTATGTGCTGGCATGGACGACAACTCCTTGGACGCTTCCGGCGAATGTAGCGCTTGCCGTCAATCCGAAGCTGGACTATGTCCGGGTGAGAAAAGAAGGGGAGCTGTATATCGTCGCAGCGGGTCTTGTGGAAAGTGTAATGAAAAGCGGCTATGAAATCGAGTCCACTGTAAAAGGGGCTGATCTGCTCGGCTTGAAATATGAGCCTCCATTTCGCTATGCCGCGCTGGATAACGGGCATTTCGTCATTCCTGGTGACTTTGTCAGCGATACGAGCGGTACAGGTATTGTTCATATTGCGCCGGCCCATGGTGAGGATGACTACAAAGTGGCCCGCCAGAATGGCGTCAGCTTCCTGAATGTGGTGGACAATGCCGGCCGGTATATGGACATGGTGACTGATCTGGCAGGCCGCTTCGTAAAAGATTGCGATGTCGATATTGTCAAGATGCTCAGCGAGCAGGGATTGCTGTTCTCCAAGGAGAGGTACGAACACAGCTATCCGTTCTGCTGGCGCTGCAAATCGCCGCTTATCTACTATGCAACAGAGAGCTGGTTCATTGAAACGACCGCGGTGAAGGAACAGTTGATTGCCAATAACAAAAAGGTGGACTGGTATCCGGGGCATATCCGGGAAGGCCGGTTCGGCAAATTCCTTGAGGATCTAGTCGACTGGAACATCAGCCGCAACCGTTACTGGGGAACGCCGCTTAATGTTTGGGTTTGCGACAGCTGC
Source organism: Paenibacillus sp. JT31N17 (assembly GCF_056269255.1). Lineage (NCBI taxonomy): Bacteria > Bacillati > Bacillota > Bacilli > Caryophanales > Paenibacillaceae > Paenibacillus > Paenibacillus sp. JT31N17. The sequence goes on from NZ_JBWDNP010000003.1 coordinate 182,509, forward strand.
GGGGGACAGCATGCGCCTGGAAGCAGGGCGGATCTGGTTGCGCGTTCGGTAGAACCCATCTCTCCCGACATTGAACTGCACAAGCCCTATGTGGATGAAGTTAAGCTGAACTGTCCGCATTGCGAAGGCGGTGTGATGACCAGAACGTCTGAGGTTATCGATGTCTGGTTCGACAGCGGCTCGATGCCGTTCGCGCAGCAGCATTATCCGTTTGAGAACGAGGCGGCATTTGCGGATCAGTACCCGGCAGATATTATTTGCGAGGGCATTGACCAGACGCGCGGCTGGTTCTTCAGCCTGCTGGCCGTATCAACGCTCTATAACGGCAAGGCTCCGTACAAAGCGGTTATTTCAACCGGACATGTGCTTGACGAGAACGGGCAGAAAATGTCCAAGTCCAAAGGGAATGTCATTGACCCGTGGGAAATCCTCGATGAATATGGAGCCGATGCGTTCCGCTGGGCATTATTGTCTGACAGCGCGCCATGGAACAGCAAACGGTTCTCGCGGGGGATCGTTGGCGAAGCCAAATCGAAGGTAATGGACACTATCGTCAATACTCATGCGTTTTTTGCCTTGTATGCGTCGATTGACGGATATGAGCCTTCCAAGCATCCATACCGGGAATCTTCAGGAAAGCTGGACCGCTGGATTGTGTCGAGGTTGAACAGCTTGATCAAGCAGGTGGAGAAGGGCCTTGAGGTGAATGATTTTCTCAACCCGGCCAAAGCCATAGAGGTCTTCGTCGATGAATTAAGCAACTGGTATATCCGCCGTTCCCGCGACCGGTTCTGGGGAAGCGGCCTGACGGATGACAAGCTGGATGCCTACGGGACGCTGCGGCATGTGCTGCTCACGCTCTCGCGGCTTATTGCCCCTTATGCGCCAATTCTCGCAGAAGACATCTACGGCAACCTGGGAGGCGGTACGGAAAGCGTTCATTTGGCCGATTACCCAAAAGCCGATGACTCCGCAATCGATGAAACCTTGGAGCGTGATATGGAGACCGCCCGTCAGATTGTCGAGCTTGCGCGCAATGTCCGCAACGAAACGGGGATCAAGACCCGTCAGCCGTTGTCCGAGTTGATTATTGCACTGGACCGTGAATTCGATCTTACAGCGTATGAAGACATCATCAAGGACGAAATCAATATCAAGACTATTGCAATTGCAAGCGGCGATAGCGGGTTTGTGGATTTCACCTTTAAGCTGAACCTGAAGGTTGCGGGTAAAAAATACGGCAAACTGGTAGGGGGCATTCAAGCTTATCTGAAGCAGCTGACGCCGGAGCAGACTCAAGCGGCGGTGCAAAGCGGGGAGCTTGCATATCCATCCTCCGAAGGTGAAACGTTGACTCTTGCAATCGACGAGCTGCTGATTGAGAAACAGGCCAAGGCCGGGTTTGCATCCGCTTCGGGTTATCAGTTGACGGTGGCGGTTAATACCGATATTACACCCGAGCTTGAACAGGAAGGCTTGGTCCGTGAAGTCATCCGTGCAGTTCAGGATACACGCAAGAAGCTGGATTTGCCGATTGAGAAGCGGGTTCATCTGACGCTTGACGTGGATGCCGAGCTGACGGCAGCGCTGAAGGCATTCGAAGCTGTTCTGATGGAGAATGTGCTGCTGAGCGGAGTCGATTATGGAAGCAGCGAGGGAATGGAGCGGCTGAAGCTCGGCGAGAAAGAAATTGGAATTTTAATCGGCGGTTAAGGGCATTATAACCGGTGAATGACCGCATATGGGCTTAACGTTCATGCGAGTGCTGCCGGCGAAGCGGCAAATGCCGCTTCGCCGGCAGCATCTGCATGGGCGTTTTTTTACTTCTTGCCTTGCTCATCAACTACCACGATCATACGGAGGGTTCAATATGACCGAGGAAACAAAAAACCTGAACGCCATCCAGCATTCGATGGAAATATTGGACCGCCGGCTGGAGAAAGTCGCCGTGGATATGGAACGTTCGCAAATGGCGGATTATGTGCTGCTTCTTAATCGGCCCCTTTCCCTGATATGGCGCAATTTATTGGCCGGCATATTCCGCGGCGTCGGCATCGCGCTGGGATTTTCCATTTTTGCGGCAACGATTATTTATATCCTGCAGTTCCTTGGCGCGCTGAACCTGCCGATTGTCGGCGACTATATCGCTGATATTGTACGGATCGTCCAGCATCAGCTCGAAGGCAAGGTTTATTGACCGTTAAGAACGGGCAAGTCCGTTTCCTGTTCTGTGCATAAGATTTAAGCCAGCTATTCGAGTCCGCTGTCTCCTTCATTGTTTTTCAGATAATCGTAATATTCCCGGTTGCGAACGACGCTGACTACTTTCCCGGTAATATCGGTAGCCAGGAAGCTCTCCAGCGGCTCTACATAACCGTCTGGTTCGCCGGCTTCAATACCCATTTCATCGTAGGACTCGACGTCGCGGTTTTCGGACATGGCCGGAGAGTCGGAGTTTCCCCACTGCTCCACGATTTGCCAAGCGTCTTCCCCGTCAAAGCCATTGTAGCCCTCATGCTCATCCATGCTGGAATGCCCGAAGGCAGGCGTGAGCACCTGCTCTTCAATGGGTCTGCGCTCTGATATCTCCTGCCTGGGCGAATGCTCCACACAATATAAGGTATCGGGCAGCGCCTGCAGCCGTTGATACGGGATAGTTTCGCCGCACACCAGACAGCTGCCGTAAACGCCATTATCCATCGCCGTCAATGCCGCTTCAATCCGTTCCAGCCGAAGCTCCTCCTGCTCCAAAAGCGCCGTATCCTTGCCACGCTCATAGATTTCGCTTGCCACATCGCCGGGATGGTTATCGATCATCGACAATTCTCCGGTTTCATCCCGCTGGGAGTCGGCATGACCATAATGATCACTGTCTTCAAGCCGCCGGGCAGTTTCATTCTTCTCCGCTTCCAGTTGGCTTCGCAGCATATTCAACTGATTCATCGTCAATGTATTCACGATTGCAGCCCCTCTTTTCCATTTGTATAGCTGTGCAGGATTGCCTTTAGCTTTCGCTGATATGCCTGATTTTAGAGGTGGGCATCGCTGGGGCATTTGGCAAACGGGGGCAGGCGGGACCAATGAAGGATTCGCTGGTGGCAAATAGGTGGAATATGCTACAATGTTTGGGACAAGGGGGCATGATGTTTTTGAGATTATATTATTATTGGATCGCTTTATTCGTCTTTGTGATTGATTGGGTTACCAAAAGGCTAATCGAGAATAATCTTGTAATCGGTGAAAAAATCAATGTGCTCGGCGACGGATTTTTTATTATCACCTCCCTCCGCAACGAAGGAGCGGCATTTGGCATCCTCCAGCAGCAGCAGATATTGTTTCTCTGCATCACTCTGGTGGTTGTGGCCGGAATAGTCTGGTATCTCCAGAAGAACCGTCAGTCCGGCAAGCCCTTGTTACTGGTCGGCCTTGGCATGGTGCTTGGCGGGGCCGTAGGCAACTTCCTCGACCGTGCGCTTTATGGCCATGTTGTCGACTTTTTGCAATTTACCTTTGGGCGTTACATCTTTCCGATATTTAACTTGGCCGACTCGGGTATCGTATGCGGGGTTGCGCTGATTTTGCTGGACGCCATTTTATCCATGAAGAATGAGAACGGAGATTCGAATGAACACAAAGAGCCTATCGAACAGGACAGACAGGATGGACAAGACGGACATGACAGCAAACAAGAGCATCAACCCATTCAATGACGAGCCGCTTGAGTTCACAGTAGACGAGAGTCAGACAGGACAGCGGCTTGATAAATATGTAACGGAAAGCCTTGAAGAAGGACTGGCATCACGCACGCAGGTGCAGGAATGGATCAGGACCGGCGCGATTCAGGTGAACGGACGGACGGTTAAAGCCAATCACAAGATTACAGCCGACGAGCATATCGTCATTGTCATTCCCGAACCGGAGCAAGCCGTAATCGATCCCGAGGATATCCCGCTTGAAATTGCCTATGAGGACAGCGATGTCATCGTGATCAACAAACCGCGCGGGATGGTCGTGCATCCGGCGCCAGGCCACTATTCGGGGACACTCGTTAACGCGCTTATGTTTCACTGCACCGACTTGTCCGGCATCAACGGCGTTCTTCGTCCCGGCATCGTACATCGTATAGATAAAGACACCTCCGGACTGATTATGGCGGCCAAAAATGATCTGGCACACGCTTCACTCGCAGCCCAGCTGAAGGACCACACCGTGACGCGCAAATATATCGCGCTCGTTCACGGCAAAGTGCCGCATGAGCATGGCACCATCGATGCCCCGATCGGGCGGGATCCGCAGGACCGCAAGCTGTTTACGGTCACCCAGAAGGGCAGCAAGCATGCGGTTACGCATTTTGCAGTCCTGGAGAGATTGGGCGAGGACTTTACTTTGCTGGAGCTGCAGCTGGAAACCGGCCGTACGCATCAGATCCGCGTTCATCTCAAATACATCGGCTACCCGCTGGCAGGGGATCCCATGTACGGGCGCAACAAGACGATTGCGCTCAAAGGGCAAGCGCTGCATGCGGCCGTTCTGGGCTTTACGCATCCCCGTTCCGGAGAGTATCTGGAGTTCTCGGCTCCTATTCCAGAGGACATTGAACATGAATTGATGATATTGCGGCAGCGTTAATGGTGAAAAGTGCAAACTTTTCACTATTTTCTTTATTATGTTTGTTCTGTCTGTAGGCTATGATGATAGCAATTCATACTATGCCGCGAACGGCCATAGAAAGGTGAGATTGAAGTCAGATGACACAAATTAACCACAACTATACGCAGCTGCAGGGCAGCTACCTGTTTTCCGAGATTGCCAAGCGCCGCACCAAATTCACCCAGGAGAATCCGAATGCGCAAATTATCAGCCTGGGTATCGGCGATGTTACCCGCGGTTTGCCTGATGCTGTCGTGAAAGCAATGCACAAAGCCGTGGACGAGCTGGCAAGCCCCGATGCATTCCGCGGGTACGGTCCGGAGCAGGGATATGATTTTCTGATTCAGGCCATTATTGAGAATGACTACAAAGCGCGGGGCATCGATATCGCGACCAATGAAGTGTTTGTAAGCGATGGTTCCAAATGCGATGTAGGCAACATCCAGGAGATTTTCAGCCAGGATGCGGTAGTAGCGGTCCAGGATCCGGTATATCCGGTCTACGTGGACACCAATGTCATGGCAGGCCGTTCGGGTCAATTCAATAAAGAAAAAAACCAGTACGAGAACATTGTTTATCTGCCATGCAGCTCGGAGAATGACTTTATTCCAAGCCTGCCTGACCGCAAAGTGGATTTGATCTACTTGTGCTATCCCAACAATCCGACGGGTATGACGCTGAGCAAGGAAGAGCTGAAGCGCTGGGTGGATTATGCCAGAGCGAACAACTGCATCATCCTGTATGATTCCGCCTATGAAGCGTTTATTCAGGAAGAGGATGTTCCGCGCAGCATTTATGAAATCGAAGGGGCGAAGGAAGTAGCCATCGAATTCCGCAGCTTCTCCAAAACAGCAGGCTTCACCGGCGTCCGCTGCGCCTATACGATTGTTCCGCGCGAACTGAAGGCCAAAGATGCGGACGGCAATACGCTGCTCGTCAATGATCTGTGGAACCGCCGCCACACAACGAAATTCAACGGCGTATCCTATGTGACCCAGCGCGGGGCTGAGGCGATCTACAGCGCTGAAGGCAAGCAGCAAATTGCCGCCACCATCGATTATTACATGACCAATGCCCGCATCATCCGTGACGGACTGGCTTCGCTTGGGCTGGAAGTATTCGGCGGCGTCAATGCCCCTTATATCTGGCTCAAAACACCAAACGGCATGGATTCATGGGCATTCTTCGATAAATTGCTGTCCGAGGCCAACATTGTGGGAACGCCTGGCGTAGGCTTCGGCCAAAGCGGACAAGGCTACTTCCGTCTCACCGCTTTCGGCAGCCGCGAGAATACCGAGAAAGCCGTTGAACGCATTACGAAGCTCAGCCTGTAACAACTCTCATGTAAGGTATTGACATCATTTGTCGAACGTGGGATAATTCCTTTAATGAACAGTAGTACCTTTAATTCAGTCCAGAGAGGCTGTCAAGGTATCGTGAATAATGGAATGTTCCTCATGCAACCCGGACAAGAACCGCTGGCGGCTTTTTGCGCGCAGACGTCTCTTGACGGAAAGAGAAGGGAATATTCATTTGAACGACTCCTTGCGACGGCCGCAAGGAGTTTTTTATTGTGACCGATCATCGCTTGGAGTCAGGGAGGCGGATGAAGCGTATGGATGGGCAGCACCGCATCATTATGGACGAAACTGCGATCCGCCGTGCTCTCACGCGTATCGCCCACGAAATCGTGGAAAAGAACAAGGGCATTGATAACTGTGTACTCGTCGGCATTCGTACACGCGGCATTTATCTGGCGCAGCGAATCGCCGAGCAAATCCGCGAGATTGAAGGGCTCCCTGTAGAGGTGAAGGGAATCGACATTACCCTGTACCGCGATGACAGAGGAACTGGCGGAAGGTCGGGTTCCGGCTCAGAGCAGTCAGCTTCATCCTTGGAGGCAGGCAAAGACGACAATGTCATCAGTGTGCAGGACAAGCGGATTATTTTGTTCGACGATGTGCTGTATACGGGCCGTACAATCAGAGCTGCCATGGATGCATTGATGGATTGCGGCAGGCCGCAGACGATTCAATTGGCGGTGCTGGTGGACAGGGGACATCGCGAGCTGCCGATCCGGCCTGATTATGTGGGCAAGAACGTGCCGACATCCAAACAGGAACAGATTCAGGTCTCGCTTCAAGAAGTGGATCATGAAGATAAAGTGACCATTATCCATTAAAGGGGGCAGGCTATAAGCATGAATGAAACGATAGTAAAACAGCGCAGTTTGCTGGGATTGAAGGATATGCCGCAGGAGGAAATAACCGAACTGCTGGAACGCGCCGCTTATTGGGAAGCCCAGCCCGACAAGCTAACCCCTGTGCTCCAGGGTAGATTTGTGGCCAATATGTTTTTTGAGAACAGCACCCGCACGAGATTCTCGTTCGAGGTCGCCCAGAAGCGTCTGGGAGCTGAGGTACTGAACTTCTCCGCAGCGGTATCCAGTGTGCAGAAAGGCGAATCGATCTACGATACGGTGCGCACGCTTGAATCCATGGGAATTGACGCCGGGATCATCCGTCTGAAGCCGATCGGCGTGCTGGCGGACCTGGCAACCAAAGTCAAGGTGCCGCTGATTAACGCCGGGGACGGAAATAACGAGCACCCTACACAGGCGCTGCTCGATCTTTATACGATTCGCAAGGAGTTCGGTGAATTAAAGGGATTGACCGTTTCCATTATAGGCGATGTTCTGCACAGCCGGGTTGCCCGGTCCAACCTGTGGGCGATGCGGAAGCTGGGGATGAACGTACGATTTTGCGCGCCGCCAGGCATGGCAGCTTACGAGCTCGACGTTCAATACGTCACGATCGAAGAAGCGTTGAAGTCCGATGTGGTCATGATGCTTCGCGTGCAGCTGGAACGTCATGAGAACGGCGTGTTCCAATCAGCCGGGGAATATCGGAAGCAGTACGGGCTGACGGCAGAGCGGGCTGCGTCAATCGCGGATCACGCCATCATCATGCATCCGGCTCCGATCAACCGCGATGTGGAAATCGACGATGAACTGGTGGAGCATCCGAAATCGCGGATTTTCCAGCAAATGCAGAACGGCGTAGCGGTCCGGATGGCCGTTATCGAGCGGGCGCTCGCTTAAGCAGCGGCTAATCAGATCAAATGCAAATGCCAAAAAGGAGAATTGAATAAATATGAGGTCCTTATGGATAGTAAACGGTCAAATATGGAATGAGAATAAAGAGCAGCTCGAAACCAGACATGTGAGGATTGAGAATGGCCTGATTGCCGCCATTGAAGACGGCGCAGCAGGGATTCCGGAAACAGCTGGATGTGAGGTTGTGGATGCGGCAGGAAAGCTGGTTTCCGCAGGATTGATCGACATGCACGTTCATCTGCGCGATCCCGGTTTTGAACATAAAGAAGATATTGCAACAGGCACCAGATCCGCTGCCAAAGGCGGTTTCACAACGATTGCCTGTATGCCCAACACCCGCCCGGTTACCGACACGCCGGAAACCGTCAGGTACATTCTGGACAAGGCGGCAGCTGAAGGCGTCGTTAAGGTGCTGCCCTACGCGGCCATAACCAAGAACGAGCTTGGCCGCGAGCTGACCGATTTTGCAGCGCTGAAGGAAGCTGGCGCAGTTGGCTTCACCGATGACGGTGTGGGCGTTCAGAATGCGCAAATGATGAAAAACGCCATGGCGCTGGCAGCTTCCATGGACATGCCGGTCATTGCCCACTGCGAAGACGATTCGCTCGTTGAAGGCCTGTTCGTCTCCGAGGGCAAATTCGCTGAACGCAGCGGCTTGAAAGGCATTCCCAACGAATCGGAGGCCATCCATGTCGGACGGGACGTTTTGCTGGCGGAATCGACAGGCGTCCACTATCATGTCTGCCATGTGAGCACCGAGCAGTCGGTTCGTCTGATCCGGCTCGCCAAGCAGGTCGGGATTAAAGTAACTGCCGAGGTCTGCCCCCATCACCTGGTTCTCTCGGATGAGGACATTCCGGGGATGGATGCCAATTGGAAAATGAACCCTCCGCTGCGGACGCCCCGCGATGTCGAAGCGGTTATCGAAGGACTCGAGGACGGAACGCTGGACATGATCGTGACCGATCATGCGCCGCATAGTGCAGAGGAGAAGGCGCGCGGCATGCAGCTTGCGCCGTTCGGAATTGTCGGCTTTGAAACAGCTTTTCCGCTCCTGTATACGAAATTTGTGCAGACTGGCAAATGGACGCTGGGCTTCCTGCTCAAGAGAATGACGACTGACCCTGCGCGGGTATTCAGACTCAGCAGCGGCAGGCTTGAAATCGGAGCGCCAGCGGATGTGACGATTGTGGATTTGGAGAACGAGCGGACGGTTGATCCGGACAGCTTCGTTTCCAAAAGCAATAATACGCCGTTTGGCGGCTGGAAATTATCCGGGTGGCCCGTGCTGACCATTGTGGACGGATCTGTGGTTTGGTCGGAACTGTAACATAACAGAGAGAAACATACTCAACTTAGATCAGTGTCTCGCGTCTGATGCGAACCTATTCTTCTGTCAGAGGAGCAGGAAACCGTTTAGGATGCGTTACAAGCAAAACTTTCAAACCTTTAGGAGTGATACGGATGCAAGCAAGATTGTTATTGGAAGACGGCACTTTGTTTACAGGCCTTGGCTTCGGCGCGGAGGGCCAGTCGGCCGGCGAAGTCGTGTTCAACACCGGCATTACCGGCTACCAGGAAGTCCTTTCCGATCCGTCCTACTGCGGACAGATTGTCACGATGACGTACCCTCTTATCGGAAACTATGGCATTACGCGCAATGATTTTGAATCCATCAGTCCGTTTATCCATGGATTTGTTGTGCGCCGTCATGAGCCGGTTCCGAGCAATTGGCGCGCTGAATATACGCTTGACCGCCTGCTGAAGGAATATGGCATTATCGGCATCAGCGAAATCGATACCCGCATGCTTACCCGTAAACTTCGTCATTTTGGAACCATGAAGGGCATTCTTACGACCGGCTCCGAGCGGGTGGAAGAGCTGCAGGAGCGTCTTGGCCTGACTCCGCTGATGACCGATCAGGTGGCCCGCACTTCGACCAAAAGCATCTTCTCAAGCCCGGGTGAAGGCGAGCGGATCGTATTGATCGATTACGGCGCAAAAAGCGGAATTCTCCGCGAGCTGACCAAGCGCGGCTGCGACGTCATCGTCGTGCCGCAGGACACGACAGCCGACCAAATCCGCCGCCTGAAGCCTGACGGCATACAGCTGTCCAATGGCCCCGGGGATCCCAAGGATGTCCCGCATGCGGCTGAAACCATCAAGGAGCTGCTGGGCGAATATCCGATGTTCGGCATCTGCCTGGGTCACCAGCTGTTCGCACTGGCCTGCGGCGCGGATACCTCGAAGCTGAAATTCGGGCACCGCGGCGGCAATCACCCGGTTAAGGAACTGGCGACCAACCGCTGTTACATTACCTCGCAGAACCACGGCTATACCGTGCTTGAAGACTCAGTGAGCGGCACTCAGCTGGAAGTGACGCATATCAACAATAATGACCGTACGATTGAAGGATTGAAGCATACGCAGTTCCCGGCTTTCTCGGTTCAATATCACCCGGAGGCAGCGCCAGGTCCCTTCGATTCCAGCTACCTGTTTGATGAATTCCTGCAAATGATCCGCACCCATAAAAAAGACAACCCACAGAGACCGCGTCAGGCGCAACTAGCGGAGTCATTGAGAGGAGAGCTGCAGTATGCCCAGAAATAATGAACTCAAAAAAATTCTCGTCATCGGTTCCGGACCCATCGTCATCGGACAAGCGGCGGAGTTTGACTATGCAGGCACGCAGGCCTGCCAGGCGTTGAGAGAAGAAGGCTTCGAGGTTGTGCTGATCAACAGCAATCCGGCAACAATCATGACCGATACGAATATGGCCGACAAAGTATACATCGAGCCGATTACGCTTGAATTTGTTACCCAAATTATCCGCCAGGAGCGTCCGGATGGATTGCTGCCGACGCTTGGCGGACAGACCGGCCTCAATATGGCGGTCGAGCTTGCCCGGGCAGGTGTGCTGGAGCGGGAGAATGTCAAGCTTCTCGGCACTCAGCTGACGGCTATTGAGAAGGCCGAGGACCGCGATCTGTTCCGCGATTTGATGCGCGAGCTGGAGCAGCCGGTACCGGACAGCGTTATTGTGACAACGGTGCAGGAAGCGGTCGATTTCGCCAATGAAATCGGTTATCCGATTATCGTACGTCCGGCCTACACGCTGGGCGGAACAGGCGGCGGCATCTGTCACAGCGAAGAGGAATTGCTTGAAATTGTAGCCTCGGGTATCCGCTACAGCCCGATCAGCCAGTGTCTGGTCGAGAAATCGATCGCCGGCATGAAGGAAGTTGAATATGAGGTTATGCGCGACGCGAACGACAACTGTATCGTCGTATGCAACATGGAGAACTTCGATCCGGTAGGCGTTCATACGGGCGATTCCATCGTTGTGGCGCCAAGCCAAACCTTGTCCGACCGCGAATATCAAATGCTGCGCTCGGCTTCGCTGAAAATCATCCGCGCCCTGAACATCGAGGGCGGCTGCAACGTACAATTCGCGCTTGATCCGCACAGCTATCAATATTATGTCATCGAGGTGAATCCGCGCGTCAGCCGTTCATCGGCTCTGGCATCCAAAGCGACCGGATATCCGATCGCCAAGATGGCAGCCAAAATCGCAATCGGCTATACGCTCGATGAAATCGTCAACCCCGTCACAGGCCAGACCTACGCTTGCTTCGAGCCGACGCTGGATTATATCGTATCGAAGATTCCACGCTGGCCGTTCGATAAATTCCTGTCCGCCAACCGCAAGCTGGGTACGCAAATGAAAGCGACCGGCGAAGTAATGGCGATCGGCCGCACATTCGAGGAATCGATTCATAAAGCGGTCCGGTCACTTGAAATCGGCGCGCACCGGATTCATCTGAAGGATGCGGCTGGATTGTCCGAGGAAACGCTCCGCACTCGGCTGGAGAAGCCGGATGACGAGCGGATGTTCCTTGTAGCAGAGGCCTTCCGCCGCGGATACGCGCTTCAGGATATTCAGGATTTGACGAAGATCGACTGGTGGTTCCTGGATAAAATCGAAGGCATCGTCCGCTTCGAGGATGAACTGCGCCGCGCTGAAGTACTGACCTACGAGCTGCTGTACCAGGCCAAGCGCAAGGGCTTCTCTGACCGCTCCATTGCGGAAATCCGCATGGAAGGCAATCACAGGGATCTGGCCAATGAGCATGATGTGCGCAAATTCCGTAAGGAACAGGGCTTGAATCCGGTTTACAAAATGGTAGATACCTGCGCGGCGGAATTTGAAGCAACCACGCCTTATTATTACTCGACCTATGAAACAGAGAATGAAGTCATCCAGACCTCCAAGGAGAAAGTGCTTGTGCTTGGCTCCGGTCCGATTCGGATCGGTCAGGGCATCGAGTTCGATTACTCCACCGTACATGCCGTGTGGGCCATTCAAAGCGCCGGCTATGAGGCGGTCATCATCAATAACAACCCGGAGACGGTTTCTACGGACTTCTCAACGTCCGACCGCTTGTACTTCGAGCCGCTGTTCTTCGAGGATGTCATGAACGTCATTGAGCAGGAGAACCCGATCGGCGTCATCGTGCAGTTCGGCGGCCAGACCGCAATCAATCTTGCGGCTCCGCTCACCAAGGCCGGCATCCGCATTCTGGGCTCGGATCTGGAAAGCATTGACGCGGCGGAAGACCGCAAGAAATTCGAAGCGCTGCTGCGCAAGCTGAATATCGCCCAACCGGAAGGGAAGACAGTCATCTCCGTCGGCGAGGCAGTCGAGACCGCTCAAGGACTCGGTTACCCGGTTCTGGTACGCCCGTCCTATGTGCTTGGCGGACGCGCCATGGAAATCGTCTATTCCGATGAGGAGCTGCTCATGTACATGGAGCAGGCGGTAAAAATCAATCCGGAGCATCCGGTCCTGATCGACCGTTATATGCTCGGCAAGGAAGCGGAAGTCGATGCGATCTGCGATGGCGATACCGTGCTGATTCCGGGAATTATGGAGCATGTCGAGCGTGCGGGCGTCCATTCCGGCGACTCCATTGCGGTATATCCTCCACAGTCTCTGTCTGACAGGCTGAAGCAGCAAATGGTCGATATTACGATTAAAATCGCCAAGGAGTTCAAAGTCATCGGACTTGTGAACATCCAGTTCGTTATCTACCAGGACGAAGTATACGTTATCGAAGTCAATCCGCGTTCCTCGCGTACGGTGCCGTTCCTGAGCAAAGTGACGAACATTCCAATGGCCAATCTGGCGACCAAAGCCATTCTGGGCGAGAAGCTGTTTGATCTGGGCTACAGCGAAGGACTATGGCCGGAAGATGACTTTGTTTCGGTAAAAGTGCCGGTATTCTCGTTTGCGAAGCTCCGCCGCGTTGACCCGACACTTACGCCGGAAATGAAATCGACCGGAGAAGTGATGGGCCGCGATCAGCAGTATGCCAAAGCGCTGTACAAAGGTCTGATCGGCGCCGGTATGCGAATTCCGCCAACAGGTGCGATCATCGCGACGGTGGCTGACAAAGACAAGCCGGAAGCGCTTGAAATCCTGCGCGGCTTCTACGATCTTGGCTACAACATCATTGCCACGGGCGGAACGGCAGCATCGCTCAAAGCCGCAGGGCTTCGCGTGAAAACCGTCAACAAGCTCAGCGAAGGCTCGCCGAACATCCTGGATCTGATCCGCGATGGACAGGCGCATTTCGTGGTCAATACGCTGACCAAAGGCAAGACACCGGAGCGTGACGGCTTCCGCATCCGCCGTGAAGCGGTGGAGAACGGCGTTGTCTGTATGACTTCGCTGGATACCGTCCGCGCGCTGCTGAATATGCTCGAGACGATTAACTTCTCATCCCGTCCGATGCCGGTTCTGCAGAAATAAAAGGCCATAAAAGCCTGCCCACAAGCAGGCTTTTGCCATGCGTTCGCAAAATTTCGGAGGTGGGTTCATGATTAAGCTGTCTCGTGAGGAAGCGGCAGGGCGCATTATGGTAGCCCTTGATTATCCCGATGCCGCCGCAGCCGAAGGGCTGCTTCGCAGTCTGGAGGGTATTCCCTGCTACATGAAAGTGGGCATGCAGCTCTTTTACGCCGCCGGCCCTGGCTTTGTAGCCGGACTGAAGGAGAGGGGCTACCGGATTTTCCTGGATTTGAAGATGCATGATATCCCCAATACCGTCAAAGGCGGGGCGGGCAGCATCACGAAGCTTGGGGTTGATATTTTCAATGTACATGCAGCCGGGGGCGTCCGGATGATGGAAGCTGCCCTTGAAGGGGTGGATGCGGCATTTGACAGTTCCGGCAGCCAGAAGCGTCCTGCGGTTATTGCGGTAACTCAGCTGACAAGTACAAGCCGGCTTACGCTCAATGGGGAAATCGGCATTGAAGGAAGTGTCGAGGACGCCGTTCTGCGTTATGCCCGGATCGCCAAACAGGCGGGACTCGACGGCGTAGTTGCGTCGCCGCAGGAAGTACAGTCCATCAAAGCCGCCTGCGGCGCAGCTTTTCAAACGATCACGCCGGGCATCCGTCCGGCAGGCGCGGACGTCAATGATCAATCACGGATTATGACGCCGCGCGAAGCGCTCGTAGCAGGAACTGATTATATGGTAATTGGCCGTCCCATTACGGCTGCTCCCGATCCGCGGGAAGCGCTTGAATCCATTCTGAGGGAGATGCTATAAGATGACGATACCTTTATTGGAACAGCTGCCTGTTGAAATTGCCAAAGCCTTGCTGGAAATTAACGCGGTGATGCTGCGTCCCGCAGATCCCTTCACCTGGACGTCGGGATTGAAATCGCCGATCTACTGCGACAACCGCTTGACGATGTCCTATCCGGAAATCCGTGACCGGATTGCGGAAGGGTTCGCTGCCGTTATACGGGAGCGCTACCCGGACTGCGAGGCTGTTGCGGGGATCGCGACAGGCGGAATTCCGCATGCCGCCTGGGTGGCTCAGAAGCTGAACCTTCCGATGCTGTATGTGCGGGATAAAGCCAAGGGACACGGCAAGACGAACCAGATTGAAGGCCATTTCACGCCAGGCCAAAAGGTGGTCCTGATCGAGGATCTGATCTCTACAGGCGGCAGTTCTCTCAAAGCGGCTGTAGCGGTGCGGGACGCGGGCTGCGAGGTGCAGGGGGTCATTGCCATCTTCACCTATCAGTTCCAGCTGGCGATCGATGCTTTTGCCGCACAAAATATTACGCTGGATACGTTATCAAACTATACCGCATTAATTGAAGTGGCCGTACAGAACGGCGCAGTACAGCAAAGCGAAGTGGAGCTGCTGCTCGAATGGCGGGAGAATCCGCAGGCCTTCGGGCAATAAATGACGCTTAAACATAGCAGAGAACATGGGAATCATCCATGTTCTCTTTTTTTGAAATATAAGAAAGCATAAAATTCGACCTATACTTTGCTTATATGTTTGAGGAAGAAACTAACGCTGCCGCCAAAAGGACGGCAGCGTTAGTTTCTTTTTCATTCAATTGGTTCAAATCCTATAAACCTGTGTAATAAGTAAAAACGCTGCTGCATACAATAGCTTATCCACCCAATAGAATCTGATAATGAGAGGGCAAAACGATATGAACAACACCTATTTTGAACATTTATTCGAAACTACAGGCGACCTGCTTTACCGTGTACGCATCTACGATCGGGAATTAACAAAGGTTGACGAAATCATCGAAATGGATGAAGCCTACAGCATGATCGAGAGAAAGCTGAAAAGAATGGACAACGACGCCTGGAAGGAACGGGCTGCCCATAAGCTCCAGCAAATGAAGTACAGGCTGGTTACGATGATGGAGGATTTATTATTTACCGCCTGACTTATGGATCGTAATAAAATGCTTGCCAAACCGTTTATGGGATAGTAATATGTTACATTAAACGGAAGGGTTTCTAGGGCTCCGCCACCGGGCGAACCGAGCGAAACCAGGCAAAGGACGATAGTCATGCCACACCGTAGGGATAAAAGACCTTCGGCAAGTTCCGCCTCACTTATAGTGGGCGGCGTTTGCGGAAGGTCTTTTTTGCTATTTTATAAAAAGGGGGCGGACGGCCAATATGATCGCTTTGCGAACCAATGGATTGTGCAAGACGTTCCGGGTGAAACGAAAATCGGCAGGTCTGAGCGGAAGTATCCGGGCCTTGTTCAGACCGGAGTGGGAGGAAAAACAGGCGGTGGGCGGCATCGACCTCATTGTTCATGCCGGGGAAACGGTCGCTTTTCTCGGTCCGAACGGGGCCGGCAAATCGACGACCATCAAAATGCTGACCGGCATCCTTCATCCCACCTCGGGAAGCGCGGAAGTACTTGGCTTCACGCCGTGGCGCGACCGCTCCCGGCTTTCGTACCGGATAGGCGCTGTTTTCGGCCAGAAATCTCAGCTGTGGTACCATCTGCCGCCGATTGATACGTTTGATCTGATCAGCCGGGTATATGAGTTGAACAGAAGCGATTATCTCGCAAGACGCGCAGATTTGATTGAACGCTTTGAACTGGGGCCGTATCTGTATACGCCGGTCCGCAAGCTGTCGCTTGGCGAAAGAATGCGCTGCGAAATCGCAGTCACCTTCCTTCACCGACCGGAGCTGCTGTTTCTGGATGAGCCGACCATCGGGCTGGATGTCGTGGTGAAGCAGCGCATTCGCGAGCTGATCAGGCAGTGCAACCGCGAGGAAGGCACGACGGTGTTCTTGACCTCCCATGATGCCGGAGACGTTGAGGAGCTTTGCGCCCGGGCGGTAGTCATCCATCATGGCGGCATTCTGCTGGACGCGCCTGTGGAGAAATTGAAGCGCGACGTCATGAACAGCAAGACGATCGTATTAACGTTGTCCGCATCCCATACGGGATCTGTTCAGCCGGCGGTAGCAGGAGCAAGCCTGGTTTCTGCAGAAGGAAGGCGGATGAAGCTGGCTGTGGATCTGCGGCAAACCGATATTGAAACCGTGCTTGGCGCTCTGCTTACGCAGGTCAGGCTTGAGGATGTGACGATAGAAGATCCGCCCATGGAAGAGATTATTAAGCATATTTACGGGATGAGTGCGGCCGGGACGGGAGGGGAAGAGAGCTAATGAGCGGACGATTGCTGAAGTGGCAGGCCAAAAGCTTGAAGGCGGGAGCGGTTTCCCGGATAACCGTGCGCCAGCAGCTGGCGTACAAAACTGATTTTGCGATGCGCGCGATTTTTCTGCTGGTCATTCTCTATGTTTTTACCCAGCTGTGGTCGGCAGCTTATGAAGGAGATAGCGAGCGGGTTATCTCCGGCTTTACACTCAAGCAGATCGTCTGGTATCTGGTATTCACCGAGGCGTTGACCATGGCGGTTCCTTCCCTCTGCCTGCGCATCGAGGAAGAGGTGAAGAA
The DNA here is from genome assembly GCF_056269255.1 of Paenibacillus sp. JT31N17. Classification (NCBI taxonomy): domain Bacteria; kingdom Bacillati; phylum Bacillota; class Bacilli; order Caryophanales; family Paenibacillaceae; genus Paenibacillus; species Paenibacillus sp. JT31N17. The sequence goes on from NZ_JBWDNP010000003.1 coordinate 199,586, forward strand.
CGGCGATATTGCGATCCGGCTTATTCGGCCGCTGTCTTATGTGGGCTATCATTATATTTCCTATATAGCGGAATCCGTCTTTCGCTTTGCCGTTCATCTGGTGGTGGGCAGCATGATTGCCTGGACTTTCGTCGGCGCGCCGTCGTTCGGTCTTGGATGGCTCGGTTTTCTGTCTCTTAGCTTAGGTTCGCTTACCCTTGCCTTCCTGCTTAATGCTGCGGTAGCTTTAACGGCTTTCTGGGTGGAGGAAACCCGGGGAATGGAGTTTGTCCTGCAAAAGCTGCAGTTTACGGTAGGCGGCATGCTGCTGCCCATCGATTTGATGCCGGAGTGGCTGCAGCGGGTTTGTGCATGGCTGCCCTTCCAGGCCGTCTTGTACTTTCCTGCCCGGACGGCCGTCAATTATGAGCATGCGCCCATGCTGCAGCAGTTTGCCATTCAAGCAGCCTGGATATCGATCATGGCGCTTGTTGTGATATTCATCTACCGGAGAGGGGTGGCGAAGCTTCATGTCAATGGGGGATAGGGCAGTTAGCCGCAGAGCAGGCGGATCATTTCTGTCAAACGTACGTTTTCTGCTGACCTGCTGGAAAGTGAATTTCGCATCGGCGATGGAATACCGGATCAGTTTTTTCCTCATGGCCGGCATGATGTTTGTGAATAACTTTATGTGGCTGTTCTTTTGGAGTCTGTTCTTTAACCGGTTTCCGGCCGTCAATGGCTGGGATCTTAACGATGTGATGATGCTGTGGGCTGTCGGTGCAGGAGGCTTTGGATGGGCCAGTATGCTGTTTGGCAACTTTCACCGGATTGCGTCGATTGTCGCCGCAGGTCAACTGGATGTCTACCTGTCGCAGCCGAAGCCCGTGCTTCTCCATGTCATTGCAAGCCGGATGTCGCTTACTGCGATAGGGGATTTTGCCTTTGGCATCGCGGTGTATCTGCTGGTGGGCCACCATACAATTATCGGGGCGCTGCTGTTCACAATCGCTATGCTTATCAGCGGTGTTTTATTCATGGCGGTCATGATTATTGCCGGCTGCTGCTCGTTCTTCATGGGGAATTCCGAGGGGATTTCACAGCAGGTATTCAACGGGTTTCTTGCGCTCACCACCTATCCTTCAGATATTTTTCGGGGATTGGCCAAGATGCTGTTGTTCTCATTGGTTCCCGCAGGTTTCATCAGTTATTTGCCCATAGGCATGCTGAAGCATTTTAACCCTTTGTTTGCTTTCAGCGCCATAGCTATTACTGTTCTGCTGTTTGCTGCAGCGGTGGTGTTTTTTCAAATCGGTCTGCGTCGTTATACATCAGGCAATGCCATCGCCATGCGGGGCTGATCCTTCAACGGGAATGCCATTCCCTTCATCCGGATCGAACCGTGTTCGGGCCGCCGTCAACATGACGGCGGCCTTTGTTCAAATCTAAGCAACGTATAAAACGTTCCCATACTTTGCATGGATTTCTAATGGAAGAAACTAACTGCGCTTCCAAAAGGACGGGATAACCGTTTATTCTTGATGTCTGCTATAAAGTCAGGGTATCCGCGTAATTAAGCGATAAATCCATAATTCAGGAAATTTATGTGGTAATGCTGCCACTTTATTAAAAATTTATCTAATCGTGCCACTTTATTCGTAACTTTTTGTCCTTGAGCTCCGTCTATACGGTATATTGGGATTAAAGAATTCTAATGAGGAAGGGGGTCACGGATACCAGCATGGCATTGTGGAGACGCAAACAAACCGAATCAGTTGCCATTATCGAGCCTTCGGCAGAGCCGGCACTTGAACCGACAGAGTTGGTTAAACAAGAGGTCAGGGCTGAACTGAAGCAATTGGCGGAGAGCGGCAAGCCGCTCTTGTCTGTCGAATCAGTGGAGCGGACGTTCCAGGTCGGCGGACAGCCGCTTCATGTTCTAAAGGGCATTAACATGGAGCTAAAGCCCGGGCAGCTCGTCATGCTTCGCGGGCGATCCGGATCCGGCAAGACGACACTGCTCAACATGATCGGGGGACTAGATCAACCGACGAAGGGACAGATTTTTTTTCATGAGCTGCCTTTTCACAAGATGAATGATGATCAAAGGACGTCTACAAGGCGCAAGCAGATGGGCTTTATTTTTCAGGCCTTCGCGCTTATGCCTCTGTTATCGGCCTATGAGAATGTGGAGCTGTCGCTGCGGATGGCCGGGACGCCCAAGGGCGAATGGAAATCGCGGGTGCATCATTGTCTGGAGCTGGTGGGCCTGACCAAGCGGATGAATCACCGACCCTTTGAGCTCTCGGGGGGCGAGCAGCAGCGTGTGGCCATTGCCAAGGCGATCGCGCACCGCCCGCTGCTGCTGCTGGCGGATGAGCCGACGGCGGATCTGGATTCGCAGATGTCAGCCCAAATCATGTCGGTTTTTCAAACGATTATCCGCACGGAGCAAGTTACAATTTGTATGACAACGCACGATCCTACGATTTTGGAGGTTGCCGATCATGTTTACGAAATGGTTGACGGAAGGTTCATTTAAGCGGACAGCCGCAGTTATTCTGGGGGCTGCACTCGTGTTCACAAGCGGCTGCTCGCTGCTCCCCAATGAGGACCCGGAGGAAGTGCTGCCTGAGATCACGCCGCCGCAAATTTCGAAGAAGCCGGAATATGAGGTGACGACGACGACGCTTGAATCGAAAACAACGGGAACCGGCAAGATTATCTCGCTGCGGGAAGAGACGATGTATTTTACGCTTGAAGGCAAGCGCCTTAAGGATTTGAACGTAAAAGCAGGGCAAAAGGTTACAGCCGGTCAGGTTATCGCCTCCTTGGACGTCGATGATTTGGTGAAGACTTTGCGTTCCGACAAACTGCAGTTTAAGAAAGACGAAGTGCAAATGAAAGATACGCTGCGCAAGAAGGATGAAATGGACCCTGTCGATTTTGAAATGGCTGTCGTCGATTTTGAGGCCAAGCGCCAGCAGCTGGTGGAAGCCCAGGCTGAGATCGATAAGGCGACGATCAAGGCACCGTTTACGGGAACCGTCGTTTCCTTGTCGGTGATGAAAGGCGATTCCATTACGGCTTATGATCCGATCTGCGTGATTGCGGACACGGCTCAATTAACGGCCGGAGCCAAGATGACACCGGAAGAACTGACGGGAATCAGCGTCGGCATGCCGGTAACTGTGGACATTAACGGAGCCGGCGAGGTCAAGGGCACGGTGAAGCAGCTGCCTGTTGTTGAACAGGAGGATGAGAATGTGGGCAACGGTGGTGGTGGCGGCAACGGCAATGCCCCGGAAAAGCCTGAGCGTCCTGAGGATTTTCTTATTGTAGAGCTCGAGAAAATGCCGGCGAAGGCCGTGCGTGGAACGCTTCTGTCCATCAGCATCACCACATCGCGCAAGGAAAATGTCATTGTTATTCCTCCTTCGGCTCTTCGCACCATCGGTTCGCGCACGTATGTCCAGGTTGTTGACGATCAGGGCAAACGCGAGGTGGATGTCGAGGTTGGCGAACAGACAGCCACAGAAATTGAAATTATAAAAGGTTTAACGCCTGGACAGAAAGTCGTAGGTCGATAGACGATGGGGATGCCGTTATTTCGCTTTTTGTTCCGCAAAATGTGGAACACGCGATGGATGACGCTAAGCTCGCTTGCCGGTCTGATTATTGCCGTAGCATTCGCGACTAGCATTCCGATGTATGCGGACGGCGCCCTTAAACGGGTTGTCGCGCAATCGCTGAAGGAAGAAAGCAGCGGATTGCCCGCGGGATCGCTGCTTATGCGCTATCAGGCGACAGGCGGCGGCAGCACGGATGTGAATGCACTGACGGAAGTATCGCGTTATGTCAAAGAAGATGTTCCTCCCGATATCGGGTTTCCTTACAATACTTATGTTCAGAATTTGGCAATCCGCAGTGCGGACATTACGCCTGAAGATCCTACCAAGGTGGATGCCAGCCGTTCCAGGCAAATGTCTTTAACCTCCATGTCGGGGCTTGAGGACAAAAGCGAGCTGACCCAAGGGCGCTGGTTCGCCGATGCTGTAGGCGACGATGACGTGGTTGAAGCGGTGATCATGGAAGAAGCCATGTACAGAAGTGATATACATATCGGTGATGTGTTCGAGTATCCGATATACAGCGGATTGAATTTGACGCTGCGGGTAAAGATCGTCGGCGCCTATAAACCGCTGAGCGAGACGGACCCCTATTGGTATCAGGGGCTTGAAGGCATGATGAGCACGCTGCAAATTGGCGGGACCGCCTTCGAGAAGGGTCTCCTCCAGGACCGTAAAATCCCTCTTCATACGGCGAATTGGTATTATGCCTTTGATTTGGGAGAAATCCAGACGAGTCAATTGTCACCTCTGGAGAAAACGCTGGATCGCCTCAATATTGAATTGTACCAGCGGCTCAAGGATACGAAGGTTGAAATTTCCTTCGCCAGTCTGCTGAGTGAATTCCGGACACAAAGTCTCCAGCTTCAGCTGCTGCTCTTTACATTGGCGGCGCCGATGCTGGCGATGGTATTCTACTTTATTGCGATGAATGCAAGGCAATCGCTCGACAAGCAGCGAAGCGACATCGCGGTGCTTCGCAGCCGGGGAGCGGGCACAAGGCAGATTATTTGGATCTATCTGCTCGAGAGCATTGTGCTGGGCATTATTGCTCTGATCATCGGTCCTTCCATTGGATGGTTTATGGCCAAGAGCATCGGTTCAGCCAATGGATTCCTGGAGTTTGTCAACCGTCAATCGATTCCGGTCGGCTTCTCTACGGAAGCGATCATCGCCGGGCTTGCGGCTGTCGTCCTTGCGATGCTGGCAACGGTTATTCCGGCTGTTATCTATGCCAGATCTTCGATCGTCAATTACAAGCAGCAGCTTGCCCGATCGGATCGAAGGCCGGTATGGCAGCGCTGGTACCTGGATGTACTGCTGCTGGGAGCGGCCGGATACGGCTGGTATTTGTTCAATGAACGGCAGATGATTTCGTTCCAAAGCGGGATGACTACGGACCAATTGAATGTCCAGCCGTTCCTGTTCTTTGTTCCGGCGCTGGCGATCTTCGCGATGGGGCTTTTCTTCCTGCGCGTGTTCCCGTGGCTGCTGAAGCTCTTTAATTGGCTTGGCCGGAAGCTGCTGCCGGTGCCGCTTTACTTGACACTGACTCAGCTCTCCCGTTCGTCGAAAGGTTATTATCCGCTTATGATTCTGCTTATTTTGACGCTTGGTCTGGGCGTATACAATGCCTCGGCAGCCCGGACCATTGACCTGAACTCTACGGAGCGAACGCTCTACAAGTTTGGAACAGACGTCATTATGCAGACAGTCTGGGAAGGAAAGGCCGAAGTGATCGATACCGGAGGCCAAAATGGCGGCGGTGGCGGCCAAAACGGCGGCAGCGGTCAAGGTGGCGGCCAGGGCAGCGGCGGAGCAGGAGGCGGTGGAGGAGCTGGCGGCGGCGGCGGCCAGGGCGGTGGTTCCACGGTTCCGACGCGAATCAATTACTCGGAGCCGCCTTTCGAAATTTTCCGCAAGCTTGACGGTGTGGAAGCAGCGGCCCGCGTGCTGCAGACCAAAGGTAATGTAGTTATCTCCGGACGTTCCATCGGTCAAGGGACATTGATGGGAATCGATAATGTCGATTTCTCCAAGGTTGCCTGGTTCCGGGATGATTTGTTCCAGACGCATCCTTTCAATTATTTGAACTATCTGGGTATGTATGAGCAGGCAGCAATTATTCCCTCCGGTGTCGCGGAGAAATATCAGCTGAAGCTTGGGGATGTCGTTTCGGTCGGCTTGCAGGAAGGGATGATCGATTTTGTCGTTGTCGGCATTGTGCCTTACTGGCCTGCCCAATACCCGGATCAGTCACCTTTTGTCATTGCCAATCTGGATTATATCTATGATCAGGTTCCGATCATTCCTTATGATGTATGGCTGAAGATGAAGCCTGGCGCGCTTACGGGGCCGATCATGAAGAAGCTGGAGAGTCAGGGAATTGAACTTGCGGGCGTCCAGGATGTCCGCATCGAGCTGGCGGCTCAAGCCAAGCATCCGACCAGGGGCGGCGTCTTCGGTATTCTGAGTCTGGGTTTTCTGGTCTCGATCATCGTATCGCTTACCGGTTATGTACTCTATTGGTTCTTTAATCTATCAGGCAGGATCGTACAATTCGGCGTTCTTCGAGCCATGGGCTTGTCGCGCAGGCAGTTGACAGGCATGCTCCTGCTGGAGCAGATTTTTACAGCCGGCTTGTCGATCGGCCTCGGCATATTGATTGGAAAGATTGCGAGTTTGCTCTTCCTGCCCTTTCTGCAGACATCGGAAAATGTCACGAATTCGGTTCCGCCGTTCCGGGTGGTTTTCGATTCGAAGGATACGACACAATTATATATTGTCGTAGGTGCCATGATGCTTCTGGGAGCGGCGCTGCTGCTGGTGCATATCCGCAGATTGCGTGTGCATCAGGCGGTGAAGATGGGAGAGGAGCGTTAATACCAACATGATTACATGCGAAGGCCTTGTCAAAATTTATAAAACCGAAGATCTCGAAGTTGTTGCTCTTCAAGGACTGAATCTGAACGTCCGCGAGGGCGAGATGATGGCGATCATCGGCAACAGCGGCAGCGGGAAATCCACCCTGCTTAACATTCTGGGAGGGCTTGACCGGCCCTCTGCCGGTTCCGTCACAGTCGGTCCCTGGGATTTGCTCAAGATAACCGATGAGCAGCTCGTCTCTTACAAAAGGGACACCGTGGGCTTTATCTGGCAGAACAACGCGCGCAATCTGCTGCCTTATTTAACGGCGCTGGAGAATGTGGAGATGCCGATGATGCTGTCATCCAAGCTGGACCGCCCTTATGCCAAGCAGCTGCTGGAATGGGTGGGTCTGAAGGAGCGGATGCACAATAAGCTCCATCAGCTTTCAGGCGGGGAGCAGCAGCGCGTAGCCATAGCGATCTCATTGTCCAATCATCCGAAGATGCTGCTGGCCGATGAGCCGACCGGCTCGGTCGATTCACGGACCTCGGACATGATTATGGATATCTTTCGAAAATTAAATCGTGAAATCGGGATTACGATCGTGATTGTAACCCATGATCTTTCGCTGGCAGGCAAGGTGGACCGTGTCGTGGCGATTCGCGACGGGCTGACCAGTACGGAATTTATTAAACGGAATCCCAACATAGATGCAGATGGCAACATCAGCCTGTCGCAGCAGGGCGTAGGCGAGGTTCATGAGGAGTATGTGGTGGTCGACCGGGTTGGCCGGCTCCAAATACCCAAAAATTATTTAACGGCTTTAAAGATTACCGATAAAGCGTCGATGGAATTCGATGGCGAGCGCATAATTATTTCGCCGCCAAAATCATTGGAGGGATAACCGTAATGGAACTCAAGGTCAAACCTAAAGGAAAATCAGTCATCCGCAGAGCCTCTGCGCTTGTATTGTCGCTCGCTCTTGTATCGACCGTGCTTGCAGCCTGCTCGAAGGGAGACAGCGGCAGCGATGCCGAGCGGCATGTTCTGCGAATTGGTTTCATGTACTCCAATTCGGATAATGAGCCTTATCTGCGCCAGCAATTTACGGACTCTTATGAGTTGACACATCCCAATGTGGATATCGAAATCGCGGCGGCAATCAATTATGATGATCAACGCTTTCAGCAGCCGGATGCGAACAACAAACAACCAGATCCGTACGAGAAGCTGAAGGAAATGCTCGTTGGCAGCAATCCGGTCGATGTTGTCGTTCTGGAATCCGCTTATCTGAAGCGTCTGGTACAGGATAATATGCTGAAACAGCTGGACCCGCTTATTCAGGAAAGCAAGTTCGATATCGAGGATTTTGTGCCTGCTGTCATCAATGGAATCAAAGATGCTGGCGATAACAACATCTATGCCTTGACGCCGACATTCAGCGCGTCTGCTCTTTACTTCAACAAGAAAATATTTACCGATGCCGGCGTCACGCCGCCGACTGATAATATGCAGTGGCCGGATATACTGGCACTGGCGGAGAGAGTTGCCAAGGGAGAAGGAAAAACACGCACCTTCGGCTTTTCGTTCAACCGCTGGAGCGGCGACGGCTTTTCTGATGCGCAGAACTATGCGGCACCGCTGCAGCTCATGATGTTTGACAAAAAAGGCGAGAAAATGACCGTTGATACGCCGCAGTGGAATAAAGTGTGGACCGACGTCGTCAATTTGTATAAGAAGAAAATTGTTCCTTCGCAGGCGGATATGAATTTTGATAATGGGATGGCATCCAGCAGTTCCAAACCGGTCTTTAATCCGTTCCAGGGCGATTTGTTCCTGAGTGGACGCGTCGCGATGACAATCGGCGGCTATGATTATGTGAACGAGCTGGCAAAAGCCAAGGACTACTCGGCTACAAACAAAGATATCAAACCGATCGATTGGGATGTCGTAACCGTTCCTACCTTTCCCGAAGCGCCAGGCGTGGGTGGAAGTATTTATCTGAGCAATCTGATGGCCATCAATGCGAAAGCGCAAAACAGCGAGGATGCCTGGGAATTCATTCAATTCAATAACAGCAAGGAATGGGCAAAGCTGAAATCACGCAGCACCTACGAGATGGTGGCCCGCAAATCGTTCCTCAAGCCCAAGGATGGCATGAGCTATAATATCGGCGCTTTCTACGCTCTCAAGCCAGTACCGCCGCAGGACATTGAGCTGGATAAATTATACCGGGACAAACAGGGCCTTTATCAAGTGAACCAATTGGGCCAACCTCTCTTCCAGGAGGTTGTCGATGGCAAGAAGTCAGTGGATGCCGCGCTCAAGGAATGGCAGACTAAAGGCGATTCTTTTCTGCAAAAGCTTAAAACAGATCCGAATGCCATGCTTGACCCTGCTGCTGGAGGCGGCGGAGGAAAAGTCATATATAACTCCGGAGGCTAACACTCCGTCACTGCCGCACAATCGTGCGGCAGTATTTTTTTGAAGCGTAAGAACGGTTATTTTTTCTAAGGGAGGAAACTTGGGTTAGCCTCAACCGGACGGCGACTGCCGTTTCTTTTTGTCCGCTGAAGAAGACTTATTTCTTCCTTAAATGGACAACCTATTGGAAAAATGGTAATGGAGGTTGTCTTCATGCGATGGGTATATTGGATCCGTTTGTATGAAACGAAGTTTCAGGCGGGATGTCTGGTAAGCCGAATGGAGAGTGACTGGTGGGTTTATGGCTATGAAAGTCCCCGGGAAATCGAGGTATTCCAGTCGCGGAAAGGGCGTTTCGGAGTCCGGTATGTCCCTTGATAAAAAAATCTTGACTTAATATTGGAATGTGTTGTATATTATATCTTGTCGCCATTCAAATGACGTTGTTGTGAAAATGGTACTTTCGCGGGGTGGAGCAGCCCGGTAGCTCGTCGGGCTCATAACCCGAAGGCCGCAGGTTCAAATCCTGCCCCCGCAACCAACCTTTCGATTATTATCTTAAGGGCCCTTAGCTCAGTTGGTTAGAGCGGTCGGCTCATAACCGATTGGTCGGGGGTTCGAGTCCCTCAGGGCCCACCATCTCATACACGTCACTCATGCCGGGGTGGCGGAACTGGCAGACGCACAGGACTTAAAATCCTGCGGTGGGTGACCACCGTACGGGTTCGATTCCCGTCCTCGGCACCATTACAAAACCTTGATTTTACTAGGTTTTTATGATGTACATACTTGTAGTAAATTTGATAGTCCTGTGTGGTTAATTTAAGTACACAGGATTCACGAAAAGCCGATAATACCTCCTTTGCAGTATCTGACTAAATCAGATGCAGTCGAAGGAGGTATTTTTGTTATGCGTATAACGAAAGTTAAAAAAGCGGCACCCGCAACAATGGAAGAAGCATTAACTCAATTTATCAATTGGAAGAAAGCAAACAACCTCAGTGAACAAACTATTCTCGATTACACCACTCATGTTAATCTTCTCTTTAAACGTTTTCCCAATGCAGCAGAATCGTATGAACACCTTGAGAAAGCGGTATATGAACACTTGGGACAAGAGAATATCAAACCAGCAACTTATAATAATCGTTTGGTTTATTTGCGAACATTCTTCAAATGGTGTGTAGAACAAGGAGTATTGTCTGATAATCCACTGGATAGCTTTAAAAAACGAAAAGATGAGGGTAGAATCGTTCAAATTGATGAGAATGTACTTACTGATCTTCTTCAATTACCTAATCAAAGCACGTATGCTGGATTACGCGATTACGCACTGCTGTTGATTTTCCTAGACAGCGGTATACGCCCGAAAGAAGCTTTTAGCTTGATGGAATCAGACTATAATAATCGTTCTTGTGAACTTACAGTAACCGCAGAGAAGGCAAAGACAAGAATATCACGAACACTTCATATATTACCCCAAACGGCAAAGGCAATAAATGAGTTGCTATCCGTACGTCCAGAGGAATGGAAAAACAAAGCTCCACTCTTTTGTACAAATGAAGGTAAGCCGTTAAACCGGCATACTTGGGGGGACAGAGTCGAAATGTATTGTAAGAAGCTTGGAACACGATTTCATCCTTATGCTTTACGTCATGCATTCTCAATTATGTTTCTGCGCGGCAAAGGAAATGCTTTTGCGCTCCAAATGATGTTAGGACACGTAGATATGACTATGACAAAACGGTATGTAAGATTAACGAATAGTGACGTAAAAGAGCAACATTCGATGGCTTCTCCTGTTAATAGAATACTTCCTCAGAAGAAACGATTACGGAATATTGAGGGGAAATGAGGTTTAAGCCGTGATAACTAGAAATAATGTATCGCGTTATGGGGGAGGATGATATTACAGCTCAAAGGCTTGTAAAACTCGCTAAAGGCATTCTAAGCCTAGTATGGCGCATATGGGAAATGATACCTTAAATGAGCGTCGAGAAGCCATAAGAGCCGAAATTGAACGTCTAAGAGTGGATTGGGACAGCATATTAATATCCTCAGAACAAGAGGGTATGGGAGGACTCCACGTTAGGAGTCCTTTTTTGTTAGAGCGTTATTTTAAACTTACATTTAATAATTCTACTCGATTATATTTGTCCTTCCTCCATGTCACTGAGAATGGTAACATATACCTATTCATGAAATCCAATGTCAGTTTTAGGGTGTGTTTAATTAACTGAAAACCAATAGAATTGCTGATTCATTCATAGAACAAAAAAATCTATCAGGAGGTTTTTTTTATAAATGAGTTTTAAAAACAATATGAGAAGACATGCCATCAGGAAAGCCAAACAACACTGGAAGAGAGAAATTGGATATTACGATAATACATCCTCTGACAGTAATTCGAGATCTAGTGACTATTTTGATTATTCTAAATCGTCGATAAGGATGGAACAAGAACTGCGTGAAAAACATAAAATTACAGCCCCACCATCCATAAAAAAATTATCATTCAGTGGATCCAAATGTTATTGATTCTAATTTTCGTGCTTATGTTTTTTATTTATTTGCTGTATTTACAACATAAAAGTTAATAGGATTAAATAAAAAAGTTAGTAATGGTGCGACTGAAATAGTCAGCATATATCTAACTTAGCATTTAAAATATCATTTTCAATGAGGAGGCTTAGATGTATTACATAAGGGATATCTTTTCTGAAGAGAATGTAGTTAAAATGATTGTTGCTGCATTACCAACATTAATAATAGCTTTTATAATCCCATTTCATTCAATAAGAATTGCACTCAAACAATTTTATTCTCAGAAGTGGTGGGAACAAAAATCATCAAATTATGCAATGATCATTGAACAAATTGCTATTTTTAAACATGCGGCAGAAACGTTGTTTGATCATTATACTAGCACTCAAAATCCATCAAATGAATTTACGAAAAAGTATAATACCATTAAATATGATGCATTAGGTGAAGTGAAAAAATATAAGTCAAAAGGTGTTTTTATTTTTCCTCAAGAAGCAGTTGATACGATTTCGATTTTTATTAAACAAGTTGAGAATGGAGACATTTATGATTGGCAAGGGGCGCTTGATGACGAAGTGGGATTTTCAGACGAATGTATTGCTAAATTAAAAAAAATTGCGTTGAAGGATTTACGAATAAAGAATAAGAATTTAAGAAATTAATAAATTTGTTGATTGAGTAGACAGACACATTGCATAAAGTTAGGAACGAGGTGATATGATGGCAACAATTGAACACGTAATTCTTACATGTGAGTTTTCACATAAATGGTTTATTAATGAAGAACATTTAGAAGACTGTATAGGAAACACCTTATTAGAGGTTTTAAATTATTTAGGTCAAGATGGATGGGAATATGCAGGTCGTCTAGGAGACCAGCGATATGTGTTATTAAGACGCTAAAGAATAGAAGTGTAACAAGTTGATTTCTGCAAGCATTGCTTGAATGAAGATAGATTGAAGTTGATTTCATCTTATTAGCAATGATGTGTTTATGAGATGAGATTTTTTGTGGTTGGAAGAAAGACTTATTTCTTCGAGATAAAAATAACCTTCATACAACAATTAGCCATGACATGTCATGGCATTTTTTTATAACGTGTGTTTTTCGGTTAGTTCACCATAACTATATAACGGAGGAATCGAACTGCAGAATAACGATATTTTCTTCGGATACTTACTCTCGATAATTAGTAATTATATTTTCACGATACGATAGATATGTTCACATCAATATTTGAGGTGTGATAGTTGTTTAAACCTTTAAAAGCCTTTAATCATATAAAACCTTTCAAACATTTTAAAGAATTTAGTTTATTTAACCGTGCCGATTACTCTGTATCATTCGTCATCGATGATAAACGCCCATAACGAAATGAAGTTTTTCCACTTTGCCCATAATCACAATTATGGGAAAAAGCTTGATAATTGGAGGGGGGATGGTTTGCAGATGAAAATCAATGGTTTCACTGCAACAGCGCCTAAACACATACTCACGGACTTCCGACTTCGATTTACGAACGATCCCTAATATCTGTAACAAATCGCTTTCGTGATTACGATAATGCTCTTTCGTGAAGTTATTAATTTTATTCGATAATCACATCTCTATGTACAGTGACTGTGCTGCGTCTCTAATTGTGATTTTGGAGGAAAGACGAGTTTGAGAATAGTTTCAACCTCGTTTAAAGGTTTGAAACCTTTCATACCTTTGCAAGCTTTCAGAGAATTTCAATGTGGTAAAAACACTTTAAAAGGTAGCGCGACATGCAATCTGAGAACCTTTAAAGTACCTTTAACGTTGTTCAAACCTTGCAAACCTTTAAATGTCTTTAAAATCTGTAATGCTATGAATCGCTGCAACTGTGTGCAATGCATTTAGACATTTAAGAAAGTCGATTTTCTAAAATGTACGATTTACGGCATATATATAATATGTATTATATCTAGATAAATCTATTTCAGATGTATATCTATATATTATATATACACCGCAAATCGCACGTTATTGATTTTCAACATCCCCTGCCAAATTACTTAACTTTTTAAGCTGCCATCACTTAATTAGTTAAGAAGACAATTTTGAGGGGGAGTTACAGAATGCAATTTGAGTTTAGTGTAAGGCAAGGATACCAGTTGTTGAGAAAGCAGCAGAAGATAAAATTAAAAGACCTTGCATCAAAAATCGGGGTATTGGTTCCTATGTTATCAATGTACGAGAACGAAATTGTGAACCTTCACAAAGAAAAGGAAAAACAATATCGTGAGTTCATTATTAGTGCGGTTGGTAACGAAGGGGATGGATCATTGTGAACAGGACATTTACAACAGAATATTTTTACTGTTACTCGGTACCTTTGTTCAAGTTTCTTAAAATGGACAAGGGTATTTCTTTTATTTGCTATGCTCTTCACTCTAAAACTCTTATGCCCTTCTGGATGTTCGAAAAAAACAATGAGTTAGAGATAGCCTTGAAGGAATACCAGTGTAGGTAATGATTATAGAATAGTGAATATATAGAGGTGGTTGGCTTGGCTATTAACAGTGGTACTTATTATGACGAAAAACAGCTTAGAATGATTTTAGGGGCAGATGGAGAAAGTAAGCATAGAATATACATGCCAAATGGGGTTTTCAACGACTTGGTCAAATGCGAAGATTTCAAATCAAGAAAGGCAAATGCGACTCACATAGCATTTGCCTTTTCTTATCTTTATTTAGCTTCGTACATGTATAGATATGCTCGTTTTACTTATTATGAAGACTACTTTAGAGAGAATTTTATTGATGATAAGGTCATGTACATGATCTGCAACACTTCACCTGACAGTAGAGGAAAAGAAGGGAAAAGTTATATCACCAAGAAACAAGGTATCCTTTCGAAGTTAGGTTACTTGCGAAAGGAAGGTGATTATCCTATAAGCTATGATTATTACACTGATGAATATGGAAATACAGATTATAATTTTGTAGATTGGCACATGTATTCATCCCAAAATAGATTGACTGGGGTATTTGATAAACCAAGGGCTAGAGTGATTAATTTTCCTGTAAGAGGTATTTATGGAGATGAACAATCAGAAAGAGAGAATGAAGTAACAGGTTATTTCTATCGCTTCGAAAACACCACTGAGGTGGACATTAATACATTTATCTTCTGCATGAAGCACAGCGATATAGGAGTCGTTGGATTCTATTTGTATTCTTTCATCAAGAGTATGAATAGCTACTTCGGAGGTGAATACAATAGCCCCATTGAACAAATAGTTGTAAACACTGGTATAAAGAGTACTAAGCTTTCAGAAGCAATAACAACATTGGAAGCGCATAATATGATTACAAATTCCCACAGCACTTTTGTGCCTTTTTTGTCTCAGGATAAGAGTATTCCAGCGAATGGTTACAGGACACTGAATAGAACTCAATTTACTGATTCAAGAAGGGAAGTAGAGGTACGGAAAGTTATGAGTCAAGCGGCATACGAAAGGACAGGAGGAAGATATCTATATGAAGATTCATCTATTGAAGAAAATGATGATGACGAACTGAATGATCTCCCTTTTTAAATAGTACTTTATTTGGCATAAATTTACAAATTGTATTTGGTATGGTATGCTCTCGTAATAATACCTTTATGAAAGAGATGAGTGTCGTGTCTATAAGTTTCCATATAGATCGGAATCCCGAGACAAAATCATACGGTTTTTACGAGCAAAGTAGCTACTAAGCTACTTTGCTTTTTTTTACGAAAAATTGGTGCTGCACTTTATTTGGCATTCGTTGAGTAGGGGGGTTGAAATGTAATTATAACTGCATGAATCAGTAAGTCAGATGAAACTAAAACAAACCAATATGGAGGGATTTCAATGTCTGAAATGCAAGCTTCAAATATGAATGGCAGCGTCCCACTCGAATCATTAATTGGTCATGAAGTGAAAGTCAAAGTTAAGGGTGTTCTACCAATGGCAAAAGGAATGGCTCGTGATTACAAGGAGTTTATTCTAGCTGTCGAGCCTAATCAAAATATGAGCGACTATAGAGTGTATATTCGCTTAATATCTAGTGGTAAAACGCGGAGAAGAGTATCAGATTATTCACGATTCTTTTCCCAAATACAGATCACTTTAGTTGAAGATGGAGAAATGATTAATGTTCATTATTCGGAAGTTCAGGACTTATTGAAGACTCTAAAACGATTCTAAATGGAAGATGAGTTTTATTTAGAATGAAGGAGCGGGATTATGAAGAAAAACCAAGACAATAATAATACCTCACATTCACTCGAAGGTAAAAGTTTAGAGGATCTGTGGAAAATCTATCTGGGTAAAGAAGAACTTGAAAAAGAAAAAGCAAAGTATGAAGCTCGGAAACTAAAGTCAGATTATCAGGAAGAAGCAATTAACTTGGTCACTTGTTCGCTGTGTGGAAGTGATGATGTACCAAATGTTTTATTGGATATTCCGTTAAAATCAAACAATAAGCGGTTATTGAGCGTAAAGGTGTATGGCGCACAATGTTCAAATCCAGATTGTTTAGAGCAATACTATGATTCTTATGCTCTTGATGCTATTAAGGATATTGAGTATTGGTTGAATATGCGAGAGCATCATGATCGAATAGTCCCTTTTCATCTTCTTAGTAAGGAAGCACGCGAATCAATTGCACGAGCCATGCGTGATGATGATGACGATGAAGAATAAGCAATAATTAACAAAGCCTATGAGCAAATTCAAGCTCGTAGGCTTTTGTTTTGTATAAAAAAAAAGTAAGGGAGTGTGATTGGAATGAGCAATGCCACTATTATTCAGACAAGAGATAATGTGTTTATTGGTTCTGATAGCGCAACTTCAATTGAAGTTAATGGGGACTTATTCAGGCAAGATACCGAAGCAATAAAGTTGTATCAAGTTGACGACAAGATTATTTTCGCTTCTGGTGAACTGCACTTTTGCTATAGTGTGATGGAGAAATTTCAGCAATCAAAAACGAGAGGCATTGAGCAGCTTAGACAGATTATCTATCAGCATTATGCCGGACAAGTCATTGAAATCGTAATTTGTGAACATGATGGGGATCAGACTGTTATTCATCAGTTATCGTCGTACAATAACTTCATTCCTGTGATTCATAGCAATATTCCTGAGGGTGGCATTCACGTACTCTCCGCAGGGATAAAGACCAGGGAATCGCATGAAGTTGCATGTATGAACATATTTGGGGGCCGAACTGTTAAAGAAACCTATAAAAGAGTGTTTGATAGCATTGCTTTTGAAGGTATCGGCGGGATGCTTTCTGTGTTCAGGATAAATAAAGAAGGAATAAGTAGATATCTTACACACCAAATCAAAGAACCACATGATTTAAGAATGCTTAGTATAAGTGTTCTGGCTGATTATTATCAGAAGCACTGTATAGTGGCTGAAAGACTCTACGGAAAGATTTTCATGGGTACAAACCTTGCCCTTGAAGACGAGGATGGTGTATTGAAATTCCAAGGCTCCAAAGGTGAAATCTTTGACCGCAATGGGAAGCTTGTCATGAAGCTTGGTTTAGTTGATGAAGAACCAGATACTTTTGGACTCTGGTCATTTAATGATATTACGAGAGTCAAAATGGATGATATTTCTGGATTTGTAATCGACAAAGCGACCACAGATACAACAAATCATCCTGATGGATGGGAGAAGGTTTTGTGGGCAGACCCAAGTGATGGAACTCTCTACACAAAAGGTCTTATAGCTGAGAATATCAAGATCGTCAATAATGTGGGTGATGTTATTCTGGATGCTGAGAATAACTATCTAAACATTGGAGATTTCAAGAATATTGTCATGGACAATAAGCTGACAACGCTTGAAAAAATGCAGGTCATTACTGAACTGTATAAGATCGAATCAGGCTATCACAGGATGCTTGAACAGGTAGAAGAATACAAACGCTCACAACGAGATGATGTATTTGATATGGATGCTCAATTCTTATCTAAAACTCCAAGCACAATCGATCTGTATTCTACAACGCCACTGTCAAATGCCTATAACGCATTGCTTGACTACATGGTACAATACATTGACATTGTAGGAAGAGAGCCATTAAATGTTAACATCAATTCTCCTAAAACAGATCAAACGAGTGAAATCCCTGATCGTGCCGAGTTCATCTTAAAGTTCAAGACTTATTATGATGAAGAGATAAATCTTCGAAACAAAATAGAAGATGCCCAATTCTATTCTGGTCTGAACATGGGAGCCTTCTATAACAATGTCGTTATTGGAGAATATGGCTTCATTGCTCTAAGGAGTGATGGAAAGTATCGTTCTGTTCTTAATGCAACGAATGGACTGGCATTGCAGAAGTGGGAGAATAACCAATGGACAAATAAAGTGTATGCATCTATCGGAAACTCATCGTATGAGGATGGAACACTCATTGCGGAAGACTTGGTAGCTAAACGCTTGCGAATTGAAACGAAGCTTGGCGATGTGTTGCTTGATGCTGATGCTCTTAACTTTGACTTTACTGTGCTAGATTCCATTGTCCTCGACGATGTAATTGTTTCTACAGAGAAGATCACACTGTCGAATCAGTATAAGAGTATTACGAAACAGTACATTACGTTAAAGGATCAAATACAAAGATATGCAACAAGTGTGTATAACGATAGAGATTCATCTTATTATGAATTAGATGATGCCAGAAACCAGTTGATGACAGCAGGGAATGAGTTGGATTCTTCGTACAATTCACTAACCTCATATATGAATCCAATCTTCGCGAATATGAATGCTACAACTCATATCGTCAATGATCTTGGATCGACAAGGCTGATATTCCATTCCAAGTGGGAAGACTTCTACAAGGCATATGAGGGCGCTAGAGAGAAGCTTTCTGACTTCCTAGAGAAGAGTTCGATGCAGTTAGGTAGAAACTACAACAACACTGTTATCGACGCTGAGAATGGCATTGTAGTCACCAGAGGGAACATGATGAACAGAGCAATCATGAACGCCACCAGAGGATTTGCGCTTCAAAAAAATACAGGTTCAGCTAATGCGCCAGTATGGGTAGATAAGTTCTATGCAGACATAGAAGGAAACTTTTATGCGGAGGAACTTCGAGCAATTAGACTCAGAATCATTTCTGGCGATGGTGATATGCTTATTGATGGAGACGAAAGAAAGTTGTATCTCAACAAGTTCGATATCATCGGTGCTGGACTGATTACTTCTGAACATATCATTACGAATACAATCACAGCGGACAATGGATACATCGCAGACCTTACAGTTAACCACCTGAAAACATTGGCGAAGGATGGGAATGTTGGAGGATACATTGACTTTATCGATATCATGAACAATGAAGCGAGATGGATTACTGGTAGGATTACGTCGAAGACTCCTGCAATTGATTCAAGGGGAAATGCGTTGTATTGGAAGGATTCTGAGAAGAAGTATCTGACTACAGATGTGACTCCTTACATTGCATATAGCTATGAGATGGATGAAACAGATAAGTTGAAGATTGCATTCCAAGATTCTGGTATTGCATCGTATCCATATAGCGTATGGGGTGCTGGCGATGGTGTTAAAACAGGAACTACAGGTACAACATGGGAAGATAGTGCAAGAGGGTATATTTACAAAACAACCAATGAGTTTCATTTCAAGTATAACGCAAGCAGCTCTGGTGACTTACGAGAGATTAAACTGTACGATCAAGGGATTGATATTGCATCGCTAAACAAACCAGTTAAGATTGAAGGGAAAGAGGTTAGAATCAATTCAGAATGTGGGATGATTCAGCTTGAACATTCATCAGGGGCGCTTTTGGGGATTGATGAAGCAGGAGAGAAGATTTATTTGCAGCAGCCAAATGGGAGTGTGATGGAGCTGAATAGCGAAGGGTTGTACGCGAACATTAATGGTGATATAAGCCTGAATGCGACTGGGGAGATAAAGATTAGAGGGGCAAGGATTGACCTGAATTAGACTGATGTAAATGAGTAATAATGGAGAAATCAAGAGGATTAAAAGACTATTCCAGCTTGATTTCTCTATATACTCTTCTAGAGAATAGTAGTTAATATTTTTACAATTTTCACTTAGAAATGCTTACTGTTGACGATTTCAAATAGGAAACAAATTACTCCAAAAGTCCTGCCTACAAATTTCTATGCTCCTGCCATGCAAGGTATTGCAAGAGAGGTGAGGGGAAAAACATTCTGTCATTATATTTGCGATCAATATATTTTTTAAGCCTCCGCTTTATAAATTTATCCACATCGATTAACTTAATATGGAGGCAATCATTTCGTGGATTTTCCTTTTTTCTAGTGAATAATATTTTTGCTACTTGGTAGTCAGCGACTTGTGTTATTGGATCGGATTGTATCTGATGTACAAACTCTTTGTAATTTGAAGAAATACCGAGTCGTGCGACAGCTTTTTCGATGTGCAATGGATTGAATAGTTTTTCAGTCGAAAAACCGCCTGTTTTTACCTCGCATATTAAAGCAATTGGTTTATCTTTATCAAGCTCTTTAAACAAACAGTTTGCATCCCAATCTGTTTCTTGTCCCCCAATTTCTTCATAAACATGTGGAAGTCTTATTCCTAAGAGGTCTGAGTCAGATGTTTTTGTAACAGTAGTTGGTGATGCATGTAGAACGAAGTTATCAATAAGAAAGAACCCATTAAAACGTAAATACCAATAAACCAACTCTTCTCCATAATTCAGCATGGCAGCACCTCATTATCATTGATGATTATAGCAATATATCCTTCCATTGAATCGTTTAGGATTTGATAAGCAATATTCCTTGACTTTATTAGTCACTGGTTTTCCACATCTAGCACAAACAAACAAATCATCTTTATGCTCTTTGGAGTCATGGATAGAGGTTGCTGCTACTTCATTAGCTGCTTCTTCTAAGTTCACGTTAATCGTTTGTACTGCATTTACCTTCGCCATCTGCTCAATGAGAACTTCTCTATCCCACAACTTAACTCTAAGGCGCTTAGCTCCATCTTTTGCTTGCTCTGTGAAACCAGAGTTGGTTATTACCCATGCTTCGTCACAGCCATAAACATCTTTACTTGTATAAGCTTGCTGAATGGCTTCATAGCCCACGTTCTTCTTCCATCGTTTGGCTTGTATGATAACTTTCTTCGTTGCTGATGACAGAATCAAATCAGCCCCATAATCACCTCTACCACCAGTGCGTTTCACTTGCCAGCCCTGACGTTTGAAAAACTGCTCTAGGTAGCGTTCGAACTTTGTGCCGCTCATTTTGTCGATCTCGTTGATGTTAGCTTTTTTCAACTTCTCTTGTACATATACGATTCTAAAGCCAATACTGGTAGCCAGAGCTATGATAATGATGATAAGAAGCGGGTTTAACCATGATCCTCCCAAACTTGCTCCATACTTGCTGAACGTTAAGTTAAAGGCAAGTATAAAGGCGCAACCAATCGCTAGTTGCATTGCTAATTCTACAAATGTAGGTTCTTTTTTGCGTCTTCTAGCCAAATTAGTATTCCCCTGTCTCTTTAGTGTAGTTATGTTCTCATAGGCCATTATAACTATAAATCTTAAATTGGGGAATACTTACAAATTGGTTTTGGTGCCAGATGATTGTGAAAATTACATATGTACGCCAAAATGACTTGTACTACCCGCAATGTAAACTATCAGATGTGGTGTCAGTCACAAGAGTATTTTCCGAAACGCTTGTCTCAGTTTTATTTTCTTTGCAGCCCTCTTTCAACAATTTATTCTGAGAATCAGACCCTTTGAATCTTGATACACTACCATCACAAATAATGTGTTAAAATTGACCAAAGAGAAGATGTGGGTAGTTTAGCCTACTTAATTAGATATAGTCAAAGTTGATATTCACATTAATTAAGATTATCCGAGGGGAGGAAAAGTATGTATTACCTTCTAGCGATCGTACTTGTTGTCTTAGGAATATTAATGCAACTTGAAATTTTCATACTAGATGATTTTAAAGTTGCGTGTCTTAATGTTAGCGCATTGTTCTTCACGATATCTGGTATTAGCTCAGGGTCTATATTTCACAAGGTTCATAAAGCTATTTCAACAGCGGTTCAATACATAATGATTACACTAGGTGGGATATATTTTCTACTTGCAATTATAGGCTCGGGCTTCATTTGGTACAAAGAAATTAATAATCATATGTTGCAAATAGATTCAAATGCGGTACTTATGATAGCTTTGGGTGCTACCATTGGAGCAATTGTATTGAATAGAAAATTTTCAGAGAACAGGGCGAAAGCGGATAATAGCAAGATTACAATGCTGAATCATGAAATTCTAAATCTAAAGCAAAAAATAAACGACAAAGATATGAAGCATATTGAACTGGTGGAAAGTTACAATGCACTTAATTCACAAAATCGGACGTTAATCAAAAAGCTAAATCAAACTACTAAAGTATTGGAACAGGTGAATAGAAAAATTGATGGGGGTAAACAAAAGGATGAGTAGATATAATATCAAATTTAAACAAGAGGACGTTGGATATGTAAAACCTTGGAGAATCACTGATTTCATCGAGAAGATAACCATACTACATTATAAAGAAGAATTATTAAAAGAGATTCGATTACGGTTGAACAAAGGAGTGAAGCCTGAAAATATCGTACTATTTGACAAGTCATTTAATATTCATCGTAGTTATTCCAACCTAAGTGAAAGTTCATTATTAACACAAAAGGGTGCAAAGCAAACTTATCACTTGGGGAACATATTATCTTTGTATCCCAACAAAGAAATCAATTCAATCTCTCTATTGTTTGAATTGTTTTCATCGACCTATACAATTATGAACAAGTCTGGTGTAAAACCTTTTAAGGATAGGTTACATGTTTATGTTTCTGAGGTTCTTTTATCGAATGAAAAGGAGTTAAATTTAATTTCTTTTCAGAATGATTTGGGATCCCTAATTACCCCATTATCTAAGAATGATAGACTTGACGAAATCCGTGAAAAAGTTAATAACAAAATCAAGGAATTAAATGGGAAGCATGCACTTTTCTGCAATGATAAGGCTGAGCTAGAGCAACTTGAAACTTTACTATCTGAACAACCATTATTAGAGAAGTTCAAAACAAAGAAGTTCAAAGAACTATATAGCAAACTCATACGCAGATTTTACAATAAGTTCAATGACATTCAGCGACCAATAATTGGTGTATTTCATAACGAGACAAAATCAATAGAGTTTCTGGCTACAAGCTTTATTAAAAAAGAAGGAAATGACGAATCCCAAATAGATCTAAAAAGTGTTACACATAACAGTCCATATGAGATATTTATTTCAGCAGGTGCTACAGTCGTTATGATGTTGTATCAAATGTACTGTAATAAGATTGACATAAATGCGCCATTACAGTTAATGGAAAACGCAGAGGATGCTGACGAGACGGATATACTAGAAGAATATATGGAATTTGATGAAGATGCAGTTGAAATATATGACGAAGAACAATGGTTAGAAAATCTATCGAAACTTGAAAAATTCATTGCTGATAAAGATGCTCAGGCGCAAGAGATTGAAGTAAAGATTGATGAAGATGTTGAACCGAATGAAGGAGTCGACTTTATTTTAGTGGAAATCGAAATGAAAGTGGACAGTTCGCTAAGGAAAAACTTCGAGGAAAACAATTTTATTTCTGGTGATATAGATATTGAAAAAGCAATTTAACGCACGCACTAATAAACTGGTTAAAAACAAACTGTTTTCATCTGGATAAGAAACTAGGAACTATCAAAGAATGAGAGGTATCATATGAGATCAGCAACAGTTCCATTTACTGAAACTATAGCTATAACTGTAGCTAAAATGATTGATGATTCACTTCTTGATATTAAGAGAGAGCCAAGTCATTCGGAAATTGATTTCCTTATTAATCAAGTTAAGCTGACTCATGCTGATCCTAAGAAGCAAGGGCAAAATGTAGGCAAATTCAAACGTATACGTGCTGTGCTTTATTGGGCGCTTGAAAACGATGTACAAGCCGGAGAGAAGCTAATTAAAAGGCTAATTGATACAATTCGTGGTTGCGGAGGATTTAGAGAGGAATCAAGTAACTTTGTTGGTAAAGAAGCGATAACAAATGCTATTGATGCATTTCGGTCAGAGGGATACGTGTTTTCCCTTATTGGAGAAATTCAGCCAGCAGTTCTTGATAACCTATCTGAAAAAGAAATGACCGAAGCGTTACAAGCATATGTGCGGAGAGCAAGAAAAGGCTCAGCAGATGCGGCTTTACTGGCAGGAACAGGAAAAGATTTAATGGAAGCAGTTTCAAAGCATGTTATTCATGTAAAGTGGGGGCAAGCTAGTTCGAATCAAAGTTTTCCATTCTTGTTAGGTCAGGCATTTACTGCTCTAGAGATGGCAACACCCCAAATGAGGGCTGAGTCTAATGAGTCTTATATGAAGCGTTATGAAAGATCACTATACGAGTTGGGCTGCTCAGTAAATGCAATTCGTAACAAAGAAGGTACGGGTCATGGAAGACCGTTTCTTCCTAGTATTACGCAAGCCGAAGCAATTAATGCAATTCAAGCCATTGGTATCGTAGCTGACTACATGCTGATGAAATTGCAAAATACACAATAGGCATCCGCGCTGTTACTTCCATCGACGGTATGGCAGTAGATGGTATGTATAATGATTAGCCACTCAATTTGGGTGGCTTTTTGTTGTGAAGGCGGCATGAATATACAGTTGAAACATAGTTGAAGATCTGTACTTATACAGTCAGGAACTCGTGATGCTATTGAAGAGATGAATTAATATAGATATATTTTGTGTCCACTAATTATGGTAGTATTTAACTAGTATTCTATTAGGATTAGTCCATAAGGTTTAGGTTATAGTTAGTTGGAAAGTAATGTTAAATTGGAGGTTTATGTGTTGTGGTTGGATTCATTATTTTCATAACAATTATCATTGTAAGTGTAATTGCCTTAGTTGGGTTTCAAATTAGTAAAAAGTCAGCAAACAAGAGTGTTATTCAGCCATTGGAGGAGGACTATGATTTAAAGGAAGTAAACATCGAAAAAATTGATAGGATGGAAGATGGTTCTGAGTTTGAAATGTATTTGTACAGATTATTTCTCCATCTTGGTTATCAGGGCGTATATAAGACAGTCGGTGCTAGAGACTTTGGAGCAGATGTAGTTTTTACTGATCGTGAAGGCATAAGGAATGTGGTACAGGCAAAGCGATACACTGACCCAGTTCGTATAAGTGCAGTACAGGAGGTATTCTCATGTATGAGGTACTATAAGGCAAAGAAAGCCATTGTTATAGCTTCTGCTAAGTTCACAGAGCCATGTGAAACGCTTGCAGGAATTAATCATGTGAAGCTATTAGATCGTGATGATTTGATAAGCATAATCGAAGCATTCAAGCAAGATGATGTTCAAGCGGTCAAGGACAGAATTGAAGCTGAGCCAAGGATGATCTTAGAATCATGGAGTGAGGTTAACGGTACTGTACTTCATGAAATTAAGAAGGATTACAAAGCAGAGAAATATGTCAAAAAAGTAATGCGAAAATAATAAGACTGGCGTGCTGGGACTATGTTTAAAAGAATAGTTGTATTGGGGATGCTGGTGGTAATTGCAGAGTTTGAACGAACTCAGGTGGATTTAATGGCAGCAGGAGCAATAGCCGTATTAGGATGGGTTGTAACTCATTAAAATACAAGCAAAAGGGAATTGAGTGCAATGCTTGGGCTTACTAGTCAGAATAATTTGATGAGTTTCGAAGGGATTAGCGGCAAGAACTACGATTAAATGGGACAGAATAAAGTACTCGGATCAGGTACATAATTGAAAAATATGTATAGGAGGACGGAACAAATGGAGCTGAACGAGTGGCTTTACACAACTAACTATCAGACATTTGAAGAGTGGCAGAACCTTGTATTGAGTAGTGAAGAAGTATATCCTGCATTAAGGATTCCGTATGACGAATGGCTGGATAAGTATATAGACAACATCAAAGATGTACATCAGGGAGATGTTAAAGATTTGTTGAGGTGTCTATTAGAGCCTTTAACACGCAATCAAGATACAAGTGACTATGCGGTTAACAAGATGATGCAGAGAGTTGCAGATGCGAAAATTCGTCAACGTGCTGAAAAGATGGCGAGTAGTGAAAATATAATCCGACTTAGTAAAGGACTAGATGCTTGGGAAGGAGTTACATGGATACTAGAACTGCTTCCAGCAGCACCATACAATGCAGTACAAGCACTTGAAAGTTATTTATACTCACAGCCCAATCTCCCTGATGATCGTATCATTGGAATAGCACAGTGTATAGAAATTATCTTTGCCAAGTTTATTCACTGCGAAAACCCTATTGAGAAGCTACTGACATTAAAATCGGTAGAATTTGAATGGTTTATTGAATATTTGTATGACCGTATGGGCTATGACACCTTGTGGACTAAAGCCACTCGCGACGGTGGAAAGGATATTATAGCTAGAGGTAAAAGACCTGATGGTTTTGAGCAGGTCTATGTAGAGTGTAAGCTATATAAGACTACACGACTTACTCTACAGGCTGTTCAAGCATTTAGTCGTGTTATTGATAAGAATGAAGTGAACAGAGGGGTCATTTTTTGTACTGGTTATGTTAGTGAAAATCTGAAAAAAGAGGATAAGAGGATACAGATATGGTCGTATAAAGATATGCATACGCTTCTGAACGCCCATTTAGGAAGCGATTGGATTGATGACGTAAATACAATTGTAGGAATCCAAAGGAGAAAGTACGGATAGCCGTCATGTACCGAATGACATGACGGCTGACTAGGCACGTATACCTTGGGGGATTTATTGTGTTTGTATAATGCATCTTGTTAACACCCAATAAGCATGATAAAATGACTATTATAAACTCACAGGATTCCTTTAATTTCGAAGGGGATAACAAAGTAAATCCTGTTAAGTTTAAACCAAGCAGATACCGCAAAGTGTTGATATTATAGGCGTTTTACGTGATGCAAGTACGCACAGGACTTAAAATCCTGCGGTGGGTGACCACCGTACGGGTTCGATTCCCGTCCTCGGCACCAGCTTTGTACTTATATGATCGATACATACCGATAACGTTCGAAGGACGAGCAGTCGGAAAAGAAATCAGCATCCCATAGCCGTAATATCCTCGTCAGCAGATGAGTATAGCGGAGGGGTGCTTTTTTTAATTTTCATTGGGGAGGAAATGAAGTTGGCTGTCATATTCAAAAATGATTGGGCTTCGATTCTGGATCAGGAGCTGGAGCAGCCCTACTACAAGGAACTCCGCTCTCATCTTGCAGAACAATATCGGAGACAAACCATTTATCCGGGGATGCATGATATTTTTAATGCGCTGCATTACACATCGTACGGGAAGACAAGTGTGGTCATTCTGGGACAGGACCCCTACCATGGTCCAAATCAGGCCCACGGTCTGAGCTTTTCCGTACAGCCGGGCGTCAAGACTCCGCCTTCCTTGCAAAATATTTTCAAAGAGCTGAAGGATGATTTGGGCTGTCCCATTCCTGACCATGGGCATCTCGTTTCATGGGCCAAACAAGGTGTACTATTGCTTAATAATGTGCTGACCGTGCAGGCGGCTGCTGCCGCATCGCATCAGGGGCTGGGTTGGGAACGGTTTACAGATGCCATTATCCAGGCCTTGAACAAGCGGGAGACGCCTGTTGTGTTTATTTTATGGGGCAAGCATGCCCAGGAGAAGGCCTCGGCGATTGATTCGGACAGGCACTGCATGATTTCATCGGCACACCCCAGTCCGTTTGCCGCGCACCGGGGCTTTTTTGGCAGCAGGCCCTTCTCGCGCACGAACCATTTCCTTCGCAGCATTGGCCGCCCGGAGATCGATTGGTGCGTGCCGTCGCTCGCCCAGCTGGAATCCGCCGCGGATCAGGAGTAAAATATGGCGTCTGCAGAATCGAAGAAACGGGTATCGAAGCTGCTTAATCCCGCATCAGGCTATCTGACGGGTTATTCGTATACGCTGAACCCGTACGTTGGGTGCTCCTTCGGCTGTTCCTATTGTTATGTCAGGCGTATGCCGGTTGCCATGTTTCGCGATGAGCCATGGGGCGAGTGGGTGGATCCCAAGCCATTTGAAGGCGAGGATTTCCGCAAGGAATGGAGCAGAGCCTTGAAGAAAGGGCCAGTAACGGTCTTCATGTCCTCGGCAACGGACCCTTATCAGCCGGCAGAATATGCATCAATGCGGACGAGGCTCGTGCTGGAGGTTATGGCGGAGAAGCCGCCTGAATTTGTACTGGTGCAGACCAGGAGTCCGCTTGTTGTGCGGGATATGGACTTGCTCAAGCGTCTGGGCAGTCATGTCCGCGTCAGTATGACGGTTGAGACGGACCGGGAGGATATCCGCAAGCAGTTGACTCCCAAAGCGCCTCCACTCGCCGCAAGATGGAGCGCAATCCGCGAATTGAGGAATAATGGCATACCGGTTCAAGCCGCCGTGTCACCGCTTCTGCCGTGCTCAGAGCGTTTTGCAGCGAAGCTCGCTGAAGCCGTGGAACGGGTTGTCGTCGATGATTTCTTCCGCGGCGACGGCAGCAAGGGCAAACGTTCCGCACAGCTTGGGATGCGGGAGCATTATCGCCAGCTTGGACTGGAGCATCTCTATGAGGAGGAAACAGCGGACCGTTTTGTTGGAGAGCTGGGCAAGCTGATGAAGCCGGGGGCGGTTTATTTTGGCCATGAAGGATTTATGCCATAGTGAGGCGTGCGTAGCTTGCGAAAGACCAATCAAAAAAGAAGCTTCCCGATGACTTTACGAAAAGTCTTGGGAAGCTTCTTTTTCTCTGCCGGACGATTACTGCGGGCTCACACTATCGCCTGGGTCCAATTGTGACGAGTCACCGTGCATGATACCGGTTGAGGAACCAGCACTGCCGTCTGATCCTCCTGTGGAACCTGGTGCGTCAGCAAGCGTGGGAGTGTAGGCTGACGAGACATAGGTCACCGATTTTACTTCTGTGATTACCTGAGGATAGACCTGATCGGCTTCTGGATAGGTTGCCTCGACTTGCAGGACAGCCTTGTCGCCGTCAAAGGAGATGGAGCTGATTTTGAGTCCGTAGCCGGGGTTGGGAGCCATGGCTGAGACCGTGACTTCATTAACTTTATCATTCACGGCGACCGTGCTGATTTTCACATCGCTAAGCGGTGAAGGTGTGGGCTCCTCAACTGGCGGTACCGTGTTGTCTGCCTGTTCTTCTACGAATTGAATGGAGTTGAACAGCCAGCCGGCCGCTTCGCCTCGGGTAATCGCTTTTTGCGGATAGAAATTTTGTTTGCTGTCGAGCTGGACAATTTTGGCGATCAGCAGTCTTTGAATATTGCTCATATAGTCTTTATTGATGTCCGCCTCGTCATTAATCATCGCGTAAATATCAATAAACGCATAATCTCCTGTTTTCATAATTCCCTGGAACAAATGGTAAGCGAACTGCTCGCGTGTCATGACTGCATTGGGATCGACATCCTTAGGAAGGTTAATGCCGTTAAATTGTGCAATGATGAATGCATCCTCATACCATGAGCCGTCTTTTGCTTTGGAATAATAATCACTGGCTTTAGGCGCTTTGACGAAGCGGATCGTGTCGATGTTCAGATCCAGACCTCTGAC
Organism: Paenibacillus sp. JT31N17; assembly: GCF_056269255.1. Lineage (NCBI taxonomy): Bacteria > Bacillati > Bacillota > Bacilli > Caryophanales > Paenibacillaceae > Paenibacillus > Paenibacillus sp. JT31N17. The sequence goes on from NZ_JBWDNP010000003.1 coordinate 228,752, forward strand.
TATAAGCGAGACGCCTTCCGCGTAGGTCAAATTATTTCCCGGTTTGAATAAACCGTCTTTACCTCCGGAGAGAATGCCTTTGCTTTGCAAATCGGCAATCTTGGACTCATTCGGATCATTTTTCGTGTCGGAGAATGCCCATACGGATTGGGTTGCGGCAAACAGCAGCAGAACGACAACGGACAGCATAACCAGACTTCTTTTCATGGTTTATCACCTCAGGGTTAATTTGGTATTTATCTTGTCTGTATCCCAATAGACGGACCGAAACGGCCGAATGTTGCGCCTGAAATATTCACCAGTTGTTTTATTCATATATTTATCGATGAACCGGGCTGTTTTGTGCTATGATTAGAGAGTTGAGTATAAAAGCTTTTCTCTTCAGGAACCCATATGATCAACCAGGATGGCCAGCGACGATAATAATAATGGTTCAAAGAAAAGGGGTAAAGTGAACGTGAGAGTAAATTTAAATTTCACTGCAAAAGGTCAGGCCGCAATTGAAAATTTCGATAACGAGGAACTAATTGAGATATTTGCCCGCTACAGCAATACTTTAACCAAGAAATATACGGTTGATGTTGCGGTCCCTGCTGAAGACAACAATAATATTGCCGCAAGCGGTTCATTGATTGTGCTGCTGAGCAATGTGAACTGTGATGTGGAGACCTTCTTCAAGGAGCTGGGAAGAGATATCAAAATTCCTTTGAAAAAACGCCTGAAGCTGAATGAGAAACTTGATAATGTATTTAAAACGGTAAAAATTGATTAAATCGGCAATCCGGATAGTTTATAGTTTGCGCATCCTTCTATTGCCTTACCCTTTATTCCGGAGGGGTAATGCGGTGAAGGGTTCATTTTCTATGTAAATAAGACCACTCGAATCCCGGGTGGCCCTTTTATATCGGGAAGAGGATGGAATCAAAGACCCGGAACTTGCTAGCGCAGGAAAATGATGAAATTAATTGTTGACTTCGTTTTTCGATTTTGATATATTAATATTTGTCACTGAACGACTTATCTTATGATCTGATAGCTCAGCTGGGAGAGCACCATCTTGACAGGGTGGGGGTCACAGGTTCGAACCCTGTTCAGATCACCATAACTTTAAATGTCGAAACCCTTGGTATTCAAGGGTTTTTTTGTTTATATGTTTCTCCATCACTCACCAAAAAGATACGAATTATGGTTTTGATACGAATTTACTTTTGATACGAACCGACGTAAACACGATTCGACATGAAAATAAGGATAAGGACTCTTAAAGCACATGGGTATCTGTGGCATGATCTTTGTAGACGGCAAAACCAAATAGGGAGGTCCATTTATGAAAATGAAAAAGCTATTGATATCCAGTTTAATCGGGATTAGTCTGTTGGCGTCGGCGCAGTCAGCATTTGCAGCAACGTATTCGTCAGCTATTGAAACGAAAGACATCAGTGATCGGGAAGCTCAAGCGATGAACATTAAGTTTAATCAATATTTTATGGGGTATATCAGTGGTCCTGATCCGATAACGAAAGTAACTGATAGGGATTACTTTAAATGGGCCAACACCACCGATCATGATATTGCCATTGAAGTCTGGCTTTTCTCTCCAATGTTTTCCACTCCCACTCCAAAAGGAACTAAAGACAGTTACAATTTAACCGTTCGTCCTGATGATAAATACAGCTATCTTGCACAAAAGAATGGTCCATACAGCTATGCAAAAAATGATGGGTGGTATCAACAGGCTGAGCATCAACTCATAATCAAACCAGGAAGATCTGTGTTTTTCCGAGTTTGGTCTCCTTGGATTATGAATTTCAGTGAGACAAAGAACTATGTTATTTGGGTGAATGAAGTCCCAATCAAAAATTAGCGTTTGCTTTTATCTTTTCTTCCTCTCTAGTAACTAAACACGTATGCACTTAATGCTCGAGCGTAGCGTTACGTACGTGGTATGTCCGTTGCTATAGGAGTGGGTTTAATATACCGCCTTAATACGTATAAAGGGGTCACTCGAATGAGAGTGGCTTTTTTATGCCCGGCCGATGTTTAAATTTCAGGTTACTGCTCCTGCCCGACTCTGAAAGCCATTTGCAATTAATCGACGGCAGCGAAGCAGGTAAATGCCAGATCGTCTGTATTATGCGAAGGGGTAAAGGGGATCGTGTATCATGATTAACCCGACTGAAGATGCTCATCGGGTTATTTGGAATTAATAACTAGGTAATGTGTTTTTGCATATACTATGCCATACAAAATTTAACACCAGCCTAGACAGGCGAAACGGGAGGTGATGATTAACGATGGGATTTACATCAACTGAAAAGCTACAAGTTAAAGTAGCCTTGGAGGGCCGGGCGAATGATTTGCTCAAATGGATAGAACATTATGAAAAAACTGGCGATGACCTGGGGATGAAACTATACGAGAAGTATCTTGCAGATACACTATCGTCAATCGAAAAAATTTGGTCCGCCTAAGAATCGGAAATGAAAATAGAGCAGGAGGGGATCGCCCCTTACCTGCTCTATTTGCTGTTTACTTCTATTTTCTCGATCAACTGCGCTCCGGAATTCTTGACATTCCCTACATTCTTCGAAAAAGGGTATTTGATCATTTGTTCTGCAGGATACGGAACGAGCAAGGATTTATACCATCGTCGAGCTAGGCCCGCAACATATGGAAAGCGCCGAACGGAGGCCGTCCGGCAGCTGATACAGTTTTAAGAGAAATAGAAAAAGACCCGCAGAGCGGGTCAGTCAGAGTGCTTTGTAAATGTAGTTGTTGGGATACACTCCGAAGCTTAATTAATAACCGAATCTACCACAATTACAATCTGCCACAACCGCAAGCGATAATGACCAGCAAGATAAAGAGTACGAGGATAAATCCGATTCCTCTACCAGTGCCGACACCGCCAACTTCGCCTTCACAACCCATTCAAGAGCACCTCCTTGCCGTTTGGAGTACTCTGTAAGTTATGCATGCTTGAGTCGGCATGCTTGGATGATTGTTACGGAATGGCATTGACCCAATGATTGTCCGAGAGAGATAAACCACATGGAGGCATAAGCTTGAAAGGACTCATCATTAGGCCAAAGTGGGGATGAAAGATCCTATCAGGCGAGAAAATATGGGAAATCCGAGGACAAAACACTAGATAACACAGAATGGGCCGAATATAGTCTGAACCATTGCTTGAATATTGACGAACATGAGCAGTGACATGGGGGGAGCAGAATGCTAAATAATGTTGCCATTCCAAGGATTATTGTAAAATGGTGACGTTAGGCATGCTTGCCCTTCAGGCTGCTTTCAAACATATCAATTATGACCAGAAAGTGTTCTGCTTCACGGAATACATGATCGGCTAATAGTGGATGAATAATGCTCTTAATTCGACAGGCTTCGATTAAATCTCGAGCCGTTTTCTTAAAGTCACGAAGTGCTTTAACGGACACCTTATTCTGATCAAGAAATTGGTCCAGGAGCGGAACTGTTTGTGATTGGGGACGCATGTATTCCAAATCCTTTGCTTGAAAAAGCAATTGATCGAATTCTTGACTGAAGTTATTCGCCTGTTCAACTAGCTTCCGTTCAGAAGGATCAAGCAGGTGACTGATGAATTTGGCATGTTCAGCCATTATTCTTAGAAAGAATACATTCTCGTCAATTATGGCGTCAGGCAGTGGTTCTAATCTTCCTAAATTTAATTCCGCTAAGCGATTTCTAAAATAATTTGCTTCTCTGCTTACATGATCAACCAACAAGGGGAAATTGTTAGCACCGGGAAGCTGGCAAGTCAGTATTAAACCAAGCACTTTTCTCTTGAAGGCCCATATATATGTTACTGCAGCATGGACTTCTTCATTAAATCTTTTTATCACACTGGGATCTGTTCCCGCTGTAAATGCATTGGATCTATTCTCGATCGCTTCAAACACGGTATAGAAATGATTGGCTTCATTAATCAACTGAGTATCTTCACATCGGAATCCCAATCTCAAAAATAAGGAGTGCTCTTTCATTATACGAGACCAAAAGCGTACTTCATCTAATGAACGTGCTACAAACTGATCTGACAAAGCAATACCTCCTCTGGAGTTTTATCTTTACTGTATGAGAGGAGGCGGAATCTTTATGTCAATGGATAGAAATGTTCAAATCTAATGACCAAACTGTTATTCTTCAGCTTGCGGATATAAGCCATCCGTTTGCCGGACCGGCCGTCACACGAAGCTGGTGACTATGATTATGCCATTTTATATGATTGAACAGGAAATACCCTAAAGGCTGGCGGCGCCTTTAGGGTTGAGCAGGGAGGTTTAATGCATTCCGGAATAGTGCCTATCGGCTACAGTGGTCTTATTCGTTTAGTATCTTCCGAAGCCTCCACAGCTACAAGCGATGATCACCAATAAAATGAAAAGTACTAGGATCACTCCAGTGTTTGTGAAAGCACCACCAACAAGACCTGACATTCAAAGCACCTCCTTTTGTAGGGTACTGTAAATTATGCAAGTCAATTATAGTGTGATTGGGTATATGTATCCGAGCAATTTAATCAATTTGAATAGCCCATGAGTTCGGCTATTCCCTCCTATTCTGGCAGCCTGCAGCAGCCTTCAAACTGAACATATGTGCCTGGAGCATCATGCGGACCGATAGGAGATTTCTTCGTATGAACGTCCAAGCATAACAAGTAAATCTACCCGACGGTACAAGAAAAAGCGGAGCATCTTGCAAAACAAGATGCTCCTGAATGGGTGAAGCATTAGCAATAATGCTTCTTGTTTTTCTTGTGTTTCTTGCAAATAATAATTGCTTTTTGTCCGGGCTTGAGCACAACCTTAATTACTTTAGGGTGCCAGGTCTTTTTACACATGGGCTACACCTCCTCTTCAGAAGAGATAATTCATTATATGTGATATAAGAATCATTGCTTGGACAAACTGGCATATTTACGAAGACCAATTCACAGCCTGGCTGCTGCAACAAGATGGCCGGAGAGTCATGAGTTTAAACACAAGAGGAGGCAAATGATTGGCATTGACGAGCGAGATGACTGGTGCAAGTTCAGTATAGTGGTGGACATACAACTTAAGACAACTACAGAGCTTTTGCTGCCCGGAAGAAAAAAAGCAAGGCAGTAAAAAATCCTCCCGCCCGGGAGGATTTAGTGCAGGATCCTATCACTTCACAACCAATGTCATCATCTTATAAATGGTTTTAGATATTGTTTTCGTCCCCTGGGTAATGCTGACCTTCATCAAGCCAGTCAGTGGTTTTACAATATAAGTGCCACTGGACGCGTCGTATGCGATATCAGCCACTTCTTCAGTACCGTCGTCTAACCAGATTGAAAACCGTTTGGTTATAATATATCCCTGCACCAGAACCTTCCCTTTCTCGGCAATCGTCCACTGCGGATACTTTTTGGTTAGAACGGCCTGCCCCCAAATATCACGGGACAATCTTACCTGTTGATCCTGGTCAGGACTGGCATGCAGCCAACGGATGGCATCGCCTTTTTTACTCAGGTTGAACGAGTAATTGCTGTGTTTATGGAGATCCATCTGTTCCTTGACCATTTTGGATTGAACAGGCTGAACATTATTGTCTTCTGCATCGTGGAACATATATAAGAATCCGCCTTGCAGATTTTCACCAACGCCGTATTGATGCGCCCGAGAATAGTATTTGGCCTTGTTGCTTTGAGGCGTATCGCCTAAATACTGCTTTATACTCGCTTGCCGTGTTTTCGAGGTTGCCCACCAGCTGTTATTCTTGTCATATCCGTAGTCGGCCAAGCCAAAATGAGATACCAGCACATTAAAGGTATCGGGAAATTTGGCAGCAAGGCCAAAAGCATTACCGCCCCCACCTGAGTAGCCGGACACATTGATATTGGCAGGATCCACATAAGTGGAGAAGTTTTTCTTAACATATTCTATTGCATCTATAATATCGTACAGCTCTCGTCCATTCACATCCATAGTTCCTTCCGCCTGATCCCGACCACGCATCCCTACGGCAACGGCAAAGAAGCCGTAGTTCGCCATGTCCTTCATAATCCAGTCTGTCATGGAAGTTGAATCTTGTGTGTAGCCATGCATGAGGACGACGATGGGGAGGTTTTTCTTCGAAGAATCATAAGCGTAATGAGCATAGAGATTGTTGATTTTATCAATTGTGCTAGGGTAACGGAATGAATGAAGCACAACATGATCCGACACTGATTTGGCTTCTATTTTATTGTTTTCAGCGAATACAATTTTGTTTCCCTCTGAAAGGGAAGGCAGGGTAACAGCTCCGCTGAATGTGATGGCCGCTGACAGCAGGATAAGCACTTTTAGTTTATTACCTGACATCTATAATCATCCTCCATATTGTTCTTAATAACGAAATAATTCTGATGTCCCATCTTTGCATGTAATCATGATTTTTGCAATAAAAGGAGTATTACATTTTCGATTTCCATATTGTGGATAATGAAAGATCATTGTATAATGTTCGTATTAAAGAACAAATCATTCATTATGAAGAGCCCATTCCTCTTGGAAGAGGTGAAACCACATTGGTAAAGAAAATGATTACCTTCATGAAAGTAAGAACCCGAAAGTACTTTTTGGAGGAGATTTGGCTGGAGGACTACATCAAATTAGGCATGAGAATTGGAAAGAACTGCAGCATACAACCTGGGGTTACCTTTGACTATTCGCATTGTTGGCTGATCCGTATTGGCAATAATGTTACAATTGCTCCCCAAGCTTACATATTAGCACATGATGCAAGTACAAAGCCGCTGATTGGTTATACAAAAGTCGGCAGTGTCAGAATTGAAGACGATGTGTTTATCGGCGCTCGGGCGGTTATCATGCCAGGGATCACAGTCGGTCGGGGCTCTATTGTAGCGGCAGGCAGCGTTGTGACAAAGTCAATTCCCGAGAGAAGCGTGGCGGCGGGCAACCCGGCCAAGGTCATTTTGACTGTAGCAGAATTTGAAGAAAAGATGCGGCGGCTGCATAAGCAGTCCCGCGTCTATGAGGAAGACTTTACGCTAAGAGGACATATAACGGAAGACAAGAAGGACAAGATGTATCATGAACTGATTAATATGACAGGATTTGTTGACTAATTTCTGAAAATTAATCGCTGCTGCCGTCTCCTCGCACGACTATTCAGCCCGATGAGCGCATATCGTTACTTCATAGGCGTTTGGCTTGGAGAAAGGGGCGGGTTATATGATCAAGGAAGCTGCCGAACTGGTTGTCTGGCTGATCGGTTTATTTGGGATATGCGGTATTGTAATCGTGCTCACGGCAAAAATGGTGATTCATGATACTTTCGACTATGACGAGCCTTTTGTGTGGAGGAGGAAGCTCCCCAAGGACGCATGGCCTAAACGATAGATATACCGCCGCTGAGAGGTCTGTTGTTTGATTTTTTGGCTATTGGACATACTAGTCCCATAGAAAACAACAGATGCCAAGGGGCTGGTTTTGGATTGAAAAAATTAATCTGCGCAGCTGCTGCAGCATGCTTATGTCTGTGCACAGGCTGTGTGAAAAGCAATGTGGAGCCGGCTATGACCTACGAGGACGGGCATCTCCAAAGCATATCCACTGATGTATATCCTCTAAGCCGCTCTATATTCGGAGATGTTTACGGCTTAAAACGTGATCCAGAAAACAAGAAGCCAGGCTTGACAGAGGAGAAGCATGTGGGCAAAGGCGGCGGTCGCTTAAGAGATGAATAATATGCTCTTAAGACGGACAAGCTAGACTTGCAGACAATGACATGCATGCATAAGGAGGCAAAACGATGAATGAGAATGAACAAGGATTCGGCCAATCAGGCCGGGAGTCACTGGTAGCGGTACAAAAGAACGGTGATGGAGATCTTCAGGCATTCAAGACTTCCTCAGGTCGTGTACTCGATTACGCACAAGCCTTGCAAGAAGCGCAAACAGGGCAGCTTGCAGGCGTCAATGTCTTTAAAGGAAGAGATGGTGGTCTGTATATTCGCGGAGATGCCGATGGCGATCCGACCAATAATCTCGATAATCTGCCAACGTTCTGAACAGAGCCTCTATAAATAAACGGAAAAGCCCGCTATTGGCGGGCTTTTTTTGCTGCGTTTAGAAGGAATAAAGATGATGTGCTCCACAAAGGTCATGGTGCCGGTCTGACCTTTGTAGTTGACCCTGTTATCGTCGTAATGCATCAGCATGATGAGCTTTTGAATGTAATCGGGCAGCGTCTTGAGTTCGTCGAGCGTTGTATGGACCGCACCCGGAGAGGTGAACTGGCAGTCATGGAAAATGGTCGTGCAGCCTTGCTGGACAAGAGTATCAAGCAGCCCAGGATCAAACCTCATATCCGCCGAATAAAAAAACGTCTCATTAATAAGAAAGGAATAGCTGAGCTTGCCTGGAATATGGCTGGTACGGATCGCCTTCACGTTAAATCCGGAGAGAAGCTGAATAATTCTATTTTCTTTTAGAAGATGCACCTCAAAGTAATCGTCCAGTGATTTGAACTCATCCTGGTTCAAACCGCCCTGGAGAGAGGTTTCCCAAAGTGTGTCTATAAGCGTCTCCATAATAAACAAAGCAGGCTTGCGCTTGAAAATAAATTTCATTTGCAGCGCAAACTCTTCCATCCCTCCGATATGATCCGCATGAATATGGCTGATCATCAGTGCATCGATATCATTAAAGGTTTTGCCCAACTGATGTAAGGAGAGCGGGGCTGTAATTCCGCAGTCCAGCATGACGGTGTGGTCTTCACAGTAAATCAGCGCATTCGTGTTGTAATATTTTTTGGCAAATGCGCTGCCCGTTCCAAGCATTTGTACATTCAACCGCCGCTTCCCCCTACCATTCAATACTTACAAATTTATCATCTCTGATTGCAAATGGAAAGAGTGCCATTGTTTTATATTTCCGCCAAACAGGGATAAGAGCCGATACGCGCCTGTACCGATCTTCATATGATAACGATGAAGGAATCGCTACTGTGAAGGCAGGTGCAGCAGTCATGTCAAAAAGCAAAGTTGCCAAAAAGAAAACGCCATCGGCTTCCGACAAAAAACAAACTGTAATGAAGCTTGTTCTTTCTGATACATGCGCAGTATGCAAAACACCCTGCGCGCGCGGATTGCGCTATTGGGCGGCCATGAAAACCCCTGGTGCGGTCGGTAAAGGCGTACCCTGCATTTTAACCAGAGCATATGTTTAAGGAATGATTTCCCTGGGTTTATTTCCCGGGGAATCTTTCATTAGTGTATAACTATAAGCTTACCGAAATCTTACCTGAAAAATTTTTGGAATTGGCGCAACTTTGGACGAATTGGTGAGTATAACCATACATCCAGACAAAGTGATGGAGGTTTATGTCATGAAGTTTAGAAAGCTTCTCATCTTGCTGCTGGTGATGTCATTGTGGGGCGGTACCATGCTGTTTGCCGATTCGGCAGCACAGAAGGTACGGGTAATCGTGAACGGTTCTGAGTTGGATGACGCTGGAATGTTTATGGACGGCAAATCATTCATATCCGTTCGCCAGATAGCCAACACGCTTCAAGCGCTCGTTATTTGGGACGAAGGAGCAAAGAAGGTTACCGTGTACAAGCCTAACGTCCACATGTTTCTATTTCAGCAGGACAACACCATTTTCGGCAATGTGGTAAAGGGCAATCGAATTACTTTCAAGGTATTTGCACAGATCGATAATTTGCTCACCACGGGAACCGCTGTGAAGGTATCGATATTTGATCCAAGCGGAACCGAGAAAATCATTCAATCGGAGAACAAATCTATCGACAAAGATAATTTCTGGTATCGGACAGAGGATGTTAATTATTCCTTCGATACAGCAGGCAAATATACGATCAGATTTTTCATGAAAACCGACGGCAATGACGAGTGGAATCTCCTATCAGAAAAGACAATTACTGCCAAAAACCCATAATGGAACAGCGCCTTTGCTTCTCTTGAGCAGGGGCGTTTTTGTTTGACCATAACTTGTCATCCATGTTACGATACGAAGGAAAGGTATCATGAATTGAAATGAGGGTATCCAATGAGCGAGCATGAACATAATAACGGCGAACATGTACATGGAGAAGACTGCGATCACGACCACGAAGAGCATGTCTTTCTTGTGACGGATGAAGAAGGCAAAGAACGTGAAATGGTCATGGTCTATACCTTCGAGTCTGAAGAGCAAGTATATGCTGTGCTTCTGGACCGCAACGATCCTGAAGCTGATGGCGTGATTTTCCGAATTGAAGAAGAGAATGGAGAAGCTTTTCTCGTTGGAATTGAAGATGATGCCGAATGGGATCGCGTGACGCGCATTTATGAGGAAATTGCCGAACGCGAGAATGAGCCTGAGGCTTAAGACATCATAATAGCACCATTAAAACTCCGGTAACCCACCATAGGCTGCCGGAGTTTTAGCTGTACCATGGGGCTGCACGCCCAGTCTGGCTATGTATATCTTGAAGCTATTTGCGCGGATTATAATAGATGGTGCGGCCGTTGAACATCATTAATTCCGCTTTCAGATGCTTGGCCAAATATTTGCACAGCTCATTGCCCTTGGCTTTGTCGCCATGTGTAGCACCTTCCGGAAGGACCACCTGGACATAGTGGATTTCGCGTTCACCTTGATTTTGCGATCCGACACCGAATAAAATATAATAATATAACGGATTTGTACCTTTCAAATAGAACCAACGCTGCTCCTCGCCGGGTTTTGTCTCAACCGTGTAAGGGAATGCTGCTTCGGAGTAGTCCCAGCCCAGCTGCTGACCTGTTAGAGCGGTTTGTTCCTGATAACGTGCGAGATGTTCTTTCACTTCATCAAGGCTCAACTGCTGTACAATGGAACCGTCTACAAATTTAATGTAAGCGCTCTGACTCATTGTTTGCCCACCCCCTTCAATATCATAGCATTAGGGTTTGAGAATGACAATATTGCATAGAGGACTGTTTGCGATCATGGGAAGTATCTCTTTTGAATGAAGAGGAGGATTTCAGTTATGAGCGTCGAAACGGAATGGATCAGATACGGTGAAAACGGGGAATACAGCGGTTATGTGGCAAGGATGGCGGATGTGCGGGAACCGCTCCCGTCTGTCATTGTGCTGCAGGAAATATGGGGAGTCGACGGGCATATCCAGGATGTGACGCGGCGTATCGCCAAGGCCGGTTATGTGGCATTTGCGCCGGATTTGTTCAGCAAGGACGGGTTCAGACAGGCAGGCTTCGAGCAGGATCGAATCGATGAAGCCAAGCTGTTTCACAACACGATTAAGCCTGCCCAGTGGGCCGACCCGGAGCAGCGTCAAGCTGCGCTGGCCAGTCTGCCGGTACAAAAACGCGATCAGATAGAGAGCACGCTGGGCAAAGTTTTTAACACAGGCGGCATGCTTCCGGATTTCATCCGCCAGGTCGCAGCTACCTCCGCATGGCTGAGGGATACGTATGAGTATTCGTATGGAAGAGGGGTAGCTTCCATGGGGTTCTGCCTGGGAGGCACATTGTCTGGCCGGCTGGCAGCGCTTGATCCGGAGCTTCGGGGAGCAGTTATCTTCTATGGAAGTGCGCCTCCCCCGGAGAGTATTCCTGAAATTCAGTGTCCAGTCACCGGTTTTTACGGCGAATTGGATAATCGGATTACAAGCGCCGTACCGGAATTCGCGGAAGCTGCAGAGAAAGCCGGCGTGGCGTTCGAATATCATATCTATGACGGAGCCCAGCATGCTTTTTTCAATGATACCCGTCCTTCTTATCATGTGGATGCAGCGAGGGACGCTTATGGAAGAACGCTTCAATTTTTGCAGCAGGTGCTGACGGATTCCATTCAAGCCTGAATCAATAAAGACCGCTTCCCATCGACGATGACGCCGGGGAAGCGGTCTTTTGAGTCTGGACTATGAAATCGCGGTTTCCTCGACAATTACCTTCACGAATTCGATGCTGCGATCCTCCGGTCCCTTGACAGGCAGTCCAACCTCGACGTGATCGATAATATAGTCAATATTAGGCTGGGAGATGACCTCGCCCGGGAGCAGAATTGGAATGCCTGGCGGATAAACATAGATAAATTCGGCAATAATACGCCCTGCCGATTCCTTGAACGGGATCACTTCCGTCTGCGCATAGAACGCATCGCGCGGAGTAAGCGAGAGCTGGGGAATCTCAGGTATTTTGACTACCAGCTCCTTGGCTTCGTTCAGCTGATAATGAGATTGAGCCAGATCCCGAAGAGCAGTTATCAGGATATCGATCGATTCCTGTGTATCTCCTGGCGTTACAAGGGCAAGGATGTTATACATATCGCTTAATTCAACTTCAAGGTTATAATGCTCGCGCAGCCAGTTCTCTGTTTCATAACCGGTAATGCCCAGATGCCTGACGTGAATGGTCAGCTTGGTCGGATCGTAGTCGAAGGTCGCTTCTCCGCCAAGAATTTCGTTGCCTAAGCAGTACAGCCCATCCATGCGGTTGATCTCTTCGCGCGCGAACTGAGCCAGACCGACCGCCTTCTCGGCAATCTCATGGCCATTGAGCGCCAGATGGCGTCTTGATGTGTCCAGGGAAGCGAGCAGAATATAGGAAGTTGATGTGGTTGTCAGCATACTGATTATGGTCTGAACCCGCTGCGGATTGATCCTGCCCTTGCGCACATTCAGCACGGAGCTCTGGGTCATGGAGCCGCCCAGCTTATGCACGCTTGTCGCCGCCATATCCGCGCCTGCCTGCATAGCCGACATCGGGAGCTTCTCATTAAAATGAATCAGGACGCCATGCGCTTCATCGACCAGCACAGGAATGTCATAGCGGTGGACGAGCTCGACAATTTCCTGAAGATCTGCGCATATGCCGTAATAAGTCGGGTTAATAACGAGTACCGCTTTGGAATCCGGATGGCGCTCAAGCGCCCGTTTGACCGCGCTTGTCGTAATCCCGTGGTCGATCCCGAGGTTCGCATCACGGGCAGGAGAGATAAATACGGGCCGTGCGCCGGCAAATATGATGGCTGACATAATCGATTTGTGCACATTTCGCGGCACGATGATTTTGTCGCCAGGGGCGCAGACGGATAAAATCATCGTCATAATGGCGCCGCTTGTTCCTTGTACCGAAAAAAAGGTATAATCGGCTCCGAAAGCATCGGCAGCGAGAATTTGCGCTTCTTCAATAACTCCGGTCGGCTGATGCAGATCATCAAGCGGCGCAATATTTATAAGGTCGATGGATAACGCATTATCGCCAATAAATGCCCGGAATTCGGGATCGCTTCCAAGGCCCTTTTTATGTCCGGGAATGTGGAATTGAACAGGGTTTTGAGCCGCATGGCTGCGCAGTGCGCTGAACAGCGGTGTCCGAGTATGATTCATGTACTTTCATTCCACCCTTTCGTCAGGTATCGTACAAACAAGGTTGAGTATAGCAAAAACAGGGGGGATTGCAAGCATGTTTTTCGGGAAATCCGAAAGCGTAATGGACTGCTGCAGCCGGAAAGGGGAAACACCATGGAAATCGCGAAATCATGGGCGGGCAAAAAGGTGCTCAAATCGCCGTTTGTCGTTCAGCTGCTTATTATCATGTACCTTGTCGAATTCGTGAAGGGCGCACTGCTGGTGTCGATCCTGCCCGTCTATATGGGTACGGTTCTGGGCTTGTCAGTCTATGCGGTCGGTTGGGCGCTGGCCCTGCAATACATAGGAGACAATGCATTCCGAAGTCCTCTGGGCTGGATCATCGATCGAATCGGCTATCGTTATGTAATGCTGTTTGGCGTATTGCTGACCTTCATCTCTGTCGCTATTATATCTTTGTCCAGCGGCCATGTATTCTGGATTATATTGGCCTGCCTGCTGCTTGGCATCGGAACGTCCCCGCTGTGGCCCTGTGTAATAACCGGAGCAACGGCTGTAGCCGGAAATGAAGCAAGCGGAACGATTATGAGCGTGGTATACATGGCATGGCTGACTGGTGTTGGCTGCGGGCCGATTGTCATCAATTTCTTCATCGCGCATTCGTTTCATCCCGCCTTCAGGCTGCTGATCGGGATGATGAGCGTCGTCGTCGTCGTCGCACTGTTCCTGCCGGGCAGACGCAAATCGCATGAAATTGAAGGAAGGACCGCTCCAGAGGCAACAGCGGAATTAAAGGAGAAGCAATCGCTGGGCATGGCGGAAAGAACAAGACGTTACCTCGCCAAGGTGCGCAGTTCCCTGCATGCAAGCAAGCTGCTGTATCCCGCCATGTTTATGCAAAATTTTGCGCTGGGGCTGCTCACCCCGATCCTGACGCTGTATGCCCGGACCGTGCTGCATCTGACCCCGCAGCAGTACAGCCTGTACCTCATCGCAGGCGGGGCTGTAACCGTGCTGGGGCTGATTCCGGTCGGCAAGTGGGTCGACCGCTTCGGGACCAAATGGTTTTTGCATGTCGGATTTATAACGGCGGCGATCTCGCTGCCCACTCTCGGATATACACGGATGCTTCCTCTTGTTTTGATTATCGTGGCCTTTGTGGGGGCGGGCTATGCCTTTATTATTCCAGCCTGGAATACGCTCATTGCGCAGGCCATACCAAAATCGGAGCGCGGCGCGGTTTGGGGCTTCTTCCTCACCATCGAAGGCCTGGGGATGGTGTTCGGCAGCATTATGTCCGGGAAGCTGTGGGATAAGCTGGGTCCGCATTCTCCATTTTTACTGAGCGGGATCGTGATGCTGCTGCTTTTTGTTCTTCATTTGTTCATAACAAGACGCTCAGAAGTTGTGGTACGATGATGATGTGGAGGGAATTAATGAATGAAGGACAAACGACTCTTAATCGTCATGCTTATGCTTATCACAACGTTCATCGGCTTTGGCATTATTATTCCTGTCCTGCCTGAGCTGGTCAAGGAAACCAGCCCCGAGTCGGTCGAGTTCCACACGGGCATGATGCTGTCAGTCTATTCGGCCGTGTCGTTCCTTGTATCTCCTCTTTGGGGAGGCATGTCCGACCGTATCGGCAGACGACCGGTCATTCTGATTGGCGTATTGGGCTTCGCGGCCAGCTTCCTCGTATTCGGAATCGCGGACGGCAGCCTGCCGCTTATGTATGCTTCCCGGGTGCTCGGTGGAATCTTCTCCGGAGCGGTGACATCCGTTATTGTCGCGTATGTTGCCGATATTACGCCTCCGGATCAACGGACACGCGGCATGGGGCTTGTGGGCATGTCCATCGGCCTTGGATTTACAATTGGACCTGGCGTGGGTGGGCTTCTCAGCCTGGTTTCGGATAATACGCCGTTTTTTGCAGCGGCGGGTCTTTCTCTGGTGACGTTCATGCTCGCGGTGACCAAGCTGCCGGAATCCTTGACGCCCGATCTGCGGCTTCTTGCCGGCGAACATAAGCCTTCCCGCTGGAGCGCCTTCACGGGATCGGTGAAATATTTGTATCTGCTCGCCCTGCTCGTTTCTCTGTCGCTTGCGGGACTTGAGGCGACTCTGCAGCTTTTCGGCATGGAACGCTTTAATGTCACGCCGCTGCAGGTCGGCATTATGTTCCTGGTATGCGGTCTGGTCGGGGCGCTCATCCAGGGCGGTGTGGTCCGCAGACGGATCCGCAAAGGGGAAGAGCCCAAATATATTGCCGCGGGTCTGGTGATTTCCGCAGTCGGCTTTCTGCTGCTGATCACGTCGCATTCCCTGGTGTCGGCAACGGTCTATCTGGCCATCTTCGGCATCGGCAACGCGTTGATCCGCCCCTGCGTAACCTCGCTGATTACACAGAAGACAACAGTCGGACAAGGTGTCGCGTCAGGGCTTAGCTCCTCCATGGACAGCCTGGGCCGGATTATCGGGCCATTATTCGGCGCTTTCCTGTTCACGGTTGATCTGAAGCTGCCTTATTTGGCAGGAGGACTCCTGTCTCTCGCGGCACTGCTGCTTCTGCTGCGGTTCCGGATGGCCCAGCCCAAGAATGTTCCAGCAAAAGACGCTCCCCCGGTATAGGCCGGAGGAGCGTCTTTGTTTTATTTTATGCTCAATCCCCGAATGATAAACGAAATGGTTTCTTCGCGCTCAAACTCGTCGTCCCAGCCCGCATCCTCACGGTTTTCATTATAAGCCCTCGTGATGACGTACCCGATAATCGCGGACATCGTCAGACGAATCACCGTTAAGTTGGGGATTTCCATCAGTTGCCCCCTGGATTTGAATTTGTCCACGATCAGATTCATCCGCTCGAGTACCTTGCTCAATATATTTTTGCGGAATTGCTCTTGAAGCTCGGGGTGGAACGGAATTTCCTGAATCAATATTTTGAACACATTCATATGGTTGCGCAGAAACTCGATCCGGTTGGCGATCACTGCGCGCAGGAATAGCTCATACCGGTCATAATCCACATCGAGCACCTTATTGAAGTCGCGCAGCACAAAAGGGGCGATGAGCTTCGTCATAACCGGAGCGACAATGGACAGAAGCAGATCCTTTTTGGTCTTGTAATGGCGAAAAATCGTACCCTCTGCAACACCGGCACGCTGCGCAATCTCATTCGTGGAAGCCGCCGCGAAGCCTTTCTCGGCAAAAACCTCAATGGCTGCCTGCAGGATTTTGGACTGCTTCTCGGTCATTTTTACCGCTTCAGCCTCGCTTTTCTCCAGCTCCGCAAACCATTGCTCCATCGTCTCTTTCATCGTACGGACAACTCCTCAAAGCCAGAAATGAAGTCGGAACAGCTGTTCCATGATCAAGTCCGATCATATCACAGCAGGACAGGTTTGTTAAATGGCCCGGTGCTTGCGCAGCGCCTGAACGTTCAGCAGGACAAACAAAATGGAGAAGCCAAGCAGCACGTACACATCAAGCTGAATATCGGACCAGCCTGCACCGCGGATCATAATTCCGCGCATCGCGTCCGCACCGTAATAGAGCGGCATGATATAGCTCAGCTTTTGCAGCCAGGGAGCCATGGCATCCAGATTGAACAGGCCGGAGAAGAACACCTGCGGCACAATAACGAGCGGTATAAACTGAATAATCTGGAACTCGCTCCCGGCAAAGGAGGATAACAGGATGCCGAGTGTCAGGGCCGTCAGCGACAGCAGCAGATTCATCAGCAGCACAAGCCAGATGGAACCGTCCATATACAGTCCCAGCACATCGATGGCGAACCAGGCGATGAGGGCCGCTTGGAGCAAAGTGAATAATCCGAATCCGGCCAAATAGCCGATGACAATTTCGGAACGGCGGATCGGCGTGGCAAGCAGCCTTTCCAGGGTGCCGCTTGTTCTCTCCCGCAGGAAGGATACACCGGCCAGCAGAAAAACAAAGAAGAAGGAGAAGAAGCCGATCAGCACGGGTCCGAAAGAATCGAAGGAGGACATATCAGATCTGCCATGCAGATAGGAAACTGCCGGTTGCAGTGAAGGGTCCGCAGTCTGGACCGCTTGCTGCAGCAGGAAAAGCACCGTCCGGCTCTCGGAAGGATCGCTTCCCTCCAGGCGCAGGGAAGGCTTGCCTTCCTGCCAATCCAGAATGGCATCGAGCTCGCCATCTTCCAGCGCTGACTCGGCGGATGCCATATCCTCATAAACGGTTACATGGGCATCCGCAGCCGCAAGCTGTGCAGCAAGCTGCTGGGGGATATGCAGCGTTCCGAGCTGGGGCTGGACAGTCTGGCCGTTAAAGACCAGCTTCATCAGCACCAGAATAAGCAGCGGCGCAACGAACAGCAGGGCCAGCGTGCGTTTATCCCGCAGAAATTGGCGGATAATCCGAATGGCAAGTGCGCGTATCTTCATGGCTTCGCACCTCCGCCAAGAGCTATGAAGGCCTGCTCAATAGTTTGGCTTCCCGTTCTGCCTTTGATGGCTTCAGGCGTATCCACTGCAGTCAGCTTCCCGTCACGGATAAGAGCGAGACGGTCGCATTTCTCGGCTTCATCCATGACATGGGTGGTCAGAATAATCGTGGTCCCGCGCCCCCGCATAGCGGTAAGCTCCCGCCAAATGGACTGCCGCAGCACGGGATCGATGCCGACAGTCGGTTCATCGAGAACGAGCAGCTCAGGCTCGTGAAGCAGCGAAATCGCGAGCGACAAACGCCGCTTCATCCCGCCGGAATAGGCGGCAACCGGTTTGTTCAAATCATCGAGAAGATTGACGATTGTCATCGCTTCCCGAATGCGGTTGTTCCTGTGAGTGCCGCGAAGGCCATACAGCGACGCGAAGAAGACGAGATTTTCCCTGGCGGTCAGCTCATTATAAAGCGCATCGGACTGCGCCATGTAGCCGAAGCGCTGCAGCATGGACAGCCGGGGCATCGGCTGCCCGAGCATCCTTACGGAGCCTTCGTCTGCTTTGTCAATGCCGGTAATGAGCTTCACAAGGGTCGTCTTGCCGGAGCCTGACGGGCCGAGCAGGCCGAACAGCTCGCCGGGTTCAACGGTCATTGTAATGCCGTCAAGCACAGTTCTTTTGCCGAAGCGGCGAAAAACATGGCTCAGCTCCACTGCAGGCACGCCGCCGGAAAGGGAAGAGGATTCAACTGTCATAAGACACTCTCCTTCAATGAAATGAGTGATTACTCACATTCATCATACCTCTCGTTTGATGATTTTGTAAAGTGAGTAATCACTCTTATTGAAAGAAATAAAAAAAGCACTGTCCGTTAGACAATGGCTTCTTTGTCGTCCTTATTTTCTTTCGTTTTCTCCTCGGTCACTTGATCCGGCTCATCGAACGGTACACGATCCTCTTCATAATACATCTATTATTCACCTCCTTGCTTATGACTTTATTTATTGTAGACCGTCAACATCAGCGCTCTATTAAATCTGTGTATGAATCATGTAAATTTTTAGGGGCTATGATCCACCTTGGGCCGTACAGCAGTTCAGCCTTCAGGCGGGGGAAAAAACTGGCCTTTAGACGTTTTTGGGCTAAGCCTTCATCCAGTAAGCTTTAGCAAGGAGTTTATGAAAAGTGAACCGTAACTTTGAGAGGGGTTTAGGAAGGATGCAGTGGATAACGAAATGGGCGTTTAACAACAAAGCGGCGATGAAGCTTGTCGTGCTTATGGCTCTAGTGATGGGGGTGGTGAGCTATTATCGGCTGCCGATGGAATTTCTGCCGGAGGCGGACAATCCCATGGTATCGATCGCGGCGATCGGGCCGGGTTACGACGCCAAATCAATGGAAACGCAGGTTACCGGAAAGCTTGAGGATGCCTTGCAGTTCATCAAGGGAAAAAGCGGTATGACCTCCTCATCCGGAAACGGGTATTCAAAAATCGATTTGTCCTTTGATTCCAAGACGGATATGAAGGAATCCAAAACCGAGGTAGAGCAGGCAGTTGCCGCTGTTCAGCTTCCGGAGCGGGTAGGCAGGCCGTTCGTGGTTCAGTTCAACACCTCGATGATCCCCATATCCTGGGTGACAATCGGCTTCGATGGCGCCATGACTGATGCCCGGCGGGATCAGGCGGAGAAGGATATTATCAATGAATACAAGAAGATCGATGGCGCCGGCCAGGTATCGCTTGGGGGCAAATCCACACCAAGCGTGTCCATTGTGCCGGTCAATGCGAAGCTGACGGAGAAAGGCATTCCGTTTCAAGCTCTGATGGGCGTTCTTGAAGGACGTGGCGCTGCTTCGTCGGTCGGAGAGAAAACGATTGACGGCGCATCCGGCAATATTAATGTTGAAGCCAGCATCAATGATCTGGAAACCTTGCGCAAGCTTCCTGTAGCGGAAGGCGTCACCCTTGGCGATGTGGCCGAGGTGAAAATGGCGAATCAGCAGGACAGCATCACAAGCGTCGACGGCAAAGATGTGCTGACGCTCACCATCTCCAAAACAGCCAATGCCAATGCGGTTAAGGTCGGTGATGAGATCGCAGCCACAACCGAGCGCCTGAACAACGAGATGCAGGGGATTGATGCAAAAGTGCTGCTAAGCACCTCAGAGCAGGTCGTCCACTCGGTCAACTCGATGATGCGCGAGGTGCTGCTCGGAGCATTATTCGCTACAATTGTGATTCTGCTGTTCATGAGGAATTTTCGCGCTACCCTCGTGACGATCGTATCGATCCCGCTGTCGCTCGGCATCACGCTGTATTTGCTCAGCCTGTCGGGCGTAACCCTTAATATTATTACCCTTGGCGGCGTGGCCGTGGCTGTGGGACGCCTGGTGGATGACAGTATTGTAGTCATCGAGAATATATACAGGCGCATACAAAAAGAAAATTTCTCGGTTAGCTTGATTACCGATGCCACCAAGGAAGTCGCAACGGCCATTACATCCTCCACCCTCGTCACGGTAGCCGTTTTCCTGCCGATGGGATTACTGCGCGGGTCGCTTCAAAGCTTCCTGCTGCCGTTTGCACTCACGGTAGCGTACTCGCTCCTGGCTTCGCTTCTCGTGGCCTTGACGGTAGTGCCGCTGCTTAGCGCCGTGCTTCTGCGCGGCACGAAGATGAAGGAGCATGAGGGCTCGGAGCGATTCTCCGGCTTCCTGGCCTGGAATCTGCAGCATAAATGGGTGCCGCTGCTCATCGCGGTCGTGCTCCTGGTCGGCTCAGTGGCCGCCTATATGTCGATGCCCAAGGGAGCCATCGATTCCTCGAACGCGGCGAACGTTAATGTAACGCTGGAATATCCAAGCGAAACGCCGCATGATCAAGTCATTACGGCTGGCCGCAAGCTGGAAGCCTATATGAATGACCGCAGCGACATTGACTGGGTCATGATGTCCAACGGAAACAGCGCGGAGAATGCCCAATACGGCAGTGTTTCCTCGCCGACGCTGGTCACTTATCTGGTCGATATGAAGGAAGGCGCAGATGCCGAGAAGCTGATTGAGGATCTCAAGAGCTTGCGGCCCGAGTATAAGGGAGCGGAAATGACCGCGGGTGCTTCCGACTTTATGAGCGGCGGAAGCTCCACGCAGATTCTGGTGGACATTACCGGCGAAGATCCGGCATTGATTGCCGAAGGGGCCGGGCAGGTTATGGCGGCGATTAAACCGGTCAAAGACGTCGTTAAAGTCAAGTCCAATGAAGAAGAGAAGAAATCGGTTTATACCTTCAAGCTTGATCCGGCCAAAGCCAAAGGACAGGAGATCGCTTCGCAGCTTCAAGGGCTGCTCAATCCGATACCGCTCGGGACAGTGATGATCGAAAACCGCCAAACCAATGTGATCCTGCAGCCGGCGGTCGATCCCAAATCACAAACGGATTTGAGCAAGCTGACGATCATGACCGCTCAAGGACCTGCTGCGGTGTCGTCGGTAGCGGAGCTGACGAAGAGCGAGCAGTCCAGCGTGTTCTACCATAAGGACGGCAAGCTGTACATCCGGGTGACGGCTGATGTTGAACCGGCTCAGCTGTCTGTCGTCGGTAAAACGATCACCGATAAGTTGAATGCGCTGAAAGCGCCGGATAACGTGAAGTTCACGGTCGGCGGCGCATCCGCGGATCAATCCGACGACTTCGTGGATCTGGGCATTATTATGATGATTGCCATCGGAATTGTTTATCTGATCATGGTCATAACGTTCAAAACCCTGCGTGCGCCGCTCGCCATCATGTGCTCGCTGCCTCTGGCGGCAATCGGAGCGGTCGTCGGGCTGCTGGTCGCCAATGTGACGCCGGATTTCACAGCCATGTTCGGAGTGCTGATGCTGATCGGCATTGTCGTTACCAATGCCATCGTACTGATTGACCGCGTGAAGCAGAATGAAGAGCGGATGACCATTCGCGAGGCGCTTATCGAAGCGGCGGCTACGCGGATGCGCCCGATCATCATGACCGCAATCGCAACGATTTCCGCGATGCTGCCGCTCGTATTCGGCTCATCGGAGAGCGGAAGCATCGTCTCCCAGAGTCTCGCGATCGTGGTTATCGGCGGCTTGGCGGCTGCGACGCTGCTGACGCTCATCATTGTTCCGTGCATTTATGAATTGTTTTTCTTCCGCAAATCGAAGCGCCAGCGTGTTGGCGCAGAGGCCCGGCAGGCAGCATAATCAATACGTCTATAAAACGGGCACAAGCACGAACCCCCAAATCACAGCTAAACGTGATTTGGGGGTTTTGTCATTGTTCTATGGCGATACGCTCAAGTTAAAGCGCCATTTTGTACAGCGGCAGGACGGTCTTGAAGGTCTCAATGGTTTTTTCGATGAAGGCTTCGCCATCCCTCAGCAAAGGATCTTCACGATCGATGATAATGCCGCACAGCGCCTCGGATGCTTTAACCGTCCGCACCCGCTCCAGCAGCTTGATCAGGCCGTCCCGTCCGAGCTCTCCCTGCTTGTCGCCTCCGGGAATCATATGATCGCCCGACCAGACATACTCGGCGGGGATATGCTTCATAATATCGTCGAGCTGCTTGAGCGCATGTTCCGCAAAAACCGATTTATTGTCGGATTCATAAATAATCGCAAACTGCACGAACATATGGGAGTTGAACAGGCCGATTTGAAAATGGGGATGGGCCTTGTAGCCGCGCTTGTTCGCTGCAAAAGCGACCCATGTATCAATGGGCGGGTTAATGGTTCGTCTGGCATGCTTGGCCACATGAGGGTAGATCGTCTCGCCGCACAGCCCGCTTAATACGGGGGAGAGGCGTTCGCCGAGCTGATGGAGCTTGGGCCTGACATGCTCGATTAGCGCCTCCATGCGGGCTTCCAGTCCCGGAATTTCGAATACGTCAAAATCTTCGGCTGTAAAGCCGTCA
Source organism: Paenibacillus sp. JT31N17 (assembly GCF_056269255.1). Lineage (NCBI taxonomy): Bacteria > Bacillati > Bacillota > Bacilli > Caryophanales > Paenibacillaceae > Paenibacillus > Paenibacillus sp. JT31N17. The sequence goes on from NZ_JBWDNP010000003.1 coordinate 251,496, forward strand.
AAGGTCATAATCTGCTGCTCTGTCACGATTCATCGTCCCTTTCTTTATGCTTCAACTGTAACCGTAAGACGGGCCACGGCTTAACCTGCTGCCCCTACCACGTTACATCTTCAAGTAAAATATTGCAATCTGCGTGCGATCGCGCAGCTCCAGCTTGCCGAGAATAACGGAAATATAATTTTTGACGGTACCCTCGCTAAAAAACAATACGGCCGCTATTTCCTTGTTGGATTTTCCCTCCGCGATGAGCTGCACGACATGCCGCTCAGCTGGTGTCAGACCCATGTCTGCGAGCTGCTTCTGGCGGAGAGCCTCCGCTTCTTCCGAAGCTTGCGGGGAGGGCAGCGATCCGGTGCCGACAAGACCGGCAAGCTTGCGGGCGATGTCGGGATGCACCAGCAGGGAGCCTTCATGAACGGTCTTGATGCTGGAAACGATCCGGCTTGGCGGCACATTTTTCAGCAAATACCCATTGGCGCCGCTTCGCAGCGCCTCAATAATATATTGATCATCGTCAAAGGTGGTCAGGATAAGCACCGCGGGAGGAAGCGGCAGCGATTTCAGCTTGCGCGTCCCCTCCACGCCGTCGCAGACGGGCATCCGGATGTCCATCAACACAACGTCAACGGGATGTTCGCCTGCATACTGGAAGGCAGCATGGCCATCCGGACAGGTACCGGCAACAGTGAGCTCGGGATCAAGATCAAGAATCACCTGCAGGCTTTCGCGGATAAATGGATCGTCATCGACGATTAACACTTTTATCAAGGATAATCCCTCCGTGTTGTTAGGGTTTGACGAACGGCGCCTGAGAGAGGGAGTATGGTCGTTATGGCAAAAGCAGGAGCTGTCGAGATGTCGAGGCTGCCGCCAAGCATCACGATACGCTCCTTCATACCCCTAAAACCAAGCCCCTGCGTGATCGGTTCCTCAGGCAGGAAGCCGTCATTAGCAACCGTCAATGCGATCTCATGCCGCCTGTAATCCAGATTGACATTCACGGTTCTCGCCGCGCCATGCCGCACAGCATTCGTTATGGCCTCCTGGGCGTTGCGGAAAAGTACATATTCCATGCTGGGATACATCGGCTGCGGCTGACCCTCTACGGTAAAGGTCACGGTTATTCCCAGCTCTCTGCCCGCATCGGCGATTAGCTGATCCAGTGCGTATTGCCGTGTATCCCGGGAATCAGCGGGAGACAGGCGGCGGACGGTCCGCCGCATCCGCTCCATGCTGTCTTCCATCTGATCGCGGATTTGCCCAAACAGCGTATACGCCCGTTCCGGCTGCTTTTCATATACTTGCAAGGCCGCCTCCATCATCATTTTCTGACGGATCAGGCGATGTCCCAGATCATCGTGGATATCCGTAGCGATCCGGCTGCGTTCCTCGGACTGCGCATATTGTCCGATTTGGGCGCCATATTCCTCCAGGCGTCTGCGCGCCTGCTCCAGCTCCTCGTGACTGCGGTTGAGCTCGTTATAAAGCGATTCCACATACTGCCGCTTATCGGCCATTCTGCTGGCGGTATGGAGAACGGCAGCTATTGCAAACCACAATATCAATGCCGTCCAGATAAGTTCGAGCGGCCGGTGCTGCATGCATATACCGAGCAGCGCCGCACCAAGCACAACGGCAAAGGACATTGCCTGAGGCGAGCGGAATTTGACAAAAACAGCGATTAAGCTGGAGTACAGAAGCATGAACATAAGACCCTGCGTCTCGTATGCAAGCAAGCTGAACCCGATGAGCTCGGCAGCCATCATCCATTTAGCGGCCTCAGGGTAGAGCTCCCCGACTCTCAGAATCAAGAGGCCCAGCAGCACATATAGGGTGAACCAGCTCGGGGATTCGACCTGCACGGTCAACAAGGTTACGATTGCGGGAACAAAGAGCAACAAATATCTTAACCATTGCAGCAGCTGCGACATTCGACAAGCGCCTCCGGCGTATTCAGTTCTTTCATTATAGCATAAGGTTTGCCACAATCAGGCAGGGCGAACGGAAGAAAATGACTTTCGTCATCTTGGTTTCATGACTTTATTGACCTGCGCCTTGAGCCAGCAGCCTTTACAATAAAGCTATGAGGAATAATGGAGAGGGGATACACGATGAGCTTAGTCCATTTTAAGGAAGTCGTTAAGAAATATGATACGACGCTTTCTGTCAACCATTTGTCGCTTGCCATTCATGAAGGTGAAATCTTCGGGCTGCTTGGCCCCAACGGCGCCGGCAAAAGTACGTCGATCCATATGCTGTCGGGACTTCTGTCCGTTGACGGCGGAGATATTACGGTTGAAGGCTACTCTGTCCGGAAGGCCCCGCTGGAAGTCAAACGGCGGATCGGACTTGTACCGCAGGATCTGGCGATCTACGATTCTCTGACAGCTGCCGAGAATGTAACCTTTTTTGCCAGATTGTACGGTCTGGGAGGCAAGCTGCTGCGGGAGAGGGTAGCCGAAGCTCTTGAGTTTGTCGGGCTTCAGGATAAGGCCAAAGCCAAGCCGGGCACATTCTCGGGCGGGATGAAGCGAAGACTCAATATCGCCTGCGCCATTATGCACCGTCCGAAGCTGATTATTATGGATGAGCCGACAGTGGGGATCGATCCCCAGTCCCGCAATCATATTCTGGAGTCGGTCCGTACCCTCAATAAACTGGGTTCTACCATTATTTATACGAGCCATTACATGGAAGAGGTCGAAGCCATCAGCACAAGAGTCGGCATTATGGACCGGGGCCGGCTTATCGTATCGGGAACAAAGGAAGAGCTGCGCAGGCAGATGGGCCAGGACGAACAGCTGATTCTGGAAGTGGACCGGATAACAGAGGAAGCCATGGCAGAAATCGCCCGGCATCCCCGCATCAAATCAGCCGAGGAAACCCAGCCGCGTACACTCCAGGTTGTGCTTGAGGAGTCCGCGACGGCGCTGCAGGATCTGCTGTTTATTTTGCATAAGCATGGGATTGGACTGAGTAAATTGACCCGGATTGAGCCGGATCTGGAGACGCTGTTTCTGCAGCTCACAGGCCGTTCGCTCCGGGACCGCTCATAAGAAGGGAGGGAAGGAAATGAAAATCTGGTTCCATACCGCATACTACGGTTTCCTGCGTTATATCCGGAACAAATCCGTTGTCGTTATCATGCTTGTTTTGCCCTTGCTGCTTATCTTCCTGCTGGGAAGTGCTTTAAGCGGTGAAATGAAACCTGTCAAAATTGTGATATACAATACGGATAAAGGTGAAATGAACGCCGCGCTGCAAACCTTTACCGGGGACCCGGCGCTCTCCGGATACGCCATCTTCGACTCTGCGGATTCGGAAGAAGATCTCCTCAATCGGGTAAGGGGTGGCGGGGCCGATTACGGGATCGAGATTCCGGCCAATTTCTCCGGGCTTGTGCAGTCCGGAGGGAACGCGCAGTGGAAGAGCTACCCTGGGCCCGATGATTTGGAAAATCAGGTGGCAGAATCCATTCTGAACCGTTTTCTGGGTTCGATCCAAACCGCTCAAACCATTGGCATTGTTATGACCGGGTATGGCGGGGCTTCAAAGAATCATGCCGCCGCAGAATCTTTCCGTCACGATCAATCGGTTGTAACGGCCGAGCTGGTGGGAGGCGGTGGCTCTGAATATGGTAAAGTATCAGCGATTCAATATTATGCGGGCACCTATCTGATCATGTTTTTGCTGTACTCCGGAATGTCCGCCGCCCTTTCTCTGCTGGATGAGAAGGAAAGCGGGACGCTTGGCCGCCTGTATTCGTTGCCTCAGCGCTGGGGGCTGATCCTTGCGGGCAGGTTGACTTCAATTATAATATTTGCGGCCATTCAAGCGGCCATTATTATTTTGTTCTCCTGGGTGGTGTACGGTGTCGACTGGGGGGGCCGGCTCGGTCAATTGGCGGTTGTCTGTCTGCTTACCTCGGCCTGCGCAGTCGGACTCAGTCTCATTATCGCTTCCATTGTAAAGACCAAGAGGGCGACCCAATCGATATTTTCAACTCTGGCGGTACTGATGACCTTCCTGAGCGGAGGAATGATTGCGGACCTGGGTGAGGGGATTAAGAGAATCGGCAGCTTCACGATTAATCATTGGGCTGTTGTCACCATAGGCCGGTTAATGGACGGCGAAGCGGGGATGCTCGTCTGGAAGGGTGTCGGGATTCTTGCGGCTATTGCCGCAGTTCTGATGACGATTGCCTTATTACGAATGAAGAAAGTGGTGAGCTTGGATGCATAGTCTGATTATTGCCGGTTCGATGATTCGCAGAACGATCGGTCACCGCAAAGGCTTTATCTCTCTTGTATTGCTTCCGGCGGTAGTTCTTTCCGGAATTGTCGGTATCTTCGGGTCTTCCCATCAGGATAGCGAGCATGCAGTTGCGGTTTGGAATGCCGACAGCGGTCCGCTTGGCGATGTTCTCGTTCAAGCTGCCCGCAGCTCATCTGCAGAAAGTGAACAATCGCTCAACGTGATCTCCGGCGAATGGAAAAGCGAGAATGAGCTTAACAATGCTGTCAAGGAGGGGAAAGCGGACCTGGGCATATATATTCCCGCTGATTTTTCCTCGAAGCTTCAAGAAGGCGGACGGCCGCAGGTGAGGCTGCTGCGCAAAGAGGTCCAGCCATGGAATGCCGCCATTGAGCAGAAGCTGTCCGCAGAGGCAGCACAACTAGCAGCATTCACACAAGCGGCCGCATTGGCCGGGGAAGGATCGAAAGCACCGGTGCTGGAGCGCCTGCTGGGCGAACGGGACAATCATCATATCGGGATAGAACCGTTGAAATCAGCCGAAGGGAAGCACAGCGTGCCCTTTAATGTGCTTATTAATGGCATTATGCTCATGTTTATGATGCTCGCGATCAACCAATCCGTACAGGTCGTTATGGAGGACCGCGAGAAAAGAACGATGGCGCGCATGTTTGCAGCTCCTCTGCGCGGCTACGAAATCGCGCTCGGCAATTTCATCGGCAGCATGCTTGTCGGTACGATTCAGCTTGTTATCGTACTGGCAGCCAGTCGGTTTATAATCGGATACGATTACGGAATCGGGTTCTTTCCTCATCTCATCATCCTGGAATGTTTTCTGCTTGCCACTGTAGGACTCGCAACCGCCGTCGCCGGTCTTGTGCGGAACACGGATCAGCTCTCGCAGCTTAACAATCTTGTCGTTACGCCAACCTGCATGCTGGGAGGATGCTTCTGGCCGATCAGCATAATGCCGGACTTCATGCAGAAGCTGGCCAATTTCATACCGCAGAAATGGGCGATGGAGGCGCTTAGCCGTATGGCGTTCGGCAGTACACTTACAGATACGCTGCTTCCGCTTGGCATTATGCTGCTGTTCGCTGCTGTGCTGCTCGCTTTCGGCGCCTATATTCTGCAGCCCAGCCGGAGTGCTGCCTGAAAAGATCCCAAATTCCCGGAATAGCCATTATTTCACCGCTCCTCCCGGTTGCTTTCCCGCTGTGAATACGTTACATTCGAAACGTGTGTTGAAAAGGGAGAGATATGCGTTATGATGTGGCAGCAGATTTGGTTTGTGGTCAATATGTTATTTGTGGCTTTTTTGATCCTGCTTTTATTCAGTCACCGTTCCGTTACCCTGGCGCGCCAGGAGAAGGCCGAGCAGCGCATTCGCGGAGCTCTGCGCAACCGTTCCATATGGGCTGTACTAACGGTGCTGGCGTTTATCGGGATGGCCTTCAGCTTTGTAATGAACATGAAAGTGAATGGCTAGATTGTGTCCAATTCTTGTCTGTTTACAATTCTCACGCAACTTTTACCTGACACGTAGCGTTAAACATGTCATGAAAGCTTGCTGGTGGCCTTTTGCTTGGGGTGAATCTGGCGAAGGGGCTGACATAATTCAGAGAATTGAAGGAGATAGAGAATGAAATCGTTTAAATCATTAAAATGGCTGTTAATTTTATCTTTCCTGATCATGCCGTTTGCGAACGTTTCCAATTCAACCGTGTCGGCTGCAGGAGAAATGTCTGATCAGCTCATTCTGCAAATGAACAGCAAGGTAATGGTCCATAATGGCGTCACCATGAACTCGGTGCAGCCGGTTACTTTGCAAAATGGTACAACATTCATCGCGCTGAGCTCCATCTCCGCGCTTTACGGTTACAAGGTCTCTTATAACGCGGCTACCAAAGAAATTACGGCCGCTAACGATTACCATGATCTTATCTTCAAAATCGGCAGCACCATTGTCTATGGTGACGGCCTGCCTGTCAAGATTGCGATTGCTCCCTATATCCTGAACGGTTCCCTGATGGTTCCGGTCCGGACATGGTCGAATCTTGCTGAGAGCACATTGGTCTTAAGCGGCAAGCAAATTACGCTTTCCTGGAATGTGCTCAAGCAGCCTACGGCGGATTTTGCCGTCGAGCCGGGCGAAATCATCGCCGGGGAGACGACAGTGAACTATATCGACAAATCTACCAACCCGAGCGGCCAGCCCTACGTGCAGGACTATTACACCGGAAGAATGGATGTTTTCCCAACTGCCGGTTCCTACACAATTACAAGGCAGGTTCAGGATGTGAACGGCTTGTGGAGTGATCCTTACTCGGTCACGATTGAGGTTAAACCGCAGAATATGCCTCCGGTCGCAAACTTCACAACGGAGAAGCCGGAGTACCGGATCGGCGAGAAGGTTAATTATACGGACCTGAGCACAGATGATAACAATGATATCGTCCGTAGAACCTGGACCGGCAACAGTGAAGTGTTTTTCGAGGCGGGACCAAAGACCGTCACACTGGAAGTGGAAGACTCCAAAGGACTGACCAATTCCATCACGCAAACGGTCAACGTCACGAGTGAAGTGCTTTATACGCAGGATGAATATAATAAGCTGTTCAAAAAAGTTGGCGATATGATTCCCATTGACGGCAGCTCGGTGCTGAATTTTCCTGCACTGCCTTACAAAATTCAGGATGAGGGATCCCAGTTTGTAAGAAGCAACAGTCCCGAAATTCTTCTGAATGAAGGTATTGCCTATGTATCGCAATTGACGGGGCAGGTTCGCTTCATGTTCCATAATGTGAACAGTATCGGACATCCAGTCAAGATTTATCTTGTGGCGACCAATAATAACAACTCATCGGTTACCGTAAATACAGGGTCGGTTGGTATTGGCGGGCCGGATCCGCACGTGGATCGGTCCGGGAAGATGGCGGTTCTGCGTTATATGAATTCATTGGTCGCCAACCCGGCGCCGACGACTACCACGATCAAGCCGGGTCAATCCGTTACTCTGCTTCCGGAAATATCCAAGGTCGCCTTGAAGCAAAGCGATGTCTTTACTGCTTACGCGGACTTGTATGCGGACAAAGAGCTGACCTACCGCGTAGTGGTCGTGGCTTCCGGCAAAGACCCGATTCAAGAGATGCCAAACCTGAGTATTATGGAGCGCAACGATGTTCATGTCCGCGGTACCTTCAACAAAGCAAACCGGGCTATTGAAATGTCCGATACATTGGGCGAGGTGCCGGAGCGCATTATGCTCGGCGACCGTACGATGGACTCCTATACGGATGGAATTGACGAGGTTACGGGACAGCTCGAGCTCAATACCGGGAACTTCGGCGTTCTGTACAAAATGAGGCTGCAGCATGTGGCTCCTCATACCCTGATCGCGCTTAACCCCCGGGGCGGCATGTATACCGGCGCCTTCATTGTCAATGGTCAGGTCGTTCAGGCAACGAACACCGGCGCTCTAAGGGGCAACGGAGACGCAGCTGTGCTGTACCGAACAGGCGATTCCGCCGAATCGGTTGAAATTGTATTCACAATTGCGGCAGGAAGCAATCTGCCTATCGCCATGCTGTTTCTGCCACTGCCTGCCAAGCGCTTTTAGATAATTGAGAAAGTATTAAATAGCTGCAAAAGAAGGAGGCGCCCGAGATGGGCGCCTCCTTCTTTATAGCAAACAAGGCCTGCTCCCGCAAGCAAGGCCTGCTCCCGCAAACAAGGCCTGCTCCCGCAAACAAGGCCTGCTCCCGCAAACAAGGCCTGCTCCCGCAAACAAGGCCTGCTCCCGCAAACAAGGCCTGCTCCCGCAAACAAAGCCTGCTCCCGCAAGCAGAATGAATCTGCAAGGGGGGCAGGCCTTGTTATTTCACGTATTCACATGTATCAAGCTAAGTGATCAGTAAGGAAGCTCAATGGACACTTCGCGCTTCAACTCGGCAGAGCGGAGCACGCCGTCAATAATAGCCTGCTGGATCAGGATCTGTTCGCCGGGAATCGGGGCGGGCAGACCTTCGCGGACCGCATCGACGAAATCGCGTACTTTCTCGAAGAACAGCTCTTTGGAATGCTCGATCACCGGTACGGGAGTGGAGGTCTGCTGACCCATGAAATCATGGAACATCGTCATGCTGCCAACCTTGCCGTCCCATACACCGGACCAGTTTCCGGTTCCGAAGGGCTCGACCTTCAGGCCGGCGTCCGTCCCCAGAAACAGAGTCGAACCCAGCGAGTCCATATGCATCGCCCAGGAAATCTTGAACTGCAGCACCAGATCGTTCTCGAAGCGGACCATGGCAACGCCAAAATCCTCAACCTGGAAGCGGTCAGCCTCCTTATGATACAGAGGATTGGTGCCGAAATGATTGGATGTATAAGCGGATACCGTCAATGGACGCGGATAGCCCATCGCATTCAGAGCCATATCCAGCGAATAACACCCGATATCGGCCATCGCCCCGGCTCCTGCCAGATCCTTGCGGATGAACGTTCCGCCTGGCATTCCTCTGCGGCGTCCGCCGCCGGTTTCCACATAATAGACTTTTCCAAGCTTGCCGGATTGCACAATATCCTGAACCAGCTTCATATTGGGGTCATAGCGCGGCTGGAAGCCGATGGTCAGCATGCTGCCGGATTCCCGCGCAGCCTGGACCATATCCACAGCTTCACTCAAGGTAACAGACATTGGTTTCTCCAGCAGCACCTGCTTGCCGGCGCGCAGTGCATCCACAGTTGTCAGATGATGCGAGACGTTAGGTGTACAGATGCTGACGCCGTCCAGGTCCAATTCAAGCAGCTTGCGGTGGTCTTCAAAAGGCTGCGCATTCTCGAGGGAAAGCGAATCGATGAATTGCTGCGCTTTGCCTGGCACAACATCTGCAACCGCGACAATTTCCACATCGGGCAGCTTCTTGTATTGACTGACGTGGGCGTGAGCGATGCCGCCGCTGCCGATAATGCCGATTCGAACGGTTTTAATCATAAGTGGTTCCGATCTCCTTTGTTTTCCGGCCTCGACGCATCGACAGCCGCTTGATGGGTCCTGAACTGCTTGGGTGTCATTCCGAATCTTTTCTTGAACACATAGTAGAGATAATTGCCGCTGGCAAAGCCATGCTCCAAGGCAATTTGGTCGATAGGGCTTGCACCCTCCATAATTGCCGAACAGATCTGGTTCAGCCTGTAGTTCTCCAGATAAGCGCTGAACGATTCCGCGCCTTGCTCCCGAAAAATCCGCTGCAGCTGGCGGCCGCTGATGGGGATGCGTTCCGCGACCTCCTGCAGCGTAAGAGGGGAGGCGTAATTGTCATGAATAAACTGCGTGGCAATCTTGAACCGGTGCTCATTCATATTGCGGCTGGGCGGCTCGAAGGTCACCGTAGGTTCTGATGACAGGCGGGAAGCGCGCAGCAGGATCTGGATAACCGCCTGCTTGATGGTGGAGTAAGCGCCGGGCTGCCCTTCATGCCAGGCTCTGTAGGCGGTCAGAAACCATGCCATGGCATTGTATTGATCGGTCAGGGGAGCCAGAGGCAGGGCGTCCAGAGCGTGAATGCACATCCGGGCCTCATGCCGCTCCCACCGTTCGCCCCACTGCGCGTCTTCTCCGTCTTCAAGAGGCACGATGTCGATATGCAGGCACAGCTCATCCATCGCTTCTCTTTGGTCGGCCTCCTGCTGATGCATCACATTCGGACCTGTGAGATAGAATTGGCCTTCATGTACGGGAAAGGAGCCGTCTTCCAGAACAACCGTCCCTTTTCCGCGGGGTATGAAGTGAAATTCATATTCCGAATGCTTGTGGAAGCGGATGATTTTGCCTGCCGGAAAGGAGGTCAAATGACAGCGATGGACGCGAAAGCCGTATCCGCCCCAGCGGAACTGAATATCCAGCCGGTCGATCGCATCCATTTTCTCGGCCATCAGCGCGTAAGCAAACGGCTTTGCCATTCCATCACCAGTCCTTTCCCTGAACTTCAAACGCGGATCAATCAGTTAGCCAGTTCGGAGAGCTTTACTTGACGCTTCTGGGCTTCCGAGAGGTTGGCAGCTTCCATCAATTTGGTAAGATCGATAGCCAGACCGATGTTTTCTTCGGCGATCGTATCATTTTGAATATGCTCCACCCATTGGTCAAATGCAGCCGTACGTCTAGCTGGCATTTCGATGGTCACCCATTCGTCCCTGTTAAGCTTGTTGCTGCGGACACGGACAACTTCATCCGGCGACCCATAAAGCAGGGTGCCTTCAGTTCCGTGAATTTCCACGGAGAAAGGCGAATGGCTGTTGACGAAGCCGGCTTCGACGATGCCGACTGCCCCGTTCTCGTAACGCAGCGTTGCCACTGCATTGTCTTCTACTTCTTTGCCGGAAACATAACCGAACGTTGCGTTTACGCTCTGCGGCAGCCCAAGGAACAGGCGGACAAGGTACATCGGGTGGCAGCCAAGGTCGATCAGAGCGCCGCCGCCGCATTGCTCAAGGTTGTAGAAGTGCTGTGGAAGCCAATCGGCGGTAGCGCCGTTATGGGATAGGCGGACACGGGCCTGGGTCAGTTCGCCGAGCAGTCCTTTGGCAAGAACCTCTTGTGCGGCCAATGTGTAGCCGTCATTCAGGCGCGGCAGGGACACGGTCAACTTCACGCCGGCTTCTTTAACCGCTGCGATGATTTCGTTTACTTCCTTTAATGTAGGAGCAATGACCTTCTCGGTGAAAATATGTTTGCCGGCACGGGCCGCTTTCACCATTACGTCACGATGGATGTTCGTCGGTGTATCGACAACAACCGCATCAACATCGGCTCTTGCCAATATCTCATCCAAATCAGCGACAAATGGAACACCGAGCTTGTCGGCGTTCTCCTGGCCGCGGCTTGGAATCTCGTCCCAGACTGCAACGATTTCGGTACCCGGATTTTCTTGCACTTGTTTGGTGTAATCCCAGGCATGTACATGCCAATAGCTGAGCATAGCAACGCGGATCATCGTCTAATTCCTCCTCATATATGCATCTGATTCCAGATGCTGTGTCGTCTATTCTTAGTTTTTCATCCTCTAATTATGCGACACAACGCTACACTAACACAAATGAAAACGGTCTAAAATGTGTTTAGGTGACAATTGGACTGCAAAATTACGACATTTGATCATAATCATCACCGGAAGGCTCTGTCTGAATTGACGCAAAGCCCTTTTTCCGTCATTATGGAAGAATAACGTTGGGATAAAATAAGGAGGAGCAAGCCTATGCGCAGAGTCATAAAAGCACCGATCGTAGCCTACCGCAAGTTTATTTCTCCGCTAAAGCCGCCCACCTGCCGATTTTACCCGACCTGCTCGGAATATGCGCTTCAGGCGATCGAGAAGCACGGTCCCTTGCGCGGCAGCTGGCTTGCGGCCAAGCGCATTTGCCGCTGCCATCCGTTTCATCCAGGCGGCATTGACCATGTTCCGCCAACGAGAGAAGAGCTTGAAGCCCTGCGCGTACCCGGCGCTATTGACATCCGCAAGCCGGATTCGGTATAGTTTGATTCAAGAGAAATTGCTGTATATGAATGAATTCATGGTTCAAAAAATCAACTTGTTCAACAGCCATCAAATCAGATATTCAATGAACGGATAAGTACGCAGTGCATGCCCTTCACAGAGAGCCGGAACAGGTGGAAGCCGGCAAGGCGCATCCTGCAGAAAATGGTCCGGGAGAATCTGCTTTCGAACCGCCAGCTTAAAGTCAGCTGCGGCAAGGGGGCGGCGCATCGGCAGCGTTATCGGCCCGAAGACGCCTGTCCATGAATGGACGGCGCTAATGAAGCTTTTCCCGGTCTGCTTCGGGGAAAGGAATTTGGGTGGTACCGCGTGAGCGACAAGCTTTCGTCCCATAGAGGATGAGGCTTTTTTTGTGTTTTTCAGGCTACAGATTCATCGGCAGTGCGGTAAGAGATGAAGCAGATTTACAAGGAGGTCATTCAGATGAGCGAAGCAAACAAAACGTTTTATATCACAACGCCGATTTATTATCCGAGCGACAAGCTCCATATCGGCCATGCCTACACCACAGTAGCAGGCGATGCAATAGCCCGTTACAAAAGGCTGCGCGGGTATGATGTATGGTACTTGACCGGAACGGATGAGCACGGACAGAAGATTGAGCGCAAAGCGCAGGAGAAGGGCAAGAGCCCGCAGCAGTTTGTTGACGACATTGTGGTGACGATCAAGGATTTGTGGAAGAAGCTCGACATCTCCAATGACGATTTCATCCGGACCACGGATGAGCGGCATAAAGTGGTAGTGGAAGAAGTCTTCGACAAGCTTCTGAAGCAGGGGGATATCTACAAGGGCATGTATGAAGGCTGGTACTGTACCCCATGCGAATCCTTCTTTTTGGAGCGCCAGCTGGTTGACGGCAAATGTCCGGACTGCGGCAGGCCGGTGGAGCTGGTCAAGGAAGAGAGCTATTTCTTCAAAATGAGCAATTATGTGGACAGACTGCTTGCGTATTATGAAGCAAATCCGGATTTCATTCAGCCGGAATCGCGCAAGAACGAGATGATCAATAACTTTATCAAGCCGGGTCTTGAGGATCTGGCCGTATCCCGTACAACCTATGATTGGGGCATCAAGGTCAAAGGAAATCCCAAGCATGTCATTTATGTCTGGATTGACGCTTTGCTCAATTATGTTACCGCTCTGGGCTACCTGACACCGGATTCCAGCAAATTCGAGAAATATTGGCCGGCAGATGTGCATCTGATGAGCAAGGAGATCGTACGCTTCCATACGATCTATTGGCCGATTATTCTGATGGCGCTGGATCTCCCGCTGCCCAAGAAGGTATTTGCCCACGGCTGGCTGCTCATGAAGGATGGCAAAATGTCCAAATCCAAAGGCAACGTCGTGGATCCCGTCACGCTGATCGACCGTTACGGTCTTGATGCGCTTCGTTATTACCTGCTTCGCGAAGTGCCGTTTGGCGCTGATGGGACCTTTACGCCGGAAGGATTTGTGGAACGGATCAATTTTGATCTGGCCAATGACCTTGGGAATCTGCTGAACCGGACTGTAGCGATGATCGAGAAATATTTTGACGGTGAAATCCCCGGCTATGAAGGGAATGTCACCGATTATGACGCTTCATTATCAGACCTGGCGGCTGCGACCGTCGATCAGGTGGAAGCAACCATTGAGCGGATGGAGTTCTCCGTGGCGCTCTCGTCTATCTGGCAGTTTGTCAGCCGGACGAACAAATATATTGATGAAACCCAGCCGTGGGCCCTGGCCAAGAACCCGGATAAACGCAGCGAGCTCGCCTCGGTTATGCATCATCTTGCGGAATCGCTGCGCATCATCTCCATCCTGCTGCAGCCGTTTCTGACGAACGCGCCGATCGAGATTCGCCGCCAACTGGGCATAGAGGACGGAATGCTCACGGAATGGGACAGCACAAGACAGTTTGGACTGCTGCCAGGGGGGACGAGAGTCCGGAAGGCGGGACCGATCTTCCCGCGCCTGGATGCGGCAGAAGAAACGGCGTTCATCGCTGCGGCGATGAACGGCGGGACAGCCCCGGCTGCAGTTGAAGCAGCGTCGCAGGGGCCGGATGCCCCGGCGCAGGCGGGCAGCGGCGGCAGCCAATCGTCAGCGGCAGGTGCGCCAGAGCAGCCGGAGGCTCCTGAGCCCAAGGAGGAAATTGCCATTGACGAGTTCGCCAGAGTGGAGCTGCGCGTGGCGGAGGTCATCGCGGCAGAGCCGGTGAAGAATGCCGACAAGCTGCTGAAGCTGCAGCTGGATCTCGGGTATGAGCAGCGGCAGGTCGTCTCGGGCATTGCGAAATTTTATACGCCGGAGCAGATGGTTGGCCGCAAAGTGATTTGCGTCACCAATTTGAAGCCGGTCAAGCTGCGCGGCGAAATGTCGCAGGGCATGATCCTGGCCGCTTCGCACGGCGACGAGCTGACGCTTGCGACTGTGCCGGACAATATGAAGAATGGCTCAATTGTGAAATAACGATGAACAGCAAACCGCCTGGTGCAGCTCGCGCCAGGCGGTTTGTCATTGACAGCCCTGTATCTTCGTCTATATAATCTATCAGTAATGTTTACGAATATTAGGCTTGGGGTGTCTGGAAATGATACGGATAGGATCATACTATTATAGAAGCCATATTTTGCTGTTGACCGCGGCAATCGTCTTCTTATTAACGGGCTGCACCGGATCGGGAAGCAAGCTGGTGGCAGATAAGGTCAATATTGTCACCAGCTTTTATCCGCTTTATTTTCTGGCCAAGGAGATCGGCGGCGAAGAAGCCAATGTCATTAATATGATCCCTGCCGGTGTCGAACCGCATGAGTGGAGCCCGAAGAGCCGGGATCTGGATACGGTATCCAAAGCGCAGCTGTTCTTTTATAACGGAGCGGGACTTGAAGGCTGGGTGGATGATTTTCTCAAAGGGCTGTCCAAAGACAGCAAGCTGGTTACGGTGGCTGCGAGCCGGGACATTAAGCTGATACCGGCGGAGACAGCAGCGGATGGTCAGCATGCGGGAGAGGAAGAAGCCCATGACGACCATGAAGGCGGATTCGATCCTCATACATGGGTTAGTCCCAAATCGATGATCCTGATGGCGGGAACCGTTCGCGATCACCTCGTGGAAGCGGACCCGAGCCATGCTCAGAAGTACGAGGGAAATTATGCGTCCCTTACGGATAAACTCTCGGCGCTTGACCATGAATATGCAGAGAAGCTGGCTGCCGCGGCAAACAAGGATATCGTGGTTTCTCATCAGGCATTCGGGTATCTGGCGCGCGATTATGGTCTGAATCAGGTGGCCGTTATGGGCCTGTCGCCGGATGCGGAGCCCAAAGCGCAGGATTTGCTGAGAATTTCGAAATTTGTCAAGGAGCACGGGATCAAATATATCTTCTTTGAAGAGCTTGTTTCCGATGAGCTTGCCCGGACGCTGGCGAGAGAAGCGGATGCCGAAACGATGGTGCTGAACCCGTTGGAGGGCCTTACGCCGGAGCAGGAGAAGAAGGGCGATGACTATTTCTCGCTAATGGAGCTTAATTTGCAAAATCTTCTGCAAGCATTACAATAGTAGAAGGAGCTTACCCCGCAGCGGGATGACTGGATATTTTCCGGATCGGAAGGCGGCATTAGGCGGTATTGGGGAGTGATTAAAATGCAATTGGAACAGGGTAAACCGAACTTTTGCCATCAGAATGTGATTGAACTGTCGAATATCTCGTTTTCCTATGAGAACAAGCCTGTGCTGGAGGATGTAAGCTTTGGCGTCCAGGAGCGGGATTTTGTAGGCCTGATCGGCTCCAATGGGGCGGGCAAGACAACGCTGCTGCGGATGATAGTCGGACTGCTGAAGCCGGGCAGCGGCTCTATCAAGCTGTTTGGGCAACCGGTCAAGGAGTTCAAGGACTGGAGCCGGGTAGGCTATGTGCCGCAGAAAAATTCCTTTAACCCGCTTTTTCCGGCGACGGTCCGTGAAGTGGTGTTATCGGGCCTTTACAGCGGCAGCAGACTGTTCCGCAAGGTAAGCAAAGCCGATCAAATCAAATGCGATGAAGCGCTGCACGCCATGAATATAGAGGATTTAGCGGCCAAACGGATCGGTCAGCTGTCAGGCGGCCAGCAGCAGCGGGCATTTCTGGCAAGAGCTCTGATCAATAATCCGGCGCTGCTCATTCTGGACGAGCCTACGGTGGGCATCGACTCCGAGACGCAGCAGGATTTTTTTCATCTGATCAAGCATATGCATCAGCATCATAACATTACTTTCCTGATGGTTTCACATGATATGGAGATGATACGGTCTTATCTGGGTCAGGAGCCCAAGGGCGAGTGCGGAAAGTTGAAATTCTATGTGAAGCATTCCCATGAGCTGGAAAATTGCGGGGAAACGAATTTGACCCACAGCTTAAAGGGCCTGCGTGATTCGATGGAGAGAGGGAAAGTGGGCGTTTAGGTTGTTGGATATTGTAACAAGCGAGTTTTTTATGCGGGCATTGGTCGGAGGCGTACTGATTGGAGTCACGGCGCCTCTGATGGGACTGTTCCTTGTGCTTCGACGTCTGGCCATGATTGGCGATACATTGGCCCATGTATCGATTGCCGGTGTGGCGCTTGGTTTTCTGATAGGCGTTTATCCGATTGGCGTCGGCCTTGTCTTCGCGCTGGCAGCAACCTTCGCCATCGAGAAGCTGCGCAAGGCGTATAAAACCTATGCGGAGCTGTCCATAGCGATTATTATGTCGGGCGGCGTGGCGCTGGCATCCTTGCTGTTTACGCTGGGCAAAGGCTTCAATGTCAGTGTCAGCGGATACTTGTTCGGAAGCATTTACACCCTCGATACGATTGATCTGGTGTTAATTGGAGTCGTTACAGTTATCGTACTTGTGGCTGTCCGCATTCATTTCAAGGAGCTGTTTCTGCTAACCTTCGATGAGGATGCCGCAGCGGTCAGCGGTCTGCCAACCCGATATTTTAACTTTATGATCAGCATACTGACGGCGCTGGTGATCAGCGTTTCGATTAAAATTGTCGGCGCACTGCTGGTGTCGGCGCTGCTTACCATTCCCGCGGCCTGTAGTCTTGTTATAGCCCGCAGCTTCAGGCAGTCGGTCATCGCTGTTGTGGTAATTGCGGAGCTGGCTGTCATTGGCGGGCTGCTGATCGCGGGAGTCTGGAATTTGGCGCCTGGAGGCACTATCGTGCTGCTGCTGATTGCGGTGCTGCTGCTGCTTTTAACGTTCAAAGGCAGGTCTACTGCAGCATAACTTAAATAAGATACTGACACTGTAAAAGCCTTGGGCATACACACATTTTTATTTAAGAGAGGGCTAATTTCATGTCTGAAGTTACCATGTGGGCCGCATTCGGCGCAGGTATTGCATCGTTCATCTCCCCCTGCTGCCTGCCGCTCTATCCTTCCTACTTGTCTTACATAACGGGTGTATCGGTAAGCGATTTGCGCAGCGAGCGTCCCGGCAGGGAAGTGCGCATCCGGACGATGACCCACACGCTGTTTTTTATACTGGGTTTTTCGGTCGTTTACTACACGCTTGGCTATGGCACGAATGCATTTGCCGATTTGTTCTCCGAATACCAGACGCTGATCCGTCAATTATCGGCAGTGCTTATTATACTTATGGGCTTGTTCCTGATTGGCATTATTCAGCCGAAGGTGCTCCTGAAGGAACGGAAGATGAATATGAAGCTGGGCAAATCCAATTATTTGGCCTCTTTTATATTCGGAATCGGCTTTTCGGCAGGCTGGTCGCCCTGCACAGGCCCGATCCTGGCAAGCATTTTGCTGCTTGCCGCGTCCGAGCCCGGCACCTGGTTTGAATTAACGACCGCTTACGCCCTGGGTTTTGCGATTCCATTCTTCGTTCTGGCTTTTTTCATCGGCTCTACACGCATCATTGTCCGTTATTCCGGCATTATGATGAAGATTGGCGGATCGGTCATGCTGTTGATGGGACTGCTGCTGTTTACCGACCAGATGACCAAAATTACCATCTATCTGAACGGCATAACGCCGGACTGGCTCAAGTTCTAGGTGAAATAATCAATAGTGGCATCGGGAAAATGTTCAAAAATGCGCTCCGAGATAAACATGCGGAGCGCATTTGCCTGTTCATCGGGGTAAACATATTTGCCTTGACCCCAGCGGCCCCATTTATATTTGCGCTTGTCGATATCCATTTCCAGCTTGGTTTTGGGATAACGCCGCTCAATCACATTTTTGGCTGTCTTGGTGAAACGGTGCTGAATCATCTCAAAGGTAAGTCCCGCAGAAGCATCCTTGGGCAGAGCTGCCGCAAGCGAGCTCAGCAGTTCCGCATATCCTTCCTGCCAGCCTTCATACCAGATAATGGGGGCGATTATGAAGCCCAGCGGATATCCCGCCCGTGCTATCTTGCCTGCGGCCTCTATACGCTGTTCAAAACGCGATGTCGCGGGTTCAAAATGCTTGATGACATATTTGCTGTTCACGCTGAACCGGATCCGTGTATGGCCGTTGTGGCGGGCGTCAAGCAGGGAGTCGACATAATGGAACTTTGTTACGAAGCGCAGCCGGCCGTATTCTTCATCAGCCATGAACTCGATCAGCTCCCGAAGGCTTCCGGTGATCGGTTCAAGCCCCACAGGATCGGAAGTGCAGGCAGCCTCGAAGCGGGTGTTCTCCGGGGCGCGCTCATCAATATATCCTTTTGCCGCCTGCATAATTTCATCCATATTCACGTACACGCGAATATAGGGCTTGGACCCGAGCGTTGTCTGCAAATAACAGTAGTGGCAGTGTCCCATGCAGCCGGTGGCAATCGGTATGGCATACTCGGCTGAAGGCTTGGACTGGTCGAATTTAAGCGTTTTTCGGATGCCTACGACCAAGGTTCTTTTAGCAATTTTATACTGCTCCAGCTCGCTTTCGCCGGGCAGATTGGTTATCCGGTTATGCGAGGTCGTCATGCGGTAGGGAATTCCGGCTGCCTCTACCCACTCCATAATGCGTTTGCCCTTGGGGTAGTCCAGCGCGGAGGGCTCAAAATAAACCAGCTCGGGCACAAATGAAGAATGAAGGCTGTCCGGACGATCAGTCGTTGATACAGGCACAGGATTTATAAACCTCCTTTGGACGGGAATGAACAAGCCTAGTTTGCACATGCTTGACTGACAACAAACATGGAAAGTTCACCGTTACAGGTTGCGGCAGGCAGGCTGAGCGGTGTATGATACTAAGAGTAACGGACAGGCAGCCGTTGTCTGTACGGGACGATGGTGAATGGAGGTTCTTTTTGATGCCGACTCCCAGTATGGAGGATTATTTGGAGCGTATTTACAAGCTTATCGATGAAAAAGGGTATGCCCGTGTCTCGGACATAGCGGAAGGACTGGAAGTGCATCCTTCCTCGGTTACAAAAATGATTCAAAAGCTCGATAAAGATAATTATCTCATATATGAGAAATATCGCGGACTAGTTCTGACCAACAAAGGGAAGAAAATGGGCAAGCGGCTGATGGACCGCCATCAGCTGCTGGAATCTTTTTTGACGATTATCGGAGTACAGGAAGAGAATATTTACAAGGATGTGGAAGGAATCGAGCATCATCTCAGCTGGGATTCCATTACCTGCATTGAAACCCTGGTGGAATATTTCAAGCGCGATGCCAACCGGCTGGAAGAACTTAACGGAATACGCAATGATCTGGACAACGAGTAACCAAGAAACATGAAGCCGCTTCCTGCAGAGGGAGCGGCTTTTTGCATGCCGCGCCTTAAGACTTGCCTTTCCCGCATATATATGTTCCAAAAGCCAACAGTTTTTCGAAAGACTCGGGGGCAAACAGGCATATATGGGAAGGGGCATGCAAGCTATGAAACTCATTAATGCCGTTTTTGAAGGCGGAGGGGTAAAAGGCATTTCGCTGGCCGGCGCGATTTGTGCTGCGGTCGATCAGGGAATCAGCTTCAACCGGCTGGCCGGAACATCATCGGGAGCGATTATTGCGTCGCTGCTTGCCGCCGGCTATACATGCAGAGAGATTAAGGATTTGCTTGAGGAGACGCCTTTCCGGTCTTTTCTGAAGCGTGGATTTTTCTATAATATTGGCGTAATCGGACCAACGCTCCGGCTGCTGATTCATCGCGGATTTTACAGCGGGGCTGGTTTGACCCGATGGATGGAGGAGCTGCTGGCGAATAAGGGAATCCGTACATTCGGAGATTTGCCGCACTGCAAGCTGCGCATTGTCGCTTCTGATATTTCCAACGGCCGTTTGCTGGTACTGCCTGAGGATATTGTATTTTATGGACAGGAGCCGATGAAGCTGAGCATTGCGGATGCAGTACGGATGAGCACCGGCATCCCTTATTTCTTCGATCCTATCCGGATCAGAACGAGGGAGCGTGAAAACTCTTTGTCGTCATGGGCTTATATCGTCGATGGCGGGCTTCTCAGTAATTTTCCGTTATGGATTTTTGATACGGAGCAGAGGGGGGAGGAGAAGCCGGTTCCGACCGTGGGATTTCAGATGGTAGGTAAAAATGAAACCGAACCCCATCGCATTCGGGGTCCGGTCTCCATGTTTCAAGCCATATTCGAGACGATGCTGCAGGCGCATGACGAGCGTTATATCAAGAAAAGCAATATTGAGCGCACCGTCAAAATTCCGACACTTGGCATTCGCACAACGCAATTTCATTTGTCGAAGCAGCAAAGCGACACCTTGTTTAACTCAGGCTATGATGCGGCTTCCGATTTCTTCAGGCAGGCTGCCTTGTAGGGCAGTCCGCTTAATGATACTTCGGTAAATTATCATCGTCTTTGCCGCCTTCAATAACGCGGAACGGCATGGCTTTTTTCGCTCTGGGCTTGCCTTGCTGCTGATCCCGACGCGGGATGGCTCTGGACCGCGGTTTCGCTGCTCTTGCTCCGCCCGGGGGGAATTTATAAAGCAGGAAAATAACGCCGAACACAGCGATCGGAATAATCAGCTGGATGGGACTTGTGAATGACTGGGAGACCAATCCGATAACGACTAATGCCAGGATAATGATAAGCATTGGACTCATTTTTCGGGACATGACCTTCACCCTTTCTTTCCTAGAGACTTTTTTTACAACCTCTTTAGCGTCCTCTTATAAAGGCTGAGGCTGACTGCCTTGACGGTCCAGTTCAAGCATCCGGTTGAAGGATGCGATGGAAACCGCTACCTGATCATCGTTGGGTTCTTTGGTCGTCAGCTTTTGCAGCCATAATCCCGGATAACCCAAGTACCGGAGCACCGGAAGCTCACGCATGGAATTGGTGACGCGAAGCGCCTCATAAGAGAAGCCGAGCACAACGGGCAGAAGCAGGACCCTGATATAAATCCGCTCCCACATGGAATCCCAATGAAAGAAGGAATACACGATGACGCCGACCAGGACGGAGAACACCATGAAGCTGCTTCCGCAGCGATAATGAAGACGGGTGAACTTTTGCACATTGGCCACAGTCAATTCGACACCGGCTTCGTAAGCGCTTATCACTTTATGCTCGGCGCCGTGATATTGGAACAAACGCTTGATAAGGGGAGTCAGTGAGATAATATACAGATAACAGAGCAGGAACAGGATCTTGATTCCGCCTTCAATCAGGTTGTGTACTATTATATTCGAGAACGCACGTCCAAAGATCAACTCTTCGACTGCGGCAGGAACGACTGTGAATACAAGTTTTCCCACGATGAAGGAAATAATACCGGCGACGGCTACGCCGACGATCATGCTCAGGCTCCAGCCGCTTTTTTCCTCGGATTTGGCTTCCTTCTGCGCCTTGTCCTCCTCTTTCTCAGCAGGCAATTCATCCTCGGCATAGGATTCCATGGAGAAATTCAAATGCTGTGAGCCTTTCGCGCTTGATTCCAAAATAGCGACGACGCCTCGCAGCAGCGGGATCTTCTTCAGCTTCTGAATCCATGTTTTTGTGGTCCGCGGCACTTCATAAAAGATAATTTCATTGTTCTTACGGCGCACTGCCGTAACGTTCGCATGTCTGCCGGCAAACATGACCCCTTCAATAACGGCTTGTCCGCCATATATATTGCGCGAATTTTGCGACAAGGGCGAATCACCATCCTTTTTTGTTTCGGCGTTTTAGCCGTTTCTCATGAAGAGCTTTATAGCTCTTATTGTACTTGATTCCGGCTGTGATTGCGAGTGGCACACATCAGCCATAAATCCCATTAATGCCAATCGTTTACCAGAGCTGGAACCGGCGCATACTACCATTTGGAAGCCGCATCGATCAACGAGAGACTGGAGTGATGTACCATGCCGGACCAAAATTCAAGCAGCGGGGAAAACAAAGTGAAAAACGAGGATGCACAGAAGAGGAACAAAGACGGCAAGCGAACTGGAGACTACAACGGAGAACACCGGACCAATGCCTTTTTGTATTGTATGATGCTTGGTTTTTTCGCCGGACTTTTTTGGGGACTGACCAGATGGATGTTACATTTGTTTCATTTTACCAAAGTCAATCCTGCTTTTATGGCGGATCCCTTTTTCCTGCAGTCTTTTCTCAAAACAGGCTGGGGTCAGCTCGTAGGACTGGGCTGCTTTATCGTATTCTCGATGGCGGCGGCGATGCTTTACAAGCTCATTCTTGGCCGTATAAGAGGGCCATGGGCCGGATTATGCTACGGCTTGCTGTGGTGGGGCATCTTGTTTGCCTGGGCTGGCCCGTGGCTGCTTGTGACGCCTCCCTTCATGAAGCTGGGCGTTGACAGCATGGTCAGCGAACTGTCGGTATTCCTGCTCTGGGGCTTGTTCATAGGCTATACAATTGCGTTTGAATTCACCGACGAAGCCTCGCGGGAGCCAAGCAACGCAACCGGCAAATTGTCGAAAATGGGTTCCTGACAGGACAATCGTAAAGCAGAGGGGCTGTCTCTTCTCAAAGCAAGGGTCTTTGTGGTAAAATGGCAATTGATCTATGCGCCGGGAGGAACAACATGGCAACTATTCTAGTACTTAACGGACCCAACCTGAATATGCTCGGCGTTCGCGAGCCAGCTGTATACGGTACGACGACATTGGCAGAAATCGAATCGATGGTTGCAGGATTGGCTGCATCGCTTGGTGTTGGTATCTCGTTCTTCCAGTCGAATCATGAGGGTGCGTTGATTGACCGTATTCACGAAGCATACGGCCAAGAGGACGGTATCCTTATTAATCCTGGCGCGCTGACCCATTACAGCTATGCGCTCAGGGATGCCTTGAGCACCGTTGGACTTCCTGTTGTTGAGGTTCACCTGTCGAATATTCACAAACGCGAGCCGTTCCGCCACGTTTCTGTCACTGCGCCTGTCGCGCTGGGTCAAATCGCCGGATTCGGCTCACAGAGCTATGTTCTGGGCTTAAATGCACTCGTGCATCATTTGACCCAGCAGGCTTGACTGGTTCAGGCACGGTAAGCACCACGCGGAATATGGCCTGGTTATATTTTTACATGCGGTATCTGAAAGGGTGGTATGGATGACGAACAATCGATTGGCAGGCATCAGAGGCAAGCTCTCCGGGCTTAAGGCAGACGGTATTCTCATTACAAGCGCAGCTAACCGGCGCTATCTGAGCGGGTTTACCGGCTCTGCGGGCGTTCTCCTGATAACAGAGGCGCACAGCTGGCTGATTACTGATTTTCGTTATATGACGCAGGCACCGCTTCAAGCAGCCGCATTCACAGTTGTTGAGCATGGGCTGAATATGCTGGACACCGTCAAGGAACTTGCCGCATCGGCCGGAATCCGAAATCTTGCCTTTGAGGAAGATCATGTCGTTTACAAAGAGTATGCGTCCTGGAAGCAGCAGCTTGGCAGCATTGAGCTCATTCCGGCCGAAGGAGCAGTGGAAGCCTTGCGGCTCATCAAGGATGAGGCTGAGCTCACCGTTATGATTGAGGCGGCTGCATTGGCTGATGATACGTACAAGCATATCCTGAGTTTTATCAAAACCGGTGTAAGCGAGCGCTCCATCGCCCTTGAGATGGAAATGTTCATGAGAAGCAAAGGGGCGACTTCTTCTTCCTTTGACACCATCGTTGCTTCAGGCGAGCGTTCGGCACTTCCGCACGGCGTCGCAAGCGAGCGAATCATTGGACGGGATGAATTTGTCAAGCTTGATTTTGGAGCGTATTATAAAGGTTACTGCTCTGATTTGACCAGAACTGTGGTCATCGGTACTCCGACGGATAAGCATAAGGAGATTTATGCGATTGTTCTGGAAGCCCAGTTGACTGCGCTTGCCGGCATCAAACCGGGCATGACCGGCCGGGAGGCCGACTTGCTGGCGCGCGAGGTCATAACCAGATATGGTTATGGGGACTTTTTCGGACATGGAACGGGCCATGGGCTGGGAATGGAAATTCATGAAGCGCCAAGGCTGTCAAAGACGGGAAATGTCGTGCTGCAGCCGGGTATGACGGTTACCGTTGAGCCTGGGATCTATCTTCCGGGATTTGGCGGAGTTCGGATTGAAGATGACATTGTCATCACCGAAACCGGGAATTCGTTATTGACCTCATCTCCGAAGGAGCTTACGATTTTGGAATGAGTGCTTTACATAAACGCTATAAACTCAAAAAGTGTATGCTTCAAAAAGTGAGTTTTCAGCTCTAATGAGCGATGATTCCAAGAAGTTAACGCTAAAAACTCAAAGTGTATGCTTCCGAAGTGAGTTTTCGGCTCTAATGAGCGATGATTCCAAGAAGTTAACGCTAAAAACTCAAAGTGTATGCTTCCGAAGTGAGTTTTCAGCTCTAATGAGCGATGATTCCAAGAAGTTAACGCTAAAAACTCGTAGGAGGAAACAAAAGTGATTTCTGTTAATGATTTTAAGACGGGTCTTACCGTTGAAGTGGAAGGCGATATTTTTACAGTTATTGATTTTCAACACGTTAAGCCAGGCAAAGGCGCTGCCTTTGTCCGCTCCAAATTGAAAAATCTCCGCAACGGCAATACCGTGGAGAGAACCTTCCGTGCAGGCGAAACGATCGGCCGCGCTATAATCGAGAATCGTGCCGTACAATATTTGTATAATTCCGGTAATGAATACTCCTTTATGGATAACGAAACGTACGATCAATTTGAGCTTCAGAAGAAGCAGCTCGAATGGGAAATCAATTTCCTCAAGGAAAACATGACCGTTAACATCACCAGCTATCAAGGTGAGATCCTTGGCATCCAACTGCCGAACAGCGTGGATCTGAAGGTCGTGGAAACAGAGCCAGGCATCAAGGGCAATACGGCACAGGGCGCTACGAAGAACGCAACTGTCGAGACCGGCCTTACGCTTCAGGTTCCCTTGTTCATTAACGAAGGCGATGTGCTGCTGATTGATACGCGCGAAGGAAAGTATGTTTCCCGCGCTTAAGCCTCTTATCCCCTGATGTAATGCAAAAAAAAGGCCGTCCCGCTTCGGTTGGGGCGGTTTTTCTGTACCCAAGAAGGCTTCGTTATGATATAATTTTAATTTGTATAATTCTTAGTGCCTGGCGGGATGGGAAACGTTTTTCAAGCCCAGGCATCGCTATTATGCTGATAAGAAAAACGTTGGGAGTGAATAAGCGTTGTCGTTGATAGTTATGAAGTTCGGCGGCAGCTCCGTCGGTTCCACAGAACGGATGCAGCGTGTTGCACGGCGAATTGCCGATTACAAGGAAGCAGGCCATAAGGTGGTCGTCGTAGTCTCCGCCATGGGGGATACGACGGATGATTTGATAGATCAGGCAACAAAACTTAATGAGAGCCCCCCGGCGCGGGAGATGGATATGCTGCTTTCCACCGGAGAGCAGATTTCCGTCGCGCTTTTGTCGATGGCGATTCATAAGCTCGGTCACAGCGCAAAGTCTTTTACAGGCTGGCAAGCCGGCTTCCGTACAGAGTCCGTTCATGGCAAAGCCCGTATTACGGATATCCAGCCTGACCGGCTGTTCAGGGCACTGGAGCAGGGCAACGCGGTTATTGTAGCCGGTTTTCAGGGAATGACCGATGACGGTGAAATTACAACTCTCGGACGCGGCGGCTCTGATACAACTGCTGTAGCATTGGCAGCTGCGATCAATGCTGATGTTTGTGAAATTTTTACCGATGTGGACGGCATTTACTCAACGGACCCGCGGATTGTGAAATGTGCCCGCAAACTGGATGAAATTTCGTATGATGAAATGCTTGAGCTCGCGAATCTGGGCGCTGCTGTCCTGCATCCGCGTGCTGTGGAATACGCCAAAAATTATAATGTGCGCTTGGTTGTTCGTTCAAGCTTTACCCAAAACGAAGGAACGAGCGTGAAAGGAGAAGCGGTCATGGAGCAGGGGATTGTCGTTCGCGGCATCGCATATGACAAAAACGTAGCCAGAATCAGTATTTTAGGCGTTGAGGACACGCCAGGCGTGCTCGCCAAAGTATTCGGCGCGCTCGCTTCAAGCGGCATCGATGTCGATATTATTGTGCAAAGCGGCGTCCAGGATGGAAAAGCCGACTTTTCCTTTACAGTCGGATTGGGCGATAAGGACCGGGCAACCGCTGTAGTAGAGGGCATTCGCGGTGAAGTGCCTTTCCGCGAGCTCGAAACGGAGGAGAATCTGGTTAAAGTCTCGATTGTCGGCGCAGGCATGGTCAGTAATCCCGGCGTTGCAGCCAAAATGTTCGAGGCGATCTATAAACTTGGCGTCAGCATCAAATTGGTCAGCACCTCGGAAATCCGCTTGTCCTGCATCATTGCAGCCGAGCCGGTCCACGATGTTGTGCGGGCGCTGCACACCGCTTATGGACTGGACACAGCGGAACAGGCTTTTGTCGGGGGACCGCAAGACAGGCGCTAATGCCCCCTGAATCCCTCCCTAAATCCCTCCTGAGGAGGGACCCCAAGGGCCGCCGGCCCTCTGGACACCCGGATGGGATAACGTTGGCGTTACAGAGAACCGCGTGCTAGTGTCTTTTGTGCGAGGAGCGTTTACGTCCCATTCGGGACACACTTCCATCCTGCACTCCCGGGGTGCCTGGTGGATTTTGTCCCTGAATAACGTGGGCGCTGCAGAACACGCGGGACGTGGTATTCATAGGGGAGTTTACTTTAGCTGGATCCGTCAGGATGTTATTCTCTGGCGGTTTATTTGAAACATGAAGAAGGCCGCCAAGGAACGATTGGCGGCCTTTTTCATGTTAGTGGGTTAGTTTTTTGTGATGGAATAAGGATGCTTGGCATTTCACACAATAACGACTACCAGGGGGTTGCTCATGAATACGCAAGAATTAACGGGATATGCATTCGCTGCTGTTATTATTTTGCTGGTGATCTGGCTGCGAAGCCGGGGGACGGGCCGCCCAATCCGCAACAGAGGAATCGGCATGCTGTTTCCGGTTCTTCTGCTGCTCATTGTATTCGGCTTCACGATCCAATCCTTAACTCATATACCTGATCATCCCTTCCGGATGCCCGCGCTGTGGGAGCTGCTGCTTGCTGGACTTCTGGGAGTGGGGCTTGGCAGCATCATGCTGTACCACACGGGTTATGAGAAACGCGAGGATGGACTCGTTTATTCCAGGCGCAACAAAAACTTTAAATATGTGATTATCGCGGTCATAGTCATACGTATCGCGTTGTCTCAATATTTCAAGGGTCTTGATTACACGGAATTTACGATTCTGACAATGGTATTGGCTTATGTGTATGTCTGCGTTTGGCGCATCGGAAGCTTTATCAAGTTCCGCCGCATCTACTCCGGCAATTAAAGCAAGCAAGCTTTTATTCATGGGCTGCTGTGAACAAAGAAATCAAACGTTTTGTTTAAAAGCGGTTTGCGATCAATTGGAAGATCTTGAACAAAATTGCCGTTATGCCAGCCGCCATGAGAGGGCCCACAGGTATGCCGCGCATGAAAATAATGCCGATAATGGATCCCACAACAAGACCAACGATAAGCTGGGGATCGAATTTAAGCATCTCCAGCCCTTTTCCATTGACATAAGTAGCGGCCGCGCCGCCAATCAGCGCAAGTATGCCCGGCCAGGATAATAATGCACCCATAATATCTTTCGATTGAATCCGCTCGGAAGCGAAGGGAACCAGGACACTGAAGGTCAGAAACAGCAGCCCCAGCTCCATACCCCGCCGCTCGATGGTAGGCAGGTACCGCTCGAAATGTGTGAGCTTTACAATCAGCAGTATGCACGCTGCCGTCGAAATAATTGGAGATCGGCCAATCAATCCGATAATGATCAGGACAACCAGTATAATTTCCCCGCCCATGCCTGCATGCTCTCCTTTAACCTGTTAGCATCGCCGCAAGCATCGGCCGCGGCGTCCATACTCCCATTGTATGGAACAAGCCCCTCCATTATGTTATTTCAACCTCTTACAATCATGTCACCTTGCATCCGGGGGATAATTTCACTGCTGTCCAACTGGGCGCAGTGCCTTACATCGCGCGACATGCCCAATTTGATCAACCGCTTTCCGGTGGCGCTTGCAGCCAGGGTCTCATAAATTCGTCCGGAAGCATTGTTATAGAGACTCAGCATGGCGGCTGCGAAATCATCCATTTCCAAACCGGATGGACTTCCTGCCTGTAGATTCGCTACGATAGCTCCGGCGCATAACCCGTCCTCAAGCGCGAATTCATCATGGCTCCCGGAGCATAACAGCACAATATCGCGCCGAAGCTCCAGTGCGGCCCGCGAACAGGCTGCTGCATTAAGGAGAGACCCGGCCAATAGATGGTCGGCTCTTGCCGCTTTATGCAGCGCTCTCGTCCCGTTGGTTGTAGTCAAAATAATCCGGCGGCCCATAACCGCTTCAGATGTGAATTCATCCGGTGAATTGCCCAGATCAAATCCGGGTATTTTACGGCAAAAGCGTTCTCCTGCCAGCAGGTCGGAAGGGCGCTGCAGCGCCCTTGCTTCCAGCACGGTTTCCACGGAATAAATGCCTGAGGCGCCTGCCTGAAGAGCGGCAACAATGGTGCTGGCCGCTCTCAATACGTCGATTACAATGGCCGTTCGATGCGTGAAGCGGTCCGCCTGCGCTTCATTAACGCTTGAAATCACCTGGACATGCATACTGGTACCGGCCTCCTTGCCTTGTCAGGCTAAATCATATAATGAATCGGTAATTCATTTTTCAAGCCGAAGCTGAAAGTATCCGAGCGCAATCCCCGGCGCATGGTCTCCAGTGACAATGCATCCTGCGGAGGAATATTGCCCAGATGCGCCTCGGGACCGAATGTGCGAAGCAGCAGCGCTTGCTGCTGTTTAAGCGGCGTTTCCCACATGATCCGGCTGATGCCTCCGAATGACCGTTCCACAGCCAGCAGCACCTCTTCCTTGCAATCGCCATTCTCGTCAAATAAGCCTACTCCCACACCGGACTCCCGCGCTTCAATCGTTATGAGCTCAGCGCCTGCGTACCAGTCCGCATCGGCTGTTGCCTGCAGCTCCGCTATATCGACCGTAGAGCCATTCAGCTTCTTGCCGTACTCGGTTACAACCTGCAGGCCGTGGTTCAGACCCTCGCGTATCAATTCCGAACGTCTGCTTCTGGAGAGCTCTATCGTTCCATCCGATACTTCCACTCCATTAAAGCCGAGGCGGCATATCGTTTCGAAGAACGCCGGTACCAGCTCCTGGCTGACGGCTGCTTCCAGCAGCGTACCGCCTGGCATAATAAGGATTCCGTGCCGTTTGGCCAGCTCGATCTTGCCAAGGAGCAGTTCGGTGGGATAGAGGGGGGCTGTTCCAAAACCGATCTTCACACAGGTAATATAGGCTCCGGCTGTCTCCAATAGATCCGAGAAACCGTTTTGGCCCAGACCTTTATCAATGACCATGGTTTGCCCGCGTCCGACGGTCCGGTCCGCGTCGTGCTTATTTTCCGGCTCAAGGGGTGTGATGCGCTGGCCGCCGGGATTCTGCAGCCTTGCAGGCCATGCTGGACGGGAATTTGATCTCATACCTGAAATCTCCTCACTTTTAAATAGGTAATAAAAATAGTCTTAACGCCCATTACCAAAGCAATATATGCAGTACGGGAAGGGCGTGTGCCCGCTGGAAGTATCATCCAAAGGAGTTTACATTATCGGTATGAACGGCAGACAAGCCTGCATAAGCTTTACTAGAACAAGCAATAGTCTTCAGGCGGGAGGTGAAGATCCCATTTTCAATAAAATCGTTTTAACTATGGCATCGCTGAGAGTATTGTCCGGAACGCTGGAAATATGCGCAGCCATATGGATGCTTCGTTTGAACCAGATCGACAAGGCATTGGCAGTCAATGCTTCGCTGGCACTGGTAGGGCCGATTATATTAATTACAACCACGACGGTTGGCCTGGTTGGTATGTCGGATAAGCTCTCGTTTGGCAAAATCGTCTGGATCGTGGCAGGCGTTGCCTGCCTCCTGACCGGGATTCTCAAAAAATAGCTGAATTCCCGGCATCAATCGGACAAGCGGGCAGTCATAATACTCAGCTTGTCCGAATAGATTGAAACTAGTACCTAACACTGATCACGTCAATATAAATAACCTCGGTCACTTACGCTGACTACGGCTCTATGAAACTACCGCCGCGGCTAAACGATAATCATTACCAGAGGAGGAATGCCTGCATGCTGGATCGTGTAACACATTTGCTGCCCTTGGAACTGATTGCCGTGCTTGAGCGGATTCCGATTCATGTGAGAACCGTCATAGAAGAATTGCGGATACGGGAAGGCCGACCGCTTGAAATCGGTACAGGGGAAGGGTTTTGGTTTGTCGGCGAAGACGGCCAGCTGCTTGCCAAGCCTGAGATGGCGTACAAGCCATCTCCGGAGCTGTGCCGCAAGCTGCTGGAGCGTGTAACGAATCATTCGCTGTATGCGATGGAGGAGGAGCTCCGCCGGGGCTATATTACAGTCGCCGGCGGCCACCGGATCGGCATTGCCGGCCGGACGATTCTGGAGGGCGGGGCGGTACGGGGCATCCGGGATGTATCGGCATTCAATTTCAGAATCGCACGCGAAGTCATTGGCGCAGCCGCGTCGCTGCTGCCCAAGATGCTGGATATAAATCGGCGCACCGTTCACCCGGCTCTCATTATTGCCCCGCCGCAGCAGGGGAAAACAACGGTTGTGCGGGATCTGGCAAGAGCCATAAGCAGCGGTGGCTGGGGACATCCCCTGGCTTCCGGCTGGCCGGCCCGCAAGGTTGGCATTATCGACGAGCGGTCGGAGATTGCCGCTTGCGTCCGGGGAGTGCCGACCTTTAACGTCGGTCCCAGAACCGATGTAATGGATGCTTGTCCAAAAGCGGAAGGAATGATGATGATGCTCAGATCCATGTCGCCGGAGGTGATGATCGTGGATGAAATCGGCCGTGAGGAGGATGCGGATGCGATTCTCGATGCCAGCCATGCCGGCGTGATCGTGATTGCTACCGCTCATGCAAAGGATATGGAGGATGCCCGTGGGAGGCCGGTACTCCGCAGACTGCTGGAGCAGGGAGCATTTGCGATCGGCGTGGAGCTTCGCCGCGGCGTCAATGCCCCTGTGAGCAGGGTTGTACCGGTCAGGGCCGGCGGGAGAGCGCCGGCCGCCCGCGAACCGACCCTCACTCCGGGAGGTGATGCCTTTGGTTAAGCTAATTGGCGCAGCGCTGATCCTCTTCGCAGGAACGATGATCGGGTTCATACAGGCATCCCGCTATGCAGCCCGCCCGCGCCAAATCCGCCAGCTTATACAGGCGGTGCAGCGGCTGGAAACGGAGATTGGATACGGTTATACGCCGCTGCCGGATGCCTTCGAACGCTGTGCGGCCCATTTGCCGGAGCCGGGGGCCTCGATATTTCGGGGAGTCAAGGAGCGGATCAATCAGCCTGAGGGGCTGACCTTCCGGGAATGTTGGGAGCTCTCGCTCGCCGATCACTGGCCGGGCACAGCAATGAGGATTCCCGAGAAGACGGCTTTGATCCGTCTGGGTTCGGCGCTTGGCATCAGCGACCGTGAAGACCAGATCAAGCATATGCGTCTTGCCGTTCAGCAGCTGAAGGCAGAAGAAGATGCGGCACGGGATGACCAGGCGCGTTACGAGAAGATGTGGAAGAGCCTTGGCGTCCTCATCGCAGCGCTTGTCGTCATTTTGATCGTTTAGTGGGGTGCCAATAACAATGAACATGGATGTTAGCGCCATATTTCAAATTGCGGGGATCGGCATTATTATCGCCATGATCCATACCGTGCTGAAACAGATGGGGAAGGAAGACATGGCGCATTGGGTGACGCTCATCGGATTTGTGGTTGTGCTTTTTATGGTAGTCCGGATGCTCGACGAGTTGTTTCAGGAAATCAAAACGATCTTTCTTTTTCAATGACGAAGGGGATTTAGGGCAGGTGAACCGGAAATGGAAATCATCCAGATCGTCGGCCTAGGGCTGATTTCAACCGTGCTGATCTTAGTTGTTCGTGAGCAGAAACCGATGTTTGCTTTCCTGCTCGCCGCCTTCACCGGCTTGTTTATCTTCCTGTATGTCATCGGCAAAATAGAAGCGGTCATTGGAATTCTTGAGCAGCTGGCAGACCGGTCAGGCATCCCTTCCATTTACCTGAAAACCATTTTGAAAATTATCGGTATCGCGTATATTGCGGAGTTCGGCGCACAAATCGTGCGGGATGCCGGCCAGGAAAGCGTCGCATCAAAAATCGAATTTGCCGGCAAAATTCTGATACTGGTCATGGCCGTTCCCATTATTAGCGTCATCGTTGAGACGGTGCTCGGCTTGCTGCCGGCAGGGAGTTGAAGCATGATGAAGCAGCATTTGATCCGCTGGGCAGCCGCAGCCCTGCTTGTCCTTCTCGTTGTGCTTTTCTTGATCCCGGCAGCAGCTCTCGCCGCAACCGTCCCCGATAATCAGGGTGCGCCCGATCCGGCAATCCAGTCAAATGACGATGCCGCGGGCATCAATGAGAGTCTGGCGGACGAGCAGCTCCAGGGAATCGATGCGTCGGCAGTCGAGAATTACTGGAACCAGCTGATGACCGATTATGGAGGTTTTTTTCCAGACCGCAAGGTTCCAAGCTTCATGGATATGATCACACCGGGCGGGGAAGGCCTTAAGCTGTCCACCGTGCTCTCGGGTCTGCTGCGGTATATGTTTCATGAAGTTCTTTATAACGGCAAGCTGCTTGTAACCATCGTGATCCTTACCGTATTCAGCATGCTGCTGCAGACGATGCAAACCGCCTTTGAACGCAATACAGTCAGCAAAGTGGCATACAGCATTACCTACATGGTTATGATCGTGCTGGCGGTTAACAGCTTTACGGTGGCCATCGGGTATGCCAAAGACGCTATCGGCGGAATGATTCAATTCATGATGGCGATGGTGCCCTTGCTGCTTACTCTGCTGGCTACCATGGGAAGTATTGTGACCGTTTCTGTGCTGCATCCGCTCATTATTTTCATGATTCACGCTGTCGGGTCTGTCATCTATACCATCGTCTTTCCACTGCTCTTCTTCTCGGCGGTGCTGCAGATCGCAAGTGCCATGACGGAGAAATTCAAGGTCACCCACCTGGCTAATGTACTGCGCAATTTCAGTGTAGGTCTTATGGGCGTCATGCTGACCGTCTTCCTGGGGGTGATCTCCGTACAGGGGGCAACCAGCTCGGTAACGGATGGCGTTACGATGCGTACGGCAAAATTTATTACCGGGAATTTTGTTCCCGTCATTGGCCGGACATTCTCCGATGCGGCGGATACCGTGATGTCGGCTTCGCTTTTGGTCAAAAATGCAATCGGTCTTGCCGGGGTTATCATTCTCATTTTCCTCTGTGCTTTCCCGGCAATCAAAATATTGACACTCGCTCTCATCTATAATGTGTCTGCCGCAGTTATGCAGCCCCTGGGTGACAGTCCGATCGTCGAATGTCTGCAAACCATCGGCAAGACGCTGATTTATGTATTCGCGGCGCTTGCCGCCGTGAGTCTGATGTTTTTTCTCGCCGTGACGATCATTCTGACCGCGGGCAATGCGTCCGTAATGATCAGGTAGAGGCTCACAGGGGCACAAGGCGGACAAATACTCTTTCGCCCGGCAAAGGAGGGCAACACGATGCTGACCTGGCTGGCTTCTTGGCTGCAGCAAATTATAGCGGTCGTGCTGTTGGCGGGGTTCATCGATCTGCTTCTCCCCAACCAGACCATGCAGCGTTATGTCAGGCTTGTTGCCGGATTAATCATACTGCTTACGATTTTGACGCCGATTCTGAACCTGCTGCAGGGCGATTTCAGCACAAGGCTGGATCAGAATATGCAGAACTGGTTCAAAAGTGAGCCGGCCAAGGGAGAGCTGCGGATGCCGACGCTTCAGGATATCGAGCGTGACGCAGATGCGCTCAGGATCAAACAGCAGGCTTCCGTCGCCACATTGACGGAGAAGCAGCTGGCTGAAGCGATGCGCGCCCAAATTACCCGGAGTACGGGCATAACGCCGTCTGAAGTGATGGTGAAGCTGGAAGCCGGCACTGGCAAAAGCAATCAGGATGCCCGGGTTGTATCCGTTGTCGTCACTCTCCCGGATCAAACCGGATCAACCTCGGAGATTCCCGACAGCTCGACGGCTGTGGAGAAGACAGGAGAAATCAATGTTGGCGGACCAGACGACTCTATCGAGCAGAAACCGGACAATCCGGCAGAAACGGGAAAAGGCATGAGACCGGTGGATGAAATCCCTGCCGTTGATGTGATCGTTCAGCTTGATTCGGACAAGGCAGATTCGCAGGCTGCTCCGGGGCAGCCGGGCGAAGCCGGATATCAGGCTTTAAGCGGAGGCATTGCCGATGCGATCAAGCAGCTGCTTCGGAATGGATGGGCTGTAGATTCGCAATCCATTCTGGTTCGCCAGAAGCAGGAGTTGCCAAGGGGGAACGAGTAGAGACAGGAACAACGCGGTCAGAAGTGTTCTGGAAGCAGTTTGAAAGGAGAGAGCCGAAGTGGCCAAATGGCTGGAGGGAATCGAGAGTATGGTTGGCGGTGGGCCGGGGGGACCGAAGCGGGTACGGACATTGCGCTGGCTGCTCATTATTGGAGGGATCGGAGCCGCGCTGATGCTGGTAAATTCCTTTCTGTCCTTCCAGCCTAGCGAGCCCTCCACGCAGGTGCCCGATGAGACGGCATCATCCGATCAGGCAGCATTTTCAGGTAAAGGCTCCGGCGATCCGGCAAGCTTCGCATCAATCGAGGAACCGCTGGAGAACCGCCTTAAAGATATATTGGAGAAAATCGTAGGGGTCGGATCGATTGATGTTCTGATTACGATCGATTCGACGGAAGAGATCGTAGTCAAGCAAAATGAGAAGGAAACACAGCAAATTACCGACGAGAGCGATAAGAATGGAGGCAAACGGCATATGACCTCCATCACCAAAGACGGACAAGTCGTGCTTTATGAGGCTGAAGGCGGCCAAACGCCATTCGTAGTCAAACGCATCAAGCCGCAAATACGGGGTGTTCTCATTGTCGCTAAAGGAGCGGAGAACGCAACGGTTCGCCGGCTTATCCTGGATGCCGTTGAGAAAGGGTTCAACGTCCCGGTCAGCCGCATTTCGGTTGTGCCGAGAAAATATCAATAATGGAATTCCAACCAATCGATTAAGGGAGGCTGTTCTTAAATGAACACGAAAAGACAAACGGTATGGCTTGTGTCAATGCTGAGCTTGATGGTGATTTTATCCGCTTATTACTTGTTTACCGAGGACGTAGACACTTCATCCGACATGCTTACAGACGGCACACAGCAGGAACAGCAGGTTCAGTCGGACGCAACGGAAGCCTCAACAGCGGATACGACACAGGATAATGGCATTACTGTGACAGAGGTTACGGGCGCTGCCAACAGTGATAATGCGGCTTCTGCGGCAGACAATCAAGCTGCCGGAGAAACAGCCGATGCCGTGAAAACGGATGAAGAGGTCATCAACGAAATAGAAGCGTCCGGAGGAGCAGTCAGCACGGTCTTCAATGATATGCAGGAGAAGCGCGATGAGAAATTCTACAGTGAAATCAATCAGCTTTACGGACAAATCTCGGACACGAAACAAAAACCGGAAGAAGCAAGCGCGGCGGTGGAGCAGATCAACCTGCTGGAGGATAAGAATACCCGCATTACCGGCATTGAAGAAGAGCTGACCAAGGAATTCAGCAATGCCTTCGTGTCGGAGGAAAATAACAAGTACAAAGTTGTCGTTCAGAGCGACAAGCTGGAAAAAAGCCAAGCCGACAGCATCATGATGCTGGTTATGAATGAACTGGAAGTCGGCGGTGACCAGGTGTCCGTTCAATACATTCCGAGCAATAAATAACGCTGTAAGCCCCGCTGCCGGGAAAGCAGTGGGGTTTTTTTCCATTAAGGCTATGTAAAAAATGGGTTCGTCTTCACGGGCATTTGTGCTATAATAGGTCTGTTATGAGCAAGTATTTGGTATTTCCTGCAGCGGCATATATGTATTTTCATGCGAAAAGGCAGAAAAGCAATTGCAGTAAGCAGAAATCCAAGCGTATGCTTTCGAAGAAAGCTTTCAGCTGTCAGGGAAGCATATTCGAGAAGTAAGCAGAAAACCAAGCGTATGCTTTCGAAGCAAGTTTTCAGCTGTCAGGGAAGCATATTCGAGAAGTAAGCAAAAACTTTTAGGAGTGAAACTATTGTTCAAGCTGAGCGAGATTAAAGAACTGATCAAGCTGGTTGATCAAACATCCGTACATGAATTAGAAATTGAAAACGAAGGCGCACGTCTGCTTATCCGCAAACCGGGTAAGACGGAAGTCGTGAACGTCCAAGCCGCGTCGCTCGTTCCTACATATACGCAGGCCGTACAAGCCCCGACGAGCCAATCTGTGGCTGTGGCATCCACCCAGGTGGATTCTGTTCAACCTACCGCGCAAGCCGCGGACAACCTCTATACAATTGTTTCTCCGATGGTCGGTACCTTTTATCGTGCTGCTTCGCCTGAGAACGGACCTTTCGTCAATGTTGGCGACCGTGTGAACGAGAAATCGGTTGTATGTATTCTTGAAGCCATGAAGCTGATGAATGAACTGGAAGCGGAAGTAAAAGGTGAAATCGTTGAAGTTCTTGTTGAGAATGGACAGCTCGTTGAGTTCGGACAGCCTTTGTTCCTGGTTAGGCCGGAGTGAATCTGTCAGGTGTTCATGGATCTGCCTGAAGAGGGATTACTCCCACCTAGAACATTTGTGAACGAGAGGAGCTTATGAGCGTGAAATTCAATAAAATATTGATTGCTAACCGGGGTGAAATTGCTGTCCGGATCATTCGTGCGTGCCGTGAACTCGGTATCCAGACCGTGGCTGTATACTCCGAAGCAGACCGGGAGTCCCTTCATGTCCGGCTGGCTGATGAAGCCTACTGCATCGGCCCCGTAGCTTCAAAAGACAGCTATTTGAATTTAACGAATATCATGAGCCTGGCGACGCTCACTGAATGTGACGCGATCCACCCCGGCTATGGATTTTTGGCGGAAAACGCAGATTTTGCCGAAATTTGTGAATCCTGCAATGTGGTGTTTATCGGTCCTTCCCCTGAGGCCATCAGCAAGATGGGCGATAAAGCGGTTGCCAAGCAGACGATGAAAGATGCCGATGTTCCTGTTATTCCGGGTTCGGACGGACTTGTCGAGGATGCGGAAGAGGCGCTGAGAATCGCCCGTGAGATCGGTTATCCGCTTATTATCAAGGCAACAGCAGGCGGAGGCGGTAAAGGCATCCGTATTGCTGAAGATGAGGAAGCGCTGATTTCACAAATCACCGCTGCCCAGCAGGAAGCCCAGAAGGCGTTTGGCAATGCCGGCGTTTATCTGGAGAAATATCTGACGGGCATGAAGCATGTTGAAATTCAAATCATGGCTGATAAGCATGGCAATGCCGTCCACTTATTTGAACGCGACTGCTCTGTGCAGCGCCGCCGCCAGAAGCTGGTTGAAGAAGCTCCTTGTCCCGTGCTGAGTGAGCCGCTCCGTCAGCGAATGGGCAAAGCCGCTGTCCGGGCTGCGCTCGCCGTAAACTATTCAGGGGCGGGAACGCTTGAATTCCTTTTAGGTCCGG
This sequence comes from Paenibacillus sp. JT31N17, assembly GCF_056269255.1. Lineage (NCBI taxonomy): Bacteria > Bacillati > Bacillota > Bacilli > Caryophanales > Paenibacillaceae > Paenibacillus > Paenibacillus sp. JT31N17. The sequence continues at coordinate 289,406 of NZ_JBWDNP010000003.1, forward strand.
ACGACAATTTTTATTTTATGGAGATGAACACGCGTATTCAAGTCGAACATCCCGTTACAGAAATGATTACCGGCGTCGATCTGATCAAAGAGATGATCTCTGTAGCCGAAGGTAATCCTCTATCGATCTCTCAGGATAACCTGAAGATCAACGGATGGTCGATGGAATGCCGCATCAACGCGGAAGATCCGGAGCGTAATTTCATGCCTTCGCCGGGTCAGATCCAGTTCTATTTGCCGCCCGGCGGTCTTGGCGTTCGCGTTGACAGCGCCGCTTATCCGGGGTACACAATATCCCCGCACTATGATTCCATGATTGCCAAGCTGATTGTATGGGGAGAGACCCGTGAGGATGCGATCGCCAGAATGAAACGGGCGCTGGCCGAGTTTGCGATTGACGGCATCCGGACCACGATCCCTTTTCATATGAAGCTGCTCAATCATCCCAAGTTTATTAAAGGCGATTTCGATATCAAGTTTCTTGAAGAATATGATGTAAACGATATTGAGGTTTAACTCGTTTATACATCGTATACGGTGCTGTATTGAAAACGGGGCAATTGATGGATATACGAGAGGTCCGATATCGTCTTGGTCAATCAAACATCTACCGGTCGCTGTGGACAGATAACCAGACCGAGAAAATAAGCGTCTATCGGTTGCTGTGTGACTATAACCGAGCCGCGAAAATAAGCGTCTACCGGTCACTGCGAGCCAGCTAACCGAGCCGCAAAAATAAGCGTCTATCGGTCACTGCGAGCCAGCTAACCGATCCGTAAAAATAAGCGTCTATCGGTTACTGTGTGACAGCTAACCGGGCCGCAAAAATAAGCGTCTATCGGTTACTGTGTGACAGCTAACCGAGCCGCAAAAATAAGCGTCTATCGGTTACTGTGTGACAGCTAACCGAGCCGCAAAAATAAGCGTCTATCGGTTACTGTGAGTTTGTCATATTTCCCTTCGAATGCTATAGTATAGAAAGTAAGAAGCGGATGAGCTATCGGCGAGAGGCTGATGCTACAACAATATTGCGGGAGGTGTATGAAAACCATGAGCACGCTGGCAGCGGACTATGAAAAAACCGACATGGGCACTATTCAGATCGCACCCGAGGTTATTGAAGTAATCGCGGGACTTGCAACAGTTGAGATCGAAGGTGTCGCAGGAATGAGCGGCGGATTTGCCGGTGGAATCGCAGAACTGTTGGGCCGCAAGAACTTGTCTAAAGGGGTTAAAGTGGATGTCGGGCACCGCGAAGCTGCTGTGGATGTTTCCATTATTGTTGAATACGGCAATAGAATTCCGGAAATCGCTTCCGAAATTCAACGTAATGTGAAGCGTTCCATCGAGACCATGACGGGCTTGAATGTCGTTGAAGTCAATGTCCACATTCATGATGTACATTTCAAGACCACAGAGCGGGTTGAAGAAGAAGAGACACAACTTCGCGTAAAGTAATGCGGTTCAAGCTGATAATGAAATGATAGCGTACCCCCTTGTGTATGGGCTTGTCGCTCGGCGCTTGGGGGTTTTATCTAGTGCGCCCCGAGGAGGAGTTTCTCGTTGATTAGAGTGTTGGACAAGCTTCTGCTGTTCCTGTATAGTCTGGCAATTGGTGCACTGTCGGTTTTTGCTTTCTGTACCGGCTTCAAGTGGGTACCTGAAAAAGGGTTCAGAGATTTCATAAGCACCTTGTATAATGGCGAAATGGAATGGCTGCAAGTGACCGTTATCATCGTCTCTGTGGTCATTTTCCTGATTAGTCTGAGATTCTTCTATGTATCCTTGCGCCGCAGCAACGCATCGATGCCGTCTATCGATCAACGAACAGAGTATGGCGATATTCGTATCTCGCTCGAGACCGTTGAGAATCTTGCGTTGAAGGCTGCAGGACGGCAGCGGGGAGTAAAGGATCTTCGGGCGCGTATTCGGATTAGTGAAGCTGGCATCGAGATTACGCTGCGTGCAATTGCCGATGGCGAAAGTCCGATTCCCACGTTGACAGAGGATATCCAGCGTACCGTCAAGTCTCATGTGGAAGAGATTACAGGGATACCGGTTGCGACGGTTTCGGTTTATGTGGCGAACATCATCCAGACGGCCAATTATAAAAGTCGCGTGGAATAGGGGTGCTGCCGATGTTATGGAGGGAAATTTGGATAAGCTACGGAGGCCGCATTGCGGGTCTGACCGTGGCCATCGTGCTGGGTCTCCTGTATTTTATTGTGGGGTTTTGGGATATGCTGTTTTTTGGCTTGCTGCTATGGATAGGCTATACCGTAGGCAAAATGAAAGACGAGCAGAGCGGACCCATCATTCCATGGAGCCGTCTGACCGAGTGGCTTATGCAGCGATGGCGTCCATTCAAATAGTACTATGATCTCCTCCGTACTCCGGACACGGCATTTGGCTGTTCGGAGCAGGGAGGAGATCATATTTTTTCCGGACATGAGAAAAGCGAAGGATCAGCCAAAGAAGTACAGGATAGGAAAAACAGTTTATATTGATTTTCGGGAGGCCCTATGAAACGAAGGCTTGCAAGGGAGATAGCGGTACAAAGTTTGTACCAGATGGAAATGAACGAAGTATCGGCGGAAGAAGCGGTCGATATGCTGATGAATGAAGTGAAGGAAGAGAATGAAATAGAGGCGGATGTATCAGACGTCTCTCGAATAGACGAGCATGTCAGGGATTTGGTCAATGGGGTAAGCGGTAGCAAAGCGGCTATTGATGATATGCTCCAGCACTATCTGACGGGCTGGCAGGTGGACCGGTTATCGCGTGTCGACCGTCAAGTTCTTCGGCTGGCCTGCTTCGAGATGATCTTCAGGGACGATGTTCCGCCAAAAGCGGCGATTAATGAAGCAATCGAGCTTGCCAAGCATTTCGGGACCGAAGAATCCGGGAAATTCGTCAATGGCGTTCTGGGCAGGCTTCTCCAGGCACTGGACGAGCTCAAGCCCAATCAGCTTAAAGGCAAACCAAACGAATCCCTAATAGAAAATGAAGTCCAGGAATAATAGAGCATCAAACCAAGCAACGCAGGTGCGCCACACGTAAAGTGTGTCCTGCAAGGGACGTAAACGGGACAAGCGTAACAAAACCCAATAAGCGTCTCTTACACTCAAACGTTATTTATAACGAAGTTCAAGCACCCCAGGCGCACAACAAGTAAAGTGTGTCCCGTAAGGGACGTAAACGGGGACAAGCGCAACAAAACCCAATAAACGTCTCTTACACTCAAACGTTATTTATAACGAAGTTCAAGCACCCCAGGCGCACAACAAGTAAAGTGTGTCCCGCAAGGGACGCAAACGGGGACAAGCGGCAAAATGAATAGGGAGCGTCATGGCGGCGCAATCGACAACCATTCGGGTGTCCAGAGGGCGGAGCCCTTGGAATCCCCCTTTCCAAGGGGGACTTAGGGGGATGCCCTTCAAAAACGAAAGGAGAAAACAACCAAATGACCGCACAACTCATACAAGGCAAACCAATATCAGACGCCATTCGCGAGCAAATCACCGAAAAGGCGTCAAATCTAATTGCCAGAGGGATTACTCCAGGACTGGCCGTCGTTCTCGTAGGGGACGATCCGGCATCCCGCGTATATGTAGGAAGCAAGGAGAAAGCCTGCATCCAGCTAAGTTTTTATTCCGAGGTTCATCGCCTGCCGGCTGAGACAACCCAGGAGGAGCTGCTGCAGCTGATCGATAAGCTTAACAAGCAATCGACCATTCACGGTATTCTGGTTCAGCTCCCTCTGCCTAAGCATATCGACGAGAAAGCGGTCATTGATGCGATCAGTGTGGAAAAGGACGTGGACGGCTTTCATCCGGTCAGCGTCGGCAATCTGGTAATCGGCGACGACAGCCTCCTTCCGTGTACGCCTGCGGGCGTTATTGAGCTTATCAAGTCCAGCGGGATGGATATTGCGGGCAAGCATGCCGTTGTCATTGGACGCAGCAATATTGTAGGCAAGCCGGTAGCGATGCTGCTGCTGCGGGAGCATGCGACAGTAACGATTTGCCATTCCCGGACGGTAGACATGGAAGCGATCGCCAGGACGGCAGATATACTGGTTGTGGCGATTGGCCGAGCCAAAGCGATTGGCCGTGCTTTCGTCAAACCGGGAGCAGTTGTCATCGACGTTGGCATTAACCGGCTGCCTGACGGCAAGCTGGCAGGAGATGTTGATTTTGACGATGTGCTGGATGTGGCGGGTTATGTAACGCCAGTACCGGGCGGAGTAGGCCCGATGACGATAACCATGCTGATGCAAAACACGCTCAAAGCCGCAGAACAGGCAAATAAATAGTCGGGAGTGACGAAACCGCATATGGCAGACGGTTCGCGCATTTTTTCGATCAAGGATATTAATAAGTATATCCGGATGAAGCTGGAGTCCGATGTGCTCCTTGGCGATGTATGGCTGCGGGGTGAAATTTCAAATTTCACCCATCATTCAAGCGGCCATATGTATTTTACGCTTAAAGATAAGGATAGTCGGTTAAAATGTATTATGTTCGCCTCGCATAATCAGAAGCTGCCCTTTATGCCTAAGGAAGGGGCAAAGGTTCTGGCGCGGGGGAATGTCTCGGTGTTTGAGCGGGACGGGAACTACCAGTTTTATGTGACGCAAATGCAGCCGGACGGTATCGGCAGCTTGTATTTGGCATTTGAGCAGTTAAAGCGCAAGCTTGAGGGAGAAGGCTTGTTCGAAACGTCCCGCAAGCGCGCAATTCCGCGTCATCCAAGAGCGATTGGTGTAATAACCTCACCAACCGGCGCAGCAGTGCGCGATATTATGATTACGCTGCAGCGCCGCCACCCTTCCGTGCCGGTGCTGCTTTTTCCCGTACTCGTACAGGGCAAGGGTTCGGCACCCGCGATAGTCAGAGCGATTGAAATGATGAACCAAATGGCTGAAGTCGACGTATTAATTGTAGGGCGGGGCGGTGGATCGCTGGAGGAGCTCTGGGCTTTCAATGAGGAGGCCGTTGCCCGGGCGATGGCCGTTTCGGATATTCCGATTATTTCGGCCGTCGGGCATGAGACTGATTTTACGATTTCTGATTTTGTTGCTGATTTGCGTGCGCCGACTCCGACAGCCGCCGCGGAGCTTGCCGTCGCCAATGTCATGGAGCTGCAGGGGCAGCTTAATCAGCTTCGCGGGCGGCTGGATCATGCGCTTCGCGGCACAATGACAAGCCGAAAAGAGCGGCTATCGCGTATCCGGAGGTCGCCTCTGTTTGTTAATCCGCGAAAATATTTGCTGCAGCAGGCAGAACGTCTGGACCGTCTGAAAGATAAGCTGGAGCATCGTACCTTGAGGCAGACTCAGCGAAGAAGAGAGAAGCTCATGAGACTTGGCTCCGCATTGGCCGGCGCACATCCTGGAGAAAAGGCAGCTTACGCGAGGGCAAGGCTGCGGGGAACCTCACAGAGGCTGGAATCCACGATGATTTCTACGATAAAAACACATAGAATGCATCTGACGGCTGCAATCAGGCAATTGGATGCCTTAAGTCCGCTTAAGGTCATGTCTCGAGGGTACAGTCTGGTATATGACGAGCAGGAGAAAACCTTGATCAAATCTATCACCAATGTTCAGCTGGGAGATATGGTGAAGGTGAAGCTGTCTGATGGCCAATTGGAATGTCAGGTGTGGGGCATGAAGGGAGAGGCTTAAACCGATGAGCAAGAAGGAGCAGGAAATAACCTTCGAGGAAGCGATCGAGCGTTTGGAAGTCATCGTCAGCCAACTGGAGAACGGTGATGTTCCACTTGAGAAGGCAATTGATCTTTTTCAGGAAGGCATGAAAATGTCCCAGCTCTGCGGAGCCAAGCTCGAGCAGGTGGAGAAAAAGATTGAAGTGCTGATCGAATCCGAAAGCGGCTTTATCAAAAAACCGTTTGCTCCGGCAAACGAAGACAGAGGAGAATAAAAACTTGAACGCTTCGGTTGCTACAGCAGACTATCTATCGCGAACAGCATATGGAATCGAACAGGCGTTAAAAACATCAATTCCGCAGGAGTGGAATATTCCGTCTCAGTTGCGTGAGGCTATGATGTATTCACTGGAGGCAGGGGGCAAACGCCTGCGCCCCATACTTGTTCTTGCAGCCGCGGAAGCGGTAAAGAACGATTCAGACTCCTATACGCTGGCGATGCCTGTAGCCTGTGCGATTGAAATGATTCATACCTATTCGCTCATCCATGATGATTTGCCTGCAATGGATAATGATGATTTTCGCCGCGGCAAACCAACAAGCCACAAGGTTTTTGGAGAAGCGATGGCTATTTTGGCCGGAGACGGCCTGCTGTCTCATGCCTTTTATGCAGTATCACAGGCTGCGGCACTTGGCGTTCCAGCGGATGTAGCCATGGCAATCGTATCCGATTTGGCGAGGCTCTCCGGAGTTTCCGGCATGGTTGGCGGCCAGGCGGCTGACATTCTGGGAGAACAAGGTGTGACCTCGATAACGGAGCTTGAATACATTCATTTGCATAAAACAAGCGATTTGATTGTATTCGCTGTTACGGCAGGCGCCCGCATCGGAGGCGCTACCCTGGATCAGCTCGCGGCCCTTGAACAGTTTGCGCGCAAGCTGGGGCTAGCTTTTCAGGTACAGGACGATATCCTTGATTTAATTGGCGATGAATCCAAGCTTGGCAAGCCGGTGCAAAGCGATGTGCAGCAGCGGAAAGTAACGTATCCCTACATAATCGGAATGGAGCAGAGTCTGGAGCTCGTAGGGAGATTAACGATGGAATCCAAAGAAGCGCTGAAGCAGGCCAATCTGGTGATGCCCGAGAAGCTGCTGTCGATCGCGGATTATTTAATGAATCGGGACCACTGATTTGCCGGCAGTCTTGGGCATAGCGACAATCTATGGTATAATTTACGCTAGAAACGTCGAAAGTTCTCGGACAATGGAGGCTGCCAGCTTAGGAAAGCGAGGAAATAACGTGTTGCTCGAACATATTAATGAGCCGAAGGATCTTAAAAGTCTGTCGGTTGCACAACTGGAGCAGCTTGCCGGAGAAATCCGCGAGTTTTTAATTGCAAAGCTTTCCGCGACTGGCGGGCATCTTGCGTCGAATCTAGGCGTAGTGGAGCTGACGCTTGCTTTGCATTATTTGTATGACAGCCCAAAAGATAAATTTATCTTTGATGTGGGGCATCAGTCTTATGTTCATAAAATGCTGACGGGACGCATGGATCAGTTTGATTCGCTTCGCCAGTACAAAGGATTGTGCGGATTCATCAAACGCGCGGAAAGCGATCACGATGTATGGGAAGCCGGACACAGCAGCACTTCGCTGTCCGCAGCCATGGGTATGGCGCTTGCCCGTGATCTGAAGGGCGAGAATAACAAGGTGGTGGCTGTCATCGGTGATGGCGCACTAACCGGCGGTATGGCACTGGAAGCACTCAACCATATCGGGCATGAGAAGAAGAACATGCTGGTCATTCTGAATGACAATGAAATGTCGATCGCGCCGAATGTCGGTGCCCTGCATCATTATCTGGGGAAAATTCGTACGGACCGCCATTATCAAAAGGCCAAGGAAGAGTTGAATCAACTGCTCAACAAAATTCCGGCGATTGGCGGGAAATTGGCCAAGACAGCGGAAAGATTGAAGGATAGTGTCAAATATTTACTCGTAAGCGGTATTTTGTTCGAGCAGTTCGGACTCACGTATTTCGGTCCTGTAGACGGACACGATATCAACCAGCTGCTGGATGTCATGGAACAAGCGAACAATGCCACAGGCCCTGTCCTGGTCCATGTCATTACCGTCAAAGGAAAAGGCTACTCACCCGCTGAAGCGGATTCTTATAAATGGCATGGCATCAACCCCTACAAAATCGAATCGGGCCAGGTTTTAAAAGCGGTGGGCCCGCCAATGTATACAGAGGTTTTCAGCGATGCATTGATTGAACTGGCCAGGAATGACAAACGCATTATTGCGGTTACGCCGGCTATGCCGGGAGGCTCCGGCCTCACCAAATTTGCCGAAATTTTCCCCAACCGGATGATCGATGTCGGCATCGCGGAGCAGCATGCCGCCACCATGTGCGCGGCGCTGGCAATGGAAGGAATGAAGCCTGTATTTGCGGTTTATTCCACATTCCTGCAGCGTGCTTATGATCAGGTGGTCCATGATATTTGCAGACAAAACGCCAATGTCATATTCGCCATCGACCGGGCGGGCTTTGTTGGTCCGGACGGGGAGACGCATCAGGGAGTATATGATATCGCCTTCCTGCGTCACATTCCCAATATGGTGCTGATGATGCCCAAAGACGAAAATGAACTTCACCGCATGATGAAGACAGCAGTTGAATATAATGATGGACCTATTGCAATCCGTTATCCGCGTGTCAATGCGCTTGGGGTCCCGATAGATAAGAACATTACATCCCTGCCGATCGGTCAATGGGAGACGGTGCGTGAAGGTGATTCAGCCGTTATCCTTGCGATTGGCCCTATGCTGCAGGTGGCTGAGGAATCGGCTGAGCAATTGAAAAGGGAAGGTCTCAATGTGCGTATCGTGAATGCCCGCTTCATCAAACCGCTTGACGAGTCCATGCTGCTTCAGCTGGCCAAGGAAGGGCTGCATATGATTGTTCTGGAGGAAGGTTCAACACAAGGCGGCTTAGGCAGTGCTGTGCTGGAATTTTATTCACTTCATAACAAATCCTATAACGGATTGGTTCGTATTATCGGGGTACCTGATGAGTACATCGAGCATGGCTCCATTCCGGAACAGAGGAAGGAAGCTGGCCTGACTGGGGAACGGGTTGCAACTGAACTCAAAGCAATGCTCCCTCTTATGCGAAAACGCGCACAAGGACCAGCATAAGAACGGAGACAATGATGAATACAGCAAAGGAAAGAATTGATATCCTCCTGGTAGAACAGGGATATTACGAAAGCCGGGAAAAAGCGAAAGCGGCATTAATGGCGGGACTTGTACTGGTTGAAGGCGAACGGATTGAGAAAAGCGGAATGAAGGTTTTGCGAACATCCGCAATCACCGTAAAAGGCGCGCCGCATCCCTACGTGAGCCGCGGTGGATTGAAGCTTGCGAAGGCGATAAACAAGTTCGGTTTATCCCTGGAAGGGGCCATTATGCTCGATATTGGCGCTTCTACAGGGGGATTCACGGATTGTGCCCTGCAGAATGGCGCATCCTACGTCTATGCTGTGGATGTTGGATATAACCAGCTGGATTGGTCCCTGCGTCAGGACAGCAGAGTTGATGTGATGGAGCGGACGAATTTCCGCTACACACAGCCTGCGGATCTAAAGGGTCCCCAGCCTGATTTTGCGACCATTGATGTTTCTTTCATATCTCTCAAGCACATTTTGCCTGCACTGGGAACTCTGCTCAAGGAGGGCGCCGGCGTTGTTGCGCTTATTAAGCCTCAATTCGAAGCAGGCCGCGAGAAGGTTGGCAAATCGGGTGTTGTACGTGATCCCAAGGTTCATGAGGCAGTATTGAATAAAGTATTAGGCTTTGCAGCCGAACTGGGCTTTTCCCTGCAGGATGTCACTTTCTCGCCTATTACGGGAGGGGAAGGCAACATCGAATTTTTAGGCTATTGGATATGGAAGCCGGGTACGACAGAAATACCTCTGTCTGAAGGGGCTGTTGCAGCGCTTGTCCAGGAAGCCGCCAAAACTTTTGCCCAAGGCAGTCCAAAAAAAGTGTAATAGTTTCAATTTAGCCATTAATATTATGATTCGGAGCTGTTCCTGCAGTGCAGGAAGGCTCTTTTTTGATTTTTCCGAATGATACCCCTTTGCAGAATCCGATTTTTTTGTTAAACTAGAAAAAAACCAAACAAGCGTTCGGTATTTGAGCAAAGAGGAAATACCCCCTCCAGCGCGAAATGATGTATGAAGCATTAATTGGGAGTGAATGGAGGGGGTTTCTTGGGAAAGTACGGAGACTGGTTAGTGATGCTGATCGCTGGTTGTATCATTATCTTTTGGCTTTACCGTGTTTTCTACCGGTGGCTGCATGAACCGCCGGGCATGAATACCAAGCTTCTTCTCAGTGAAGCTGAGGATGTGGATGACAGTGACGAGAATGTTCGATTTCTGGAGCAGGCAGGCTACGAGGTGACCCATGGGAAGTACAGGCTGCCCATTCATATCGATTTGGACGGTCAGCAGCTGCAGAGCCGGCTGTTCATTGATTTAATTGCCGAGAAAGATGGCAAATATTATATTGTCAAGACCTCCCGTGACCGCATGCCTATGGATTGGACGGGCAGTGGAGTACGGGACAGGCTGCTGGTGTACTCGCTGCTCCTGCCGGAAAGCGACGGCGTCTTGTTCATCGACCAGAAGGAAAGGACCATACGCACAATTACGTTCCGATTTGGATGACCGTTATATATAAGCAGGCAAAAGCAAAGGGGGATCCCATGAAAAGTGTCAGGCATATGAAAATTCGTGAAATAATAAACACCCAAGTCATTGAAACCCAGGACGAGCTTGTTGATTCGCTCAGGGCTGCCGGGCTGCAGGTGACGCAAGCCACCGTATCACGGGATATTAAAGAACTGCAATTAATTAAGGTGTCCGCTGATGGCGGGCGTTATAAGTACTCTCTGCCCCAGGAGCAGCGGATGAATCCCATCCATAAACTGAAACGGACACTTTCGGATCATTTTCTGCATATTGATCATACCGACAATCTGGTTGTCATGAAATGCCTTCCCGGTACAGCGAATGCCATTGGAGCCATGATTGATAATATGGAATGGCCTGAGGTTATGGGAACCATCTGCGGCGATGATACGATCCTGATGATTTGCCGGACCAAAACGCAAAGCGGAGAAGTCATTGACAGATTGCTTGGCTTAATGAATTAGATGCTTTAGATATTTCCAGGAAATTCTTGCGGTATATGCCGCTTGGAATGAACTTAAGGAGGGGACATTCATGCTTCGCGAGCTATCAATACGCAATTTGGCTGTTATTGAATCGGTAACTGCTCATTTTCATGATGGATTCCATGTTTTAACCGGTGAAACAGGGGCAGGCAAATCCATTCTGATCGATGCGCTTAGTCTTGTTGCCGGAGGGAGAGGATCTTCGGATATGGTGCGCTATGGCTGCAGCAAAGCGGAAATAGAAGCCATGTTCGATTTGCCAAGCAATCATCCGGTATGGAAAACATTAGAGTCGTTCGGAGTTCAAGCTTCACCTGATGAGGATCTCGTCATTCGCAGAGAGCTATTCTCCCAGGGCAAAAGCGTCAGCCGCATCAATGGGCATATTGTGACGATGTCGATGCTGCGCGAAGCGGGTGAATGTCTGGTAAATATCCATGGTCAACATGAGCATCAATCGCTGCTGCGAACAGAGAAGCATCTGGATTGGCTGGATTTGTATGCCGGCGTCAAAGTGATGGACAAGCTGGATAAGTACCGTACTGTATACAAGCAGTACGAGAAGGTTCGAACACAGCTCCGCGAGCTGGAGGATTCCTCCAGGCAGAACATGCAGATGCTGGATCTTTACCGCTTTCAGATTGAAGAAATAACCGCTGCTGATTTAAAAGTGGGCGAGGATGAATCACTTGCCGAAGAAATGCAGAAGCTAATGCATGCGGTTAAAAGAAGAGATGCAGCTTCCGAGGCATATGAGCTTGTTTATGGAAACAAGGGACTGGATGCAATCAATCGGGCGATAAGCAAGGTTGAAGATATCCGGGGATACGATGAATCTGTGCTTGCGCCGCTTCTGGAGCAGCTGCAATCAGCATTTTATCAGCTTGAGGATTCCGCTTTTCAATTAAGGGATTACCGGGATGGCGTTGATTCTGATCCGGAGCGTCTGGCGATTATAGATGAACGGTTGAATACCATGAACAGCCTTAAACGCAAATATGGCGAACATATCCCCGATATTCTGGCTTATTTGAAGAAAATCAAATCGGAAGCTGATAAAATCGAGAACCGTGATGAGCATGTAGCGCGGCTTCGCAATGAACAAGATAAATTATTTGAAGAAGCTTACCGTCTGGGCAAAGTACTTTCCACATTGAGACGCAATGCGGCTGACCGTCTTGCTGTTGCCATCGAGAATGAACTCAGACAGCTTCAAATGGAAAGAACAACTTTTCGTGTGGAGCTTCAGCAGCATGTTGCAGGCAATCATCACCGACTGCTTCCAAACGGTATTGATGAAGCCGCATTTCTTATCGCGCCGAATCCTGGCGAGCCGCTTAAACCCCTTAGCAAAATTGCTTCAGGCGGTGAAATGTCACGAATTATGCTCGCGCTCAAATCCATTTTTGCTTCCATTGATCAAGTTCCCGTTCTTATATTCGATGAGGTGGACACCGGGGTAAGCGGACGCGCCGCTCAAGCGATTGCGGACAAGCTGTCCCGCTTATCCGAAATGTGCCAGGTTTTTTCCATTACCCATTTGCCCCAGGTGGCCTGTATGGCCGATCATCATTATGAAATTCTCAAAACCATTGTAGCGGAACGGACTTCAACAAGGGTTAAGGAGCTTGAACCCAATTTACGCATTGAAGAGCTGGCCCGGATGCTGGGCGGCGTTGAAATAACGGAAAAAACAAGACATCATGCTCAAGAAATGCTTGACTTGGCATTTAGGCAAAAGGGAGCGTGATGGAAGCCATTCAGGGAATGATTTTGACGACATAAAAGATCAAGGCCAAGGATACCTTAAGTGTACGCAAATGGCGAACACCATTCTCGTCAAGCGATTTAGCAGCAGGGAGTGTGAAGTCATTGAATGGCAATCAGCGAAAGCGATGGCTTGGTCTTGGTCTTGTATTAATGGTCTGTCTGCTTGGTATTTCTGCTCCGTTTCAACATTTCGCAGCATTTCCAAGTGAATTGCGATTGTTCTCTGGTCAATTAAAACAGTTGGATTATGTGATGCCGGTACATGCACAAGTTACGGTTGATCCACAAATTTTGCAGGTCAACGGATCGACCAACCATTCAATCTCGGTTGATCTGAACAAGCCATTATCGCTTCAATCCAATTTTAGTGGCGAAACAACCATGAAGTTGAAATTGTTCGGCAGGATTCCATTCAAGACGGTGAAGGTCAATGTTGTTCCGGATTTACGCGTTATTCCCGGCGGCCAAACGATTGGAGTTAAGGTGAAATCAGCTGGTATTATGGTGGTTGGACATCATCAGGTCATTCATGCGAACGGCAAGAAAATTTCACCGGGGGAGCTTGCAAAGCTGCAGCTGGGTGATCTAATCGTTAAAATTAATGGTCAATATATCAATGAAGTCCATAAGGTGGCCCGAATTGCTGAAGAAGCGGGAGCAGCCAAGCAGCCGATTAAATTGACGGTGAAACGAGGCAATGAGTTTTTTGAAACCAAGCTTTCTCCTGTGTTTGATTCTGAAGATAAAGCCTGGAGGCTTGGATTGTATATAAGGGACTCGGCGGCTGGTGTGGGAACACTAACATTCTTTGCTCCGGATCAAGGTGTTTACGGTGCATTGGGACATGTTATAACCGATATGGATACCCAAACCGCCATTGAAGTCGGCGAAGGACAGATTTTACAATCCAATGTGACCTCCATCAATAAAAGCCAAAGCGGCGAACCAGGAGAAAAAAGAGCTCATTTCATCAAAGAAAGCAAAGTACTGGGCAATATTGAACGAAACACGCCATTTGGCATTTTTGGAAAAATGAATGAGCTTCCGGCTCATAGCTATAAAGATCAATCAATTCCAGTTGCCTTTGCTGAAGAAGTGAAGGAAGGCCCTGCTCAGCTATTGACTGTTGTGAATGGTCAAAAAGTGGAACGATTCGATGTTCAGATTGTTCATGTGACTCATCAATCTTCACCGGCAACCAAAGGGATGGTCATCAAAATCACAGATCCCCGTCTTCTGCAACAAACCGGGGGAATCGTCCAAGGGATGTCCGGGAGTCCAATTATCCAGGATGGCAAATTAGTTGGAGCTGTCACTCATGTATTCGTGAATGATCCAAGCTCCGGTTATGGCTGCTTTATTGAGTGGATGCTGCAGGATGCAGGCATTTTACTGAAGCAGGATAAAGAAAATCTTAAGGCGGCTTAATTGCCCCTTAAGGTTTTTTGTTTTCTTTACCTCGATATTCACAACCATTTTTGTCGAATAATTACGAAATATAAGGGTTGTTGTAGTAAATTTTTAATTATAAAACAATTCTAAAAAATAATAAAGAAAAAGATTATTCGACAGAAGGAATTTGATTTTGGATGTCGAAAATGTTTAGTAGACAGGAAGAGAAGAGGACAAACGGGTACAAATCAGATTGATGGCAGATCGAGTCTAAGGAGGACTATACCTTGCAAAAAATCGAAGTATTGTTGGCGGATGACAACCGGGAATTCACAAATTTGTTATCGGAGTACATTTCGGAACAAAACGATATGGTTGTGACCGGAGTTGCTTACAATGGTGAGGAAGTGCTTCGCCTGCTTGAAGAAACACGCGATACGCCGGATGTACTTATTTTGGACATCATTATGCCTCATTTGGATGGATTGGGCGTGCTTGAGCGCTTGCGTGAGATGAATTTATCACCTATGCCAAAAATAATTATGTTAACTGCTTTCGGTCAGGAGAATATTACTCAAAAAGCGGTACAACTCGGTGATTCCTACTACATATTGAAACCGTTTGATATGGAAATTCTGGCCAACCGTATCCGCCAGCTTGTTGGGAATTCGACTGTCATTTCATCTTCTTCATCCTCCTACTCCTCATCCGTTATGAAATCAAATGTAGTGCCTATTGCGAAGGGCAAAAACCTGGATGCGAATATCACAAGCATTATCCATGAGATTGGTGTTCCTGCGCATATTAAAGGGTACCAGTATTTACGGGAAGCGATTACAATGGTATACAATAACATTGAAATTTTAGGAGCTATCACCAAAACACTTTATCCGGCTATTGCCGAAAAATTCAAAACCACCCCTTCCCGCGTCGAGCGTGCAATTCGTCATGCGATCGAAGTAGCTTGGACACGCGGCAATATCGACAGTATCAGTCATCTGTTTGGCTATACCATTAACATCAGCAAATCCAAGCCAACCAACTCGGAATTCATTGCGATGGTGGCGGACAAGCTGCGGATCGAGCACAAAGTGTCATGAGAGCGTAAGGAATAAGGGGGCATATAGTGAAAAATAAAGCGGCGATTTCATATGCTGCTTTATAGAGCTGCTGCGGTTTTCAAAAACCCCATCAGACAATTTCAGGCTAATATTCCATTCATAAAACCGTCATTTATTGGATTGCACGTAAATCCATTAAAAAAGGCGGTTTTTTGTATGATTTTTTTTCTTGAATTATGGTACTATTTAGACGATCTTAAGTAAGATGCGATTCTGAATAAAAGGGGCTTTTGAGATAATGAGCGAGTTTACTTCCGGATTTTTAACTTTAAATACGAAACAGTCCCTGGACAGCATTGCTGAACAAAATTCAGTTATAGGGGCTGCTGAACTCAACGCTGAATGGCTTATTTTCTTGCATGGTGATGCCATCCTGGGCAATGAGGTCCCGGATTATGTAAAACAATTATCTATGGTTCTGCCTGTATTATACTTTTATCACGATAAAGATCATTGTTGGGGATATAAGTTATTCGAATCAGGTGAAATTGCGGCTGATTTTGAATTGGATTACGAAGCAAAAAATAGTATGGTCATTGAATTGGCGGAGAAGCTGTACCCGGATAAAGACATTATTGCGTTCCTCTATTTGGATGAGGAAGGAAGCGAAATACGTGAACGGCTTGATGAAATAGTTGAGGATAACTACCTTGAGATGATTCGAAAGAATTTTGAAAAAGCAAATCTGGATTCATTTAACCTGTTTCATAAAAGTGAAGACACCATCAATAAACTTAAAAATATAATGAGGGTTGAATATTTTCAAACGCTGGTTAGCCCCCATGAATTGGTTGAGGAATTTAAAGAGTTAATTGGTATTTCTGAAATGAGCCGTTAGGGCGGATCGTTTGGAATCATTTGATGATCTTTTTCCAAATATGGGATAAAGGAAATTAGTTGAATTTTGTTCCTCTTGTTCATTGGGTTAATACAAACACCAATGGATGAGAGGATTTTTGTTTTCAACAATAAGCTCCATCGGCAAAATATAATCAACAGGAGAACTCAATGTGATTTTGTAATAAACTAGACAAATAAGTAAGGCTTTATTTTTTACCCTGCGTATCCTTTGAAGCCAATCATTCGTTTACCAATTGAAGCGACAAATATAAGGAGGTGCCGCGTCGTGAGAAATTTCCCGAGTCCATCCGCGGAAAAAAGAATCGGGGTACTGCCGGATATGGAGCGGCTGCTGTCCACTCTGAAGCGATACTGTCTTTCGATTACCAACAGCTCCTGGGATGCCGAGGATCTGATGCAGGAAACCTGTGTAAGAGCGCTCCCTGTCGTGAATGGAACCCGGCTTCACCCGAATCCGACAGCCTATGTGCTGCGAATTGCCAAGAACCTCTCCATTGATCACGCACGCCGCAAGCATTCGACTGAGCTTGTAACGGATCAACATATGCAGAATATTTTCGATGATATGGAGAATGATTGTGAAATCGAAGATGCCCTGCGTCTGCTGGTGCTTCATCTTTCGCCTTTGCAGCGAAATGTGTTTCTGCTGAGGGAAGTTTTCAGATATACAGGAGCAGAAGTCGCAGGCTTTCTGAAAACATCGGAAGGCGCCGTTAAGGCGGCCCTTCATCGCGCCCGCACCACCATAGGACGTCTCACATGGGATGCGTCTGACAAGGAATCGGTTAATACTGGCGATTCGGATTTCAATGAAATACTGCTCGCATATATGACGGCTGTCCGCGAAGCGAATCCGCAAGCAATCGTGCTGCTGGCTCTGGCGAATAATGGACAGATGGACACTATTCAGGCCGTCAGCCATGCAAAACGTCTGTCCGTATCTGCACCTTCGGCGTCAGCAGGCGCATCAAATACGGCAAGTTACCGGTGGGATTTATTTGCAGCGGCTTAAACCGCAATTGAAAGGGGATCATTCCATGAATTTAACACCTTATGTTATTGAGCAGAATAAGAGCGGAGAACGCAGCTATGATATATATTCGAGGCTGCTGAAGGACCGGATCATCATGGTCAGCGGCGAGGTGGAGGACAGCATGGCGGGCTCCATTGTCGCTCAACTGCTATTCCTTGCTGCGGACGATCCGGAGAAGGATATTACCTTGTATGTGAATAGTCCCGGAGGATCGGTAACTGCCGGTTTCTCCATCTACGATACGATGCAGCTGATCAAGCCGGATGTGTCTACGGTCTGTACCGGATTTGCCGGCAGCTGGGGGGCCGTTCTGCTGACTGGGGGAGCCAAAGGAAAACGTTATGCTCTTCCCCACAGTGAAGTCATGATTCATCAGCCTCTTGGCGGCGCACGCGGCCAGGCGACGGATATTCAAATCCATGCCAGCTGGATCATGAAGACACGTGAGAAAATCAACAAGGTGCTCGCTCATCACACAGGCCAGACGATTGAGCGGATCGAACTGGATTGCGACCGCGATAATTTCATGTCTGCCGAGGAAGCAAAAGCCTATGGACTGATCGATGGGATCATAACCGACATGTCCGGCGGAGCAGCCTGAAGGTGAAAATCAAATAAATCAAGACAAAAGGAGCTGATCCGGCTGATTTATGGCCGGCAAGCTCCTTTTTTTGACCTTATAGCTTGTAAAAAGTATCACACCTGTAACTAACGTTTAGATTTAAATGAAGAACCGGCTGCGCTGCCACAGGACAGCGAAATCGTTTCTTTATACTGCAGCGGATATTTCTTAAGTATCACGTATTCTCTCCTGGACGCGGGGGACGCGGGCGCTTCTCGCGGAAACGCGACTGGAGATAATTCCGTTTTTTGTCGCGGAAGAAGGTCCAGCCTCCGATAAATCCGGCTCCTGCCAGAAACAGCAGCAGCCCGCCGATAAAGAGCAGCCATTCAAAGTTCGGATTTATCCGGTCATCGCCAAAGGATGAAAAATAGTGAAACACGGCATCCTTCATCAGCAGAAAACCGTAGGTCGCCCCAAGTCCGGGAATAACTAACAATAAGATAGCGATAAAGCGGACCACAATCTGTTTCATAATACCAATTCCTCCTGAATATAAGCAGAAGCCATACACCGATACTGGCCGAGAAGTCTCCACATTCACCTGTTAATCATACCTTTTTACGCCCCTACTGTCCATTTGCAAAAGAGGCGCTGTTTTCCCGGACATGAAAAACAGGTACAATAGAACAGGGGAGAGATAATGCGGCCCGCGCAAGCATTAGTTTTCGTGCTGGCTGCTCGGCTCGCATGCATCAGTTTTTCTTATTGGCCATCCGGCCTACCAGTGAAAGGGGAACGAAAATGACCATTCCATGCGATATAGCCATCATTGGCGGAGGCATTGCGGGATATACAGCTGCCATCAGAGCGGCCCAGGCAGGCAAGAAGGTTGTCATCATTGAGAAGGAAAAGCTTGGCGGCACCTGCCTGCATAAAGGCTGCATCCCGAGCAAAGCGCTTTTGCGCAGCGCCGAAATTTACTCCACGCTGCTAAAGGCGGATACATACGGAATTAAAGTAGCGGAGGGTGCCGTCACCGTTGATTTTCCAGGCGTCCAGCAGCGCAAAGAACAGACCGTAGAACAGCTGTACAAAGGTCTTCAATATTTGATGCGCAAGCACAAAATCACGATTATTTCGGGAGCCGGGAGGGTCATTGGCCCTTCGATTTTTTCTCCGCGCAGCGGCAGCGTCGCGGTAGAGCTTGCGGATGGCGAGATGGAAACGGTTGTACCGGTTCATTTGATGATTGCCACTGGCTCCAGACCGCGCACCCTGCCAGGGTTGCCGGCTGATCCGGCGCAGGTGATGACAAGCGACGAAGCGCTGGTCATGGAGCAGCTTCCAGCATCGATTCTCATCATCGGCGGAGGGGTTATCGGTGTGGAATGGGCTTCAATGCTGATCGATTTCGGCGTGGAGGTAACGCTAGTGGAAACAGCGGCCCGTCTTCTGCCCGGAGAAGATGCGGAAGCTTCAGCTGAGCTTACCAAACAGCTTGGAAAACGAGGTGTTCGTATATTGACGGGCATTCAATTGAACCTCGGTACGTATACCTATAAAGACGGACAAGCCTCGCTGGAGGCAGATACGGGCGAGGGTAAAGTCATTCTGGCGGCTGAGAAGCTGCTGGTTTCCGTGGGACGGCAGGCCAATATCGAGGGAATCGGGCTGGAGAACACAGATATTCAGTTGAATAAGGATGTTATCCGGGTTAACGGTAACTTCCAGACAACCGAGCCTCATATTTATGCTATCGGCGATGTGAACGGCGGATTGCAGCTGGCGCATGCTGCAGCGCATGAAGCGATGATTGCCGTTGAACATTTGCTTGGAAACAAACCGTCCGGTACCGCTCATGCCCAAATACCCCGCGCTATTTATAGCCATCCGGAGATCGCTTCGATCGGCTTGACGGAGGAAGAGGCGCGCAGACAGGGCCATGACATCAAGATTGGCAAAATCCCTTTTCAGGCCATTGGAAAGGCTCTTATCCTGGGTGAACCGGGCGGCTTTGCAAAAGTGATCGCAGATAAAAAAACGAATGATATTATCGGTGTCCATCTTGTCGGTCCGCATGCGACAGATCTGCTCTCCGAGGCGTCTCTGGCACTGCTGATGGACGCAGCTCCATGGGAGGTCGGACAGGTTATCCATCCGCACCCGACGCTTTCTGAGGCGCTGGGTGAAGCGATGTTGGCCGTCGATGGCAATGCAACCGTAATATAAGATCAAGCCCGGGCAGATATACCGATTTCTGAATAGATTTCCTTTTAAATGAAAGTCGGTTATAATAGGTATAGTCAAGTCTTAGTACCAGGTTATAATAGCAGCCAAAAGGAGGGCATCCCTCATGACGAAACCCGAATCCACACTGCAACAATCCAGACATGCCAGGCTCGGTTTGACGGACGAGCAGGCCATCGACATGTACGTCACGATGATGACAGCACGTTTGTACGACGAAAGAGGACTTTTGCTTCAGCGCGCAGGCAAAATTAATTTTCACGTATCCGGTATCGGACAGGAAGCGGCACAGGTGGGCGCGGCTTTTGCGCTTGACCGCGATGTCGATTACTTCCTCCCGTACTACCGCGATTACGCGCTTGTGCTTGCTGTCGGGATGACGCTTCGCGAGCTTATGCTTTCGGTATTCGCCAAAGCGGAAGACCCCAACAGCGCAGGGCGGCAGATGCCGGGCCATTTTGGCTCCAAGCGGCTGCGCATCGTAACAGGCTCCAGCCCTGTTACAACCCAGGTTCCTCACGCGGTCGGCATTGCTTTGTCGGCGAAAATGAGGAAGCAGAAGCTGGTGAGCTTCGTCACCTTCGGCGAGGGCTCCAGCAACCAGGGCGATTTTCACGAAGGCTGTAATTTCGCAGGCGTTCATAAGCTGCCCGTCATTCTTTTTTGCGAAAATAATCAATATGCAATTTCGGTTCCGCTGCATAAGCAGGTAAGCGGACGGATTGCCGACAGGGCGATCGGTTATGGTTTCCCGGGCTACCAGGTGGACGGCAACGATCCGCTGGAGGTATACCGCGTCGTGAAGGAAGCCCGCGCCCGCGCAGTTGCCGGTGAAGGGCCAACACTGATTGAAGCGATGATGTACCGCTTGTCTCCCCACTCCACCTCGGATAATGATCTGGCCTACCGGACGAAGGAAGAGGTTGACGAGAATCGGGCGAAGGACGGAATACCCAAATACAAACAATATCTGATGGAATGCGGCTTATGGAGCGACCGGCAGGATGAGGAGCTTCACAAGAAGCTCAAGGCGCTTCTGGATGATGCAACATCTTATGGAGACAAGGCGCCGTTCCAGGCTCCCGAGGATATTTTGCTCCATGTGTACGATGAAGGTCAAGGCGAAGGGGGAGGACGCTAACCATGCCGATGATGGAATATATTGATGCGATCCGCCTCGCTATGAAGGAAGAAATGGAACGTGACGAGAATGTTTTCGTACTGGGCGAGGATGTCGGATATAAGGGCGGGGTGTTCACCACCACGAAAGGGCTGCTGGAACAGTTCGGCGAAGCCCGGGTGATGGATACGCCGCTTGCCGAATCGGCAATTGCCGGGGTCGCCATTGGAGCAGCGATGGTCGGCATGAAGCCGATCGCCGAGATGCAGTACTCTGATTTTATGTTTCCCGCAACGAATCAAATTATTAGCGAGGCGGCCAAAATCCGTTACCGCTCCAATAACGACTGGTCCTGTCCGGTTGTCATACGCGCTCCTATCGGAGGCGGGATATTCGGCGGGTTGTACCACTCGCAATGTCCGGAATCCGTTTTTTTCGGCACACCCGGCCTTAAGATTGTAACGCCTTACTCGGCTTACGACGCCAAAGGACTGTTGAAAGCTGCGGTGCGTGATCCCGATCCGGTGCTTTTCTTTGAAAACAAGAAATGCTACAAGCTTGTCGTAGGCGATGTTCCGACTGACGATTACACGGTACCTATCGGTAAAGCCAATGTTCTGCGGGAAGGTGACGACATTACCGTTATCAGCTACAGCATGCCGCTTCACTTTGCCATGCAGGCGGCTGAAGAACTGGCGGAGGAAGGCATTACCGCCCACATTCTTGACCTGCGGACGCTTCAGCCGCTGGATAAGGAAGCGGTGCTGGAAGCCGCCCGCCGCACGGGCAAAGTGCTTATTGTGCATGAGGACAATAAATTCGGCGGTGTAGGGGCAGAGGTGTCAGCTATTATCGCGGAGGAAATGCTGTATGAGCTTGATGCTCCAATCATGAGGTTATGCGGGCCGGACGTACCGGCAATGCCGATCAACCCGCCGGGAGAAAAGCATTTCATGTTGAATAAAGAAAAAGTGAAAGAAGCGATGAGGCATCTGGCACTTTATTAGGAGTGGTGTAAATGAAAATCGTGACGGAGATCGTCATGCCGCAGCTTGCGGAATCTCTTGTATCGGCGACGATCGACAAATGGCTGAAACAGCCGGGCGACACCATCGAAATGTACGAACCGATATGTGAAATTATTACAGACAAAGTCAACGCCGAGCTGCCTTCCACACTAGAGGGAACCATTGTCAAAATATTGGTAGGCGCCGGCGAGAATGTGCCTGTTGGCACGCCGGTTTGTCTGGTTGAAGTGGAGCAGGAAGGAAGCGCGGCGGTACCGCCTGCAGGCACGTCCTCTGGAGTGAGTAATGGCTCCAGGAGTGCCCAGGGCAATGCTGCTCTCTCAAGCGGGGGAGCCGATTATAACACAGGCGGCGGTCAAACTGTGGCGGATCAGGAAGAGGGCGATATCAGCATGCGCCACCGCTTCTCGCCCGCAGTGCAGCAGCTGGCGGCCGAACATGGCGTTAACCTGGCTCATGTGCCGGGAACGGGTCTTGGCGGGCGGATAACCCGCAAGGATATCCTTGCTTTTATCGAATCCGCAGGAAACAATAACAGAACAACAGCGAGTCCGGCAGGTAACTCTGCAGCGTCGCCGCAGCTCCAGGCGGTCCGCTCAACAGGACTGCATTTGACGGACACGCCGCCGATCCCGACGATTGAAGTCGAGGGCCGTTCGACGTCAGGCCGGGAATATTTTATCGATGTGACGCCTGTCCGCAATGCCATTGCGCGCAATATGCGTCAAAGCGCATCGGAAATTCCCCATGCCTGGACGATGATCGAAGTGGACGTGACGAATCTGGTCGTGCTCCGCAACAAGCTCAAGGATGAATTCATCAAACGCGAAGGCATCAATTTGACCTATCTGGCTTTCATGCTCAAGGCTGTTGTGAATGCGATTAAAGATGTGCCGATCATGAATTCCGTATGGGCGGTTGACAAAATCGTCGTGAAGCGGGATATTAATCTCGGGCTTGCAGTTGGCACAGAGGATGCGGTGAAGGTGCCGGTCATCAAAAATGCCGATCAGAAAAATATCGCCGGACTCGCCCGCGAGATTGACGACCTGGCGCGCAAAACACGTGAAGGCAAGCTTACGCTTTCCGATATGGAAGGCGGCACGTTCACGGTAAACAATACGGGATCGTTTGGTTCGATCGCTTCGTATCCGATTATTAATTACCCTCAAGCAGCGATCATTACATTTGAATCCATTGTCAAGCGGCCTGTCGTGATCGACGACATGATTGCCGTCCGTTCCATGGCCAATTTATGCCTGTCACTGGATCACCGTATTTTGGACGGCGTTATTTGCGGCCGTTTCCTGCAGCGTGTGAAGGAGAATCTGGAAGGCTTCAATATGGACACGAAATTGTACTGAGACGAGGTACGGATTATGATGAATACAGCAGCGGCGCAACCGCTGGATATTACGTATACGCCTATGCTCGGGTACGCAGAAGCATGGGATTTGCAGAAAACCTATGTGAAAGAAATCGATAAGGAGGAGCGAGTCGAATCGCTTCTTCTTCTTCAGCATCCGCCGACTTATACGGTTGGTTCTCAGAATCACCCGGAGCATCTGCTGTACTCGGAAGAGGAGCTTACGCAGCGGGGCATCGGCCTGTTCAAGATCGACCGCGGCGGAGATATTACCTATCACGGTCCGGGACAGCTTGTGGGCTATCCGCTGCTCTATCTTGATGCGGTGGGACTTGATCTGCATGGCTATTTGCGGCGTTTGGAGCAGGTGTTCATCGACTGGCTGGGCGAATACGGAATAAAAGGCGGCCGGAAGCCGGATTATACAGGCGTGTGGGTGGACGACAAGAAGATTACCGCGATCGGCGTCAAATTCAATAAAGCCCGGACCCGCCGCGGTTTTGTGACGAGTCATGGCTTCGCCTTGAATGTGAAGGCGGGCATCGCAGAGGATGGCTTCCAAGGGATTATTCCGTGTGGGATTCAGGATTTTGCGGTCACCTCATTTGCCGATTTGACAGGAATTCATTTGACTGTCGAGCAGGCGGCTGCCGGCATTATTCCCCATTTTTGCCGTCAGTTTGGCTATAAGGAACCGGCTGCATCCGGATTATTCGAAAATCCAGCCAATGCCAACAATCAAGGTAGATAACAGCATTGCCGAAATAATCATCCAGATAAACACTTTCATGATCCGGTTGACACGCATGAAGGCATGCTCCTTTCGTGTAGAATAAGGTCCATACTTTACTATTGTAAACGATAGAGAAGGACGGTGGAAAGTGTATGATCAATGAGAAGCGTTTGGTAGACGAATTTATGGAGCTTGTACGCATCGACAGCGAGACGGGCAATGAACGTCAAATCTGTGATGTACTGACCGCCAAATTCAAGGCGCTGGGCCTTTCTGTAGAGGAAGATGATACCGCGCAGAAGACGGGTCATGGCGCCGGGAATTTGATCGCCAAGCTGAAAGGCCGCGGCGCGGACGGAGCTCAGATGATCTTCTTCACCTCGCATATGGATACGGTCACGCCGGGCATTGGAATCAAGCCGCAGATTGATGCCGACGGCTATATCCGCAGCGACGGCACGACAATTCTTGGCAGCGACGACAAGGCCGGCCTCGCTGCGATGATGGAAGCGATCCGTGTGCTGCAGGAGAACAATCTGCCTCATGGACCTGTGCAGTTCATCATTACGGCAGGTGAGGAATCCGGCCTGGTTGGCGCAAGGGCGCTGGACCGCTCCAAGCTGGAAGCCAAGTTTGGCTATGCCCTGGATTCGAACGGCAGAATAGGCGATATCGCCGTAGCCGCTCCGTCCCAGGCGAAGATTACAATCAAAATCTTCGGTAAGTCCGCTCATGCCGGCGTTAATCCGGAGGACGGCATCAGTGCCATTCAAGTGGCTGGTAAAGCTATTGCCCGTATGTCGCTGGGACGCATCGATCACGAAACGACAGCTAATATTGGAAGATTCGAAGGCGGCGGGGCGACGAATATCGTTTGCGATTATGCCAAGCTTGACGCTGAAGCGCGCAGTATCGTGCAGGAGAAGCTGGATAAGCAGATTACAGCCATGCGCGAAGCGGTGGAGAGCACGGTCGCTGATTACGGTGCGAGAACGGATTTTCAAAGCCAGATCATTTATCCCGCTTATGCTTATGAGGATGGCGATCCGGTGGTTGAGCTGGCCAAGGATGCGATCAGAAGGATCGGCGGAGAACCGCGGACCTTTCATTCCGGGGGAGGCAGCGATGCCAATATTTTCAACGGACTGGGTGTTCCGACTGTGAATCTGGCCATCGGTTATGAGCATATTCATACGACCAAGGAACAGATTAAAGTGGAAGATCTGGTTAAAACAGCTTCTCTCGTCGTTGAGATTATTGCTCAGGCGGCGAATAAGCGGGGATAACTTCAATCATCTGAATAACTGACAAGAAGACCGGACAATAAATTGTCCGGTCTTTATCCAAGTTATGGAATGAAGGCAGTATTCAGCGGCTGGCAGGGCGGCGATGCTCCAGATAATCTCCCAACGTGCCGGCGGATTTGATTTTGCTGCCGCGAATGTGAGCAGGGCTTTGCTGCACCATTAACTTCAACTGATGGCGGATTTCCCACGCTTTGCCGACAAGCGTTAACTGACTGGAGAAGGAATATTGTTTCATCACCGTAACCCCCTTTAATTATTTATAATCATTTGGCGGAAATTTTAACCATTCAGCAGTTCTGTTCGATTTTGTGCGGTTTCAATTGAAAGAAAGTTATATGCTTAATCTTATGCGTGAAACAGTATGGGTATGACAAGCTTATCCTATTCATACTGTTGAACAACAACAAGGAGTGAAGGAACATGCTGGAACATACAGATGAGTATCGTGAGCCAACGGTATCGACAGAGCCTGTTTTTCAAGGAAAAGTGATTTCGCTGCAGGTGGATACCGTGACGCTTCCGGGGGGAGGTACGGCAATAAGGGAAATTATCCGGCATCCGGGAGCTGCCGCCGTACTGGCGCTCATTGACGGCAAAATGCTTGTCGTGGAGCAGTACCGGAAAGCGATGGAAAAATTTCAGATCGAAATCCCTGCCGGCAAGCTGGATGCGGGCGAGGATCCCATGGCTGCGGCCGCCCGCGAGCTGGAGGAAGAGACCGGATACAGTGCCGGCAAGCTTCGTCCGCTCAGCGCGTTCTATACTTCCCCGGGTTTTGCCAATGAGAAGCTCTATATGTTTGTGGCGGAAGATCTTGTGAAGGGGGACAGCCGCCCGGATGAGGATGAATTTCTGGCTGTGGAGGCGATCACCTTCGAGCAGGCGCAGCAGTATATCCGCGAGGAGCGCATCAGCGATGCGAAGACTATTCTGGCTGTATACGCCTGGCATATATACCGGCTTACGGGGGAGATCCGGCTCTAATGGGGGAAGTAAAGCTCGGGCGGGTTTTCGCTGATCTCCATCTGCATATTGGGCGGACGGAAAGCGGCGAGCCGGTCAAAATAAGCGGCAGCCGCGATTTGACCTTCCGCAATATAGCCCATGAAGCTGCCATCCGCAAAGGAATCGGCCTGCTTGGCGTTATCGATTGTCATTCTCCCGGCGTGCAGAAGGATATTATCCGTCTGCTGGACAACGGAGAGATGGCGGAGGTCCCGGGCGGGGGAATCCGCTACCGGGATACCACGATTTTGCTGGGAGCGGAAATCGAAGTCAGGGATGAGGGATGCGGTCCTGCCCATCATCTTGCCTACCTCCCCACACTTGCGGACATGACGCAGTTCACAACATGGATGGCACGCCACATGAAAAATGTAAATCTCAGCTCGCAGCGCCTTTATGTGCCTGCCAGATTACTGCAGGAGGAAGTGAAGAGCAGGGGCGGCTTGTTCATCCCGGCTCATATCTTCACCCCGCATAAGAGCCTGTTCGGCAGCTGCTCCGACCGGCTGGATCAAACGCTGGACCCGGCGCTGATTGATGCCGTAGAGCTGGGACTAAGCTCGGACAGCCGCATGGCCGGTCTGATTCCCGATCTTGATAAGCTTCCATTCGTAACAAATTCCGATGCTCATTCACTGGGCAAGATCGGACGCGAATATAATGAGCTCCTGCTCGCTGAGCCTTCCTTTGCCGAACTTGCGCTTGCGCTTCGCGGCGATTCGGGCAGAGCCATTACGGCAAATTATGGCCTCAATCCGGTACTGGGCAAATATCACCGGACCTACTGCGTGAACTGCGGCGAGCTGGCGGAAGAGACGAATGCGGCGGGGCGTTGTGTACACTGCGGCAGTCCAAAGCAGGTGCGCGGGGTAATGGACCGCATCGAACAGCTTGCCGCGCAGGCCGGAAGAGAGCAGCCTTTATTACCGGAGAACAGGCCTCCTTATGTGTATCAGGTTCCGTTGGAATTTATCCCCGGGGTCGGGAAACGGGCGATGGACAGGCTGCTTGCGAGGTTTGGAACGGAGATGCAGATTCTTCATGACGCGCCGATTACAGAAGTCGCGGAGACGGCGGGAGAGGCTGCGGCAGAGGTGATCGCAGCTTCCCGTTCCGGCACGCTTGTTCTTCAGGCCGGAGGCGGAGGGCGATATGGCAGGGTCGCGAAGTCATGAGAGTCCCCCCAACTAAATGAACCGCTTCCGGCGCAATCATGGTCACTGAACGCACTCAAGGAAATCAGACGGTATAGCGGAGACGGCTTGGACATACAATGAACCATCCGGCTCTTTTGGAGGGATATGTCATGCGTTCTTCTTCGCTGCAACCGATGATCAAGGACCAGCTGGTCCTCTATGTATTTGTATCTGTTCTTTTTGTTGTTGGCCTAGTATTCGGTGCGCTGCTTGTCAATGCGCTGACGCTTGACCAGCAGCAGGATCTGGCCGGCGATGTTCAGCAATTTGCCCAGCGCATCCAATCGGGGATGCTGGAAGGCAGCACGGAGTCATTCTGGGAACGCGCCATATTCCACGCCAAATGGATCATTCTAATATGGGTGCTTGGACTTACTGTTGTGGGGATGCCCCTTGTTCTGGCACTGGATTTCCTGAAGGGGGTTCTGGTCGGCTTTGCCGTCGGCACACTGGTCAGCCAGCATGAATGGAAGGGACTGCTTTTCTCATTGGTATCGGTCGCTCCCGCCAACCTGATTGTGGTGCCCGCGCTTCTTATCGCAAGTGTTTCTGCCGTATCGTTCTCCATTTATATTATCAAGAACAGACTGCTTGGAAGCTACGGCTCCATGAGCCAATCGTTTATTTCACACACCTCGACGGGTGTGCTCATGATCATCATTGCACTGGGGGCTGCGCTAGTGGAATCATTCATCTCGCCGGTTCTTCTGAAGTGGGCGGTGCCGCTCATATCGGGCCTTGGCAGCGGATTGTAATCATTCTAAAAAAGTTTGACTTTCCTCGCGATGTGCCCCTATAATTATATCAAGTGTTTCCGGTGATAGGCACGAAGCAGTTGCGAGGGGGGAAGCCATGGAATCCCGGATTGATAAGATTAAGCAGCAGCTTCAGTCGCAAGGGTACAAGCTGACCCCGCAGCGCGAAGCGACAGTACGCGTATTATTGGAGAACGAAGAGGATCATCTGAGCGCGGAAGATGTCTTTATGCTTGTTAAGGATAAAGCGCCGGAGATTGGACTCGCTACCGTATACCGGACGCTTGAGCTGTTAAGCGAGCTGCATGTAGTCGAGAAGCTGAATTTTGGAGACGGCGTGGCCAGATATGACCTGCGCACGGATAATAACAAGCATCATCATCACCATCTGATTTGCGTGCAGTGCGGATCGATGGACGAAATATTGGAAGATTGGCTCGGTCCGCTCGAAGAACGGCTGGAGCTGGAATATGGATTTGCGGTCATCGATCATCGTCTTGATTTTCAAGGCATTTGCAGCCGCTGCCGCAGCAAGAACGAACAACAATAAATCCTCATGGTGCGCCGCTCCTTCAGCATTGAAGGCTGCGACGCACACACGGGGATTTTTTTAATGTTTATGGACTTTTTTGATGCGGGCTGCCGTACTGCCAGCCTTGCGATGCGAATTATTAAAGCCGACGCTGTCTGTCAACCGGCGCCGGGAGAAGCGCAAGTATGGTTGTCTGATTGATTCGGGAACATTCAGCAGCCCGTAACCCTGTGACAATCTGCTGTACCCCGGCAGATGGCAGGCGGCAGCTTCAAGGCGGCGCTTGACGGCTGATGGAGTCAGGCGGGGTTCAAGCGACAGCAGCAGCGCGGCTGTACCGGCTGCGTGGGGACTGGACATGCTGGTGCCGGATAGAATCTTGTAGCCGCCGTCCAGCCAGGTTGATTTGATATCGCTGCCGGGCGCGGTGACAGCAATGCCTTTGCCTCTGCTGCTGTAAGGAGCAATCCTGTTGCTTCTAGTTGATGCGGCTACCGCAATGGATTCGCGATATTTGGCCGGCTCATCAATGCCTCCGCTCAGCCGGCCGTTATTGCCGGCGGAGGCGGCTATTACAACTCCTTTCCTGCTCGCGCGGCGGACAGCCTCCCGCAGAGCCAGGCTCGTTCCGCCTTCCAGACCAAGGCTCATATTAATGACAGGGATATTTTTTTTGATGCACCAGTTGATGCCTTCTATAATGTCGGATAAGTAGCCTTCACCGTTGGCATCAAGCGCTTTGACCGCATAAAGGCTGGCTCTTGGCGCGACCCCCGGAATTTGGCCTTTTGTCCCCAGAGCGGCAGCTATACCCGCAACATGGGTCCCGTGTCCGTTATCGTCGCGATAGGACCTGCCATTTATCGTGTTTACGCCTCCGGCGATATGCAAATCAGGATGCTTGGCGATGCCTGTATCAATGATGCCAATGCCCACCGTTTTACCCATGGTCAGCGGCCATACGCGGGGCGCTTTGACACGGCGAATGTTCCAGGTGATCCTTTGGGGGGAGAACCAGACTTCCGTTTGTTTTTTGGCATGCCTCTTCCTGTGGGAACAGGAGGCTGCGGGCAGGCTGTGCGCCTTTATTTTAAAATCCTCCTCCACATACCGGATGTGCGGATGATTGTTCAGCGCCTTCAGCCTATTCTTTTGCTTTGCATTGAGATGGCAGCAGATCGCCTTGCTTTCCTGTATGCTTTTGATGGGATGGATGCCCGCGCTGGAAAGCTCCTTCACCGCTTTTATATACTGCGAGCGTTGTTTAAAACCGATTACCGTGCGTCTGGTTGACGCATCCGCCCGGTCTTTTATACAGCTTTTAAGCAATCGTTCAAGCTTTTGCAAGGTATGCCCTCCTTTAATAATCCATTGTATGGGGGCAAATGCTTCCGGGCATGGGCAGCTGCCGCCCTGGCTGCACATAATTTGCAGCGCGTCAGGAAAACGTATCGTCGAGGACTGTCAACAACGTCCATTCCCTGCATATGAAGAATAATAGCTATGCTTAGGAGGAGTTCGTATGAGAATCGGAGTGCCGAAGGAAATCAAATCAAGCGAGTATCGCGTGGCCCTGACACCGGCCGGTGCTGCTGTATTGGCTGCTGCCGGACATCAGGTGATGATTGAGCCGGGAGCTGGAGAGGGAAGCGGCTTTCCGGATGAATTATTCGCTGCCGAAGGCGCCCATATCGGCACGGATGCGGCGGAAGTGTGGAGCAGCTCCGATATGATCATGAAGGTCAAGGAGCCGCTGCCGGAAGAATACCGTTTTTTTCGCCCCGGACTTGTATTATTTACGTATTTGCATCTTGCTGCAGCCGGGCCGCTTGCACAAGCGCTGGTTGATGCCAAGGTTTCGGCCATTGCTTACGAAACCATTCAGCTGGAGAACGGGAGTCTGCCGCTGCTGACGCCTATGAGCGAGGTGGCAGGACGGATGGCCGTACAGGTCGGCTCGCAGTTTCTGGAGGCTTTCTACGGCGGCAGAGGCGTACTCCTGGGGGGCGTGCCGGGTGTCCCTCCGGCGGAGGTCATTATTCTGGGCGGCGGAATCGTCGGCACCAATGCGGCCAGAATTGCGCTGGGGATGGGAGCAAGCGTGGTGATTCTGGAAAAGAGCGCCGAGCGCATGCGTTACCTTGATGAAGTGTTCGGCGGCCGGATTCAGACGCTGATGTCGCATTCCTATAACATTGCCGCTGCAGTCCGAAGGGCGGATCTGCTTATCGGGGCGGTTCTGATCCCGGGTGCCAAGGCTCCGCATCTGGTCTCGGAGGAAATGGTCAAAACGATGAAAAAGGGGTCGGTTATCGTCGATGTTGCGGTTGACCAGGGAGGTACAATTGCCACGATTGACCGGGTTACAACGCATTCCGACCCGATTTATGAGAAGCATGGCGTGCTTCATTATGCCGTAGCCAACATGCCGGGGGCGGTCCCGCGCACCTCAACCTACGCGCTGACGAATGTCACGATTCCTTACGCGCTGGAGCTTGCCAATCAGGGGCTGGAGCAGGCTGCCGTGCTCAATCCATCGCTGGGCAAGGGTGTGAACACGTATAAAGGGCATGTTACCCACCCGCAGGTCGCGGAAGCGGTCGGCATGCCTTATGTTCCATTATAAGCCGACATAATCTTAACTGGCTTGGCTGCGCCGGTTGATCTGACATGAAAGGCGTCTCTCTCACATAAGGTGATGAAAGAGGACAACCGCCGGGGCAATTCCGGGGTGCGCTTCTCCACCAAAAAAAATGAGGAGACGATAACTATGGTCGTGTCGTTGCGAAGGTGGGTCAGGCGGATTTCTTTTGCATTGCTGCTCGCTATTCTCACCATACTGATGTACGGAGGCTGCCGGTTTGCCGCCGCCTGGATTGTTCCTTCCGATCCTTACCGCATTCCGCAGGGTCATGCGCTCAAAGTGTTTCAACCATATGCTGTGGCTGAAGATACAAGCCTGTCCGAGAGGCTGAGAGTCTTTTACTGGTATGGTGAATAACGCCGCATGAGTGCCTGATTGCGCGTTTTCGACATGAAGTGGGCCCGTTTGGCAGGAAAACAGCGATGCCTGTGGAATATATCAGTTGTAGAGATTGTGAAGTTGAACGATTTACGGGAAAGGAACAACCCATGAAAGCTCATCTGCAGACGTTCATTCGTTTTTTGGAAGCCCAGAGAAGGCTTTCCTCAAATACGCTCACTTCCTATGAACGGGATCTGGTCTGTTTTCTCGACTTTTCGGCACAGCAGGGACTCACGCAAATCGCAGATATCCAAATGCATCATATTTCCCGTTATTTGCTCCAGCTGCGGCAGCAGGGGAGAGCTACGGCGACCGTGTCACGGCATACGGTTTCCATTCGCTCATTCTTTCATTACCTGACCAGCCAGCGGATGATCAATCATGATCCATCGCTGAATATGGAAACGCCCAAGCAGGAGAAGCGGATTCCGAAGGTGCTGACTGTCGAGGAAGTGGAATGCCTGCTCGCTGCCCCCGATACCTCGACACTCGCGGGAGTAAGGGATAAAGCGATGCTGGAGCTGCTGTATGCGACGGGTATCCGGGTATCCGAGCTGATCTCGCTTGATGTCGATCATATCAATTTATCGCTTGGCTTTATTCGCTGTGTGGGAGCGGGGGCCAAGGAGAGAATCATTCCGCTTGGGGGCATCGCGTGCGAGGCGCTCTCCGCTTATCTGGTATCCATTCGGCATACGCTGCTGAAGGAAGGGAGCGCCGAGAACGCTCTTTATCTGAATCAGCTGGGGACGCGCATGACCAGGCAGGGCTTTTGGAAGATGATCAAGAAATACACCATCGAAGCCGGGATCAAAAGCGAAATTACGCCGCATACGCTCCGTCATTCCTTTGCGGCGCATTTGCTGGAGAACGGGGCGGATTTGCGCAGCGTGCAGGAAATGCTGGGACATGCCGATATTTCCACCACACAGGTTTACATGCAGGTAACGAAGGCGCGCATCAAGGACGTTTATAATCAGGCCCATCCCAGGGCGAAAGTAAAGTAAGACGGCTTAAGGGCCATCACATCATGAAATTGGAATAGGAGTGGTAGAACGATGAGATTTGATCGAATTGCGCTGATTGTACTTGACAGCGTCGGAATAGGTGAGCTTCCTGATGCCGCTTCGTTCGGAGATGAAGGCGCACACACGATCGGTCATATCCTGGAGCGAGTGCCCAACCTTGAGTTACCCCATTTACGCCGTTTTGGACTGGACCGGATCACTCCGCTTGGCAGTTGGACTCCCGAAGGCGAAGTAGTCGCTTCATATGGTAAAATGGCTGAGGTATCGGTCGGCAAGGATACGATGACAGGTCACTGGGAGCTGGCAGGCCTCAAGCTGACGACGCCATTCCGCACGTTTCCGGGCGGTTTTCCGCCTGATCTGCTGATGGCCTTCGAGGCCCGGACAGGCCGCGGCGTGCTCGGCAACAAGCCCGCCAGCGGCACGGACATTATTGAGGAGCTGGGCGAGGAACAGATCCGGACAGGCAAGTGGATCGTGTATACGTCAGCAGACAGCGTCTTCCAGATCGCAGCCCATGAATCAGTTATTCCACTGGACGAGCTGTACGAGGGATGCCGGATTGCCAGGGAGCTAACGCTGGACGACCGTTATTCCATTGGCCGCGTCATTGCAAGACCATACATAGGGGAGCCGGGAGCCTTCAAGCGTACGCCGAATCGCCATGATTACGCCGTGAAGCCTCCTGAGCCGACACTTTTGAATGCTCTTCAGGACAAAAATTATGATGTCATCGCAGTCGGAAAAATCAATGATATTTTCGACGGGGAGGGCGTTACTGAATCCCTCCCGACTAAGAGCAATGCGGACGGGATTCAAAAAACCCGCGAAATGCTGGAGCGGCCGTTTAAAGGGCTGCTTTTCACCAATCTGGTGGATTTCGATTCCTTGTACGGCCATAGACGCGATCCCAAAGGCTATGCCGGGGCGCTTGAAGAATTTGACCGTGCGCTGCCGTCTCTAATGGAACCGCTGGGCGATCGGGATTTGTTGATCATTACGGCTGATCACGGCAATGATCCGACGCATGCGGGGACCGACCATACGAGGGAGTATGTCCCGCTGCTGGTGTACAGTCCTGCGCTTCAGTCTCCGGGGCCGCTCGGAGTCCGGTCGACGCTTGCGGATGTAGCCGCGACCATCGCGGATAATTTCGGAGTCAAGCCGCCGCAAAGCGGAGCATCCTTTATAAAAGGATTACGTTAAAACATATTATGTGGCAGGGGTGAACAGGAATGACAATTTTAAATGCGGTTCATATTGCCGAAGCGGCAGACTATATTACAACCAGGACACAGCTTAAACCGCAAGTGGGACTTATTCTTGGATCGGGTTTAGGCATCCTTGGCGATAATCTGGAAAATGCGGTTACGATACCCTATGAGGACATTCCCCACTTTCCAATATCCACGGTTGAGGGCCATGCCGGAGAGCTCCTGATCGGAACGATATCCGGAAGGGCTGTTGTGCTTATGCGCGGCCGGTTCCACATGTACGAGGGCTATGGACCGGAGCTTACTTCCTTCCCGGTGCGGGTGATGAAGTCCATCGGAGTAAGCATTCTGGTGGTCACGAATGCGGCGGGAGGCATCAATACAGGCTATGAGCCGGGCGATTTGATGCTGATCAGCGATCATATTAATTTGACGGGCCGCAATCCGCTCATTGGTCCGAATGAGGATGAGCTCGGCGTGCGCTTCCCCGATATGTCTGAGGCGTACAGCCGCCGGCTGCGCGCGCTTGCCGTCCAGACGGCCCGGCAGCAGGGCTTCTCCCTGCGCGAGGGCGTGTATATCGGCGTACTGGGCCCATCCTATGAAACACCAGCCGAAATTCGCATGATGCGGATTATGGGGGCGGATGCTGTCGGAATGTCGACGGTGGCTGAAGTTGTCGCAGCCCGTCATTCCGGCATCGAAGTGCTGGGAATTTCCTGCATAAGCAATATGGCATCGGGTATTTTGGATCAACCTTTGTCGCATCAAGAGGTGATGGAAACAACCGAAAAAGTAAAAACACAGTTCCTAGGTCTTGTAGAGGGGTTAATTCCGCTCCTTTAGTTGCGTTTTTTGTAACAAAATTGTAATAATGACCTCGACTGATTGTGACATTCTTTGTTCAGCAACCGTCGTATAATGTCCATGATAAAGCGAAAAAGTGAGGATTTTCATGGACAACCATACGAATCACCGATTGGAACGTTTACGGGGACAACTGGTGGCAACAGCTATGCGGCAGCAGACCTTTCTGCATGGCGACGTGCTGCTGCTCAGCCAGACGCTTGATTTGCTTATTTTGAAAGCACAAGCGGAAAAAAGCAAGCCGCTTGAAGAATCCAAGCCGGTTTAATTTCTCTTGATCCCGTCACACAGGCACCTCTCATTAAGGAGGATAAAGAGATGCGGACCGTTGATCTCATTCGTAAGAAAAGAGGGGGCGGCTCCCTGACTGCCGGGGAACTGTCATTTCTCATTGAAGGTTATTGCCAAGGCGACATCCCGGACTACCAGATGTCGGCCTGGGCAATGGCCGTTTTTTTTCGCGGCATGACTGCAGAGGAGACCGCTGAACTGACGCTTGCTATGGCAAGATCGGGTGATCAGGTCGACCTCTCTTCCATTCGCGGCATCAAGGCGGACAAGCACAGCACTGGAGGCGTCGGCGATAAGACGACACTGATTGTCGCCCCTCTGGTAGCCGCATGCGGGGTACCCGTCGCAAAGATGTCCGGCAGAGGTTTGGGCCATACGGGCGGAACGATCGACAAGCTGGAATCGATGGCCGGTTTTCGCACGGAGCTCTCCAGAGAGCAGTTCTTCG
The DNA here is from genome assembly GCF_056269255.1 of Paenibacillus sp. JT31N17. Lineage (NCBI taxonomy): Bacteria > Bacillati > Bacillota > Bacilli > Caryophanales > Paenibacillaceae > Paenibacillus > Paenibacillus sp. JT31N17. Next base: position 325,225 of record NZ_JBWDNP010000003.1, read on the forward strand.
CCCAGGTGAACGATATCGGTATAGCCGTTATCGGCCAAAGCGGCAATATTACGCCGGCAGACAAGAAGCTGTATGCCCTGCGGGATGTGACGGCTACTGTTGAATCGATTCCGCTTATCGCAAGCTCGGTTATGAGCAAGAAGATTGCCGCCGGGGCGGATGCCATTGTTCTGGATGTGAAAACTGGCAGCGGCGCCTTCATGAAATCGCTGGACGAGTCGGAAGCGCTGGCGGCTGCGATGGTGGAGATCGGCTCGCAGGTCGGGCGCCAGACGGCAGCCCTGATCAGCGATATGGATCAGCCGCTCGGCTATGCCATCGGCAACGCGCTTGAAGTGGAGGAGGCCATTGCGGTCCTGCAGGGACAGGGTCCCCGGGATCTGCTTGAACTGTGCCTTGCACTGAGCGCCCATATGGTTGTTCTGGGCGGGCAGGCGGATAATCTGGAAGCAGCGGAAAAGCTTCTGCGCGAGAAGCTGGAATCCGGGTCGGCGCTTGAGAAGTTCCGGGCTTTTGTCGCTGCGCAGGGCGGTGATCCTGCTGTAGCGGATAATCCAGGCCTGCTGCCGAAGGCGCCCGAGATTATCAATGTGACAGCACAGAAGGATGGCTTCGTGCAGCAGATTGATGCCGAGCAGCTTGGACTTGCTGCAATGCTCCTTGGCGCTGGCCGTGCAGCCAAAGAAGATGAAATCGACCATGCGGTTGGTTTGATGCTGAAGCTTAAGGTTGGGGACAGCGTGAAGACCGGCGACATCATCGCACAGCTCCATGCGCGGGATCGCAGCCCGTCTGTCAGTGAGGTGGCGCAGCGCGTGCTCGCTGCATACACAATTGGCGGACAAGATCAGCCTGCCCGCAAGCCCTTGCTGCTGTCGGTCGTCACTTCGGACGGCATCAAACGGTTCGAGGCTTAAAGGTTTTCCAATAGGAGAGTCCTGCTGCACAGGTCTGTCAGACCTGATTCAGCTTTCGGTACACAGATGGACGCACCTGCTGGTGCTTCTCGAATACGCGGCTAAAATAATAGCCGTTGTCATACCCGCAGCGCTGTGCGATCTCATCCATCGTCAGCGCTGTTTCTTTGAGCAGAAGAACGGCATGGGTGAGCCTGATATCCGTTATAAATTGAGATGGCGTCACGCCGAAGGAAGCGCGGAAACGCCGCGTCAGCTGAACCGGCGACATAGCGAAGGCTGAGGCCAGTTCACCCAGCTGCAGCGCTTCGAGCGCCTGCTCCTGAAGGGCCTCCCGCACCGCAAGCATAAGAGTGTCTCCTGTGGGCTTCGGCAGCCTTGCCGCCCTTTCACGCTCCATTACCGCCATGTTCAGCATATCTTCCACCATGTATGCCTTCCAGCAATGTGACCTCTCGTCCATGAATTCAGAGAGCTGCCGCAAGTGGGCAAAGCTGGTCGACAGCCGCAGCTTATCCGCGATTCTGACACGGACCTCCTCAAGCGGATAATCCACATTCTCTTCGCCGGCAAGCCATGCAAATTGAACGTAATGAAAAGTTACCGGTTTCAGGGCGCGGCGGTGAAACCAGACCTGCGGGGGGCAAAGGATCAGATCGTTTTCTGCGGCAATTCCTCTTTGTTCCCCGATGCTGAATTCAAACTCACCCTTTTCCATGGCAAACAGAGTCCAATAGGGATAGCGGTCTTTGCTCAGTGCAAAGGCTTGTTTGCTGTTCCAGTAAAGATGGGCGAACAGCTTGATTCCACAGGAGCGAATCATGGAAATCACCTCTTTGTATTATGAAATAAAGTATATCCCATATTGTAACATGGTGCATTCATAGTGGTAAGTGGTTCATATACAATGAAATAAAGTTAAAATCACTTACTCATAAGGCGGTGCAAAATGAGAAACGAAACGATCAACGCGGATATAACGGTAATAGGAGGAGGCTTGGCGGGTATAAGTGCTGCCATTGCTGCTGCCAGACTGGGACAGCAGGTATCGCTGGTCCACAACCGCTCTGTTCTCGGGGGCAACTCCAGCAGTGAGGTCAGAGTGTGGGTATGCGGCGCAACGGCCCATGGAACCAACCGGTACGCCCGGGAGACGGGCATTATGGGCGAGCTGTTCGTCGAGAACCAGTACCGCAACAAAGAGGGAAATCCATATATCTGGGATCTCGTATTGTTGGAGGCGGTTCGTGCCGAGGCCAATATCAGCCTGTTCATGAACACGGATGTGCACGAAGCGGAAGCCGGTGGAGACGGGGAAACCCGCAGCATCAAATCTGTCACAGGCTGGATGATGGGCTCCGAGCGCCGCATCCGGTTCGAAAGCCCGATGTTTCTTGACTGCACTGGAGATGGTCTCGTCGGCTTTCTGGCCGGAGCCAGGCACCGCATCGGCAGGGAAGCCAGATCGGAATACAATGAGGCTTGGGCCCCCGAAGTTGCCGATGATATTACCCTGGGAAGCACCTTGCTGTTCTACACGAAGGATACCGGACAGCCGGTGAAATATATCGCGCCCAGCTTCGCCAAGGATATCACTGCCACCAACATTCCGATCAAGCGGGTTATTCGCAGCGGCGACAACGGATGCGCCTATTGGTGGATTGAATGGGGCGGAGAGCATGATATTGTAAATGAGAATGAACGGATCCGCGATGAGCTGTGGTCAGTCATCTACGGGATTTGGGATTATATCAAAAATTCGGGGCAGTTCGATTCCGGGACGATGACGCTTGAATGGGTTGGAAGCGTTCCCGGGAAACGGGAGTACCGCCGTTTCCTCGGCGACTATGTGCTGCATCAGAATGACATTTTGGCCCAAACGCCGTTCGAGGACAGAGTCGCTTTCGGCGGGTGGTCCATCGATTTGCATCCGCCGCAGGGTGTCTATTCCCAGCAAAGCGGGTCGAAGCATCTATACGCTGACGGCATTTATCACATTCCGTTCCGCAGCTTGTATTCCGTCAACGTCAACAATCTGATGTTCGCGGGACGCGATATCAGCGCTTCGCATGTGGCTTTCGGGACAACAAGGGTTATGGCCACCTGCGCGGTAATCGGCGAGGCAGCAGGCACAGGAGCCGCTCTATGCGTCCAGAAGGGGATTGCCCCGAGGGAGCTTCACGGCAGCCATCTGGAATTTCTCCAGCAGACCATGCTCAGGCAGGATGCCTCCATTATCGGGGTACCGAACAGGGATCCTCTGGATTTGGCGCGGACAGCCACTCTGTCAGCCTCGAGCAGCCTGAAGAGGCTCGCCGTGGAATCGCCTGATGGTTCAACACCCCTGAGCGCTGACATGGGTGTGCTGGTTCCGGTGGATCCTGAACTGAACGGGATGGATGTTTTGATCACGGCCGCAGCTAAAACGATGCTGACGGTCGAGATATGGCATACCGGCCGGGGAGAAAACTACGTACCGCATACGCAGCTCGGAAGATATGAGGTTGCTGTTGCGCCAGGAGAATCGCAGTGGGTGCATATTCCGGCGAAGTGGCGTCCGGAGTCCCCTGCCAACGCCTTTGTTATCATCAAGGCGAATGAAGCGATTTCCCTGCACACCTCTGCGCAACCTCAGACGGGCATCCTTGTATTTGAGAAGGGGCGGAAGCCAATTGTTTCTTCCGATCTGGAAGAGGTCCAGCCGGATCAGCCCGTCGTGCAGTGGAGTATGCGGGGCAAGGTTCGCAAACCGTTTTGCATTCGTCTGACCGAGCCTACGGAAGCCTATTCACCGGATAAAGTTGCAGGCGGCTTCGGGCGGCCTTACGGGGGGCCGCAGCTGTGGTCTTCAGGGCCGCTGGCAGGAGGCGGGGAGGAATGGGTTGAGCTTCGCTGGGATGTACCGCAGCAAATCTACGAGATCCAGCTTACCTTCAATGACGATGTGAATGAGGATTTGATCAATTTGCATCATCATTTTACGCCGTTCGAAGTGATACCGGAGCTTGTGAAAAGCTACCGTCTTGAGGTATTGGTCTCGGGAGAATGGATGGTGGTGGCCGAGGTTCACGATAACCGTCGGCGTAAAAGAATCCACCGCCTGCCCGAAGCCGTTACAGCGGGGTGTCTTCGCCTTGCTGCTTTTGAAACCAATGGCTGCCCCCGGGTCGAAGTTTCGGAAATCCGGGTTTACGGCAAGTAGGCGTCCCCGGCATATGGCCGGAAATGAACAAGCAAGGCGAACCGGCAGTGCTGGGACTGCAAGAGGGTTTTGCGTGCACTGGCTCTTCTTTTTACCGGACTGTAGAGGTCCGGGCTACCGGGATTTTCGTATCCATTACAGGGACATGCGAAACGCATGTCTCTTTCTGTTTGATTCTTCTTATTCATTTTGGAATATTTTAGCTGCGATCGGTCCACACTAAGGATGAGATAGTAGACGAAAAGCGGCCCTGCTCCGCGCAGGCATCATCCTAGGAGGGACCACAATAATGAATCGAAAATGGAAGCAATTGCTAGTTGGATGTATAACGGCTGTGATGGTGTTAACTGTACCTGCAGCTGCGTTTGCGCGCGAGGAAGCGTCTGCAAAAACGGCGCCTGCCGCTCAGGGAAACCTGGCGGAGTCCGCCAAATCAGCCATTCTGATGGATGCCGACAGCGGAACGATTATTTACGAGAAGAATAGTCATGCCCCACTGCCGCCGGCAAGCATCACAAAGGTGATGACGATGCTGCTTATCATGGAAGCCCTGGACGAAGGGAAAATCAAACTCACGGATAAGGTATCCACCAGCGAATATGCAGCATCCATGGGAGGCTCGCAGATTTTTCTGGAGCCTGGCGAGGAAATGAGCGCTGACGAAATGATCAAGGGGATTGCGCTCGCATCGGGCAATGACGCCTCGGTGGCCATGGCCGAGAAGCTTGCGGGGACTGAAGCGGAGTTCGTCAACCAGATGAACAAACGCGCGGCCGAGCTTGGAATGAAGAATACGCATTTCGAAAACTGCAACGGACTACCGGTAGCGAACCATTACTCGTCTGCGCATGATATCGCAGTCATGTCCAGGGAGCTGCTGAAGCATAGCGAAATAACAAAATATACGGGACTCTATCAGGACTACCTGCGCAAATCGAGCGAGAAACCGTTCTGGCTTGTCAACACGAACAAGCTTGTCCGTTTCTACAGCGGAGCCGACGGTTTGAAGACGGGCTTTACGACGGAAGCCAAATTCTGTCTGACCGCAACGGCCCGCCGCGATAATTTGCGCGTTATTGCCGTTGTCATGGGAGAGCCGAATACAAAGACACGCAACGCGGAAGTATCCCAAATGTTTGACTACTCATTCGCTCAATATATGAACCATTCAATCTTCAAGGAAGGCGATAAGATGGGCACCATTCAAGTGGAGAAGGGCAATATTCCGCAGCTGGAGCTCAAAGCGAAACACTCTTACAGCGTACTGTTGAAGAAAGGGAGCCCGGTGAAGGACATCCGTTATGAGCTTCGGATGGAGCCGCTCAAAGCGCCTGTAACCATCAATGATCCGATCGGCAAACTGATCGTCTATCAGGGCGATCAGGTACTCAACGAATTCCAGGTGGATTCGCCTGCTACGGTTGAGCGCGCCGGATGGTGGACGCTGTTCAAACGCGCCGGCGCCAACCTGTTTTCTTAAAGCTTTCGGCGCAAGCCGAGCTGCTCCGGAAGGATAGGCTTAAGCTTTCGGCAAGCCGAAAGCGGCCTATCCGACATGCGGCGAATTCTGCCAACCAAGCGTTTTTTGTCAGCTCATAGCGTCTAGCTTCTAGTTTTGTCGTGAGGCAGGAATCGGAAGCGGTGATAGAGAATTCCTTGTTCAACATCATGCGGGTACTTGCGAAAGCAAGCGGGACGCAGCATAGCTACAATGCTGAAGGCCGCTGTATGCCGGGCTTCGCGGATTGCTTGACGTATCGTTCAGGCATTTTCTCGTAAAACCTGGACAGGCTCTTTCGATATCTTTTGATTCTGGGAGAGATCTTCCGGGTGCAGAAACGCAAAAACTTTTGGGAGTGAACAAGGCTATGAGTCTGCAGGTGGAATTGGAGCATTATCGCAATGTGCTCATCGTAAGGCTGCGTGGCGAGCTTGATCACCACACGGCCGATGTCGTTCGTTTCAAGATGGAGGAAGCGATTCTGCGGGGCAATATCGATCATATCATTCTTAGCTTGAAGGATCTTCTGTTTATGGACAGCTCCGGCCTTGGCGTCATCCTCGGCCGATACAAACAGCTCAAGGCCAAGGGCGGCAAAATGGTCGTCTGCGATGTCAACCAGGGCGTCTACCGGTTGTTCGAGCTGTCGGGTCTGTTCAAAATTTTATCGATTCACGAGAATGAGCGTTTAGCGCTCACAAGTCTGGAGGTCGTCTCATGAATGGAAAGAATGAGATGAAGCTGACATTTTCCGCCCGTTCGGAAAATGAGTCGTTTGCCCGTGTTGCGGTTGCTGCGTTTATATCCCAGCTTGATCCGACCATGGAAGAATTGAGCGATTTGAAAACAGTCGTTTCTGAAGCGGTCACCAATGCCATTATTCATGGTTACGACAGCGATGCAAGCGGCATGGTTACGATTGAGGCGGTCATTACAGGCGATACCGTAAAAATTGTCATTAAGGACGACGGCAATGGAATTGAAGATCTGGATTTGGCCAGACAGCCTCTTTACACCTCCAAGCCGGAGCTTGAGCGTTCAGGAATGGGTTTTACGATTATGGAGAATTTCATGGATGGCTTTGACGTTTCGAGCGAACCGGGTAAAGGCACATCTATTGCGATGACAAAGCGCATCGAATCGAAAAAAGCGCTTTTTAATTAGGCGCATAGGGGTTGAACCGCATGGATGTTAATCTGAAACAAACGGCGCAGCCATTTTTGGACGATTCTGAAGTCAAGCGGTTGATTGCGCTTAGTCAAACCGGGGATACGCTTGCTCGCGATACGCTTGTGCACAGCAACATCCGGCTCGTTTGGTCGGTTGTTCAACGGTTCATGGGTCGCGGCTACGAGCCGGAGGATTTATTTCAAATCGGCTGCATCGGTCTGTTGAAATCGGTAGACAAGTTCGATTTGTCCTACGATGTCAAATTTTCCACCTATGCCGTGCCGATGATCATCGGTGAAATCCAGCGCTTCCTGCGGGACGATGGGACGCTCAAGGTCAGCCGTTCGCTGAAGGAAACAGCAAACAAGGTGCGCAAGACGAAGGACGAGCTGTCCAAGGTGCTTGGAAGGCTGCCGACCATCAAAGAGGTTGCGGAATCACTTGGCATTACGCCGGAGGATGTCGTGTTCGCCCAGGAAGCGAATAAGCCGCCTACCTCGATCCACGAAACGGTATTCGAGAACGATGGCGACCCCATTACCTTAATGGATCAGATCGCCGATGATTCCCAGGACCGCTGGTTTGACAAGCTGGCTCTCTCCGAGGCGATCAGCGGGTTGTCGGAGCGGGAGAGAATTATAGTTTTTCTAAGATATTACCGCGATCAGACGCAGTCAGAGGTTGCGGCAAGGCTTGGGATCTCGCAGGTGCAGGTATCCAGGCTGGAGAAAAAGATTTTACAGCTGATCCGCGATCAGATTGCATTGTAGAGGAATAGGTGCTGCAGCATAAAACCGGTTGCCCTTATATGGGGTAACCGGTTTTTTTCTTGACCTTTTAGATTGTATAAGGTGGAACATGAATGAGCTTTGTGTCAATTGTTCGGAGAATACTTATGTGTCGGTCGTGGCAGATAGCAGAGCGACTGAGACATTTTCGGATGGCAGTGAAAAGATTATTGATGAAGAGCGTTCATTCCCCTGACAAAGTTTTACCAAGACCAGGTCAACTGGATCAGTGAGAGTTACGCCCCATCGAGAAAACCCGTTAAGGTTGAGGCAAATGGAAGCATGGCCGCTCATGATAAGCGACCATGCTTCTATTATGCGAGGTCGATCCGACCCGTTCGGGCTTCGACAGCGTTAGGAAGCGGCAGTTCCGCACAAATTCGCCCTATATCACCTTCGAAGGTTTGGGGCGTAAAAGCTTCTGACAGGAGACTGTCACTTAGCGATCTCACAGCGTTCAGTAGATGCCGCTCGTAACGGGCGAGGAATCTGTCGATGGTAGGGCAAGGCACGCCAGCCGAACGGGCGATGCCCTGAATGATCTTGATCCGGTAATAATCCTCTTTCGGCATTCTGGGAATATCCCAGGCTCCTTCGTGATTGAGAAATATAGGCCGAAGTGGAACGGCAGAGAAGTCGAAATATCGACCATCCCGGTCAGGTTCCGAGTATGGATCGATTAACAGCGACGCGTAGCGGACATACAGCGAATATTGCTGGTGGACAGGATGGAGCTCAGGGAAGTCGTCTATATCCTGACGCGCCAAGCTTTCCGGTCTGACCGGGTAATTGTCGTCGATCATGAACCGAAGCAAGTTGACCGCCTTCAGATTCAGCTTACCTACCAGAACCGAGATCTCCTTCCACTGCTCTAGCATCTCCCGTATCAGGACCGGCGTAATCGGACCTTCCGGGAACAGCTTGTAAACAAACTTCGGAACGGTCGGACGGTCGAATATGGCGCTAAGGGAGTACTCGTTCATAAATAAAGGCGGATGCACATACAGGGAGATGTTGCGCGTCTCGGCTTCGAGCGCCGAATCCATCGCTTCCAGCTTAATGCCCACCTCCTCGTAGAGCTCCTGGAATGTCTTTACGGATTCGGAAGGAAGCCCCGACGCTCCGGCGTACACCTTTCGCTTGATAGCTGTTATCATAACATGGTTTGGCGCTCTGCCCTCCATCCGGCGCGTGTCTCCCAGATAGGTGGAGAAACTGATCACCTCGGCGTTGCAGCCTTGTTCCTTTAGATAATGTCGGATGAGCGCGCTGGAACCGAACGTCGGGGAGAGGAGCGCCACGCAGCGTAGGTTTCTCAGAACTTCTGTTCGAAGTTGCGCCAGCACAGGCATATATGCGTCCGCTGTCACCGACAGAATGAGCGTATCCCACTGTCCTTCAATATTCCCATATTCATGGAACACCGTGTCGACGAAGCAATCGCCTTTTAGCTTTTCCAGCTTCGGATGGCTCGTGTCGGCGGAAACCGCGCCACCGCTCTGACGAATCGCGTCGAAGAAGGGCTCGGAGCGGACGGACTTTCGTCCGGCGATGCCGAGACTGCTGCTCCGAAAGCGCTTAAGCAGCACGGCGAGCTGCACGGCCGCTGGACCGGTTCCAGCAATGAGGACCTTTCGAAGCAGGCTCATCTCCAAGTCCCCCCTATGTGGGTCGGATTCAACGTTTTGCGGTACAACGCGACATCGAATACATGTCCCGGTCGAACCGCCGTTTCGGCGAGCTGCCATTTACGCTCATCTACTGATTCCATAGGGTAGTTGAACAGTGCTTTCAAGCCGTCCCCATACCTCATGGCCACAATGACATCGGGGCGAGCCTCATCATGCAGCCAATCCAGGAGCGCGTATTTGACCGACACGGTGGAGCTGATAATGATGTGGCTAATAGTACCGATGTCATGCAACCGCTCCAGTGGAAGGTTTACCAGCCGGATTGGCAGATCCGGGCCTAACCGCTCGACCACCTTCTTGCCTAATTCCACTGCTTCACTGTCAATGTCTATTCCCGTCACTTCCGCACCCGTTCGTTTCGCAATGAGCAACGGCGTCATCGGGAACGAACCGGAGCCGATCAGTAGCACCTTGGAATCGGCCGTCACCGTGAAGCTTCCAAACTCCTTCTCGATGGAAGCTTCTATATGGTGAAAGTACTCATGCCTGTCATCACCGCCAAGCAGCAGCTTGAGAGCGCGATATTTCTCCATAATAGCGACGCAATGAGCGGATGTGTCTCGCAGTTGCATGACAAGAGGGAGGAGCTCCTCGATGTCGCCGGTCTTAAGTTTTGTCCACAACTGTTGATTATTCTCATCAGTGATGAAGGCAGAGTAGTCGTCTAACGTCTGCTGCAGCCCCAGATTGTACAGGGTGGTACCGTCATACTGGGCTTCTGCTTGTACGAATCTGTCACGGAATTGAATGAGTGAATGATAAAGTCGGTTCATGGCTATGATATTCCTCCTTGTAACGAATATTGGACGTAATCGTCTACATAAGCTTTACCTCTGGCGACGATACCGACGGTGGATCTTATGGTTACACCGGTTATTTCCCCTCCGATCCAGCTAACGCTTGCATGAATAGTGCCCCCAGGCTGACACACTGGCACATCAACCGAGCTGCGGTCGTTCCAGGCGAGATAACAGCCCAGTGAAGCTGTTCCCGATCCGCAACCTTGTTCCCAAATCAAACTGCTGAGCGCGGGGACGTAGATAAGCGGAGCGAGCTCACGAACGGAGGGGCGGTACAGCATGATGCCAACTAGGTCATATCCCGAAGCAACGCCAAACAGCTTTGCCAGACGTTCGGCCGAAGTCCGTTCAATTTCGAAGCGCTCGCAGTCGATCACCAGATGGAAGAAGCCGCCGTAACGGACAATGCCCAGCTCCAGCAGCAAACCTTCGAAAGGGATGACGGCCTTCTCCACCTCTTTCGGAACAGGCATAACGGCCTCGCACAAATATTCCTTTTCTAATTTTTCCACACGGCAAAGCACGGGATGTTCCGAGCCGGAGGCCTCCAGCGACAGCTCCAGCGACTCTCCCGGCTTCATCGATCGCTCCGATGCGATACAAGCGGCCAGCGCCAAGCAGGCATTACCGCAAAATTCGCCTCCAGCCATCTGAAGCTTAGCGGCGATGCCAGAGTAGGCGGGTTTCTCGACAAAGCCGACCTGTTCGGCGCACAGGTGGCTGTAATCCATCAATTGCGAGGCGATGCGGGGATGCAGTTCGGCGGGAAACTCGCCCATGACTAGAATAGTCATGTTGTTTGCGGGACTGCATTTGACGAAATCCATTTCCTGATTCATGCGGACAACCCTCCGTACGGTATATACTCAGATTTTTAATTAATAGTAAAATTTACGAATATTATCGATTCCATCATAGTAAGATATTGGCAATTGGTCAATGGTTTTTTTAGTAAGAAATATGAAAAATATGGATTGACAATGATAATAGTTATTATTACAATTAAAAGGAAAATTAATTGTAATTATTACTATTTAATGAGAAGGGGCGTCAAAAAAATGAGAAGAAACAGGGCAGCCGCGCTGTTGGCATCCTTTCTGGTCATCATGTTGTTGGCTGGATGTAGCGGGGGCAACAATAATAAGAAGGTGGCGGAGGAGCACGCGAGGGAGCTGGTTTATGCCACCGCGAAAGACATTAACGACATGAATCCGCATTTATATCCGGGATCGTTGGCGGCGCAAGGCATCGTATATGAATCGCTGGTAGAAAATACACCGGAAGGCATCAAGCCACTGCTGGCGGAATCCTGGAACATCTCGGAAGACAGCAAGGTATACACCTTCAAACTGCGGAAGAACGTAAAGTTTCATGACGGAGAGCCATTTAATGCCGAAGCTGTCAAGTTGAACATTGAAGCAGTGCAGCGCAATGCAGCCAAACATGCTTGGATCAAGCTGTCTACCGTGCTTGATAGCGTCATTGTAATCGATGAGAACACCGTTCAATTGACGCTGAAAGAGCCATATTATCCGACGCTGCTTGAACTGTCGATGACGCGTCCGTATGTCTTCCTCTCACCAAAAGACTTCCTGAATGGAGAGACAAAGGACGGCGTGGCGGGTTACAACGGCACAGGCCCTTACAAGCTTGATGAGCAAGTGACGGAGCAATTCGCTAGGTTCACGGTGAACGAAGAATATTGGGGAGGAGTTGCCCAAGTAAAGACAATTACGGCGAAGGTGCTGCCGGCAGGCGAGACGACGCTGCTGGCGTTACAGAAGGGGGAGGTCAACTTCGTGTTTACCGACGATCGCGGCGCCGACAGCATTGACGTGGAAGCCATACAGCGGCTCGCTGATTCGGGCGATTACCAGGCTGTTCGAAGCAAGCCGATGAATACGAAGATGATCGTGGCGAACAGCAGTAATGTCGCAAGCCCCGTGAGCGAAAAGGCGGTTAGGGAGGCGATTTGGCAGTCAATCGACCGCGAGACGATTAGTCGCACGATTTTCAATGGTACGGAAGCCCCTGCGGAGACGTTATTCTCCTCCAATGTGAATTATGCCGATGTCGGGCTGCTGAAGAGGGACTACAATCTTGAAGCGGCAGCCAAACTGCTGGAAGAGGCAGGATGGACGATCAATGGAGGAGCAGGGGTTCGAACGAAGGACGGCCGTCTGTTATCGATCAAGCTGTATTACGATGTCAACTCTGCATCACAAAAAACGCAGGCGGAGCTGTTGCAGAGCGAGACTATGAAGATCGGTATGAAGCTTGTACTCATCGGAGAGGAATCTCCCGCGATTGCCAATCGGCGTTCAACAGGCGATTATGAGCTGCTATTCAATCAGACTTGGGGTCTGGCGTACGATCCGCAAAGCACAATTACCGCGTTTGCCGCCGAGTCCGCTTATCGATTCACGACAAGCGGCATTCCGCAGGCGGAGGAACTTTACCGGAAGATTAATGAAGTGATGGTATCAACGGATGAAGAGACAAGAAAGGCGCTTTATAAGGATATTCTTACGATTGTTCATAACGAAGCCGTCTTTATTCCGATTACGAACGGTAGTGTTACGGTAGTGGCTCCCTTGAATCTGCAAGGCATTTCTTTCAAACAGACGCAATTTGAACTGCCATTCGAGCAGATGAGCTTCGAATAACAGCTGATCACTTGATCAGGGACAAAACGAGATATGGAGGATAGAGTTATGCTCGGTTACGCGGTGAAACGGATTAGCGTTGTCATTCCGCTGCTTGTTGTCATTTCATTCTTGACCTTTCTATTAAACGGGTTATCGCCAATGGACCCGGCCGAGGTCGTTCTTCATGCGCAAGGAGTGCCGACCATAACGGATGAGTTGATCGCGGAGATGAGGAGCGAGCTGGGCATGGATCTTCCACTGCTGGTACGCTACTGGGATTGGTTGCTGTCTTGTCTCCAGCTTAATTTCGGAAGTTCCTACGTAAGTGGAAAGCCGGTTTGGTCGCTGCTCGGCCCTGCCTTGCTCAACACGCTGAAGCTGACCATGGTGTCTTCACTGTTCATTATCGTTCTATCAATTGCACTGGGCATTATATGTGCCCTGAGGGAAGGCAAGTGGCTGGATCTCTCGGTAAGGAGCTTCTCCTTCCTGCTTACTTCAATGCCGTCTTACTGGCTGGCAGCGCTTATGGTATGGTACTTCTCCGTCAAGCTTGATTTGCTGCCCACAAGCGGCATGGATTCTTATCTCAGTTATGTTCTGCCAGTTGCCGTCATCGTAATCGGGTACGCCGGCATTTATTTCCGAATCATTCGCAGCTCCATGCTAAGCAATCTGAACGAAGACTATGTCTTGTACGGCCGAGCTTGCGGATTATCTGAAAGAAGCTTAACCCTGCAAGTGCTTCGCAATTCCATGCAAGTCGCCATATCGGTGTTCGGTCTTGCCATACCGCTCATCTTGGCTAGTACGGTCGTCGTGGAAAATATATTCGCGTGGCCAGGTCTCGGGACGCTTACCATCAATTCGATTCTGAGCAGAGATTTTCCTATTATACAAGCCTATGTTCTCGTGCTGGCCGTCGCGTTCGTTCTGTTTAATACGGCGTCCGATATGTTAAACGCGGCGGTGAACCCAAAGCTAAGGAAGGAGATCTAGATGAAACTACTTGAACGATTGATGAAGGAGAGACTGGCGGCAGCATCTCTCGCCGTTCTCGTGGCAACGCTGCTGATCGGCTTATGCGCTCCGCTTATTGCCCCACATCCTCCGAACGAAGTAAGTATGGATCTGCGGTTCTCGGGAGCTTCCTGGGACTATTGGCTCGGCAACGATCATCTGGGACGCTGCATCATGTCGCGCCTAATCTACGGCATCCGTCCAAGCGTGCTATGGGTACTTGCAGCACTTGGAGCGACCGCCTGCGTCGGTGCCGTACTCGGTTTTGCCGCAGGTTATTTCCGCGGAAAGACGGATGCAGTATTAATGCGGATTTGCGACATCATGCTTTCATTCCCGGGCTACGTCATGACATTGGCAATTGTTGGAATACTAGGGGCGGGGCTGACCAATATTTTAATCGCGTTCGTCATGATGAAGTGGGCCTGGTTTGCCCGCGTTATTCGCACTGCGGTTATGCAATACGCGGATGCCGACTACGTGAAGTTTGCCAAGGTGCTGGGCATCGGTCACTTCGGCATTATGATGCGGCATATCGCGCCGGTGGTGCTACCGGAGATGGCGGTCATTGTCAGCGGCGCCTTCGGATCGATGATTCTGCAAATATCCGGCTTGTCCTTTCTGGGTCTCGGCATTCAGGCTCCCCACGCAGAGTGGGGGATGATGATGAACGAGGCGAGAGCCGTCATGTTCACTCGTCCTGAGCTGATGCTGGCTCCGGGTCTGGCGATTATTATTGTGGTTTCTGCGGTTAACTTCCTGTCTGATGCGCTGCAGAAGGTGCTTGATCCCAAACTGATGCTCTCGGGCAAGTACGTCGGTGCAGGCGTGATCGCGCTGGGACTACGCGGGAAGGAGGCTGCTTGAACGGGATGAATGTACTCGAGGTCGAACATTTGAGAATTTGGGAGGAACGCTCCGGTCGCGCGTTGGTGCATGACAGTTCTTTCCGACTCATACAGGGGGAATGCCTGGCCATCGTCGGTGAGAGCGGCAGCGGCAAGTCGCTCACGTGCAGATCTCTCATGCGGATTAATCGGACGGGCGTTGGGCAGTCGGGCTTTGTGGCTTTGAACGGAGTAGAATTGTCGAAGCTATCTGACAAAGAAATGCGAGCGTATAGGGGCCGGCGACTTTGCATGATTATGCAGAACGGCATGAGCGCATTCGATCCTTCTCGACCGATCGGCACTCATCTGCAAGAGACGCTAGGCGTCCATTACAATTGGAGCCGTGTCGAGATGGAGACCAGACTTTCCGCGGCGATGTACGGCGTAGGCTTGAAGGAGCCGGCTGTGGTGATGCGAAGCTACCCCCATGAGCTATCGGGTGGCATGTTGCAGCGGGTCATGATCGCACTTGCAATTGTGCTGGAGCCAGATGTCATCATCGCCGACGAACCGACGACGGCGTTGGATGCCGTCACTGCGTATGAGGTGGTTGAGCAATTCATGCAGTTGCGTGAGCGGCTGGGAAGCGCCATGATTTTTGTGTCACATGATTTGGGCGTAGTCAGACGAATTGCGGACAATGTGCTCGTCATGAAGAACGGGGAAATCATCGAACGCGGTTCGACCCATGACGTATTCGCCGGCGCGCGCCATCCGTATACCCGTTTCCTGGTTTCCTCCAGGCAAGCGCTGAGTCACCATTTTGGACAATTGATGGGAGGCACAGATGTTGCTGAAGGTTGAAGGTGTAAATAAATCATATCGAACGGGCTGGTTGCGCAAAGCTCGTAATCAAGTACTTCGCGATATTGGGTTCGAATGGAGGCAGGGCGAGACCTTAGGTATAATCGGTGAAAGCGGAAGCGGCAAATCGACGCTGGGGCGATTGTTGCTCGGCATCGAGAAACCGGATACCGGTGCCATTGCATTCCACGGTAAACCGGTCTCGGATCGATGTGTACGACGGGGAGGTATCAGCGCCGTCTTTCAGGATTATACATCATCCATCAATCCGTTCTTTACGGTTCGTCAGGCCATTCTCGAGCCTCTAAGGCTCGCGGGGATAGCAAGCGGATCGTTCGATATAGGCAAGTTACTGCGGCAAGTCGGATTAGATGAATCCTATCTTTTGAGATATCCGCACGAGCTGTCCGGCGGTGAGGCACAGCGGGTATGCATCGCACGGGCCGTCTCCGCTGAGCCCCAATGTATCCTGCTGGACGAAGCTATAAGCTCGCTCGACAGCTCGGTCCAAATGCAAGTACTGGAATTGCTGAAGAAGTTGAGAACTACATATGTCATGGGCTACATCTTTATTACCCACGATATCCAGGCGGCTGCTTATCTATGTGACAGAATCATGTTCATTTGCGGTGGGGAAATTGTGGAGCTCGTAGAGACCGAGGAACTGAAGCATGTCCGGTCTCCGTATGCAAAAGAGCTGCTGCGCAAGGTCATATCGTAACTATGCACAAGGCAATTGGGAAAGGAGAGCAAGCGATGAAAGGTGCGTTATCCTTGCCGTTTCTACGGCTTTATTTGCTTACGCTGCTCTATTTCAGTGCCAACTCGATTCTGAATGTCATCATTCCATTGAAGGGTGAAGCGCTGGGGGCGTCCAATACGACCATCGGCATCATTATGGGAGCTTACTTGCTGACGGCAATGGTCTTTCGACCGTGGGCCGGCGACCTGATTCAGCGCTACGGTCCGGTCCGGGTGCTGCGCATTCTGCTTACCGTCAATGCCCTCGCGCTTCTACTATACACTTCCACCGGACTTGAGGGGTACTTCTTGGCCCGCATGCTGCAAGGCGTGTGCACCGCCTTCTTCTCAATGGCACTACAGCTCGGTATTATTGACGCGCTGCCCGATAAGGATCGCTCGCATGGTATCTCCATGTATTCCCTGTGCTCATATTTGCCTGGCATATTCGGGCCACTGCTGGCTATTGGCATGTGGCAGACGGGAGAGATGAGCATATTCGCTGTATCGATGACTGTGATCGCGATATTGACTGGCGCTGTGGGCTTTACGGCGCGTATTGGTGGGCAAAAGCAGGCGGAAACGGCAAACGGAAATGAACAGCGGAATTCTGGAAAGGCAATGATGAGAGATTTGAGCCAGTTTTTAAGGAATCCGCACCTGTTCACATGCGGCGTATTGATGCTAAGTGCCTCGGTGGTGTTTGGAGCAGTTACAACGTTTGTACCGTTGTACGCCACTCAAATTAGTGGAGGCAGCGCGGCAGTCTACCTCATGATTCAGGCCGCAGTCGTGGTGACTGCGAGATTTTTGCTCCGAACCTGGATTCCGTCTGATGGTAAGTGGCGTTCCTCTTTTGTCGGAGGGATGATGTTGCTCCTCATCTCAGCTTCGCTTGCCGTCAGTTTCTCTGCCAGCGCGGGGGCGGCATTGTTTTACGCAGGTGCGTTATTGCTCGGGATCGCGCAGGCACTGCTCTATCCGACGTTGACGACATACTTGAGCTTTGTTCTACCCAAGGCGGAACGAGGCGTACTAATCGGATTGTTTATCGCGACAGCGGACTTCGGTATATCCTTGGGAGGTATCGTCATGGGACCGATTGCCGACCTGACCTCTTATTCCTCCATGTATCAAATATGCGCTATGATCGGTGTGGTCGCTACGGGATTCGTCTTTTGGAGGCGGACAGGGTCTTTTGAGCCGGAAGAAAGGATAAGTGAGAATGGCGCTCAATGAATATAAAAATTGAGGCTAGTGCAGGGCTTTTGAAATAACTAATCAATTGGTTATTATTGAAACTAATAAAAGGGTAATGATGGGAAAACAACTCTTTACCTTGGAGGTGTGGAAACGGATCAACCGAAGCAATTAGAGTTCGAAATCAATGGTGTGCTCCAAGATGCTCCCCGCCAGACACGCCATCGATCTTTACGCCCGAGCAAGTAATTCAACTCGTAACCCTAGCCTGTGAAGAGCCTCGGGAAAGTGATCGACCGATCAGCCATTGGGCGGCGCGTGAACTCTTCGATGAGGCGATAGAGCGTGAGATTGTATCGACCATTTCACCAAGTAGCATGAGGCGTTTTTTAAAATACGCCTGAATATAATCAGCGCGCAGCTATCCGTGAATTACTTAAGCTGTTGACTCACATTAGCGATCGGGATATTGAGCTGATATCGCTTTTAGTGAAGAGGCTGTCATCTGGCCTTTCATTTTGCTGTAACGGGCCCATTTGTCCAAGTTCCATGACCTATATGGATATGTATTAGCGTGGCTTCCATTAAAAGATAGAAAAAAGCCTGATGGCTTCGGCTTCATTCCCCGGCAACTCCGTATGAGAGGACGCCGAGGAATACCGTTTTAGAAGGCAGCGCCGTCCTGGAGCAGGAGGGGGCTGTCTGTAATGGGGAGGCATCCGTTAAATTCCTTATTTACCATTTAAAGCGATTATGTTCACTGATAGATTAAACAGACTTTCATCCAAAGACGTACGCGGATTTCTCTCCTGAATTGTTAAGCGGACACGAATGGACGGTCATCTTTATTGCGATTCGAAGATAAGGGGCCTCTATTTTTTTAAATGGTCTTTATCGTAAATAACGACTTCTGTTCCCGAAACCGGCCCCAGTTGTACATTATCGCCAGGATACGGATTGTCGAGTATAACCCGGAATGTTTCCCGGTACTCAATCAAAGAATCATCAATGATCGGGATGCTAATGGTTTTGCTTGTTTCCCCGTCTGCAAAATGTACCGCGGCATCTTGTTTGACAAAGTCGATGCCTTTTTGAGCCGTTTCGGACTGGGTGTGAAAGGTTACGGATATCTCCCCCTTGCTTGAACCCGTTCGGACGACCTTAAGATTAATCGCTTTGTTCTCTTCCAGTCCATATACGGTAGCGGATGCGAATTGGACACTCGCATAATCATTGTCCAAGATCGTCACGTCCTGATAATCGGAGGGAATGTAGACGGAATCGCCCTCACCGGTTTCCTGCAACTGAATTCTGAAGCTTTCGCGTCCTTCGACGGACTGGTCGTTAACAATTGGAACCTGGATTGTCTTTGACGTCTCGCCTGGCGCAAAAGTTAACAAGCCGCTCACCGCTTCATAATCAATCCCGCTTTTAGAGGTGCCGTCCCGGGTCTCATAACGAACGTTAACTTCCCCGTCTGAAGGATCCTGTCTATTCACAGTCACGGAAAAATAGAGCTCATTTTCGTTCACATCAGCTTGAGGATCGTTTTCGCCAAACAGGATAGCATTATGATTTAAAATATCGTCATCATCGCCGGTAATAATGATCGTTTGGGATGGAGTAGCGGTCGTTGCACCGCCGGTTGGATTACTCAACTGAACTTCGAATCTTTCCCCACTGCCTTCATTCTCATGATCATTAATGATTGGAATAGTGATTTTCTTCCAATACTCCCCATCCTCGAACACTATCGTACCGCTTGTCTGAATGTAATCTTTGCCAGCCGTTGCATTAGGATAAGCGTTTGGATCCTCTTCACCATAACTGAAGGTCGTATAATCAACCGTAATCCGACCTCGCGCTCCGTCTTTGCGCTCCAGAAGAACGCTCGCAGAACCGCTATCTTCGCTTACCGCCTGATAGTTTGAATCAAATGCGAGATTACCCGGGGGCTCGGGATTACCGGAGTCATTATCCCAGATGTATACATAGGTTTGTGAATATCCAACCAACTCCATGCAAAATATCTCACCTTTAAAATAACCCGAGTGCAGATTGGTTACCTCCGGGATTGTATCATCAACGATCGGAATGGTAATGTTTTTCGAGGTCTCCCCCGGACTAAACGTCAACGTTCCTTGGGAAGCGTCTGCATCGTAGTCTGCTCCGGGTTCCGCAGGGTTCGTATTTGCATAACAGGTCCTATAATTAATTACATTACTCGGGGTGTTACCAAAAAGAACTACTGTAAGCGTCACAGAGCCGTCATCTTCGGTTACCCCATAATAAGGACTCTCGAATAATTGCCCGCTGGCTGCATCGGCTTCTTTTATACCCGTCGTAGTAAATACCGCAGCGGCAATCATGGCACCGCACAGCAGAATAAACGCATTCTCCTTGAAGCTTCTCATAAATTGCCTCCATAAATAAATTAGACTAAAAAGCCTTCAACAAGCTATCCTCCCTTCAAATCTCTATATTTCCAAGAAGCAGTTAATAGATATTTTATCACTAAAATGAATTTCTGAACGGCGCACTATGAGTTGCAGCTCCTGGCCGCAGCCTGGCCTTCGATCGAACCGCGGTGCCTGGCGCGCTGCAGCTGCTCCGCGGCGCCAGTTGATCGCCGTGGCTGCCATTCGCTCTGCCGGCATCCGCAGCTCCCCGGATCTGGATGACCGCTGTCCTGGTTGTCGATCACGCTACCGATGCCTGGCGCGATGCAGTTGCTCCGCGGCGCCAGTTGATCGCCGTCCTGGTTGCCGCTCGCGCTGCAGCTCCTCGCTGAGCGGGCCGCTTGCCGTCCTGACTGACGTTCGCTCCGTCAGCGCCAGGCCCACTGCGGGTGACGAGAGCTGCTTTCTGGTCGGTGCCCACTTAGATCCGCGGAGGAGCTACTATGCTGCTTGTCCGACAAAGGACTGCTGCATGACCTTCTTCTATATGACCGATGGCCTTCTTCTGATAATTACAAATGATCCTTGTCGTAAATAACCACTGTGGCTTCGGCCGGCGAGCCCAAGGAAGCGTCGAATGACGGATACGAGAGCTCGACCTTGAACGTTTCGCGATATTCGATATAACGATCATCCACAATCGGCACGTTAATCTTCTTGCTCGTTTCACCGTCCGCGAAGGTAAGCGTTCCAGAGGTAGCGGCATAATCGCCATTCCAGCCGGCGCTAACGTTTGCCGTTTCGTAGCGAACCGAGACGTTCCCTCTGCTGCTTCCGGTGCGAATGACTTCGATCGTAGCGACTTTAGACTCTTCAATCGTATAGAAAACGGGCTGCTTGAACTGCAGCTTCGTGTCGGCATCGTTATCGTTGCCGATGATATTGATTTGGATATCAGAAGGCGGCCTGATTTCGGATGGACTTCCCGTCGTGTTTATGAGAATGACCCTAAAGCTCTCGCGCCCCTCCGAAATCGTGTCGTCCACGATCGGGATCTGAATCGTCTGCAGCGTTTCACCTTCTACAAAATATACCGAGCCGGTTGCAGCCGCATTATAATCGTCGCCGCGTGTTGTCGTAACATCGACGATCGCGTATGTTACCGTTACGGCGCCTTCGGGGAACTCGCGCTGCACGTCCAATGAGACGGTACCTGCGTTTTCTGCGATTTCCTGGTAGGGGGGGCTGGAAAACGAAATATAGTTCCTCTCCAATTCCGGATTGTAGGGGTCATTCTCATAGATATTTACGGCAATATCGGACATCTCCCCTAATGTCGCACCGACGGGATTGTTAAGAACCACGTGGAAAACAGGGGACACTTTCCTGACATAACCGTTTTCGACGATCGGCACCTCAATCGTCTTCGATGTTTCGCCGTCTGCAAATACGAGCGTTCCTTTTACGCCGATATAATGGATATATTCTTCGGCGTCGTCGTGCGGATCGGTAGCGGTCTTGTAATCGACTTTCGCTTCCCCGCTCGTTCCTCCGAGTCGCTGGACGGTCACCGTAACATTCCCTGCACCTTCAGTCACGTCTACGTAAGGAAACTGAAATTGGAAATAGCCGGGACTCTCGGAACTACCAGCCCCGTTCTCTTCAGCACTTACGATGCTAATCCAGGAAAAACTAAGTACGATCACTAGTAGAACGAAAGTTATCTTTTTCACTAAGCGAATCCCTCCTTATTTTTGTTTAGAACGCGAATTCTCTATCCTCCTTTCCTTTTGATAACTTCATATTTCTCGACATAAAGCTAAATCGAGAGGGGCCTTAAACAGGAGAAAACTTGGCGCAAAGGCATATGCTGGACATGATATAATGACTTAGAGAATTCCGGAGGTATATGCATATGGCTGGATAAATAAGAGCCTTGGTAAATCCAGTCTATTTAATGTCGAGATGAGGGAATTTGGGGAGTATAATCTAATTCACTTATTCGATCCTCACTTGATAATCCCTTTGTCGTATTTACCATTTTTGATAATTTATTGAAAACTCGCATTGCCCTCACCTTCATTCGTTTTGATATCTAAGAATACAACACAACAAAGGCTACCGATCGGCAGCCTTTGTTGGTGTTAACGCAATATTTACCTATGAGATTTTCCAGCATTGCAGTTTCTTCTTTAGTGACGACTTCTATATCCAAGTAATGGCTGATCGGCTGAATTTGTTTGTACTTCTTTGGCTCATTATCTCGTCGGCCGTCTGGCGGATGATCCGGATGCCGTCCTCAATCTCTTTTTCATTCGTGCGAATAATGCTGAGGCGTAAGCTGTTCGCGTTTTCCACACTAGGAAGATAACAATGCATAGTAGGAAAAACATACACGTCCTTCTGACGAAGGAGCGCGGCCAGCTCCTCTGCCGCCAGATGATGGGGTAGCTCGAGTTGGGCAAATATACCGCCGGCTGATTTGCTTAGACGGAAACCCTCTCTCAAATATCGGCTACATGCCTCCTGCAGAGCCTTCATTCGAATTCCATAGCGTTCTCTCATCATGGCGGCGTGGCGCTGAAACAATCCGCTGACCAGATGAATCTCCAAAGCGGCTTGTGAAAGGGCGGCTGTGCTTAAATCGCTCGACGATTTGTACATTCGGAACAAAGTGATTAATGCTGCGGGAAGTACAGCGGCACCGAGTCGCAGGCCTGGTAGCATTATTTTGGAAAAGCTTCGGATGTAGATGACGCGGCCCGAATAATCATAGCTAAAGATTGGATCGGATTTGCTGTCAGTTTCCAAGTCTGCGAGATAGTCGTCCTCCACGATATACACATCATATTTCTCCGCCATTGATGCGATTGCTTCTTTCTCCCGACGTGACAAGCTGGTTCCGAGCGGATTGTGGTATCGGGGAACCGTATAAAAAAACTTAATGGAATTGTTTCGAAAATGCCGTTCCAGTTCATCAAGGTCAAGGCCTGATTCCGTTCGAGCAATTCCGATTGCGGTTACCCCGAGGAGGCTTATTAATTTCAACATTCCGGCATAGCAGGGCTGTTCGACCAAGATCGCCGACTTCCCATTCGGGAACGGCATGGAGGCAAGCAAGTGAAGAGCTTGTTGGGAGCCGGAGACGACGCAGATCCGTTCGGGTTCGGTAAAAATTTGAGAGGCTGTCAGGTGCCGGGATATAGCCTCGCGTAGAGATGGAAATCCGAGCGGATCACCGTATGTAAAAAGGCGATCCCCGTATAGCTGTATCGCCCGGTTCAACCCGTGCTGAATTTCTCCATAGGGGATAATACCGGGATCCGGAGCAGCCATGGCAAAATCAATCAGCCTTTCCGGCCGATCCTCGGACTCAGAGGAACGATCAATCACGTAGTGGCCGCTCTTCGGTACCGAGTAAATCAGGTGTTCTTTTTCCAATTCATCGATGGCTCGGATTACGGTGTTTTTGCTGCACTCCCATTGTATACTAAGCTCTCGGATGGACGGTAATTTGTCGCCCGGCTTGATCGATCCCCTGTTAATCTGTTGTTTCAGATCGTCCTTCACATTCTCGTATTTAATGATTTTTCCACCCCGATCTGTATGGGTATAGTCTCATAATAATTCATTTTTCTCTTCTAACTGTTACCATTATACTAAACATATTACGTATCGTGAACTATGGGAGGTATACAGATGGAGTGGATTCATGATTGCCTGCCTTACAGAATCAGTGACAGTATGAAAGAACTGCAGCCGGATGTGATCTTTGCACTATTAAAGAGCAGTTATTGGGCTGCGGAACGGTCGAAAGAAACCCTTGTGAATAGCTGGAATGAATCGCTTTGTTTCGGCCTTTACAGAGCGGATGGGCTTCAAGTCGGTTTCATGCGGGTTGTAACGGATGGAGCAACTTTTTCCTGGCTGTGCGACGTAATCGTCGACACTGAACATCGCGGAAAAGGACTCGGCAAATGGATGATGGCTGTTATGGTCGACCATCCTCGCATTCGCTATACGAATATTTATCTCAATACACAAGATGCGCATGGTCTCTATGAGAAGTATGGCTTCGTACGATGGGAAACGATGGTCCGCCGTGCTGCTCGATAACCCCTTTGTACAACAAACAACAGGCAGCCCAACTAAAAACCTTTAATTTCGAAAAAGTTATTCCCAACGATTTTATCGGACCTTCGCCGGCTAGAAAAACTATAATATCGTTTTAAGTTAAGTCTAGTAGATTCTCGAAAAAAATTTCCCAACTTTAGTGGCATTATTCTCAGGATTATTCGGTGCGTTACTGGGTAACTTTTTACAGAAACTGTATTCGTTTTGCAGGGCTCTCCATCAAGGGGCCGCTTTTTTCTTGAAGTTATTGGAGATTGCGATTTGCTGCTACGTTCACTTTATTGCTCTTCTTCCCATGCGGCAATCGACTTATAATTATTTATCGGAAAGGTCATCTATCGCTTGAACTGCTAGTTCCAACGCTTTAATTCTTCTTTCTAAACGCGTTCTTTGGGGACTACCAGCCTTTGATTTAACATAACCGTTTTTAATTGATGGAAATAAACCAGTCATAACATTGCGAGCTTCTGCTAAATCTGGTAGCTTTCGGAGCAACTACAGCGTCACGATTGGTTACAAGTTCATGTCTACGGCTAAGGATATAAATTCTTGTTCTTGTCCCCGGACAGTCGCGAACGAACAGCTTTCAATTCGTTCTACTGCACTTTGATTAATATAAAAATGGAGCAGCTGCCGAAGGCAGCTGCTCTTGAACAAGCATCTGCTCCGGCAGCCGACCGCGAAGGGTGGGATCTTCTGCGGAATACCCTGACGAATAACCGACGACGGGCACGACATTCAGCGGCAAATTCACACTCGAGTAGGCAATTCCGCTCCCTTGCATGCATAATCGGAGTTCACTTCAATACCCGTTGTACTCGATTTCCTTCACGAGTTCATTTTCGTGATAGAACAGCACGCGCTCAAGCTTCGCTTCACTTGGCATCGGAATCAGGAATCCGGGTTTATCTCCGACCGGAAAGGTCAAATCACTCAACTTACCTTGTTCCCCGCGGTAGATGACTTTTACCGAGTTGATGTTCGCTTTAGTCGCATTGTCATGAGTGCCGATGCCCAGATAATCACCGTACGCGCTGACCGTCAAGCCGTCCTCGGGCATGTCCATCCCGTAACGAGCGCTCTCTTCGCCGAGTCCCCCGTTCTTGAGCCGCTGAATCAAGAACATCGACACGTCCGAATCGGTTACCTGCAGAACCACTGCCGCGTATTTCGAAATGATCGCATAGTCGACGATCGAAGTATTGAGTTGCCCGATATAAGCATCGATTTCCCCTTCAGTGATTGCATGCCCGGAAGGGTCGTCATCCGGAAGCGGGTATTCGCTCAGCCAGGCCGCCCATTCTTCGGCCGGTTCAAGATTGCTGCGGTATTCATCGTCCGTGCGCAGATTCACGGCATTCTTGCTTGCATTCCAGCTTACGGACAAGCCAAGCCGTTCCGCAACGAAACGCAGTGGTACGAGCACTTGACGGTTCTGCTCGAATGGGACCGCGTCTCCCAAGTCACCCGACTCCGGCGTATCGCTATCAGTGCGGGAGCTGCTATAGAAGCTTTCACCGACGCGCAGCGTAAGGGATGTCCGATAATTATAGATATCCAGATAGCGCATTCCTTTATTATCCGAAATCAAGAATTCCGCTTGAATGTCCGGATGGTTAAACAGCTCAAGCGGCGCATAAAGCCGATTCCCCGCGCCCCATACAAGCGCCACACCTGTAATCCCGAATGGCTCGCCGTTAATGCTCAGGCTCACGTGCTGTTTCTCCTGCAACCGAACGCTTTGGGCTGTAGCATGCCCCGGGTGCAGCGTCCCCACCGCCATGCCTGCGGCAGCGATCATTGCCAAACCCAATTTCAACCCTTTCATGTCCATCACTCCACTCCGATAATTGCATCCTCTTCCTGTTTAGTTATCGGTTGGAACGCTCCATTCTTCTACTAAACGTTGAATATACATATTCGTCGTGCCGCCGCCATAATTTTTAACCCGTGTTCGCGATGCAGCATCCGCATTCGATGGATCAGCTCGTCAAAATCCTCACCCGATAATTATGTCGGAGGACAAGAACATATTTCCATTCGTATTGCGCCGCCGCCGCCCGGCAGCACTGCTGAACATCGGCCGGCCATAAAATAAAAAAGCCGCGCAGCGCGCGGATGACACATTAAAGCAATGTCATGGTATTCAAGATTTTCAATACATCGGTTATCTTGTATGAACGCCCTTGTAGCCGGGTAAATGCCTCCTCCGTATTCTTCACGTCTGAATTCGGATCCCCATTATCCACGACACATCAAAATCCCTGACAACTTTGCATGCGTTATGATCAAAAACTGATTGTTTTCCTACACTTATTGTTAACTTTTACCTCCTCGGTCTACCGGCGAACGGCGCTGGCCGTCCCGGCCGCAGTCGGCCACCGGATCTGCTGCTAGGCTATCCAGCCCGTTCCCGTCATGCTACCGGACAGAGATAATTCATCCTTGACTTCCGCTTTATTAAGTTTAACGAATAGTGCGCTTCTCTACAAAAGGGTCAGTCGAGTACTGTAAAATTCATTTCTGAAAATATTTTTTCCAACGGAATTCCTTCAGCTCGTGCAAACTGCACAAGTGCAACCACAATTGGCCAACCAACTCCGGCATTCCCGACAACAAACATGTCTTTTCCCCAATCATCGTCATAATGCGCCATCCCGGCCTGTTCGAGCACTTCAATTTCCTTTTTTGAAGTATTTACATTTATGCCAAGTTTCTACGTCGCCTTTTCCTTGAAAGAATACAAGCCGGTGATCCTCCTGCAAGAAATACGCGCTAATCTAAACGGCGCAGCGCTTGCAGGCTTATCGAATGAGCAGTTCCGTGAAACACAAATTTTGCTTTGGTTATACGAAGGCCACTTCACGCCCTATAAATTTCATTAAGGCTTGAAGGGAAGAAATTAACTTTGCCGCCAAAGGACGACGAAGCCGTTTCTTCTTGAACATTCAAATTTCAATAAAGGCAGAAAGCGGGTTACAAGTATTACCACTACCCGTCTGCAGCGGCAGAATCCCAGTATTGGCCGTGCAAAGACAGACGAAGCAGGCTGCGAACGGAATAATGGCAGAAATTGTTCGCGCAGGGGTGACTATCCAAGGCAGCCTTTAATCATACTAAAGGGAATAACCCCAGTTGGGCACGGGTGATTGGAGGGAGCGGACATGGGATCAGCAGCTAATTCGACTCTTTATTTGCGTCTGCGCAAGCGAATCCTGATCAAGCCTGGCGGAAGCGTCACGCTCGGGCAGGCGGCCCGTATCTTCAGCGCCGACTCTGCGCTGGAGTCCAGGCTCCAGACTCTCCTGCTTCATCAGCATAAGAGCAAGGACGGGAACCGTGTAGTTATCGACCTGCTACAGATCATTCAAGCCATTCGCGAGGCTGAAGCTGAAGTGGAAATCGAACCCTTCGGAGATCCGCAGGTGCTGGTCGTCGTTTTGGATAATCCGCCCAAACCGAAGATGCTTGTGCTGGCGGCAGCCTGGCTGTTGTTGTTTTTCGGATCCGGGCTCGCCATTATGAATTTCCACACGGATGTCAGCATGAAAGAGGTTCACATCCGGATTACGGAGCTTGTGACCGGCCGCAAGAATGATCACCCCCTGTGGTTTCAAATTCCTTATTCCATCGGTATCGGGGCGGGGATGATCGTTTTTTTTAACCGTCTGTTCCGTAAAAGGTTTAACGAAGAACCTAATCCGCTGGAAGTCGAGCTTTATATATACGAGGAAAATGTGAATGACTGCGTCATCGCCGAGGAAATGTATAAAAAGAACGAAAACATCCCGATGAAAGCGAAGATCCGCAATGATTAGCTGGGCCGCTAACGGATTTGCCGCAATATTGGGCCTTGCCGGGGGCCTTGCTGTCGGAAGCGGGTTTGTCGCTCTGATCATTGTGCTTGATATTATTCCGAGGCTGGCCCAGCTTGCTTTTGCCTACCGCAAATCAATCTGGTTTGAAAGCTCCGTTATACTGGGGGCGGTGTACTGGTCCCTGGCGGATTTTATGGACTGGCGTCTGTCGCTGCCGCGCCATCTTACTTTGGCGTTCATGGGGCTCTTCGACGGTATCTTCGTAGGCATGCTGGCCGCAGCTCTCACCGAGGTCATGAATGTTCTGCCCATTCTGGCGAAACGGCTGAATTTAAGCAGCTTTACAGTATGGCTGGTGACGGCGATGGTGCTTGGCAAGATCGTAGGCTCATTATTCGACTGGCTCTATTTTCAATGGCCGGAATGACTTTTTGCAAATCTTCTTACTGGTCCGCCAAGACAGACTATACATTTTCTAAATGGAGGCAGGGAGTATGAGAATGGATGAGCATAAAGAATTTAAACCTTCTCCCATGATTATCCCGAAGCCTGTCGAAGGGCAATGGAAGGAAGGGAATTATGGCATTAAGCCCCGGCCAATAGGCGGGGAAGTGGATATTGAGCCCTTGCTGGAGGAACTTGAGATTCTCGCAGATGCCCTGGAGGATGTGCAAGAAGAACATGGGGGTGGCAGAGAAGACTCCGGTGAAAGGATGGAAGCGCCGGGAGGGATGCCTCAGGCAGATTCTGCAGGAAGTGAGGAGAGGGTAGGCGAGGAAGAACCCGGATATAAAGAGAAACAGCTCCAGTCAGAATCAACCGGCGAAGGAAAGCAGGATCTCGGGATGGAAGCGGCAGAAGACGAGGGAATGCGGACAATCTCTACTGACGGAGAGGAGCAGAACCCGGCTGTAGAAGCAGAATCAACTGACGGAGAGGAGCGGGGCTTTAAGCTTAAGCGGGAATTCGCAGCTGGGGACTCCGTGCCTGCGTCTGACAGACGGAATGCTGATAAGAGTCAGGCCGGACCGGCGTTTGGGGAAGAGCAGGAATTCGAAATAGATCCTATTATCGGGAGGTGGAAAGAGCAGAGGCAGGAGGAGCAAAAACGCGATCCGAATCCGATACCGGTGGTGCTTGAGCTATTTATCAAGAAACTGGAGGATGAGATCGGGTATAAAAAAAGCTTCGATGTGGTCGTCAGGGAAATGACTTTCGGCGATAAGCGGACCGCATTGTTTTTCCTTAATGGTTTTGCCAAGGATACGGTGCTTACAGAGGTGCTGAAGCGCTTGACGTATCTGCAGCCTGAAGATTTATCCACAGGCGTGATTCACTCCTTCCTTGAATTATACGTCCCGGCTGTCCAGGTCGCCCGTGAAAGCGACTGGGATAATATGATGACAGCCGTGATGTCCGGCGCAACGGCGCTCTATATAGATGGGGAAAGCACGCTGCTCATGATCGATGCCAAGAGCTTCCCCTCACGTCAGCCGGAAGAGCCGTCGCTTGAACGCGTCGTGCGCGGCAGCCGCGACGGGTTTGTGGAAACGATGCTTGTGAATGTAACGCTCGTGCGCAGACGGCTGCGGGACAAGCATCTGCGCTATGAAATCATGAGGCTCGGAGACCGCACCCAGACGGATATCTGTTTGGCTTATATCGACGATATCGCCGACATGGAACTGGTGGAATCGATTCGGGATAAAATATCGCAGGTCAAGCTGGACGGTCTGCCGCTGGCTGACAAGCAGCTTGAGGAAGCAACCGTGAAGCGGGGATGGAACCCTTTTCCACTTGTAAGGTATTCGGAGCGGCCCGATGTGGTGGCCGTGCATCTGATGGAGGGCCATGTTGCCGTCTTCGTGGATACGACACCCAGCGTCATGATGCTGCCGACAACCTTCTTTGATCTGATTCAGCATGCCGAGGAAAACCGCCAAACGCCATTCATTGGCACGTACTTGCGCTGGGTGCGTTATATAGGCATACTGGCATCCCTTTTCTTGCTGCCGATATGGTTTTTGTTCACGCTCCAGCCGGAGCTGAAGCCGCCTTTCCTTGAATTTGTTGGCGTGCAGAAGGCAGGTCGGCTGCCGCTTGTCGCTCAATTTCTATTGGCCGAGCTCGGCGTTGATTTGCTGCGGCTGGCATCTGTACATACACCTACGCCGCTTGCGACAGCCATGTCATTGATAGCCGCTATACTGATCGGCGATATCGCGGTGCAGACCGGGCTGTTCGTCAATGAGGTCATTCTGTACATGGCTGTTTCTGCAATCGGAATGTTTGCGACACCAAGCTATGAGCTTGGTCTTGCGAACCGGATCGTCCGTCTGATTCTCATTGTTGCGGTGGCTGCGTTCAAGGTGCCGGGCTTCATGATCGGGACAACCTTTCTGCTTATCTATCTGGTCGTGAGCCGATCATTCAACCGTCCCTATATGTGGCCGTTCATTCCGTTTGATATGCAGGGACTATGGAGTGTCATCATCCGCATACCTGTCCTGCACAACCGCACCCGTCCGAATATGCTTAAGCCGCAGCAGCGCAAACGGATGCCCGAGAGCAACAAGAAGTGATTCCATTTTGCAAAAAATACAAATCTAATGCGTATTTATCCATTTCGGTCAGCGGGGGAATCGGGTATACTCGTGTTAAATGGTGCAAACCAGCCAATTCGAATAATTGGAGAACACGGAGGGAAATACATGTACTTACACGGAACCAGCAAAATCAACCCGCAGGGACATTTGGAGATTGGCGGCTGCGATACCGCGGATCTCGCGAAGCAGTTCGGAACACCGTTATATATCGTCGATGAGGCGCTTGTTCGCCAGCGTGCCCGCGAATATGTCGAGTCTTTCCGGGCATCGGGCCTGAAATTCCAGGTAGCCTACGCCAGTAAAGCATTCAGCGTTATGGCGATGTGCGCGATTGCGGAGCAGGAGGATCTTTCCCTTGATGTCGTATCGGACGGCGAGCTGTACACCGCTATCAAAGCGGGATTCCCGGCTGGACGCATTCATTTCCACGGCAACAACAAGACTCCGGAGGAAATCAACATGGCGCTTGATGCCAATATCGGCTGTTTTGTTGTGGACAATTTCATCGAGCTTGCTCTGCTGAACGCATTGGCTGGCGACAAAGGCAAAAAAGTCAATGTGCTTTTGCGCATCACGCCTGGTGTCGAGGCCCATACCCATGATTACATCTCAACAGGTCAAACCGATTCCAAATTCGGCTTCGATCTGGGCAATGGCTCCGCTTATCGCGCTATTGAAGAAACGGCTTCGCTGGCTAATCTTGAGCTGCTGGGCGTACATTCCCACATCGGCTCGCAAATTTTTGAAGTCGAAGGCTTCCAGATGGCGGTCGACAAAGTAGCCGGCTTTGCCGTTAAAGTACGCGATGAGTTGAAGATCACATTCCGCGTCATCAACCTTGGCGGGGGCATTGGCATCCGCTACACCGAGGTCGACACACCGCTCCCGATTTCTCAATATGTGAAGGCCATTACGGATTCCATCAAATCCAACTTCTCGGCAGCCAGCTATCCGCTTCCGGAGATCTGGGTCGAGCCAGGCAGAAGCATGGTAGGCGATGCGGGAACGACCTTGTACACGATCGGGACAAGCAAAGAAATCCCGGGTGTCCGCAAATATATTGCTGTAGACGGCGGGATGACCGACAATCCCCGTCCTGCTCTTTATGAGTCCAAATACGAAGCTATGCTCGCCAACCGCGCCAACGACCCGGTTGTAGAAACCGTAACCGTTGCCGGCAAATGCTGCGAGAGCGGCGACAAGCTTATCCTGGATCTGGAGCTGCCAAAAGCGGAAATCGGCGACCTGCTCGCTGTCTCCTGTACAGGAGCCTACAACTACGCCATGGCGAGCAACTACAACCGGATTCGCCGTCCGGCAGTCGTATTTGTCAAAGACGGCCAGGCAGATGTTGTGGTCAAACGCGAGTCGATGGACGATATTATCGGCAATGACGTCATCCCGGCCCGCATGCTGCAGCAATCCGCAGCCAAATAAAGCGCTGAATTATCCCGTTGTCACCCATGTCCCCCACAGCTGATGGATTTTCTGTGGGGGACATGCTTTGTATACCCATAGGTTCATGCTATAATATCAAAAGTCAGATGCAAGACAGCTTTCAGCTTTGTAATACCAAACGTTTGGCCCAGCCGAACGATCCCTTGATCTTGTCCTCAAGTATTGGTATCTTGATCTTTAAGGTGTAGTATATTGATCCTTAATCTCTGATGTCTTGATCTTTAAGGTTTGATGTCGTTGACCTTTCTTTAAGGGACTGTTGTTTCAAACAAGCCTATAACGTTTGGCGCAGCCGAACGGATCTCTAAAGGTCAGCTTCCGGACGGAAGGCAGGACGCGGCAAGCAGCAGGCGGTTATGGGAAAGCGTTGAAAGCAGCAGGCACCACGGGCAAAAAGTGTCTTACACGCGGAAAAAGTCAAGTGTGTCCGGGTAAGCGGACGTAAACGATCCCACCGCCGAAAGTTTCATCGAAGACGGCCCCGCAGCAGTCACGCCCAGTCCGGGGTCCAGGGGCGGAGCGCCCTGGGGTCCCCCTTAGCAAAGGGGGATTTAGGGGGATGTTAATTTTAATTCCAGAAAGGATATGATTAAATTGGCAAAACAAGCAAAAATCACCATGGAAAACGGCGCAGAGGTAAAAATCGACCTGTTCGAAAAGGATGCGCCCAATACGGTAGCAAACTTTGAGAAGCTGGCAAATGACGGCTTTTATAACGGTCTTGTATTCCATCGTGTCATTCCTGGCTTTGTCGCACAAGGCGGATGTCCGAACGGTATTGGCAACGGCGGTCCAGGCTACCAGATCGATTGTGAGATCAACCCGAACAAGCATGAGCGCGGAGCGCTTGCCATGGCCCATGCCGGCCGCAACACAGGGGGAAGCCAGTTCTACATCGTGTTTCAGCCGCAGCCTCATCTGGACGGAGAGCACACGGTTTTCGGCAAAGTAACCGAGGGCATGGAGCATGTGGATGGCTTTAAAGGCCGCGACAAAATGCAAAAAGTGGAAGTCGTTGAAGTTTAAAATTATTATATATCGGTAAACAAACAACCCGTGCAGGCGTTCATGCCTGCACGGGTTGTTTGTTTCGCAGCGCGGGGACTCGTTTAATAACCTTTAACGCAGCTAATATTACCGTTTTCGCCGGCTGTTACGGCCGGAATGCTGCGAATCGAGAGGAGGGGTCCATATGTTGCCTCAAACCTATTATGTGTCCATCACTTCAGGAACGATTGAAACGGAATTGACCGGAACAGACCAATTAACCGTTCAGGCGAGCGAGGACGAGCTTGCTCTGCTTCAGCATAAGCTGGACAAGGAAAAATATACGGACGATATCACATCGCTGCGCGCAATCATTCCGTTTAAATCCTCGGATCATGATAAATCGGAAGAGCAGTATAGCGAAGATATTCGAGATTTGTACGCATATATTTATCAAATCGGCACGCTGGAGACGAAAAAGCATATTGAATCCATGAAGATACTGCCTAAACTGACCAATCAGGATTACACCATGCCGGGCTATAAGAAATAAAAAAAGGACCCGCTTGGCATGAGCGGGTCAAGTCAATCTATATGAATGGGGGGTCGTTATTTAGAAGTATAGCGGCCCTACCTTAAGACAAAATGAAACAAACCTGATAATTAAATTAAAATTCAAAGTGCAAGCCTATTGGGCTATTGACTGAGGCAAGGATGAAAATCCTTGCTTTTTTCATTTTCAAGTGGTACTATTTCAATCAAGTTAATCCATTTGTTTGGTAGGATTAAGCAACATCAAATATTTGCAACTACCTTCGGGGTCGGGTGAAATTCCCAACCGGCGGTGATCAAAGCATGAGAATGAGGGTATACCGAATTCCGGCTTTGTCAGTCCGTGACCCGTTTCGCATAATATCGGTTCTCCTAGTGAGGATTCGGCAGTGAAACGGTGGACCTGGTGTAAATCCGGGACCGACAGTACAGTCTGGATGGGAGAAGGGGACGTTTGCAAAGCTCATTTTCATTTCTTGTCTTCTTTGTTCTTTTTTTCACAAAGATGACTGGTTTGTTTGAATGTGCCTTTGATCCGTCTTTTTCAAGATTTTCAAACCATCACCCCGTTGGCAGCTTGCCTGCATAGGGGTGATTTTTTATTTCCATTGAGGTGCTGGATGACGAAATGTACATGAAGCTGGCCCTGGACATGGCGTCTAAAGCAAAAGGGCAAACCGGCATTAATCCGGTTGTCGGCTGTGTCGTGGTGAATGGAGGCCGTATTGTCGGTCTTGGAGCCCACCTCAAGCGGGGGGAAGGCCACGCCGAGGTACATGCGCTTGCAATGGCTGGAGAAAATGCGGAAGGGTCCACCGTTTATGTAACCCTTGAGCCATGCAGTCATCATGGCAGGACCCCACCCTGCTGTGAACGGATTATCGAAGCAAAGGCTTCCCGGGTAGTGGTCGCTTGTCTCGATCCCAATCCCTTGGTTGCAGGCCGCGGTGTTGCCCGTCTTCGGGAAGAAGGGATCGCCGTTGAGGTCGGACTGCTGGGTGAAGAATCGCGCCGTATGAATGAAGCCTTCAATAAATTCATTACCAAGAGGCTGCCTTATGTAACGATGAAAACAGCGATGACGCTGGACGGGAAAATCGCCGCGAGGACGGGTGACAGCCGGTATGTAAGCGGACCGGAATCGCGTGCGCTTGTACACACCTTAAGGCATCAGAATATGGCGATCATGATCGGGGTGCAGACGGCAATCGCGGACGATCCGGAATTAACGACGCGGTTGAGCGTCCCGGCTCTTCACCCAATCCGCATTGTAGTCGACTCCAGGCTTCGCCTGTCAGCCAAGGCAAGGCTTGTAAAGGACCTTACCTCCCGCGTCATTGTGCTGACTGTCGAGGGCGCTGATACCGGGAGAAGAGCTGAGCTTGAGTCACAAGGGGTAGAGGTGCTTAGCTGCGGGTCGGGCGATAGAGTTGATTTGCGCATTGCGATGCACAAGCTCGGCGAGCTTGAGATTGCTTCCATTCTGCTCGAAGGCGGAGGCGTGCTGAACGGCTCTATGCTGGAAGTTGGGCTTATCGACAAGATTATCCTCTTCGTTGCGCCAAAGCTGATAGGCGGTCCCTCTTCCCCCGAAGCTTTCACGTTTGGCGGATTTGAAAAAATGAGCGAGGCGATTGAACTGTCTGAGCTGACTTTTGAACGTATCGGCAGTGACCTTTGCCTGACAGGTTATCCGGATTACAAGCATCTGCCGGAAGCAGATTAATAAGATTGAAGAAATTGTAAGGGAGGTGTGGGCGTGTTTACAGGTCTGATTGAGGAAATTGGCGCCCTGAAGCGAAGCTATAAGCAGGGGGAAGCGATGATGATGACGATCGAAGCTTCCCGCGTGCTGGAGGATGCGGCGATTGGCGACAGCATCAGCGTAAATGGCGTTTGCCTGACGGTAACGGAGCTGTCGGGTTCAACTTTCACGGCAGATGTGATGCCGCAAACCTTTCGCCATACCAACCTGAAGGATACACGGCCAGGCGACCGGGTCAATCTGGAGCGGGCTATGAAAGCGGGGGGACGCTACGGCGGCCATATTGTTCAGGGACATGTGGATGGGACAGGAACCATTGCTACCCGGACAACGGATGCAAACGCGGTTGTTTTTACGATTCGGCCGCATGACAGCGACTTGATGAGGTATGTAATTCCGCAAGGCTCGATCACAGTTGACGGTATCAGCCTGACGGTGGTCGATGTGGATTCCATTGCTTTCACAGTCTCGATTATTCCCCACACGCTTCGCGCGACAGCTCTGCAGCTGAAACAGGCGGGCAGCAGCATCAATATCGAATGCGATGTACTGGGCAAATATGTGGACCATCTGCTCCACTTCAAAGGCGGAGCTAAAGAGGGCGCAGCTAACGGCGCAGGCGGCGGCAAGCAGGCGGCCGGCTCCAGAGGGATCACAGCCGCGTT
Source organism: Paenibacillus sp. JT31N17 (assembly GCF_056269255.1). Taxonomy (NCBI): domain Bacteria; kingdom Bacillati; phylum Bacillota; class Bacilli; order Caryophanales; family Paenibacillaceae; genus Paenibacillus; species Paenibacillus sp. JT31N17. The sequence continues at coordinate 360,981 of NZ_JBWDNP010000003.1, forward strand.
TTTGGCTGACAATGGCTTTTATTAAACGACCGACACCTAGACGATAAAGGAGGATACCAGCATGACAGAAGAGCAGCAGAATTCGTATTTAAAGGAAGACGAAGTATTTGACAGCATCGAAGCCGCGATTTATGATCTTATTCTGGGCAAAGCGGTTATTGTTGTGGATGACGAAGACCGCGAGAATGAAGGCGATCTGATTGCGCTGGCGGATAAAGCAACGCCGGAAATCATTAATTTTATGATTTCTGAAGCCCGCGGCCTTGTCTGTGTGCCCATCACCCAGGAGCGTGCCGAGGAGCTGGAGCTGCCGCCAATGGTTACGCATAATACGGATTATCACGGTACAGCCTTCACCGTATCCGTTGACTATATATCCACATCGACAGGCATTTCCGCTGGCGAGCGCTCACAGACGGTCAAGGCTTTGATGAATCCGAATACCAAAGCCGCCGATTTCCGCCGCCCGGGCCATATCTTCCCGCTCATAGCCAAAAAAGGCGGCGTCCTGCGCCGTACCGGACACACCGAAGCCGCTATCGATCTGGCGCGGATGTGCGGTTCCGCACCTGCTGCGGTAATTTGTGAAATCATTAAAGAGGATGGCACCATGGCCCGGCTTCCCGACCTGGTGGAATTCAAAAACAAGCATAACCTGAAGCTGATCACCATCCAGAATTTGATACATTACCGCAATGAGAAGGAAAAGCTTATCGAGCGTGCGGTTGATGTCAATCTGCCGACTGATTTTGGTGTATTCCGCGCTGTAGCCTATACGAATGAGGTGGACAACAAGGAGCATGTGGCCCTTGTTAAAGGCGAGATCGATCCCGACAAGCCGACACTGGTTCGTGTCCACTCGGAGTGTCTGACCGGCGATGTGTTCCATTCCCACCGCTGTGATTGCGGTCCGCAGCTTGAAGCGGCGCTCCGCCAGATTGAGGAAGCCGGCTCCGGCGTTCTGCTTTATATGCGCCAGGAGGGCCGCGGAATTGGTCTGATCAACAAATTAAAGGCCTATGTGCTGCAGGAGCAGGGATTCGACACGGTTGACGCGAATATTAAATTGGGATTCGCTCCCGATTTGCGGGAATACGGCATTGGCGCTCAAATCCTGAAAGATCTGGGCATTCGCAAAATGCGTCTGTTAACCAACAACCCGCGCAAAATTAAAGGGCTTGAAGGTTATGGAATAGAAGTGGTTGAACGTGTTCCGATTCAAATGGTATCCAATAAGGACAATGAGAAATATCTCCACACCAAGAAGGAAAAGCTGGGCCATTTGCTGGAATTTGAAATTTAATTTCTTGCCTTATAGAGGCAAAGACAAACCCAATTATGGAAGGATGACATCAAAATGCCGCATATATATGAAGGACATTTAATTGTAAATGAAGGTCAACGCTTTGGAGTCGTCGTTGGACGGTTCAATGAATTTATTTCCAGCAAGCTGCTTGGCGGCGCGCTTGACGCATTCAAGCGTCATGGCACGGATGATGCCAATGTGGAAGTGGCCTGGGTTCCAGGCGCATTTGAAATCCCGCTGATCGCCCAGAAGATGGCAGAGAGCGGGAAATACGACGCTGTCATAACCCTTGGCGCGGTAATACGCGGATCGACTCCGCATTTTGATTATGTATGCAATGAGGCAGCCAAGGGAGTTTCGGCTGTAGCTCTGAAAACCGGCGTCCCGACAATCTTTGGCGTTCTTACTGTGGACACGATCGAGCAGGCTATTGAGCGCGCGGGTACGAAAGCGGGCAATAAAGGATGGGAAGCGGCGGTAACGGCCATTGAGATGGCTAACCTGACCAGACAGCTGCAAGGGTAAGGAGGGGCTTGGCCGTCATGACGGTAACATACAAACTGGAAGCGTTCGAAGGTCCGCTTGATCTACTGCTTCATCTGATCGATAAAGCAGAGATTGACATTCACGAGGTATCCATCAGTGAAATTACGGATCAATATATGGATTACTTAAGTGCAATGCAGGAGCTGGAGCTGGAAGTTACGAGCGAATTTCTCGTTATGGCGGCTACCTTGTTGTCCATCAAAAGCAGACAGCTGCTTCCGAAACCGCCGGTTATCGAGGATGATTATGACATGTGGGAAGACGATGGTCTGGACCCTCATGACGAATTGATTGCGAAGCTGGTGGAATACAGGAAATTCAAGCAAATTGCGGAGCAGCTGCGGGAGCAGGAATTCGAACGGAGCCTTCTTTATACGAAGGAGCCGGAGGATCTGACGCCATTCATGAAGGCTGAGCCGGTTAACCCCATTGAAGGGCTGCATGTCGGAGACCTGATCAAAGCGTTCCAGAAGGCGCTGCGCAAGGCGGTCAGACGAAATATGGTGTCGACTATTCACCGGGACGAGATCTCGGTGAAGGACCGCATCCGTGATATTATGGACCTGCTGCGCGAGCATGAGACCGTCCGCTTCTCCAAGCTGATTCGCGAGGAGATGGGCCGCCATGAAATTGTCGTTACCTTTCTCGCCATTCTGGAACTGATGAAGATGAAGCAGGTTACATGTTTTCAGCATCAATTATTTGACGATATAGTCGTTCATTGGAGAGGAGAAGCAGTAGAAAGTGGAATTCTCGAAGTTGAAATCGATTATTGAAGGCCTGCTTTTTATGGCTGGAGACGAAGGCTTGAGCGTCAAGCAGCTGGCGGATATTTTAGAGCTGGATGCCACGGTAGCCTCCGATATCGCCAAGGATTTGATGAAGGAATTAAAGCAGAAAAAACGCGGTATTCAGATGTCATTCGTTGCCGGCGCGTTCAGATTGACGACAAACCCGGCCCATTCCTCCTATTTTGAGCGGATGGCCTATACGCCGACAAGATCAAGCCTGTCGCAGGCGGCGCTGGAAACTTTGTCCATTGTGGCATACCGGCAGCCGATTACACGAGTGGATATCGAAGAAATTCGCGGCGTCAAGAGTGATCGGGCCCTGCATACGCTGGTTGTCAAAGATCTGATTGAAGGCGTGGGTCGTGCCGAAGCGATTGGACGGCCGATTCTGTACGGGACGACCAAATCATTCCTGGATTATTTCGGATTGGCCAGTCTGGATGCGCTGCCCGAACCGGCCGAGGTCGATGATGATTCGCTGGACGAGCAAACGCAGCTGCTGTTCGACAAGCTTGAGAACCGTCAGATTACGATTGACGAAGTGCCTGATGCAGCACATGATGATGAAGCATGAATGAGATTTGTCCGTTAGGTCATACTATATCCGACCAATTATAGGGAAACGGGGGAAAGACGCCCATGCTAGGGTACCCGCTCGGATGGATGATCGCGGCAGGTCTCTTTTTTTTGCTCTTGTTAGCCGCTGCACTTTCGCCTGTCGTGATTCGTGGTCATGTGAAGCGGATCGGCCAGGATGATCAGGCTGAGCTGCAGATCCGCGCACTTATGGGATTGGTTCATTACCACTGGAAGCTATCCGATATACGGAAGAAAGAAAAAGGTCTGGAAGTAAAAAAAGAAGCGGCCGAAGAGAATCTTGGTGGAAGCAAACAGCAATCATCTACTGACCATTTGGATTCACAAACGGCTATGAAGTCTTTTCAAAGCGTTCTAAAGATACTTGGGCAAACCAGAGATCTGCTCGGGTGGGCCAGGCGGACCCTCGGACATATTCATGTAACCGAATGGAAATGGCATACGGCAGTGGGGACCGGCGATGCGGTATGGACGGCCATGGTAACCGGCTTCATCTGGTCGGCCAAAACAACGTCAATTGGCCTGCTATCCCAGCTTATCCGCTTGACTCATGATCCCGTGCTCACGGTACAGCCTGTATATAACCAGGTTTATTTTGCAACAGAAGGCCGGTTTAAAGCAAGAATCCGTCTTGGTTACGCGATTTATGCCACTATCGTATTGATGTACCGCCTGAAGAAGGTCAACGGCATTCCCAAGGGTCTGGTTGGCTGGCAGCGTATTTTAATGCGTGCCTGAATCACATAAAGGATGCGGCTTGGGGGAACGCTAAAGACTGCAATGTGCAGGTTGGGATTTGACGATATGATCGATCTTAAGGAGGATAACCCAGTGGCAGACCATCCGATTCAAGGCTTAATGCAAACCGCAATGGAAAATATTAAAGAAATGGTGGATGTAAATACTATCGTTGGCGATCCCGTCCAGACTCCGGACGGCAGTGTTATTATGCCGATATCCAAGGTTGGCTTTGGTTTTGTGGCAGGCGGCAGTGATATCCGGTTTGATCATGAGACCGAGCACCATTCCAAGCAGCATGAAGGACATTCGGCATCCGTGTCGCTTCCCTTCGGAGGCGGCAGCGGCGGCGGCGTATCCATCACGCCTATCGCTTTTCTGGTAGTGGGCGTACATGGCGTCCGTATTGTACCTCTTGATAACCAGACTCATCTTATGGAGCGTGTCATTGACTCCGCACCGAAGGTTTTTGAGAAAATCCAAAGCATGTTCCAGCGGGACGATCTGGATATTGATCGTGACCGTGATCGTGATTCGCTTCATATTGACCGGCACGACCGAACCGAAGGAAAATATATCTAAAATGCTCCGTGTCTTAACGGGCTTTGGAGTTCGTAAGTTGATAGCACCTATAGAAACCGTTCATCCCCGGCGGTTTCTTTTTTTTACGTGCTTGTCCGGACAACAGGACAAAGGGCATAACCAGACTGCTTGTTCATATAATAGTACAAGACCCATTCACCAGAGATTACATATGCCTAAGAACAGTGGCTGAATCACAATGAAAACGAGTTTTTGGTATTTAAGGGTGGATTTCAATGAAGACCACCAAAAACTCTAAGTTTATGCTTACGAAGCGAGTTTTTGGTATTCAAGGGTGGTTATTCAATGAAGACCACGAAAAACTCTAAGTTTATGCTTACGAAGCGAGTTTTTGGTATTCAAGGGTGGTTATTCAATGAAGACCACCAAAAACTCTTTAGGAGGAAGCGTATGAGGCTTGTCCGTTTATTGATTGGTCTTACGGGGATAGTAACCCTTGCATGTTCAGGGATCACTGGTATCGGTGCCCCGCTTGCTGCATATGCCGACGCTCCGGAGCCGATTACGACACATGCGAAAGCTGCCGCTCTCATCGATGTGGAATCCGGGCGTCTTCTATACACCTCCCAGGGTGATGAACAGATGAAAATCGCCAGTCTGACCAAAATCATGACGGCCATTGTGGCCATTGAGCATGGCAAGCTCTCGGATATGGTGAAAACAAGCAAGCGGGCGGCAGGCAGGGAAGGCTCATCGATTTATTTGAAGCTGGGTGAGGAAATGAGCTTGCAGAATATGCTTTACGGCTTGATGCTGCGCTCCGGCAATGATGTGGCAACGGCGATTGCCGAGCATGTAGGCGGCTCCGAGGAAGGCTTCGTCCACATGATGAACGATAAGGCACAGATGCTGGGGATGACGAATTCACAATTTATGAACCCGCATGGACTTGATATCGAGGGTCATTATTCGACGGCCAATGATATGGCCAAGCTGACCGCTTACGCGCTGAAGAATCCGACCTTCAAAGAAATTGTGAAAACCAAAGTGAAAACGGCCCCCAATCCAAATGATGAATGGGACTATACATGGAAAAACAAAAATAAAATGCTCACGATGTATGACGGGGCGGATGGAGTGAAAACCGGCTACACCAAACAGGCATTACGCTGCCTGGTCAGCTCGGCGACAAGAGAAGGCCAGCAGCTGGCCGTTGTGACGTTGAACGACGGCAATGATTGGCTTGATCACCAGAAGCTGCTGGATTGGGGCTTTGCCAACTATCCGCTTGCCGAGGTCACCCACAAGGGACAGGCGGTTAATGGCTATCCCCTGTCGGTAGGACGCACAATGCTTTATCCGTTTGCGGAGGGGGAGAAGGAGCAGCTTCGCTCCAAGCTGGTGCTGACCGATTCCAGGAAGACCGAGTACTTGCTCGGTGAGCGGGGGAAAATTGATTGGTATATGGGGGATGTGAAAATCGGCTCTACACCTGTATATGAACCGCAGAGCAGCCGAATTCAGCAAACTCAGCAGCCGGAACGGGCACCTGCGGACGAGAAGGATGCCGATCTCACTGCCGCCAAGCCGGCAATGCATTCATTCGGAAGTGCGTTGAAACTGACACTCTCTATGTTATTTGGAGGGAAGGAGAGGGCAGGATGGTAAACTGGATCTGGTTATTTTTTATTGCAATCAGCTTTGTTGCCGCGGTCATGAATGGTCGTATGGAAGCCCTGACGGAAGCAGCCTTCGAGGGGGCCAAGAACGGCGTATCGGTCAGTTTCGGCTTAATCAGCGTCATGGTGCTGTGGCTGGGATTGATGCGGATTGCCGAAGACGCCGGTCTCCTCCGCAAAATGGCCTCGCTGCTTCAGCCCGTGGTGCGCTTCCTGTTTCCGGATGTCCCCAAAGGGCATCCGGCGCTCGGCTACATTATGAGCAATATGAGCGCCAATATTCTGGGACTCGGCAATGCGGCCACGCCCATGGGGATCAAAGCCATGCAGGAGCTGCAGAAGCTGAATCCCGACAAGGAAACGGCAACGCCCGCCATGTGCACACTTCTCGCTCTCAATACTTCCAGTATCACACTGGTGCCCACTACCCTGATTGCTATCCGGATGACCTATGGCTCGGCGCATCCGGCCGAAATTGTCGGGACTACCCTGGCTGCAACGCTGGTGGCCACCGTAGCTGCCATCGCAGCTGACCGCTGGTACAGAAGCCGCGCTAAGCCGCCGAAATGGACGGACAAGGACGGAGGTCATATTGATTCGCCTGTAAAGGCACCCCGTGAGTTCATTGCTCATGACGGCGCCCCGCCTGACGGAAGCGTTGGCAGCGGAAAGGGTGAGGTTCTTGTATGAATGGATAACGGTGATATCGGCCTGGATGATCCCTTTTATTATCGTATTTATTCCGCTGTACGCCGCCTTTCGCAGAATTCCAGTCTACGAGACGTTTCTGGAGGGTGCCAAAGACGGCTTCGGCACAGCCGTTAACATTATTCCTCATCTCGTGGGGATGATGGTTGCCATCAGCATGTTCCGGGCTTCGGGAGCGATGGATATGCTTGCTTCTTTGATCAGTCCCCTGCTTGATCAGCTGGGCGTACCCAGTGAAGTGCTCCCCCTGGGCCTGCTCAGGCCTCTGACCGGAGCGGGCTCGCTCGCGTTTACTGCGGAGCTGATCAAAACCTTCGGACCCGATTCGATGATAGGACGCATGGCCTCGACGATTCAAGGGAGCACGGATACGACCTTGTACGTGCTTACTGTCTATTTCGGAGCGATCGGCATCCGCCGCAGCCGCTATGCCCTGAAGGTTGGGCTTTTCTCCGATCTGGTCGGCTTTATAGCAGCTATTATCATCTGTTTATATGTGTTTGGATGAAACAATCGCTCAAAGCCCGTTAAGGGGCTGCATGATCTCCTTCCAAAGAGACGGCAGCCTCCCTTGACGGGCTTCTTTGATCAACCTTTCCTTTGCTGCCGCTTTTAGGGTATTATGAAGGATGAGGTGAAAGCATTGGAACGTTTACAGAAAATTTTGGCGCATGCGGGCGTGGCTTCACGGCGTAAATGCGAAGAGCTTATTTTATCCGGACAGGTTGAAGTCAATGGCGAGCCTGTTACAACGCTAGGGGTGAAAGCAGACCCGGCCTTGGATATCATTACAGTAAAAGGAAAGCCTATTAAGAGCGAGAAAAAGCTTTATCTGGTTCTTAACAAGCCTAAGGGGGTCATTACGAGCGCAAGCGATCCACAGGGACGCACGATCGTATCCGACTTTCTGCACGGCATAACGGAGCGGGTATATCCGGTCGGAAGACTGGATTATGATACGGAAGGGCTTCTGCTTCTGACGAACGACGGGGAGTTTGCCAATCTGCTTACCCATCCCAGCCATCATGTGCCCAAGACCTATTGGGCGACCGTGAAGGGCGTGCCTCACGGCAGCTTGCTGGAGAAGCTGCAGAACGGCGTCATGCTCGAGGACGGGATGACGGCTCCCGCCGAGGTGGAGTATCATGATGTGGATACGGAGAAGAACCTGTCTACGATATCCATTACGATTTATGAAGGCCGCAACCGCCAGGTAAGGCGTATGTTCGACGCGATTTCCCATCCGGTGATTCTGCTGCGCAGAATCAAATTCGGAGAGCTTAGTCTGCTTGGACTGAAAAGAGGAAAGTATCGTCATTTAACACCCAAGGAAGTTGAACTCCTGCTAAAATCTGCTGTCAAGACACATAAAATTCAAAAATAACGAGCGGCGGCAATCTCAATTGCCGTCGGTTTTCGTTATAATCAATATGACACGAAAGCGAACTGTGATTAGCCTGTCGGGACTATACTTTTTATGCATAGGGCGGTGAATAATACGCATGAAATCAAACCGCAGAGCCATACAAATTACTATCTTTCTTGCTGTGCTGCTGCTGGGCGGCTATGCGATCGGCAATGCCCTGTTCGCTTCAAGCGACGGTCTGCCGCGCAAAGGGGATAAACCGCCGAGCTTTGCCCTTCTGGGCATCGACGGCAAGACGCACAGGCTCTCAGATTACAAGGGTAAAGCACTTGTGGTTAATTTCTGGGGAACCTTCTGTCCGGGGTGCGTAACGGAAACGCCGGATCTTCAGAAGCAGTACGAGCAGCAGGGAGACAAGCCCTTTGAGATTATCGGGATTAATTTGGGCGAAGACAAATTGACGGTTAATAATTTCATCAAGCAGTATGGAGTAAGCTACACGATAGTACAGGATGAGAATCGCAAAGTGGAGCGCCAATATGGATTGAAATCGTATCCGACAACTTTTTTTATCAAACCGAACGGAACGATTATGGACATTTTCGTCGGGCCGATGACGGAAAAGGACATTGACGAGCGCGTCACGAAACTGCTTCAGTCCTGACCGAGGGAGGTCTTTTTTCTTGTTGGAATTTGAAAATACAAAATGCGAATGCGGACATCAGAATCCAGTCGGGACCGTACTCTGTGAGAGCTGCGGCAAACCGCTGGATGGCAAGGAAGTAGACATTGATACGCCCCTTGAAATGCGGTACGACGGAATAGCGCGCCGATCCCAGAAGAGCAATCAATCCGTCATCGACAAGGTATGGAGTTTCTTCTCTTCCGTGAAGATTGCCGTTCGCTTGATTGTGATTACGCTGATCGCCGCGATGATCGGAACGATTTTCACACAGGAGAATGCCTTTATTTCCTTTGACCCCACTACATATTACGAGGATCGTTACGGGTGGATCGGGAAGTGGTATTATAAGCTGGGATTTTCCAACACTTACGAGTCGTGGTGGTTTATCGGGCTGCTGGTGATGATCGGAACATCCCTGGTCATTTGCAGCTTGGACCGTGTTCTGCCGCTCTACAGGGCGCTTAACAAGCAGCAGATCCGCAAGCATCCGCAGTTTCTCACCCGGCAGCGTACGGTATTTGAGACGCAGCTTCAAGAGGAAGACGCGGAGAAGCTGACCGCCCAGATCGGCGAGAAGCTGAAGCGCAAGCGCTATCGCGTAACCCGCGAGGGAACGGCTTTGCTGGCGGAGAAGAATAGATTCAGCCGATGGGGGCCATACATTAATCATATCGGTCTGATTGTATTCCTCCTTGCCGTGCTGCTGCGTTCGCTGCCGGGCTGGGCCATGGACTCCTATGTGACCGTTCCTGAAGGGGAGACGGTGCAGATTCCCGATACGAGCTACTACATCAAGAACGAGAAATTCACGCTTGACTATTATACGGACGCCGAGCTGCCCGACGCGCTGAAAGGGACGGCAAGAGCCAAGCTGTATGAGACGCAAGCCGTTCTCTACACCTGTACCGCGGATTGCGACGATCCCGCTGCCGGGCCCAAGCTTAAAGAGGTCAACCGGCACAATATCATCGTGAATGATCCGCTCTCGTATAAAGGACTCAAAGCCTATCAGTTCGGTTTTGACGACACACCCAAGCTTAAAGCGGTCAAACCGGTGCTTGTAGACAAAGCAACCGGTCAAACCTATGGGCCGTTCAATCTGGAGATGCGCAATCCCGAGCTTGAGTATAAGCTCGGTCCCTATACGCTGCAGTTGAAGCAGACCTATATGGATTTTACACTGGACAAGAACGGGCAGCCCGGAACCAAGTCGTCCGAGCCCAACGCGCCGGCTTTTGTTTTTCTGATCAAGGGACCGAATTTGCCGGCGACCGGCGAGCCATACATGTACTTTCCGAAGGAAGTGGATAAGCAAACCTTCAGTCAGGATGTCATAAACGGTAAAATCGGCGAGCAGTTTGAAATCAAGGTTGGATCGATGGAAAATGTAACATTTGCCGGTATCATTACCACCCTCAACATCCGTACTGACCGGGCTATGCCGTTCATATGGACGGGGGCGGGAATATCCATGTTTGGTTTGCTGATCGGCTCCTATTGGCAGCATCGCCGCATTTGGCTTCGCGCCGACGCGAACCGGCTGCTGCTCGGCGCTCACACAAACAAGAACAATTACGGCATGCGTGCCGACGTCGCGGCCGCACTTGGCAGTGCCGGCATCGTCGTGGAGCCAAAGTCGCTAGATAACGGGGGGAACACAACGTGAGTTCACTACTTACTTTCAGCAGCGACATTTTTCTGGTCGCATTTTTCTTATACTGCTTCGGGTTTATCTTCTATATCATCACGGTTGCAGGAGCGAAGTTCAGCAATCGCGATCCCAAGGCGCATATCCGCCGCTGGGGGCGCATCTCCTTTGTCGTATCTCTGCTCGGGTTTATCTCGCACCTGACGTTCTTTATTACGAGGTGGATCGGCGGAGGACATATCCCGACAAGCAATATGTATGAGTTCATGACTTTTCTCGCCATGGCCGTCATGTTTGCTTTCATTGTGGTGTACGCGATTTACCGGAAGCCGCTCATCGGAGTGTTTACACTTCCGCTGGTTGTGTTTATCGTCGCTTACGCTTCCGTATTTCCACAGGAAGTTCAACCGCTTATTCCCGCGCTCAACTCCTACTGGCTGAAAATCCACGTCACAACAGCGGCGCTGGGGGAAGCCTTCTTCGGAGTCGGCTTTGCGCTCTCGCTGATGTATCTGCTGCGTACGGTTGATTTCAAGGAAACCGGAGCGAGTGCACGCCGGTCGCAGCGCTGGATTGAGCTGGTAATGTTCGTCGGAATCGTTCTGATCGGATTTCTGGTATCGGTATTTGTCTTTCGGGCAGCCGGATATGAAGCGACTTTCACCCAGGAAACGGTCAGCATCAGCGATGCGGGTGTCGAAAGCTCAAAAGTCGAGGATGTTACGTATACCACACCACCGATTTTCAAGCCGTACAACAGCCAGGTCACTTCCATGGATTCCTTTCTTGGCATGAAGGACGGCCTGTTTGAAACGCCCCATTGGATGCAGGGGGTAGATGCGGCGCGCAAGCTGAACACGATCATTTGGGCGATCATTGCCGGTCTCATCCTCTATGGCTTGATCCGGCTTGTGATCCGCAAGCCGATTGCCGCTGTTATCCACCCGCTGACCCGGGCTATAGACCCTGATGATCTTGACGAAATAAGTTACAGGGCGATAGCGATCGGCTATCCGATCTTTACGCTAGGGGCGCTCGTATTCGCGATGATCTGGGCATATGAGGCCTGGTCCCGCTTCTGGGGCTGGGATCCCAAAGAGGTATGGGCGCTCATTACCTGGCTGTATTATACTGCTTTTCTGCATTTGCGCCTGTCGCGCGGCTGGCATGGCTCCAAATCCGCCTGGCTGGGGGTTATCGGCTTTATCGTGGTCATGTTCACGCTGGTGGGAGTTAATCTTGTTCTGGTTGGTCTGCATTCCTATGCAGGCGTCGATTAAACCTATCATGAGAGGAGTCTGATTCGGATGTCCGAAGAACTGCATCGCATTCTGGTCGTGGATGACGAAGAACGGATCCGTCGTTTGCTCAAAATGTATTTGGAAAAAGAGGGATATTCCATCGAGGAGGCAGAGGACGGGGAGAGCGCTCTGCGCATGGCGACAGCCAGCGATTTTGACTTGATTCTGCTGGATGTCATGCTGCCCGGCATCGATGGGATAGAGGTATGTACAAGACTGCGTCAGGTGAAGGCGACGCCTGTTATTATGCTGACGGCTAAAGGCGAGGAAATGAACCGGGTTCAGGGATTCGAGGTGGGGGCTGACGATTATGTGGTCAAGCCTTTTAGTCCGCGCGAGGTGATCTATCGGGTCAAAGCAATTCTGCGCCGCTCGTCCGCGACAGCGTTCCTGACGAAGGAAACCATCACAACCAACAATATCGTATTTCCTCATCTGATTATCGAGCATGACGCTCATCGGGTCATGGCTGGCGGCCAAGAGGTAAGCCTTACCCCTAAAGAGTATGAACTGCTCCATTATCTGGCGACGTCGCCGGATAAGGTATTCTCCCGCGAGGAGCTGCTCAAGGACGTCTGGAATTATGAATTTTTCGGCGACCTGCGCACCGTTGATACGCATGTGAAGCGCCTCCGCGAGAAGCTTAACAAAGTATCGCCGGAAGCTGCTTCGATGATCACAACGGTATGGGGCGTAGGATACAAGCTTGAGGTTTCCAAATAATCGATGAAGCTATTGCGAAGCGTCGTCGGCAAGCTCTGGATTACCATTATCGGCCTGGTCGCCGTCGTCCTGCTCATTCTGGGGATGTTCCTCCTTCAATATATCGACTTTACGTTCAAAGGAGATAACTCGCATCACGTAAAAGTGCTGTTCGTTTATACTGCGATTATCGGCTTCCTGCTTTCGACCTTTTTTGCTTTTTTCCTGTCCACGAAGATTACCCAGCCTCTGCTGCAGCTGAAGAAAGCGGCCGATCTTATTTCGCAGGGGGAATACCGCACGCGCGTTCCAATCCGCTCATCGGATGAAATCGGCGATCTGGCCAATACCTTTAATCACATGGCAGCAGATCTGGATACGCTGATCCGGGATTTGAACCACGAGAAGGAGCATCTCTCAAGCGTGCTCAGGAGTATGGCAGATGCCGTTATTACGTTGGATGCACAGGGACAGGTGATTCTGGCCAATCCCGGCGGACAGCATTTAATCGAGAATTGGAGCAGTCTGATCTGGAATGAGGATGATACTTCCTCAGGCTCAGCCCCCCGAATACGTCCCGGAATCCCGGTGCCAGGACCCATCTCGGAGCTGTACAAGCGTGTGCTGCGCGAAGGCAGAGATTTGACGGATAAGATTCATGTGCAGAGCGGCGTTTGGTCTGTTGTAATGGCGCCGCTCAAATCCAATGACTCTGTACGCGGCGCGGTGGCTGTAATGCGGAACGTGACAGAAGAATCGAAGCTGGAGAAGCTTCGCCGTGATTTTGTCGCTAATGTGTCGCATGAAATCCGGACTCCGCTATCCATGCTGCAGGGATATAGCGAAGCGCTGATTGATGACATCGCCGCTTCGCCCGAGGAACGGATGGAGCTGGTTCAGGTAATTCATGACGAGTCCTTGCGAATGAGCAGGCTGGTCAAGGATCTCCTGGATCTGGCCAGAATGGAGGCCGGTCACATCGAGATGAAAAATGAGCAGGTTGATCTCGAAGGATTGGTCAAGCGGGTTCACCGCAAATTTCAGGTTTATGCCAAGGAACAGGGGATTACGCTGCAGAGCGAGCTTCCTCCGGGAACGGGACTGACAATTCGTGGAGCGGACGAGGACCGGCTGGAGCAGGTGTTGACCAATCTTCTCGATAATGCGCTCCGCCATACACCGGGCGGGGCTCAGATCAAGCTGGCGGCCCGCTATGTAACGAAGGACCGCAAGAGCTTTGTCGAGCTGAAGATACAGGATGAGGGGCAGGGGATCTCTGCGGATGATCTGCCTTATATCTTCGAGCGCTTCTATAAAGCCGACAAAGCGCGCACGCGCGGAGCATCCTCGGGAGGTACCGGGCTTGGACTTGCGATTGTAAAGAACATCGTCGACTCCCATCACGGACGAATTGATGTCGAAAGCGTAGTTGGAGAAGGCACCACCTTCACGCTGCTGCTTCCTGTCGAAGGAATAACATAATTGACAAGGCACTCCTGACTGGGGTGCTTTTTTTGTTGAAGCAGGCCGACTAATCTTGTTGGTCGTGAAACATCAAAAAAAAAACGCCCCCGCGAAGGAGCGCTTTTGTCAGGGAATGCTTTAAACTGTTGTACCCCGCCAAGAAGAAGGAGCTGCCTAGTACAAAATAATTTCTTTCGCATTATTCAAGTCAGGCAGCTCGGCGATCTGGGAAAGAACATCCTTTGGAACGCCTTTATCTACTGATAGAACCATGATCGCTGCGCCGCCGACAATTTTCCGTCCGACCTGCATCGTCGCAATATTGACGTCGTTGGTGCCGAGCAGTGTGCCGACACGGCCGATGATACCTGGCTTATCATTATGCGATACGAGAATGAGATTGCCTCCTGGAGCGACATCGACCGGGAATTTGTCGATTTGCACGATACGTGGTCCATATCCGGTGAGCAAGGTGCCTGCTACAAGGCGTTCTTCCTGCTTCGAGCGCAGGGTTACCGTAACCAGATTCGTAAAGTCACGCGATGTATGGGATTTCTGAATAATAATATTGACGCTGCGTTCTTTGGCCAAATGCATGGAGTTGACAACATTGACCATCTCAGAGCCCAGATGATGCGAGAGCACGCCGCGCACAATATAGCGGGTCAGCGGCTGGGTATCGACTTCGGCCAGCTCTCCGGCAAAATTGACCGTGATTTCCTGAATTGCACCTTCAGTCAGCTGTGCGGCAAAGCTGCCAAGCTTCTCGCCCAGGTTGAAGTACGGCTGCAGAATGTTCAACACATTGGCCGGGATTGGCGGCATATTGACCGCATTCATAAACGGTTTGTCGCGCAAAATGTTCAGTACCTGCTCCGAGACGTCAATCGCAACATTCTCCTGGGCCTCTACTGTTGAAGCGCCGAGATGAGGCGTTACGATGATTTTGGGATTGGACAGGAAAGGGTGGTCGGCAGCAGGCGGCTCGGATTCGAACACGTCGAACGCTGCGCCGGCTACAATGCCTTGATCTACGGCTTCAACGAGTGCAAGCTCGTCAATGATGCCGCCGCGTGCGCAGTTGATAATACGCATGCCTTTCTTCATCACTGCGAACTGCGCTTTGCCAATCATGTGGCGCGTTTCCGGCGTAAGCGGCGTATGAACGGTCATGAAATCGGCATTGCGGATTATATCATCGACTGATGATAGACGGATACCGAGCTTCTCCGCACGCTCCTCAGTCAGGAACGGGTCATAACCCCATATCTCCATTCCGAATGCTTTGGCACGCTTGGCGACTTCACTGCCGATCCGGCCCATGCCCAATACACCCAGAGTTTTGTTGCGGAGCTCAACGCCGAGGAAAGATTTGCGGTCCCATTCGCCGCCTACCGTTTTCAGGTAAGCCTGCGGGATGTGACGGGCAACGGCCATCATCATGGCGAATGTATGCTCACAGGTCGTGATTGTGTTTCCGTCCGGCGCGTTTATAACAATAATACCGCGTTGCGTTGCGGCTTCCAGATCGATGTTGTCGACTCCGACGCCAGCGCGGCCAACTACCTTCAGCAATTTGCCCGCTTCCATTATACGCGCGGTTACGCGGGTCTGGCTGCGAACGAGCAGGGCATCATATTCGCCGATGACGGCAACAAGCTCGTCCTCGCTCAGTCCTGGTTTTTTGTCGACAATGACGTCTTCCGCATCCACAAGCTTCTGGATACCGAGATCGCTTATCGGGTCTGAGACTAATACTTTAAACATGTCTGATTGCCTCCTGAAAATTATTTACGCAGGTACACGCTTATGTAGAACTATAAGTAGTAAGAGCCGTTGTTTAGGTGACATCGGGAGCAAAATAAAGCTGTGCCCGGTGAATCGCCTGACGCTTTCCATCCGCGCGGGTTGAGGCTCTGCACGGACCGACAAGAATTGACACGTAACCTTTACTATTCTATAGCAAGCAAGCGGATAATTGCAATGGCGAAACTTGCTCAATTGTGAAAATTTCGTTATGATCGACCTTGAAAAGAGCATGCTTCCCAAGGGTGTTTTCGGGCTTCCCGGACATGCATGCAAATAACGCCGAGGAGCACACAGATGGAGCAATGGAATGATATCGAGCCGGGAAAGTTTTTGCAGCTTGCGGCCGGAGGGAATCTTGATTCCGATCAAATTATTGACGTGCGGGAGCAGCAGGAATGGGATTATTATCATCTGGATTCCTCATTGCTGATACCAATGAATACAATTCCTCACAGGCTTGCGGAAATTCCCGCAGGCAAAGCGGTATATATTATCTGCGCTCATGGGGTCAGAAGTGCAGGAGTCTGCCGGTATTTAACAGAGAAAGGCTACAGCAACCTCCACAACGTAGTTGGGGGAATGGCGGCTGTAGCCTCTCTGCAAGGCTTCCAATATGACTAAGTAAGCATTTGCATTATTCCGGATAGAAAAACGGCAGCTGCGGCAGCAGCTCCTTGGGATAAAGCAGCGGCTTGCTGTCATCGAAGTCTCCGGGACGGACGGCCTCTGTGCTGATCAGTAAATCAATGACGGACCCGAGAGTTTTCATGCCCATCTTGGCGGCTTGCCCGGATCCGATGAATTGGTCCACGCGCGCTGTCAAATCCTGAGGATAATAGGAAACAACCAGCATACGCGCCTTGAACTGCTCAGCTATTAATTTGTTCTTCACGACAAGCGGGAGCGATTTCCACTTGCTGAGCTCCAGTACCGAAGTCGCTGCATACTGGTCGGGAATATCCGGATTAACGGAGCTGCTCCATTTCATCATGGCATAATAATAATTCTGCTGGCCGGTTAACGCTTGTTTGACGCCTTCCAGGTAATAAGCGTCCTTCTCCAGGCCTTGGACCAGAGCGGCCGATGACATATCTCTGGCAGAGCCTGCACCGCGCTGCGCGGCTTCTCCTAACAGTTTAAGTCCCTTCAGGAGCTGCAGCTGGGATTGTTCAAGAAGAGGAGATGTGGCCGGCACGGATGCGAGCTTGGCTTCATCGTATTTTTGCCTGGCGGCACTGGCCAATTCTTTCAAAGCGGAAGCGGAATCCGACAGCTGTTGGGTGGACATTTTATGTAAGGTTTGAGTCCATTCGTTTTGAAATTCACGATAGGGTAAAAATACGGTATGATAGAAGGAGACCAGATCTTGCTGCTGGTACGCGGATACACTGTTGCTCTTGCCTCCGCTCAAATGCCTGGTCTGCTCAATGAGCTTCGCTTCGGTCTGGTCGGATCCGATCTTAACACCATAAAAAAAAGCACCGACAGCACAAACCAGCATAAACAGGAAACCGAGGCTAAACAGCATTTCAGTTCGTGTTAATCGTTTCTCCATGATAATCCCCTTCGTTCTTCTGATCTAATTCGATTGTCCTAATCAGTATAGGTTAAATAGGTAGAAAAGGAAATATGAACCTTCATGTCAGGCGGTTAACAATGAAAAAATTCGACATCCGTAAAATCCGCTTTAAAAAAGTCACGATTGATCAAATTGATGACCGTCTGCTGCTGATTAATTTATATGCCACGCAAGCCGTTACTTTTATTATCGGTTTGATCTGGATTTTATTTCAGCATCGAAATCCATTTTTATTGTATGCTCTCCCGAGTGGCTGGAAATTCCTTCTGTGGGGTCTTGGTTTGGCTGCTGCGGTCATCGCTGTAGACCTTCTTGTATCCCGTTTCGTCCCTGAGGAAGCGGGGGACGACGGAGGAGTCAACGACCGGATTTTTAAAAACAGGCCAATCTGGCATATCGTCGTTCTGTCTTTGATTGTGTCTATTTGTGAGGAAACCTTGTTTCGGGGAGCCATCCAGCATGATCTGGGTCCTTACTGGACGAGTATCGTGTTTGCCGCGATCCATGTCCGTTATTTAAGGCATTGGATTCCGACTGGTCTGGTTTTTTCCATCAGTTATGCATTAGGCTGGATTTACATACAGACAGGGTCGTTATGGGCCCCGATCATCGCCCATTTTGTTATTGATATGGTGATGGGTTTCGTTATTCGTTTTCGGAGGGAAACATGAGCAGAGTTCTAAAATACGGAAGAGGGCGGAGGATTGAGCCTGAATCCCGGGTGAAGAAAAGGAACAGGAGCGCCTCTGAAACGCGTCCGGAAGGTGACGTCCTGTCCTCAAGAGTCCTGAAGCATCCCTCAAACAAACTAAAAATCGCCAAATGGTATTACCGGTTGCTTATTATGCTGTTCATGATTCTCGTGATCGGACTTGTAATCTGGGGAAAAAAACTGTCCGGAATATAACCGGCTAAGCAAGTATGGGAGGCGGTTCGTCGATGATAGGGTGGCTGCTTGCTCTGGGGATCGCCGCTATAGGTCTTATTGTCTATATGATAAGTGAAGCCTACCGCTACCGGCTTGATCAGCATGTGATTTCGCTTGACAGGCTGCCGGATGCTTTTGACGGTACGCGGCTTTTGTTTATTAGTGACATTCATAGAAGAGTAATTCCGGTTAAGGTCATAGAGCGGTGCATCGGGGAAGGGGGAGCCGATCTCGTTCTTATTGGGGGCGATCTTCGGGAGAAGGGCGTTCCTCTTGAACGGGTGCGCGGCAATTTGCGGAAGCTTGCTTCCATCGCTCCGGTTTATTTTATTTATGGCAATCATGATCATGATGAGGATATCCGCCCGTTTGAGGTAATGCTGCAGGAAGAAAGAATCCATATGCTGGTTAATGAGTCCGTGATTCTGGAGCAAAAGGATGGGAGCCGTATCCGCCTGGCGGGCGTGGACGATCCCCGCACCAACAGGGATAAGCTGTCCCTGGCTTTGAGTGAGCCGCCGGAGGACGGGCATCGTTTGTTCACGCTTCTGCTTGCGCATGACCCCATTATTGCCGGCCGGCTGCTTTCCGATATGCCGGTTGATCTTATTCTAAGCGGCCACACACATGGCGGGCAGATCGTCCTGCCTCTTCTTGGACCCGTGCTGAGGACCCAATCTCTGAAGCATTATGGACGCGGGTGGTTTAAGCTGCCGGCAATCCAGACAGCAGAGACGGTATCGCCCCTGCTGTTCGTAAGCTGCGGATTCGGCACATCCAAATTCCCGCTCAGGCTGCTGGCTCCCGCACAGCTGCATTTTCTTACTTTGAAGTCTGATCGAGACCCAGGTCTATCGTCTGGGGATCAATAAATCCGTAGCCCTTCTCTTCGAGCCTGGTCAGCAGCGCGTCCAGTGCTTCAACCGTCCAGGGAAGCTCATGCATCAGAATATTAGCGCCGGGGTGGAGCTGCTCCAGCACGTTTTTTATGACGAGATCAGGCTGCTCCTTTGTGCTTTTCGTGTCCCAATCAAGAGAACCGTTTGACCAGGTCGTATACAGCATGCCTTTTTTGTTCACAATGCTTCGGACCTTGTCTCCTCCCGAACCAAAAGGCGGGCGAAAGAATACAGGCTCAAAGCCTAGGGTTTCCTTCACAATGTTCTGAACATCCCCAACCTGCTTTTCAATTGCAGCAACTGATTCTTTTTTCAAGTCGATATGATCCCAGGAGTGATTGCCGATTGTCTGTCCGCGGTCGGCTATTTTTTTAAGCAGCTCGGGATGTTTCTTCACGCGGTAGCCGTTGACGAAGAAAATTGCCTTCGCTTTATGCTTATCCAGCGTATCCAGCAAGCCGCTTATCATTTTATCCTCTTTGGGCCCGTCATCGAAGGTGAGAAGAACAACCTTGTCGGCCGTTTCTTTGGAGATGGGTTCAAATCGGTAAGCCTTGCTCATTTTGTAGAGTTTTTCCTTGACCGGCGCATCTTCCGGTTTCTGGGCTGCTGTACCCGTTGAATTGTTTTCGCTCCCGCTGCTGACAGCAGGCTCTGTTTCCGCAGTTTGATCGGATGGGGAATCTGCAGGCTCTGCGGCCGGCTGCGCCGGATCTTCACTCGCTGGGGCATCCTTATTGGAAGGAGCCGTATTTGGCGCTGGCGCAATTGTCTGATTGCCTGCTTCATTATTATGAGGCTGAGCCGCGCATCCTGAAAGCAGCAGGAAGCCTAGCGACAGCTTAAGTATGATGGTGGATTTATGCAGTCCTGGCATAGTTATGCCTCCTAAAGTCATTTTGATTTGTCGTGCTTACTAAGACTAGCCGGATATGTATAGCCTACTCCTCTTTATTACTCTAAAGTTCAACCATTGTAACATAATTATTCCTCCGGCACGCATTTTTCCGCTCTTTAACCAGCTTGCAATACTACAGGGAAACAGGATGTAATTATGTAATCGGCATATCTTGGAGCACGGAATGACAGCAGTCCTGTTGGGTCAAACTAAGCTTGAAATCACGAAGCTTAAATAAGGAGGATTACCGATGAAATGGAGCGCTTTTATGCTCGGTGGTCTTGCCGGAGCAGCAGTAGCGGTGTATGCCGCCAGAAAACGTCCGGGAATGTTTGCCTGGGCTGGCGCAGCGGCGGGCGAGGCTTGGGATGGCATGAAGGGAAGAGCGGTTAATGCGGTTCTCGACCGTAAATTCCGCTCCGACAAAGCAGATCATGACTCGAAGCATTCAGAAGGATCAGGTGACAGCTGGAATCAAATTGAGGAAATGCTGAATCAGGATCCGCATGTGAAGCGGCAGGCGGAAGAGATCATGGCGGAAGCGACAAAGCATTAAAAAAAATTGAATCGTTTGATCGTCTGATTTCGTATAATAGGAGACGGTCTGGCGATTCTTTTTTTGTGTGATCTAAGTAGCATTCCAATCACAGACATGCTAACATAGTTACATAGCACGATTTAATCACCAAACAGCGCTTGCTTCATACGCTGTTTATAACCGATATTACCGCGTTTGTGCGCTTTCGAAGACGGTTTTGCTCCGCGAAAACGAAGCAGATGCTTTCGAGAAGGGGGATCCTATCATGAAAATCGAACGACTCAATCAAGACAAAATACGTATATTTCTGACGTTCGACGACCTGCTGGAGCGTGGGATCCAGAAGGAAGACATGTGGCGCGAAATACCGAAGGTGCACGAACTTTTCAGCGAGATGATGGATCAGGCCTATAACGAATTAGGTTTTGATGCGAGCGGTCCTCTTGCTGTTGAAGTATTTGCCCTCCCGGCTCAGGGTATGGTCGTCATTGTTACAAGAGGCAAGGTGAATTTCAAGCCGGAGGAACGCTCCCTCGAGGAAGACGACGGCGACGAGGATGTTTATGAGCTTGAAGTCACACTTGAGCAAAGTGATGTTGTCATGTACGCTTTCCGGGACATCGAAGATGTAATTGCGGTTTGCAAGCAAATCAAGGCAGCCGAATTAACGGACGATGGACGTTTATATTCCTATAATGGCAAATATATGCTTGTTCTTGAATCTGAAGGTGTAGAGCTGGCGCGCTATCACGCCATTATTGCCCTCCTTGCCGAGTACGGGGAAGCAACATCCGTGACAACTGCGATTCTTGAGGAGTATGGCAAAGTGATTATGCCGGCCAAGGCTGTCGCCGAAATCTGCACTTATTTCTAAAGTGGTCATTCCTAAGCATCTGCATTCGGGGTTCAATCCCTGTGCACGGTGCTTTTTGTTTACCTGTCATGCTTGCCGCCGCATAGCACCGACGCTAACCGCTCATATTATGGTAGAAAAGGTGGTGGCGGATTTATGAATGATTCTGTGTCGAATTCAAACGATATGCTCGCATCTACCCAAGCGGTAATTAAGGATGCGCTTCGCAAGCTGGGTTATGGAGATGAAATGGTAGAGCTGCTCAAAGAACCGATGCGGCTGTTGACCGTACGCATTCCCGTCCGGATGGACAATGGCAATATGCGTATGTTTGTGGGATACCGGGCCCAGCATAATGATGCGGTCGGTCCAACCAAAGGAGGAGTCCGTTTTCATCCCGATGTGAACGAGAATGAAGTCAAAGCGCTCTCGATCTGGATGGGCTTGAAATGCGGCATTGCCGATTTGCCTTTCGGCGGAGGAAAGGGAGGCATCATCTGCGATCCCCGCAATATGTCCTTCCGGGAGCTGGAGCGTCTCAGCAGAGGATATGTCCGGGCAATCAGCCAGCTTGTGGGTCCAACCAAAGATATTCCCGCGCCCGATGTGATGACAAATTCACAAATTATGGCCTGGATGCTGGATGAATACAGCAGGATCCGCGAGTTTGATTCACCCGGTTTTATAACCGGCAAGCCGATTGTGCTTGGCGGGTCGCTGGGGCGCGAAAGCGCGACGGCGCGCGGGGTTGCGATCGTCATCGACGAGGCTCTCCGGGTAAAAGGCATTCCTCTTCCCGATGCGACGGTAGTCATTCAGGGCTTTGGAAATGCCGGAAGTTTCCTGGCAAAATTCATGCATGACGCCGGTGCCAAAGTTATAGGTATTTCCGATGTGAACGGAGCGTTGTATAATAAGGAGGGACTGGACATCGACTCTCTTCTTGACCGGCGGGATTCCTTCGGAACGGTGACCAATTTATTCCGGGATACCATATCCAATGAGGAGCTGCTTGAGCTCGAATGCGATGTTCTCGTACCCGCTGCGATAGAAAATCAGATAACGGTGAATAATGCCGACAGAATTAAAGCGAAAATCATTGTGGAAGCGGCGAATGGGCCAACTACAATGGATGCTACCCGAATTGTGACGGATCGCGGCATCCTGCTTGTTCCGGATGTGCTGGCAAGCGGCGGAGGCGTGATTGTGTCCTATTTTGAATGGGTTCAAAATAATCAGGGCTATTATTGGTCCGAAACCGAAGTGGACAGCAGGCTGCAGGAAATGATGATCCGCGGATTTAATCAAGTCTATGACCTTCATATCAGCCGCAAGGTGGATATGCGGCTGGCCGCCTATATGGTCGGGGTCCGCAAGATGGCGGAGGCCTCGCGTTATCGCGGTTGGGTGTAAGGGAAGTGCATGACACCAGGAGGTGACAGACGAGAAAATGCTGCTTTTTTCCATATTAACCGGAGCGGTTGCGCCCGGAATTTCTTTGCTCACTTACTTTTATCTGAAGGACCGGTACGATGCTGAACCGATTCATATGGTACTGCGCGTATTTCTTCTCGGTGTCGTCATCGTACTGCCTATTATGGTCATTCAACGCGGCCTGACCCTTTTGTGGGGCGACCATCCCTTCGTATTTGCCTTTGCCGTATCGGCAGGGGTGGAGGAACTGGTCAAGTGGTTCGTGCTGTACCACATCATATATAACCATACGGAATTCGATGAGCCTTATGACGGGATTGTGTATGCAGTAGCGATATCGCTTGGTTTTGCTACTGTGGAAAATGTGCTCTATGCGGTATTTCAGCCTTCTTCCATGGGCACATTGCTTATCCGTGCGCTTCTTCCTGTTTCCGGACATGCCTTGTTTGGCATCACAATGGGATATTATTTGGGCAAAGCCAAATTTGCCGCGAAAAAATCCAGCGGCAAATTTATTATGCTTGCAGCAGCTGCGCCTATGGTGGAGCATGGCGTTTACGATTGGATTATGGGTTCCGGCTCCACCTACTGGGTATGGTTTATTGTACCGCTCATGACCTACTTGTGGATAAAAGGAATCCGGAAAATGAACCGGGCCAACGCCCGGTCACCGTTTGCCCTGCTTGGGCGGGAAGAGGAGATTAAATTGTAATTTTTTGGTCCATAATAGGATCATCAAGCGTGGCTATTGTTGAAGATTGAAGCAGCATTACATTCAGGAGGAAAAAATGATTACGGCACGAGTTAAAGTGAGCATTCGCTGCAGGGTTTGCGGAGAAAAGTTTGTGCTTCGCGGACGAAGGGACAAAGACCGCATCGATACAGGCTTCAAGCAGTGTCTTTGCAACAATGAGCATGATTTTGAAGTGGAAGAGGCTCTGTAAAGCCTGCGGCGGAGGAATATCCTCCGCTGCCATATGTTATTGACATGGATGTATAAAGCTCCTTCGTGCAAACCAAACTAACACCAGGTTTTGCACACGAAAGGAGCTTTTGCCTTATGTACCGTCGATTAAGCGCTGTGTTATTCCCGGTAATGACACTGTTTTTTATCGGTTCGATTTATTGGGGCTATCAGGAGCATCAAGAGAAGAATTCGGTTTTGATTAAAGCGGAGAACCAATATCAGCGGGCTTTCCATGATTTGACTTACCACGTCACGCAGCTTCATCGGGAGCTTGGCAACACGCTTGCCGTACATGCGGCATCCCAGAATTACCACCGCAAAGGGCTGGTGAACGTTTGGCGACTTACAAGTCAGGCTCAAAGCGAAATCAATCAGCTGCCGCTTACACTGCTGCCGTTTAACAAGACAGAGGAGTTTCTCTCGAAGATCGCCAACTTCTCTTATAAAACCTCTGTGCGGGATCTGACCAAACAACCGCTGTCGACTGACGAATACAAGATGCTCAAAACACTGTATACGAACTCCGAGCAAATCTCCAATGAGCTGGTCGGCGTTCAAGGCAAGGTGCTGGCGAACAATCTGCGGTGGATGGATGTTGAAGTCGCGCTGGCCTCCGAGAAATCGACTAATGACAACACCATTATTGACGGATTCAAAACCGTGGACAAAACCGTCAGTGAATACCCGGAAATCAATTGGGGACCCTCAGTTTCCAGCATGTATCAAAAAAGATCGATTAAAATGCTTGGCGGCGATATAAAATCGGCCGATGACATCAGGAAGCTTGCTGCCGACTTTATGAATATGCCGGATATGAGCAACATTCACGTTGTCGAAAATGGGAAAGGAACGGAATATGAGTCCTACTCCGCCACCATTGAACAACCTAATAAGGACAATCCGATACAGATGGATTTCACCAAAAAAGGCGGGCAGCTGATCTGGTTTGAGAATCCGCGCACCATCGGCAAGCAGACTTTGCAGGCCGATGAAGCCAAGACCAAGGCGACGGAGTTTTTGGACGACCATGGCTATAAAGGCATGAAAACCGTAAATTACGACCGCTACGATACGATTGCCGTCCTAACTCTCGTCGGTACACAGGATGGAGTGCTTATCTTCCCGGAGAAGGTGACGGTTAAGGTAGCGCTGGACAATGGCGATGTGGTGGGACTTCAGGCTTCGGATTATGTGTATGAGCATCATAAGCGGACAATACCAAAACCCAAGCTGACTTTGGCGGAAGCACGGAAGGCATTGAATCCGGATTTTCAGACGAAATCCGAACAGCTGGCCCTGATTGCGAGCGAACAGGGTGAAGAAGTGTTATGCTATGAATTTGTCGGCAAAATCAATAATGCGATGTATCGGATGTATATTAATGCCGATACAGGTGTTGAAGAAGCAATCGAAGAAATGCCCCAATAGAAGATAGGACGTGCGACTCATGTTGCACGTCCTATCTTCTTTCATGGGGACCTCCCCTATATGGCATGGGCTATGCTATAATCGAGGAAAATGGGGGGACGATCATGCTGCCGAAAGTGAATCAATTTCTTTACCTGCAAGTAGCCTCATCCGATGAAGAAGAAGCGAATACTGAATATAAATCGAGAGTTTCCGACGAAGCGGATCATGAACTCCTTATCGATATTCCCATTCTCGAAAGTAATGGCCGGTACAAACGGCTGTTTCTGGGAGATGAGCTGTCCGTCTATTTTATGACCGGCGATGGGGTTAAACATTATTTTAATTCACATGTGCTGGGATTCAAGGACGATGTCGTCAAAATGATCCGGATCGGCAAGCCGGACCCGGAGAGTATAACCAAGGTCCAGAGGCGGCATTTCCTGCGGGTGTCAGCAGAGCTGGAGCTGGCAATCCAGATGTCAACTCATGTCCGTTTTATCGGGATGACGGACGATGTCGGCGGCGGAGGGATATCCTTTCTTGCCGATGCCAAATGGCCGATTGTGGACGGTACGGATCTGGACTGCTGGCTGCTGGTGCCTTACCGAAACGGTACGATAGACCATGCCCAGTTTAAAGCGGAGGTTGTCCGCGTGAAACGCATGGAAACGGGCAAAAATCAGATTATGGCCAAATTCGCAAGCATTTCGGACGGGGACAGACAGAAAATTATTAGGTTCTGTTTTGAACGTCAACTGGATTTTCGCAAAAAATAAAAACCGACATTTTTCTTTTTTTTTGCGCATAAGGACAAGCTTATTGGAAAAACTATGCTCACAACCCATGACTATCTAACTACCTGGCAGTCAACAAGGAGAGGCAACCATGAAGCTTCGTCAGTTATTCGCCCTCAAACGTAGCAAGCGTTTGAAAGGGTTTGAAGAGTTATCCGATGATGTAACCGATGTACTGAAAAAAATTGTTATTATCCTGCTGATTCTGCTGGTTGCAAGTCAGCTTGTGCTGCAGATTCCGCAGGTTCGTTTATGGATAACAGGCGTGGATCGGTTGGAGGGGACCCCCTTCTAGGCGATTCACGTTCTTTGCATCTTCAAAACTGCTGTGGTATAATTTTCACTATCGCAGGCAGAGCCTGCTTTTTTCTTGATGATCAGAGCATGGGATGAAAACCGCTAACGGCTCTCAAGGAGGTTATACACCGTTGAGCATCAATGGGGGACGCGAATGCGACCGCATTAACGTAGCGATTGACGGACCTGCAGGTGCCGGCAAAAGCACCGTTGCACGCAAGGTTGCCGAGCAGCTCGGCTATGTTTACATCGATACCGGAGCCATGTATCGTGCGGTAACGCTGGCCGCCAATCGGGCGGGAATCCATCCCGGAGAAACGGACGGGCTCAAGCAGCTGGTGAATTCGCTGAGCATCCGCCTTGCTCCGGGTGAGAACGGTCAAATGGTATTTTTGAATGAGGAAGATGTAACATCCGCTATTCGTTCACGCGAAGTAACGCTACACGTTTCACAGGTGGCTTCACATGAATCGGTTCGTATCCGGTTGGTGGAGCTGCAGCGGCAGCTTGCCGCATCAAGAGGCATTGTTATGGATGGCCGTGACATCGGCACCCATGTTCTGCCGGATGCCGAATTGAAGGTATTCTTGACCGCAAGCGTTCAAATAAGAGCGAAGCGGCGTTATGAGGAATTGAAGGATCTTGAGGGAGTCTCGCTGGAACAGCTGGAAGCGGAAATTGCCAAGCGTGATCTGAGCGATGAACAGCGTGATATTTCGCCATTGGTTTGTGCGCAGGATGCCATCAAGGTCGATAGCACTGAGCTTACTATTGACCAAGTTGTAGCACTTATTCTAGACTTAAGCCGAACCAAACTGGCGGAGGCGAAGTAAACTATGTTATATAGGGTTTGCCGCCGTGTGCTCCGCGTCCTGTATGCTGTCTTTTACCGATTTGAGGCAAGCGGGCTGGAGAATATTCCGGCTACAGGGGGCGTAATCCTTTGCTCCAATCATCTTAGTGTGCTTGATCCTCCTACAGTAGGCACAAAGCTTAACCGGAGGGTGCACTATATGGCAAAAGCGGAATTATTCCAAATTCCGTTATTCGGTCCTTTTATCCGCAAGCTTGGGGCATTTCCGGTCAAACGCGGCGGTGTCAGCAAGGATGCCATACGATCCTCCATCACCCTTTTGCAGGGAGGGGGAGTTATGGGCATTTTCCCCGAGGGAACCCGCAAGGCTTCCGCCTCTGAGATGGGGAAGAAAGGCGCCGCGATGATTGCGATGCGCAGCAAGGCAACCATTATACCGGTAGCGATTGTCGGAAATTATCGTATCTTCCGCAAGATGAAGATCCGTTTCGGCAAGCCTATTGATATTTCCGCATTCACGGAGGATCCCGCATCCGATGTTCTGGAGCAGGTCACCGAGGCCATTATGAAGCGAATTCGCGAAATGGTTGCACAAGGATAGGGGTTTGCATGTATAATTAAGTTTTAGATGGTACGTCGGAGCTTCTGTTTCAATGTCGCGGGCGTGCGTTTAAATAAAGTTGGGGTATGAACTGAGGAGGTTTTTCAAATGTCAGAAGAAACAAACGTGCAGGAAACCGCAGCTGCGGAAAATATCGAATCGCAAGAGACCGCTGCTGCGGAAAATAATGAAATTGAACAATCCGCTGGCGCGGAAACGACTGAAAATGTCGAAGCCGCTGAGCAAGTGGAAAGCCAAGACGCATTGGACAACTTTGTGTCCTTGAAGAAAGGCGACTCTGTAAAAGGCACAATCGTCAAAATTGAGGATAACCAAGCTTATGTGAGCCTTGGATATAAATATGACGGCGTTATTCCACTTCGCGAGCTTTCCTCGATTCAGATTGAAAGTGCGGCAGACGCCGTAGAAGTCGGTCAAGAGGTAGAATTGAAAGTCGTCAGCATTGACGATGACAAGGAAAAACTCGTTCTGTCCAAAAAGCTGGTCGACGGCGAGAAAGCCTGGGATGAGCTTCAGAACCGTTTTGACCAAGGAGAAGTATTCGAAGTAACGGTTGCCGACGTTGTCAAAGGCGGGCTGGTTGCCGATGTTGGCGTGCGCGGATTTATTCCGGCATCCATGGTTGAGCGTCATTTTGTAGAAGATTTCAGTGACTACAAAGGCCGTACGCTTCGCGTTAAGGTAAAGGAAATCGATCGCGAGAACAATAAAGTGATTCTTTCCCAAAAAGAAGTGCTGGATGCTGAATTCGAGCAAAACAAACTGGCGGTAATGAACTCGATTCAAGTAGGCCAAGAGATCGAGGGCACTGTTCAGCGCCTTACTCCATTTGGCGCATTTGTTGATATCGGCGGCATTGATGGTCTGGTTCATGTATCCGAGCTTTCATGGCAGCATGTGGCTCATCCGAAGGATATTGTCTCGGAAGGCCAATCCGTCAGCGTTAAAGTGCTTAAAGTCGATCCTGCCGCAGGCAAAATCAGCTTGAGCATGAAAGCCGCACAACCAGGCCCATGGGAGTCTGCTAATGGTCAATTCAAAACGGGTGACATCGTGACGGGTACGGTACGCCGTATTGTCAGCTTTGGCGCTTTTGTTGAGATTGCACCGGGCGTTGAAGGTCTCGTTCACATTTCGCAGCTTGCTCACCGTCATGTAGCTACTCCGAATGAAGTGGTTACAGAAGGTCAGGAAGTACAGGCGAAGGTGCTTGATTTCAACCCATCTGAGAAGCGGGTTAGCCTCAGCATCAAGGAAACGGAAGAAGCTCCTGAACAACCTGAGAAGTCATCGCGTCCGGAGCGTTCCTCCTCATCGCAGCGTTCACCTAAGGTGGAGCTGAACAATCCGAACGTCAGCTTGAGCAACGAAGGCATGAGCTTTACGCTGGCTGAGCGGTTTGGCGATAAATTGAGCAAATTGAAATAAGACCTAAATTTGTAGAAGTCTTTATCATTAGCCGCAAGACAGGCATTTATTGCCTGTTTTGCGGCTTTTTTCTTTGTGTACGCTAAGATGGATACAAAAGATTAGGTTTGGCGGCTGAGGCGCATAATAGGATAGTCGAAAGAGGGGGGATAATGTTTGAATGAAGGATTTATCGCATGCTGGTTCGTTACCATGCTGCTTATATTATATGCAACCGGATGGAAACAACAGGTTGCCGACGGGGTATCAGGCCGTGCGCTTACCATTTTCTTTATAGCGGTTCTTATTCTGCATAATATCAAAATTTCCATCGGAACGACGACTGATTATGTGCAAGGCAGTGTGCTTGCAGCGGTCGGAGCAGCGATTCTTTCGCTTGTGAGCATCCGTCAGGCCGGACAATTCGTGTATCTTACGCTTTGCTCATTGTTTACGGGTGTGATCTGGATGTGGGTGCATGTTATGTACCGGGCAGATCCGGTATTTGTCGGCATCCATCCTTTATGGGATGGGCCCTTGATAGCCGGATTGATGGCCGGCATTCTGGTAGAGCGTTTCCGTCATCAATTTGCTTTAATTGTTGCCTCCGCCCTGATATCGCAGCTAGTGGATATTATCCGGCCGCCAGGCGGAATGCTGATTATAGGATCTTTGGGATGGTGGGATGGATTTGCCATCGCATTGCTCGCAGCGAGAATTGTCAGTCTGGTCAGGGGCTTTATACGAAGCTTACTTCAAAAAGGCAATAGCCGGTTCACCCAGAGAGGCGGGAGTTCATAATCCATGTGGGAACAGATGAAAATCGGACAACCGCATCATATTTTGATCGGAATTTTGCTTGGAATTGCATTTGGTATTTTTTCCCGAATGCTGATGCTGCGGACGGATTACCGGCAATATCCGACATATCCGCATGGCCGGATTATTCATATCTCTCTCGGCGTGATTGCGGCGGCGCTGGGTGCTGTAGCCGTACCGGCTTTGTATAACAAGGATTTCACAGCGATTACCTTTTTGACGCTCGCTGCCCAGCAGTTCCGCGATGTCCGTAAAATGGAACGGGATACGCTCGACAAAATCGACAGTCTGGAGCTGGTCCCCCGGGGGGCTACCTACATTGAAGGCATCGCCATGGTATTTGAAGGCCGGAACTATCTGGTTATATTGACTTCCTTGCTGACAAGTCTCGCTTCCATCAGCTTGGGGCCGTTGTTTGGCATTCTTGCGGGGATTTTGTCTTTTATGCTGGTATGGGTGCTTAAATCCGGCAAAAATATTTCCCATATTGCGGAAGCGGAGATCGCTGAGGTAAGAGTTGACGGTCCGGATTTGTTTGTGGGAGATATATATATCATGAATGTGGGGCTGACCACCAATCAGCAGATAATTGCGGAGAGAGGTCTTGGTATTATTTTGACGCCATTCAATGCCAATGGCAAAGCAACACTCAGCAATCTCGGACAGCGGCAGGCGATTTTATTCGATTTGTCCACAATTCTCGGGGTGTACCGTGACGATGGAGAGCCTGCACTGGTCCCCTTAGCCAAATTGGACATGAAAAATGGGCGGTTGGCCGTCTTTTTGCTGCCTCAGGATATGGATGGGAGCAAAGCGCGTGCAGTAACCTTGAAAGTGCCGATTCTGGAGTCTGCGGTTCGGATGCCGACTGAAGCAAGTGTGAACCGCAAGGAGGATAGACATGGCTAAAATTGTGGCTATTGTAACGGTGAATGGGGAGGGTACCCGCGGAGGAGCGCCGATTTTTATTGAACCCGACATAGACAAACGGGAAACGACAGCATTCTTGCTGGAAAAGATTTTAGACGCCAGCGCGCATGATTTGAAGAATGGAACAATCATTCTGGTAGATCGCCATCAGGAATGAAATGTTAGCCAAGCGGGGGGTTTTTTGCTATGATGGTAGGCGTGAGTAAATATAAGCACGTATAACCCTCTCTTATACATAACTTATATTTGTGAAAAAACGGATAGCATTATTCGTTGCATATACACTGTGAACCGGCAGTGAAAATACAAAAAAAGCACCTATTTTTATGAAGGAGTGAAAACATGGCAAAACCCATTATCGCCATCGTAGGGCGGCCTAACGTGGGGAAGTCTACGATATTTAACCGCATCATTGGCGATCGGTTAGCGATTGTGGAGGACAAGCCGGGCGTAACCCGGGACCGCATTTACAGTTCCGGAGAATGGAACGGCAGAGCCTTTAGTATCGTGGATACGGGAGGCATTGAAATCGACGGCGAAGACGAAATCATGAAATCAGTCCGCATGCAGGCGGAGCTGGCTGTTGAAGAAGCAGATGTTATTGTTTTCATGGTGGATGCCAAAGATGGATTGACTCATGCGGATGATGAAGTTGCACAAATGTTGCTTCGATCCCGCAAACCGATTGTGGTTGCAGTAAACAAGGTTGATAATTTCAATCGGCATGATGATATTTACGAGTTTTACAATCTGGGATTTGGCGATCCGATCGCGATTTCCGGATCTCACGGTATGGGCATAGGCGATCTGCTGGATGCTGCCGTCAGTAAGCTTCCCGAGCTTGTAGAGGAACATTATGAAGACGATGTGATCCGTGTTGCCTTGATCGGACGCCCGAATGTCGGCAAATCATCGCTGGTCAATGCGCTGCTGGGCGAGGAACGGGTTATTGTCAGCCATGTCGCCGGTACAACGCGCGATGCGATCGATACGCCATTCGAGCGCGACGGCCAAAAATATGTGCTGATCGACACGGCGGGGATGCGCAAACGGGGCAAGGTCTATGAGACAACCGAGAAATACAGTGTTATGCGCGCATTAAAAGCCATCGAGCGTGCAGATGTTGTGCTGGTGCTGATCAATGGCGAAGAAGGCATCATCGAGCAGGACAAGCATATTGCCGGTTATGCCCACGAGGCAGGGAAAGCATCGATATTCGTCATTAACAAATGGGATGTTGTCGAAAAGGACGAGAAGACGATGCAGCAATTTACCACGAGCATCCGCGATCATTTCCTGTTCATGACCTATGCGCCGATTGTTTATCTTTCAGCCAAAACCAAACAGAGGCTGCACAAGCTGCTTCCGGTTGTCGATCATGTCTCCGAGCAGCATGCGCTTCGAATTCAGACGCATCTGCTTAATGATATTGTATCCGATGCCATCGCCATCAATCCTCCGCCAACAGACAAAGGCAGACGCTTGCGTATCAACTATGCAACCCAGGTAGCTACCAAACCGCCGACCTTCGTGCTGTTTGCCAACGATCCGGAGATGATGCATTTCTCCTATGAGCGGTATCTGGAAAATAAAATCCGCGGTGCCTTCAACTTCGAAGGCACACCAATCCGTATTTATACCCGCCGTAAATCGGATGAGGATTAAAACTTCGCACATCAACACATGTCCCGTTTGGAACAAAAAAAGATTCTGTGAAATGGGCTAAGAGCGCATTTCACAGGATCTGCGCATTAAAGCGTGTCCCGAAGGGACGAAAGCGGGCAGAAGCTGCAAAAATAATCAAATCGTCCGTCTCTGTCCCCCAAACGTTATACCATTCGGGTGTCCAGAGGGCGGAGCCCTCGGGGTCCCCCTATGAAAAGGGGGATTTAGGGGGTAAGAAATCAAGAAATCTTCCTGGGGAGAGAAGAACGTGTTCACAGTCATCGCGGTTCTCATAAGTTACTTATTAGGCTCCATCTCATTCAGTATTCTAATCGCCAAATGGGTCAAGGGCATTGATATCCGCAGTCATGGCAGCGGCAATGCAGGCGCGACCAACACGCTGCGCGTGCTTGGCAAAGGCCCGGGAATTACCGTATTTTTACTTGATATCGCCAAAGGAGTCGCTGCCGTTTTGCTGGGCATGCTGATTGTCGGTGATGATTGGGCTCCCGTATTATGCGGATTGGCAGCCATTGCCGGCCATAATTGGCCGATCTGGTTTAATTTCAAAGGCGGCAAAGGAATCGCTACGACAGTGGGCGTAATGGTAACGTTGGCCTTGGTGCCCTGTCTTATTGCCGGCGGTGTGGCTATCGCTGCCATTGCTTTGACCCGCTTTGTTTCACTGGGTTCTTTGCTGTTTGCACTGCTAACGCCTTTATTTGTTTGGATATTCGGGATGTCCGAGGCCTTGCTGTGGGCTAGTCTGATTGTTTGTGTCTTTGCATTTGTCCGTCACCGCAGCAATATTGTGAAGCTGCTGCAGGGCAATGAAAACAAGCTGGGAGCCAAAAAAGGGTAGGTGCACATATGACAAACCGGAAAGCAGCCGTCCTTGTTGCCGGAAGCTGGGGGACCGCACTGGCAGCCGTTCTTGCTGACAATGACTACAACGTCATCATGTGGGCCCGCAATTCCGAGCAAGTCACGGAAATCAATGAAGAGCATCGCAACCATAAATTTTTACCCGACACTGTACTGTCTGACAGGATAGGAGCCACTACCGGTATAGAACAAGCCGTCACAGGGGCAGAGCTTGTTCTTTTTGCCGCGCCTTCCTCCGCCATGCGGGAAGTGGCCAGACAGGCCGCTCCTTTTATCGCTGAGGGAACGCTTTGTGTTCATGCAACCAAAGGCTTTGAATCCGTCACCTATAACCGGATGACTTCAATTCTTGCCGAGGAGCTGTCGGGTGATCCGAAACAGCTTGTTGTGCTCTCAGGACCCAGCCATGCAGAAGAGGTCGTGAACAAACAACCGACGACGGTTGTAGTGGCATCAGCATGCCAGGAATCAGCAGAACGGGCTCAGGATGCCTTTATCACCCCATATTTTCGGGTATATACCAATCCCGATGTTGTCGGTGTTGAGGTAGCGGGTGCAATCAAGAATATTATCGCCCTTGGGGCGGGATTGACGGATGGACTGGGCTTTGGCGACAATGCCAAGGCTGCGCTCATTACCAGAGGATTGGCCGAGATCAGCCGTCTGGGCACGGCAATGGGGGCGAACCCCTTAACCTTTGCCGGTCTTGCCGGCATCGGTGATTTGGTTGTCACCTGTACAAGCAAGCACAGCCGCAATTGGCGTGCAGGTTCCATGCTTGCCGGCGGACTTGCACTGGATGACGTACTGCAGCGTATGGGAATGGTGGTTGAGGGCGTCCGCACAACAAGCGCAGCGCGTGAGCTCGCTGCCAGATTCGATGTGGTCATGCCGATTACGGAGCAGCTGTACCAGGTTTTGTTTGCGAATAAACCGCCGCGCAGCGCCGTCGAGGATTTGATGGGCCGGGGCCGCACGCATGAAATGGAAGAAGGAGCGGGCTCCTGGGGCCTACACCAATAATCCTTTCCCCTCATATGATACGAGGAAAGCAAGCTTTTGCTTTCGAAGTAAGCTTACGTTTCGTAAACTGGGCATACGCTTGCGAGGTGGGTTTACTTCGTAAACTAAGCCTGTGCTTACGAGTGAGTTTACTTCGCAAACTCTTGTAGGAGGGGAAAAATTGAGCGATAAAAACAATCTTTCCAAAGACGTTCTTAATGCGGTCAACAAAAAGACCGGTAAACCGATAACGGAGAATGCAGTTAAAAAGCTGGCCAGCAATGTAACAGCCAATACATTGCAGGATGAAGATGAGCTGCGCAAGCTTATCAAGTCCGTATCGGCTATGGCCAAGGTGCCGGTTACGGATAAAACGGTCAACGATATTATCGGTGCCGTTAAGAAGAGCGGGATGAACACGTCAAGCATGGAAATGCTGATGAAAATGATGCTTAAGAAGTAAAATGAGGATTGAAGCGCACGGCGCAGGCGGCGAAGCTACCGCAGCGAGCCGCCCAGCGCCGAGATCCTTATTTTTTTTTGGTTCCGTTGTTTGCAACCTGCTAATTAAACCTGAAAGTAGCAGAGCAAAGTACACTAATGGTATAATGAAGCGACTATTTGGTGGACAAGGTGGCGACAATGCAATATGGATCCGATGATGAAAATGTGGGTTTCTTTTGTGGGGATCGGGCTTATGGCAATAGCTGCGGTTCTGATCACTCTGGCAAGGTACAAGACCAAGGGCGTGTTTAAGATGCTGGTTTCTTCTTTTGCTTTTTTGCTCTTGGTGATTGGCGGGTTTCTCGGATTAATTTCGATTACATAAAGAGCCGAGGGGTACAGTTTGCAATGTCGAAAGGAAGTAGGGTTTGCATATGTTAGAATTAAAAGGGTTGACCAGATCAATTCGCGTTGAGGCTGAGGCGGGACTGTCCTTGCTTGATATCGCGCTGAAGCACAATCTGGATTGGGGATTCTCCTGTACGCGCGGCACTTGTGCGCGATGCAGATGCCTCGTTATAGAAGGTGGAGAATTCCTTGAAGATGTCACAGATGAAGAATGGGACCGCTTGGAGCCCCAGGAATTCGATGAGGGCTACCGGCTGGGCTGTCAGGCGGTAGTTAAATCGGCAGATGCTGCAATCAAAGCGGAGAACCGGACTTATTTTTAATTTGAAGGAAGTGCTTTTTGTTGCTGAACGAAAGTAACCTGCTGTCTGTATTGTCCATCATCGCGGAAGCGGGTCTTTCCGCCAATGCCACGTGGCTGACTGGAGGAAGCGCCGGCCTGCTGCTCAGGGGCATCAAGCTCGATAACCCCCCGCGCGATCTGGATATTTACGCGGATGAAAGCGATGCGTTGCGCCTGCATGAGATGCTGCAGAGCTACGCCACGGATCAGCAGCAGGTAAGCGTTAGCGGTATCTACCGTTCGGTGCTCAGCCATTATCTCATCGAAGGGGTTCCGGTTGAGCTGGTCGGCGGCTTTGTCATTACATCTGGTGTGGACCGTTATGCCGTGCAGGTCACTCAGGTGCTTGCGCCCCGGCAGCTCTCCCTATCAGTCAAAGGTACCGCCATTGGCATTGTTCCCTTGGCGCATGAAATGTGGTTCAATCTGCTGCGTGAGCGTTTGGACAGGGTGGTACTCATCGCCGGTGCGGTGCGCGCTGAGCCCACAGTTCACCTGGAAGCTTTTGAAGCCATTGAGTCGGCAAATCAACTAAGCGGATCATCAATTGGCGCCATACACGATCTTATTGGAAACTCCAGAAACGAGGGGCCGCTATGAATGTAGACATCACGTTTCTTCCTTCGGAACGTACCGTATCGGTACGGGCAGGCACAACGGTGCTGGACGCCGCCCGCCGCTTCGGTATCCCGGTACGTACGAGATGCGACGGGAAAGCCTCCTGCCTGATGTGCAAAGTCGTAGCGCAAAACGGAAGCGGTCTGTCTCCCATGCAGAATAATGAACGGTATAAGCTCGGGGGACTTGAAGCCGAGGGCACAAGGCTCGCCTGTCAGGCTAAAATTATCGGTAAAGCGGTTGTAGAGGTACCAGAAGATCCGCTTCGCGCAGCAGTCAGGAAACAGTTAATGCGTCAGGCGGAGGAAGATAAGCTCTGGTAGGCGCAGGATTCAAGCTTGAGACCGGTTACGGCAACAAGCTATAACGCTCAGGAGGCACTATGATTAGACAAGGAACAAGAAGCGCAGCTGCTATGATTACTTTGCTGGCGATGATTATTATGTTGCCTGGCTGTCTGTACCCGGATGACCAGCTGGCTAAGCAGCCGGCCAAGGATGCCATCCTGAATGTGCAGACGGTAATAGACCAATATCAGAAAGATACGGGGCTGCTCCCGATTCAAAATAGTGATCAAGATACGCCGATTTATGAAAAATATTTGATTGATTTTGCGAAGCTGCAAAGAATGAATTACTTAACGAGCATTCCGGAGACCGCTTATGAAAAAGGAGGAAGCTATTACTACCTTATCATTAACGAGGAGACCGATCCGACGGTGAAGCTCATGAATCTGGTAATCTATCAACAAGTCAATGATGTCCAGGCAGCGGTTAAAACTTATAGGAGTGGACATAATGGCGAGCTCCCGTCGTCAGATGAGGCCTATCCGGATTTTGTCCGCATTGATTATAAGAAGCTTGCTGTGAAAGAGCCTGTAATCCGCAGCATGTTCACAGGCCAGACATTATACACGCTGATGGATGCCAATGGAAATGTGTACATTGATTACGGAAGCGATATCATGCAGGCCATTGAGAAGGCTGGAGGCAAGAGCGCCGCACCAGCGCAGGACCTGCGCGAGCTGCTGGTCAACAATGCGGATTTCGTTCCGGTCAAGTCTCCGGTGTATCATCTCATTAATGGGGAACCGCAAGCGGTCCTCAAGTGAACGGCTGTACACGAGAATACATGTCCCCTTTGTGCCCCGGGCAGGCGCAGGGGGGATTTTTTTATGTTCAAGGCATAGCAGCGCTCTTTCTCTCATATACCTCATTCATTGGAAGGACCAGAGGCGAAGATGCCAAGGAAGCAAATCGAAAGATTTCATCAGCAAGTCGTCATAATTGGGACGAACGCGCAATAAGCTATTACTAGTCCAAAATCATGTACGAGTTGCGTCGCTGGCCTGCTCCGAAAAGACGGCGAAAGGCGGCGGACACAGGCGGCTACACAGCAGGAGGATACGCGGCAGTAACGGTACGTCCATGTACAGGCGAAATTCGATTGGGAGGGGATATTCAGTGGAGAAAGTGGACATTTTCAAGGACATAGCCGAACGAACCGGCGGGGATATTTACCTCGGCGTCGTCGGTGCGGTCCGCACAGGCAAATCAACCTTCATCAAGCGGTTCATGGAGACGGTTGTTCTGCCAAACATCACGAACGACGCCGATCGGGTAAGAGCAATTGATGAGCTGCCGCAGAGCGCAGCAGGCAAGACAATCATGACAACAGAACCAAAATTCGTGCCTAATCAAGCCGTTCAGCTTCGTGTGGCAGAAGGGCTTGATGTCAACATCCGTCTGGTGGATTGTGTAGGTTACGCCGTAAACGGGGCAAAAGGCTATGAGGACGAGAACGGTCCGCGGATGATTACGACGCCTTGGTTCGACGAGCCGATTCCTTTCCAGGAAGCGGCGGAAATTGGCACACGAAAAGTTATCCAGGAGCATTCCACCCTTGGTGTCGTCGTGACGACTGACGGTACGATTGCCGAAATTCCCCGCAGCTCCTATGTTGAAGCGGAAGAGCGCGTTATTGAGGAGCTGAAGGAGGTAGGCAAGCCCTTCGTCCTCATTGTGAACTCCACACGTCCGCGCAGTGACGAAGCTATTCAGCTTCGGAGCGAGCTGCAGGCCAAATATGATATTCCGGTGATGACGCTCAGTGTAGCCACAATGGGCGAGGAAGATGTCATGTCGGTGCTCCGAGAAGTGCTCTATGAGTTCCCGGTGCATGAAGTCAATGTCAACCTTCCAAGCTGGGTCATGGTGCTGAACGATCAGCACTGGCTGCGCAGCAACTATGAGAATTCCGTTCGCGATACGGTTAAGGATATCCGCCGTTTGCGTGATGTGGACCGCGTCGTTTCGCAGTTCATGGATTATGAATTTATTGCGAGAGCGGGCCTGAGCGGAATGAATATGGGCCAAGGGGTCGCGGAAATTGACCTCTATGCGCCGGATGAGCTGTATGATCAAATCCTGATGGAAGTTGTGGGCGTGGAAATTCGCGGGAAGGACCATCTGCTGCAGCTGATGCAGGAATTCGCCCACGCGAAGCGCGAATATGACCGGTTCGCCGAAGCGCTGGAGATGGTAAAAACAACCGGCTACGGCATAGCAGCCCCATCTTTGGCGGAAATGGCACTCGACGAGCCGGAGCTGATCCGTCAAGGCTCAAGATTCGGCGTCCGGCTGAAAGCGACGGCGCCATCCATTCATATGATCCGTGTCGATGTGGAATCTGAATTCGCGCCGATCATCGGTACGGAGAAGCAAAGTGAAGAGCTGGTCCGGTATTTGATGCAGGACTTTGAGAATGACCCGATAAAGATTTGGGAATCCGACATATTTGGCCGCTCGCTGCACTCCATCGTGCGCGAAGGCATTCAGGGCAAAATCGCGATGATGCCGGATAATGCCCGCTACAAGCTCCAGGAGACGCTCGGACGTATTATCAACGAGGGCTCAGGCGGATTGATTGCCATCATTTTATAGTCCAAAATCAAGGCTGGAGGCACGCTTAGGCGTGTCTCTTTTCTCGTTTTTACAGATAAAAGGATAATCTCTACATATAGGTTATTAATTCCGATTGACATAGTAGGAAACCATGATATTATAATCATTATGAAAAATAGAAAGAGTTAGCAGGAGGAGAAAGAGAAGATGAAACAATGGGGAAAAGTATCTATTATGCTGCTGGCGGTTGCTCTGATGGTCGTGCTGAGCGCTTGCGGCAACAAAACAAACGAGAGTACAAATAGCGGCAGCAATGCAGCGAGCGAGACCGGGGACAATGCAACGAACCAGACTGGCGAGGCGAACCAAGCCAATGAAGCCGGCACAACAAATGATTCCAAAGACCTGGACGCACTCAAAGGCAAGAAAATTGCCCTTATAATGCAGTTTAATACAGGAACGTTCTCGTCGCAATATATTCAGGGCGTCAAGGATCAAGCAGCCAAATTCGGCGGCGAGGTGCAGGTGTTCGCATCGGATAATGATCTTGCCAAAATGTCCTCCAACCTGGATGCGGCCGTCAACCAAGGTTTCGACGGGATTTTGATCGATCATGGACAAGCAGGTGCGCTTGAAGCCGGCATCAAAAAGGCTCTTGAGCAGAACATTCAAGTCGTCGTTTTCGACGCGGATATCAAAATTCCGGGCGTAACGGTCCTTCAGCAGGATGACCAGAAAATGTCGGAAATGACGTTGAACAAAATGTCTGAAGATATTGGCGGCAAAGGCAGCATCGTTAAAGTGTGGGTAGCCGGCTTTGCCCCTATGGAACGCCGTGAAGTCGCTTATAAGGCGTTTATGGAAAGCAATCCGGACATCAAGCAAATCTCCGCTTTCGGCAATGCCAACAATCCAGCCATGGATGCACAATCGCAAATGGAAGCCGTTTTGAAGAAATTTCCGAACAAAGGCGATATTACAGCGGTATGGGCAGCATGGGATGAGTTTGCCAAAGGAGCCTCGCGCGCAATCCAGCAGGCTGGACGTACAGAAATTAAAGTATACGGTATCGATATGAGCGATGAGGATCTTCAAATGATTCAAGATACGGCAAGTCCCTGGGTCGCTTCCGCAGCCGTAGATCCGATCTCGATCGGCAGCGTTCAAGTTCGTTACTTGTATCAAAAATTCAACGGAGATCAAACGGATGAGACAGTCGTCCTCACTCCTTCCATGGTCAAACGTGAGGATTTGCCTGCTCTCCCGGAGAAAGTAAGTACAACGCAGCTTAGCCAATATGTTGAAGGATGGGGCAGCAACGATCAAGGTTATACCGATACGTTGAAGGAGCTTGAAGCTTCAGCTGCAAAATAATAGCCCGTTTGCATGATGCAGGCGAATGAGCAGACAAGGAAGTGCAGCATGGGGTACAGCAGCAGTTTGATTATGCGCGGCATCGGCAAATCCTTTGCCGGTGTGCACGCGCTCAAAGAGGTTGACTTTGAAGTCCGGTCAGGTGAAATTCACGCTCTGCTGGGCGCGAACGGAGCGGGTAAAAGCACCTTGATGAAAATTCTTTCAGGTGCTTATACATCGGATTCCGGCTCAATCCAAATTGACGGCAAGACAATCCAGGTCCGGACGCCAGGTGATGCCAAAGCAAGCGGCATCCATTGCGTCTACCAGGAGGTCGATACGGCACTGGTTCCGCATCTGACCGTTACGGAGAATATTATGCTTGACCGCATATCTTCGCCGGGAAGCCGCCACTTTCTTGGCTGGAAAGCCTTCCATCAGGAGGCGGAGGCCGTTCTGCGGCGCCTCGACTCTCCTATACCGGTCCGCAAACGGGTCAGTGAACTGACCCTGGCCGAGAAACAGCTTGTCCTTGTCGCACGCCTGCTCACCGAACAAGCAAAGTTTGTCATTTTCGACGAACCGACCGCACCGCTCAGCCTTGAAGAGGCTGAGCGGTTGTTCCGTGTTATGAGGCAACTGAGGGACGACGGCATCGGTTGTATTTTCATTACCCACCGTCTGCCGGAAGTGTTCGAGATGTGCGACCGGATTACTGTCATGCGAGACGGCGAGCGCGTACTTACGGAGGACAAGCAGGAAACCGATATGGACGGCGTCATTCAGGCAATGCTCGGGAGAAGCTTCGAGCAGGAATTCCCCAAAGCTGAGGCAGAAATCGGGTCAGTTGTGCTCGAAGTGAAAGGCTTGACAGCATCGCGTATGACAGCATCACGTACTGTGCAGGATGTCAGCTTCTCGGTGAAGAAGGGGGAAATTGTTGCGATTGTCGGACTTGTCGGCGCAGGAAAGACGGAGCTTTCCCGGCTTCTGTTTGGCGCAGATGCCGTCGATTCCGGCGAAGTCCGCGTCAATGGAACCAGGATGAATCTCTCCCAGCCGGCCACGGCCATAAACGGAGGTATCGCGCTGGTACCCGAAGAGCGGCGGAGTCAGGGGATTCTTGTCTCTGAGTCGGTGCAGCGCAATCTCAGTCTGCCGATTCTGAAGCTGCTCTCGCGTTTCGGGTTTCTCTCCCGCTCAGGCGAACAGGGCAATGCTTCATCGGTGATCAGCCGTTTGGGCATCAAGACTCCGTCTCCCGCCCAGAAAACGATGTATTTAAGCGGGGGCAATCAGCAAAAGGTGGCAATCGGCAAATGGCTGAATGCAGGGGTAGACGTATTTTTGTTTGATGAACCGACAAAAGGCGTCGATATTGGCGCCAAAAGCGATATTTTCCGCATCATAGGGGAATTGGCGCAGCAGGGCAGGGGAATTGTTTATTTAACATGCGAGTTCTCAGAGGCGCTGGGTATTGCCGATCGTATTCTGGTTATGTATGATGGACGGATTGTGGCTTCCTTTGGGCGGGGAGAAACGACCCAAGAGCAATTGCTCTACTATGCCAGCGGGGGAGGAGAAGGTACAGCATGATCAGCAAACCGATGGATTTTATTTTTAAATACGGCTCTATAATGGTTATAGGTATCGTCATCCTGTTTTTTTCTTTTTGGAATGAGCACTTTTTTACCTACAGCAATATAACGGATATTTTACGTTCCATCTCGATCGTTACCTTCGTTGCAATCGGCGTCACATTCTCGCTGACTGTGGACGGCTTTGACCTTTCGGTAGGCTCCACGGTGTCGCTTACGACGGTTGTCTCCGCAGCCCTGATGGTTTGGTATGAACAGCCGTTGATTGTGGTCATCGTGTTTCCTCTGCTTATCGGTGTTGTGGTAGGGCTGATCAATGCCCTGCTGATCGTCAGAATCCGGATTCCGGATCTGCTTGCGACACTGGCTATAATGTATATTGTGGCGGGTGTTCATAAAACGTTCACCAAAGGCTACTCCATTTACAACAATATGCAGCTGACCGACGGAACGACGGCTCCCGGCGTATTTCGGGAGGATTTCCTGTGGCTGGGACAGGGCAAATGGCTGGGAATCCCGATTCCGGTCATCCTCATGGTGATCGCCGTAGCAGGCGTGCATGTGTTCTTCACTTATACGCGCTGGGGACGCCAAATGCAAATGACCGGCGGCAATGAAGAAGCCGCAAGGCTGTCGGGCGTTCGGGTCAAACGGATCCGCACCGCGGCTTATGTCGCTTCGGGCTTGTTCGCGGCTATTGGCGGCATTCTGTTCTCGGCCAGGGTCGGAACAGGCCAAATCGACGCGGGATCCTCCGTCTTGATGGAAGCGGTGGCGGCGGTTTTTGTCGGTTATTCCGTGCTCGGCGCGGGACGCCCGAATGTGATCGGAACGTTCATTGGATCGGTGCTGATTGGAGTGCTGCTCAACGGGATGACCATGATGAACCTGCAATATTATACCAATGATATTGTGAAAGGTTGTGTGCTTGTGCTCGCTCTGGCTGTTACATTTGTGCACTTAAACCGCAAAAAAACATAAAAAACCCATGGTTTCCATGGGAAAAACGCCCTCCCCCTTGAAATTATATAGACGCTGTATTACTATAAATCTGTTCGTCGTACAGTATGCAGGAGCTGCACACTTATCCAAATTTTGATTTTCAAGTGTGCGGCAAGCTGGCTCTTATCTTACGAAAAGGACAGCAAATTCATCTTTACTACAGCCTGCAGGTATAATTTCTCAGGTTTCGGTAAAACAGAATGATATTGATGTGCTTATGAACTGCACTTAAGGGGAGGTGAAAGAATTGAACAAAACGGAACTGATTGCCAAGGTAGCCGAGTTGACTGAGCTTTCCAAGAAGGATGCATCCAAAGCGGTTGACGCTGTATTTGATGCCATCTCGGATTCGCTGCAAGGCGGAGATAAAGTACAGCTTGTCGGATTCGGAAACTTCGAGGTGAAGAGCCGCGAAGCCCGTAAAGGCCGCAACCCGCAAACG
The DNA here is from genome assembly GCF_056269255.1 of Paenibacillus sp. JT31N17. NCBI lineage: Bacteria > Bacillati > Bacillota > Bacilli > Caryophanales > Paenibacillaceae > Paenibacillus > Paenibacillus sp. JT31N17. Next base: position 404,719 of record NZ_JBWDNP010000003.1, read on the forward strand.
GGTCAGGAGATTGATATCCCGGCCAGCAAAATCCCGAGCTTTAAAGCAGGTAAATCGCTTAAAGACCTAGTCTCCAAATAATAGCGCGGCACTGCCGCTGATGGCGCCCGGATGCTTGTTAGCATTCGGGCGTTTTTCGAGTGAAATCCCTATTGACAATCCCTTCTAATTCCAGTAAACTGGGCTTTGCGGTTGACGGGTGCAGTTTTGAAAGTGTCTGAAAGATGCTTGCACTGACCCGATTCATGGCGGGTGTTAGCTCAGCTTGGTAGAGCGCTACCTTGGGGTGGTAGAGGTCGCCAGTTCAAATCCGGTACACCCGACCATTTTATACAACTAACCATAAACTGCTGCCCTTGAGCGCTTTCGTTCGGGAGGCGGTTTTTTAAATTCAAGGAGGACGGTTCTATGAGTGATTTGCATGGGGATTACATCGTCGTAAAAGCGAAAGCCCAGGGCGTGCAAGTAATCGGACTCACACGCGGACAGGATACAAAATTTCATCACACCGAGAAGCTGGACAAGGGTGAAGTGCTCATCTGCCAGTTTACCGATCATACGTCAGCGATCAAAATCCGCGGAAAAGCCACTGTTCTGACAAAGTACGGAACCGTCGACACCGAAGACTAATTGTAAAAGCAGGCATAGCCTGCTTTTTTAGTTTGTACAATGTAAGGAGAAGACCATTCTGGTTGCGGAGGCGTTGAAAGCATGTCCGTATGGAAGAGGCTTATCCTTGCATTAGTGGTGACGCTGGCAATAACCGTTCTTTTAACCGCACTTCCTCATTTCCGGCAGGACATGCCGCAGCGCAGCGGAGATATAGCCGTTTTTCGACTGACGCCCATCAAGCAATTGACCAGCGGAAATCTGGTCGATTCCATGATCGGTCTGCAGCTGTCGCTTGCGATCAGGAAAGTAGCCTGGAACCAGGCTGCTCTCTCGATAGATTTGGTGGTGGATGGCCGGGGCAATGAAAACAGGGAATGGGCGGCTGATCTGCAGAGGCTGCTGGAACTGGCCTTTGTGCGGACGGATAACGTGAACCGTGTTCTTGTGCGTTTTGTCGAGCCGGTCCCCTCTGGAGGGGATACAGCACGGTCAGCCGCGCGGGTATTGGCAGCCGCCGACGTCAGGAAGACAGATGATTGGCTGGCTACCGGGCTGACCGGCCTCGCAGAGACGGATCTGCTGTCAAGCCCGGAGTGGAGACAGAGGCTGCGTTTGTCGGTATCCCAGGAAGGACTTATCCGTTTGGGGACAGCTGACTGAATCAGATGCCCCTCTTTTGGATAACCCATTCACATGGGGGTGGCGGCTTGTAGCGCAACGCTTGACAAAATGATATAATAATTTAGATTATAGAACAGCACTGTTTTCGCTGATCTGTCCGGAGGCTTGACCTTATGAAACCATACAGAATACCTGAACTAGCCAAGAAGTACACGGATCATGAGATGATTCAGACGCACACGGAGCTGCCGGAGTTTCCTGATTCGCGGATTCGGCTGCTTTTCGCTTTTCTGGCCAACCAACGCACGCCTCTTTTGCACAGTGAGCTTTACTCGCTGGTTGCCGCTCTTGTACAGCTTGGTATGGATACCCACGATATGATTGATTCCGATTCCGGACATGTCCCTGAACGTGAGATGCGATCGCGCCAGCTTAAGGTGCTCGCAGGGGACTACTTCAGCAGCCGGTTTTATCATCTGCTGGCACAGGCCGGACAGGTGGATATGATCAGGCGCATCAGCGAAGGAGTTTGTGAAGTCAATAAGCTGAAAATGAATTTGTACGTGAAGATGAAGCATCTTCGGGTGACGGCTGAGGATTATCTGAACCAGTGCATTCAGCTGAAAACCGAATTGTTCCAGGCTTTTACGGACATTCTGGATGATAAAGCAGTTCGTGACTGGCTGGTGCTTCTGCAGGGCTTCGGCCGATGCGAGGTTATTCTGGACGAACTGGCCCGCAGCGAGAAGCCGGAGCGTTTCGGCGGCAGCTGGGGCTATTGGCATGTCCTGGATGAGGGAAGCGAAGAAGAGAAGCAGGGACTTGCCGACAAGACCGCCGACAGTTTTTTTATCGACGCTCTTCTTGCCAAGTATGATATACGCAGCCAACTGGCTGATAAATTGAAAAACGCCGTGGCGCATGTTCAAGCGGCCGCTTCCAGGCTTGAGTCCGACAAGCTCGTGCGCGAGCTGCTGCAGATCGGAGAATCATTCCGGCGTCCGCTGATGCCTGCGGCTTCCGTCCACGGCGAGAGAAGGTGATCAAAGATAATGCAATCCAATTCCAAAGAAACGCATGTTCATGCTGTGTTCGAGAGCATCGCTCCCAAATACGATCTGATGAACGATCTGCTCAGTTTTCGCAGACATAAGGCATGGCGCTCCTTCACCATGCGCAAAATGAACGTCAAACCGGGCGCAACGGCCGTTGACTTGTGCTGCGGCACATGCGACTGGACGATTGCGCTCGCGCGCGCAAGCGGGACAGGCAAGATGATCGGGCTGGATTTCAGCCGCAATATGCTTGATGTCGGTCAGCAAAAAGTCGACCGGGAGAGTCTGGACAACCAGATCTCGCTTGTGCAGGGAAACGCTATGGAACTGCCGTTCGAGGACAACCGGTTTGATTATGCAACCATCGGATTCGGGCTTCGCAACGTGCCGGATCTTGTGCAGGTGCTCAAAGAAATGCAGCGCGTCGTCAAGCCGGGCGGCCAAGTGGTCTGTCTTGAGCTGTCCAAGCCTGTATGGCAGCCTTTCAAGTCGATTTATTATTTTTATTTCGAACGTATCTTACCGAATCTGGGCAAACTTTTTGCCAAGCGTTATGAGCAATACAAATGGCTTCCGGAATCGCTTAAGGCTTTCCCGGACCAAAATCAGCTGGCGGCTGTATACCGGGAGATTGGTCTCCGAGACGTTCGCGCGTACCCGCTGACTGGTGGTATTGCCGCGCTGCATATCGGAACGAAGGGAACAGAGGAAGCATGATTCGCAAATTCAGAATTTTTTTGGAAATGATCAAGGTGGAGCATACGGTGTTTGCCCTGCCATTTGCTTTTATTGGCGCATTGCTTGGAGCAGTCGTTATGGAAAACCGGCTTCCGCAGTGGAGTGAGATCGGTTGGGTGCTTCTTGCCATGGTCGGCGCGAGAAGCGCCGCAATGGGACTTAACAGGGTGATTGACAGAGTGATTGACAAGAAGAACCCGCGTACGGAGAAACGTGCCATACCCGCAGGTTTGTTGAAAACCTCAGAAGTTATCCTGTTTATCGCGATATCATTTATTGTCTTGTTTTTTGCAGCAGCCAAGCTCAATCCTTTATGCATCAAGCTGATGCCGATTGCGGTGCTCATGCTGGTTTTTTATTCGTACACCAAACGCTTCACATGGCTTTGTCATCTGGTGCTTGGACTGACCATCGGTCTCGCCCCTCTTGGCGCCTGGGTGGCGGTAACGGGAGAGTTCGCGTGGCCGGCATGGATTCTCTTCGGAACGGTAACCTTCTGGCTGGCGGGATTTGATATTATCTATGCCTGCCAGGACTTCGATTTCGACCGCAAGGAAGGCGTCCATTCGATTCCCGCGCGCTTTGGTCTATCAGGCGCTCTCTGGCTTGCGCGTCTCTTTCACCTGATTACGGCTGCGGGCTTCCTTACCTTATTCTGGATGACCAACTTAAGCTGGGGTTATTTGCTTGGGGTGGTCATCGCACTGGGCATCCTGTTCTACGAGCATCTGATTGTAAAGCCTGCCGATCTAAGCCGCGTCCAAACCGCGTTCTTCACAATGAACGGGGCGCTCAGCATCACATTATTCGGTTTTACGCTAATCGATCTGATGGTGCTTCACCAATGGTAGGCGCAGGCACCCCAGAGGTGCGCAAGCGTTGGGTTGTCGGAATCACGGGAGCAAGCGGCTCTGTATATGGCATACGCCTGATTGAAGTTCTGCTTGCATCTGATGTGGAGGTTCATCTGGTTGTCACGGAATCCGGCTGGCGTGTTCTGAAGGAAGAATTGGGATGGGACACTACCCGCAGGCAAGCGGCGCTCGAAGACAAATTCAAAGCGGAGCTTGATGAGGGCAGGCTTGTTTTTCATCCTAATGCCAACATAGGCGCCACGATCGCCAGCGGCTCCTACCGGGTCGAGGGAATGATCGTGATGCCCTGCTCGATGGGCACACTTGCTTCAATCGCGCATGGAAGCTCGAATAATTTAATGTCGCGCGCGGCGGATGTCATGATGAAAGAAGGGCGCAAGCTGCTGCTGGTTCCGCGGGAAACTCCGCTTCATGCGATACATTTGGAGAATATGCTGACCCTGGCCAGGCTTGGCGTCAAAATAATTCCGGCGATGCCCGCCTTTTATAACGGACCGCAAACAGTCGCGGATATGGTCAACTTTCTCGTGGGAAAAGTACTGGACCAGCTGCCGATCGAACATCAATTGTACAGAAGATGGGGAGATGAGTAGCATGGGGCTGAACCGCCCGATCACCATCGGACGCATTGACTATACGAACGTCTGGCCGATTTTTCACTATGCCGAGGAGCAGCTGCCGGCTGACCGTTTTATTATCGACAGGAGAGTGCCCTCTGCGCTTAATACGGCCATGCAGCGGGGAGAAATCGATATCACCTCGATGTCATCGTTCGCCTATGCGCAGTATGCGGACAATTTTCTGCTGCTGCCTGATTTGTCAGTCAGCGCGGCAGGACGGGTCAATTCAATACTGCTGATTACAAAAGAACCGCTGGAGAAAGTGTTGAAGGGGACGATCGCTCTGACATCCACTTCGGCGACTTCGGTCAATTTGCTCAAAATCCTGATGTCCTTGTACTACAAGGCTTCACCGGACTATATTACGATGGACCCTTCGCTTGACGAGATGCTGGGCAGTGCGGATGCCGCTCTTCTCATCGGTGATCCGGCCATTCAGGCATCATGGCGCAGCGAGGGATTTACAGTCATTGATCTTGGTGAACTATGGAGCAGCTGGACAGGCCTTGGCATGACCTTTGCCTTGTTCGCGGTGCATAAGACTGCGGCAGCAGCATACCCGAAGGCGGTATCTCAGGTGCTGCAGGCATTAACGGACAGCAAGCGCCGCAGCCTCGCGGACACTGCGCCTTTAGTCAGCAAAGCCAGAGCCCAGTTGGGCGGAACTGAGAAATACTGGCAGCGCTATTTTCAGGAATTGACCTATAACTTTGGAACGAAGGAGCAGAAGGGGCTGTCGCTGTATTTTGAATATGCCCGATCACTTGGCCTGCTTGACCATCATGTCCGGATGGAGTTTTTTGCAGATCATACTGCCCTACAGGTGAACGAATGAAACTACTTGATATCTATGCCAAAATGAAATCCGATCTTGATATTCTCGAAGGGAAGCTGGCACAAAGCGTCACATCGGATCACTCCCTTCTGAGCGAAACCTCCACTCATCTGCTGAAAGCCGGCGGCAAGCGCATCAGGCCCGTATTCGTGCTGCTTTCCGGTAAATTCGGCGAATACCGCCTGGACACGCTGGAAAAAATCGCGGTTTCGCTTGAACTGATTCACATGTCCTCGCTTGTTCATGACGATGTGATTGACAATGCTGACACACGACGCGGACAGCTGACGGTCAAAAGCAAATGGGATAACCGGATCGCCATGTACACGGGCGATTATATTTTTGGTAAAGCGCTCACTATTGTGACTGAGCTCAAAAATCCGCTTATCCATCAGATTTTGTCCAAAGCGATGGTTCAGATGTGTATCGGTGAAATGGAGCAGATTCGCGATTTCTTCAATACGGAACAGTCGATCCGCGATTACTTGTTGCGGATTCGCCGCAAAACGGCGCTGCTTATCGCCACCAGCTGCCAGCTTGGCGCTATTGCATCGGGAGCGGAATGGTGGGTCTCCAACAGGCTGTACCGTTTTGGCTACAATGTGGGAATGGCGTTTCAAATCGGGGACGATTTGCTGGATCTGCTTGGAACAGAGAAGCAGATTGGCAAGCCGCCCGGTTCGGATATCAGACAGGGAAATATCACATTGCCTGTTCTGCTTGCGCTGCAGGAACAGGGGCGGGAGCAGCTGCTTCACGAATTAAATAAAATTCGCGAGTCCGACGGAGCAGGGGATACGAAAAAAGCGTTGAACATTATACGTAAGAGCGCAGGAATAAGGACATCCGAGGAACTGGCAGCCCGCTATATCAGCAAAGCGACCCAGGCCCTTGCTGATTTGCCGGATATACCTGCAAAGAAAAACCTGACGGATATCGCGCATTTTGTAGCCAAACGGAATTATTAGCATCAGCGAGGAGGAATTTATGATGGAAAAGACATTTTTGATGGTCAAACCAGACGGCGTTCAGCGGGGATTGATCGGCGAAATCGTTTCCCGTTTTGAGCGCAAGGGACTGAAACTCGTCGCAGCAAAATTCATGAGCATCACTCCGGAGCTCGCCGAGCGTCATTACGCAGAGCATATCGGCAAGCCGTTTTATCCGCCGCTTGTTGATTTTATTACCTCCAGTCCTGTATTTGCTATGGTTTGGCAGGGGGATAATGTCATCGCTCTTGCCCGTGCGCTGATCGGCAAGACGGATTCCATCGCAGCAGCCCCCGGAACCATTCGTTCCGACTATGCCGTACATACGAATTTCAATCTAATTCATGGATCGGATTCACCGGAAAGTGCTGAACGGGAGATCGGCATTTTCTTCAGACAAGATGAGCTGATCGAGTATGAGCAGATCATTCAGAACTGGATTTAACGGAGCATGGCAGGCAGCGGAGGTATGACGGTTGGAGGATATGGATTTCGTTCTTTTTTCAAAGCGAATAAAAGACAAGACGGATATCGACCTGACGCAGTATAAGGAAGCGCAGATGAAACGGCGGCTGACAACGCTGCGGCAGAAGTACGGCTTTGATTCCTTCGCCTCCTATTGGAAGGCAATCGAGCATGATGCTAAACTGATGAATGAATTCCTTGATCGCATGACCATCAATGTTTCCGAGTTCTGGCGGAATCCCGGCAGATGGGAAGCGATGGAGAAACGATTTATTCCGGAGATGCTCAAAGGCGGGGGGCGCATCAAGATGTGGAGCGCTGCCTGCTCCACCGGCGAGGAGCCTTATACGCTCTCGATGATCACGGCCGAACTGGGAGCGCTGGACCGGTCCTCCATTCTGGCTACCGATCTGGACCAGATTGTTCTGGATAAGGCGGCAGCTGGCGTGTATCATGAGCGGTCTGTCCGTGATGTGCCGAAGAACTACCTGCAAAAATATATGACCAGGCAGGGGACGGATCATTATGGCATAACTGACCGGTTGAAGAAAGCCATCACATTCAAGCAGCAGAACCTGCTGAATGACCCCTTCGAGCGTCAATTTGATATTATCGTTTGCCGCAATGTTATGATCTATTTTACCGAGGAAGCCAAGCAGCTGCTCTATCACAAGTTCTCGCAGGCGCTCCGTCCCGGAGGACTGCTGTTTGTCGGCAGTACAGAGCAGATATTCAATCCTTCGCAGTATGATTTCGAAACCGAGGAAACATTCTTTTACCGCCGCAAGCTGTGAGCAGGGTATATCGTTTTCCAATTTCTCCAATACTAACAATTAGAAACAAACGGCGTTGGAGGTTTCATAATGGATAAACGGAAAGTCATAGCAGCTTACAAACGGGGATTTATCAATGTCCAGGAGTGCGCACAGATTCTTGGCATTGATATGGCCCAGCTTTCAGGATTGATGACTGATCCTTATTTGTCGGCGGATCCGAAAGTCAGGCTGGACAAGCAATCCGTTAACAGTTAGGGAAAAGGTTGGAGAAGCTGTCTGTCACGCTTGGTCACAAGCGCGATTGACGGCTTTTTTGTATTTCGGGCAAGCGCCTCCAATTCCTTGTCAAACCGGCAAGGCTATACTATAATGAGCAAAGATATTTGGGCGTAAAACAAGAGAAGCCTGGTGACGATTTTCGTTGTTCGGTTTGAAGGAGGAGCACTAACGTGAGTTTACGTTATTTGACAGCAGGAGAGACCCATGGTCCGCAGCTGACGGCCATTATTGAAGGGCTGCCAAGCAACCTGCAATTGGATTTTGAAGAATTGAATTTTCAGCTCCATCGCAGGCAGAAGGGTCATGGCCGCGGACGCCGCATGCAGATCGAGAAGGATACGGCGAACATAGTAGGCGGTGTGCGCCACGGCAAGACAACCGGAGCACCGGTTGCACTTGTCGTGGAGAACAAGGACTGGAAGCATTGGACAAGCGTGATGAACATCGAGCCCATTGAAGGGGGAGATGAGGAGAAGCGCAGAGTTCATCGTCCTCGCCCGGGTCATGCCGATTTGAACGGGGGACTCAAATACAATCTGAAGGATCTGCGCAATGTGCTGGAGCGGTCTAGCGCCCGCGAGACGGCTGCACGTGTAGCGGTTGGAGCGGTGGCGCGGCAGTTTCTGGCTGCTTTCGGCATTAAGGTAGCAGGCCAGGTTATCCGGATCGGAGAGATTGAAGCTCCGGCCAACAATTTGCCGGTTGATGAGCTGATTGCACTGACAGAGGAATCGCCGGTTCGTGTGGTGGATAAGGAAACGGAAGCGAAGATGACGGCCTACATTGATCAAATCAAGCTGGAAGGCGATTCGATCGGCGGGATCGTCGAGTGCATCGTCGAAGGAGTCCCTGTGGGACTGGGCAGCTATGTTCAATATGACCGCAAGCTGGACGGACGGATTGCCCAGGCGGTTGTATCGATTAATGCTTTCAAGGGCTGCGAGATCGGGATTGGCTTTGAAGCGGGGCTGATGAAAGGTTCTAAGGTTCATGATGAAATCATGTATTCGGAGGAGAGGGGCTACCACCGCGCATCCAACCGTCTGGGAGGTTTCGAGGGCGGAATGACGAGCGGTGAGCAGATAGTAGTACGCGGCGTAATGAAGCCTATTCCGACGCTCTACAAGCCTCTTCAAAGTGTTGATATCGATACGAAGGAGCCCTTTACAGCCCAGGTGGAGCGTTCGGACAGCTGTGCGGTTCCGGCTGCCAGCGTCGTCATGGAGCATGTTGTCGCCTGGGAAGTGGCCAAGGCATTCCTAGAAAAATTCGGAGGCGATTCGATGGAAGAGATTCGCGCCAATTATGACAACTATCTTGCTCAAGTAGGGCGCTACTAATGAGCGCGATGCGTGAGCTGACTGTTGAACTGGGAGAGCGATCCTACCCGATCTATATCGGGGAAGGGCTGCTTGATCAGGCAGGAGAGCTGTTTGCAAAGCAGGGAATCGGCAAGAAATCGCCAATGCTGATTGTGACTGACGAACGCGTAGCGGAGCGGCATTTGGCCAAGCTTGCGGCGGTTCTGCAAGAAGCCGGCTATCAGGTTACATCCGCCGTTGTTCCTCCGGGAGAAAGTTCAAAGTCACTCTCTGTGTTCGAGTCGCTGATGACCAAAGCGCTGCAGGCGGGTCTTGACCGGAAATCGACGGTTGTTGCGCTTGGGGGCGGCGTTGTAGGGGACCTTGCCGGTTTCGTGGCTGCCTCCTATATGAGAGGGGTCAAATTTGTACAGGTGCCAACAACGATACTTGCGCACGACAGCAGTGTGGGCGGGAAGGTTGCGGTCAACCATCCGCTGGCCAAAAATATCATCGGCGCTTTTCATCAGCCAGAGCTTGTCCTCTATGATTTAAATACGCTGCAAACCTTGCCTCCGCGCGAGGTTAGTGCGGGTCTGTCTGAAGTCGTCAAGCACGGCTTGATCTGGGACGCGGAATTTGTTCAATGGTGCGATGATCATGCGGAGCGTCTGCTCGATCTGGATCCCGAGTCGCTGGGCTATGCCCTCTACAAAGGATGCGGTGTGAAAGCGGCTGTCGTCTCCCGGGACGAGAAGGAAAACGATCTGCGTATGATTCTGAATCTGGGCCATACGATCGGACATGCGCTGGAAGCTGTGGCGGGCTATAATGAACTGCTTCATGGCGAAGCGATTTCCATCGGTATGGTAGGCTCAGCCCTCCTGGCGGTCAAGCTGGGTGCCCCAGAACAGGTGCTGACGGTTACGAAGCGCGTGTTGACGAGGGTTGGACTGCCTGTTCGTCTGCCGGAGCATCTGGATACCGATCGGATCATGGAAGCGATGAGCCATGACAAGAAATTTCTCGAAGGTACGATGGTCTTTATTGTCCCGACTGCAATTGGTCAAGTGGAAATCAACAAATCCGTCTCCACGGCTCTTGTAAGAGAAATCGTGGAGCAATTGAAACAGGAGGCCGTTCAAGCATGAGTGTTCGAGGAATACGCGGTGCCATTACAGTCGATGTTAATGAAGAAGGACCTATCTTAACAGCAACTCTGGAGCTGCTGAAGGGTATTGTGAATGCCAATGCGCTGGTTCCGGATGATATATGCAATGTTTTCATAACCGTCACTCATGATCTTGACGCAACCTTCCCGGCGAGCGCAATCCGTCAGATGGCCGGCTGGGAGCTTGTTCCTCTGATGTGCGCGCTTGAAGTACCGGTCAAGGGAAGTCTGGAAAAATGCATCAGGCTGATGGTCCTGGTCAATACGGACAAAACGCAGAAGCAGATCGAGCATGTCTATTATGGAGGCGCCCAGGCGCTCCGGCCGGATTTAACTAATAAATAATCGGCAAAGAGTCAAGAATACCAGACAGGGTCCGCTTCTGCACAATTGAACCCAATCCATATTGACGATTTATAACCCCTGGTGTATAGTGTGGAAATACGAATGATGCAATAGTTAGAGCAGAGCTGAGCAAAGGCAGCGTTTATGTTGTCAGATGAGATGAGTAGAGCTGAGAGTAGTTGAGGTACCAACACGATTTCAAGCAGGATGAGTCGTTCATTTGCTGTGCCGCTTAAGGCCGTAATGAATTGACGACGCCCTCTAATTCGCGTTCCAGCACTCATGTTCCATCTTCCGACATGAACACTCCTGCTACGGCGGGAGTTTTTTTATTTTCATAAAAAGAGGAGCGATTGACATGAATCAGGAGCTGCAGCAGGTTATTCGACTTGCAGGGACCTACAATTTGATCCCGATCGTACGCCATGTTATGGCGGATACCGAAACACCGATCAGGCTGTTTCAGCATTTTTACCGGGAACCCCGCGCTTTCCTGCTTGAAAGCGTAGAAGGCGGAGTGAAATGGGCACGATATTCCTTTATCGGCACGGATCCCTTCATGCTCATCCGCGGCAAGAACGGCGAGATGGTTGTGGAGCAAAGAGGCGAGGAGCAAATTCTCCGCGATAAACCGATCGAGCTGCTGAAGGCGCATTTGCGTTCGTTCAGAAGTCCGTCAATCGCAGAGCTGCCTCCGTTCACCGGTGGAGCGATCGGATTTTTCGGTTATGATCTGCTGCAGTATTATGAGAAGCTGCCGCCTCACCGTATTGATGACATGAATATGAATGACCTGCAGTTTATGTTCTGCGACCAGGTCATCGTTTTTGATCACTTCAAGCAGCAGATTCAGGTTATTGGCAATGTCCATATCCCGAATGCCGCGACGGACAGCGTCATAGCCCAGGCTTATGAAGAAACGCTGGCGAAGATTCAGGCCGCTATCGAACGCATTCAGCAGCCGCTGCCTGCGCCATTGATGGCAGGAGGAACCATACCTGCCGATCCGGATCTGGGCGAAGTTGAATCCAATCTGACCAAGGAGCAATTTATCGCAAATGTGGATCAGGCCAAGGAGTATATCCGCGCAGGCGATGTGTTCCAGGTGGTGTTGTCCCAGCGCTTCAGCATCGAAACGGATGTCGAGCCGCTGCATGTTTACAGGATACTCCGTAATATGAATCCATCTCCTTACATGTACTATTTAAAAATGGATGATGAGGTCATCGTCGGCACTTCACCCGAAGCCCTTGTCAAGGTGGATGGCGATCGGGTGGAGACCAGGCCCATCGCCGGTACGCGTCCGCGGGGCAAGACGGAAGAGGAGGATCTGCAGCTTGAGCAGGAGCTTCTTGCCGATGAGAAGGAGAGGGCCGAGCATCTGATGCTTGTTGATCTTGGCCGCAACGATATCGGCCGCGTATCCCAATTCGGCAGCGTCCACTGCGATGCCTATATGGATATTGAACGCTATTCCCATGTGATGCATATTGTTTCGAATGTATCGGGCAAGCTGCGACCGGATAAAGATTTCTTCGATGCATTTGTCTCCTGTATGCCGGCCGGCACCGTATCCGGCGCACCGAAGCTGCGCGCTATGGAGATCATAGCAGAGCTGGAGAACGAGGCGCGCGGCGCTTACGCCGGGGCCATCGGGTATCTCGGTTTTGGCGGAAGCCTGAACACCTGCATTACCATTCGTACGCTTATTTTCAAGAATGGCAAGGCCTATGTGCAGGCAGGGGCCGGAATTGTATGGGATTCGGTGCCGGAGAATGAATATGTGGAGACGATTAACAAGGCTAAAGCGATGCTGAAGGCGGTTCGCGCAGCCGAAGCGGTATTCTCCGCTCCGGAGCGGGGCGTGAACATGATCAATACGGACTATTACGCCAATGCGAAAGGGTGAGCGGAGCATGGAAACCGAAACGATATCGATGCAGCGCGCGCTGGCGGCGGTAATTGCCGGTAATGATTTGTCCCGTGAAGATGCGAGATCGGTTATGAGCATTATTATGAAGGGTGAGGCAACAGGACCGCAGATTGGCGCAATCGTCACCGCTTTGCGGATGAAAGGCGAGACCAAGGAAGAAATCACCGGCTTCGCCGAGGTCATGCGTACCCACTCCAACCGGGTGGAAACGCTGCAGGAGGGACTGCTGGATACCTGCGGAACAGGCGGCTCCGGCATTCATAAGTTCAATATCTCCACAGCCTCCGCGATGATCGCTTCAGCTGCGGGCGTTCGGGTGGCCAAGCACGGCAACCGTGCGATGTCTGGCAAAGCAGGCAGCGCGGACGTGCTGGAGGCGCTTGGCGTTCAGATCAATCTGTCCGCAGACCAGGCGGCAAAATGCCTGGAGGAGATCGGAATATGCTTCATGTTCGCCCAACTGTACCATCCCTCTTTGAAGCATGCGGCGGCAGCGCGGAAGGAGCTCGGGTTCCGCACCATATTCAATATGCTGGGACCTCTGACCAATCCGGCCGGAGCGGACCGTCAGCTGCTGGGGCTTTACGATATGGCGCGGACAGCAACCGTAGCTCAGGTATTGGGCGAGCTGGGGCTCAAACGGGCCATGGTTGTCAGCAGCTTTGACGGGCTGGACGAAATCAGCATTTCCGCGCCTACCCAAATTTCGGAGCTTGAGGGTGGCGTCGTCCGTACCTATGCGATTACGCCGGAGGAGCTTGGTTTGCCAAGGCATGAGCTGAGTGAAATCGTCGGCGGCGAGGCTGATGTTAACGCGTCGATCATTAGAAGGATCTTTAACGGAGAAGAGCGCGGCGCCTATCGTGATATTGTGCTGGCCAATGCCGGAGCCTGTATGTTTATGGGCGGTGCTGCGGATTCGCTGCGGACGGGTGTTGAGGCGGCCGAGAGCATCATTGACTCTGGCAAGGCAGCGTCCAAGCTGCAGCAATTAATTGAAATGACAGGAGAGCTTGCCTATGTTTCTGGATAAAATCGTAGCTTCCAAACGCAAAGAAGTCGATGATCTGGCCGAGCATTTTTCAATAAATGAATATGAGCGAATCATTGCCGAGCTGCCTGCCTGCAAAGGGTTCGAGCGCACGCTCGCCGCAGGAACCAAACGTTCCCTTGGTCTGATTGCGGAGGTGAAGAAGGCATCGCCCTCCAAAGGGGTGATCCGGCCTGATTTTCATCCCGTTGAATTGGCGCGGACCTACGAAGAAGCGGGAGCCGATTGTATTTCAGTACTCACGGATGCGGATTATTTTCAAGGCCGCAATGAGTTTCTGACGGAAGTCAGAGCCGCTGTGAAGCTGCCGCTGCTGCGCAAGGATTTCATCGTTGACTACCGTCAGGTGTATGAGACCCGTGCCATTGGCGCAGATGCCATCCTGCTGATTGCCGCTATTTTGCGTCCCACCTTATTGTCGGAGCTGCATGATCTGGCCAAGTCGATTGGCCTTGATGTCCTCTTTGAGGTTCATGATCAGGAAGAAATGGAGTCGGTGCTTGGACTTGGCAAGGCGACGCTGATCGGAATCAACAACCGCAACCTGCAAACCTTTGCCACTGATCTGAAAACGACGGAGCAGCTTATTGGATTAGTTCCTCCTGGTATCACAGTTATCAGCGAAAGCGCCATATCATCCCCGCAGGATATTTCCTATCTGCAAACTGTAGGAGCCAAAGGCGTTCTGGTCGGCGAATATTTCATGCGTCAGCCTGATGTCGGCGTGGCTGTTGAGCAGCTTATGGGACCGGTGAATCATTAATGAACGGTGGAGAGAATCAGGCCAGACGTACACGGGTGAAAATTTGCGGATTGCGCGATGTAGCAACCATTCGACTCATGAATGGTCTGCCTGTCGATGAAATCGGTTTTGTGTTTGCCAGCAGCCGGCGTCAGGTTGCGCCGGAGCTGGCTGCCGAACTTATTGATGTGGTGCGCCAGCTGCGCACGCCTGCGGGTAAAGCTCCCAGGACAGCAGGAGTCTTTGTCAATGCCGACCTGATGACACTCCGCGATTTGCTTGCCGTTGCGCCGCTGGACATTGTCCAGCTCCATGGCGGAGAATCCCCGGAGCTGTGTGCTGCAATCAAGACGGAACTGGGCGTAGAAGTATGGAAGGCGCTGAGCGTGACCGAATACGACCAGGCGGGGAATTCTCCTTCAGGGGAGGATGGCAATGGTGAGGCTGCAGACAGTCAATCTTCCGGACCTGACCGTTTGGCGGCTTACCGGGGCGCTGTTGACGCTATCTTGATCGACACGGCAGGCGGCGGTACGGGCCGTTCATTTGCCTGGCAGGTGATAGACCGCTATCGTGAGGCGGCACGCGGGATCGGTGTTCCGCTTTATGTGGCGGGAGGACTCAATCCGGATAATGTCTCCGGACTGCTTGAGCGATATTCGCCGGATGGCGTTGATGTGTCAAGCGGAGTGGAAACGGATGGAATGAAAGACATAGAGAAAATCAGGCTTTTTGTGGAAAGGGTGAAAGGCGTATGAACCAGGTCCCGGATGCAAACGGGCGTTTTGGCAAATTCGGCGGACGTTACGTGCCGGAAACATTGATGAACGCGCTTCTCGAATTGGAAGAAGCATACAAGCACTACTCCAAGGATCCGGATTTCATTGCTGAGGTCCGGTATTTGCTGAACAAGTATTCAGGCCGTCCGACATCGTTATTTTATGCGGAGCGGCTGACCAAGCATCTTGGCGGAGCCAGGATTTATTTGAAACGTGAGGATTTGAATCATACAGGGGCACATAAAATCAACAATACCATCGGACAAGGCGTGCTTGCCAAACGAATGGGCAAGACCAAGATCATCGCTGAGACCGGTGCAGGCCAGCATGGTGTCGCATCGGCGACGGTGGCCGCTCTTCTGGGGCTGGAATGCAAGGTATTCATGGGGGAAGAGGACACCAAGCGGCAGGAGTTGAATGTGTTCCGGATGAAGCTGCTGGGTGCTGAGGTTATTCCGGTCATGTCCGGCACCCGCACACTTAAGGACGCCTGCAATGAGACGCTGCGTTACTGGGTCAGCCATGTTGATGACACTTATTATATTTTGGGTTCTGTTACTGGTCCGCATCCGTATCCCATGATCGTACGCGACTTCCAGCGCATTATTGGCGATGAGACCAGGGAGCAGATTCAGAAAGAAGCCGGCCGGCTGCCCGACTATATCGTCGCAGCTGTCGGCGGCGGCAGCAACGCGATCGGGATGTTCTATCCGTTCATTGGCGATGAATCGGTCAAGCTAATCGGCGTCGAAGCCGCAGGCAAAGGCGTGGACACTGAGGAGCATGCGGCTACCATGACGAAAGGCAGGCATGGGGTATTCCAGGGTTCGCTCAGCTACGTGCTGCAGGATGAGTATGGACAGGTACAGCCGGCGCATTCCATCTCCGCAGGCTTGGACTATCCCGGTATCGGACCGGAGCATGCCCATCTCAAAGATACCGGACGCGCCCAATATGTGCCGATTACGGATGCAGAAGCACTGGATGCGCTGCAGCTGCTGTGCCGCACTGAAGGTATTATCCCGGCGCTTGAATCGGCCCATGCCATTGCCGAAGTCACGAAGCTGGCTCCCAAGCTGAGCCCGGATCAAATGATCGTCGTCAACCTCTCGGGGCGTGGCGACAAGGACGTTCAGGCCATCATGGGCTATCTGGGAGGCGAGCAGGGATGAGCAGCTTGAATCGTATAGACGGAGCCTTCGAGGCTCTTCGCAAGGAGGGCGGGACCGCTCTGATCCCGTTCCTCACGATTGGTGATCCGGATATTGAGACCTCGATTGAAATTATTCAATCGCTTGAGGCTGCGGGAGCGGATATGATTGAGCTTGGCGTGCCGTATTCCGATCCCCTGGCCGACGGACCGGTCATTCAGCGGGCTTCCGAGCGCGCCTTGAAGAACGGCAAAGTCACGCTTGCGGACTGCGTACAGGTAGCTGAAACCGCGCGGCAGGCGGGCGTTCAGATTCCATTTATTCTATTTTCCTACTTTAATCCGATTCTCCAGTTCGGCCTTGAGCCATTCTTCCGCTTTATTGTGGACAAGGGCATCAGCGGTCTTATTATTCCCGATCTTCCGATCGAAGAGGACGGGGAAGTCCGTTCCATGGCGGAGCAGGCGAATATACATCTGATCCCGCTCGTCGCTCCAACCTCTCACGACCGCGTCGCACGGATTGCCAGCAAAGCGCGCGGATTTGTCTACTGCGTATCCTCTCTTGGCGTTACCGGGGTCCGTGCCGATTTTCATCAGGGAATCGACGAATTTCTGGCCACGGTCAGGAATAACTCGTCGGTGCCTATCGCGGTCGGCTTCGGGATTTCCAGCCGCGAGCAGGTTGAACGCTTTGGGAAGCAGGCGGACGGTGTGATCGTCGGAAGCGCGATTGTCCGTAAAATCGAAGAGGTGCTGCCTCTGCTTCACGAGCCGCAAACAAAGGCCGAAGGTCTGAAGCAGATCCGCGCATTCGTCAGCGCCCTCAAAGGCTAGCGGCGAATTGCCGGATTGCTCTTTCCATGTGGCCGCCGATATTTAGAAAAAGCTCTGCAAGTGATGCCTTCGGGCCGCTCCTGCAGAGCTTTTTTCGATGGTTGTTGGCTAATGTTCAATTCATAAGCTGTAAATAGGCATCCGAAGCGGTGTAACGGTCCGGCTTGTCTATAGCAATAATAGTTCCCGACATTTCAAGGTCATTTTTGGAAAATGGAGCTGTTTTATCTTTCCCTTTAAAATGAAAGCGACTTATGAGACAATGAAGCTTGAATGTTAAATTCATTAATCAAAGAGGTGACTATTGGTGCAGCCTAAACAAAGTATCGTAAATTTACCTGTGTATCAACCCGGCAAACCGATTGAAGAGGTTAAACGTGAGCTTGGACTTACTGAAGTCATTAAGCTTGCTTCCAATGAAAATCCATTCGGATGCTCGGAGCATGCGAAAGCTGCAATCCAGGATGAGCTTGCGAACATCTCCATTTATCCCGATAGCTTCAGTACGGCATTAACCAGCGCTGTTGCCGATTATCTTCAGGTGGAACGCAATCAGCTTATTTTCGGTGCCGGCTCTGATGAGGTTATCCTGATGCTGGCCCGCGCATATTTGTCTCCCGGAGACGAGACCATCATGGCGGATGAAACCTTCCCGCAGTACAAGCATAATACGGTCATTGAGGGAGGGACTGCGATTGAGGTGCCGCTCAAGGACGGTACGCATGATCTGCCGGCGATGCTGGCGAAGATCACGGACCGCACCAAAATCATCTGGATTTGCAATCCCAACAATCCAACCGGAACGATCAACAATGAAGACGAACTGGCCCATTTTGTAAATCAGGTGCCGAAGAATATCATTATTGCCTTGGATGAGGCTTATTTCGAATATGTGACAAATGCTGAATATCCGAACAGCCTTGAGCTGCTGCGCGGGCATGAGAATATTATTATTTTGCGGACATTCTCCAAAGTATACGGCCTGGCTTCGCTTCGTATCGGCTATGGAGTTGCGCATTCCGGCCTGATCCGCCATGTGAACCAGGTGCGTGAGCCCTTCAATACTACGCGGTTCGCTCAGGCTGCTGCCGTCGCTTCCCTGGCTGATCTTGATTTCCTGAACAATTGTAGGGACCGCAATGAAGAGGGACGGCGCTATCTGTACCAGGAATTTGATCGTCTGGGTCTGAGCTATTTCGAATCGCAAGGCAATTTTGTGATGTTCGATGCCAAGCTGCCATCTCAGCAGGTATTTGACGGTTTGCTGCGCAGAGGGATCATCTCCCGTGCCCGCTGGACGTATTACCCGACTTATATCCGCATAACGGTGGGTAGTCAGGAACAGAATCAGTC
Organism: Paenibacillus sp. JT31N17; assembly: GCF_056269255.1. Taxonomy (NCBI): domain Bacteria; kingdom Bacillati; phylum Bacillota; class Bacilli; order Caryophanales; family Paenibacillaceae; genus Paenibacillus; species Paenibacillus sp. JT31N17. The sequence goes on from NZ_JBWDNP010000003.1 coordinate 423,246, forward strand.
GTTTATCCGGGCTCTGGAAGAAGTGCTTCAAGAAGCGGCGGTGCTGGGTTAATATTATGACTAAAATTGCAATATTCGGTGTCGGACTGATGGGCGGGTCGCTGGCTTTGTGCTTCAAGGGCAAGCCGGGGCTCACCGTCGTCGGTCATTCTGTACGCGAATCATCCGCAACCAAGTACATGGAGAGAGGCGTTGTCGATTATGCGACAACGTCCATGCATGATGCTGCTGAGGGTGCGGATTTTATTTTTCTGTGCGTACCGGTTGGAAACCTGGAGCAATATGTGCGCGAGCTTAGCGCCATGAAGCTGAAGCCCGGCTGCATTATTACGGATGTCGGAAGCACCAAGGCATCTGTTGCTTTGACGGCCAGCAGATTATTCGGCAAGGACGTCACCTTTATTGGCGGACATCCCATGGCAGGATCGGAGCGCTCAGGCGTTGAAGCAGCCTCGTCATATTTGTTTGAGAATGCGTTTTATGTGTTGACCCCCGCAGCGGGTACGCCGAGCAGCGATGTGGACAAGCTGACCGGACTGATCAAGCTGACCAAGGCGCACATCGTTCACGTGAATCCCGAGGAGCATGATGAAATTGTCGGGGCTATCAGCCATCTTCCGCATATCATTGCTGTGGCGCTCGTCAATCAGGTGCGCGGCTATAATGAGAAGAATCCGCTGAACAGCGTGCTTGCCGCAGGCGGATTCCGCGATATTACCCGAATTGCATCCAGCGATCCTGTTGTATGGCGCGATATTCTGATCAATAACAGCGGTGTGCTGCTCAAGCTGCTCAAGGATTGGAATCTTGAAATTCAGACATTCATTCACATGCTTGAATCAGGGGATGGCGAGGGGATAGAGCGAGCCTTTCAGGAAGCGGGAATTTTCCGCAGCCAGCTGCCTGAACGACGCAAAGGCATGATTCATTCGATCTACGAATGCTATGTCGACGTGCCCGACCACCCTGGAATCATCGGCAAAGTGGCGACTGAGCTCGGCAACAGCAGAATCAATTTGAGCAATATCCATATTATCGAGAGCAGGGAAGATGTACCCGGCGTGCTTCGGTTGTCTTTTCGTACTCAGGAGGATCTGGATCAGGCTGTGGCCAAACTGGATGAAATTGGATTTCCTGTCCATTTTTAAAATAAATCTGTTATTTATGAAAACGCTTATTGACAAAATGAAAACGTATACATATAATAAAGGTACAGTATGGTTTCTCTCCACTCCTATCCAATCCTTCGCACTATGTGCGAGGCCGCCTCTAGAGGCGGCCTTTTTTTTATGCTTTTTTCTATAAACTGAAGCAGTTTCAAGTCCTGTGCATTTTTTTCGTGATCCGCTTCCTTCTAAAGTGAAACTTTAACGGTACTTCTTCCGTCTAATCTTATGGCAGACATATGCTCGGGGTTTTTACATACTCGCGTTTATCCGTTCGACCCGATAATTTTGAGAAAAATTTATCTTTCAATATGGACCTCTATGTTACAATGAACGTATCGTCTGTAAAAATGTGGGTTGATAAAACATGTCGAAAGAAGCAGGAATTTGGTCTCATTCCCCGAATTCTATTCGTTAAAATATAAAAATCTATAAACTTTTGTCTATACTCTGCATATTTCCATGGCGAAGAAATTTGCCGTGCTGTCCCACGGAAGCGTAAGCCGTTTCTGCCTTCTATAAAAAAATTCATTATTTTGCCTTAGCCGCGCAACTTTTTCCTCCTGTTTCGGTACAATATTATACCGAAGCGGAGTACTCCTATGGCCAAGGAGGGTCGCCCGCGAATGACCGATTCCCAGTTAATACGCGAAATCAAAGACGGTAACGTACAGCTCTATTCGGAACTGATGCGGCGCTACCAACGTAAAATCCTTGCTTTCATCTATCACATGCTCAAGAGCGCAAAGCTTGAGCTTCTGGCTGAGGATCTATGCTCGGAATCCTTTTACAAAGCGTACCGCAGCCTGCATTCGTTCAGGGAAGTTGATGCTTCCTTTTCCACATGGCTGTACACCATTGCAAGAAATACGGTATTAAGCGAGCTGCGCAAGCAGAAGACGGGCAATGTGTCGCTTGATGAAATCGGCTTTATGCCCACAGCAGCTCTCGATACGGTGCCTGAGCATCGTTTGCTGCAAAATGAGCGGATGTCGATGGTAAGGGAAGCGATCAACAGTCTGCCCGAGAAACAACGCTCCGCGCTTATTCTACGGGAATACGATCAACTGGATTATCAGGAGATTGCCAGTATCCTCGGACAGACGGTAAGCTCGGTCAAATCCTTATTGTTTCGTGCACGCAGCAGCGTTAAAGTACAGCTCGAACCGTATTTCGGCGATTCGCCATTGCTGGAGGAATACGAGGGGATGAAAACGTGATGAAGTGCCTCCAAGTTCAAGAGTCGCTTGGCATCTATTGGGATTTGCCCGAGAATGATAAAGAACGTATAATGGTAGATGAGCATCTTCTAACCTGTGAAGCATGCAGGGAGGATTTTCGCATATGGCAGGAAAGTGAAGAATTGATTCGTGATTTCTCTGACAATGAGGACGAAATAGCTCCCATTGATCATGTGAACCGCGATGTGATGGAGCGGATTTACAGCGAGCAAAGCTGGCTGATGCCGATTCCTACCCGCAGCTATCAATTCACCCGGACATTCCGCCGAAACATGACAGCGGTCATTGCTTGCTGTATGGCTATATTCGTTTGCGGTTTATTTTACCTTATGATTGGCTATGATGGGTCTTCTACTGCCGATGTAGCCAAAATGACAGGGATGCTGGATACAGCAGACGCATCCAACGACAGCTCGGTCATCAGCGCCGCTTTTTATGCGGATGTTCCAGTGGCCAGCATCAGTGATCCCATAATACTTAATGTTGTACCGACCATCCCGCAGTACTGGGTTGCTTTTTCCCTGCTTGGGATGATTATGACGCTGCTTATCCTGAACTGGTTTTCGCGAACGCGAAATTAAGTATATGTCCAACAAGAAAGAAGGGCTTTGATTGCGACTCGGACTTATCCGTCACGGCAAAACCGATTGGAACGCGCTTGGTAAAATCCAGGGTCAAACGGATACGCCGCTTAATGCGGAAGGGATCAGGCAGGCTCATGCCCTAGCGGCGAGGCTTAGCGGTGAAGAGATGCGCTGGGACGGGGTAGTAACAAGCGATCTGAGCCGTGCCCGCGAAACAGGACGGATTATAGCAGAGAAGCTTGGCATCCCGCTGCTGCCGGCAGACGAGCGTCTGAGAGAGCGGTATTACGGCGCTATCGAGGGCACAACGGAATCAGAGCGTATAGAACGATGGGGGCCGGATTGGCGGAAAAGCGACAGCGGGCAGGAAACGGATGAAGAGCTTCGCATCCGCGCACTTTCTTTTGTTGAAGAGGCAGCGGAGAATAACTCCAAAGGCAATATTCTTGCTGTCACACACGGAAGTTTGCTGGCTCAATTAATGCAGGCGATGTGCGGTGATCTGGAGGATAAACCCATTGTGAATATGTCTTTTTCCATTATGGAGCGTTCGGATAAACAGTGGATACCATTGCTCCATAACTGCGCTATACATCTGGAGCAGATCCATGCCGAGCGTCATTAAGTCCCGACCTTTATCTGCCTAAGCTGCTTGACCGTCCTGACGGTCGGGCGGCTTTTTTTTATGTTCCGAGGTTATAAAATCCGTTAAAGTTCCCATAATGGTATTAAACCTGCAAGAGAAACCGGGAATGGGGGCGGACAAGTTGAAATTGGCGGATATGCTCAGTTACGCGGACATCGGTCAATTAAGCCGTATTGCGACAACCTACCGATGCGAGTGCAGCGGTAATTCAAAGAATGAGTTGATCCAGTCTATTTTATCAACGGTAAACCGCAGGGAAGTGTTTGAGACTCAAATCGGCTCAATGAAAATGGAAGATTTGCGTTTTATCAACTCGCTGCTCTTTGACTCCAGAGATTCGTTCAGCCTGGAAGAACTGATCGCACGTGTGCAGCAAAGCAAGTTCGGTCAGACTTCTGCAGAGCCAGCGGCTGCAACACCCAGTGTTCTGCCGCAGCCCACAGCCAAGGAAACGAAAAAGCCTGCCAAGCGTTCGAAAAAGTCGCCAGGACCCGTTGTGGAAAGCGGGCCGCGCGAGACGATATCCCGATTCAAGCAGTATGGTTGGCTGTTCAATGGCTATGAAGGGCCCAACCGGTATTTGTTTCAAGTTCCCAGCGATCTGAAGGAACGTTTCAAGGAAACGCTGGGCAAACAGTTTCTTGCCCAAGCGGTCTATGTGGAGGAAGAGCCTCACGCTTACCGGGATGAACAGCTTATTTTGGGTGAAGATGTCATGCATTTCCTGGATTTTGTTTACCATAATGAAATCCCTCTGACTTCTGATAGTGTCATGTATAAGCGCAGCATGATGCAAATCATGGACCGCTTTGGCGTGAAGGAGGCATTTCCCGCAAGAGGCGAATGGCGTTTTGGTTATGGGCGGCGGATTAAAGATTACCCCAACCGGCTGTCCCTGATTTACGACTACTGCTACTATAACGGTTGGTTATCCGAGGCTGATTCCCTGCTGACTTTGACATCTGCTGGGAAGGAGCGCCAGCTGGAGCGTATCCCCGAGCCGTCGGACAAGCTTTATGTGTTCTGGCTGCGTCTGTATAAAGGCGCTATTCCCAACATCAGGGCTATCGTACACTGGATTGACCAGCTGTCGCACAAATGGGTGAAGCATGCCTCATTGCAAACGGTGCTGACTCCCTATATAAAACCTTTCTACTACGATCAACCGGAAACGATACTGGAACAGCGCTTGCTCGGGATGATGATGCATCTGGGGCTGCTCAGGATCGGAGATGATCCGGCAAGCGGGCAGGTTGTCCGCATGACACCGATTGGACGTTCCATCGTAGCGGGATTAAGCATCGAGAACGACGCTATTGTTTTGAACTGAAGAACCCTGACACAGACGGGCAAACGCACATTCGTTGCTCGTAAGGGCCAACGTCCTTAGCGGCGCTGGCTGCCCTGAATATAGTAAAGTAAGAGCCGGTTCGCTCGTCGGTTAGTTTAGAAGAAAAGTTCAACCTATATGTCTTCACTTGAATCGCCTGCTTTAATCGTCGAAAACCGGACAAAAAAGACGATTGCAACGTATAAGACACGGACGATGGAAGCCTTCATGGCGAAAGGAATGAATATAGGATCTCTTAGGCGCGGTGTTGGAGGTGTATCCTATGGACAAAATGAAAGTGACGTATGAAGCAATGCTGGGACTTGCTGCGGAAATGATGCTGGACGAGGTTGTGCTTAAATTCCGCAAAGACCGGCTGTACCAGGCGATCGATGAGGCGCTTATCTCTGGAGACAGGGATACGTTCCAGCGTTTGACAGAAGAACTGAAACTGCTGCACGCATAAGTGGGCGATATACTGCTCCATACAGCCAATTTGGCCTGCACCGCCGGATGAAGATCCGAAAGCGGTTGCGGGCCATTTGTTTGTCCATCATTATGTGATAGGATAATAGGATAAGTTAAGCGAAGCGATATTATTAACAGAATGGAACAAAGAAAGGTGAATGAATTACGATGAAATTCAGCGATCTTACCCCTGAGCAATGGGCGGAGCTTCAGCCTTATCTGGATACGGCAATCCTGCCGGTAACCGGTCTTTCCGGAGCTGAGACGCCGTATCAGGCTACGGCAGCGCTTGAGAAGCTGAGGGATGTGCTTGATCTGATCGAAAAGCCGTTCAAGGGCCGTACCGTTACATATCCAGCCTGCCATTATGGAGAATGGAACAAAGAAACCATGAGGCAAGTCGCCGGCGCATGCCTGAATTTAAAACGTTCGGCCGGATTTAAATATGTGATTGTCGCGGCTGCTTTTGCCGAACCCGCCCTCCTGAAGGCAGAGGAAGCGGACCTGTTCATCGGATTGGATTTGTCGGGTGCTATGCCAAGTTCAGAAGCTGTAAGCGAGTCGATTCGACATTTGTGGCTGGGCCAGACAACTTCATAAACTTTCATGTTTGCTTGCATAAGGTAGGGCATGATGGGGAAAAACAAATGCCAGACAAGGTCAATTGTGACAAAATGATAACAAATTTAAGAACGATTTTCGTACGATCTGCAATTTGCCCACCTCATTCTTGACGCTCCAAACCACCTAGGCTATTATAGGTAATGTCCTAGTTCGTAATACGTTTTGCCTTCTCCGGCAGAACACAAGATATGGCTCGCAAAGGGGGTAGAACAGTAGATGAGTAATCACGAACATCAAGAAACCGCACACCGTCCGGTAAAACGAAACGGAATGTCCCGGCGTCAATTTCTGTCGTATACGCTCGGAGGCGCAGGCGCATTCATGGGCGCAGGAATGATACTCCCGATGGTGCGGTTCGCGGTTGATCCGATTTTGCAGAAAAAAGAAACCGGTACCTTCGTTAAAGTAGTTGAAGCATCCAAAATAACCAATGAACCGCAGGAATTTAAATTCAAAATCCACCAGGTTGACGGCTGGTATATCAGTGACCCTGAATTGACCGCGTGGATTTCAAAAGATTCACAGGGTAAAATGTTTGCTTTGTCGCCAGTGTGTAAGCATCTGGGCTGTACGATTGGCTGGAACACGGAAAAAAACAATCAATATGTGTGTCCTTGCCATGGTGCCCACTATACACAGGAGGGCAAGAATCTCGTCGTTGCGCCAAAACCGCTTGATGAGTATGAATTGAAGGTTGAGAATGAATGGATCTATCTCGGCCCGGTTATGCCGAATACACGGTTCAAATAAGGAGGCGTAAGCTCAGATGTTAAAAGGTGTATACAACTGGATTGATGAACGTCTTGATATTACGCCGATGTGGAGGGACGTCGCCGACCATGAGGTGCCGGAGCACGTTAACCCTGCTCATCATTTCTCCGCATTCGTGTATTGCTTCGGCGGACTGACGTTTTTCATCACGGTTATCCAAATTTTGTCTGGTATGTTCCTCACGATGTATTTCGTGCCGGATATTATCAACGCATACAAAAGTGTTGACTATCTGCAGCATAAGGTCGCTTTTGGCGGTATTGTGCGGGGGATGCATCACTGGGGAGCGAGCCTTGTTATCGTTATGATGTTCCTGCATACGCTGCGGGTATTTTTTACAGGCTCATACAAGGCGCCTCGTGAAATGAACTGGGTTGTCGGCATGCTTATTTTCTTCATTATGCTGGGTCTCGGTTTCACAGGTTACCTGCTTCCTTGGGATAACAAAGCGTATTTTGCAACAAAGGTTGGTATCCAAATCGCTGAATCGGTACCTTACATAGGTACATATATTAAAGAACTGATGCAGGGCGGAGAAATTGTCGGTGCCGAAACGTTAACACGCTTTTTCGCCATCCATGTCTTTTTCTTACCAGGCGCATTGCTTGCGCTTCTCGCGGCTCACTTCTTTATGATCCGGAAGCAAGGTATTTCGGGACCACTATAAGTCGAAGGGAGGCAATTTGCGAATGGCACATGAAAAGAAAACTGGGGAAAAGGTCGTCTTCGTTGGCGATTCGCGTGTTCGACAGCGCGTTCGGACTCCGGCCGTACCACCTGACTATTCCGCCTATCCGGGGAAATCGGAAGCCTTCATTCCGAACTTCCTGCTTAAAGAATGGATGGTCGGGGTTGTTGTACTCGTGGGTTTCCTCGTCCTGACGATTGCGGAACCGGCACCGCTCGGTTATCCGGCAGATCCGACGAACGCGGCGTTTATTCCGATGCCGGACTGGTACTTCCTGTTCCTGTATCAATTTCTGAAGCTTCCTTACGTTTCCGGAGGTTATGTTGTACTGGGAACTGTTGGTGTACCTGGTGTCGCATTTGGGGCGCTGCTGCTTGCGCCATTCCTCGATACCGGCAAAGAACGCCGTTTCTACAAGCGTCCAATTACTTCGATCCTGATGATTTTATCGCTGATCTCGGTTTTTTATTTGACGAAAACATCCTGGGATCATTATCAGCATGAGCTGGCTCTGACCAATACGGTTCCTGAGCATATCGTTCGTGAAGAGAAGGCCCGCGAGGCTGCCTCCAAAGGCCAGGAGCCGGGACAGGCTGAGCAGGAAGCGGCAAGCATTCCGCTGGTGGACGCAGATGATCCGGCTGTAGAAATTACGAAGAAAGCTCAATGTATTGCCTGCCATGGCGCAGATCTCAAAGGTAATGAAAGTTCCCAGGTACCATCGCTTCACGGCATTGGCGACATACTGACCAAAGAAGAATTGGTTGATACGGTAACCAATGGTAAAGGCGGAGGAAAAATGCCTGCCTTCAAGGATACTTTGAGTGCGGAAGAGATCGATCAATTAACAACCTGGCTTGCGAAGCAGAAGAAACCTGAGTAATACAGCTTGCATGATAAACCTGATCGGAAGACTCGATCAGGTTTTTTTTGTAAATCAATCCGACCTCACCAATGAAAGGGTGGCTTTCTTGTCTTCTCTCTCTTTTTTCTGGAGCAGATCGTTTTTGACCAACCGTGCCATGCTGTGGCTGCTGTTTGTCGTGAATGCGGCAGGAACGGTTTATGGCTACATATGGTACGGGAATCAAATCGAATATACCATCGAAAATAATCCGCTCTGGCAGGTGGTTTTCGTGCCGGACAGTCCGACTGGAAGCCTGTTTTTTACGTTGGCGCTCTTATTTTTGCTTTTCCCCAAAGCAGGAAGTCCTTCTTCGGCTTATATCGGACTTCGCTCCATCATCGAGGCGCTTGCGGTTCTGACTTCCTTTAAATATGGAATATGGGCGGTTACGATGATTGCTGCCGGCGCCGAACAGGGTGATGCGCTCGTGTGGCAGGACTATATGCTTGTTGTATCTCATCTGGGGATGGCGCTCGAAGGTCTATTGTTCGTGAGATTTATGATTTTCGGACGAACTGCCGCTGTGATTGCGCTTATGTGGATGCTCTTGAACGATATTCTGGATTACAGCAGTGATATCTTCCCTTGGCTTCCAAACGTGCTCGAAGATGATCTGGATGCGATTCGCAATTTCACTATCGGATTATCGATCCTGACTTTGCTGGTGACAAACCTGACGCTCAAATTTCGCAAGGTCTAAAATGGGACAGCCCTCCATAAAGTAATATTGGAGGGGATGAGCGTGAAATTATCGTTGTCAGGGTTAATAGTCGGCATCGCGGCGATGCTCATGGTTGTTGGATGCAGCGATAAAGGGCCAAACCAGGTCCAGCATGTACAAGCTGTGACCGGACTTGCCGGAAGTCTTCCCGCCTCGCTGGAATCTCTGCAGATGCTCTCGGAGGCGTTCTACACGGCTGCGAATAATGGCAACCGGCAGCTTTCCTATACGCTGCTGAGCAGGATCCGGCAGGCCGCAAAATCTTCGGAGATTCGTCAGCTGGGCAGTCAGACCGGTTGGAAATCATGGGATCAAAGTGTGAACAAGGTCATGGAAGACCTGACATATAACCGGACCAGCCCGGAATGGATAAACGAGGCTGCGAGGATGAAGCTTGCTGTTGATGTGCTGATCAATCCTAAAGCTCCGCTTTGGCTGCAGTATGAGGATGTGCTGCAGGATGACCTGCGCCGGGTTCATCTCGCCTGGAAGTCGCAAGGCAACGATCATGCATTGGCAGCACTGCAGCAGCTTGAAACCTACAGCCGGCATATAGATAGAATCGAAATGGCTGCTCTGATGCAGAGGCCAGAATTATTGAATACACATCTGCAGAGCAGTCTGGAATACATCCGGCATATGCTGGAAGCCAGCCGGCAGGGGAGCGGAAGCACTGCTGCTGTTTCGACAGCGCTTGCTTCGCTTGAAGAAGCGGCAAGCTCATTATTTGGCATCGATGAGGCGGAAGCAGCCATAAACCAGCATCTTCCGGTTATGCCTGACGATGTGGGAAGAGCTCCGGTTAGCGAGCAGCTGGCAGTGCTGTATATTTCGGCAATTGTGATGGGAATTCTGGCATTTGCCGGATGGCGCAGATATGCTTTTGAACAAAAGCACGGTACCACCCTTCCTACCAAAAAGCAGCGCTGACCAAATCATCAGGCAGCAGGGCTGTTACGGACACCTTCTAAGCCAAGGTATCCGTGACAGCCCTGTTTGCTTCATTTCTGCTGAAATCCTTCTCCAAGTACATCATGCACATCTGTTACAACGATAAATGCCAGCGGGTCCAGACTGTGTATGAGCGTTTTCAGCTGTCTTATTTCATGGCGGGCAACTACGCAGTAGACAACTTCCTTCTGATTCCCGGAAAATGCTCCTCTTGCCGGAAAAAGCGTCACTCCCCGATCCATTTCCTGCGTAATCAGTCTGGCCAGATGCTCGCCATCCTCCGTGAAAATAGAGAAGGCCTTGGCTGCATAAGCCCCTTCCTGTATGAAATCAATCACCCGGGAACCGATAAAGACAGCAACCAGGGTATACAGCACCTTCTCCTTCGAGATATAGAACAGGGAGGAGCCGATAATGGCCGCATCAAGAAATAAGATGATTTGTCCCATGCTCCAGCCCCTGTGCTTGGATGCAATCCGGGCAATGATATCGGCTCCGCCGGTTGTGGCGCCGAACCGGAATACAAGCCCCAGACCAAGTCCCAATGTTACTCCCGCGTAGAGGGCTGCAAGAATATAGTCGTTTGAAGTGCGGAAGGGAACGATCCAGCCGATGGCGATCAGCTTCTCGAGCAGAGCGAGAAAAAACGTCAGCGAGAGGGTCCCGAACAGGGAATAACCCAGCTGCGACCGTCCCAGGAAGCGCCAGCCTGCTGCAAATAAAGGAATGTTCAATACCAGGGTAGAGACCGACAAGGGCCAGTTGAACGCATAATGAAGCAGTATCGCTATCCCGGTAACTCCGCCCTCCATCAATTCGTTGGGAAGGATAAAATAGTGAAGTCCAAAGGCATAAATGGCGGTGCCCAGCATAATAACCGGCAGCGTCCGCAGCAGCGTTGACGTACGGAGGGTCATCGACTAAAGCTCCTTTCATATGTAATCATGCTTGCTTCACTAACCATATCGTATACACTCCGCAAAGAGAAGGGGGTCCGCAGCTTCAATCCAAAGTTGGGTTAGAATAGCGGTCATCGAGCCTGTACTTGCTAGTATGGCTAATTTGGGAACAATCAAAAACGTTGTTTTCAATCCCGCTTTGCGATAACATATGGAGTGAACCATGAGGGGCGAAAGGAAAGATAGCGATGACGGAGAAATCACTTGCCGAAATGCAGCGCGAGGTTGACAGATACATTTCGCAATTCAAGGAAGGCTATTTCAGCCCACTCTCGATGCTGGCCCGAATGAGCGAGGAAGTGGGGGAGCTTGCCCGCGAGGTTAATCATCGCTTTGGGGAGAAACCGAAAAAAGCGGATGAAGCCGACAACTCCATTGAGATGGAGCTTGGCGACGTTTTATTTATAGTCATATGCTTTGCAAACTCGCTTGGCATCGACCTTGCGGAGGCGCATGACCGTGTGCTGAGCAAGTTCAATACGCGCGATGCTGACAGGTGGACACGAAAAAACGTCGAACCGTAAACAGCTTCCGGACATATGCTGTACCATCACTCTATGTACAGGAGGATGGGCGGATGGACGGAGCTGAAAGTATTAAAAAAGCATATGAAGCCATCCTCGGCGGTGACTTTGAGCTTGCGATCGCTCGCTTCGAAGAGGCGATTGCGCTGGAGCCAACCAATGCGGCGGCATACTACAGATGCTCGATAACCTGCGCACGAAGCGGCAAATGGCCCAAAGCGCTGCAATATGCCGAGGAAGCCGTCAAGCTTGCGCCGGAACTGGAAGAGTATCGCTTCCATCTGCGCACGGTCCAGGCCAAGCAGCTTGTGAGCGATGCGGAGGAATTGCTTGCGCATACTCCTCAGGACACCGAATATGCCCTGAATATGCTGCTGGAAGCCTCGCGCCTCGATCCGCTTAATATGGAGGCGCTCCTGCTGCTGGGAGCCGCATATGTGTCACTCAATCGTTATGATGAAGCTCTCATATATGCGCGCGGGGCGCTGCGTCTTGATCCCGAGCATTCAGCCGCCAAGCGGCTGTTTGCCAATATAAAGCGGAACCGGCAGGCGCTGACTCGAGAACAGCGAAGAAAACGAAAAAGGAACAGGTGATGCAGCTATGACGCAGTTAATCAAAGTAGCCGTAACAGGCGCAAGCGGCCGTATGGGCAGGGAAGTTGTAAAAATGGTGCTTGAGGATGAGCAGCTTGCATTGGTCGCTGCCGTCGCACCGTCCGGAGGTCCGGTCGATGCCGGAACCCTTGTGGGACTTGGGCCTAGCGGGGTAGTGGTCTCGGCGGATCTGGATACGGCATTGAGAGAATCCGCTGCCGATGTGCTGGTTGATTTCACGGTGCCGCATGTGGCTTATCATAATACGCGCACTGCTATCGAGTACGGTGTACGACCGATCATTGGGACGACGGGCTTCACGCCGGAACAAATTGAAGAGCTGGATGGGCAATGCCAAAGCCGGGGGATAGGGGGACTCATTGCCCCGAATTTTTCGATTGGCGCCATACTGATGATGAAATTTGCCGCGCAGGCGTCCAAATATTTGCCTCATGTCGAAATTATTGAATACCATGGGGACCAGAAGCTCGACGCTCCATCAGGAACGGCAGTCAAAACAGCGGAGCTGATATCCGAGGTGCGCGATGAGCTGCGCCAGGGCAACCCTCAGGAGAAAGAAACCATTGAGGGCTCGCGCGGCGGCTACTACAACGGGTTCCGCATACATAGCGTACGCCTGCCAGGCGTATTTGCACAGCAAGAGGTTATTTTTGGAGGGTTTGGCCAAACGCTCAAAATTCGTCATGATTCCTATGACAGAGCCGGTTATATGCCGGGGGTGAGTGTTGCGGTTAAGAAAGTCATGACCTATACGGGACTCATATATGGATTTGAGCACATTATGGATTAACAACAACCTTCTTTGGAATATCAGAAAGGTTAGGCTGTGCCTGGACAAATTCGGATATTACAGAGGGAAGAAACCTGCATCGCCCACCGCCGCCAAAGCTGGCGCAGAACCGTTTAGGACATATTGCATGTCAACGGTCCTGCGCAATAGGCGAGAGCCGTTTCTTCTTGAATCGCGAGAGGAGAACGTTCAGGATGAATATCGCGTTTATCGCACACGATAGAAAAAAAGAAGAAATGGTCAATTTCGTCATTGCCTATGAGTATGTATTTAAAGACCATACACTTTACTCCACCGGTACAACCGGAACACGCATTATGGAGCAAACGGGATTATCGATTCATCGTTTTATGTCCGGTCCGCTCGGCGGAGACCAGCAAATTGGGGCGATGGTCGCGCAAAATGAGATGGATTTGATTATTTTTCTGCGCGATCCTCTCATGGCTCAGCCGCATGAGCCCGATATTATCGCCCTGCTTCGCTTATGCGACGTTCAAGGAATTCCGGTGGCGACCAATATCGCAACAGGAGAATTGCTGGTTCACTCGCTAGAGCGGGGGGAATTCGGATGGCGCGAATTGGTTCACAAATATAAACCTGGAGACCCTATATAATGGAAACCGTAGATATTCTAGCCTTTGGCGCGCATCCGGACGATGTGGAAATCGGGATGGGCGGAACGCTTGCCAAGCACGCGCACGCGGGCATCAAGGTCGCCATCTGCGACCTGACCCGGGCGGAGATGTCCTCTAACGGCACCGTAGAAACGAGGCGGCAGGAAGCTGCCGAGGCATCCGCGGTGCTTGGTCTATCCTCCCGCTCGTGTCTGGGAATTCCCGACCGGGGGATAACCGGCTCACAGGATCAGCTGGAAGCGGTTGTGACAGAAATCCGCCGGCTGCGGCCGCGAATCGTATTTGCCCCTTATTGGGTGGATCGTCATCCCGACCATACGGACTGCAGCAGGTTGGTGGAGGCGGCGGTATTCAATGCGAAGCTTCGCAATTTCCTGCCGGAGCTGCCGCCCGTTCAGGTGGAGCAATTGTACTTTTATTACATTAATGACAGCAGTGAAGTTTCTTTGATTGTGGATATCAGCGAGTTTCAGGAGCAGAAGCAGCAGGCGCTCCGCTGCTACCGTTCTCAATTCGCCCCCCCAGGAGAGGGAGAAGACCGGGTGAGCACACCGCTCACGGACCGCTATACACAGCGGGTGGAAGCACGGGACTTGCTGCTCGGCCAGACACGCGGCTATGCTTACGCCGAGGGCTTTGCAATCAAGACCCCACATCGGGTAACCTTATTTTAAACCAAAGAAGTACTGCAGCCGTTTCTTATTCAAGGTCATATGGTTACATAGATCCAAACATCAGCGTACAGCGGGGGTGTCAAAGGTGGAAAGACGTTTGAAAATCGGAATTACCTGTTATCCGACGTTGGGCGGATCCGGGGTTGTGGCAACGGAGCTTGGCAAATTGCTTGCTGAAAGAGGACATGAAATTCATTTCATTACGCATAGTGTCCCATTCCGGCTTGGCCATTTTCAGAAAAATATTTTTTATCATGAGGTTGAAGTGAACGATTATTATGTTTTCCGTTATCCGCCTTATGACTTGTCCCTGGCCAGTAAAATGGCTCAAGTAGCCAAAATGCAAAATCTTGATCTGCTCCATGTCCATTATGCCGTTCCTCATGCCATTTGCGCTTATTTGGCCAAAGAAATGGTGGGAGAAGGTCTAAAGACCGTTACAACGCTTCACGGTACCGATATTACCGTGCTTGCACAGGATGAATCGCTGAAGGATTTAATCCGCCTGGCTATTAATAAAAGCGATGCCGTCACTGCGGTCTCCAATGATCTTATTCAGGAAACCCGTGATCTGCTGGATATAAATAAACCGATTGATCTGACCTATAATTTTGTCGACAAACGGGTGTATTACCCCCGGGAATGTTCTTCGCTGCGCAGTGATTTTGTCGGCAAGAACGAAAAAATTCTCATGCATATATCCAATTTCCGGCCGGTGAAAAGGGTCAGTGATGTGGTGGATATATTTGCAAAGGTCTCGGAGCAAGTACCCAGCCGTCTGCTGCTGGTGGGAGAAGGACCGGATCTGCCCAAGGTCCAGCATAAAATCCGCAGTCTTGGGCTCGAGAACAAGGTTCATTTTCTGGGCAAGCAGGATGATGTGGCGCATGTGATTTCCATTGCCGATATTATGCTGCTGCCTTCGGAGAAAGAAAGCTTCGGTCTTGTCGCGCTTGAAGCCATGGCGTGCGGTGTGCCTACGATCGGTTCATTTGCAGGGGGAATACCTGAGCTTGTCACACATGGAGAAACCGGTTTTCTCTCCCCGATCGGGGATACGGAAGATATGGCGCACCATGCCATTCAACTGCTGCAGGATGAAACCATGTACCAGCAGTTCCGGGAAGCATGCCTGCATAGAGCGCGCACCCAATTCTGCAATGATCTGATCACAGCGGAATATGAGCGGATCTATTACCGGGTGCTTGGCATTGAAGCCGAAATTCCGGTTCCGGTGTGCGATTAATTGTGAGGAGTATATGGAACGAGTCCCTGACTGCTGCGCTCCCTGTTCTGCAAACCTTGGAATCCCATGGATTTGAAGCTGTATTTGTCGGCGGCTGCGTACGCGACTCGTTGCTTGGACGTCCCTTGAAGGATGTTGACATCGCCACGGCAGCAACGCCGGATCAGGTTATGGAGCTGTTTGGCAGGACGATCCCTACCGGGCTTCAACACGGAACGGTCTCCGTGATCCTGAACGATGAGTTGTATGAAGTGACAACCTTCCGGACAGAATCGGATTATGAGGGCTTTCGCAGACCGGCCTCCGTGCAGTTCGTCAGCGAGCTGGAAGCGGATTTGCAAAGGCGTGATTTTACAATCAATGCCATGGCTTTGCGTTCAAATGGGGAACTTGTGGATCCTCTGAACGGCATGGAAGATATCAGACGCGGTATTCTGCGCTGTGTCGGCGATCCCGATACAAGATTTCAGGAGGATGCGCTGCGAATGATTCGTGCGGTAAGATTCGCTGCCGAATTCAAGCTGCGGATTGCTTTGGGAACCTGGCGGGCAATGAAAAGGCACCGCGGCTTGCTTGTCCATATTGCCATGGAGCGGATTGGCGCAGAATGCGACAAAATGGTTGCCGGTGCGCAACCGGACAGGGCAGGGGCTTGGCTGATATCAAGCGGGCTGTTGGATTATACAAAAGCTCCCTTGCCTGCTGCCATGAAGGATCGACGATGGACTAGAACGGCCGGAGAGATCTTCGCTGATCTTCCACATATCGTGGACCTTGACGACCGCTGGGCAGCTGTTTGCATATCAATGGCCTTGTCCAGGCAGGACGCGCTGCAGCTGTTCCAGGCCTTCCGATTCTCTGTCAAACGAACGGCGCATTTGTCGTCCGTTATTGCAGTTCAGGCTTCGATGATTCAAGCAATTGAAGCCTGCCTGCTGCGGGAGGACATTAAGCGGGACGAGCTGGACCGCAAGTGGAAGCTGTTGATTCTGCAGCAGGGCAAGCCTGCCTGCAGCGCATGGCTGCGGATTTCAGGAGTGCTTCCTATGCTCATAGCAGGAGGAATTGACAGCTCTGAGAAGGGGAATTCTGATACAACTGATCACGGCAGGACGTTGACAGCCGAAAATGAAGCTCTGCTTGTTCATTTGGCTCATGAACTCTCTGCTCTGCCGGCAGCTATGCTGTCTGAGCTTGCTGTGGACGGTTCGGAAGTTCTTCAGCGGCTCCGGAAGCCTGCAGGGCCCTGGCTGGGACTGCTGTTAAACAGGCTTCTCCAGGCTGCGGCTTTCGCAGAAGTGGCCAACGAAAAGGAACAGCTGCTGCAATATGCGGAGCGACTATACAGGTCTAATTCACCGGAAGGCTGATCAAACGCCGGCAAGGAGCAGTTATGGATAATCGGATTATTGAGCTATTGGAGCAGCAGGAAGGCCGTTATTTATCCGGCGAAGTGTTGAGCCAGGATTTGAATATAAGCCGCACAGCGGTATGGAAGCATATCAAAAAGCTGGAAGCATTGGGTTATCAGATCGAAGCTTCGCGCAGACTGGGGTACCGGCTGCTCGGCAAACCTTCGAAGCTGACGATGCCTGAGCTACTGGACAAGCTGCGAGATACCTCTTTCGTCCCCTCCATCAAGCTGCTGGATTCAGTGGATTCGACGCAAAATGTTGCACAGCGGCTGGCTGAGGAGGGCGCGCCTGAAGGGACGCTGGTTATTGCGGAGCAGCAAACCAGCGGCCGCGGCCGGATGGGACGCAATTGGGTGTCGCCTTCAGGCAAGGGAGTCTGGATGAGCATGGTGCTCCGTCCAGGGATCCCGCTGCAGTTTGCGCCGCAGCTGACACTGCTTGCAGCGGTGGCGCTCTGCCGCGCGCTCAAGTCCATCGCACCGCTGGATATCGGCATCAAGTGGCCCAATGATCTGCTTATTGGAGGCAAGAAAATCAGCGGCATTCTGCTGGAGTCAACAGCGGAGGATGAACGGCTGCGATATGTGGTGGCCGGAATCGGGATCAGCGTGAATCTGGAGGAAGCGGATTACCCGCAGGAGCTCCTGGAGATTGCTACCTCCCTGCGGATTGTACTCGGCCGGCCTGTGGAGAGGTCTGAGGTTATCGCCGCTTTCATTGTGCAATTCGAGCAGCTCTACACGGTCTACCATAAGGAGGGCTTCACCCCGATACGCACGTTGTGGGAAGCGCTCGCCGTTACCCTTCATAAGCCGGCCAGATTGACCACGCCCTCAGGCGTTGTCGAAGGAATGCCGATTGGTCTTGACGACCGCGGGGCGCTGCTTGTGCAGTGCAGCGATGGTTCGGTAGTTCCCGTATTCTCGGCAGATATAAGCTTTCCGTCCGCGAACCGTTGATGGACGGGAAGACGTTTATTTGCTATACTCAAGGTATTCATCAAAGCTTGATTTCAGGGCGGTATCATTCTTGAAAAGAACCGCACCGATGGAATCAACTCATGGCAATCATAGTGGTTGTTTGATGTCTTTTGCATGGCAGTGCGTACTCTGCTCTGAGCCGTTAGGGACCGAGACAGAAGGAAGCCGCTTGTGGCAATCAAGACGTTCCTTTTTGGATGGGGACCTTTTTAGCGGCAGCTGAAAGGTTTTTTTGCGTTTATAAGCATACTACCAAGAAGGAGGAAGAAAGCTCATGAAACAACCGTTGACTATTACGAAGTTGAAAAAAATGAAGCAGAGCGGCGAGCCGATTTCAGTGCTGACTGCCTATGATTATCCATCCGCCAAGCTGGCCGAGGAAGCCGGCATCGACGTTATTCTCGTCGGCGATTCCCTGGGCAACGTTGTGCTTGGCTACGATACGACAATACCTGTAACACTGGATGATATGGTGTACCATTCCAGGGCGGTGGCCCGCGGTGCGCAGAATACCTTTATTGTAACGGATCTTCCGTTTATGACTTACCGGCTGGGCAGCGAGACGACGCTGCGCAATGCGGCCAGACTTTTGCAGGAAGGCTATGCGCACGCCATCAAGATGGAGGGCGGCGCTGACATCGCCGAGGAGGTTGCAGCCTGCGTACGGGCCGGCATACCGGTTATGGGCCATATCGGTTTGACGCCGCAATCGGTCCATCAGCTCGGAGGCTACAAGGTTCAAGGCAAGCTTCCGAAGGAAGCCCAGCAGCTGATCGATGATGCCAAGGCACTTGAAGCAGCAGGCGCGTTTGCTATTGTGCTGGAGCTTGTAACCGAGCAACTGGCGGAAGCCATCTCGGAAGCCCTGACCATTCCGACCATTGGAATCGGCGCCGGGCGCGGCTGTGACGGGCAGGTGCTGGTCTACCATGATATTCTGCAGTATGCCTCACCCTACCGGGAGAAACGCTTTGTCAAAACTTACGCGGATTTGGGTACGACTGTGCGCAATGCGATCGGAGCGTATGTTGCGGATGTGAAATCCAGGGCGTTCCCCCAGCAGGAGCATGTATTTTTATCGGAGCAGGAGCCGCTTAAGCACTTATACGGAAGCAATTCGTCCACTTCGGAATCAGCCGGGAAGAAGGAGACGAAGATCCCATGATCGTATCCACAACCCTGAATGAACTAAATCAGCAACTCAAGCAGCGAAGACGCAAATATCCTGATGAACAAATCGGACTTGTGCCCACGATGGGCTTTCTTCATGACGGGCATGCAAGCCTGATGAAACGGGCCAAAGAGGAATGCGGCTATGTCGTCTTGTCCGTATTCGTTAATCCGCTCCAGTTCGGTCCAAATGAGGATTTTGACCGTTACCCCCGCGACCGGGAACGGGATACTGCGATTGCGGAAAACAACGGAATTGATTTATTGTTTATGCCAAGTTTGGAAGAGATGTATCCGAAGAAACCGCTGACCAAGGTTTTGATCAGCGAGGTAACGGAGCGGCTGTGCGGCGCCTCAAGGCCGGGCCATTTTGACGGAGTGGGAACCGTGGTCAGCAAGCTGTTCAATTTGATCCGGCCGGATCGGGCATACTTCGGAATGAAGGATGCGCAGCAGGTGGCGGTTGTGGAGCGGATGGTATTCGACCTGAATATTCCCGTGGAGATTGTCCGCTGCCAAACGCTGCGCGAATCCGACGGGCTGGCCATGAGCTCGCGCAATGTGTTTCTGAATGGGGAGGAGCGTGCCCAGGCTGTCATTTTGTTCAAGGCGCTGGAGCAGGCAGAGGGCTGGATAGCTGAGCCCGGCATGACGGCTCCCGAGCTAAAAAAGCGCCTAAGCGCTTTTATCGGACAGGCGCCGCTTGCCGAAATCGACTACGCCGAGCTGCTGGAATTTCCTGATTTGAGCGAGCCAGGTGCGGATATGGAGCTCAAAAGTTATCCCCATGCGCTTATTATTGCACTGGCTGTCAAATTCGGGAAAACCCGGCTGATTGACAATCGTATCGTGGAACCGTATGGAGGTGCTTAAAACAATGTTTAGGACAATGATGAAATCAAAAATACACCGGGCAACCGTCACGGAAGCTAATCTGAATTATGTAGGCAGCATCACCATTGATGAAGATTTGATGGAGCTGTCCGACATCTGGGCCAATGAAAAGGTGCAGATCGTCAATAATAATAACGGCGCCCGTCTGGAAACGTATGTGATTCCCGGGCCGCGCGGCTCCGGTGTGATCTGTTTGAACGGAGCAGCGGCAAGACTTGTGCATCCTGGAGATAATGTGATCATTATCTGTTATGCTATGATGAGTGAAGAAGAAGCAAAAATCTACAAACCTAAAGTCGTCAT
This sequence comes from Paenibacillus sp. JT31N17, assembly GCF_056269255.1. Classification (NCBI taxonomy): domain Bacteria; kingdom Bacillati; phylum Bacillota; class Bacilli; order Caryophanales; family Paenibacillaceae; genus Paenibacillus; species Paenibacillus sp. JT31N17. The sequence goes on from NZ_JBWDNP010000003.1 coordinate 443,550, forward strand.
CGTCGATGAGGCCAACCGCCCTGTGCAGACAATGACGGAAGAAATTCACGCCACAATTTTGTAAGCTGTCCAATCCTCGCCGCATGCAATGCCAAGCCTGTGTAACCTCTGGGATGGGGTATGAAAACAGGGGCCGGGGCAAAGAATGAGCATAACAAATTCACGATATCAAGTGAAGGTGGGATGCAGGCGATGATTAAACAGGTGTTTGGAACGCTGCATGAAACGTTGGACGAAATTATGATTCATTATCCTCATGCAAATGCCGAACAAAAAAAACAATTGGATGAAAAGCTTGCTTTCCTGAAGGAGTTCAGCGACTGCTTCATTGAGCATTGGCTGCAGTTTGAAGAGAAAATGGCTGATTTCCGCGAGCTGCAGTCCGCTCAGCTTCAGGCTCCGGCTATGACGGCTGCCACAGCGCCTTCTGAGGAGCTTGCAAGCCTGCAGGAAGCCGAGAAGTACCTTCACCTGCAGCAGCATCCGTTTGCTCCTTCTGAAGCGGCTGTGTGTGCTGCACAAGATGCGGCCGGAGAGAATGACGAGACAGCTTCAGAGCAGGCCATGACCAGGGGCGAAGGATACTTTAAACTGTTTATGTTCAAAGAAGCTGCCGAGCATTTTACCGAAGCTCTGCATTATTCACCCGAGCATAATGAGGCAAAGCTTTTTCTGGGAATGTCCTTTATGCATCTTCAGGAATGGCACGAGGCCCAGCGGCATTTTCAATTGCTTGTTGAAATAACGGATAATCCCAAATGGCGGGCTCTCGGGCTCAATGCGCTGGGATGCATACAGGCTGTCAGAATGAATTTGGAGCAGGCTGAGCGTTATTTTGTAAAAGCGCATGAATCCGATCCCGAATTTCCCGATCCCATCTCCAATATCAAGTCCTGCCAGCAGCATTCGGCCGGCCACTTGTCGTTATATTTCGGGAGCGGGCAGCTTTAGTTTTTGCGAAAGGACGTAATAGCCGGATGAATTATGCGGTACTGGATTTGGAAACGACCGGACATAGTGCCGGCGATGAGATTATACAGGTTGGACTTGTTATTATAGATGAATCGATGCAAATATCCCGTTCTTATAATTCATTCGTCAAGCCCACCATTGCGATCCCGCCATTTATTACCCAATTAACCGGAATCGATGAATCCATGGTTCAAGATGCGCCATCGGTGGAGGATGTGCTCCTTGAGCTCATTCCTCTTCTGGATGACGCTGTCCTGGTCGCGCATAATGTCGGCTTTGACGCCGGTTTTCTGAGCTCGGCGCTCGACCGCAGCGGCTATATGCCTTTTGCCGGAAGAAGACTGGATACCATCGATTTGCTGCGTGTCCTGTATCCGACTCTTACCACGTATCAGCTGGGTGCGGTTACTGAATTATTCGGCATTGATCATGATCAGCATCACCGGGCCGACAGCGATGCAATGGCTACGGCTGAGCTGTTCATTGAATGCTACAAGAAGCTGGAACAGCTGCCGCTTATGACGCTTGAGCGGCTAGTCAGCTTATTTGATGACGATATTGACGATATGGCCTGGTTTATCGGGCAAATGGTAACGCTTAAGGAAATGCAGGCTTCCGTAGATCTGGATGCTTATACGTACTTTCGCCAATTTGCCATGAAGGCGGGTGACTGGACGGAGGAGCAGCCTCCACGAAGCGAGGCGGGTGAGGCGGAGTCGGTTCATGACTGGTCGTTCGATGACTTTTTGACGCATATAAAAGATGGAATTCGCGCTCTGAATCCCGGTTACGAGGAGCGGGAGCCCCAGAATATGATGTTTCAGGAAGTGATCGATGCCTTCGAGCACGACCATCATTTGATGATAGAAGCAGGCACAGGCACGGGGAAATCGCTGGGTTATTTGATACCGGCTCTCTACTATGGTGTCCAGCAGGGCAAGAAGATAGTCGTCAGCACACATACCATTAATCTGCAGGAACAGCTCCGCCAACGCGATCTGCCGCTGCTGCAATCCGTTATGCCGTATCCTTTCAGGGCGGCTGTTTTTAAAGGCCGCGGGAATTATCTTTGCCTGCGAAAATATGAAGCCAAGGTGCAGACGCAGGATTTTGTTTCGCGCAACGAAGACAGGATCACGGCGGCTCAGATGGTGGTATGGCTGAGCGAGACGGAGCATGGCGACCAGGAGGAGCTTAATTTCGGCAACAGGGGCAGCGATTTTTGGAGCACGGTATCAAGCGATGCCGACTCCTGCCTTAACCGAAGCTGCCCATGGTTCAAGCGCTGTTATTACCACCGGGCCAAGCAGGAGGCCAACATCGCGGATGTGGTGATCACGAACCACTCCATGCTGTTTACGGATATCCGCGCCGATCACCGCCTGCTTCCCGGTTACGATCATCTGATTGTGGACGAGGCGCATCATTTGGAGGAAGTGGCGGGCAAGCATCTGGGAACCCAGGTTTCCTATCATACCGTTCAGCATCCCATTGGCCGCTTGTGCAAAGATGCGCGTAATGGCCAGCTTATTCAGCTTAGGCACAAGCTGTCCAATGAAGATATGGAACGTACGGCCAAATGGCGGGAGCAAATCGACGAAGTCGTTCCCGTATTTGGGGAACTCCGCGATGAATGGGATCGCTTGTTTGATATGCTGTTCACCTTTCTGGGCTTCGGTGCGGCAGGCGGCAAACCGGGAAGCGCATTGGCTCAGGAGGCTTCAGGCGAATCCGGCCAGCTGGTACTGCGTCTGCGCAGCAGCCAACTGCCGGGTCAATGGTCGGAAGCACAGGCTGTGGAAGAGGTTGTCCATGGTTATCTGAGCCAAATTATCCGGCCATTGGATAAGCTCTTCACAGAGATCAAAGAGGAGCTGGATGATTCGGGGATTGCCGCGCTTGTTACGGATTTGAGCGGCACGGTCAAGGATCTGGCCAGAGCAAGGGATGATCTTCGCCAGTTTATGAAGGCCGACAAGAAGGAAATGGTTTACTGGATCGAAGCGAATAATAACTATCGGGCCAAGTCCATTCATTTGTACGCCGTGCCTGCCAATGTCAGCGAGCAGCTGCGCAATTATTTTTTTGATTTGAAACGGAGCGTTGTGCTGACCTCGGCAACATTGTCGGTGCAGAAGTCCTTCCAATATGCCTGTGAGCAGCTGGGCCTGAACCAGGATGAACAAAGCGGACGGCTTAAAACGGTTCAGCTGCCATCTCCATTTAATTACCGGGACCAGGCGCTGGTCATCATTCCGCGCAATTTTCCCGTATTGAAAGGAGCGGCGGGCGATCCGCTGTTTAATGAAATGCTGATCAAATCACTGGCCGAAGCCGCTATCCAGACAAAGGGGAGAATGCTGGTTCTGTTTACCTCCTACCGGATGCTGCGCCAGGTCTATGATCCGCTCAAGGAATTGTTGGCTCCAAGCGGAATTCAACTGCTTGGACAGGGAATTGACAGCGGGAACCGCAGCAAGCTTACGCGCAGATTCCAGCAGCAGGCGGCATCGGTGCTGCTGGGAACGAGCAGCTTCTGGGAAGGAGTCGATATTCCCGGCGATGCGCTCACCTGCCTGGCTATTGTGAGGCTGCCTTTTCAACCTCCCAATCATCCGCTCGTTGAAGCCAAATCGGAGCTGCTGCAGGAGCAGAAGCAGAATCCATTCATGAAACTGTCCATTCCCCAGGCGGTTATCCGTTTCAAGCAGGGGTTCGGGCGGTTGGTCCGCACCAACCGGGACCGGGGGATTGTCCTGATCTATGATACACGGGTCATCGATACGTATTATGGCAAGTATTTTCTTTACTCGCTTCCAGGGCCGAAGATTGAGCATATGCATTTGGAACAGATCGTTCCGCGAATCGGGGAATGGTTGTCCGTAGGTCAAGAAGGGGTGAAGTCATGAAGAAAATATCCGAAGCAGTCGTCCGCAGGCTCCCGGTTTATTTGCAGGTTCTCAGCGATTTGAGCAAGAGGGACGTGCAGACGGTTTCCTCCCAGGAGCTTGGGAACAAACTGGATCTGAATCCGGCCCAAATCCGCAAGGATCTCGCCTACTTCGGTGAATTTGGACGCAAGGGGATCGGTTATGATGTATCCTATCTGATAGAGAAAATTCGCCAAATCCTCAAGCTGGACCAAGGTTTGAATGTCGGACTTGTCGGTGCCGGCAACCTGGGTCGGGCTTTGTGCAATTACAATACGTATTTAAAAGATAATATGAAAATTACCGCTGTTTTTGACGCTAATCCGGCCATGATCGGGGTAGCGATCAACAGTCTGGTCGTCATGCCCATGGATCAGTTGAAGGATATCGTCGTTGCCCGCAATATCCGCATCGGCATCATTACGGTACCTGCTGCAGAAGCGCAGAATGTAGCGGACGGATTTGTGGAAGCCGGTGTGGAGGGCATTTTGAATTTTGCCCCCACGATTCTTCGCGTCCCGGAGCATGTTCGCATCCATTATGCCGATTTTACGACGGAGCTGCTCAGCTTGGCCTATTACCTGGAAAAAGAAGGGAACGAAACGGATGAACCGGTTATGGATTGAGAACGGCACCTTTGTGACAATGAACGATAAGGCTCCCGTGTTGAAGGGGCATATGGTGGTTGAAAATGACCGCATCACTTATCTGGGCGAACAGCCGCCAAGCCCGCTGCCGGAAGGTGCGCTGCGTATGGACGGAAGCAGCCTTATCTTCATGCCTGGCCTGATAAATACGCATGGTCATGCGGCAATGTCGCTGCTGCGCGGCTACTCGGATGATCAGAATCTCCAGGTATGGCTGGAGCAGAAGATGTGGCCAATGGAGGGCAAATATATCGATGAGGATACCCGGTGGGGAACTTCGCTTGCCGTGATTGAGATGTTGAAATCCGGCACCACAACCTTTGTGGATATGTACGACCGGATGAATATCGTGGCCGAGGTTGTGGAGCAGTCGGGTATCAGAGGGGTGCTGACGCGCGGCGTTATCGGCTTATGCCCGCCGGATGTGCAGACGGCCAAGCTGGAGGAAGCCAAGAGCTTCGCCAGAGACTGGAACGGCAAAGCGGATGGACGGATTACCACGATGATGTCGCCGCATGCACCCTATACTTGTCCTCCCGATTATATTGAACGCATTATAGATGCGGCGCATGAGCTCGATGTCCCGTTACATACCCATATGTCCGAGACGGCTGCAGAGGTGCGGCAGAATGTCAATGACTACGGCTGCCGCCCTGTCGAGCATCTGGATAAGCTCGGGTTCTTCGCGCGTCCGTCGTTCGTTGCGCATGCCGTACATTTGACGGATGAGGAAATTTCGCTGCTTGCCGCGAAAAATGTCGGTGTTTCGCATAATCCGGCCAGCAATCTGAAGCTCGCTAGCGGTGTAGCACGCGTACCGGAATTGATTCAGGCAGGTGTTACGGTTTCCTTGGGGACCGATAGCGCAGCCAGCAATAATAATCTGGATCTGTTCGACGAGATCCGGTTGGCCGCTTTGATTCATAAAGGCATCTCCGGCGATCCCACCGTTATTCCGGCGTATGAGGCTTTGAAGCTGGGAACTGTGAACGGCGCGAAGACCGTATGGCAGGAGAAGGAGCTGGGCACGCTCGAGGTTGGCAAGAAAGCAGATTTTATCGCACTTGATGCGGAGCAGCCGCATTTTTATCCGCAGACCGATTTGGTTTCCCATCTGGTGTATGCCGCATCGGGCCGCGATGTGAAGCATGTGTGGATTAATGGCAGGCAGGTGGTTTCCGGCGGTGTTTGCCTGCTCATGGATGAGGCTAAAATACGGGCTGAAGCACAGCAAAGCTTTGAAAGGCTGCTCCATCGGTAATGCGGAGGAACCGTCAACGGCGACCGTCCGTCATGAGCAAGGGCAAGTGGTTCCTGTTTGGTATCGTGATCGTCATTCTGATCCTTGTCGGATTGAACACGTACTACCGCTCGGTGCAATCCTCGCTCTGGGAGGAAGAACGCAGCATAGAAGCATCGGCGGTAAAAGCCGGTGAGCTTAAGGAAGCAACCGATTCACACAAGTTTGTCTGGGATCAGCCTGTTTGGGTTGTGCAAGGAAAGGATCAGGACGGCGATGACGCTTATGTATGGATGACGAAGGAGCCGCTTAAACTCAAAGCCAAAGAAGGCGTGTCCGAGTCGGAGATCAAATCCCGTTTTCTGCAAAACAAACAGGCGGCGGAGCTCTATCATATTAAGCTCGGAATGCTGGGAGGAGAGCCGGTTTGGGAAGTGTTTTATTCCGGCAAGCAGGCGTCCGCGCAATATAATTATTATGATTTTTATAAATTCAGAGATGGTTCATTCATCATCACTTATACATTATCATCTGGATAAACACCTCTTAACAGGGAATGCAGCCGCAATCGGGCCAGGCATTCCCTGTTTTTTCTCATGCCTATCGGGCTGAAAATATGATATACTATCGTATAGCAAAGATGATAGATACAAATATATCATATCGTTCGGCAAAGGAGGCTTCATGCCATGAAAATTAAATGGATTCCCACTTTAATTACTGCTGTATTATCAGCATGCTTGCTTGTCGGCGGCTGGTATATGTACAGAAATATGGCAACTGTCAAACCATTTGAGCAGATTCTGTCGCAAATCCCCGGCGTAACGGAAGCAAAGCCGGACATTAATCAAAATAGCGTAACCGTTGAACTGACGCTGGACAAGAATGCCGATGTCAGAGAGGTCTATGACAAGATCACCAGTGAAGGAAAATCCGTTATTGGCAGCCGCGAGCTTCGTCTTCAAATTAAGGAGGGCACCAATCAGGACAAGTTAAACGATGTATGGTCCTCCATGCTCTTCGGAATTGCCCAGGCGATGGATCACCGCAACTATGCGGATATTCCTAAGACGCTAAAGCAGGCAGAGCAGCGGTTCGACGGCATTCAGGCTGTTTCGGAAATGGATAACGAGAATGTTTATATTACGTTGAAAGACGGCGACTCCGTCAAGCATGTCGTTCTGCCGAGAGCGCCGGAGCAGTTGGGAGCGTGGCCGAATGCGTAATTATATCAAGGAAATAGCGCTTGGTTTTTTCCCGGTTCTGATTTTATTTTTGCAATTTATTGTAGGTCTGAATATGGTTCCTCTTGTGTTTTTTATGGCTTTGGTCATCGGTTTGTTGTATGTCGTGCGTTCCCGCGGCAATTTGGCAACGATCGGCGGCGAGCGCAAAAGCAAGCCGAGAGCGGCTGCGCCCCTTTCTTTTGACGAAATCGGAGGTCAGGAAAGGGCCAAGCAGGAGCTCGTCGAGGCGCTTGATTTTCTCGTGCAGGAAGAGCGGATATCCAAGTTCGGAATTAGACCGCTCAAGGGTATCCTGCTTGCAGGGCCTCCCGGTACAGGCAAAACGCTGCTTGCCAAAGCGGCCGCAACCTACACCGATTCTGTCTATGTTGCAGCTTCGGGCTCCGAATTCGTGGAGATGTATGTGGGTGTCGGCGCCAGCCGGATCCGCGATTTGTTCAAGGAAGCAAGGCAGAAGGCGGCCAAAGCCGACAAGGGAAGCGCCGTTATTTTTATCGACGAGATTGATGTGATCGGCGGCAAACGCGACGGAGGTCAGCATAAGGAATACGACCAGACGCTGAATCAGCTGCTGACGGAGATGGATGGCATTCATACGGCCGACAAGCCGCGTATTCTCTTAATCGGAGCGACGAACCGCAAGGAAACGCTGGACAGCGCCCTGCTCCGTCCCGGACGGTTCGACCGGCATATCACCGTCGATCTGCCCGACAAGAAGGGCCGTGATCATATTCTGCGGATTCATGCCCGCAACAAGCCGCTGCATGACGAAGTGAATCTGGGGAAGATTGCGGAGGAATCGTTTGGTTTCTCCGGCGCCCAGCTTGAGAGTGTTATGAATGAATCGGCCATCTACGCGATGCGCGAGGAGAGCGAGGCTATCTCCCAGCGCCATCTGTCGATGGCGATCGATAAGGTGATGATGGGCGAGAAAACGGACCGCGAGTCGACCAAGGAGGAGCGGGAACGCGTCGCGCTTCATGAGCTTGGGCATGCCATCGCCGCAGAGCTGGTGCGGCCGGGAAGTGTATCGCAGGTAGCGCTGTCCCCAAGGGGGCAAGCACTCGGTTATGTGCGCCACAATCCGCAGCAGGACCATTATCTTTATACCCAGGAGTTCCTTGAAGGTCAAATTATGATCGCGCTGGGCGGGGCTGCGGCGGAAGAGTTATTCTATGGCGGCCGCAGCACAGGCTCGCGGGGCGACTTTGATCAGGCGATGAGCATCGTCCGGTCGATGGTGGAATCCGGCCTGACGGAGCTTGGCATCATAGACGGGTCCATGATGACGCCTGACCGCTGGGCGACCATCACCAGATCGATACTCGACGAGCAGATGGACAGGATCAAAAAGATGCTTGCTGAACATAAGAAGGTTTTCCTGCATTCGCTTGATGTTCTTGTTGCCGAAGAAACGCTGGGCGGGGACCGCTTCCGCTCCCTGCTTCAGGATAACGAAGCTGCATCGGATGAACGCGACCACATGAGTATGGCCTAAAATTCATATTGAGAAGACGGACTTAGGGTCCGCCTTCTTTTTTTGCGCAAAAACGTTATAATTAAGATGATACCGATTGGCACGCTCACAAATTGCTCCTGAAAAAGAAGCATTGCTGGAGGATGACATAATTGATTATGCGTAAAATAGGTGTTGTAGGCGCCGGTACCATGGGTCAAGGCATTGCCGAAATGCTGGCTTTCCATGGCCTTGAAGTTTATCTGACTGAGCATTCGGAAGAGAAACTGTCGCAGGCGCTGCTTCAGATTGAGCAGAATCTTGATCGCCAAATTGAGAAATGGGCGCTGACCCAGGCGGAGAAGAAGCTGGCGCTGAACCGGATTCATCCTACCGGTGAGCTGGCCGAGCTGGCGGGATGCGAGCTTATCATCGAGACGATCACCGAGGATCTGGAAAGCAAGAAAATGATTTTTGAGCGGCTTGATCAGCTCTGCGGACCTGAGGTTATTTTGGCCAGCAATACGTCAACGCTCAGCTTGACGGAGCTGGCCAGTGTGACCCGATATCAGCAGCGCGTCATAGGCATGCATTTTGTCTATCCGGTTAACCGGACGGATCTGGTGGAAATCGTGCGCGGGTTGAAAACCTCGGATGAAACCTTCACGCAGACCAAAGATTTTGTTGAGCATGTCATTCAAAAGAAGGGCATCATGGTATTCGAATCACCAGGGTTCGTTACCACCAGGCTGATCTGCCTGTTTATCAATGAGGCGCTTCATGTACTGGAAGAAGGCGTCGCTTCGGCCGAAGATATCGACAGCGCCATGAGAATCGGCTATGCCTTCCAGAACGGCCCTTTCGAGATGGCTGACCGGTTTGGCCTTGATGCCGTGCTGGCGGCGCTTGAACGGATGTTCCGCGAATATGGCGAGCTGAAATACCGCCCTTCCATCGTACTCAAGAAAATGGTGCGCGGAGGCCAGCTCGGTGTAAAAAGCGGCGCAGGGTTTTTCAACTATGATAAGGATGGGATCAGGCAGTGATTATACTTGTTATGAACGCAGGCAGCTCCTCGCTGAAATATCAATTGTACAATATGGTCAATGAAGCGGTGCTTGCTCACGGCAGCGTGGAGCGCATCGGAATGGATTCGTCGATCATCACCCATGAAACGGCCGGCAAGCCGGAGACGCGGGACGTCAGCGAGATTCTCGATCATAATGCGGCTGTGAGGAAGGTCAGCGAAATGCTGACTCATCCTGAGCATGGGGTGATCCGCTCCCTGGACGAGATCAAAGCCGTAGGCCACCGGGTAGTGCATGGCGGTGAGAGCTTCAAACAATCGACCCTGGTTACGCAGGAGGTCAAGCAGGAAATCCGGCGGCTGTTTGATCTGGCGCCTTTACATAATCCGCCAGCCATGATGGGCATTACGGCGGTGGAGACGAATTTGCCGCAAGTGGCGCAGGTCGTCGTTTTCGATACTGCTTTTCATCAGACAATGCCGCAGGAAACCTTCCTTTACCCCATCCCGATGGTGCTGTACCGCCGTCATAAGATCCGCCGTTACGGGTTTCACGGGACGTCCCATAACTATGTCAGCCAGCAGGCGGCTGTGAAGCTTGGCAAGCCTCTGGAATCCTTGAAAATGATCACCTGCCATATTGGAAACGGGGCCAGCTGCGCCGCTATTATGAATGGACGCTCTTACGATACAAGTATGGGGCTGACGCCGCTTGAAGGCTTGATGATGGGGACGCGCAGCGGAGATCTGGACCCGGCTATTGTGCCATTCACGATGAATAAGGAAGAGCTGACCTTGAACGAAGTGAATTCCATGCTCAACAAGCATAGCGGACTTCAGGCGATCAGCGGCATCAGCAGCGATATGCGGGAAATCACGGAAGCGATGAATGAAGGCGACAAGCAGGCGAAGCTGGCTTTTGACATGTTTACCTACAGGCTTCGCAAATATATCGGGGCTTATGCGGCGGGGATGAACGGATTGGATGTTCTTGTATTTACTGCAGGGATCGGAGAGAATTCGGTTGCTGTCAGGAAAGCGGTGTGCGATAATCTAACTTTCCTGGGGATTGAGCTGGATGACGGGCGGAATACAGAGCGGAGCAGGGAAGCCCGCTATATATCGGCAGAGAATTCGCGAGTGAGCGTGCTCGTTGTTCCCACGAATGAGGAGCTTCTGATCGCACGGGATACCTATCAATTGGCGAAGCCGCTTGCTTGAGAGAGGCCGCTTCCGCTACAAAGGACGGGATAAATAGATGAGAGCATTAACGACGATTGGACAATTGGCCCAGCATACCGGCGAATCGGCATGGATCGGCTGCTGGCTCGGCGGCAAACGCTCCAGCGGCAAAATCCAGTTTTTGCAGCTTCGCGACGGCACAGGATATGTGCAGGGCGTTGTAGTCAAAAGCGAGGTGCCGGAAGAAGTGTGGACAGCAGCCCAGCAGCTGACGCAGGAGAGCTCGCTGTATGTAAAGGGAGAAGTGCGTGCGGAGCCGCGGAGTCCGTCCGGCTATGAGCTGACCGTGCAGGAAATCGAGATCATCCAGCTCACGCAGGATTATCCGATTACCCCGAAGGAGCATGGGGTCGACTTTCTGATGGACCGCCGTCATCTGTGGCTGCGCTCCACCAAGCAGCGGGCGATTCTGGTTATCCGTGCCCAGATCATCCGGGCCATTCAGCAGTTCTTCGATGAGCGCGGGTTCACTTTGGTGGATCCGCCGGTGCTGACGCCGTCGTCATGCGAGGGTACGACGAATCTGTTTCATACCAAATATTTTGATGAAGACGCTTATTTGACGCAGAGCGGCCAATTATATATGGAAGCGGCGGCTATGGCACTCGGCAAAGTGTATTCCTTCGGTCCGACCTTCCGGGCGGAGAAATCCAAAACGCGCCGCCATCTGATCGAGTTCTGGATGATTGAGCCGGAGATGGCATTTGTCGACCATGAGGAGAACCTGCGCGTCCAGGAGCAGTTTATTGCTTATGTCGTGCAGTCGGTTCTGGTGAACTGCCGCCGGGAGCTTGAGACGGTGGGACGCGACGTCTCGAAGCTGGAAGCCATCCAGGCGCCTTTCCCGCGCATTACGTATGACGAGGCCATCAAGATGCTGAACGATCAAGGCTTTGAGATTCCCTGGGGCGAGGATTTCGGCGCACCGCATGAGACGGCTATTGCCGCAAGTTTCGATCGTCCGGTATTCATCACCCATTATCCGACCTCTTTCAAGGCTTTCTACATGAAGCCGGATCCAAACCGGCCGGAGGTTGTGTTATGCGCCGATATGATTGCTCCCGAAGGATATGGGGAAATTATCGGCGGCTCGCAGCGGATTGATGATCCGCAGCTGCTGGCGGAGCGCTTTGCCGAGCATGAGCTGTCAACGGAGGCCTACCAATGGTACCTGGATCTTAGAAAATATGGGACGGTACCCCATTCGGGCTTCGGGCTCGGGCTGGAACGGACGGTAGCCTGGATCTGCGGGCTGGAGCATGTCCGCGAGACGATCGCGTTCCCGCGCACCCTTTACCGATTATATCCTTAACTATATTGCTGACGACCGGTTCCAGCAGGCGGAATGACAGGTTGCAGGGCTGGAGGGCGACCTTTGAAAAATGAAATGTGGAAAGCATACGCCCGGGGAATGGCCGCCGCTATGAACAGCGGCGGCGTTGTTGTCCCTGCCGCGTTATTGCGCTCTTATAAGGCCATCGGCATTTCCGATGGCGATATGCTGCTGTTTATACAATTGATGAGCTTCAGGCAGCTGGAGCAGATTGATTTTCCCACCCCGGAGCAGCTGGCCGAGCGGCTCGGGACAAGCTCCAAGGCGGTGGGGCAGCAGCTTGGGAGATTGATGAAAGAGGGACTGCTGATGATTGATGAGGATATGGACCCCATCAGCGGTATTCCGTCGGAGCGCTACAATTGGAACGGACTTATAATCCGCTGTGCCGAATGGCTTGCTGAGGAAGCCAAGCAGGCCATTCAGTCGGACCGCGGAAAGCGGCGTTCGGCCGCAGCGAAATCAGCAGATTTGTTCTCGGTGTTCGAGCAGGAATTCGGTCGTCCGCTGTCTCCCATGGAATGCGAGACGATCAGCGCCTGGCTGGATCAGGATCATTACGCGGAAGAGCTGATTCTTTTCGCCTTGAAGGAAGCTGTGTTTGCGGGCAAGCTTCATTTCCGCTATATTGACCGCATCCTTATCGAATGGAGCCGCAACCGGGTGACCAACACGGATGAGGCAAAAGCGCACACCGCAAAATTTCGCGGCGGCCGCGGTTCATCGTAACCGCGGGTCGTCTCATCTTCAGAGCTAGCGGCATGAACGACGTTCGTTCATGCCGTTTTCTTTTTATCCGGGAGTTCTGTCAAGTTGACACATTTTTCTTCCATACAGCCGGCACACCGGCATACAGGGCCGATTCCCGGCAATCATCTTTTACAAAAGCGCCCCCGCCGATAACGGACCATGCTCCGATCTTGATCTTCTCGCGAATTGAAGCGCCGGTACCGATATAGACGCCTTCTCCGACGGTGACATTGCCGCTGATATTGGCACCGGGAGATACGGTCGCATAATTACCCAGAGATGAATCATGGCCGATTGTGCTGCAGCGGTTTACAATGACATGGCTCCCGATCTCAATGTTCACGGTCAAGACTGAACCTTCGCACAGAATGCTGCCGGTTCCGATACGATTCCTCTTGGAAATTCGCACTGCGGGATGGATAAGCGGAGGTGCGGGATCAAAGCCGGCTGCGATTGTTTTGTCTGCGAGCCTTCGTTTTAACGCCGGACTTCCTACGCCTGCAATAACAATTTGGATGCGCTCCTTAAGATGACCGATGTCGCCAAGATCGCCGAGTACAGGGTGATCGTCCACAATGATCCCGCGCATTTCCGGACGTTCATCGAGGAAACCCATAACAGGAAGCCCAAGCTGATCGCATAAATCAAGAACCTCCCTCGCTTGGCCCCCGCATCCCCATATAACGAGCTCTTTCAACGTTATCGACCTCCCGAACGATCCTTTCCACATGCCCGGCGTCCATTTCTTCCCATAGGGGCAGGCTCAGGATGCGGCCGGCAATTTGTTCTGTCATATCGAGCGGCCCTGAAGGGCAATGTGCAAACATGGTCTGACGATGGCAGGCGGGGGAGAAATAAGTCCGGGATTGCACCCCTTGACCGGCAAGTCCCTTGACATAATCCGTATTGCATTGGTTTTCGGGACAAAGCACAGGCAGAAAAGAGGATCCGATCCCCCCCTTTACTTGCTGAGTGCGCCAGCCTCTGTTCATTAAGCCTTTTTGGTCCATTTGCTCCAGATAAAGATTATACACCCTGCGTCTTTCCATGGTTTTGCTTGCAAACCTGTCCAAGGTGGATATTCCGACTGCTGCAGCGAATTCGGGCAGCTTGCCGTTCATTCCCGGCATAGTCGATTCCCGGTTATCGGAAAATCCGAAGTTCGCCGCCTTCCGTATGTCGGCGACCAGCTCCGCATCGGCACTGTATACGAGACCTCCCTCTCCGATGCCAAATGTTTTGGTGGCGTGAAAGCTGTATATCACAGCACCTGTGAAGCCTCTGCCGAAATGACCATCAGGGCAGGTGGAGCCCATGCTTGCAGCCGCATCGACGACTACGGGAATTCCTTTTTGCTGCCAGTATTCGTATGCGGACAAATCCATGCAGGTGCCGAACGCGGCATAGGGGACGATAACGGCAACCTGGTTGGAAAGTCTGTTGATTGCTTCCTCGAGCCGATTCTCATCCATACACCAGTCGCCGGGCCTGATATCCACAAAATAAGGCTCCAGCCCGCACCACATGGCGGCAAGCGGAGCCGCCGGAAACGTGAAGCTGGGCATCAGGGCAAATTTTCCTCCGGAGCGCTTGCAGCGCGAAATGGCCAGCATGAGCCCTGTTGTGGCATTATTGACGGTAGTCAGCTTGCCGGCATCATCAAACAGCTTGGATAATAGCCGCTTCTCGAATCGTTCGTTCAGCGGACCATAATTGCTGTAGATCCGGGAGAGGTCCATTTCAGCAAGCAAATCCAGATAATCTTCTTTTTTGACCAGGTTGGGTTTTAAAAAGGGGATTTCAGTCATGTCTGAAGATCCTTTCCTCATTTTTTTTCACGACGTACAAGTTATCCGACTCCGATAATCCAACCTTTTTCGCTTCCTCGATCCCATAGGCGGCAGACAAGTTGAAGAGCCTAACGTCAAACCCGGCTCCCATCAGCCGTTCCACATAATCTTCCTTTGCATACAGCCGAACGTGATCGTCCTGTCCGAATAAGGCGCGTCTGCCTTCGGGTGTCGAAACGGTTTCATCCTCCAAAGTCCGCTCCAGATTCAAGGCTATCGGTACCTGAACAAGTCCCCAACCTCCGAGCTTCAACACCCGGTGAAGCTCCTGCATCGCGATTGTATCGCTGGGAATATGCTCAAGAACGTGGCTGCATATAATGGCGTCGAAGCAGTTATCAGGGTAGGGTATGGATGTAATGTCCATATCCTCTATTTCCTCGTCGGTTGGCTCCAATTGGCCGTATGTGCTTTCGATATGCGGGTACTGCTTGAGCCAGCGGCGTAAATTGGGCTCCGGAGCGATGTGCAGCAATTTATGGGGACGAAGCAAGAGTTCGGTTTCCCTCTCGATATACTCCCGAAACAGCCGCTCACGGTCCAAAGAATGGCATACCGGACAGAGAGCGGTTTCTTTATTCCACATTTCATACGCGATACCGGGAGAATCAAAGTGATCCGGCCATGGAAGAAAGGCATTGAACTTCTGCCGGCAGAATGCACAGACATGCTTTGCGCCAAGAGGCCGGACGATCGCCCCCATACAAGACGCGATCGTGGATTCAATGGGATGGCTCTGCAGCATCTCCTCACGGCCGGCATCGATTACCGATTGCAAAATATAGGTGGAATTCCGCAAATAGGAAAGCAGCGCGCTCTTGAAATCCCGCTCGGAAGGTATAAAACCATTTGCCCGGGTATCTTGAATAAGCTGAAACCACTGCTCCACAGAGGGAAGGATCATCCCAAGATCGTTCTGATTTTGCGAGGAATGCTGACGAAAACAGCTTAAAGGCTCGGCGAGGTATACGGCGTTTCCTTTGCCCAGAAGATGCAGCCAGGAAGCCAGGTCGTTAATGCATACATATTTATAGCCCTGATAGTGTCCGAACTTTTCAGTTAAATCATGTTTTCGGAATAGTACAGTTGTCGGCTCGCCGATAATGTTCAGGCCGTTCAGCAAGCAATAATTGCCAAGCTCCTTGCCGCTCATAAGGATGTCCGCTTGCGAGATTCGAGCCGTACTGACGATGTCCGGCAGCGTTTCTCCGTGTTCGTCTATTCTTTTTCTGTAAGAAGTAACGAGCGTCACATCCGGCCTGCTGATAAGCCAGCGAGCCATTTTCTCTATTTTTTCAGGATGAAACAAATCGTCATCGTTCAGAAAATTGATGTATTCTCCGGATGCCAGCTCCAGACACCGCAGGAAATTGTCTTCTCTTAAATTTTTCTCGTTGCGGAAGTATCGGATTTTGGAATGCTTGGATAAATACGGCTTGATCATATCCTGAACTCCGTTATGAGAACTGTCGTCGCAAATGACGATTTCCGTATATGGATAGGTTTGATTCAGCGCGCTCCGCAGTGCAAGCTCCAGGAGATGCGGCCTGTTATAAGCAGGAATCAAGATACTGACAAGCGGCAAACCTGTACCAGGCATCTCTTTCTCCTTCTCGATCATCCGATTGAAGCTCCTTTGCATAATTTTTTTGGACATTCTTCTGTTAAAAAAGTGTATGCGTGAGAGGCATGAATGGAAACTCATTGATGTAAAAATTGGCGATAGCAGGGGATCGCCGATAGGTGCATACCGTTTCCGCGGAACATTGCCTGTCATACTCTGATTCAGGGGGACTAACGCGTACGGGTAAGCCTATTATTTGAAAGGTTGTGAGCTTGAAGCGATGACGGATAATGCCGAGTCAGTGGAAAGAGCTTTAAAAGAAGGGCTTATTGCAGACAGCAGAAACGGAATGCATTTGTATAAGCTCGGCGTTCTCTGCTATTATCTTGGACGTTTCCAGGAGGCTGTGTACTATTATGCAAAAGCGGTCGAAGTATCTCCCGATCCGAACCTCGGGAGAAAGTGGAATCAGGAGCTGCTCGAGGCAGAGCGTTCGGTTCAGTATGATGCGGGGAAGGGAGCCTGCAAACCCGCAGATTTTTTGGACTCGCTGGTCATAGAGCTGCTGGAAAATTCGGCCAATGAGCATTTCTATAATATCGATATCGAACTGTTTGAATTGATGCACGTTCCTCCGTCGGATGCGATCGTTGTCAATACGGTTCAGGAACAGACAGGCATCTTGAAACATCTGACCGGGATTTCCAGGCTCTATGCTCTTCTGGCCGACCAGCCCTCGCGTGATCTGCTCGTCAAGCTGATGGCATTCCGCATATTGGGCAATAAAAAAGTAAAGCTGCCTTTAAACTCGCCCGCGTATTGGAGCAGCAGACAATTTGTAAGGAAATTGGGCAGGGCTGGGGACACAATCAGGACCCATTATCATCAATGGGATTTGCAGCGGTTTGATTTGCATCCATTGGGCTATGAGCTTGAGCTGTATGGTTTATCGGTCGGCTTGAGCGCCACGTTCGCTGAGAAACAGTATGAATATGCAAATCCGCCTTTTCGAATCAAAGCTGGCCCTGGCGATATTGTAATTGACGCCGGCGGGTGTTTCGGAGACACGGCGCTTTATTTCGCGCATGAAGTCGGGGCTGAGGGTCATGTATATACAATTGAGTTCATACCGAGCAATTTGAAGATTATGGAACGCAACCTGTCCATGAACGCGCAGCTTCAAGATTGTATTTCAATCGTGGATCGTCCTGTCTGGAGCCATTCGGAACAATTGCTGTATTATGCGGATCAGGGACCGGCCAGTTATGTTTCGTTTAACAGAATTCCGGAGGCCTGTGAAGAGACGTTGACTCTATCAATCGACGATCTGGTCCGGGAACGAAGTATTCAAAAGGTCGATTTTATCAAAATGGATGTCGAAGGCGCCGAATTGAACGCCTTGAAGGGAGCCAGGAAGACGTTGGAGGCGTTCACTCCAAAGCTGGCCATCACCCTTTATCATCAAATAAGCGATTTCGGGGATATTGCACAATATATTGACGACTTGCAATTAGGCTACCGCTTTTATTTGGGACATTATACGATCTATGCGCAGGAGACGGTCCTCTTTGCGGTATCTCCCGGATTGGAGGAGAGCGCTCCATGACAGCAGAAGGGCAGGATTCTTCTTATCTATCCTCTTCGCGCCGTCTGGCTGTGATCGATACCAGATTCCCATGGAAATTGAGCGGGTTCCGTTATTGGGAAAGCATGGAGCTGTTCAGCCAAAAACCGGATACGCTTTTCTTTGCGGCTGAACCGTTTGATGACAGCTTTCCCGCCCCTGTGTATCCCTTTTCCGAATTTACCCGGATTGCGGCATCGGAGGGCATTACCGATGTTTATTGTGTTTTTCTAAACCTTACATTAAGCTTGTTGGGCAAGTGCTTTCTGCCGGATGGAAGCTACATGCCTGGCTCGAATCCGTACTGGAACATCAAGCCGTTTATGGATGAACGGAAAATCAGACTCCATACGACGATATATCCCGGGGGAGGGCTTGTCCCATGGACACAAGCGGAGTTTCTGCGCATCGCGGCCCGGCATAGTTCGACGGTGTTCACAAATATAGAGGAAGTGCTGAAGGCTGTTCCGGGGAGTCTGTACCATCCGGTTGTCATTAATACCGATTTGTATAACTATTCGGAGAAATCCATCAGCTCCCCGATACAATTAACTTTCTGCGCTTATAATTCCGTAAGAAAAGGATTTCCTTTATTAGCCGAGGCCTTCAACGGGCTTCCGGATGGGTTTCATTTGAATCTGGTGGGCGACTGGCATGATCATTTGCATTTGCTGAAGAATACGAGCTATACCTGCTATGGGGTATTAAGTCCGGAAGAATTAAAATCCGTTTACGAGAAAACGCATGTATTTCTGAACTGCAGTACGGTCGATCAGTTTGCCTTGGACGGGTTTCCCACAACGGCGGCTGTCGATGCGATGTCGACCGGCTGCATTCTGGTTTCGACTAATCCCCGGAATGACCGGTTCAACCTCGAAGCCGGCGTGGATTTTATCGAAGTGGCGCCAAGCGGGCAAGCCTTTGTCGATGCGCTCCTATGGATTAAGGCGAACTTCGGGGAGGCATTGGGAATTGGAATAAGCGGGTCCCATAAAATCAAGAAAAAGTTTGACTCCAAACAGATTGTGAAATCCAAGCTGTCCCATATTTTCAGAGAAAATTAAGCTGTCTGCCCATAACGGCGAAGCCGGTTTATCCATGAAGGAGACCGGCTTCGTCGTTTGTCATGCAGTATCGTCATGTTCGCTGTTCCGGGTGGAAATAATTCAGACAAAATATTTTCCTGTCTTGACGATAGGATTCACCGAGGGGCGTGATGTCGCAATCATGCCAGCACCATGGATCTGGTTGATAAGGAACGGCGACTTGATAACCGGCACGGAGAAACTCCATGCATTGCGAGGTATCATAGAAATGCCAGCCGCCGAATAGATCCTCGCGCCACCGGATATCGTATTGCGTTGCCATCAGCAGGCCATCCACCGCTTGAACCCTTGTTAAGGCTCCATCAACCCCTCCCCAATCGGATAACACCGCTTTTCCGCTTATGGAGTCATAGATTTTCCCGACCTTCTCGGTTGTTTCCCACCAGACGCCGCTTACAGGAAGCGTTTTTGCGCCGACAACGCCAAGAAGCCCGATATCCGGGTTATTTTCAAACAAATTGATCAGGTCGATAAAAAAATTCCGGTGCAAAATGAGCACATCCAGGTGAAGATAGATCTTATACTTGGCATCGGTGCTGCCCATTGCCTGATTATAGCCGGCGGCCATACCTTCGGCTTGCCTCACGGCAATCGGTTCGACTGTGAACCCGGACGGGACCTTCAGTGCCGTAATGAATGTCAGACATTCCGCATATTTAGCTTCATTATTCACACAGCTGATGACGGCAATTTTCCGCGGGTCCTTACCGTTCATATCAGCCGATTTCCTTCAACAGTTTTTGGAGGAGCTCCTCCTTGGAATCAAAGATCCCGCTATCGACCAGAATGTCAGCGACGATTGAAGCGGTTTTCGCGGGAAAGACAAGATCCTGTCCGATAACTTCGGCCAAATCCTGTTCGCTTACATCATGCTGCCGGAACATTTCAACCAGTGCCTTACGGCTATCCTCCATTTCAATATCCCATTCGATCCGGCGGACTACGGATTTCAGCCTCTCATTGGCTTCAGTCCGTGATGATGTGATTAGCGGCTGTTTCTTATAGGCTTTCACCAAATATTGATACGTACGCCATTCTTCATGCATCTCGCTGCCCAATAGACCCGCCATGTTCTCCATCCATGTCTCGTCTTCCTTCGAAGGCTGGATGATGTTGCGGCGAAACTGCAAGTAGGCATAGCCGGTTCCGGCGAATAAGCGCTCAATGCCGGAGCGGGTAAAGAACCGAAGATGCGTCACGTCCAGAAGCCCTCTGTCCGTATAATTCCATTGCCCCTTCAGCAGATCGCGGATAATCGAATAATGGCCGACGTTCGGAATGCTGGCCAGCAGTTTGCCTTCTTCTTTCAGAAGCGGAAGTACCTTCTGGACAATATTCCAGGGTTCCATTAAATGCTCAAGAACATCCGCACAGATGATATAGTCAAAATAAAGCCCGGGATATTCGATATCCATTGTTTCGATATTTCCGGTGCGGACCTTTGCTAATCGGGAAGCAATATCAGCTGCGCTCGAATTCAACTCGATCCCGTGCAGCTCGGCATTCGGATACCAATTTTTAAGCTCGAGCAGCGTAGCTCCGCAGGCGCAGCCGATTTCAAGCACCCGTAGCGGCTCCGCTGAAGGATCGTCGAGAAGCTGTAATATTTCATGACGGATCAGCAGGGAATATTCCGGGCTGAAGCCCCATTTCTCATTAAACTTCTGGCTATTGGTTTGCATAAGCCCGTAATAAGCCTGCGGGTCACCCCTGAATGAGGCGCTGCCTTCGTGATGGATGAATGTATCCGTGCAAATCATAAGCCGGTAGCCGGCATTGCGGATACGAAGACAATAGTCGTCGTCCTCGTAATTGCCTGGCGTGAACTGCTCATCCAGGAAGCCGACGGCATCGTAAACCTCTCGCTTCATCAACAGGCAAAAGCCGATCAGCTTGAGGCGTTCCTCCCATTTCGAAGGATCAGAACGGTTATATTGTTCGGCGAACGGGATCATCTCATCCAACGAGCTGTAAGGCACTTGAAGGGCCGAATAATAAGCGGCAGCGTTGGTGACGGGACCAACCGCGCCGACTTCTCCGCTGCTGTAAAGGCAGGCAAGAAGCTGGTCGAGCCATCTTGGCGTGAGCACCGTATCATTGTTGAGCAGGAGCAGATTCTCTCCCGTGGCCAGCTCCATCCCTTGGTTGCAGCCTTTCGGAAAACCGAGATTTTCTTGATTATAGATGACCTTAAGGTCCGGTTGATCTTGAAGCCACTTCACGGTTCCGTCGTACGAGCCGTTATCGACCACAATCAGTTCATAAGCATCCGGCGGCGTAAATGCCCGTATGCTCTCTATGCACTTCTGTGTATAAGGGAGTCCGTTACATGTCAGGACTATGATGCTCGTCTTCACGGGGATCATCCGCCTCCTTCGTTTTTAATTGCCGCCGTTTCTGCCGCAGCCTTGGTTTCTGCAGCTTTCAGTGACCGGAGAGCGCCTTCCAACTGGCTTTTGTTGGCAAGCAGATTCGCATCGCCCGGCAAGTATTCAAGAGCTTTTTCAGTATGTTCGTAGGCTTTGTCCAGCTGACCGAGCTTCCCGTAACAGATTGCCAGCTGCACGTGCGGCGCCCAGGTCCAGCATATTTTGTTCATTAATCCGAAATGGTTCGGGGGCATTTCCCGTGCGAGCGCCATCTCATACCAAAATATGGCCTTCTCGTAATCGCTGTGCTCCTCGTGCCAATAGGCAATTCTGCAGCAAATATCCGCGCGGGGGAGGTCATACTCGAAGGATTTGAGCAGGCTCTGCAGTTCCTTCTTCGCATCGCCTTTTGCATGATAACAATGCGCAAGCTGTCCGCAGGCTGCGTGGTGGTCTTCAAAATAATCGACTTCTCTCCTTAAGAAGGATTCATAGCTGTCAATCGCCTCATCCCAGCGTTTGTGATCCATGAGCTCATTAGAATAATAGAAATGGACCCGGGCGCTCATGTTCCCCTGTTCTTTGCGGATCGTTTCTTCCAGTATCGAAATATTCCGAAGCGGGTCTTTATGCTCGCGCATAGGCGCGTGGGTAACTTCGATGCCGGAAGACAGCGCCTTGCCGTCGACAACGAGCACTTCATGTACAGGGTTGACCCATTGAAAACTGCGCGCACGTTTAACCAGCCGGTTGCGGCGTGTAAACAGCTGGGCATTTCCCTGAAAGTCCCGGGACAGGACGTAATCCATCAGGACCGTATCATAATCGGAAGTCAGGCCGGCTTTCAATTTCAGGAATGCCTGACGGTCCTTCTCCAGCAAAACATCATCCGCATCAAGCCAGCAAATATAATCCTTGGTAGCATGGCTGAAGGAAAAATTGCGCGCGGCGGCAAAATCGTGAATCCATTCGAAGTCGTATATATGATTCGTATACCTGGATACGATTTCTTTCGTATGATCCGACGATCCGGTATCGACGATAATAATTTCGTCCATCAAATCCGCAATCGAATCGAGACATCGTGCGATTACCTTCTCTTCATTACGCACGATCATGCATAAACTGACCGAAATCAATTCAATTCACCCTTTCCAGTGCGTAAATAGGTAAAAAATGAAGCTACACGGTCTAGGCCGTATAGCTTCTTTGAAGAATTAGACCGTTGAAGAGGCAATTCCCCAGAATACTTCGGGGCCGATCCGTGATACACCAACGGCGAGACTGTTTATAAAAGCAGAGTAAGTCGTTTGTGCAGCAGCGGGTGCCAATAGGTCTTGTACGGTAAAGCTGCGTGTATTAGCGCCTGCAATACCGGCTGTGAAGATGGCGGAATAAATAATGGTGTCTGTAATCAAGGTTCCGCGAACAACCTGGACAGCAACGGTCGAGCCTGGAGCAGTAGCGCTAAATCCGATTGTTCCTGTCAGATCCACAATCGGGTTCGCTACGCTGCGGGTTTGCAGACCAACAACACCGAACAATACCGGAGCTGCTGTAAGCGCAACGTTGATGGAGCCGGAAGCATTTGCATTCATCGAGCTGCGTTGATCAAGAAAAGTTCCCATGCTGATTTCCCCCTTTCCTCGTAGATCTTACATGCTATTCCAAGTTCTCCGTAATGGAGTAGGCCAAGAATGGCCTCTATTTGCGGATTTTATGAGACTGATAGGCAAACTGTTGTTAAATCACCCCAAGGCCCCCGTATATTTAACGGATCAAGCAACCAGTTATATGTCAACATTCAGGTGGCATTTTGCGCATTGTTTGCTATAATAGGAGGTGCGACATAACTGAATATGACATGGGGAGCTGGAGTAGGCCGGCTGAGAGGGGATACCGTTACAATCCCGACCCTTTGACCTGATCTGGATAATGCCAGCGTAGGAATTGCATTGTAGCAGCCCGTTTTTCATGGTTTTAAGTGAAAGCAGGGGGGCGGATTTTACAAAGCCGTTTACAAGCGTCTTCCATCGGGAGGGCGCTTTTTCTTATGGATAAATCAGGGTATGTGAAGATGTTGTCGCTTATTTGAACGATATTGGGGAGGAGCAGCGCAGATCATGGCAGTTAACAAACGGTTCACAATGGCAAAATGGGGAATAGCGGTGCTTGTCCTGCTGCTCACGCTTGCGGGCTGCGGAGCCAAAGAGAATAATACGGAGCAGGCAGACAATGCGGCGGGTACAAACAGCAGCGGTGCGGATGCGGACGGAGCCAGCCAGCAATCCGGCAACTCGGATGCCGGACAGACCGCTGCCTTAACGAAGGTGAAGGTGGTGCTAGACTGGACGCCGAATACGAATCATACGGGGCTGTATGTAGCCCGGGACAACGGTTTTTTCAAAAACCACGGACTTGATGTGGAAATCATCCAACCCGGCGAAGCCGGTGCCGACACAATGGTGGCCACGGGCGCGGCGGATTTCGGAGTAGGTTATCAGGAAGGGATTACACAAGCGCGGATTCAGGGTGTGCCGCTGGTTTCCATAGCCGCCGTCATCCAGCACAACACCTCGGGCTTCGCTTCGCCCGCGGACAAGAATATCAAGACGCCGACCGATTTTGAGGGTAAAACCTACGGCGGCTGGGGCTCTCCGGCCGAGGAGGCCGTCATCGATTCATTGATGCAGGAGCAGAAGGCGGATGCGGGCAAAGTGAAAATCGTGAACATCGGCGATGCTGATTTCTTCACCGCTGTGAAGAAAAACATTGATTTTGCCTGGATCTATTATGCCTGGACCGGCGTGGAGGCCGAGCTTCGCGGGGATAAAATCAACATGGTTTACTTGACCGATTACAGCGACAAGCTGGACTATTATACGCCTGTGCTGGAAACGAATGAGAAGATGATTGCCGAGCGCAGCGACATTGTAAAAGCATTCGTAGCCGGAGCATCCGAAGGGTATATCTTTGCGATCGATCATCCCGAGGATGCGGCGGAAATTCTGATCAAGGCGGAGCCGGATCTGAACGCCGATCTGGTCCGGGCCAGCCAGAAATGGCTCAGCCCGCGCTATCGGGATGATGCAGCCCGCTGGGGCGAGCAAAAACCGGAAGTATGGACGAATTATGCCGACTGGATGTTTGAGCATAAGCTGCTGGATAAAAAACTCGAGGCGGATAAAGCCTTCACAAATGAATTTTTGCCCGAATAGCCGATAAAGGCCGGAGGGAACTCAAAATAGCGAGAGGGGAAGGAAACGACATGGCAAACGCCTTATTAAGCATTCAAATACTGCCGCACACACCTGGAGGGGAAAGTGTCATCCCGTATGTGGACCGTGCCATCGAGATTATTAAAGCATCCGGCGTGCCCTACCGCGTGGCGCCGCTTGAAACGACGATGGAAGGGGAATTGAATCATCTGTTGTCTATCGTCCAGGAGATGAATGATGCGATGACCATAATGGGATGCCCATCCGTAATCTCACAAATCAAGGTGTACTATAATCCCGAAAGCGGCGCATCCATGGGCAGGCTGCTGGAGAAATATCCAGATGGTCAGTAAGCTTCGCAAATATGGGCCTCCTGTAATTGTATTGGCTGTTTTTATTGTGTTGTGGCAGGCGGCGGTGGCTGTTTTTGATATCGAGCCCTACATTCTCCCGTCTCCGCTTGCGATTGCGTCCAACACAGTCACGGAGGCGCCGCGTCTGTTTCATCATACGCTGTCAACGCTGGGCGTAACTCTGCTCGGCTTTACGGCAGGAACGGCGGCGGGCTTCATGCTCGCCGCTTTGCTGCATCTTATACCGGGAGCCAAAGCCGGTTTCTACCCGCTGCTCGTTCTGACCCAGAATGTGCCCGTTATCGCACTGGGATCGCTACTGGTGGTATGGTTTGGCTTTGGCATACTCCCACGGCTCATACTGATCATGCTCGTCTGTTTCTTTCCCGTTGTTGTAGCCATGCTTACGGGACTTACGCAAAGCGATCCCAAGCTGGTCGACTATATGAAGATGATCGGTGCGTCCAAGAGCCAGCTGTTCTGGCGCCTGGAGCTTCCCAACGCCGTATCCTATCTGTTCTCGGGCCTGAAAATCGCCGCTTCCTACAGCGTGATCAGCGCAATCTACGCCGAATCGATTGGCGGAAGCGAGGGACTGGGCAACTTTATGCTGGTGTCCCAACGGGGCTGGCAAACGGCTAATGTATTTTCCGCTATCGCGATCATTGTCGTTCTGAGTCTCATTCTGTTTGGAATTATCAGTTTGGCTGAGCAAATACTGGTGCGCGGAAGCAGGCGCAAACCCGAGAAAGGAGCGTGACATTACCTAATGACCCGGAATGCGCTTGAGCTGAAGGCCGTATCCAAGCGATTTAATGAAGGAAACTCTTCCAAGCTTGTATTGTCCGATGTGACCTTTCATGTGAAGGAAGGTGAATTCGTCTCGTTAATTGGACCATCCGGCAGCGGGAAAACGACTCTTTTTCAAATTATTGGCGGACTTGAGCGGCCTTCTTCAGGAGAGATCCGGATTGACGGCCGAATCAGTCTCGGCGAGCGGGGCAGAATCGCTTATATGCCGCAGCAGGCTGCATTGCTGCCTTGGCTGACCGTAACGGGCAATATTGAGCTTGCTTTATCCATAGCGGGCATCCCCCGCAGAGAAGGTCGGACCCTGGCAAAGGATTGGCTGGAACGCGTCGGTCTAAGCGGATTGGCTGACTCATATCCTCATGTCCTCTCCGGAGGCATGCAGCAGCGCGTTTCGTTCCTGCGTGCTTTGCTTTCCCCTCAGCCCCTGATGTGTCTGGATGAGCCTTTCGGTGCTCTGGATGCGCTGACCAGATTGCAAATGCAAACCTGGCTCCTGTCCCTGTGGGAGGAACACCGCCGGTCTGTCCTGTTTGTCACTCACAGTATTGAAGAGGCGCTCCTGCTCTCGGACCGCATCATTGTGCTGTCGGCTTCTCCGGCCGTCGTTCTCCGGGAAGTTGCGGTTCCTTTCCCGCGCCCGCGCAGCGGGGAGCAGCTGTGGAATGAACCGGTATTCAATGCCATGAAGCTGGAAATTTATGAGCTTCTCAAGCCGGATGGAACGTTTGAGAGCAAGCGCAAGGAGGAGGCTATGCATTGAAAGGGAATACCGGCTTGAACGAAGGCTTGTATATCGATGCGCATGTGCATGTGGATTTATATGCGCCGGAGGAACGGGAGAGTTTGCTGAATGGAGCTTTCCACAACGGAATTGCCGCAGTCGTTGCCGTATCCATGCATCTGGATTCCTGCAAAATAAACCGGGAAATTGCCGCAAGGCATCCGGGAAGAGTGATTCCGGCTTATGGCTTTCATCCCGAGCAGCTTCTTCCTGGCGAGGGTCAGCTGCAGGAGCTTGTACAATGGATCAGAGAGCGCCATCTGGCCGATGAGGTTTTTGCAATCGGGGAGGTTGGGCTGCCTTATTATTCGCGTATGGAAGCCCGTGAAGCGGGATTGGACTTTGATGAGAGTCCTTATCTGCTGGCGCTTGATCAATTTGCCGTTCTGGCTGCCGAACTGGACCGTCCGGTCGTTCTGCACGCGGTCTACGAGGATGGAGACAAAGCCTGCGATATTCTGGAGAAGCACGGCGTCCGGCGAGCGCATTTCCATTGGTTCAAAGGCTCCGAAGCCACTTTGGAGCGGATGCGTGCAGCCGGCTACTTTCTGTCGGTAACACCGGATGTGCTTTATGAAGAAGAAATCCGGCAGATGGTGAGCGCTTATCCCATTGAACTGATGATGACGGAAACGGACGGTCCCTGGCCGTTCGAAGGTCCTTTCACCGGGCAAATCACCAAGCCGGCCATGGTACGGGACGTGGCTATGGCAATCGCCTCCCTGAAAGATTTACCTGTCGGTGAGGCAGCTTCCATATTGCTTCATAATGCACGGGATTTCTATAGCTAATCCAACGGAGCGGATAAGTTTGGATTAAATTTTTGCATAAAAGCATCGCCAAGAGGAGAAAACAAGAGGGAACACAATCATGTATCCCAAATGGAGGTCTTCTCTTGAAAAAGATGATCGCAAGCCTGTTCGTATGTGCGGTACTTTCTGTTATGCTGCTGGTGCCAGCTTTTGCTGCTCATGACATGAACCGCTCCAACATGAACAACAGCACAACGTATCCCGGTACAAACCTGGGGACGGACAATGGAATGGTTGACAGAACCAGCAATACCGCAGGTGTTGGCACAAACCCTAGAATGAATACGTATGGGACAACTACAGCCAACAACATAAGAGCCAATGCAGCCGATGACAACAATGATATGGACTGGGGCTGGCTTGGTTTGCTTGGACTTCTCGGTTTGGTAGGCTTACGCGGCCGCAGTAAAGAGCGGACATAAGCTTTAACTTTGCCGAAGACGGATAAACCCGATAAAGGGGCAGCTTATGCTTCTTTATCGGGTTTATTGCGTTTTATAACGGCCCACCGCTCATAACAAGCGTCAACCTCAAATGATAAACATCGCGACGAGCGTCGTCACGGCAAGTCCGAGCAGCACCGGCTTCAAATTGCGGCGGGCCAGCTCGAAGGGATCAACTCCGCAGATGGCGGCTGCCGGAATAAGCGCCCAGGGGATGAGGGTTCCGCCGCCGACCCAGATTGCGGCAACCTGACCGAGAGCCGTCAACGTAGCCGCTCCGGTTCCGATTGCGGATGCGAATAATTGGGCGATCGAACCAGCCAATGATAGTCCGGAGAAGCCGGAGCCGTCCAGCCCCGTAATCGCGCCGGTCACGGTAAGCGTTACGGCACCAATTGCCTGATTAAGCGGCACATGGTTGGCAAGCGCGACCCCGAGGTCATTTACGATGCCGTGAGAGCCCTCCGGCAGCACATTGCCGAACATTTCCGTGAAAGCGGCGTCTCCCAGATAGAAGAATGCCGCGATCGGAATGACTGGACCGAACACCTTGAAGCCGAATTGGAAACCTTCGATCAAATAAGCTGTGGTTTCCTCCAGACCCCGGTTCCGGTGAGCAAGCATCGTGACCCCGATCAGGATCAACACGGCAGTGCCGCCTACAAGCGCCGTGGCGTCCCCGCCCTGCAGATTCAGAATGAACATGGCTGCCACGTCGATAGCGAAAAGCACGGGAATCAGCACGGCAAGCAGCTGCTTTTGTTTGTGAGGCAGGGTGATGCGCCCTTCGCTCTGGTTCGCCGTGTGCCCGCTGATTGTCCCTGATACAAGGCCGTCTCTCCACGTTCCCTTCTTCATATCCCGCCGCATCATCCAGAATGCCGTTACCGTTGTGACGAGACCCATGACGATTACAAGGGGAATGCTCGCCTCCATTACTTCCGAGACCGGCAGCCCGGCTGCATCTGCAGTCAGCTTCGGAGCGCCTTGAATAATATAATCTCCGGAAAGCGCAATCCCGTGCCCGAACAGGTTCATGGCCATGGCCGCGCCGAGCGCCGGCAGCCCCACTCTTACGGCAACCGGCAGCAGAACAGCGCCGATAAGCGCAACGCCGGGAGAAGGCCAGAAAAACCAGGACGTAATCATCATAATCAAACCGATGCCCCAATAGGCGAGAGCGGGCGTCCTTAAGAACCGCGTAAGTGGAGCTACCATTACCTCATTGACGCCGGTTTTAATCAAGATTCGGCTCATGGCGACGATGATGGAAATAATAAAAATCGTGCCGATCAGCTCTTTTGTTGCATAGATAAAGCTGTTGAAAATACCGCTGACTGATCCGCTGAGGCTTTCTGTTGCCAGCAGACCAAGCGCCAAAATACCAACCACACAAATTAAGGTCGTATCCCGCCTTTTGATGAGCAGAGCCATTATGAAGACGATAAAGGCGAGGTAAACCCAATGCAGCGGGACAAGCTGAAATTCCACCTGGAATCACCCTCTCTTGCCTGTAAAAAGTCATACATTGTATGCAGCTTGTGCCATAGGCGTTCGCTGGATATGATGCGGCAAGTTTTTTTTGGTGACGCAAGGTGGTTTTCCAAAGAATCAATCCTGAATATACAGGCTCTCAATATCGCAGCCAAACAGAATCAGCTCCATTTTCTCCCCTTTGTGGGCGCTTATATCCGATTGAATGGAGAGAACGGGGCATTCCGTCAGCTCCGCCAATTTCAATTTCAGCCGGGAATGGAACTGTTCGAGCTCCGGATCATTCAAAGGGTGAAAGGAAATTCCCGCTCCCTCCAGAACTGGAACCGAATCTTCCGCAGCAGGGCCGTATTTGGCCAGGATGACAAGATATTTCCGGATGATTCTGACTTCTATCTCCTCCGGACGAATCTCCGAAATTTCCGCTTCGCATTCCATATAAGCTTTTTCAATTTCGTGATAGAGCTGTTCCAGCATCCGTTCTCATTCCCTTCTCTGATTAGTCCAAAGCATAATAACAGTATGATTGCGATCGATCAAACAGCTCGGCACGGTCCCATTTCTTGTTTTTGCCCGTGTTCAGATGAATGGGATGATCAAGCTTAAATTCAAGCGCAAGCAGTGCAGATTCGGCAAGCTCTCTTCTCTCCTTGCTCCATGAGCCGCATTTCGTCTGGACATGGTAAAGGCATTCGCCAACAGACAAACCCTTCATTTGCAAAAATTCGGATGACCATTGAAGAATATCGAATCGCTGCTGTGCATCCGGAACGGGGCATCCGCTCCAGCCGGATATGCCACTGCTGGTCAAATTGAGCAAAATAATACCGGTTCCGCGAGCCTCAGCTCCCGGCGGTACGGCCTTCGCGACAGTTATGCTGTCATACAGAAACATCTCCATAAAACAAATTTTTTGCTGAAGCCGGACATTCAGACGGGGCAGGGAATCTGATAATACGATCATATTGACCGCTCTCCTTGTTCTTTAACAAATTTAGGCAAAAAAAAGCCCGAAAAGCAGAGAATCTCTACTCCCAGGCTGCTTGGCAGCACATATGGGCTGCGGGCGGATTTGAGTGCGGTTCTCTCTCAATGCGCTTACGAGGTTAGCTGCCGGATTCGGGCTTGAGAGTGCCCGTCCCTGTATTTGCCAAGCAAATAGTAGGATTAACCCCGTGAAACCATAGAATGGTTTCTAATTGGTTCCCCCGTTTCCCTAGCGGGAATTCAGCGTTTTCATACGAGTATGAAGTTGTTGAGAGAAATAATACGCCTTCCACCCTTTAAAGTAAAATTCAATTTTGGCGGGTATTTGCGGGTTTTTGACCCTATTTCGTACATGGAAACGGAATCAATCGATGAAACTGTTCATAATCGCTCTTCTATCTGCGTCAGGATTCAGTTTCCCCAACAAGATGAGCCGGGTGAGCGCGCACTGGAATGGCCGATTGTGTCAGTAAGTGAACAAAAAAAGTGGCCCGCAGCTTTCGCGGACCAAATGAAACTATATCAATGGGGGGTCATGTAACAATATTAACCGCGCCAAATGACATTGAATCAAATCGTTATTCTTCATTTTCATTTATTTATGCCCGGCGTGTCTTCGGCAAATGAATGGAAAAAGTAGCTCCTGCCTGCTGACTTGACACATCAATGCTTCCGCCGTGCTTTTGCATGATCAGGTAGCAATAAGTCAGACCCAGCCCAAAATTATCCTCATGGTGCTTGGTGGAGAAAAACGGCTCGAAAAGCTGCGCGCGGGTCTCCTTGTCAATTCCCCTGCCATTGTTGGAGAAATCAACCAGGAAGTCTTTCTTGCTCTCATGTATTCTTATTGCCAGCATGCCATTGTCCATTTCCACCGCTTCAACAGCATTGCGGATCAGATTGGCGAATACCTCCTGAAGGTGGAGCTTGTCGCAAATCAAATTGCAGGGCAAAGAATAGTCCGTCAGTACGGAAATCCTTTTATGCTCAAGCAAATAACGGTTGGATAGCAGCGCCTGGGCGACAATGTCGGACAAGCTTGCAGGTCCTTCGACAATTTCGATATCTTCTATATGTTTCTTGATGCGTTTCACCATATGCATCATCTGTCTCGTCTCCGCTTGAATAACCGCAATATCCTCGTCCGCCTGTTCATGCAGCCGGTTCTGTACATGCTCTTTCAAACGGCCTGTCAGCATATCAATGTTTGTGATGTGATTTTTCATGGCATGGTTAAGCATGGCCGCCCCCGATGCAATTCCCTTTATCGTCTGATCGTGAAGCTGCTTTTCAAATTTGATTCTTACGCCAAGCACGCCGAACCGGATCGCAGACACAATAAATACGGCAAAAGCGATGACGACGAAATAACTGATATACCGGTAGCTGCCAAACGTATTCACAGCTCTTTCGAAGTGATTGACCACAACAATCATAATGACGGGAGGAACAACAAAACAGACGGTTATGAGACGGTTTCTTCTTTTAAGCGGGTTCTTTTCTTTCAGATAGGCGTAGATAATGAGAAAACATCCGGCCAGATAATAGGGAACCGCCCAGAAGAGCAGGAGGAGAAAATCCATCCGGATATCGGGTCTCATCGGCGTAATAAGCAGCGTCATGATAATCGGTAGCGCAAGCGCGTAGGTGAGTATGTTTTTGACGCGGGGAATCGCGGTTTCGGAATAAACGATCGAGAACATGATGAAGCCGTAAGGGGTGCAGGCCTGGAGGATGAAGAAGAAGAGACTGTGCCATACAGGTGCCTGAGCGACATCCGAAAAACTGCCAAGCCCAGCGAAAAATAGAAATAATACCGCCCATTTGGTCGCTTCGTGTTTGCGGCCGTAGAAATAAATCATGGCTGCGAGTAAAAGATCAATAATGGCCGAATAGATCATATTTTATTTTCCTACCCGTCAATCCACCCTAAGCGGCGGGTTTTCCTTCATGGTAGCATGATTTTCCGAAAATTCCCATTAGAATTCCATAGATCCTGCTGCAGCCATCAGCCGATCAGCACATATTCCGGATGAAATAAATACTCATTTTTTTGAGTACAGACTTGAGTATGGCGGACGGGTAGAATGAAACTCGCAAGTTTACTCTGACAGACTTGTACAGTCCGGAAAATGAAGAGTACATGATGTCCACACATGCCGCGATTAAAGTAGGTGTGTTTGAATACGAAACAGTATGACAAGCGTGACAAGCTTATCACAAGGAGAAAATTTCACGATGAGATATACAAAAGCGGATTTCTTCGCACTCCTGGCTCCTGTCGTTCTCCAGGTCAGGCGGGAAGAATCGCCGCTATTGCCCTCGGTGCGTCTTGCCCAAAGCTGGCTGGAAACGGAAGGAAACCTTAACAGCTGGAACAACCTGGGCGGCTACAAGGTGGGCAGCGGCGCGCCAAACGCTTATTGGACGGGAGAAATGGCAAGCAAAGGAACCTGGGAAATATACGGGGGCAAGGCGGTTAATGTCGTCACTTCATTCAGAGCTTACGATAGCGTCTACAGCTTTTTATAAGGATCAGGATCTGTTGCTTGCCAGAAGCCGCTATGCCCCTGTAAGAGCTGCGACAACACCAGCCGGGCAGTGCTGGGCTTTCTATATGTGCGGGTATGCGACTGATCCCGACTATGCCGCCAAGCTGATCTCCATTATTAAGTTGAATGGACTGATCCAATACGACGAGACCGGGATTGTGGAGGAGGAGGGTGACGAAGAGATGACCAAGGAAGAAAAAGCCGCCTTTGAAGAATTGAAAGCAAAAGTAGCGGAGCTCGCGGGCAGACAATCTATGGAAACGATTCCGGAATGGGCCATGGAGGCGCAGTCGCTGCGAAGAAAGCAGGCATTGTCGATACTACGCCAGGCGGCTCCTGCGACTTCTACCGGGTGCTGACGATCTTGCACCGCAAAGGCTTGATCTGATTGGGCTAATCTAATCGACCCAATGTCTACCATGCAAGCCGTACGCAAAACTCCCGCTGGCCCATGTGACCGGCGGGAGTTGTTCCGCTCTTGTTCAAAACGCTTTTTGGCATCCTCAAACGCTTTTTCAACCCAACCGGGGGATGAAAAACAATTTTCCGAAAAGGCGTCAGCATGATAACAGGGATGGTAATAACGGTCCCGGCTGGACCGCTGATCCGCCTTCAAATGTGTTTGACCATAGGCAAGCCTTTCAAATGTCTCCTTCCGGAAACGAAGATCTACATAAAAAAACCGGGGCTCTCTTTCGAGAGCCCCTTTTCATGGGAGAGGAGAAACCGGACGAAGAGCTTATGGGGAAACGTAAGTCTTCTCCGCGGTTGTCTACGGCATCTCTCGACGCCGATACAGATAGGATTGCCGATTTGTGGGGATTTATACATCTCGCGATTTTTTTCGGACAATTCGGGTAATGGTAATCGAGAGAAATGAGCAAAGGCGGGGATCATCATGGGATTCAAGTTTATCCTGATCTATTTCATCATTATTTTCCTGGTACTCGAGATTGCGGTTATTCTCTTCCGCAGTACGGGACTCAAGCGTGAAATATCCCGGTTCCAGGTGATCTCCATGATGACGGGGACAGGCTTCACGACCAAAGAGTCTGAGCTCATATTAAGGCATCCGGTTCGGCGGAACATCGGTATGTTTCTTATTTTGTTCGGTGTGTTTTCCCTAGCGGTTATTATCTCGTCCATCAGTGCAATCATGACGGAGAGCTTTCACGTACCCCAGCTTGTCTGGACTGCTGCTGTACTTGGTTTATTATTGCTGATATTGCGTTTTACGCCGGTCCACACCTTTCTGACAAAATGGTTTCATGGTGAGCTCCAGCAAAGCTTCGATCTGAAGGAACTGCCGGTTTCCGAAATCTTTGAGATGGGCGAGAATGATCAATTTATCGATATTCCTCTTTTTGCAAATTCCCGGCATGTTGGCAAAAGCGTTCAGGAGCTGCTGACAGATCAGCATGATATTAATCTTCTTTTTATCAAGCGGGGTAAAGAAACCATTCGTAAAGAGCGTTTATCCACCGAACTGCGCAGCGGGGATCTCATTTATGTTTACGGCAATAAGGCAGACCTGGCAAATTTGTTTAAAGAAGAGCTGGCCGAGAGGGATAAACAGGACCATGATGAGAAAAGAGCGGCCAGCCTGAACGAATAAAATCCATGTTTTGTCCTGCAGCCTGACCCCTGACCCCCCATTTTATGTGCTAAAATAATACTAAATATGATGCAAGCGCTATCGTCAGACTCTTATTATTACAGGTGGATTTATCACGCCGCATGGGTAATAGGATGATCTCGAGTTTCTTAATTAGGGGGATTATTTTATGAATGACGATAAAGCAAAGCTTGCGGCTTGGCTGCGGAATCATGAATCCGGGATGATCGACCTGCTAGGCAAACTTGTATCCACCCCTTCCGACAATCCGCCGGGGAACTGCGCTTCAATCGCTGAGGTGGTTGTCAGGGAGCTGACAGACAGAGGCTTTGAACCGTTTATGGATGTCGTTCCGAAAGAAGAGACGCTGGCAGCTGGTATGGCAGAGGGGAGAAATGTGGTTGCCGATACTCTATTTGGCACTGGTACAGGTCCCGTAATTGCGCTTAACGCACATGGCGATGTGGTGCCGCCCGGAGAAGGCTGGACATATGACCCCTACGGGTCTATTATTGCGGAAGGAAAGCTTTATGGCAGAGGAGCCGCCGTATCCAAGTCCGATATCGCCGTCTATACCTATGCGGTCATGGCGCTGCGTGAGTGCGGGGTAGAGGCAGACGGCAGGCTTTGTCTGGTTATCACTTTCGATGAAGAGACGGGCGGCGAAATTGGTCCGCAGCGGCTGCTTCGCGAAGGCTTAATTGCACCGGATTACGCAGTCGCAGCAGGTTTCACTTACTCGGCGGTAACCGCTCACAATGGCTGTCTGCATCTTGAAGTTACGCTCAAGGGAAGGTCAGCCCATGCGGCTATCCCGAATACCGGAGCCGATGCCCTTGAAGCTATGAACAAAGTACTGAGCGCTTTATACGATTACCGCAATCATTTATCCGGCATCCATTCTGCAGTCGAGGGCATTGAATCCCCGACTTTGTCCGTTGGACTTATTCAGGGGGGCATCAACACGAATGTGGTGCCGGACCGCTGTGTTATACGCCTGGACCGGCGCATCATTCCGGAGGAGAATCCCGGGTTGGTCGAGCAGGAACTGAAGGCAGTCATCGGGTTGGCCGTTCAGTGCTGCACGGACATCGAACTCCAAATCCGGCGTATTTTGCTTGCTCTGCCCTTTAAGGAGCTTGAAGGGACCCGGCCGCTGCTGGAGGCGCTCCGCGCCAACTGGACACAGGTCATGGGAGAAGGGGAACTGCCCGTGCAGGGGGTACCGCTTTATGCCGATGCGCGGCATTTCACGGAGGCGGGTATCCCGACGGTCATGTTCGGTGCAGGTCCCCGAACGCTGGAGGAAGCGAACGGCCATCGGGCGGATGAGCATGTCCGGCTCCAGGATGTCGCGGCAGCCGCGCGGATTGTCACGTTTACCCTGTATGATTTGCTTCGTCAGCAGGGCTAGTTTTCATAAGAATATGATGGAGGGCTAAATTTCGATGAATATTGTTGTTTTGGATGGCTATACCCTGAATCCGGGAGATTTGAGCTGGGAGGAAATATCCAGACTGGGCAAGCTGACGGTATACGACCGCACCACGGAGGAAGAAATTGTCCAGCGCGCGGAGGATGCCGAAGTTGTGCTGTCCAACAAAACCCCGTTGTCGGCTGAAACGCTCGCCAGGCTTCCCAAGCTGAAATATATCGGTGTTCTCGCTACCGGCTATAACATCGTTGATACCAAAGCCGCTGCACTGCGGGGGATCACGGTCACCAATGTGCCTGACTACAGCTCATTCTCGGTCTCGCAGCTGGTTTTTTCCTTGATTCTGGAGTTTTGCCATCAGGTTCAAAAGCATAGCGATGCCGTTCATGGAGGGCGCTGGTCGGCCATTAAAGATTTTACGTTCTCCTTATCCCCGCTTCATGGGTTGGTTCATAAAACGATGGGCATTATCGGTTTTGGCCAAATCGGCCAGCAGGTCGCTCAGATCGCAGCAGCCTTCGGCATGCGTGTGGTGGTCCACACCCGGACCGCCAAGCAGGTTGAGGGCCTTGAGCATGTTCGATTTGTAGAGGAGGACGAGCTGTTCCGCGAGTCTGATTTTATCTCTCTTCATTGCCCGCTAACCGATCAAACGAAGGGGATTGTGAGCAGCCGGACGCTCGGTCTGATGAAACCGACGGCGTTCCTCGTTAATACGGCTCGCGGCGGCCATATTGTGGAACAGGATCTGGTGGATGCTCTGCAGGCAGGCACGATTGCCGGCGCAGGTCTGGATGTATTGTCCGTGGAGCCGCCTCCTGCTGACCATCCGCTAATTGGCGCGCCAAATTGCTTTTTGACCCCTCATATGGGCTGGGCTACCGTTGAGTCGAGAAAGAGCCTGATGAGTCTGGCTGCAGGGAATCTGCAATCATTTATGGATGGTGCGGTGAGGAACCAGGTGGGGTGATATAGCCCCCTAAATCCCCCGGAGGGGGACCCCAAGGGCCCCGGCCCTCTGGACACCCGGACGGTGTAACGAGGGAGATGCAGAGACGCACCTGACAACAGTTGGCGGAATGCCCGTTTACGTCCTGCGGACCCACTTATCATGCGGCGCACCCGGAAGGGATGGAGTCCCAGGGGGGCCAGGTGCAGAGACGCACCTGATGGCGATTGGGCGGAGTGCCCGTTACGTCCTGCGGACCCACTTACCATGCGGGCGCACCCGGAAGGGATGGAGTCCCAGGGGGACCGGGAATAACGTAGAAGGTGCAGAGACGCACCTGATGGCGATTGGGCGGAATGCCCGTTTACGTCCTGCGGACCCACTTTCCATGCGGCGCACCCGGAAGGGATGGAGTCCCAGGGGGACCGGGAATAACGTGAAAGCGCAAGGGAATAAACGAGGAAAATAAGGCGAAAATGGATAGTGAGGAGAGTTTGATGCGCGGATTTGTCATTATTATCGGTTTTGATGGTTTAGGGTGGCTGCTGCATTCAATTGCCCGTGTGCCGCTTCCTTCTCATGTGCTGGGGCTGCTGCTGCTGACGGCGGCTTTGTTTTTGAATGTCATTAAACTGGAATGGGTGGAAGCCAGCGCAACGTTGCTGACGCGGCATATGATGCTTTTTTTTGTGCCGCTGCTTGCCGGCGTGTCGACCTTCCTCCCATTGCTTCAGGAATCCTGGCTTGCCGCATTGATCAGCTTGACGGCAGGTACAGCCGTTGTTACGCTTCTAACCGGTCTGGTCACGCAGCTTTTAACGAACAAGCGGAAGGAGATTCCGCATGAACGGCAGCAGTCTTTATAGTGATCCGCTTTTTGGCGTATGCGTCACCGTTGTCGCGTATGCAGTCGCCTTGCTTGTCCGGAAACGGGTTCCGCGGCTGCATCCGCTTATCACGGCACCTGTTCTTGTTTATGGATTCCTGCAGCTTGGACGCATTGATTATTCGAATTACAAGGTTGGCGGGGATATGGTCACTTTCTTTCTCGGTCCGGCAACGGTAGCGCTGGCTATTCCGCTTTATAAACAAGCCGTCCGGTTGAAGCCGCTTCTGCCCTCCCTCCTGCTTGGAGCCTTCGTGGGGAGCGCGCTGGGCATTGGCGTGAACGCCCTGTGCGTAATCGCTTTAGGCGGCACCGAGGAGCTGCTGAGATCATCGCTTCCGAAATCAGTGACCGCGGCCGTCTCGGTCGAGCTTTCACGCTGGCTGGGCGGATCGCCGGAATTCACCGCAGCGCTTACCGTGATGACGGGATTGTTCGGCAGTGTGGCCGGCCCTGTGCTGCTCAAGCTCGTTGGCGTGCACGACCGTGTAGCCGCTTCTATCGCCATTGGTGCCGCTGCGCACGGAATAGGCTCCGCCAGACTGCTCGCCGATTCCCAGGAGGAGGGCGGCGTGAGCGGGTTTTCCATGGCCGCCTGCGCTGTGTTTACCCCGGTTTTGCTGCTGCCGATTCATTGGTTTCTTTTATAGAAACTGCCGACATTTTATCTTCTCTTAAGGTTTTTTAATTTTTAATCTGGTATATTTGACTGCAGCAGAAACAATAACTGCATCCATTTTCAGAAGGGAGTTTTACGCATTGAACGAGAAAGACAAGGATCTAGATAAAGAGATTGAACAGGAAGAAAAGGAAGCTTCGGCAAGCCCCGAGCTTGACGGAGAAACGGACGTTGATTCCACGGCCAAGGAAGGCTTAAATCTCGAGAAGGAAACGCCCTCGGACTTGACGGAGGATGTCACGGACCGGGACATAGAGTCCGGGCTTGCAGATGAGCGTGAAGAGACTGATGGTGCTCAAGACGAGCCGCTCACGCCCGTTCCGGTTGGAGCAGGCCCGTCAGCACCGGAGGCAAGCCGCAGGGGCAACAGCAGCAAGCCCTGGATGTTCATCGCGATCGGACTGGCACTGCTGCTTGTTGTAGCGCTGATCAAGCCGCCTTTTGGCAGCGCAAGCGGCAGTGATGAAGTTGTGGCAACCGTCAATGATGTCAAAATCACGCAGGACAATCTGTTTGACAAAATGATCAGTCTGGGCGGCAAGTCGACGCTGGATCAGATGATTCAGGAAGAGCTGGTCAAACAGGAAGCCGATAAAGCGGGCATCACGGCGACAGAAGCCGATATTGACAGCGAGGTCAAGCTTTGGGAGGGACGTTTCCCTACAGCGGACGACTTCAATGCATGGCTGCAGCAGAACGGAATGACAGAAGCGGATTTCCGCAAGGAAATGCCGACTCAGCTTCGTATCCGCAAATTGCTGGAACCGAAGGCAACGGTTACCGACGACCAGATCAAACAGTATTTTGACCAAAACAAAGCATCCTTCGATACGCCGGAGCAGGTTCGCGTCTCCCATATTCTTGTAGCAACCAAAGCGGAAGCGGAAGCGATTCTGAAGGAGCTTCAAGGCGGCGCAGATTTCGCTAAGCTGGCTTCCGAGAAATCGATTGATACGGGCAGCAAGGATAACGGCGGAGATTTGAACTTCTTCCCGCGCGGTGTGATGGACAAGCCGTTCGAGGATGCGGCGTTCGCTCTCAAAACCAAGGACGAGCTTAGTCCGATTGTACAGGGTGCCAACGGCTTCCATATCATCAAGTTCACAGACCGCAAAGCAGCCCACACGGCTACCCTGGATGAGGAAAAAGCGAAAATCAAGGACCAATTGCTTGCTCAGCAGGTTTCTGAGCTGTCCTCTTCATGGCTTCAGGATATCAAAGCCAAAGCCAAAATCACCAATACACTGGAAGAACCGGCAGCAACAGATGCGCCTGCAGATCCAAATGCACCTCCTGCAGATCCGGCTGCTGAGACTCCAGCGGGCTAAACAGCATCCGGTAAAGGAAACAGCTTCAGTACAAAGGCCGCTTGCCTTTTGCGACGCTTCATGCGCAGAAGACAAACGGCCTTTTTTTTACAGGATTTTCTCTCCGAGCAGAGAGCTGATAAGCTCGACGGCAAGCTTGGCTGTTCCATGCGTGCTGTCCAGCAGCGGATTGACCTCAACCACATCGGCGGAGGTTACCGCACCGCAATCATGCAGCATTTCCATGGCCAAATGAGCCTCCCGGTAATTCAAGCCGCCCCTCACAGGGGTACCGGTTCCCGGAGCCTCGCCGGGGTCAACGCTGTCGATATCGAAGCTGACATGAACGCCGTCTGCACCGTTGGCGGCGATCCGAATCGCCTGCTCCATGATACGGCCCATGCCTAGTTTGTCGATATCATGCATGGTGAAGCAGGTGACCCCGAGCGCCTGGATGAGCTGTTTCTCTCCTTCATCGAGCTGTCTGGCTCCAACGAGCACTACGCGGCTGGGCTCAAGCTTGGGGCTGCTGCCGCAAAGCTGGACAAAGCCGGGGTCCCCATACCCAAGGCCGGCAGCAAGACTCATGCCGTGCATATTGCCGGAGGGCGATGTGAGAGGAGTGTTGAGATCAGCATGTGCGTCGATCCAGATGACGCCAAGCTTTTTTTTATGCTGACATAGTCCGGCAATGGTACCGATGGCAATGCTGTGATCGCCGCCGATCGTCAACGGGAAGGAGCCGCTGGCAGACAGCCGCGATACCTCGAACGCGACCGCCTTGCTCATGGCAAGTACGCGTCCCCAGTGTTTCATGCGCTCTGAGGTCCGTTCGTCAGCCGCTGGATCAGGCAGGTAGGAATCCTTCAGGATGACATAATCCAGCTTTAGCTGCTGCAGCTTATCCTCAAGGCCTGCGATGAGAACGGCTTGCGGTCCGCCTTCGGCTCCGCGCCGGCTGGCTCCCCAGTCAAAAGGAACAGGGAGGACGGCGATTTGCTGTTGTTTCATTCTTTTGGCCTCCCTGTGCATAATTGGCAATATTATTTGCGCAGCACGACGCTCTTCACGACGAACATCACATTAGCGGGCCGTTCGGCCAGACGCCGGACGAAATAAGGATACCAGCTGCGGCCGAACGGAACGTAGCTGCGAACCGTGTAGCCCTCCTTTGCCAAGGACCGCTGAAGCGGATTCCGGATGCCGTAGAGCATCTGGAATTCA
The DNA here is from genome assembly GCF_056269255.1 of Paenibacillus sp. JT31N17. Taxonomy (NCBI): domain Bacteria; kingdom Bacillati; phylum Bacillota; class Bacilli; order Caryophanales; family Paenibacillaceae; genus Paenibacillus; species Paenibacillus sp. JT31N17. The sequence continues at coordinate 484,455 of NZ_JBWDNP010000003.1, forward strand.
AAGCGGCTTCGGGGAATGGCGCGCATGCGCGTGTAGGATTGCACCCATCTGATGATGCTTTGGTCATGGGTGGCAATCGCTGTATAAACGCCGCTGTCCAGCCGCGCTTTGATCAAACGCCGCATATTGTCGTCTACCTCCCGCTTCGTTTCGAAAGCAATGCGGCGGGACTCCTTATAAGCGCCTTTTACGAGCCGCAGATTCATTTTATTTGCCGTCATGGCTTGAACATCACGACCGCTCCGGTACAGATAGGCTTGAATAACGGTGCCGACATTCGAATATCCTTCCTCATGCAGCTTCCGGACGATGCCGATTGTGGAATCGGTCCATGGACTGTCCTCCATATCCAGCCGGACGAACAGCCCGAGCCTGGCGGCCTCCTTCACAACGGTCCGGATTCCTTCTTCGCATGCGGTCCGGTCCAGCGCCAGTCCGAATTGAGTCGGCTTGAGCGATATATTGCCGTTGATGCCCTCCCGCTCAATTGTCCTGAGCAGCTCCAGGTACCCAAGCTCGCTTGTTTTTGCCTCTTCCAGACTGCTTACGCTCTCGCCCAGAAAATCCAGCGTAACCGCAATGCCTTCCGCATTCAGCCGTTTAGCCTGAACGATTGCCTCTTCCATGGTCTCGCCTGCGACAAAGCGCCTGGCCCCCAGCTTCATCCCATATCGTTGTGACAGTGCCCGTGCCGCACGGTTGCCGGCAAGACCGAGCAGCGCCGAGCGGAACAATCGGTTTCCGATATCCATCCGAACACACTCCTCACGCCTATAGCCGAAAAACTCCCGCTCGCCGCCTTCGCGCACACAAGCTGTCATTTTTACCGGCCGTCATGCTTATATATAGACCATATGCGCCGATGACATGACAAAAAATGATCGAAGCATAATAAGTTTCCATTAAGCAGACGGATGAGGCTATTGAAAATGATAAAGAATGTTTGAAGGAATGGTCCATGCTTATAATGAACGTTTACCTTATTTATCATTCAAAAACAGTCTTAGGGGAACCGACTTCAAAGCCGGCGGACCCGATTATTTGCTTCCATTTCTTCAGGCGAACGTCGTTTCGGAGCGAATGTAGAGCGCCCCAAACGCTTTAACAACTGCCGGGAAGTATGTTAAGATAGCAGCAGTCTTAACGAGAGCTTTCGAAAGGGGAAGGGCAAGAAGTTGAGAGTTATTGCAGGTACGGCTAAAGGCCGTGCTTTAAAAGCAGTTCCCGGGATGAATACGCGTCCGACCACCGACAAGGTCAAGGAAGCAATTTTCAGCATGATCGGTCCTTATTTTGAAGGCGGATGGGCGCTTGATCTGTTCGCCGGTACCGGCGGACTTGGCATCGAGGCGTTGAGCAGGGGTGCGGATCATGCGGTATTTGTCGATTTGGAGCAGAGCAGCATCGATGTGGTCAAACGGAATGTACAAGCTGCCGGGTTCACGGAGCAGGCCGAAATATACCGCAATGAAAGCTTGCGCGCATTGAAGGCCCTCGCCAAACGTGGGACGGCATTTCGTATCGTTTTTCTGGATCCGCCTTATAAAATCAGGAACATGGATGTCATGATGCAGTCGCTCTCCGGGCTTGGGCTGCTTAGTCCCGGCGCGGTTATTGTCGTCGAGCATGATGCCGGACATACCTATCCGGAAGCGATCGACGGTTTTGAGCAGGCGAAACATTCAACATACGGCGACACGGCAGTTACGATTTATTATTACCGTCATGCAGACGGTTCGACTGTACAAATGGAGGAATAATGCATGCCTTTCTCATCTAATCCCGCAGCCGGTTCAATAGGCGCAGCGCCTTCCATAAACCCGCTTATCCCGGTGGAAGGAACGCCCGCCGGTCAGCGGGTAGCTGTCTATCCAGGCAGCTTCGATCCTGTCACATACGGGCATATGGATATTATCCGCAGAGCCGCCAGGCAATTTGATCATCTGATTGTGGCTGTGCTGAATAATTCCAGCAAGAATCCGCTTTTTACCGTGGAGGAGCGCAAGGTGCTTCTGAAGGAAGTGACCCGGGATTTGCCGAATGTGTCCATTGACAGCTTCCGCGATTTGCTGGTTCATTTCATGCGCTCGCGCAATGCGGACGTGATTGTCCGGGGTATCCGCTCCGTGACGGATTTCGAATACGAGCTTCAGCTGGCATCGACCAACCATCAGCTGGACGGAGAGATCGAAACGATCTTTATGATGACCAACCCCCGGTACTCGTATCTCAGCTCCAGCATTGTCAAGGAAATCGCCAAATTCCATGGCAAAGTGCAGGATCTGGTTCCGCCTGAGGTCGAAAAAGCGCTGGCTGTGAAATATAAAAACAAAGAAACATGACCGCTGCCTGAACGAAAAGGAAATTCGCTGCGCCGCGGCGTTTTTTAGCGCGTCCACTTCCGCGGGGCGCTGACAGAGGCGATTGCGAGCACAAGCACTCCGCCGGCAAACAGAAGCAGCACCAGAGGCATGAACGGCCACAGGCTGAACAAATCTCCGGCTTGTACGGTTTGCGTGAACGGGTGCACGCTGCCGCCCATATGCTCAAGCGTCGTGGTGGAGGCGGGAAAGAATGCGGCGAGAGCACCGGTAACCGGCCTCCATAAGGCGATTGTTGCGGCGAAGGCGAGAGCCGATTGGGCCAGCCGCATCAGAAGGAGCGGCCGGACCGACAGATCGGTTCCGGATACGGAGCTTGCGGCCTGGAGGAGCGAACTGATTCCGCCCCAGCTGAGCACAGCTGCAATCGCTGCCGCATTCCAGGCAAGTCCGCCTGATTGTTCGGAAACCGCGGCCGCATATGCGCCTATATGGCTCTCAATAAGCCCTGGCAAAATATATGAAGGCAGCTGACTTGGCATGATCGGTTCAAGCAGCCGGACAAGGACGGCGCAGATCATCATAAACCCGCCGATTGCCATCAGCTTGTACACCGATGTGGTGACAGCGTCGCCCAGTGTCTTGCCGAAGGTTCGGCCATCGGCTTTGCGGGCATCCGCCATTGCGGTCGCGGCCCGGCGAAACAAAGGGCGGGTATCGGTTACGGCAGGAGTGCTCTGTTCGCCGGCATGTGTGATTCTGGCAAGGACAAGACCGCTGGCCAACCCAACCAGCCATACGATAGCGGCGATTACAATACCCAGCTCCGGCCGGTGCATGAACCCGGCGCCGACGACAAGCAGCATGAACAGGGGGCTTGGCATATGGGAGAGGGCGAGCAGCCGCTGTCCCTCCGTGCGGGAGACCAGGCCGCTCCGTCTGAGCGCGGAGGCGGCTTCCGCACCTGACGGGGAGCCGGCCGTCCAGCCCATCGCCATGGCGAAGCCCGCTTCGCCAGGCAGCCTGAACAGCCTTCTCATCAGCGGATTGAGCAGCGTTCCGAGAAAATGGACCCCTCCGAAGGCAAGCATCAGCTCAAGCAGCGCCAGGAAAGGCAGCAGGCCCGGGAAAACAATATTCCACCAGATGGTCAGGCCCTGCAGCGAAGCCTGAAAAGCGTCATCGGGACGATATATGATCGCTCCGACCAAAACAATGGACAGAAAGCCGATCAGCAGCGTTCTTTTCATTGGGACTCACTCCATTACAAGTATAGTAGCTGGACATAAACAGCCACTACATTGTACGCTGGACTTGTCCGCATTAGACCTGTTAAATCGTAATCGGCTTCTCATAGTAATCGCGAAAACAATCGCGTGCCGCTGCATTGCCCCTGGCCAGTGTGTAGGCGGCGGTGGCCTGCACATCGAGATCGAGGTAAGGGAAGAGCTCCGGAGGCCTTGCGGCGCTGTGCAGAACCGGAAGGTGGGCCGTCGTTTTCATTCTTCGAAGCAGCTCGCGGCCTTTGCCGGTAAAACCAAGCACGCGCAGGTATTGGAGGCCGTTTCTCAGCCGCTCCGGCGTCATGTCCCGCTTGCGGTGCCCGAGCAGAACGGCAAGCAGCATGCGCTGCAGCTTCGTCCGCGTATAACGGCGCGTCTTGACAGCTTCAAGCAGGGCATCGACCTCCAGGGAAGCAAGCGCGGCTGCGGAATGCTTGAGCCTATGCTGAAGTCCTTCGCTCATTTCATGATACTCGGCAAGCGATGCCGCCGATTCGGTCATAATTTTGTGAAACAGCGGCTTCGTAAAAGAAGACCAGCTGATGGGGCCGCGGCCTGCTGCATAATCCCGTTGCAGCAGATCCATTGTGGATTCGGGCACATAGGGAGCCGCCTCATCGGGCGTCCCCTGCTGCGAAACCAGCTTGCGGATCGCCGTGGCGCTGGCGATCCGGCGGTCCGTTATGTCCGCCTGCGAGTACCCGGCTTTCTCGCGGCGGAGCGTATAGGGCTCGATGCGGCTGTCCAGCCGCTCAAGCGCCAGCAGGTAATGCAGCCCAAGCGTATTGTTGGGCTGCTCCAGGGGGAAGGCGGCAGCCTCCTGATCGCCCGTCTGGGCCATGTGGAGGCGCACCGCTTCGCTGTAAGCCGCAGGGTAGCTGGCGCCGCCGCCCAGCGTATCCGCCATCAGCCGGGCGAATGGCTCCGGCTCATGCGCGAGCGTGCGGGCAATGCGGCGCAGCGGCCCGATATCTCCGGCCTCGCTGCCGAAGCAGAGGGCGTCTACGACGCCGGTCGCGCCGAGGAGCGCGACGGCGCCATAGGCGAACCATTCCGCCGCCTGCGTGGAATAGGCGACAGGCAGTTCAATGACCAGATCGCAGCCCCCGCGGAGCGCCATCTCGGTCCGCGTCCATTTATCCAGCAGCGCAGGTTCGCCGCGTTGCAGGAAATTTCCGCTCATTACGGCAATAACCGCGTCCGCGTTCGTTATTTTGACCGATTGTTGTAAATGATAGTAATGTCCGTTATGGAACGGATTATATTCAACGATTAGACCGACTGTACGCATCGCAATGACCCTCCGGAATAGTGCTGGTATTTTTTTCACTATATCATGGAGTGAAATTGTTGACAAAACGATTCAAGAATCGATATAATAAACTTTGTTTGTTTGGGGTGATCTTATGAAGATTCAGCTTCGTGAATTTTTGTCCAAAGGGGCAACGATTCCGATTCGCGAGAGTTTAAACGCAGATTGGCTTCAGCAGGTTCGCAGCGACGTTATCAGCGCAGGTCCGCTTGAGGTTGATATGACGGCCAGCGTGACAGACGGTATTGCTCATGTGGAGGGCAAGTTGTCCGTTGAAGTCGAATTTGCATGCTCCCGCTGTCTGGAACCGACGAAGGAACAGATTACGGCTTCCTTCGATGAACGTTTCAAGCCTGCCAATGCCAAGATTGAGAATCCTGAGAATCTTGAGAATGCGGAAGAAATTATTGCGGTAGAAGAGGACAAGGTGGATCTTGAGCCTTTCGTCGAAGAAACGATGCTTCTCTCCCTGCCTTTCATCCCGTTGTGCGAAGAGGACTGCAAGGGACTCTGCCACACATGCGGCGCCAACTTAAATGTGGAAAATTGCGGATGCTCGAAGGATGTTATTGATCCCCGTTTGGCCGCGTTGCAAGATTTGTTCAAGGAAAAGTAGACGCGGCTGCTTACGGGCAGGCGTCTAACGCGAATTCTGTTAAGGAGGTGGGAAATATGGCAGTACCACAACGAAGAACATCGAAAACCCGTCGTGACAAACGCCGCACGCATTTCAAACTGGCTGTGCCGGGCATGGTGAAATGTGAGCAATGCGGAGAGTTGAAATTGGCTCACCGGGTGTGCAAAGTTTGCGGATATTACAAAACGAGAGAAATCATCAAACAATAGTACGATTGACCAGTAGTACTTCATCCCGCGGTGAGGTGCTATTTTTTTTGTCTCCTTCATCCGGCATGGGATCAATTGATGAATTTAACCGTGTTGTCATTGCTTCCCATCGGATTCTTATATATACTTGTTAGGACCAGGTTATAATAGCTGGATTCAAATGGATACCCGCTAACAAGGACGAAAAAATATAAAAAGTCCGCAAAAGGCCATGCAAAATCATAGATAAAGGGTGGTGCGGATTATCGAGCGTCTTCCGAAAAGACAACGGCACCAGCAGCTCTCCCGGCTTATTGAGGAGAACCCGTTCATTACGGACCGTGAGCTTACACGTCAATTGAAAGTAAGCATTCAGACCGTAAGGCTTGACCGAATGGAGCTCGGCATTCCCGAGCTGCGGGAGCGCATTAAGCTGATGGCCGAACGCTCCTATGATTCGGTCCGTTCCCTGCCGCTGCATGAAGTCATAGGGGATATTGTTGATCTGCAGCTGGATAAGAGCGGTATCTCCATATTTGAAATACGGGCTGAACATGTTTTCTCCCGAACCGGCATCGCCCGCGGACATCATATTTTCGCGCAGGCCAATTCGCTGGCTGTCGCTGTTATTAACGATGAGATCGCATTGACGGCAACGGCGGACATCCGTTTTTTGCGTTCGGTGAAACTGGGAGAGAAGTGTATATCCAAGGCCTATGTACGGTCCATATCCGGCAGGCAAAGCAAAGCAAAAGTAGAAGTGTTTTCTTATGTGGGAGATGAAATGGTGTTTCAGGGCCACTTCGTCATTTACCGGTCCGCGGGAGAGACGGCCATCGAGGGAGGAAATTAAGTGCGGATCGCAATTGATGCGATGGGAGGAGACCATGCGCCTGAGCTCATCGTCAAAGGAGCAATGGAGGCAGCGTTAGAATGGCCCGATACGAAGCTCCTGCTCGTCGGCGACACAGTCCGGATTAAAGAGCATATTGCGGGGGCGCTGCCGTCCAACGTGACAATCGTTCATGCAGAGGATGTTATCGGTCCCGATGAAGAACCGGTGAAAGCTGTGCGCCGGAAGAAGGAAGCTTCCATGGTTGTAGCAGGCAGACTGGTTCGTGAAGGCGAGGCAGAGGCGATGCTCTCAGCCGGCAATACCGGTGCGTTGATGACCACAGGACTGCTCGTTGTGGGCAGAATTGAGGGCATTGAACGGCCGGCGCTGGTTTATATGCTGCCGACGGTGAACGATGTTGGCGTGCTTGCGCTTGATCTGGGCGCGAATATGGATGCCAAGCCGGAGCATCTGCTGCAGTATGCCATTATGGGCAGCATTTACCGGACCAAGGTACAGGGCCTGAAGAACCCGCGCGTTGGTCTGCTGAATGTGGGAACGGAAGCCATGAAAGGCAATGAATTGTCCAAGGCTGCCTATAGCTTGCTGGAAGCGGCACCGATAAATTTTATCGGGAATGTGGAATCGCGGGATGTGCTGGCGCATAATTGCGATGTGCTTGTCTGCGACGGCTTCGCCGGCAACATTATGCTCAAGACCATGGAAGGAACGGCTGGGATGTTGTTCAGCACCCTGAGGGACACATTGACCAGCTCTTTCATTAATAAAATCGCGGCATCGATTCTTCGCTCCAGCATGCAGAAGCTGCGCAAAAAAATGGACTACAAGGAGCATGGCGGCGCACCGCTGCTGGGCGTAAACGGACTTGTCATCAAATGTCACGGATCATCAGATATCAAAGCGGTGAAGAATGGCATCCGCCAGGCAAAAATAGCGATAGAGAGCCAGCTGATTCCTTCAATCGCGGCTGAAATCGGCAGGAAGTGAGAGTGAATCATGCTGCAATCATCAGTTGGCATTATTGGAACGGGCAAATATGTGCCTGAACGAATTTTAACGAATCATGAACTGGAGCAAATGGTCGATACCAACGACGAGTGGATCGTCTCCCGGACCGGAATCCGCGAACGCCGGATAGCCGCTCCGGAACAGGCGACATCGGATCTGGCATTCCATGCTTCGACAGCTGCTCTTAAGGCAGCCGGCATTACAGCCGAAGAGCTGGATCTTATTATTGTGGCAACGATTACGCCGGATATGTTTTTTCCTTCAACCGCCTGCTTGCTGCAGGAGAAGCTGGGAGCGAAGCGGGCGGCCGCGTTTGATTTGTCGGCCGCATGCTCCGGCTTTATCTATGGATTGGCAACGGCAACCAGTATGATTTCAACCGGCATGTACCGTCATGTGCTGGTAGTCGGCGCAGAATGTCTGTCCCGGATTACGGATTACACGGACCGCAACACCTGCATCCTGTTTGGAGACGGGGCGGGGGCGGTTGTAGTCGGGGCCGTGCCGGAAGGGCGGGGCTTCAAATCGTTCGAGCTTGGTGCGGATGGAGGCGGCGGCGATCTGCTTAAAATTTCCGGCGGTGGTTCGCGCAACCCTTCTACGGCGCAAACAATAGCCGACAAACAGCATTTTATTTATATGGCTGGCAGCGAGGTATTCAAATTTGCCGTCCGGATTATGGGCAATGCCGCAGAGGAAGCGCTTCGTAAAGCCGGGATGGACAAAGGGGATATCGATCTCTTAATCCCCCACCAGGCCAATATCCGTATTATTCAATCCGCATTGAACCGGCTGAGTCTTCCGGAAGAGAAAAGCATGATTAATCTTCACAATTACGGCAATGTCTCGGCCGCATCGATACCGATTGCGCTAGCCGAAGCGGTAGAGCAGGACCGCGTCCATGATGGAGATCGTCTTGTAATGGTCGGCTTTGGCGGCGGGCTTACATGGGGAGCGTCCGTATTGGTCTGGTAATGGCGAAAGGCTTGAAGATTTAAATAAGGAGGTGCATCGTTATGGGCAAAACAGCATTTGTATTTCCCGGTCAGGGTGCGCAGGCGGTAGGAATGGGCAAGGACGCCTTCGATACGATTGACGCTTCAAGAGCCGTCTTCGAGCGGGCGGACGAGGCGCTCGGCTTCAAGCTGAGCGATTTGATCTTCAACGGTCCGGACGAAGCGCTAAAACAAACAGTGAATACGCAGCCTGCACTGCTGACGGTAAGCATTGCGCTTCTGGAAGCCTTTCGCAAGCAGGGAATCACAGCGGATTATGCCGCAGGCCACAGTCTGGGCGAGTACAGCGCCCTAGTTGCCTCAGGTGTGCTGTCGTTCGAGGACGCAGTTCGCACAGTCAGAGCGCGCGGCGAATTCATGGAGCAGGCCGTGCCAAGTGGACAAGGGGCTATGGCAGCGGTGCTTGGCGCAGAACGCGATGATCTGGCGGCGCTGTGTGCAGCAGTTTCAGCAGTGACAGGCGCAGTGGAACTGGCCAACATAAACTGTCCGGGACAAATCGTTATATCCGGCACATCGGCAGGTGTACAAGCCATCGTTGAGCGCGGCAAGGAAGCGGGCGCCAAGCGGGTCATACCGCTGGAAGTGAGCGGACCGTTCCATTCCTCCTTAATGAAGCCGGCTGCCGAGAAACTGGCTGAAGTATTAGCCAACATTCAACTAGGCGATGCGGCTGTGCCGGTCATAGCCAATGTTACAGCAGGTCCGGCAGTGGAGGCATCGGAGATCCGCCGTTTGCTGGCCGAGCAGGTTTACTCACCGGTACTTTGGGAGGACAGCATCCGATATCTGATCGGTCAGGGCGTGGATACCTTCATCGAAATCGGATCCGGCACCGTTCTGGCAGGCTTGATCAAAAAAATCGATAAATCCCTTAAAATCATTTCCATCAACTCGGCATCATCCATCGAGGCCGCGGTGATTTAAAGGTTGCCGGGAAGATAGGCTGCGCATGCTTTAGTTAATCCTCGTGCGAAGCACCTGAGGAGCAGCAGTTATAAGAAGTTAAACAATAAGGTTCAGTCATAACCTGATTCTTCATTTAAGGCCTCAGGCAGACTCACACTTAAGAAGAAACTCAACAAAGCGACTCAATGGCACACGCGTTAGTTAATCCTCGTGCGAAGCACCTTAAGGAGCACTGGCAGTAAAGTGTGTCCCGCAGGGACGAAAACGGGTACTGGGCACGGATGGGCAAGGGAGCGCCGCAGCATCAACGCGGACAACCATCCGGGAGTCCAGAGGGCCGGGGCCCTTTGGGGTCCCCCTCCGGGGATTTAGGGGGCGCACCCTATATATCCCCATAGCGGGGGAGCGCACTGAGGGACCAGCCAGTCCCCATCGTCCAAACAGAAAGGAGCCAAACCATTTGTTTGCAAACCTAACAGGCAAAATCGCCCTCGTCACAGGCGCATCCCGCGGCATCGGCCGGGCCATCGCAATTGCTCTTGCGGAAGGCGGAGCGGACGTAGCGATCAATTACGCGGGAAGTGAAGCGGCAGCAGCCGAAACCGCACAGGCCGTAGAGGCCCTGGGCCGCCGCGCCATCACAATCCAGGCGAACGTCGGCAAGTCAAACGAGTTCGAAGCGATGGTCAAGCAGGTTGTCGAAACGTTTGGCACCATCGATATTTTGGTCAATAATGCAGGAATCACGCGCGATAATCTCATTATGCGGATGAAGGAAGATGAGTTCGACCAGGTCATCGAGACCAATCTCAAAGGCGTCTTCAACGGGATCAAAGCGGTAACGCGCCCCATGATGAAGCAGCGCTCCGGCCGGATTATTAATATTTCATCCGTTGTGGGCGTACTTGGCAATCCTGGGCAAGCTAACTACGTAGCGGCCAAGGCAGGGGTAATCGGCCTGACGAAAGCTTCAGCCCGTGAGCTGGCATCACGCTTCATTACGGTAAACTGTGTGGCGCCGGGTTTTATAGAAACCGATATGACCGACAAGCTGCCGGATGAGATGAGAACCAAACTGCAAGGGGACATACCCCTGGCCCGCCTTGGAGCACCGGAAGACATTGCGTCAGCAGTCCGGTTCCTGGCGTCCGATTCCGCTTCCTACATGACCGGACAGACGATTCATGTGGACGGCGGCATGTACATGTAAATGAACCGGAGCCTGCTGTTTCAGGCTATTTCCGGCCGATGACAGACGTATGGCAATTTGTCCAAGATTCTCGTATAATACCATGGAGGAGGTGAACCGGATGTCCGATGTATTTGATCGTGTGAAACGCATCGTTGTCGACCGCCTTGGCGTTGACGAATCGGAAGTATCGCTTGAAGCGTCGTTTAAAGACGACCTTGGCGCTGACTCTTTAGATGTCGTCGAACTAGTCATGGAACTGGAAGATGAATTCGATATGGAGATCTCTGATGAAGATGCAGAGAAAATTACCAGTGTGGGAGAAGTAGTGAAGTACATATCTTCTCATACCTAAACGTAAAATTACGGGTCCCGTTCACAGCGGGACTTCTCTCCTTTTCGACTTTCACATGGATTTATCTAAAGCGAGTAAGCGCAGGTAAGCGTTTTTAATAGATTATTATAAATATGGTACGGTAACCATTATCGTTGTCCATCTGAGGTGAGTTGAATGAAACAGAGAGTGGTCGTTACGGGCATGGGGGTCATGACCTCGCTCGGTTCTGATTTGGAACAGTTTTGGGAGAATCTGATACAAGGCAAGTCCGGCGTTTCGCATATCGAGGCGTTTGACGTGTCTGAATATACGACCCAGATCGCAGCTGAGATCAAGGATTTCCAGCCCGATGAATTATTGGGCAAAAAGGAAGCGCGCCGCATGGACCGTTTTGTGCAATTTGCGGTTGTTGCCAGCCAGCTTGCCGTCAAAGACGCCGGTCTTACGCTTGGGGAGAATATGGATCCCGAGAGAATCGGCGTCGCGATTGGATCAGGTATCGGCGGTCTCGGCACATGGGAAGACCAGCACAATATTTTGCTGGAGAAAGGCCCCAAGCGGGTCAGCCCATTCTTTATTCCGATGATGATCGCCAATATGGGATCAGGCCAGGTTTCCATTACAACCGGAGCCAAAGGCCCCAACAGCACGGCGGTGACCGCTTGTGCAACCGGGACTCACTCCATCGGCGACTCGTTCAAAATCATTCAGCGCGGCGATGCCGACGCGATGATTTGCGGCGGTGCGGAAGCGACGATTCGTCCTATAGGAATGGCAGGCTTCTGCTCCATGCGCGCTATGTCAACGCGCAACGACGAACCGACAAAAGCAAGCCGGCCGTTTGATCTTGATCGCGACGGATTTATTATGGGCGAGGGATCAGGCGTGCTGATTCTTGAATCATTGGAGCATGCACAGAAGCGGGGAGCCCGGATTTATGCAGAAATTATCGGCTATGGTATGAGCGGCGACGCTCATCATATGACGGACCCCGATCCTGACGGCGCTGCCCGGTGCATGGTGAAAGCGCTCAAAGATGCGGCTATTGATCCGTCGGCTATCGATTATATTAATGCTCACGGCACTTCAACGGGAATTGGCGACCGCTCGGAAACGATTGCGATCAAGAAGGCTTTCGGTGAACATGCCTATAAGCTGGCTGTGAGCTCGACGAAGTCGATGACCGGCCATCTTCTGGGAGCCGCCGGAGGCGTCGAAGCCGTCATTCTCGGCCTGACGCTGCAGAATGGCAGGATTGCGCCCACTATTAACCTGGAAACTCCGGATCCGGAGTGCGATCTCGATTATGTGCCGAACACGTCCCGTGAAGCGGATGTGCAGATCGCATTGTCCAACTCGTTCGGTTTCGGCGGTCATAACGCCACGATCGTGATGAAGAAATATGAAGCTTGAAAAGTTTGAGGAGCTCCAATCGCGGCTGCAGCTTCGATTTCGTACGACCCGTCTGCTGAGACAAGCGTTCACACACACCTCATATGTGAATGAACACCGTCAAAGCGTGCTTGAACATAATGAGCGGCTTGAATTCTTGGGCGACGCCGTTCTTCAATTGACGGTATCGGAGTTTCTGTACCGGACTTTCCCGGAGCGTCCTGAGGGTCAATTGACCCGGATGCGTGCTTCGATTGTTTGTGAGCCATCGCTTGCCAGATTCGCCGATATGCTCGGACTTGGAGCCCATGTTATGCTGGGGCGCGGGGAAGAACAGCTCGGGGGCAGGCTTCGGCCTGCGCTGCTTGCGGATCTGTTTGAGTCGTTCGTCGGCGCGATTTATCTCGACCAGGGACTGGAGGCTGTCCGGACATTTCTTGCCCGGCACATCTTTCCCCATATCGACAGCGATGGCGGCATGCTTGTCAAGGATTACAAATCGACGCTGCAGGAGCGGGCTCAGCACAGCGGCATGGGTTTGATCGAGTATCGGATTACGGAAGAGCGCGGACCTGCCCATGACAGAGAGTTTGTCGTGGAGGTCTATATTGCTGATGTTCTGTATGGAACGGGAATCGGACGAACAAAGAAGGAAGCGGAGCAGCAGGCTGCTGCGGAAGCATGGCGCAAGCTGCCGGGTTGAACTCCTTTACTTGAATAGCTGTGGAAAAGATCCTGGTCGCTGACTTAAGCGTACCGGGATTTTTGTTCAAATGGGAAAGTTTGAATTTCCATCATACTTTGCTTCTATTTTCGTTAGGGAAGAAACTTGGCTTGGCTGCCAGAGGACGGCGGGCAGCCGTTTCTTCTTGGACAGAGCGGGCCTGGATGTTTTTATGATACAATAGTCGATGAGGTGAAGGCTAAGCTATGTTCCTGAAAAGGATTGAATTAGCAGGATTTAAATCATTTGCCGATAAGACGGAGCTTGAATTCGTTCAAGGCATTACGGCTGTTGTCGGGCCCAATGGCAGCGGAAAAAGCAATATAAGCGACAGCATCCGCTGGGTGCTTGGCGAGCAAAGCGCCAAAAGTCTGCGCGGCGGCAAGATGGAAGATATCATTTTTGCCGGCAGTGATGCCCGCAAAGCGGTAAATTTCAGCGAGGTGTCGCTGACACTGGATAACGCGGACAACGCGCTTCCTCTGGAGTTCAATGAAGTTACCGTTACGCGCAGGGTTCACCGCAGCGGGGACAGTGAATATATGATTAACAAGCAGCCCTGCAGACTGAAGGATATTACGGAATTATTCATGGATACGGGCATCGGCAAAGAAGCCTATTCCATTATCGGTCAAGGCCGTATTGAAGAAATTCTCAGTACACGCTCAGAGGATCGCCGGGGAATCTTCGAGGAAGCCTCGGGCATCGTGAAATATAAGTCACGCAAACGTGAAGCGCAGAGGAAGCTCGATGATACCGAGCAGAATTTGCTGCGCATTCATGATCTGGTCTCGGAACTCGAGGACCAGGTGGAACCGCTTCGGGTTCAATCAGAGAAAGCGATATCCTTCAAGCAGTTTAAGGAACAGCTCAAGACATCGGAAATTTCCATGTATGTACATAATATTCAAGCCGTACACACCTCCTGGAGCGAGGCAAGCGTACGGATGGCCAGGCTTCAGGAAGAACAGCTGGCTTTGTCAACAGTGGTCAGCAAGCATGATGCCTTGCTGGAGAAGGATCGGCAGAAGCTGCGCGAGCTGGAGGCAGCGCTTGACCAACTGCATGGGGCCATGCTGCAGTACAGCGAGGATTACGAGAAATGCGAAGGCTACGGCGAGGTGCTCAAAGAGAGAAAACGCAATCTGGAGCAGAACCGTTCTCAGCTGGAAGCTTCGATCACCGCGCAGAACGAGCGGATTTCGCAGCTGGCCAGGGAAGAAGCGGAGTTCCGAGGCAAGGCTGCGTCGCTTGAGAATGATCTTCAGACTCTGCGCGCCAAGCTGGCAAGCGAGGAGGCAAGGCTGCTGGGAACAGCAGCGTCGGCTTCAGGAGATGCGGAAGAATCGTTGAAAAGCGAGCTGCTTGACGTGCTCAGCTCCATGGCCCAGCTGCGCAACGAAATCCGCTATGCGGTTCAGCAGGAGGAAGCGCTGCAGCGGCGTATGGAGCGGCTCGACGAGGAGCATGCCAAATGGCGTGAGCAGAACGGGAAGCTCACCGTCCGCAAGGCGGAGCTGGAGCAAAAGCTGGAAGCAACGCTCACGGAAATAACCACACTCCGCAACCGCTATATTCATGAAGGCGAGCAGCTGCAATCCGGTCAGAAATTGCTGGAGGAAGCCCAGGCATCAGCGCGAAAATGGGAACAAAAGCTCGAAGCGCTCCGCTCGCGCCGGGATACAATGAAGGAAATGCAGGACGACCTGGACGGCTTTATGCAGGGTGTCCGTGAGGTGCTGAAGGCTTCCCGCCGTACCTCGGGCGGGCTGGAAGGCGTGCATGGAGCAGTAGCGGAGCTTGTGCGTGTGCCGGAAAAGGTGGAGCTGGCCGTAGAAACCGCCCTCGGCGGCGCACTGCAGCATGTCGTGATGGAGAATGAGAAAAGCGCGCGGACAGCGATTGCTTTCCTGAAGCAGCGTCAGCTGGGGCGGGCGACATTTCTGCCGCTTGATGTCATTCGCGGACGGAATATTCCCGACCATGACAAACGGATGATTGAGAGCATTGAAGGGTTTGTCGGAGTGGCCGCAGAGCTTGTCTCCTGTGAACCGAGATATTCTTCGATTATCAATAATCTGCTTGGCAATGTGCTTCTTGCCGAAACGCTGGAGCATGCCAACCGGATCGCGGCAAAATGCCAGTACCGCTTCAGGGTCGTTACGCTGGAAGGCGATGTGGTGAATGCGGGCGGATCCATGACGGGCGGAAGCTTGCAGAAGAAAGGCGCGAATCTGCTTGGCCGCCAACGGCAAATTGAGCAGCTGAGCGAGGAGCTCAAAGCGACGGATGACCAATTAGCCAAGCTGCGCGACAAAATAAGCGATCTGCGCAAGGAGCAGTCGATACGGAATCAGAACGTGGATGACCTGCGCGCCCAGGGCGAGCAGCGTCGTATTGAAGAGCAGCATGTCCGCGCCGAACTCCAGCAGCTGGATAATGAGAACCGGCATTTGGTCGAACAGCGTCAGCTGTTCGATGCCGATAATGTCGGTCAGCAGGCTGAACGCGAGAATATCGCCAAATCGGAGGCGGCTGCCAGGGAACGTCTGGCTGAACTGACGCTTGAGGAAGCGAAGCTGCAGGAAGCTATCCGGATCGCCGAGACCCGGCGCAAAGAAGGGGAGACGGCCAAGGAGCAGCTGCAGGATCAATTGACGGATCTCAAGATCGCTGTCGCCAAGACGGATCAGGAAAAAAACTCCTTCGAGGACCAGGCAGCCAGGGTGCGCTCCGATATTGGACGAGCCAAGCAGGAGCTTGCGGGACTACGCGATATGCTGACACGTCAGGAAGAGGACGCCGGCCAGCATGGCGAGGAGAGCGTCAGGCAGCTCGAGCAGCTCAACCATCTGAAGCTGCAGAAGGACTCGTGTTCGGAGCAGACGGATATCAAGCGCTCGCAGCGGGCTGAGCTTATACGAGAGCTTGAGGAGGGGGAAAGCGAAACGAAGGAGCAGCGCTCGCAGCTGCGCTCGGTCGACGATCAGCTGAGGCAGACGGAAATTGCAGCCAACCGGCTGGACGTAGAGCTGGATAATCTGCTCCGCAAGCTGAGCGAGGAATATGAGCTTAGCTATGAATTGGCCAAAGAGCGTTATCCGGTACCCGAGGATGTCCAGGAGACGCAGAATCAGGTCCGTGAGCTGAAGCGCCGGATATCTGCCCTTGGCGAGGTTAATCTCGGAGCGATTGAAGAATATGAGAGAGTGAAGGAGCGCTTTACCTTCCTGAACGATCAGAAGAATGATCTTATTGAAGCGAAGACGACGCTGTACCACGTCATCCGTGAGATGGATGAAGAGATGAGCAAGCGTTTCAGGACCACTTTCGAAGCGATTCGCGGGCATTTTGTCATTGTTTTTGCCAAGCTGTTTGGCGGCGGGCGGGCGGATCTGATCATGGTTGAACCTGAACGGGTGCTTGACAGCGGAATTGATATTGTGGCGCAGCCTCCAGGCAAGAAGCTGCAGAATTTGCAGCTTCTCTCCGGGGGGGAGCGGGCGCTGACGGCTATCGCCCTGTTGTTTGCCATTCTGCAGGTTAAGCCTGTGCCGTTCTGCGTGCTTGACGAGGTAGAGGCCGCATTGGACGAAGCCAATGTATCCCGATTTGCGCAATACCTGCGCGAATTCTCGGAGCTTACCCAGTTTATTGTGGTTACCCACCGCAAAGGCACGATGGAAGAAGCCGATGTCCTGTACGGGGTAACGATGGAGGAAGGCGGCGTGTCCAAGCTTGTCTCGGTGCGTCTGGAGGACGAGGAAGCCGTTTCTGCCTGATGAAATGAAGGAGATGGAGGAAAATCGATGAGTTTTTTTAAACGCCTGAAGGAAAGTATCTCAAGCAAAACCGAGGCGGTCACCAATGCATTCAAGGAAGGGCTGACCAAGACAAGAACCGCTTTCGTCGAGAAGGTCGAGGAGCTGATCACCCGCCGCAAGAAGATCGATGAGGAGTTCTATGAAGAGCTTGAGGAGATTCTGATCGGCGCCGATGTTGGCGTGAATACCGTGATGCAGCTGATCGAGGAACTGCGGATTGAAGTGAAGAAGCGCAAAATTGAAAATGCTGCCGATCTGCAGCCGATTCTCTCGGAGAAGCTGGTCGATCTGCTCAAAAGCGAAGAGAAGACCGGACTGCAGATGGCGCCTTCCGGAATGACTGTCATTTTGTTTGTCGGTGTTAATGGGGTCGGCAAAACAACAACAATCGGCAAGCTTGCCCATAAGTTTAAATCCGAAGGAAAAAAAGTGCTGCTGGCGGCAGGGGACACATTCCGCGCGGGAGCGATCGAGCAGCTGGAAGTGTGGGGGCAGCGGGTCGGCGTGGATGTAATCAAGCAGCAGTCGGGTGCGGATCCGGCCGCGGTCATGTTCGACGCCGTTCAGGCAGCCAAGCAGCGTAATGTCGATGTGCTGTTATGCGATACGGCTGGAAGGCTGCAGAACAAATCCAATCTGATGGATGAGCTCAATAAAATATACCGCGTAATCCAGCGTGAAGTACCCAGTGCTCCGCATGAGGTGCTGCTCGTGCTTGATGCGACGACCGGGCAAAATGCGCTCAGTCAGGCCAAGCTTTTTGGCGAAAAAAGCGGAGTTACGGGGCTTGTGCTGACGAAGCTGGATGGAACGGCGAAGGGCGGCATCGTCATTGCCATCCGCAATGAATTGAATTTGCCGGTCAAGCTCGTTGGGCTGGGGGAAAAAATGAGCGATCTGCAGGAATTCGATTCCGAGCAGTTTGTACATGCGCTGTTTGCCGGTCTGATCCAGAAATCGGAAGAGAACGAAACGGCCTAGTAATCCCGTTTACATGGTGACAAGGGATTGCACTTGACAGCCGCTGGTCTGCTGGGCTATGATAGACGACGACAGATAGGGTGTAAAGGTTTTTCCCTTGACGGAAGAGGTGGCTGAGTTGACCGCAATTGAACCTGACGCCCTGACCAAAACAAATCGAATCAACATGCTGTTTGACTTTTACGGGCTGCTGCTCACCGAGAAGCAGCGGACGTTTCTTAAATACTACTTTCACGATGATTATTCGCTTGGAGAGATTGCCGAGGAGTTTGAAATCAGCCGCCAGGCTATATATGAGCATATTAAGCGGGCAGAATCCGTTCTGGAGAGCTGCGAGAGCAAGCTGCATCTTCTGCAGAAGCATGAAGCCGGCAAGGAATGGCTGAGCAGGCTGGAGGCTTGCGCAGACGGTCTTAGCGGGATGGATGATCTGGCAGATGAGCTGCGGCGGATTGCTCAAGGCATCCGGGATATGTAAGCAGAACTTTTAGAGGTGATGAAAATGGCGTTTGAAGGGTTATCCAACCGGCTGCAGAATGTGTTCGGCAAGCTGCGGGGCAAGGGCAAGGTGTCGGAGGAAGACGTAAACGAAGCAATGCGTGAAGTGCGTCTGGCGCTGCTGGAAGCCGACGTTAACTTCAAAGTCGTGAAAGATTTTATCGCCAAGGTCAAGGAACGGGCAATCGGTCTGGAGATGGCAAAAAGCTTCACTCCCGGGATGGTCGTTGTCGACATCGTCAACAAAGAGCTGACGGAGCTGATGGGCGGAACCCAAAGCAAGCTTGCCAAGGCCAACAAACCGCCGACCGTTATTCTTATGGCGGGACTGCAAGGGGCCGGTAAGACGACCTCCTCTGCGAAGCTTGCCAAGATGCTCCAGAAGAGCAACAATAAGCCGCTTCTCGTGGCAGCAGATATTTACCGTCCGGCTGCGATCAAGCAGCTTCAGGTGCTTGGTGAGCAAATCGGAGTGCCGGTATTTACGCTCGGTGATCAGACCTCTCCGGTCGAAATTGCCCGCTCCGGACTTCAGCATGCCAAGGACAACGGACTGGATTATGTCATTCTGGATACGGCCGGACGGCTTCACATTGATGAAGCCCTGATGGATGAGCTTCGTCAGGTGCATGAAGTGACGCAGCCCGATGAAGTGCTGCTTGTCGTGGATGCGATGACGGGGCAGGAAGCGGTCAATGTAGCACAGAGCTTCCACAGCCAGCTTGAATTGACCGGCGTTGTACTGACCAAGCTTGATGGCGATACGCGCGGCGGTGCCGCTTTGTCGGTCAAGGCCGTAACGGGCTGTCCCATCAAATTCGTGGCTACCGGCGAGAAGATCGAGCCGCTTGAGCCGTTCCATCCGGAGCGGATGGCTTCCCGTATTCTGGGCATGGGCGATATGCTGTCTCTGATCGAGAAAGCGCAGTCCAGCATCGACGCGGATAAAGCCGCCGAGATGGAGCGCAAGATGCGTACGGCCGAATTTACATTCGATGACTTCCTGGAACAGATGGAGCAGGTCCGCAAGCTTGGTCCGCTGGATCAACTGATGGACATGATGCCCGGCATGGGCAAAATGAAAGAAATGAAAAATCTCAAGGTGGATGAAAAGCAGATCAACCGTGTCGAAGCGATCGTCAGATCGATGAACAAGGATGAGAAGCGCAAACCGGAGATTCTTAATCATAGCCGTCGCAAGCGCATAGCGGCAGGCAGCGGCACGACGGTGGCCGATGTGAACCGGCTGATCAAGCAGTTTGACGACATGCGCAAAATGATGAAGCAGTTCTCCTCGATGATGGGGCCTAAGGGTCCAAAGGGCGGAATGAAGGGTCTTAAAGGGATGCTTCCCAAAGGCATGAAGTTTCCTTTCTAGGGGATGTCCTTAAAATTCAAATTGGATCTTCGTTGTTATTCCTGAAGCGGGATTACACATCAAATCTTGAAATCGACCGGCATCCGGGTATGAATATTCACTTTGTAAATTTTTGAAGGAGGTGATTTTCTTGGCAGTACGTATTCGTTTGAAACGTATCGGAGCGCACAAAGCGCCTTTTTATCGCGTCGTTGTTTCCGATTCCCGTTCCCCGCGTGATGGTCGTTTTATTGAAGAGATCGGCACATACAATCCGGTTTCCCAACCGGCACAGGTGAACATTGATGAAGAGAAGGCATTGAAATGGCTTCAAAACGGAGCGCAAGCATCCGATACCGTTCGTAACCTGCTTTCCAAAGCTGGTGTTATGACGAAGCTTCATGAGCTGAAACTTCAGAAGTAGGACACTTTTACGGGGGGCCTTGATGATGAAAGATTTGATTCTTGTCATAGCTAAGGCTTTAGTGGATTACCCGGAGGATGTACGCGTCGATGTGAAGGAAGACGATCGCGGCACGGTCTACATGCTGTCGGTTCATGCCAGCGATATCGGTAAGGTAATCGGCAAGCAGGGGCGGATTGCGAAAGCGCTGCGGACGGTGGTAACATCGGCTGCCGTGAAATCGCAAAAACGTGTGATCGTCGATATTATTTCATAGATCGTACATCAAGAGAGGGTTAGGATCAACGTCCTAGCCCTTTTTTTTAGCCTTGTACGGGGACAAGTATACGATAAGCGGAAAAATGGAAAGAGGAAGGTAACAGCGATGGAACAAGGATGGCTGATGGTTGGCAAGGTGGTCAACACGCATGGCATACGCGGGGAAGTGAAAGTGTACTCCCAGACGGATTTTCCGGAGGAGCGTTTTGCGGCAGGCAACAAGCTGACGCTGATGAATCAGGAGACCGGGCAGAAGCTGATCGTGGAAATCATGACCGCCAGACCGCAGAAAAACATGTTTATCGTGAAGCTTAAAGGCTTCGATAACATTAATGATGTGGAGAAATATAAAGGCTGGGTGCTCGCTGTAACCAAGGACGACATGGTTGAGCTTGAAGATGGCGAGTATTATCAATACCAGATCATCGGCTGCCGGGTTGTGACGGATGAGGGTGAGGAGCTTGGCATCATAACAGAGATCCTCGTGCCGGGCGCAAATGATGTGTGGGTTGTGCAGGAGCAAAAGCCCAAGGGCAGACAAATTCTCATACCGGTGATCGATGATGTGCTTCTGGATGTCAATATTGAGACGAAAACGGTCACGGTGCACCTGATGGAAGGGTTGATTTAAAGGGATGCGAATCGACGTGTTAACCCTGTTCCCGGAAATGTTCGATGGCGTATTCGGAGCCAGCATTTTGGGAAAAGCGCGCGACAAGGGACTGGTTAGTCTTCAAGCGATTAACTTTCGTGAATATGCCAATAATAAGCATAATACGGTGGATGATTACCCTTATGGCGGAGGCGGCGGAATGGTGCTCAAGCCTGAGCCGATTTTTGCGGCTGTCGAAGATTTGAAGCCCGAAGGCTCCACGCCACCGCGTATCATTCTGATGTGCCCGCAGGGAGAGACGTTCTCGCAGCGTAAAGCGGAAGAGCTGTCGGCTGCCGAGCATCTTGTATTTGTGTGCGGCCACTATGAAGGCTACGATGAGCGGATCCGCGAGCATCTGGTAACAGATGAGCTGTCCATCGGCGATTATGTGCTGACCGGCGGGGAGCTGCCCGCGATGGTTGTCATTGACAGTGTCGTCCGGTTGCTGCCCGGCGTTCTGGGCAATGAGAATTCGGCGGTTACCGATTCTTTCAGCACAGGGCTGCTTGAGCATCCGCATTATACGCGACCGGCTGTTTTCCGCGATATGGAGGTTCCGGATGTGCTCCTGTCCGGCCATCACGCGAACGTGGCGGCATGGAGACGGGAACAATCTCTCCTTCGCACGCTGCAGCGTCGTCCCGAGCTCCTGGAGCAGGTAGAATTAAGCAAGAAGGAACGGGAGTGGCTACGCCGTTTGATGGCTGACCGGGAAACCGGAAACGTGCAGAAATAGGCTGTAAAGACTTGATTTTCAGATGAGGGTGTTAATGGGAGTCATCAGATTGGCGCCTGTCTGGATTCTGGAAATAAAGTCATTGTTTTATACAAGCGATTGTGGTAAAATTTCTGGTGTTGCTTTTGTATAGTCGGACGGTCCGCTACTAAGCGATGATCCGGTCCATATGAGGACCGATGAGCTTATATGAACGTCTATGGTGGAAGGAGTGATTACAATGAATCTTGTACAACTGATTGCTCAAGAAAATTTACGTAAGGATCTTCCTAACTTTCGCCCAGGCGATTCGCTGAAGGTACACGTTAAAGTTATCGAGGGAACTCGTGAGCGGATCCAGCTTTTCGAAGGCGTCGTTATTAAACGCCGCGGCGGCGGCATCAGCGAAACGTTTACCGTGCGTAAAATTTCGTATGGTGTGGGCGTGGAAAGAACTTTCCCGCTTAACTCGCCGAAAATCGAGAAGATCGAAGTTATGCGTCGCGGTAAAGTACGCCGCGCTAAACTGTACTATCTTCGCAATCTTCGCGGTAAAGCTGCGAGAATTAAAGAAATTCGTTAATGTAATGACTGGGGAGGGGCTTGCTCAAACAAGTCCCTTTTCGTTTTTTCATATATCAGAAGGCATAAGGTTCGTTTGAATACTTTTCTGATATTTCAAAGGGAAGATACTTGCATCGGACGTACAGGACGACGTAATGAACTTGCTGCAGAAGAGGGTGTAAATCATGGATCAACCGCATAATCTTGATGAGAATGGTCAGCAGTTGAATGAAATGACGACAAAATCAAATGAAACCCCAACTACCGGGCATAAGGAGGTGGAGACGATAACCCCACCAGCCAAGCAAGGCGGCGGCAAGGCGCAAAAGGAAGTATTTGAATGGGTCAAGGCTTTGGCGATTGCCGCGATACTGGTGGTTGTCATTCGCTACTTTTTGTTTGCCCCGTTTATTGTCGACGGTCCTTCGATGGAACCTAACTTTTATACTGGCGAGCGTCTGATTGTAAACAAAATCATTTACGATATCCGCCAGCCGAGGCATGGTGAAGTCGTCGTTTTCCACGTGCCGGAAGAAAATCGCGATTTCATTAAACGGGTTATCGGCGTGCCCGGAGACAAAGTGAAATATGATGGCGATAATTTGTACATAAACGGCGAGAAGGTGGAAGAGCCTTATCTGAAGGAATCCATTGATGCGGCCATCGCAAAGGGTGAAATATTTAATAATCAGGGCGCTGACCGCAACTTCCCGAATGAAAATTTCCAGACGGATATTGTGCCTGACGGCACGATTCTGGCCTTTGGGGATAACCGCCGGAACAGCCGGGACAGCAGGATGATCGGCTATGTATCGGACAAGCAAATTATTGGCAGGGCAGATGTGATTTTCTGGCCGATGAGCAAAATTACGTTTGTGAAACACGGATGAGGTGGCTGTTTGCATGACAATTCAATGGTTTCCCGGCCACATGACGAAGGCCCGGAGACAAATTCAAGACAAGCTTAAACTGATCGATTTAACGATAGAACTGCTGGATGCCCGGGTACCGATTTCGAGCCGCAACCCCATGATTGATGAAATCCTCAAGGATAAGCCGCGTCTTATTGTCCTGAACAAGGCAGATCTGGCGGACAGCCGTACGACGGAGCAATGGATCGCATTCTTTACAAAAGCGGGACATGCCGCGCTGGCGGTGGATTCGTCGACGGGGACGCGGGTGAATGAAATCCCGGTCCGCGCGAAGCAGCTGCTGCATGAGAAAATCGCGCGGCAAATCGCCAAGGGCGTGAATCCCCGGGCTGTGCGGGGGCTTATCGTCGGCATACCCAATGTGGGGAAGTCCACGCTCATTAACCGTCTGGCCGGACGGCATATTGCCGCCACGGGAGACCGGCCGGGCGTCACCAAGGGCCAGCAGTGGATCAAGGTCGGCACAGAGATGGAGCTGCTCGATACACCTGGGATTCTGTGGCCCAAATTCGAGGATCCTCTGGTGGGATACCGCCTTGCGATGACCGGCGCGATCAGGGAGCAAATCCTTAACGTGGAGGATATCGCCTTCTTTGCCGTTAAGGAATTGGTCAGGCGTTATTGGGGGCCGACTTCGGAGCGGTTTGGGATTACCGACCCTCCCAAGGATCTTGACGATGCTGATGAAATCGTCCGGGTGATGGAGGATATCGGCCGCAAGCGGGGCTGTCTCATCAGCGGTGGGCGCGTCGATTTGGAGAAGGTATCCGGCATTATTTTGCGTGAGCTGCGTTCAGGCAGCCTGGGCCGGATTTCGCTGGAAACGCCGGATGACCTGAAATAAGGCACCGGATGAAGGAAACAATGACGGCTGCCTTGTTCATGGGGGCGGCCGTTTAGGTTAAAATCAAGGGTAAACCTGAACGGCAAGCTATTGATACTGTATACATAGATGGGGGAATTAATCTTTCGCGCTCGGTACTTTTGCGTAAAGAGGGGAAACGGGGAGAAGCGGATGCTGGAATTTGAACAGCCCTTGTGGGAGCAGGGCTGTCCTTATATTGCCGGGATCGATGAAGTAGGACGGGGCTGTCTGTTTGGGGATGTTGTGGCAGCTGCCGTTATTTTGCCGGAAGGGCTGGTGCTCGAGGGTATTAACGATTCCAAAAAACTTTCAGAGAAGAAACGCGAGGAGCTTTATGCTGTCATTATCGACCATGCCGTCGCGTGGGCTGTATCCAGAGTCGACGCGGCAACCGTGGATGAAATTAATATCAAGCAGGCGGCACGCCTTGCTATGAAGCAGGCGGTCTCGCAGCTTTGTGTGCAGCCAAACCATCTGCTGGTCGACGCTGAGAAGGTTGACTGCGATATTCCGCAGCTGGCCATTATTAAAGGGGATGCCAGAAGCCAGTCCATTGCCGCAGCTTCCATCCTGGCCAAGGTGACCCGCGACCGGCTGTGCGTCAAGGAATGGGATGCCTTATATCCCGCTTACGGTATTGCCATACATAAAGGATACGCAACCAGGCAGCATCGGGAAAAACTGCTGGAATACGGTCCCAGTCCCATGCACCGGCAGTCCTTCCTGGGCAAGCTGTTCGTGGAACAGCAGGTGTTGTTTTAAAAAGGACCGGCTTTTCAATAATTCAACTAAAACCGCCCGTTTTGGCGGCAATAAGCCCGTACCGGGGTTTACTGCCGCCATTGTGAGGGCGGTTTTTGTCCGCCATATACCCATATTCTAATGCAGATAGAGGATTCAGCCGATATTGAAAGGATAAGGATATCAGCGAATGGTTGGGCCATATAAAGCGGTGAATGCGCAGCAGCGGCTAAGGGAAGGAAGTGGCGGTTAATGAATATCGGACAATTGATGAGAGGACTGATCGGCGATGCCCAGCCGGTTGACAGCAAGGCGCTGGAGCTGAAAATCGGACAAATTGTGCGCGGCGTTCTGCTGCAGGTGCTGGATAATCAGGATGCGCTTGTGCAGATCAATGGCGTTCAGGTTCGCGCCAAGCTGGAGGTGCCCCTGCAGCCAGGCCAGTCCACGCTGCTCCAGGTGCAGCCCCAGTCCGGCGGCGGCTCTTTGGTGCTGAAGCCCGTTGACCAGCAGGCCGCTGATCTGCCGGAGGGCAGTCTGAAGGAATGGGTAAAGGCGCTGGGGCTTCCGGATCAGAAATGGTCCCTTGCGCTGGTTCGCGATTTGCGCCGGGAAGGCGCGGCTCCCTTGAAGGATGCAGCGGCGCAGTTTCAAGAGGCCAGGGCCGCCATGCCTGCCGGTGGCGACGCCAGGCTGTGGATGCAGGCGGCTGCGCTTGGCTATAAGCGCGGCCTGCCGATGACCGCAGCGACGATCGGCTCGCTGCAGCAGGTGATGAGCGGTACGCAGGCGCATGCTCTTCTGGAGGCGCTGGAGCAGGGTCTGGCCGCCTGGAGCGGCGCGTCCGCGGGTGATAACGCGGACGACCCCGCGCAGCCGCGTACTGCGGCGCAGGCGGCTGCAGCGAAGCTGGCGGCGCTGCTGCCCGAAGGGGCAGCGCTGATGCGCGCAGCGCAGGGCGCGGGCGGGGCGCAGCCGCCCGCCGCAGGTCCGGGCGCGGGCACAGCCGCCGCGCCCGAGGCGGGAGCAGCGGGCGAAGCCGCTGCTCCTTCAGCTGCGCGAAGCGCAGCAATGGCCGCGCCGGTACCCGGCAGCGCGGCCGGGGCGCCCCCCGCTGAGCGCGCAGCAGCCGCTGCAGGCACGGCGCAGCAAGCCCCGAGCGCAGCGGCCGAAGATTCCGCTGCGGCGGGGAACCCGCCGCGCACAGGCGGCTGGGTCGGCCAGCTTATCAAATGGCTTGGCGTCGATCACGAGCATCTCCTGGCTGCCTCCGCCGGCTCGTCTCCAACAGACGGGACAGCGGCAGAGCCGCCCGCAAACGAGGCGCGTGCATCCAAACCGCCGGAGAACAACCAGCAGCCTGCGCGGATTGTTGCCTCTGCTCATCAAGAGACCCATGCTCCCCTTGAGCAGAAAGGCGCAAATATCCCTTCGCCGGCGGATATGTCCCGTCAGCCTGGGTCCTCTTCGCTGCCGGTTCATGCTGCCGCAGATGAAGGAGTTCTGCCCGGGCCTAGTCAGTTAACCGCTGACAAGCCAGCCGCTGCAGATACGCTCAAGAGCGCGCTGATCACGCTTGCTGCAGGGGATGACGTGCCGCAGGTGCTGAAAGATACCGCGCAGCAGCTGGTCCAGCATATTACAGGCCAGCAGCTTCTGTTGAGTCCTGAACGTACCGCCTCGCTATTTTCGCATGTCACGCTGTTCATTCCGATGCAGGGGCAGGATGGAAGCCAAACCGCATCCATACATATCCAGACCCGACGCGGGCGCAAGGGGGAGCTGGATGCGGAGAACTGCCGGCTTTTATTTGATCTGCGCATGAAGACGCTGGGAGAGACGGTTGTTGATGTACAGGTAGTCAATAAAATAGTCAGTTTGAATCTATGGAATGATCATCCAGCAATTTCGGAGCTGCTTGAAGCATCCAGACCCGAGATGAACGAGACGCTTCAGAAAGCGGGCTTCCAGCTTTTGTCGCTGCGTGCAACGCCAATGCCCGACAGAAGCCGGCAGGGTGCAGACGGATCTTCGGTGGAGGATTCCTCCGTTGCAGCTGTTCCGGCTTGGTCAATGAAGCCATACAAAGGGGTGGACTTCCGCGCATGAGGCAGGCAAAAGAGAAAGGGACGATCAAGAAAGCGGTGGCCCTGAAATATGAACCGGACGAGCGCAGTGCGCCTGTCGTTATCGCCAAGGGCAGCGGAACGATTGCGGAAGCGATTTTAAGCAAGGCGGCAGAAAACGGCATCCCGGTCCAGCATGATTCGTCACTTGTCGAGGTGCTGTCTAAGCTCGATATCGATCAGGAAATTCCTCCTGAGCTGTATACGCTGGTGGCAGAAATCTTGTCCTTCGTCTATCGTTCGGACCGAAGAGCGGGGGATATCGGGAAGTGAACAATTCCAGGAACAAACGCAGTCCGTTGAAGCCGGACGACAGAGGTGCTACCGGCAGGCAGGGTGAGGAAGCGGCTGTGGAGCTGCTGCTTCAGGAAGGCTGCACCATTCTGCACCGCAATTGGCGCTGCCGCTTCGGCGAGCTGGACATTATCGCCAGACAGGGTGCTGATCTTGTGTTTGTGGAGGTTAGAACAAGAAAAAGCGGCGGACGCTTTGGTACAGCGGCAGAATCCGTGGATGCGCGCAAACAGCGGCAGGTACGCACCATTGCCGAGGTTTACATGCAGGCAACCGGGACGTATGGGATGCATGTGCGTTTCGATGTAATTGCCGTGATGGTCGACCGCGGCAGCGGCAGCGTCGTAGAGCTGAATCATATAGAAGCGGCGTTTTAAAATACACGCTGCAGGAAGAAACGGCTGCCTGCCTCTGGGGGCAATCCAGGTTTCATTCCCATAAAAAAATATCCAGCGTGTAATGGAATTTATACGTTCTCCTATTACAGACAAAGGCTCTCGTAAAGCTTCCTGACCCGGAAGCTTTACGAGAGCCTTCTATGATTTATGCCTGCCTTTATAATGTAAGCAAATTCCGGTCGAGGCTGCGGTAGCCAACCGCTTCCGCGATATGCTCGGCCTCCACCAGATCGGATTGCTCAATATCGCTGATTGTCCGCGCCAGCTTCAATATCCGGTCATGGGCGCGAAGACTTACGCCGAGTGAATCAAAAGCCAGCTTGAGCATCCGGTCGGCTTCCTGTGTCAAATCGACGGCACGCCTCAGCGAATCGCCTGCCAGTTCTGCGATTGGACGCAAGCCTTTCATCCGCTCCTGCTGGCGTGCGGATGCTTCCAGAACGATACTCCGCATTTGTGATGAGTTCATTCCGGTTTTCAGTCCTTCGGTTGTCGGCGGCCGAGGCACCTCGATATGCATGTCGATGCGGTCGAGCAGAGGTCCGGAAATTTTGGTGCGGTAGCGGGCGATCTGCTGAGGGCTGCATTGGCAAAGATGGTCATCTGTTTCATGCCCATAATAGCCGCATGCGCATGGATTCATGGAAGCTGCCAGCAGAAAATAAGCCGGAAAGCGGAAAACGGCTCTGGATCTGGCGATTGTAACCTCCCGGTCCTCAAGCGGCTGCCTGAGCACCTCCAGAGCTGTACGCGAGAACTCGGGCAGCTCGTCCAGAAACAGAACGCCGCGATGTGCAAGCGTGACCTCGCCGGGTCTTGGTACTGATCCTCCTCCGATAAGGCCTGGAGCCGAAATCGTATGATGGGGAGTACGGAATGGACGCTCCCTCATCAAGGCCGGTCCGTGTCCGAGCTTGCCGGCCGCGCTGTATATTTTGGTCACCTGGAGTGCCTCCGATTCCTCAAGAGGAGGCATAATGCCCGGGAGCCTGCGGGCAAGCATGGTTTTGCCTGTACCCGGCGGACCGGACAGAAGCACATTATGCTGGCCAACAGCGGCAATGAGCATGGCACGCTTGGCATGGTGCTGACCAAGGACATCGCCGTAGTCACCTTGTTCAAACAGCTGCTTGCCGGCTTCGCCATCCGGATGGCGAAGCCGCGATGCGGCTCTGTGATCGTAGCGGAGAGCTTCCCAATTGCCGAGTTTTGTTCCATTTTGCCGGTAATCCCCCAGCTCGCGCAAATGCCGGATACCGAACAATTCCATACCTTCAATGCAAGCGGCTTCCGCAGCGTTCTCCTCCGGTAGTAGAACACGCCCCATACCGGCTGTTCTTGCCTGCTCCACCATGGCAAGCACGCCGTTAACAGGTCTGATCTCCCCGCTTAGAGACAGCTCGCCCAGGACAAGCGTGCCCTGATACAGCTCCGGAAGAAGCTGGCCGCTCGCGGACAGAATGCCGGCGGCAATGGCCAGATCAAAGGCGGTACCTTCCTTGCGCAGATCCGCCGGGGCAAGATTGACCGTAATCCGCTCCATAGGAAATTTAAATCCGCAGTTTTTGACTGCGGCTCTGACACGCTCGATGGATTCGCGCACCGCCGGGTCGGGGAGTCCCACTACATTTACCTGCGGCAGGCCATTCGATATATCCACCTCAACCGTAATCAGTCTGCCTTCAACTCCGTACACACTGGCGCTGAACATACTTCCGTACATATTAAAAACACCCCCATCGTCATATCGGATGAAGGTGCTTCCTCACGTGTCCGTATCAAGCTTGCTATTTCCCCATAATAGTCCAGACCATAAATGGTTGTCAATATAAGCTCCTTTGTGTGAAGAGGCAAATGGATATCAATTCATGACCGATATATTTCTGACAATAGGTCATAATATAGCGGACGAGAATCAGACGTTCAAGCCGTCCAATATTAAGGTCAATTGCCTGTAATCCCATCTCGATTCGAGATGGAACTAATATCAAAAAAGCTCGATCTTTATCACAAATAATTAGGAAAGCCCTGCCGAAACGTGCTACAATAGTAAGGGTTTTAAGCGAAGACAAGGGAGAGCCGCGCTGGCATCTGATGATGTTCGAGCAGTTTTCTTCCCCACAGAAATATAAGTAAGGTCCGCATGAGGTCGGCTTCCTTTCTACTGGAATCTGCCGCTTCTGCTGCACTTTGCTTGTTATTCTTTTGTCTAGAGATCGTAGGATTTGACTGCGGATAGGAGGATTCTCGTAATGAATATCCATGAGTATCAAGGAAAAGCGCTTTTGAAACAGTACGGGGTCGTCGTTCCAGAGGGTAAAGTGGCATTTTCTGTCGATGAAGCAGTAGAAGCTGCTGAAGCGCTCGGAACACCGATTGTTGTGGTAAAAGCCCAAATCCACGCAGGTGGACGCGGTAAAGCGGGCGGCGTCAAGGTTGCCAAAAATTTGGACGAGGTTCGCGCATATGCGGGCGAAATCCTGGGTAAAGTGCTGGTAACGCACCAGACAGGTCCTGAAGGTAAAGAAGTGAAGCGCCTGCTGATCGAGCAAGGCTGCGACATTAAGAAAGAATATTATGTCGGTGTCGTGGTCGACCGTGGAACAGGCCGTATTGTCATGATGGCTTCCGAAGAGGGCGGCACGGAGATTGAAGAAGTCGCCGAGCACTCCCCGGAGAAAATCTTTAAAGAAGTGATTGATCCGGCTATCGGGCTGCAGCCATTCCAGGCGAAGAAGCTGGCTTACGCCATCAACATTCCTAATGAGCTGGTCAATAAAGCAGCCAAGTTCATGCTTGCGCTTTATGCGGCTTTTGTGGACAAGGATTGCTCCATTGCGGAAATCAATCCACTCGTTGTCACAGGCGACGGCAATGTCATGGCGCTTGACGCCAAACTGAACTTTGACTCCAATGCGCTCTATCGTCACAAGGATATCCTTGAGCTCCGCGATCTGGATGAAGAGGATGCCAAAGAAATTCAAGCTTCCAAATTCGACCTTAGCTATATCGCCCTGGACGGCAATATCGGCTGTATGGTCAACGGTGCGGGACTTGCTATGGCGACGATGGACATTATCAAATATTATGGCGGAGACCCGGCCAACTTCCTCGATGTAGGGGGCGGTGCTACGAAGGAGAAAGTCACGGAGGCCTTCAAAATCATTCTTTCCGATGAAAAAGTGAAGGGTATCTTCGTTAACATTTTTGGCGGAATCATGAAATGCGACATCATTGCTGATGGCGTTATTGCAGCTGCCAAAGAACTTGGACTGGATCGTCCGCTCGTTGTTCGCCTTGAGGGAACAAATGTGGAGCTGGGCAAAAAAATGTTGAACGAATCCGGATTGAACATCGTGGCCGCAGACTCCATGGCCGACGGCGCACAAAAAATCGTCGCGCTGGTGAAGTAGTCGTTTTCTCTTCATAAGCATTGCGGCATACGAATTCATTTTAGGGGATGTGAGTTTCGATGAGTATTTTGGTCGACAAGAATACAAAAGTAATCACCCAAGGTATAACAGGCGCTACCGGGCTGTTTCATGCGAAAGGCGCCCTTGAATACGGCACACAGATGGTTGGCGGTGTAACACCGGGCAAAGGCGGAACGAACGTTGATATTACGCTGGAGAGCGGCGAAACCGTTTCTCTGCCGGTCTTCAACACGGTTGTTGACGCGGTTGCAAAAACAGGCGCTACGGCATCTGTCATCTATGTTCCACCGGCATTTGCGGCGGATTCCATCCTGGAAGCGATTGACGCTGAACTGGATCTGGTCATCTGCATTACAGAAGGCATCCCGGTTATTGATATGATCAAGGTAACCCGTTACCTGGAAGGGCGCAAAACGCGTCTCATCGGTCCTAACTGTCCGGGTGTCATCACTCCGGGTGAATGTAAAATCGGCATAATGCCGGGTTATATTCATACCAAAGGCCATGTAGGCGTCGTTTCGCGAAGCGGAACGCTCACGTATGAAGCGGTCCACCAGCTGACTGCGCGCGGTATCGGCCAGTCTTCCGCTGTCGGTATCGGCGGAGACCCTGTCAAAGGGTCCGAGTTTATCGATATTCTGGATATGTTCAATAACGATCCTGACACCTATGCCGTGATCATGATCGGTGAAATCGGCGGTTCCGCAGAAGAAGAAGCGGCCGAGTGGGTCAAAGCCAACATGAAGAAACCTGTCGTTGGTTTCATCGGGGGCGCAACGGCGCCTCCGGGCAAACGCATGGGCCATGCCGGCGCGATTATCTCCGGCGGTAAGGGAACGGCAGCCGAGAAAATTGCCACTCTTGAGAAATGCGGCATCAAAGTTGCGCCTACGCCTTCTGAAATGGGATCAACTTTGGTAAGCGTTCTGGAGGAGCAAGGACTTCTGGAGAAATGCACAACCAATAAATAAGCTTATCCGTCAATGATTGCGGAGAGGATACCGAATGTAACCTTTTCGATTGGCTTAAATAAGCTTCAACCTAAAGGTAAGCAACCTTTCGCCAGCCCGTAATGGGCTCGAAAGGTTGCTTTTTTTGTTTCTAATATTCAGGGCGGCTTGCATTCTGATTCCATGTCAAGCAAAATAGGGTAAGGATGTGAGCCCCTCACCAAGGGGCGATAACGATTATGTTGAATGATAACTTTAATGAAGAGATGCGAAGAGAAGTTCTGATCACCTTGCATGAAACGCCGGGTGTTGGCTGGCATACAATTCAAAAAGCGGCTTCTTGCGGCGCATGGTCCTGCTACGAACGATTTACGGAGGAGGCCTGGTGCTCGTCGGTTGGCCTGAAGCCGGAACAGGCGAAGAAAATTACAGAAGCCTTCCGGCAATTGGACAAAAATACCCGCAGAGAGCGTTTCGAGAAGCTGGGTATAAAAGTTATGACTTTCTTTGACCCCGGCTATCCGACGCTTCTGGCGCACACACCGCAGCCTCCCTGGGTCTTATATTTAATCGGGCACATAGATCTGTTGTACCGGCCGACGATGGCAATCGTAGGCACCAGAGGCCCTACATCGTACGGTAGACGGGCGGCAGCCGATATGGCCGGTCAGTTATCAAGGCGCGGGCTGACCGTTGTCAGCGGCCTTGCTCGAGGCATAGACAGCATTGCCCACGTAGGGGCGCTCCCTTCACCAGGAGGCACCATCGCTGTGCTGGGCACGCCTATTGATAAAGTGTATCCTGCCGAGAACCGTTCACTATATCGCGAGATTGGATATGGAGGCAATGGCTTGATCGTGTCGGAAGTACCGCTTGGCACATCTTTTCATCCCGGCTTGTTTCCGCTGCGCAACAGGATCATTGCCGGTTTGTCGCTGGGAACAATCGTGATTGAAGCAGCCGAGAGGAGCGGTTCACTCATTACGGCCGATCAGGCTTTTGATATGTCCAGAGAGGTTTTTGCCGTGCCGGGCCCGATATCGTCACCAAAGAGCGGAGGCACGAATATGCTTATCCGAACAGGCACCGCCAAACTTATATCTTCCGTGGAGCATGTTTTGGAGGAGTATGAAGGCCGGCTGCCGCTCCCGCATGAGGAAAGTGCAGGAGACAGGGAACAGGACGTCCGGGAAGACATTACACTGAGCAAGGATGAGGCTTTCATCTATACTTTACTGAAGGATAAACCGCTCTCATCGGATGAGCTCCACGAGCTGACATCGTTCCCGTTTGGACTTTTACACGCAACTCTGATAAATTTAACTGTAAAACGGAAGATTGAACAGCATCCTGGTTCCATATATAGTGTTAGGTAATATGCAGCAGAAAGGGGGACGCATGAATGGCGGATTCACTTGTAATCGTCGAATCACCGGCAAAAGCGAAAACGATCGGAAAATATTTAGGCAGCAAATTCATCGTAAAAGCATCGATGGGACATATACGCGATTTGCCGAAAAGCCAGATCGGTGTTGAGGTCGACAATGACTTCAATCCCAAATACATTACGATCCGCGGGAAAGGCAGCGTTCTCAAGGAACTTAAGGACGCCAGCAAGAAAGTCAAAAAAGTATATCTCGCGGCTGACCCGGATCGCGAAGGGGAAGCGATCGCTTGGCATTTGGCGCACTATCTGGAAATCAACGAAGGCGATTCCTGCCGCGTTGTGTTTAATGAAATAACGAAGCAAGCAGTCAAGGATGCATTCAAGACTCCGCGTCCCATTAATATGGATTTGGTAAATGCCCAGCAGGCACGCCGGATTCTGGATCGACTTGTCGGCTATAAAATCAGTCCGCTGCTGTGGAAAAAGGTAAAAAAAGGCCTTTCTGCAGGTCGCGTCCAATCGGTAGCGGTCAAGCTCATTATCGATCGGGAGAACGAAATCGATGCGTTCATTCCCGAGGAGTATTGGACGATCACCACGCAGCTCAAGCATAATGATATCTCCTTCGAAGCCAAGTATCATTCCTTGAATGGCGAGAAACGGGAGCTGGGAAGCGAACAGGATGTGCAGGAGGTTCTTCAGGCGATGGGGACTTCCGCCTATACCGTCGCAGATGTGAAGGAGAAAGAGAGACTGCGCAATCCGGCGCCCCCCTTCATTACAAGCTCGCTTCAGCAGGAGGCTGCCCGCAAGCTCGGTTTCCGCGCTTCGAAGACCATGTCCGTCGCGCAGCAGCTGTATGAGGGTGTGGAACTTGGCAAAGAAGGAACGGTAGGTCTCATCACTTATATGCGTACCGATTCGACCCGTATTTCCCCGATAGCTCAAGAGGAAGCAAAGGGCTATATCGAGGAGAAATACGGCTCTTCCTTCGTTCCGGATCAGCCCCGTGTCTATGTCAAGAAGAACAGCAATGCGCAGGATGCCCATGAAGCGGTCAGACCGACTTCTGTGCTCCGCGATCCGGATTCAATGAAAGAGTTTTTGAGCCGCGATCAATTCCGTCTATACAAACTGGTTTGGGAACGGTTCGTTGCCAGCCAGATGACTTCTGCGGTACTGGATACGATGACGGTTGATCTGAATGTCGGTACGGCCGTATTCCGGGCAAACGGCTCCAAAATAAAGTTCCAGGGCTTTATGAAAATTTATGTCGAGGGCAATGACGATGGAGCTACGGATGAAGAGAAGTTCCTGCCCCCGCTTGCGGTTGGCGATATCGCCGAGCCGGAAGTCGTAGATCCCAAACAGCATTTCACGCAGCCTCCCCCAAGATATTCGGAAGCGCGTCTGGTCCGTACAATGGAGGAAGTCGGCATCGGCCGTCCGAGCACCTATGCCCCTACGCTTGAAACAATCCAAAAGCGCGGCTATGTCGCGATGGAAGAGAAAAAATTCATTCCTACAGAGCTGGGAGACCTGGTTATCCAACTGATGGAGGAGTTTTTTCCGGAAATACTCAATGCCGAATTTACCGCCCATATGGAAGAGGATCTGGACCATGTCGAGGATGGCAAAGAGGATTGGGTTCGCGTTCTGGCAGCCTTCTACGAGACATTCGAGAAACGGTTGGAAGTGGCCGAAGATGAAATGAAGGAAATCGAGATCCAGGATGAAGTATCCGATGAAATTTGCGAGAAATGCGGCAGGCATCTGGTCTATAAAATGGGCCGCTTCGGAAAATTTCTGGCTTGTTCGGGATTTCCGGAATGCCGCAACACGAAGCCTATCGTCAAGGATATCGGAGTGACCTGTCCCAAATGCGCGGTCGGCAAAATTATTGAAAGACGAAGCAAGAAAGGCCGGTTCTTCTACGGCTGCGATCAATATCCTGGCTGTGATTATGTCTCCTGGGATAAACCGTCAAGCAAGCCTTGTCCGCAGTGCGCCGGCTTAATGGTCGAGAAGCGCAACAGGAGCGGCGCCCGTCTGCAGTGCACGCAGTGCGACCACACCGAAGAGGTGCTGGAAGATCAGGATCAAGCCGAATAACAATTCCGTATTATAGGAAAGGATGGTAAGTTCATTGTCCGATGTACAACGCGTCACCGTTATAGGAGCGGGCCTTGCCGGCAGCGAGGCTGCCTGGCAAATCGCGTCCCAGGGTGTACCCGTGACTCTATATGAGATGAGACCGCAAACCCAGACACCGGCCCACCATACCCATCAATTTGCCGAGCTCGTATGCAGCAACAGCCTGCGGGCCAATGGTCTCGCGAATGCAGTGGGTGTCCTCAAAGAAGAAATGAGGCGCCTAAGCTCGCTTATTCTGGAATGTGCCGATCTGCATGCCGTACCTGCGGGCGGGGCGCTCGCCGTTGATCGCGACGGCTTCTCCGGGGAGGTAACCAGACGCCTGCATGAGCATCCGCTAGTTGAGGTGCGCTGTGAAGAAGTAACCGATATTCCTGCCGACGGGATCGTGGTTATCGCTACCGGCCCGTTGACCGCGCCTAAGCTGTCCGCTCAAATCCAGGCGCTGATGGGCCAGGAGTATTTTTATTTCTACGATGCCGCCGCGCCGATTGTTGAGAAAGATTCTATCGATATGAGCAAAGTCTACCTGGCTTCCCGTTATGATAAAGGAGAAGCGGCTTATCTGAATTGTCCCATGAGCGAAGAAGAGTTTGAAGCTTTCTATGAGGCGCTCGTGACAGCAGAGAAAGCCGAAGTGAAGGAGTTTGAGAAAGAGCAGTATTTTGAAGGCTGCATGCCTGTTGAGGTCATTGCCAGCCGTGGCAAACAGACGCTGCTTTTCGGACCGATGAAGCCGGTCGGTCTGGTCAATCCGCATACCGGCAAGCTGCCCCATGCCGTTGTCCAGCTGCGTCAGGACAATGCTGCGGGAACGCTTTACAATTTGGTCGGTTTTCAAACTCATCTTAAATGGGGCGAGCAAAAACGGGTATTATCTTTAATTCCGGGACTTGAGAATGCCGAATTCGTTCGGTTCGGAGTTATGCACCGCAACACATTCATCAATTCGCCGAAGCTGTTGAAGCCAACGTACCAGCTGATCAACCGGGAAAGCCTCTTCTTTGCAGGGCAAATGACCGGCGTGGAAGGCTATGTGGAGTCAGCGGCGTCAGGTCTTATTGCCGGTCTTAACGCAGGGAGGCTGGCCAAGGGGCTTGAGCCGCTCGTCTTTCCGGTAGGCACGACGCTCGGAAGCATGGCGAATTATATAACAACTGCCGATTTCAAGCATTTCCAGCCGATGAATGCTAATTTCGGTTTATTCCCGGCTCCGGAGAAACGGGCACGCAGCAAGAAGGAAAAGAATGAAGCCCTCGCCGGGCGCGCACTGGATCAGCTTGCGCAGTTCAAAGAGCAGTACATAAATGGTGCACCCGCAGGCATTGTTGGCGAATAGTCGTTAGAGCCCTAGCTTGCGGGTATGCGGAAATGAAGAAGGGGATGATTCTGATGGAAATGCAGTTTCATGCGACGACCATATGCGCAGTTCGCCATAACGGCAAAGGGGCCATCGCAGGAGATGGCCAGGTAACCTTCGGCAACAGCATGGTGATGAAGCATCATGCGAAGAAGGTCCGGCGGCTGTACCGCGGCCAGGTTGTAGCGGGGTTTGCCGGATCAGTGGCAGATGCGATTTCGTTATTCGAGAAGTTTGAAACGAAGCTTGAGGAGCATCATGGAAATTTGCAGCGTTCGGCTGTGGAGCTGGCGAAGGATTGGCGCTCGGACCGCGTGCTGCGCAGGCTGGAAGCGATGATGATTGTCATGGATGCAACCGGAATGCTGCTTATCTCCGGCAATGGGGAAATAATTGAACCTGATGACGGCATATTGGCAATTGGTTCAGGAGGAAGCTTTGCCCTTGCTGCAGCCCGTGCGCTCAGTCTGCATGCGACGAATTTGGAAGCTAGAGATATGGCGAGGTCTGCGCTTGAAATTGCCGCCGATATTTGTGTATTTACCAACCGTAATATTATTGTTGAAGAAATTGAGTAGTGCGGCCCGTGAGGTCCTATGTGGAGGGATAATCGATGGTAAACGAAGCGATGACGCCGAGACAAATAGTCACGGAACTTGACAAATATATTGTGGGTCAGAAGCAGGCGAAACGATCGGTGGCCGTGGCGCTGCGCAACCGTTACCGGAGAAATCGTCTGGACGAGACGCTGCGTGATGAAATTGTGCCGAAAAATATTTTGATGATCGGGCCGACAGGAGTCGGCAAGACCGAAATTGCCAGACGTCTGGCCAAGCTCGTGAAGGCTCCGTTCGTTAAAGTGGAGGCTACCAAATTCACAGAGGTCGGTTATGTAGGCCGCGATGTGGAGTCGATGGTTCGCGATCTGGTGGAAACGTCAATCCGTATGGTCAAGTCAGAGAGGACAGAGCAGGTCCGTGACCGGGCGGAAGAACTGGCAAATGAGCGTATCGTGTCCATGCTGGTGCCATCCGCATCCAAATCCAAAGCGCAGAAAAACCCGCTTGAAATGCTGTTCGGCGGTAATTCGGGCGCAAAGGAGCCGCAGGAAGAGCCGCAGGAGAGCGAGTCGATTCTGGATCGCAGAAAGCAGGTTAAGGAGCAGCTTCTCGCAGGCAAGCTCGAGCAGGAAATCATTGAAATCGAAGTGGAGGATTCTTCTCCGAATATGCTTGATATGCTGTCCGGGCAAGGCGGCGAAGGAATGGGCATGGGGATGAATATCCAGGAAATGTTCGGCCAGCTGATGCCCAAGCGCACGAAGAAAAGAAAGCTGCCGATAAAAGAAGCCCGCAAGGCTCTTACACAAGAGGAAGCGAATAAACTGATTGATATGGATGATGTGATTGCGGAATCCGTAAGCCGGGCCGAGCAGTCAGGAATTATTTTTATCGATGAAATTGACAAAATCGCCAGCGGTTCGCGAGGCTCGGGTCCCGACGTTTCGCGCGAAGGCGTTCAGCGGGATATACTGCCCATTGTCGAAGGTTCGACCGTGATGACCAAATATGGGCCGGTAAAGACAGATTTTGTGTTGTTCATTGCCGCCGGCGCTTTCCATATTGCCAAACCGTCCGATCTGATTCCGGAGCTGCAGGGGAGGTTCCCGATTCGGGTGGAGCTGACCAATTTGACCCTTGAAGATTTTGTGAAGATTCTGACCGAGCCCAAAAACGCCCTGACAACACAGTATACGGCGCTGCTGGAAACGGAAGGCATACGTATTGATTTTTCTGAGGAAGCGATTCATGAGCTGGCATCCATTGCGGCAGAGGTGAACAAGAATACGGAGAACATCGGCGCACGAAGACTGCATACCGTGCTGGAGAAGCTGCTTGAGGATCTATCGTTTGAAGCTCCTGAGCTATCGCTCGACCAGATGACCATAACACCGGAATATGTCCGGGAGAAGCTGGGCAACATTGCGAAAAACAGAGATTTGAGTCAATATATTTTGTAAAGGCTCGGAGTGGAAAGTAGGAGGAAGAGGTAATGATTTTACTTGCAAAAACGAGAACGCTGAACCGGCTGCTGCAGCGTGCGGCCGGAGGGGCGCTCAATTTCCGGGAAATGGCGGAGGTGCTGTGCACAACCATACAAGCGGATGTATTTGTGGTCAGCCGCAGAGGCAAGGTGCTGGGCTGTGCCGCCGTTGGACCTTACCAGCATGAGCAGCTTCGGGCATTGCCGATTGAGGACATGCGTTTCTCAACCGAATGCAATGACCGTTTCATGAGCATGCAGGAGACGGTAACCAATGCCAAGCCTGATGAAGGTGTATGTGATGCGTTCCCGATGATGGCCGGTCATGAGAAAATGACGGTTGTTCCCATTGTTGGCGGAAGAGACCGTTTGGGAACTTTAGTGCTGCTGAGAAGCTCTGAGCCTTTTGGCGATGATGATTTGATACTTGCTGAATATGGTTCTACTATTGTCGGCATGGAGATTCTTCGCGAGCGTGCGGAAGAAATCGAAGTCGAGGCAAGGAGCAGGGCGGTGGTAGCTGTAGCGGTTGGCTCGCTGTCCTTTAGCGAGCTGGAGGCGGTTGAGCATATTTTTGAAGAGCTTGACGGCAAGGAAGGACTTCTCGTTGCATCTAAAATAGCGGATCGGGTAGGTATTACAAGGTCGGTTATTGTTAATGCGCTGCGCAAACTGGAGAGTGCGGGTGTAATCGAAACTCGTTCTTTAGGCATGAAAGGGACCTATATAAAAACTTTAAATACGATGCTCCTGCAGGAATTGGCCAAAAATAAAGCCTGAGGACACAGGAAATGTAAAAAGCAGTCCTAAAATCCCGATTTTCAGCCCTATCTTTCAAAAAGATAGGGCTTTTTTCTTATTGTAATAAATTAGGAAATTAAGGAATATTAATTTAACGGCATTTATCGACAAGTAGTTCTCATTTTTTTAATATTCTTTTGTCGAACGAAGCAGGAATGAGGAAAAATCTGTTGAATATTAACAGAAGCAGACAAGATTAGAAAGTGGGGTCTCATCCATGTTATTGAACAGCCCGGGTTTCAACCGGCTGCAGGGTGCAATTAGTGCTGCAGAAATGCGTCAGCGTGTCCTTTCTGATAATGTAGCCAACTCCGACACGCCGGAATACAAACGTTCTGACGTTTCATTCGAGGAACTTTTGGATCAGAGTCTGAGCAATGGAACGCCTGCACTGGCAGGAAGGCGGACGAATGCACGCCATATTCCAATCGGCTCATCTTCTTCAATACCTGCTCCCAAAGTTGTGACGGATGAGAATAGTGTGATGAATAACAACTCCAATAATGTCGACATTGATCGAGAAATGTCGCTTCTTGCCGAAAATCAACTATCCTATAATTTCTACATTCAGCAGGTTAACCATGATGTCAAAATGATGAGAACAGCAATTGAAGGGAGATAGAAGAGATGAAGCTGACGAACGGAT
Organism: Paenibacillus sp. JT31N17; assembly: GCF_056269255.1. Classification (NCBI taxonomy): domain Bacteria; kingdom Bacillati; phylum Bacillota; class Bacilli; order Caryophanales; family Paenibacillaceae; genus Paenibacillus; species Paenibacillus sp. JT31N17. Next base: position 525,034 of record NZ_JBWDNP010000003.1, read on the forward strand.
TTAATGCCAGCGCATCAGCTCTGACGGCGCAGCGTTTGCGGATGGACGTCATTTCTTCCAACATTGCCAACGCGGAAACGACCAGAGCTAGCTTTGTCAATGGCCGATACGAGCCTTACAAAAGAAAAATGGTTGTGCTTGAGCCGAATCAACCTTCGTTCTCAAGCATTATGAGTGGTCAGTTGAACGGTACCGGCAATGGTGGAGTAAAAGCGGTTCGCATTATGGAGGACAGCAGCCCTTCCAAATTGGTTTATAATCCAACTCATCCCGATGCCGATGCCAATGGGTATGTGAATATGCCTAATGTTGATATTGCGAAGGAAATGGTCGATATGATCTCTGCATCACGTTCTTATGAAGCTAATGTCACGGCATTGAATGCGACTAAAGGCATGTTTACGAAGGCGCTTGAGATTGGCAGAAGTTAAAATCAAATCTAACAGATATAATACGGAGGGATTCCAGTGATTAATCAAGCAACGATTAGTCCGGTGCTGTCAAGCCGCTTGACCAATATAAATCCAGTCAGCGAGAAAGCAACACCGGCGGAAATGACGCAAAGCTTCGGGGATTTTCTCCAAAATGCGCTTGACGGAGTCAGCGCTCAAGAATCGAATGTTTCGGCATTAACGGACCAGTTCATGCTGGGACAAGTAGATGTTTCACAAGTAATGATTGCTTCTTCGCAAGCGGAGCTCAGTTTGCAGTTAACCTCTCAAATCAGGAATAAGGTGATAGAAGCTTATCAAGAAATAATGCGAATGCAAGTGTAATACCTACTTCTTGAGGAGTCATAGCACATGATTGGGGTGGAATTGTGAACGAGAAATTCGCCCAATATCGGGGGAGAATTGCCCAGTATTGGAATGCAATGGGGAAGAATCAGAAAATATTGCTTGGTGCGTCTGTCGGGGTCCTGCTGCTTTCCGTGATTTTGCTTACCATCTTTTTTTCCAGAACCCAGTATGAAGTGGCTTTTCAAGATCTGGACAGTACGGATTCCGCTGCGGTAATGAGTTATCTGGATACGAATAAAATTCCTTACAAGCTTGAGAATGGCGGAACGACGATTTCCGTTCCCTCCGCCGACGCTGCCAAGGCCAAGGTGGAAGCCGGCTCTCAGGGACTTGTGCAAAATGGATCGATCGGATTTGAAGCTTTCAATGCGGGTGGATCGATGTTCGGTTCGACGGATCGTGAGTTTGATGTGAAATACCGCAACGCTTTAAACGGCGAGATTCAGCAGCTCCTTAATAATATGCAGGGTGTTCAGAAATCCAACGTTCTGGTCAACTTGCCAGAAACCAGCGTGTTTGTTTCGACAGAAGAGAAGGAACAAGCATCTGCCTCTATCATGATGGATTTCAAGCCAGGTTACCGACCATCACAAAAAGAAGTAGACGGGTACTACAATCTGGTAAAAACAGCCGTCCCCAATTTAAGTGTCGATAATATTACCATTTCCAGCCCAGAAGGAGAGCTGCTTGCCTCGACTGGTGTCGGCGGAAGTGCAGCTGGAAGCGCACTTGCTTTGGAAACCCACTATCAAATTCAGCATAAATACGAAGCCGATTTAAAACGTAATATTCAGCAATTTTTAGGCCGTATGGTCGGTATGGACAATTTGGTCGTCAATGTCCAAAGCACCATTAATTTTGACAAGAAGAAGACTGATCAGCAGCTGGTAGAGCCGCTTCCGAACAACAGCAATAATGGCATTATTATAAGCGAGCAATCCGACAGCAAAACATCCACAGGCTCAAGCGCTGCCGGCGGGGTGGCGGGAACCGGTGCAACGGATGTTCCAGGCTATCAGGCCACAGACGGAGGCGGAGCAGGGAGCTCTGAAGAGAATTCCCAGACCACGAATTATGAAGTGAATCGAATCAACAGCCAAATCGAATCAGGACCCTATGTAATTAAAGATTTGTCAATCAGCGTCGGCGTTGAGAAGACGAGGCTGGATGAAGATACGACAAACGGGATGAATGCCTTCCTCACTTCCCTCGTGCGGTCGCAGCTGATCGAATCCGGCCAGGATGTAAATGATGACGTATTAATAGCGAAAAAGGTTGCAGTTATTGGACAAACATTTGCCAGTACCAGCAGCGATGCTTCGGCATCTGGTTTATCCACAGGATGGCTTATCGGGATTGGCCTTGCAGCGCTGGCTATCATTGCCGGCCTTGTCTTTGTGGTGGTTCGTCGCCGTAAACAAAACGCAGCTCAAGAGGATGATCTCGTCGTTCCCGGTAAAGTGGAATATCCGACGATTGATCTTGATGCTGTTAACAATGAGAGCCAGGTACGTAAGCAGCTTGAGACACTTGCTAAACGTAAACCAGAGGAGTTTGTTAATCTACTCCGTACCTGGCTTGTTGATGAATAGAGGTGGCCCAGGTGGCGAGAATATCACAAGGATTCAGTGGTCGGCAAAAAGCAGCTATCTTGTTAATTTCACTAGGGCCTGAAGTATCCGCTCAAATTTTCAAGCATTTGAGGGACGAGGAGATCGAGCAGCTAACCCTTGAAATCGCCAATGTACGCAAGGTTGATACGATTGACAAAGAAACGATTCTGGGCGAGTTTCATCAGATCTGCCTTGCCCAGGAATATATATCGCAAGGCGGTATCGCCTATGCCAGAGAAATTTTGGAGAAGGCGCTTGGCGAACAGAAGGCATCGGAGGTTATCGGCCGTCTGACAGCTACCTTGCAGGTGCGCCCATTTGATTTCGCCCGTAAAGCGGAGGCAAGTCAAATTCTCAATTTTATCCAGAATGAGAACGCCCAGACCATCGCACTCGTGCTTTCTTATTTGCAGGCGGAACAGTCCGCGCAAATCCTCTCTTCGCTTCCGCAGGAAAAACAGGCGGATGTGGCAAGGAGAGTTGCGCTGATGGACAGTACCTCGCCAGAGGTGATTTCACAGGTAGAACGCATACTGGAACAGAAGCTTTCAGCTACCGTTACTCAAGATTACACCAGTGCAGGTGGAATTGAATCAATTGTTCAAATATTAAATGGCGTCGATCGGGGTACGGAACGTACAATCCTTGATGCGCTGGAAATTCAGGATCCGGAGCTGGCCGAAGAAATCAAAAAAAGGATGTTCGTTTTCGAGGATATCGTCAATATCGACAACCGCTCGATTCAACGGATTATCCGGGATATCGAGAATGCCGATTTGCAGCTTGCGCTTAAAGTGGCAAGTGAAGAAGTTCGTGAAGCGATCTTCCAGAACATGTCCAAACGTATGGCGGAGACCTTCAAGGAAGAAATGGAATATATGGGACCTGTCAGACTGCGTGATGTTGAAGAGGCTCAGACCCGTATCGTAGCCACAATCCGCAGACTTGAAGAATCAGGAGAGATCATCATCGCGCGCGGCGGAGGAGATGACATCATTGTCTAAACTGTTCAAGTCCTCTGATGTCATTTCAGTTGAAGAGCTCAAACGGTTGGAATGGTACAACAAATATGCAGCCCGACAAGTAAATGCAGAGGAGCCGGCAGAGCCAGTGGCCGATGAAGAGACGATCTCCCTTCGCGATCAGATCCTGTCGGATGCCGAGGAATTTGCCAAACAGCGTATTGATGAATCAAGCCAGCAGATTGAAGCGATGTACCAGGAAGCCAATGATCAAATCGACGGCTGGTGGCTGGAGCGGCGCCTGCAGGATGAACAGCAGCTCGCTCAGATCCGGGAGGAAGGCTTCCGTCAGGGTCATAGTGAAGGCAAGGCGCAGGCAGAGGAAGAGGTGCGGGCCCATTGGGAGTCGATGCTGACCGAGGCCAAGTCCATTCTGGATTCCGCTTATCAGACGAAGGAACAGATCATTCAGGAATCCGAGCCTTTCCTGGTAGAGCTGAGCGCCGCAATTGCCGAGAAAATCATCGCCAGGCAGCTGACGGTTTCCCCGGATTGGTCGCTGGAGCTGATTCGCAAGTCGCTGGAGCGCAGAAGGGAACAGGGAGTCATTATTCTCTGTGTATCTCCCAAGCAGCTGACCTTTGTACAGGCAGCGCGCGAGGAGCTAAGCCTGGCGATTGATTCGCAGGCGGAGCTGCAGATTGTGCCGGATGTGTCAGTCAAGGATTTTGGCTGCGTCATCCGCTCCGCATTCGGAAGCATCGACGCCAGAATCGATACCCAGCTATCCGAGATCAAGCGTGAGCTGATCCATCTGACCCTGCAGGCAGAAGAGCGGGGGCAGGCTGATGAAAACTAAACAATTGGATGCTTCAAAATATATTGAGCATATGAGATCAATCGATCCCGTACGCGTTAACGGAAAAGTGACGCAGGTTATCGGACTTACCGTTGAGTCGGAAGGTCCTGACGCCAGTATCGGCGATGTCTGTTATATTTATCCGGTAAAATCCGCCAAGCCTCTCAAAGCGGAGGTTGTAGGCTTTCGCAATAATAAAGTTATTCTGATGCCGCTTGGCGAGCTTCAGTCGATCGGTCCCGGCTGCGATGTGGTGGGTACGGGAAAACCGCTGACCGTGCAGGTTGGTTCCGAATTGCTCGGAAGAGTGCTGGATGGACTGGGACAGCCTCTTGACGGTTCATTTGTTTCCAGCCGGATGCCGCATTATTCAACGCATAACATACCGAGTAATCCTCTCAGCCGACCGCGTGTTCTGAATCCGCTCAGTATTGGCGTCCGCGCCATTGATGGACTGCTGACAATCGGACAAGGACAGCGTGTTGGTATTTTCGCGGGCTCGGGAGTTGGAAAAAGTACCCTGCTCGGGATGGTTGCCCGCAATACATCGGCTGACGTCAATGTCATCGCCCTGATCGGTGAACGTGGACGGGAAGTGCTCGAATTTATCGAGAAGGATCTCGGCCCGGAAGGACTTGCCCGGTCTGTTGTAATTGTTGCGACATCCGATCAACCGGCGCTTATCCGCATCAAGGGGGCATTGATTGCCACCACGATAGCCGAGTATTTTCGCGACCGGGGATTGAATGTGATGCTGATGATGGATTCGGTTACCCGTTACGCGATGGCACTGCGCGAAGTGGGGCTTGCCATCGGCGAACCGCCGGCCACACGAGGCTACACACCGTCTGTATTTGCGAATCTGCCCAAGCTTCTCGAGCGAGCAGGTACGGGGCCCAAGGGCTCCATTACCGCTTTCTACACCGTGCTGGTTGATGGTGATGATATGAACGAACCTATAGCGGATGCCGTTCGCGGCATTCTGGACGGACATATCGTGCTCAGTCGGGAATTGGCCAACAAAGGACATTTTCCAGCCATTGATATTCTTTCGTCGGTCAGCCGGGTCATGAAAGAAATTGTGCCCGAAGAGCAGCAGGACGCAGCGAATGAGATGAAACGATTAATGGCGATATATAAGGATTCGGAAGATCTGATCAATATTGGGGCGTACCAGCGCGGATCCAATATGGAAATCGACAAGGCAATTGATTCCAACGAGTCCATAAGAGCTTTTACCCGCCAGAAGACATCGGAAAAAGTAGATTATCAGGAAGCGCAGGAGCGGCTGATTTCTGATTTCCACCCTAAATAACCGTACGCAGGAGATGATGATGGATAATGGCCAGCTTTCATTATGCTTATCAGAAAATCGTCGATCTTAAGGCCAGTGAAAAAACACAAGCGGAATGGCTGCTGTCGGCAGCAATCGGCAAACTGCAGGCGGAAGAGATGACGCTCGGGCAATTGTTTCAGGAGAGGGCATCATGGAGTGAACGTCTGCATGATGCATCCAAGGCGGCTGTAGCTCTCTCGGAGCTGCTGCTTATGCAGCAGTATGTTGATTATGTGGATGCGTGTATCGCGCGCAAGCAGATGGATGTCAAGCAGGCCCAAAGGCAAGTGGATGACAGCCGTACGGTGCTCAGCGGCAAGATGATGGATGAGAAGGTTTGGCAAAAATCCAAGGAACGGGCGCTTGACCGCTTTCGTTCGGTAATCCAGACAAAAGAGCAGAATGAACTCGATGAAATGGCGACAGTACGCTTCATAGCTGCGGCCCGATGATGAAAAATCCAGCTTGACGAATCGGGATATTAGTTCCCGAGGGAGGGGTAAACTTGGCGGATATTGAGAATGAAAAGCAAGGGTACAGCGGTTTTGAGAAGTTTATGTTTTTTGTTACCCCTATTTTATTTACGATTGTACTGCTTGGCGTACTGGTTACTTTGTTTGATTTCGATTTGCGGAATAAGGCGCTTGAGGCAGGTAATGCGATTCCCTTGCTGAGAGACGTTCTCCCTGAGCCGTCGGTTGCCGGCGAGGAGAGCGACAAGAATCAGGAACAAATAATCAATACTAACAATACAGCCAAGATTGCCGAGCTGACGGCTTCGATTGCTGCGAAGGATGCATCGCTTAAACAGGCGGAAGAAGTCAAGACGAAGCAGTCGCAGGAAATCAAGGATCTGCAGGCGGAGGTCGATCAGCTTAAGGCATCTAACTCGGCCAAGCAGCTGGACGATGAGCAGTATCAAAACAAAATCGTTGAGCTGGCAAGTATGTATGCCAAAATTACACCGAGCAAAGCGGCTCCGATTCTGGAAAGTATGACAATCGAAGAGGCTGTGCTCGTCCTGGATGCCATGCGTCCGGATGACCGTGTGAAAATTTTGGAGAAAATGACCCCAAAGGTCGCGGCTGATGCAACTGTCATGCTTAAGGATGGCAAGACCGCCAAGGACCGCCAGATTGCAGCGCTGCAGGCGCGCATCAAGCAGCAGGACACGGCCGCCACACAAACGGTAACTGTGCTGGACAAGGATCAGCTCAAGGCAACCTTCAACACCATGGACGCCAACAGCGCGGCAGATTTGCTGCTGAAAATGGCCGATGTAAGTCCGAGCAAGGTACTTCGCATTCTAAATACAGTGGATGACGCTGCACGATCCCGAATTGTCGCAGCCATGTCAGGCTTGAATAAAGATGTTACTGCACAGCTTGTTTCGAAATTGATGACAGGCAAGTAGGGATTTGCGCCTATCGAGGGCTTCTTGGAAAGGAGGTGAATTAAAAATGCAAATGCCTATTTCTCAAGCGGCACCCGGTGCATCTTCGGCACAGGCTGGCGCGGCTTCAGCCAAGCAATCCGGAAGCGATGCTTTTGTCCAAACCTTAGTCCAAACCATTACAGGCACCAATGCGGGGACTTCGCAAGCCGCAGAAGGCGGAGTTTCCACTGGAAAAATGATGGATGCCGCCCAGCTGACTGCGCTGCTCGGCGAAAATGTCTCAGCGGCCGACTTGATCGCCGCCATTACCGAACTTCTGAAGAAGCTGGATTCCCTGGGTGAGGAAGATGGAGATACGTCGGTATCCAAAGAGGATTTGACGGATGCGCTTAAGCAGGTTGAGGATTTGCTTGCCATGCTTGGTGCTGTTCCGCTTATCCCGCAGCCTGTTACTGATCCTGCTGCTGAGTCTGGCGGAACGGAGAATGAACAGCTTCCGGCCACTGACTTGTCAATTCAGGTCGATGTGGTGACAGGCCCAGCCACAGCCGCTGTTGTTCAGCCGGTCCTCAATATGCCGTCTGCCGCTGCGGTCCAACCTTCTATACAGCCGCCGGTTGTTCCTGAAGTGGACAATAGCGAGGCGGTTGCTGTGCTCAAAGCCGGTCTTCAAGATGCGCTTGTTGATCTCCGATCCTTGCTTCAGCAGGGGAAAAACGGCAAAACAAATCGCGACCTGCTCGCGGCGGTAGGCCAACAGCTGACCGAGGTTGAGCAAAAACTGGACGGCAAGAAACAGACTGCTGCCCTGCCCCAGGCTTTTGCGGGGATAAGCGAGGAAGTGCTTGATTCTCTTCGTCCCATACAAACGGCAGCACCGGCTTCCAACGTACACTTGCAGCGGATGGCTCATCAATTGTTCCATGTTGGAGTGTTGACGAACCATGCTTCTTCCGAGGAGAAGGTACTGGCGGCGGAAGACCCTGGAGCGGCGATCGCGGAGGGCCTTGGAACGGAAACGCCGGTTGTTACAGCCAATCAGGAGCTGCAGCGTCAGATCCAAATGGCCAAACCGCTTCTAGTACAGCCCGTTCCGGTCCAGCAGTTTGCTGAAAACATGCAAAATCTGATTGTGAAACAATTTCATGTTTCGTCGGCAGATGGTGTATCGGAAGCACGCATCTCCTTGTTTCCGGAGCATTTGGGACAAGTTGACGTGCGGATTACCGTCCAGAACGGTTTGTTGACTGCTATGTTTATGACGGATACGTCAGCAGCCAAGGATATGCTGGAGAACCAGATGGCTCAGCTGCGTGCTTCGCTGCTGACACAAGGTCTTCAGGTGGACAAGCTTGAGGTTTCGCAGAACACGGTTCAAACCAGTCTGTTCCAGGATCGTCAGGGGCAAAGCGGAAGAGAGCAGCAGACCGGCAAGCGCGGCAAGGGGAAGGATGACGCACTCGGCGGTATATCAAGCTTTGATACGGATTTGGAGGAACTGGCTGTTGATCAGGCTATGGACCGTCACATGGGTCTGGGCCGTGGAATTCATGCAAGAGCGTAAGGAATTAACCGGGTTTGCAAAATGCTTTAAGGAATGGAGGTGAAGCGAGAATGGCGAATGATGCGATCTCAACCAGCAATGTATGGCCTTACTACTCTTCCAGCAATGTGCAAAATGCTGCGGCCAAACCTAAAGACGACACACTTGGAAAAGATCAATTTTTACGTATTCTTCTCACTCAGCTGCAGAATCAAGATCCCATGCAGCCGCTTGAAGATAAAGATTTTATTGCTCAAATGGCACAGTTCTCATCCGTTGAGCAGCTCATGAGCATGTCAGGGGAATTAACCAAGCTCCGCCAGAATCTCGGGATGGCCTCGACGATGATCGGCAAGGAGGTTCAATGGTATGAGAATGGGGAGAACGGGGAGCTTGTTCCGAAGACCGGAATCGTAGATTCAATCATCGTCACCGAAGGCGTGCAGTATGCCCGAATAGGCGACCAGGATATCAACCTGGACAACATAGTTTCAATCACCAATGCCGGGGAACCTGCCGGTGAAGGCGACGAGCAGCCCGCAGAAAGTGGCGACCCAGCCGCCGAAGGCGGTGAGGAGCCTGCCCATGAATGACCAGATAAAAATTGGCCATCTTAGCCTGTCCAATACGAATCCTGGCTTGCGCAAAACGCCAGCGCAGGAAAAGACGGCAGGAGCCGCATCGTTCAAGGAAGTTCTGGACCGAAATGTTCTGAAGTTCAGCCATCACGCGCAGCAGCGGATGGAGCAGCGGGGGATCTCATTCAAGCCCGAAACGCTGACCAAAATCGTGAACGCGATTGACCAGGCTGCTACAAAAGGGGCCAAGGATTCATTGGTTGTTTATCGGGATATTGCCATGATCGTGAACATTCCAAGCCGAACGGTGGTCACTGCACTTGACGGCAGTTCGCTTCAGGGCAACGTATTTACCCAGATCGACAGCGCGGTAATTGTCTCATAAACGAAACGGCTGGACCTCATGGAGGAAGCCAATTAGCCGCTGATCGACGGAAGCGGCCGGATGGAATGGATTTCGAAACCAGAACAAATGAGGAGGCAAAACAAGCATGTTAAGATCGATGTATTCCGGTGTATCGGGTATGCGCGGATTTCAAACCAAGCTTGACGTTATCGGCAACAATATTGCGAATGTGAATACGGTCGGCTTTAAAGCCGGGCGCGTCATGTTCAAAGACATCCTGAGTCAATCGGTATCGGGTGTTACACGCCCTGAAGATGCGACTACAGGCGGCGTGAACGCCAAGCAGATTGGTCTGGGCGTTGCGATTGGCTCCATTGATACCATCCATACGCCGGGCAGTGCCATGACGACGAATGTTCCAACCGATGTACGGATTGACGGGGACGGATTCTTTGTCGTTTCCCCGGATGACGGTACAACAAGGTATTTGACGAGGGCCGGTAATTTTACAGTGGATGCGCTTGGACAGCTTGTGAACGGTGACGGACTGTTCGTGCTGGACAGTGGCGGGGCTCAGATCGTTATGGATCCTGCAGCTGTAAAATCCTTCTCGATCGCACAGGATGGTTCTGTCATTGGTGTGGCACCGGATGGCACAAGTTCAGTCATTGCCCAGTTAGCCGCGATGAAAGTCGTCAATCCTTCAGGACTTGAGAAGATCGGAGGCAGCTTGTATAAAGTGACGCAAAATGCCAACCCGGAGGGCGACGATCAGACGCTGACATTCCCTGGCGATCTTGAAGCGGGAACAGGAGCTCTAATAGCCGGACAGCTGGAAATGTCAAACGTTGACCTGACCTCCGAATTTACGGAGATGATCGTGGCGCAGCGCGGATTCCAGGCTAACTCGCGGATTATCACCACATCCGATGAAATTTTGCAAGAGGTAGTTAACTTAAAACGATAGGCAGGATGCCGTAGGGGAGACATTGATGTCTCCCTGACAGGTTAGGGGAGGGAGCCCATGATTAACGTAACGCGTTTGAACGGAGCACATTTTTACATTAACGCGCTTCTCATTGAAACGATCGAAGAGACACCGGATACCCTTATTACGCTAACAACGGGGAAAAAAATATTGGTTTTGGAGAAAGCGACTGAAGTGATATCCTCCATGCAGGCTTATCTTCACTCTATCGGCGTCTATGCGGCGAACGTTAAGAGCGGACAAACGGAGGGACCTTTGACATGAAGAAAATGCTGCCCTGGTTAATTACGATTTTGCTCGCGATAACGCTTATCGCAGTTGTAGCTGTTATTTTATACAAATCTTTAATAGGCGGAGACGAGCCAAAAGACTCCGCTGCCAAAGCGGCAAGCAACGCGGATAGCGTGAAGGTGGAGAAGCTTAACGCCGACGAGCGGGTCGAAGTAACCAGCGAGCTGACCGATATCAAGACCAATCTATCCGAACCCGATTATATTGCTGTAATGGGTCTGGCTTTTCAGATGGATAAGAAATCAACCAAAGAAGACTTCGACAAAATAAAAGAAATCCAAATTCGTCCGATCATCATCCGTACACTTTCAGACATGACGCCTGAGCAAATCAATGGCTCCAAGGGAAAAGACGAGCTGAGCTCCAAGCTGCTCAATCTGATTAATCCGGTGCTGCCAAAAGGCAAGCTTATAAAAGTGGAGATCACAAACTTTATCGTAACCAAACTGTAGCTATAAGGCTTAAAGAGCATTCCATTGAAGGGGGTGAAATAGTTGGTTGATGTTTTATCGCAGAACGAGATTGACGCGTTGCTTGCTGCTTTATCATCCGGAGAGATGGATGCGGAAGAACTGAAAAAGGAAGAGACGCAGAAGAAAATTCGCTCTTACGAATTTAAGCGTGCGGTCCGTTTTTCGAAGGATCATATCCGAAGCCTTACGCGGATACACGAGAACTTCGCGCGATATTTGACGACTTATTTCTCGGCACAGCTTCGTACGTTTGTGCAAATTAGTGTCGTCCAGGTGGAACAGCTGCCCTATGATGAGTTTATCCGCTCCATTCCGAAGATGACGATCCTGAATATCTTCGAAGCAGAGCCGCTTGAAGGCCGGATGGTTATGGAGGTTCACCCCAATGTTGCGTATGCGATGCTGGACCGGATGCTCGGCGGCCAGGGTGTCGCCCCATCCAAGATCAATGCGCTGACAGAGATCGAAACCATTATCATGGAGCGGATTTTCAGCCGTACCTTTGAGAGCCTCCAGGAAGCATGGAAGACGATTGTCGATATATCGCCAAGGCTGGAAGCGCTGGAAACCAACCCGCAATTCATGCAAATCGTTTCTCCCAATGAAACGATCGCTCTGATTTCATTGAGTACGAAGATTGGCGATACGACGGGGATGATTAATCTTTGCATACCGCATGTTGTCATCGAACCGATTATGCCAAGACTCTCTGTCCATCATTGGTTTGTATCACAGAAGAAAACACGTGCTCCGGAAGAGGTAGAAGTGCTGAAACAGCGGGTCAGCAAAGCAAAGCTGCCGATTGTGGCCGAGCTTGGTCAATCCAGTATTTCGATCCGTGAGTTTCTGGGTCTTGCGGTAGGAGACGTTATCGCATTGAATAAACCGATCGGTCAGGGACTGGATCTGAAGGTCGGCGATAAGTTAAAATTTATCGGCAGTCCGGGTTCAGTCAAGGATCGCTTGGCTGTGCAAATCGATGAAGTGGTCAGTGAGGGAGTGGAGGACGACTATGACGAGTAAAGATTATTTATCACAGGAAGAAATTGATGCCCTGCTGCGTCAATCCTCCGATATGCCGGACATGCCGGATTCGAAGGGGAACCAGCAGGAGCTTAACCAGTATTTGAATGCCATGGAGCAGGATGCTCTCGGGGAAATCGGCAATATCACCTTCGGAAGCGCGGCTACTGCGTTATCTACACTGCTCGGCAAGAAAGTTGATATTACAACGCCGGAGGTTTCGATCATTACGCGCACCCAGCTTGATGAAGAGTTTCCGAAACCGCATGTTGCCGTTTCCGTTCATTATGTGGATGGTTTTCAAGGGATCAACTCACTTGTCATTAAAACCAAGGATGCGCAAATCATCGCGGATCTGATGCTTGGCGGTGAAGGGAATCCGGCGGAGGAGGCTTTGAACGAGATTCATATCAGTGCCGTACAGGAAGCCATGAACCAGATGATGGGATCGTCAGCGACGTCCATGTCCACGATTTTTAATCGGTTTGTCAATATCTCTCCTCCGGGCATTGATATTTTGAACATTTCCAACGGTGAAGGGGTGGATCAGCTTCCGCCTGATGATACCTTCATTAAAATTGCATTCCGTTTGACGATCGGCGATCTGATCGACTCTACTATTATGCAGCTTCTGCCTATTCCGTTCGCCAAGGAAATGGTTGATACGCTTATGGGAGGCGTCGGCGATCCGACACCGGTTGCCGCATCGATAGCCCCTGCAGCTTATTCAGAACCGCCGAGACAGCCAGCCTATGCCGCAGCCCCGGAAGTGCCGCAAGCACCAATGGCGCCGCCTGCTGCGAATGTTCCTCCAATGCCGCCGCAGTACGCCGTACCACCGCAAAATGGACCGCAAACCTACGGTGGAATGCCGAATCGGAACGTTAACGTACAGCCTGTGCAGTTCGCTAATTTTCAGGGTGCGAATTACGTTCAGCCGGATGATTCAAACTTGAATTTATTGCTCGACATTCCGCTTAAAGTCACAGTAGAATTAGGTAGAACTCAAAAGCAAATTAAGGATATTCTTGAGTTGTCGCAGGGTTCGATCATTGAGTTGGACAAGCTTGCTGGAGAGCCGGTCGACATTCTGGTCAATAACAAATTGATCGCCAAAGGCGAGGTTGTCGTTATCGATGAGAATTTTGGCGTCCGGGTCACTGATATCGTCAGCCAATGGGATCGTATTGCAAAGCTTCAATAACATCCAGTTGCACAAACAATTAGGGGGAACAAACGATGGCAAACCGCATTTTGATCGTAGACGACGCTGCGTTCATGAGAATGATGATCCGCGACATTTTAACGAAGAATGGTTACGAGGTAGTCGGAGAAGCGCAGGACGGTTCACAGGCAATTGAGAAGTACAAGGAATTAAAGCCCGACCTGATTACGATGGATATTACGATGCCCGAGATGGACGGTATTGTGGCACTGAAAGAAATCAAGAAAATCGATGGCAATGCCAAAGTTATTATGTGCTCCGCCATGGGGCAGCAGGCTATGGTTATCGACGCCATTCAAGCGGGAGCCAAGGATTTTATTGTTAAGCCGTTCCAAGCTGACCGGGTAATAGAAGCCATTAAGAAAACGCTCGGTTAGTTGCTTATGAAACAAATTAGCGGGTTAAGGCTTGCGGGATTTGCAGCGGGCGGATGGATAATGACGGCAAAGGTGTCAGCAGCGGCGGCAGTAAATGATGAGATGCCCGGAGATATTGCCGGACCAGGCATTGGTTACCTGATATGGGTTATTGTCGCTCTCGCCCTGGTAATCGGCCTGATTGTCCTTCTGATCAAGTGGCTTTCCAACAAGAACCGGGGTTGGGGAAGCAACCGGGCTCTTCGTTCATTAGGCGGAATTCCGCTGGGCCAGAACAAGTCACTGCAGGTGGTTGAACTATCCGGCCGCGTTTATGTTGTTGGTGTGGCTGACAGCATTACGCTGCTTGATAAAATAGATGATCCCGAAGCCGCAATGGCCATATTGGATGCGATTGAACTGCAGAATGGGCGCCAGTGGAATTCCCCATCCGTCACGGATTTCCTGAACCGTTTCCGCAACCGGAGGGAGTCTTCCGGGCCATCGGACGAACCTTGGCAAGCAGCATCCTCATTTCAGGATTTGCTCCAGAGCAAGATGAAGCGTCAATCGGATCAGAAGCAAAAGGTGGAAGATCTGCTTAAAGAGCAAAATCATAATGATCGGTTGTTGGATGAATGAACAAAAAAATCATACTCTCGTTTCTTGCAATCCAGTTGATGGCGCTGTTGTTTCGATCTCACGCCTTTGCCGAGCCTTTGCCCAACATCAGTCTGGATATCGGCGACGGCGGGGAGAGTCCGGGAACAAGCGCGATCTCCTTGCTGCTGATCATTACCGTGCTCAGTGTGGCGCCGGCTATACTTGTTCTGATGACCAGCTTTACACGGATTGTTATTGTACTGGGATTTGTCCGTACCTCACTCGGTACGCAGCAGATGCCGCCCAATCAGGTTTTAATCGGGTTGGCCATGTTCCTTACCTTTTTTATCATGGCCCCGACGCTGGGGCAAGTGAATGATGTGGCCCTGCAGCCTTACCTGAAGGGTGAACTGACACAAACCGAGGCGCTCTCCCAAGCGGCAGTACCGATGAAGAAATTTATGTTTAACCAGACACGGGAGAAAGATCTGCTCCTGTTTATGGATTATACCAAAACCGCGAAGCCTGAAACCTATGAGGACATCCCGATTACGGTTATCATTCCGGCCTATGCCTTGAGCGAGCTGCGTACGGCGTTTCAGATGGGATTTATGATTTTTATTCCGTTTCTGATCATCGACATGGTTGTGGCCAGTACTCTGATGGCAATGGGAATGATGATGCTTCCGCCGGTCATGATTTCACTCCCGTTCAAGATCCTGCTGTTCGTTCTCGTCGATGGGTGGTATCTGATTGTCAGGTCGCTGCTGCTAAGTTTCAACACGTAATGCCTGTCAGGGAAGGAGTACAGCCGTGAGTTCAGACTTTGTTATCGGTTTAGCTGGGCAAGCGGTATACACGGTGCTTAAAGCTAGCGCACCCATGTTGGTGCTTGGTCTGTTGGTAGGGCTGCTTGTGAGTATCTTCCAGGCGACGACCCAGATTCAGGAGCAGACACTTGGTTTTATCCCGAAAATAGTCGCCGTTCTGCTGTCGATTTTGCTGTTTGGTCCATGGATTTTGAACACGCTGGTCGATTTCACTTACAATCTGCTGAATAATTTATATAAATACATCGGATAGGCTGTGAATCGATGGAGGTGTTCGTACAAGGTTTCCCTGTTTTTTTGCTTATTTTTTGTCGAATAACATCATTTTTCGTCGTGGCTCCTGTCTTTTCTACGCGAACGGTGCCGACGACGTTCAAAATCGGGTTTTGTTTTATGTTATCGATCATCGTGTTCATGACCTATGGATTGAAGCAAACTGTCGTACCGGATGCCTTGTTTATTCTCGCGATCATTCGCGAAATATTGGCGGGTGTCCTGCTGGGATTCACAGCTTATCTATTTTTTGCTGCGATTCAGACCGCCGGCGGATTTATGGATCTGCAGATTGGCTTTGGCATCGCGGATGTCATAGATCCCATGACAGGGGCTTCATCGCCATTGATTGCAAATCTGAAATTTATGATGGCAACCCTCATTTTTTTATCCGTGAACGGTCATCATTTTCTGATTATGGCTTTACTAGACAGTTATGAATGGATACCGCTGTCGAATTCGTTGTTCAGCCATATCTATAATGGCAACATTTCAACCTTTCTCGTCCATACATTTGCTGAAACCTTCATGCTTGCCTTGCAAATGTCCGCGCCGATTGTGGTTGCCATGTTTCTGGCGGATGTCGGGCTTGGTTTTCTTGCGCGCACGGCCCCGCAATATAATGTGTTTGTTATCGGCATTCCGCTCAAAATCATTATCGGGCTGCTTATGCTCGTTATATTGCTTCCGGGTATGCTGGCCATCTTTGAACATTTGTTCTCGCAATTATTCGCCGCCATTCAAGAACTGCTGGGCATCATTCGAAATCCGGCAACTTAAGGCAAGGAGGGCTCACGATCATGCGATCGTATCGTTGGACGCTCGACTTACAGCTGTTTTCACAGGAAAAAACGGAGCGTGCAACGCCTAAAAAGAGGGATGAAGCCCGCCAAAAAGGTCAAGTTGCCAAAAGTCACGAGCTTCCCGGCGCATTCATCATGATGTTCATTTTTTTTAGCTTCATCATGCTGGGCGGTTATTACAAGCAGCGGCTTATCCTCATGTTCGGTCTGATGCTGGAACAGGATCTCTTGATGGATGTATCGGTTGGCAATGTGATCAGCATGTTTTCCGATTTGATCATGCAGGGGTTGATGCTGCTGGCGCCGATGTTTGCCATTGCCATTATCGTGGCGCTGCTCGGCAATTATCTGCAGTTTGGCTTCTTGCTGACAGGCGAATCCCTGAAAATGGACCTCGGCAAGCTTAGCCCGCTCAAAGGTTTTAAAAATATATTTTCCATGCGCTCGGTTGCCGAATTTGTCAAAAATATTTTGAAATTGCTTGTGATCGGACTCATCGTCTATTTGACCCTATGGAATGAACGCGGTCATATTCTATCGCTTGCGCGCGTTCCGGTGGAGAGTATATTCAGCTATGTGGCCAGCATCACGATACGGCTCGGTCTTGAAATCGGCGCTGTTTTGATCATACTCGCCGTCTTCGATTTTCTTTATCAAAAGTATGAGCATGAGAAAAGCTTGAAAATGTCCAAGCAGGACATTAAGGATGAACACAAGAAATCCGAGGGCGACCCGCTCATCAAGGGCAAGATTCGCGAACGCCAGCGCAGAATGGCGCTGCAGCGGATGATGCAGGATGTGCCTAAGGCCGATGTCGTTATTACCAACCCGACTCACTTTGCTATCGCCCTGCAGTATGACAGTTCCAAAATGGAAGCTCCTACAGTTGTCGCCAAGGGTATGGATTTTGTCGCTTTGAGAATCAGGGAAGCGGCGAAGGAACACGGCGTTATCACAATGGAAAATAAGCCGCTTGCCAGAGCTTTATATGAAAGAGCGGAAATCGGAGAGACGATTCCGGCTGATTTGTTCCAAGCTGTGGCAGAAGTACTGGCATACGTATATAAGCTTAAAGGCAGAGTGAAATGAAAAGGTTACAAAAAAATCTGCTTTTGACGGACTTGAAGTATTTTCTAGTGGGGAGGGAAAGTCATGAAGGCAAGGGACCTGACCATTTTAATCGGAATCATCTGCATCGTTCTCATGATGGTCATCCCGATACCCGTCGGACTGCTCGATGTATTATTAATCGTCAATATCTCCGCTGGGCTGGCAATTTTGCTCATATCCATGAACACGCAGGATGCGCTGCAGTTTTCCATCTTTCCTGCTTTGCTTTTGATTACAACCCTGTTTCGGCTGGCGCTCAATATTTCGACGACCCGTAATATTTTGCAGTACGGGGAAGCAGGCAAAGTCGTTCATACGTTCGGAAGCTGGGTGGCCGGCGGGGAAATCGCGATCGGCTTTATCGTGTTTCTAATTCTCGTGGTTGTCCAATTTATTGTTATTACCAAAGGGTCCGAGCGTGTTGCTGAAGTCGCGGCGCGGTTCACCCTCGATGCAATGCCGGGAAAACAAATGAGCATCGATGCGGATCTGAATTCGGGTCTCATTAATGAGCAGCAGGCCAGAGAACGCCGCCATAAGATTGAACGGGAAGCCGATTTCTACGGTTCCATGGACGGTGCCAGCAAATTCGTTAAGGGGGATGCGATCGCATCCATCATTATTCTCATCATCAACTTGCTGGGCGGCTTTATTATCGGGATGGCGATTCACGGCATGTCTTTCTCGGAGTCGCTGCATACCTTCTCGATCCTGACGATCGGTGACGGGCTTGTCAGTCAAATTCCTGCACTGCTGATCTCCACGGCAACAGGCCTGATTGTTACGCGGGCGGCATCGGATGGCAATCTTGCCTCTGATCTCACCGATCAATTGTTCCGTTATCCGAAGCTGCTCTATATTGTTGCGGGAACTATCTCTTTACTTGGAATTTTCACGCCAATTGGCCCTGTTGCGACCTTGCCTTTTGCCGCACTGCTGGCTTTTGCGGGCTACCGGATGCAGAAATCGCTCGTCAAACGGCAGGTTGAAGAAGATATGATGGTGGAAGAACAGCAAATTGAAGAGGTGCGAAGTCCAGAGAGTGTGATCAGCCTGCTGCAGGTTGACCCTATTGAGTTTGAGTTCGGTTACGGTCTGATTCCTCTTGCGGATACGCAGCAGGGCGGCGACTTGCTGGATCGTATCATCATGATACGCAGACAATGCGCTCTGGAGCTTGGGCTGGTGGTGCCGGTTATCCGGATCCGCGATAATATTCAGCTGAAGCCAAATGAATATGTGATCAAGATTAAAGGAAATACGGTCGCCAGAGGCGAGCTGCTGCTTAATCATTATTTAGCCATGAGCCCTGGATTCGATGACGAATCGATTGTTGGCATCGAGACGACGGAGCCGGCATTTGGCTTGCCGGCCATCTGGATTGATGAAGCGAACAGGGAACGGGCTGAGCTTACCGGATACACTGTCGTAGATCCGCCGTCTGTTGTGGCAACGCATTTGACGGAAATCATTAAACGGCATGCGCATGAACTGATTGGACGACAAGAAACAAAGGCGCTTGTGGACAATGTCAGGGAGGCTTATCCGGCGCTCGTCGATGAGCTTATCCCTTCCATATTGACGATAGGCGATATTCAGAAAGTATTATCCAAGCTTCTTCGTGAGAAAATCTCAATTCGCGACATGGTTACCATATTTGAAACGATGGCCGATCATGGCACCTATACCAAGGACCCCGATATTTTGACCGAGTATGTGAGACAGTCATTGTCCCGCCAAATCACACAGCAGTTCTCGCAAAATGGCGATACGCTGCGCGTCATAACGGTCGGTCCTTCATTAGAGAAGAAAATCGCGGAATCGGTTCAAAGCTCCGAACAGGGAAGCTATCTGGCGATGGATCCAATGGCTACCCAAACGATCTATCAGAAGCTGAATGAGCAGGTAAGCAAGCTGATTCAATCCGGCTATCAGCCCATTGTTCTGGCATCGCCCACCATCCGGATGTATTTGCGGCAAATCGTGGAACGGACGATGCAGGACATTCCGGTACTCTCCTACAGCGAGCTTGAGCCCAGTGTTGAAGTCCAGAGCATCGGGGTGGTTAATCTATGAAGGTGAAACGCTATATAGTAAACGCCGTGCCCGATGCTCTGCCCATGATCCGCAGCGAGCTTGGTGTCGATGCCGTCATCCTGGGGACAAAAGTCATCCGTGTTGGCGGCTTCCTCGGGATGTTCAGCAAGAAGAAGATGGAAGTAATCGCTGCTGTGGAAAGTGCAGGCAGCGCAAAGCCTGCACCTGCGGCCCGCCCGCAGCAGCCTGTAGAGCCCAGGCAGGCATCAGCTGCAGCCCATACAGCTTTGGGGAAGATTGCGGCACTTGGCGCCCAGCAGACAACAAGCATGAATAACGCAGCTGCCCAATACGCGAATTCGATTCAGAAGCAGGCAGCCGGTTCGCCTGTATCCGTACAGATCAAGCCCGCACAGGCTCCCCATGATACTGCTTTGAACCAGCAAATACCGAAGACCGAGCCTTCAGTGGAAAGAACTGCAGCGGCTTCCGTCAAGAAGATCTCCGATAGCGATTTGATGGATGAAATCATGGATATGAAGCATTGGATTGTCAAAATGTCCAAGCAGCAGCAGCTGAAAACCTGGCCGGAGCCGCTGCAGGCGTTGTATGACCGACTGGACGGTCAGGAGGTTGAAGCAGCCTGGATTGACAAATGCATGGATGCTGTTCAGGAGCAGCTGGAAGCACAGAATCTGACAGAACCCAGCCATCAGGCCGTTTGGGCGGCGGCGGGCAGAACGCTGGGTCAGTGGCTGGATGACTTCGAAGGCTCCGGTATCAACAAGTCAACGAGAGTCGTTCATTTCGTAGGTCCTACCGGAGTAGGAAAAACCACTTCAATTGCCAAGCTTGCTGCGGAACAGACATTGAAGGCGGGAAGGAAGGTTGGATTCATCACTTCCGATACGTATCGGATAGCCGCTGTCGATCAGCTTAGAACCTATGCGACCATTCTGAATGTGCCGCTCGAAGTGGTCTTCTCACCCTCCGAGGTAGCCCGGGCATTCACTCAGCTTCAGGATCGGGAGCTGGTGTTTATGGATACGGCAGGCAGGAATTTCCGCAATGAGCTTTACGTATCGGAAGTAAACAGCCTTCTTCAATCCAGCGAACACGCTGAATCCTTCCTGGTGCTCAGTTTAACCGGCAAGTATAAGGATATGTCGGCAGTTGCAGAAAACTTTGCCAAATATGGCATACGAAGCGCCATTTTTACGAAACAGGATGAAACCAGCTCCTATGGAGCCATTCTGAATCTTATCATGGAGCACGGTCTGAAACCGGCTTACATAGCTTACGGACAAACCGTTCCCGATGATATTGCCGCATTCCGCACCGAGAGATACATTGAACAGTTACTGGGGGCGGCAAGGGATGAATGACCAGGCGGAAGCGCTCCGTCACATGGTGCGCAACCGGGAGCTGCAAAATCAAGGCAGGACAACCCGGGTCATAACGGTGACAAGCGGCAAAGGCGGTGTGGGGAAATCGAATTTCAGCCTGAATTTCTCCCTGGTCCTGCAGAAGCTGGGACTCAAGGTGTTGGTCTTCGATGCTGATATCGGGATGGCCAACATTGATGTATTGATGGGCATTTCCGCACCGTATAACCTGTACCATCTGCTCAAACAGCAAAAAACGATCTGGGACATTATAGAAGAAGGTCCTGGCGGTTTGCATTTTATTGCGGGAGGCTCGGGCTTCAAGGATTTGCTGGATTTGACGCCTGCGGAGCTGGACTATTTTGAGGAACAGATCGGCAAACTGCACGGCGAGTATGACGTCATCATTTTTGATACCGGAGCGGGGCTTTCCAGGGAAACCGTCAAGTTTATTGTCGCGGCCCAGGAAACCTTTGTTGTTACAACACCGGAGCCCACATCCATCACAGATGCCTATGCGCTGATCAAAATGGTAAAAGCGATGGAGCATCAAATCGAATTCAAGCTTGTCGTGAACAGGGCCATGGACCATAAAGAAGGCAAGGCTGCTGCCGACAAAATAAGCATGGTCGCTGAACGGTTTCTGGATATAAAGCTGCCTATGCTCGGTATCGTTCTCGATGATCCGAATGTGACCAAAGCGGTCAAAAAACAGGTTCCGTTCTCCATTGCCTATCCAGGAAGCGACGCCACCAAATCCATACTGGATATTGCGAATCGTTTCATGGCAGTCCCGGATGCTGGGGGTTCTGCCAACAGTGGAGTCAAAGGATTTTTACACAAGATGTTCAGGCTGATGAAATAATCCTTTGATTACAGGGAGGAAAAACACCTATGAACGCTCATCGGGTACTCGTGGTAGATGATTCCGCATTCATGCGCAAAATTTTATGCGATATCATCGCCACTGATCCCAAGTTCGAGATTGTTGCCACCGCGGCTAACGGGCGGGAAGCGATTGAGTCTGTTGCACGATGGAGGCCGGATGTCATCACGATGGATCTGGAAATGCCGGAGATGAACGGCCTGGAAGCCTTAAGACAAATCATGCGTATTTACAGGGCTCCGATCATCATGCTTTCCAGCATAAGCGACGATGGCGCCAGAGAAACGATCAAGGCGCTGCAGTATGGGGCTTTCGATTTCATCCGCAAACCATCGGGGCCATTGTCGCCTGATATTCATACCGTTGCAGAGCAGCTGCTGGAAAAAATGCGGATTGCCGTCATGACCAAACGTCAGGCAAACCCTGTACAACCGGCACAAAAGCCGGCTGCGGCGGCAGCCAGGGCAATGGAAGATCTGCAGCAAGTGCTGAAACCGCGCAAACCGGCGAAACCGCCTGTTTCTAATAAAGAAGACAATGCTTTGCCTGCTGCAAAAACAACGAAGAACGCGGTGGATAGGGAGTCTAAGGATAAGCTTCCTAATCCTCAGACGGATGAATCCTGTCCGCTGGAACCATTTCAAGAGATGGAGCTTGAAGTACCACGCCTGAAAACGAAGCTCGCGCCTGCCAGCACGTTTCGCCATCTTATTGCAATCGGCACCTCAACAGGCGGGCCCCGTGCCCTGCACGAAGTCATCTCAGCCCTGCCGGGGGATTTGCCGGCGCCGGTGCTGGTTGTCCAGCATATGCCGCCTAAGTTTACACGCTCGCTGGCCCAGCGGCTGGACACATTCAGTTCCGTCCACGTCAGGGAAGCGGAGCAGGATGAACGTGTGTATGCCGGGGTGGTTTACATTGCACCCGGAGGCTACCATATGAAGCTGGTGAAGGATGCGGGCGGGTACTTCATCAAGCTTACCGAGGAGCCTCCGCAGGGAGGACACCGTCCTTCAGTGGATGTCATGTTTGAATCCTGTGCCGCTTTCCCCGAATTAAAACGCCATGCCGTTATTATGACAGGCATGGGGAGCGACGGTATGAAAGGGATGCGTGCTCTCAATGCAAGCGGCGGGGAAAGCGCCATTGCGGAAGCGGAGGAGACCTGCGTTGTTTACGGCATGCCCCGCTCAGCGGTGGAAGCGGGTGTTGCCAAGTCGGTTGTTCCACTGCGGCAAATTGCTCCTGCGCTCATAGAAGCGGTCAGGAGATAGAAGCAACCATTATTCGCCTGGAAAATATTTCAACAGGAGGTGCCTTGAAATGGATATGAACGCCTATTTATCAATGTTTATTGATGAATCGAATGATCATTTACAGTCGCTTAATGAAAACCTGCTAAAACTGGAGGGCGATCCTGAGGACATCAGCATTGTCCAGGTCATTTTCCGTTCTGCCCACACGCTCAAAGGGATGTCGGCGACAATGGGATATGAAGATTTGGCATCGCTCACCCATGAGATGGAGAATGTTCTGGATTTGGTCCGCAACAGCAAGCTCAAAATGGACAGCTTTATATTTGACACGCTGTTTAAAGGTCTGGACGCCCTTGAGTCGATGGTTCAGGACATTATTGCCGGCGGAACAGGTAAAGCCGATGTTACGCCAATCGTGGCTGCGCTCAAAGCCATTGTCAAAGGGGAGTACCAGAAGGATCAGCCGTCCGGTTCTGCTGCACAATCGTCACCAAGCGGAGCTGGAGACAGCTCTGCGATGCTCGATGAATTCCAGTCCTCGATCCTGCTGCAGTCCATAGAAAGCGGACTCTCCGTATTTCACGTTGTGGTTACCATCCGTGAGGACTGCGTACTGAAAGCGGCAAGAGCCTACATGGTCTTTGACTTTCTGGAGCGAAACGGGGAAGTTGTCAAATCCTCTCCAAGCGTACAGGATATCGAGCAGGAAAAGTTTGAACGTTCGTTTACCGTATTCACGATCGCAAGTATTAGCGGTGACGAGCTGCAAAAGGGCATCGAATCCGTCTCTGAAATTGAAAGCGCGGCGGTTACAGCGCTTGATCGTGACACACTGATGCAGATCGGCGGAGCTGTTTTGCAGACGGCAGCAAGCATGCAAAGTACAGTTCTGGCACCTGCCGCCGTTCAAGCTGCACCGCCTGCTGCTGATTCCTCTGCCGCTGCTGTCCGGCCCCAGACCACGGCAGCTCCGGCACAAACGGCCCCAGGCAATGCATCCCGGACGATCCGCGTTGATATCGAAAGATTGGATGCGCTCATGAATCTTTTCAGTGAGCTGCTTATCGACCGCGTCCGGCTGGAGCAGCTGGCCAGCGAAATCCGGCGCAACGATCTAAATGAAACAGTCGAGCATATGACCCGAGTCAGCGGGGATCTGCAGAATATTGTACTGAAGCTGCGGATGGTGCCTGTGGAGTCCGTTTTCAACCGGTTTCCAAGGATGGTGCGCGATCTTGCCAAATCCTTGGATAAGAAAGTCGATCTCGTTATTTCCGGCGCGGACACGGAGCTTGACCGAACGGTCGTGGATGAGATAGGCGATCCGCTCGTTCATCTGCTTCGCAATTCGCTTGATCATGGAATCGAACCGGTTGCCGACCGCATTGCTGCAGGCAAGTCTGAGGTAGGCAGCGTCAATCTGCGGGCATTTCACAGCGGCAATCATGTTTTCATCGAAGTTGAGGAAGACGGACGCGGCATCAACCGCGAGAAAGTCAAGCAAACAGCGATCAAGAACGGAGTTATTACACCGGATGAAGCCAAGCGTCTGACGGTTAACGAAGTCAATATGCTGATCTTTGCGGCAGGCTTCAGCACAGCTGACAAAATCTCCGATATCTCCGGGCGGGGCGTCGGCCTGGACGTGGTAAAGTCTAAAATCGCAACGCTTGGCGGGCATGTAACCGTCGAATCGGAGCTTGGCAAGGGAACCAAGTTTTCGATCCAGCTTCCGCTGACCCTGTCGATTATCTCGGCTATGCTGATTAAATTAGGCAGCGAGAAGTATGCAATTCCGCTTTCTTCTATTGTAGAGACAGGCATTATCCGCAGAGAGCATATCCGTAAAATTCATGGCAACCGCATGATTGAATACCGCGGCGCCGTTATCCCGGTTATATCGCTTAGCCAGGTTATGGAGTCCACGACGTTCTTTGAGGATAAAGAGGATGAAACGGAAATTGTCGTCATTCGCAAAGGTGATAAAATGGGCGCCATTACGGTGGATGAGTTTATCGGCCAGAGCGAGATCGTATTGAAATCACTCGGCAAGTATTTGACCAACATCGAAGCTGTCTCCGGAGCGACGATACTCGGGGATGGCCAGGTAGCCCTGATTATCGATCCGAATGCGCTTATCAAGTAATTGCAAGGCTTACTGTCTGCAGCAGGCCATCAAGATGAATCACAGATACTCTCGGGAGGGGATTTAAGCATGGGTGAGGAAATAAAAGTGATCGTCTTTGGACTTGCGTCGGAGGAATACGGTATTGAAGTTGAAAAAGTTCGTACCATTGAGCGAATGATTCCGATTACCCGGGTTCCCAAAACACCTGCATTCATCAAGGGTGTCATTAATCTGCGCGGCGTTGTTCTTCCCGTCATTGATTTGCGGGGCCGATTTGGTCTTGAGGAATCGGAAGCCACGGAAAGCTCCAGAATCGTCATCGTCGCTGTTGATGATCTGGAAGTGGGTTTTATTGTAGACACGGCAAATGACGTCATCGACATTGATACAGACAATATTGACACTCCTCCTGAAGTCGTTGGCGGCATTCAGGCCAAATATTTGCAGGGGGTTGCCAAGATTGGAGATAGCCGGCTGCTCATTATGCTGAATTTGTCCGAAGTGTTGAATAAAAAGGAAATCATTCAGCTTGAGCAGTTAGAGGATTAACCAGGTGAACCCGCTGCTGAAGCTAGAGGGCTTTAAAATGGATGTGTTGAAAGAAGTCGGAAATATCGGCGCCGGAAACGCCGCGACTGCTCTTTCGAGACTCCTGGACAAGCCAGTTGATATGAATGTACCTACTGTCAGCCTAATTCCTTTCGAGCAGGTCGCCGACAGAGTCGGAGGATTCGAACAAGTTGTCGTAGCCGTATTCCTCCGGGTAGAAGGAGACGCTCCGGGAAGCATGTTCTTTCTCATTAAAGAGGACTCTGCCAAGAAGCTGCTCGGGAACCTGCTGTCCATACCGGTTGAGGCGGATTCCGGCTACTCGGAAATGGAATTCTCCGCCTTGTCTGAGATCGGCAACATATTGGCTGGCTCCTATCTCTCCTCTCTTGCGGACTTCACGAAGCTTTCGATGACGCCAACTGTTCCGGCCATTACGGTCGATATGGCAGGTGCCATTATGAGTTATGGAATTACACAGTACGGGGAGATGGGCGATTCGGCACTTCTGATTGATACAACGTTTCTGGAAGGGCAAGAAGAGCTCGAAGGGCATTTCTTTCTCATACCGGATCCGGAGTCGTTTGACAAAATCTTCTGCTCCCTGGGAGTGCCGATCGAATGATACAGCAGAATGTAGTAAAAGTAGGCATGGCCGATCTGAATATTGTAAGCGATGGAAGCACACTCAAAACATCCGGCCTTGGATCATGTGTGGGCCTGACCCTCTTTGACGAACGGGCGAAGATCGCCGGTATGGCGCATGTGATGCTGCCTTCTTCGGGTATTGCGCGTGAAGCTTCTTTTAATATCGCCAAATACGCGGATACTGCGATTCCAGAGCTTATTGAGAAAATGAAGCAGGCTGGAGCCGTCTCTGCCAGACTAATCGCCAAGATGGCTGGCGGCGCTCAGATGTTCGCTTTTGCCTCGCAAAGCGATGCGATGCGGATTGGCCCGCGCAATGTAGAGTCATGCAAACTTGTATTGGCAAAACTATCCATCCCGATTCAATCGGAGGATACGGGCGGGAATTACGGAAGAACCATCGAGTTTGACGGCTTTAGCGGCGTTTTAAGCATCAGAAGCGTCCAGTTTGGTGTAAAGGAGATTTAACATGATTGGAACATGGCGCTGGAACGTTGGACTCGGCCTGTTCGGGGGCGTGCTTACGTTATTATTTTCGCTCGGCAGCAATGGGCTTGAAGTTTCCGTTCTGCGGTCTGTTTATGCCTTTATCGCATTTTTTGCGCTGGCGTTTCTATTCCGTATATTATTAGCTGCCAGCTTGCGGGGAAACACCCGGGAGGCCGGCGAGGAACCTGGCAAGTCCATGGATGAGAATAAAGGCAGCACCCTTGATGTGTCGACGCCGGATGAAACCGATCAGTTACATGATATGTTGAAAATGCAATTGGATGGGAACGTAAAGACGGAAAAGGATGAGCGAGCGCCCTTTCAGCCTCTTACGCCTCCCAAGCTTGTATCAACACAAAACAAAGAGCCTGAAGAATTGGCAAAAGCCATTCGTCACCTGACAGGAGGGTGAAACGATGATTGAGCCGAAAGCGCCTCATTTGTCTAACATCGAGATTTGGCGGAAATGGAAAGAAGACGGAGACATTGAAGCAAAAAAGAGGCTGATTGAGTTTTATTTGACGCTGGTTGAATATGTCAGCAACCGGATGGCGATTGGCTTGCCCAAAAATGTATCCAAAGATGATCTGGCCAGCAATGGGGTAATGGGCCTTATTGATGCCATTGAGAAGTTTGACTACCGCCGGGGCCTGCAGTTCGAGACGTATGCATCATGGAGAATCCGGGGAGCTATTATCGACGGACTGCGCCAGGGAGACTGGGTGCCGCGCTCCGTGCGGGAAAAAGCGAAAAAGATCGAAGAGGCCTACCAGCTGCTGGAGCAAAAAGTGCTGCGGTCTGTTACAGATTCCGAGATAAGCAATTATCTGAACGTCAGCGAGAAGGAATTCGGGCATATGCTGCAGGAAATTGCAGTGACGACGGTTTGTTCACTGGAAGATCCGATACGGGAGGAAGATTCGGAGACCCGGTTATCGCTGCTGGTTGATGAAAAAGCCAAAAACCCCGACCATAAGGTGCATGAGTTTTTTTTGAAGGAATCGCTGGTGCGCGGTATAGAGCGTCTGACCGAGAAAGAAAGAACCGTCGTTTCCTTATTTTATTATGAAGAGCTGTCGTTAAGTGAAATAGCTGAAGTCATGTCCTTGTCTCCGTCTCGAATTTCCCAACTGCATTCAAAGGCTATTTTACGGTTACGGGGGGCACTTGATAAACAGAAGGATCAATTGATGCAAAATTAGCTTTGAAGGGGGATCAGCAGTGTCAATTTCCGAAACGCTCGAAGCTTACATTGTCGTCCAGTTGTCGCAGGACAAACTGACATCATTGTTGCAATTCAACGCAGCGGACGAGAAATTCGCCTGTTCGCCGAACCAGCTTGAGGAATATATACGCAGCCACGGGATTTTTTACGGACTCAAAACCGAGGTGATTCAGCAGATAGCGCAGCAGCCAAGCCTTTTTTTCTATAAGCAAACAGTTATTGCACAAGGGCTGCCGGCCAAGAACGGGCAGGACGGGGCCATTCGTTTCATTCAGAGCATGAAGGAAGAACAGCATAAACCTGCCGAGATTGAAGGCGGCAAGGTTGATTTTAAAGAAGTGAATCAGCTGAAAAATGTTCTTCGCGGGCAGCTCATCGCAGAGAAAATTCCTGCGACCGAGGGTCAAATGGGGAAAACCGTTACTGGAGAAGATCTGCCTTGTAAAAATGGCAAAGAGGCTTATTTTAAATTAGGCAAAAATGTTGTTGTCAATCCGGAGCAAACAGCGTTGTATGCAGCAATTGACGGTCTTATTACCATGACAGACAAGAACAAAATCAATGTGTTTCCCGTATATGAGGTGAACGGGGACATTGACTATAGGGTTGGCAATATCGATTTTGTCGGCACTGTTGTCGTAAGAGGCAATGTGCTGACGGGATTTCGTATAAAAGCTTCCGGAGATATCCGGGTCATCGGCGGTGTTGAAGGGGCCGAGCTGGAGTCGGATGGATCGATCGAGGTAACTGGCGGCATTCTGGCCAGCAATAAAGGATATGTGCGGGCAGGCAAGAATATAAAAAGCTCCTTCATTCAAGACGGAAATGTTTCCGCTATGGAGGATGTTCTGGTAACCCAAAGCATCATGCACTCACATGTAAGAGCGGGACATAGCGTCGTATGCAGCGGGGCAAAAGGATTGATTGTTGGCGGTATGGTGCAGGCGGGAGAGCGTGTAGTCGCACGCACGATCGGCAATACAATGTCTACGGCAACCGCCATTGAGGTAGGGGTCAGACCTGAGCTGAGAAGCGAGCTGCTTGAACTGCGCCGCCAGGTTAAACAGCTGATGGATAATCTGGACAAGACCGATAAGGCACTGACGCTTCTTGATCAATTGGCGGCGGCCGGGCAGCTGCCTCAGGATAAGATGGGCATGCGCATCAAGCTTGGCGCAACCAAGCGCCAATCGAATGAAGAGATGTCCGGTTTTCGTGAACGGATTCTGGAAATCGAAAAATCACTGGAGGACACGGACAACGCCAAGGTGGATGCGGTCAATATCATCTATGGCGGAACCAAAATTGTCATTGGACGTTACACGCGTTTTGTGAAGGAACCTATCGAGCGCGTATCGTTCCGCTATTCGGATGGAGATATCATTACAGCGCCTTATCACTAAAATCATAGCGGATATCTTCAAGTAAGCTTTGATCTGCTATGTGCAGGAGGGGAAGCGGATGACCTATCGGTCTATAGACTTGCAAGTATCCATTCCGCGGACACAAGAGAAGGGAAACCTTCAAAACCAATTGAATCAAAAGCCGGTCATCGATCAAACCCGGCTCGAAGGCGATTCGGTGAAACAGACGGAGCAGCTGCGGAGCAAAAACAGTGAGATCGAGCAGAGCGTGAAAATGAGTATCAAGGACCAGCCTCAGCAAGGGAATCACTCCAAGCAGAAGCGGCGCGGGAATGCCGGGGATGGCTCGATTCAGGAAGAAGGGGGTCATTCTGAACAGGCTGCACACAATCATCCTTACAAAGGCAAACATATTGATATCTCTCTTTGACCGCATGAATCAGCGAATTGCAGGTGAAGGTAATGGAATCATGGCAGATCATTGTACTTCTGGGGGCGCTTGCTATTGTCGGAGGGGTAATGATACCAAGACGAGGCAGACAGGACAATCAATCACAGACTGTACGTAATATGGAGACGGCGCTCGAGCAGTTCATGGAAAATATGGAAGCGGACAACCGAGATCTTGCGAATCTCGTTACCAAAGCGCAGCAGGAAACAAGTCAGCAGTCATTGAGACGTGATAACCGGATCAAGGAGCTGGAACAGCGATGCCTCGAGCTTGAGAACTCGCTTGCCGACCAGGCGAAGCTTCTGCTCGCTGCGGCATCAGTCTCGTCAGCGCCTGCTGCCGCGGCTGAGACTGATTATGGAGTGTTTGCCGTCCATTCCGGAGCAGGACAGCCGGCGGTGCCCGAGTTTGTTGAGCCATTGGCTCCCGTCGAAATCAAACCGACGATACGCAGCCGTTATTTGGAGCTTTTTGAGCTGCATGACGGCGGAAAGTCGGTTGACTCGATTGCCAGAAAGCTCGCGATGAATAAAGGAGAAGTGCAGCTTATTCTCCAGTTATCCAAACAGGAGGAAGCCGCTCGCTATGAATAAAAGGCCATTTCTATTTGGACTCGGTGTTGGAATCATCATAGGGGCATTGCTGCTGCAGTTGATGATGGTCGGAGAGAGGCAAGCCAGCGGTCTGGATTCGTTTCAAAAGGAAGACGCCGGCGAGAAGCTGTACACCCAGTCTGAGCTTGATGAGCAGCTTGATTCGGAGCG
Source organism: Paenibacillus sp. JT31N17 (assembly GCF_056269255.1). NCBI lineage: Bacteria > Bacillati > Bacillota > Bacilli > Caryophanales > Paenibacillaceae > Paenibacillus > Paenibacillus sp. JT31N17. The sequence goes on from NZ_JBWDNP010000003.1 coordinate 555,624, forward strand.
GGAGAAGATGCATGCCCAGCAAGGCAGCAGCGGCTCTGTCGGGCAGCAGGAACAGAACGGACCCTCAGCAGGGGATAATAACGAGCCGCAATCTGAGAAGGCCGCCAATTCGGCCATCGAAGGAAACAGCCAGCAGGAACAGCAGCCTCCAACCGGGCAGGAGACGGCCGGTGGCAGGCCTGCGGACGGAAACGGACCGGCAGATCCGGGAACAGTGGTGGATAAGCGAGTCATCGTTCGCATTCCCCCGAATACCAGCCTGACGGAGGCAGCTGAGCTGCTGGACAAGAACAATATCATTACGGATAAGACCACATTCATAGACCTGATGCGTAATCTTAAAGTGCGTGCAGGCTATTTTCTATTTACAGGCAGCCCTTCTGTCCAGGAGGTAAAGAAGATAATTACCAGCAAGCCGATGCCCCCGGATGAAGCTGAAGCGGAACTGGCTAATAAGGCATGAGCCGGAAGGTTTTGCTCTTTTTTTATTGACCGATGGATTTCAATAATGACGCCTTGAGATTCAAGGGAAACGATGTTGCACGTGGACATGCAGATATGGTATATTAATTGACGGTGTTAAAAACACACGCAAATTAATTTCGTTAACGGTGCTTCGGCTCGGTCGAAGTTTTAACGGGAAATGATATTTGCGGAGGAAACCAAAAAAACCATTTAACAGGAGGTGTTGAAGAATGGCGGTTATATCCATGAAGCAGCTGCTTGAAGCTGGGGTGCACTTCGGTCATCAGACTCGTCGCTGGAACCCAAAGATGGATCGTTATATCTTCACGGAACGGAACGGAATTTACATCATTGACTTGCAAAAAACAGTCAAGAAAGTCGAAGAAGCCTACAACTTCGTTCGCTCGGTAGCGGAAGAGGGCGGCACAATGCTCTTCGTCGGCACGAAAAAACAGGCACAGGATTCGGTTAAAGAAGAAGCTGAGCGTTGCGGCAACTTCTACATTAACCAACGTTGGCTCGGCGGAACGCTGACTAACTTCCAAACCATCCAAAAACGTATTGAACGTCTGCGCACGCTTGAGAAGTGGGAAGAGGACGGCACATTCAACGTGCTGCCGAAAAAAGAAGTTATCATTCTCCGCAAAGAGAAAGATCGCCTCGAGAAGTTCCTGGGCGGCATCAAAGGCATGAGAAGCCTGCCAAGCGCGCTTTTCATCATTGATCCCCGTAAAGAACGTATCGCAGTTGCTGAAGCCCGCAAACTGGGTATCCCAATTGTCGGTATCGTAGACACCAACTGTGATCCGGATGAAATCGATTATGTCATTCCAGGCAACGATGACGCGATCCGCGCAGTTAAACTGCTTACGGCTAAAATGGCAGATGCCATCGTCGAAGCTAACCAAGGTGAACAAACGACGGCTTAGTCCTCGTTTAATAGAGTCAGCATGAAAAAGGGTGGTCAGACGGTGTAAAACCTCTCACCGCCCTTTTTTTAGGAACAACAAGCAAATCAGTAGGCAAACATTCAAGAATTATAGGAGGTTTATCAAGATGGCGGTTAATGCTAGTGCAGTTAAGGAACTACGTGAGAAAACAGGAGCAGGGATGCTCGATTGCAAGAAGGCTCTCGAAGAAGCAAACGGTGATATCTCAAAAGCTATTGATCTTCTCAGAGAGAAAGGCCTCTCCGCAGCGGCGAACAAAGCAGGCCGTATTGCTACAGAAGGCGTTGTTGAATCCTATATTCATGCCGGAGGCCGGATTGGCGTATTGGTAGAAATCAACTGCGAAACCGACTTTGTGGGAAAAACGGATCAGTTCCGCGAATTTGCCCGTGATATCGCCATGCAAATTGCAGCGGCTAACCCTAAGTTCGTCAGCCGCGAGGAAGTCTCGCAGGAAGAACTGGATAAAGAGCGTGAGATTTTGAAAGCTCAGGCGCTGAACGAAGGCAAACCTGCCAATATCGTTGAGAAAATGGTCGATGGCCGCATCGGTAAATACTATGAAGAGTTCTGTTTGCTGGAACAGCCGTTCATTAAAGATCCTGACAAAACAATCTCGGCCCTGCTGAACGAGAAAATCAGCACGATCGGTGAAAATATTACGATCCGCCGCTTTGTTCGTTACGAGCTGGGTGAAGGCTTGGAGAAAAAAGAAGATAACTTCGTAGCTGAAGTTATGTCGCAAGTAAAAAGATAAATCCGAACGTGCCAGGATGGGGCGGGGCGTCCGCCCCGCCTATTCGTTTGAAGACGCATCATTGCCTCGCATTGAAGAATCTTTCAAATAGGTTTATACATGGGTTCAAGTTCCGTTTATCGCCCTGAAGCAGCTCCCGATAGCAGCAATGGATGTTCACTGAATAAAAGTATACGGCCTTGAAACAAGGTCAAAGATGGAGGTATACCACGTTGCAAAGTCCCGTGTACAAACGTATTGTATTAAAAGTAAGCGGCGAATCGCTTTCGGGTAATAATGGATACGGAATCGATGCTGCAGTGATTGCATCTATAGCCGAGCAAGTTAAGGAAGTTGTAGAATTAAAGGTTGAAGTGGCGATAGTCGTTGGCGGTGGGAACATTTGGCGGGGGATTGCAGGTACTGCCAAAGGAATTGACCGGGCGACCGCCGATTATATGGGAATGTTAGCTACGGTAATGAACTCGCTGGCGCTTCAGGATGCTCTGGAGCAGATGGAAGTGCCTACTCGGGTACAGACTTCGATCGCCATGCAGCAAATTGCCGAGCCTTATATACGCCGCAGGGCGATTCGCCATCTGGAGAAAGGCCGGGTCGTCATCTTTGCCGCAGGTACAGGTAACCCGTTCTTCTCAACAGATACAACAGCTGCTCTTCGTGCAGCCGAAATCGAAGCAGAGGTCATTCTGATGGCCAAAAATAAAGTGGATGGCGTCTATTCCGCAGATCCTTTCAAGGATCCGACGGCGGAAAAATTCGATACGTTGACTTACCTGGATGTACTAAACCGCAATCTCGGCGTTATGGATTCTACCTCAACTTCACTTTGTATGGACAATAATATTCCGCTTGTGGTATTCGCTATTACCAAACAGGGAAATATTAAGCGGGTTGTGCTGGGCGAGAAAATCGGAACCATCGTGAAAGGAAGTGTCGATTAATGCCTCAAACGATAAAGAAAAACGCTGAAGAGCGGATGGATAAAGCGATAGGCGCATTGAAACGCGATCTCTCAACGCTTCGTGCAGGCCGCGCTACTCCAGCCCTGCTGGATCGTGTTCAGGTTGAATATTACGGAACCATGACCCCGGTAGCCCAATTGGCTAATATTAATACTCCGGATTCGCGGACGCTCATCATTCAGCCATGGGACAAAACGTCACTGGGTGCCATTGAGAAGGCTATTTTGAAGTCGGATCTCGGACTTACCCCATCCAATGACGGCAGCACCATTCGCATCGGTATACCGATGCTGACTGAAGAGCGCCGTACGGAACTGGTCAAGATGACCAAGCGTTTTGGTGAGGAAGCCAAGGTTGCCATCCGAAACGTCCGCCGCGATGCGAACGACGATATTAAGAAGCTCGAAAAAACCGATATTTCCGAAGATGAATCACGCCGCCATCAAGAAGATGTTCAGAAGGCGACGGACAAATTTATCGCTGAAGTCGACAAGGTGCTCGTCTCCAAAGAAAAAGAAATTATGGAAGTATAATGCAAGCTCACCGGCCCCTCCGACAGGTGGGGTTTATTGCATAAATTTGACGTTAGCGGTGGGAGGACGAACATGTGTTTCAGCGACTGAGAGCCTTATTCGGTAAAGCGCCGGCGACACCGTTGCAGACGCTTGATACAGACAACATACCGCAGCATATTGCAATCATTATGGACGGCAACGGCAGATGGGCCAAGAGCAGGGGATTGCCCAGGATGGCAGGCCATCATTCCGGAATGAAGACGGTGAAGCGGATTACAATGGCTGCCGACCGGCTTGGCGTGAAGTATTTGACCTTATATGCTTTTTCCACTGAAAACTGGAAGCGGCCCAAAGCGGAAGTGGAATTTCTGATGAAGCTTCCACAGGAGTTTCTGGCTATTGAATTGAAAGAGCTTATGGAAAAAAATGTGCAGGTACGTATGATGGGCTATAAGCAGGCACTTCCTTCACATACACTTGAGGCTGTAGAAGAGGCTATTCGTCAGACGGCGGATAATACCGGACTCGTTCTTAATTTTGCTTTGAATTATGGCAGCCGCAAAGAAATGATTGAAGCCGTCAGACAAATCGGGGAAGATGTGCAAGCCGGGCGTCTGAATCCGGAGGACATTGAAGAATCCCATATGACGGAGCATCTTCTCTCAGCCGGTGTTCCTGATCCCGACCTGCTTATTCGGACCAGCGGTGAACTGAGACTGAGCAACTTTATGCTTTGGCAGCTTGCTTACAGCGAGATGTGGTTTACAGATGTTTATTGGCCTGAATTTACAGACGAGCATTTTTACGATGCCGTTCGCGAATATCAACGTCGAGCGCGTCGATACGGCGGAGTGTAAACGGCTGTACGGGAGTGTGCCTAATCTTGAAACAACGTATCGTAACTGGCGTCATTGGTGGCGCCATATTTATTATTCTGACCGTTCTTGGCGGCTGGTTTTTCTATGGGCTGCTGCTGCTGCTCGCATTGATCGGATATGCGGAATTCACGAAAATGAACGGCCTTGCATGGCACCATCCGGCGTCTCTGATTGGATTTGCAGGTATGCTGTTTCTGCTCATTCCCTGGGAAGAGCTTGGAACCGTTCCTCCGCAAACTCTACATATGTTGTGGCTCCTTATGTTTCTGGCACTGGCCGTTACGGTACTTACGAAAAACAAAATGACGATTGACAGCGCGGCTTTGCTGCTGCTCGGAGCTCTTTATGTCGGTTTCGGATTTGAGTCCATGTATGAAGTGCGAAGCGGTGAAGCTTATGGACTGCTGACGACCTGTCTTGCATTTGGAACGATCTGGGCATCCGATATTGGTGCTTATTTTATTGGCAAAGCGATAGGCAGACATAAGCTGTGGCCGGCTATCAGCCCCAATAAGACCATTGAAGGATCACTTGGGGGCGTAGCGCTATCCCTTGTTGTCGCCGCTGTGTTTGCGCTGGCAGCCCCGGATGCCCTTGGCATGGGACAGGCGCTGCTGATCGGACTTGTCGCCGCCGTGGCAGGTCAATTGGGCGATCTCATTCAGTCGGCCTATAAACGGGTTCGCGGCATCAAGGATACAGGATCCATTCTTCCCGGTCATGGCGGTGTTCTCGACCGCTGCGACAGCTGGATAGCAGTGTTTCCGCTTCTGGTTCTGACCGGGCTGCTGCCGTTAGCTTAGAAGGACAGGTGAACGATGAAAAAACTTACGATTCTGGGTTCAACGGGCTCCATTGGCACGCAAACGCTTGATGTGGTCAGCCGCGAGCCTGAGGCTTATGAGGTAATCGGATTAGCGGCCGGCGGCAATATCGGGCTGCTGATCGAGCAGGCCAAGCGATTTCGGCCGCGTACAGTATGTTTGTCAACAAAAGCGCTTGCGGAAGAAGCTAAGCTTCATCTGCCATCCGGCATGAAGGTTGTTTATGGTGAGGAAGGGCTTATCGAGATTGCTGGTGCTCCCGAAGCCGACATGGTCGTGACTGCCATTATGGGTAGCCGGGGCTTGAATGCGACGCTTGCGGCAATTTCAGCCGGCAAAGATATCGGTCTTGCAAACAAAGAGACGCTGGTGACGGCAGGGCATATTGTAATGAAGCGAGCTTCCGAAAAGGGAGTTGCCATTCTTCCGATCGACAGCGAGCACTCGGCTATTTTTCAATGCTTGAACGGAGAAGCCCGATCGGCGGTAAAGGGAATCACGTTAACCGCTTCCGGAGGTTCGTTTCGCGAACGCACTCGGCAGCAGCTTGAAGGCGTAACGGTTGAGGAGGCGCTCAACCATCCCAATTGGGCGATGGGAGCGAAAATCACGATCGATTCGGCGACCATGGTGAATAAGGGGCTTGAAGTGATTGAAGCCCATTGGTTGTTTGATTTGGATTATGAGCAGATCGGCGTTCTGATTCATCCAGAAAGCATCATACATTCCTATGTAGAGTATGTGGACAACAGTATCATCGCCCAGCTGGGCATGCCGGATATGCGCGTGCCTATCCAATATGCGCTCACTTATCCGCAGCGCCGCCCTATACAGACAGAAGCTCTTGATCTGAGGAAGGTAGGAGCGCTGCATTTTCGGGAGATGGATTTTGCAAGATATCCCTGCCTGAGAATGGCCTATGAGTGCGGCCGGGCGGGGCTGTCTGCTCCTACGGTATTTAATGCGGCCAACGAAACGGCGGTTGCCCGGTTCCTCGAGGGTGCGATCACGTTTTTGGATATTGAACGCGTTATCGAACAGGTGCTTGAACGCCACACGGTTCTGGAAGTGCCGGATGTGGAGGCGATTGCCGAGGTGGATGCTTGGGCCCGAATGGAAGCTGCATCGATCTAACGTTTAGTTCTCTTGTAACGGACGTGAGAATAATGATAATCTTAGTACAGGCCGTTACGGACAGGAGGCTAGAGCAGCGATGCATATGATTCAGATCGTCTTTATGACGGTATTGGTTTTCTTCGTGATTGTGACTATCCATGAATGGGGTCATTTCTATTTTGCGAAGCGGGCCGGAATTTTGGTGAGAGAATTTGCCATCGGGTTCGGACCGAAGCTGTTCTCGATAAAACGCGGTGAAACCAGGTACACCCTGCGCTTGGTGCCTGCAGGAGGATTTGTGCGGATGGCGGGCGAGGACCCGGAACTGGTGGAAGTCCAGCCAGGTCAGACCGTTGCTGTCAGATTGGTTGACAATGTCGTGACGAGATTGTATCTGGACCGTCTTGACGAGCGTTCCAACGTTATACGCGGCGAGGTCGAAGCCATTGATATTGAACGAAAGCTTAAGCTGACGCTGCTCTCTGACGGCGAGTCGGAGACGTTCGCGATCGATCCTCAGGCACAGATGATATCCAAGAACCGGGAGACACAGATTGCTCCGGTTGACCGTCAATTCGGCAGCAAGACAGTCGGACAGCGGGCGATTGCGATCTTTGCCGGGCCGATGATGAATTTTATTTTGGCTTTCGTGCTGTTCGGGCTTTATTTCCAAATGGCCGGAGTGCCCGTGGATAATCCTGATCGTCTGCTTATTGGCGATGTAAGCAAAGGCATGCCTGCAGAGAAGGCCGATTTGAAGTCAGGGGATGTCATTGTTTCCATCAATGGACAGAAGATCGGCATTGATTACGATAAAATGATCAAGCTCATCAGCGAGTCCCCAAACAAGCCGATTACTCTGGATATCATTCGCGATGGAAAGCCGATTGCATTCAAACTCACACCTGCGCCCGATCCTGCTTCAGGGGACGGCAAGGTGGGAATTACGGCCGCTTACCCGACGCGGGCTGCAGGATTCGGAGAAACCTTCACCCTGGCGGGAAAAGCCATGAAGTCGATGACAATCAGCATTTTTCAAGGATTCAAGAAATTGATTTTTGGCGAGTTCAAGCTTGATGATTTAGGCGGACCTGTTCGTACTGCGCAGGTAACCAGTCAAATCGCCGAGCAGGGGATAGCGGAACTGACCTCATGGGCGGCGCTTCTCAGCCTGTACCTGGGGATATTTAATCTTTTACCGGTGCCGGCGCTGGATGGAAGCCGTTTAATCTTCCTGGGTCTTGAGGCTGTCCGGGGAAGGCCGGTTGATCCAAACCGGGAAAGCATGGTGCATTTCATCGGCTTTGCAATGCTGATGCTGCTTATGCTTGCCGTCACCTATAATGACATTTTGCGATTGGTACGAGGGGAGCACTGAGTCCGGTTATGTCGAAAGAGAAGCAGTTTGTCACGGAAATTACGCCGCAAGGCGAGGATTTCTCCAGATGGTATATTGATGTCATCAAGAAGTCTGAATTAATGGACTATTCCCCGGTGCGGGGCTGTATTGTGTTCCGCCCGGATGGCTTTGAAATTTGGGAGCATATGAAGGACGAGCTTGACCGCAGGTTCAAAGAAACGGGTCATCGCAACGCTTATTTTCCCATGCTGATCCCCGAAAGCTTTTTCCAAAAAGAGAAGGAGCATGTAGAAGGCTTTAACCCTGAGCTTCCATGGGTAACGGAGGCCGGAGGGGAAAAGCTGGAAGAGAGACTGGCCATCCGGCCGACCTCCGAGACCATTATCGGTCATATGTATGCCAAATGGGTGCAATCCTATCGCGACCTGCCGCTGCTCATCAATCAGTGGGCGAACGTTGTGCGCTGGGAGAAAAGGACGCTTCCCTTCCTGCGGACAACGGAATTCCTTTGGCAGGAAGGCCACACCGCCCACGAAACGGAAGAGGAAGCAAGAGCCGAGACGGATCAAATGCTGGGTATCTATAAGGACTTCGCGGAGAACTTCCTGGCGATCCCTGTTATCGTTGGACAAAAAACGCCTTCGGAGAAGTTTGCCGGTGCGGTTGATACCTATTCCATCGAAGCGATGATGAAGGACGGGCGTGCGGTCCAGGCAGGAACCTCGCATTATCTGGGCACTAATTTTGCCGTTGCCTTTGATATCAAATATTTGGACCGTGAAAATACACAGCAGTTTGCACATACGACTTCTTGGGGCATGACGACCCGAATGATCGGCGCGCTCATTATGGTCCATGGCGACGATCGGGGACTGGCGCTTCCTCCGAAGGTAGCGCCAACCCAGGTCGTGATGATCCCGATCGGACCGCCGAAGACGCGGGAGCAGGTTGTCGGCCGTGTGGACGAGCTGTACAAGGAAGTGAAAAGGGCTGGCGTCCGGGTTAAAGTGGACGACCGCAGCGATGTTAGTCCCGGCTGGAAATTCAATGAATATGAAATGCGCGGTGTGCCGCTTCGTCTGGAGCTTGGGCCCCGCGACATGGAGAATGGACAGGTTGTTCTGGTTTCCCGCTTGACCGGTGAGAAGAGAATGGTTGCTCAAGCCGATCTTGTGGTTGAAGTGGAACGAATGCTTGCCGAGATTCACAGCGGCATGCTCGAGCGGGCGAAGCAGTTCCGTGCGGATCATTCCTATTCGGTCGAGACGCTGGATGAGATGAAGACGCTGATGGAAGAGAAGCGCGGCTTCGCGCTTGCCGGCTGGTGCGGCTCGGAAGCCTGTGAGAAACAGGTCAAAGAAGAGACCGGCGCTACAAGCCGCAATATTCCGTTTGAGCCTTCCGAGCACAAAACCAAATGTCTCGTTTGCGGAGACAAGGCGCAGCATACGGTTGTATTTGCCCGCGCTTATTGATTGTTTGACTTGAATAGGGGAGGAAACGATGAGCCAAACCGGGGAAAAGCGGCATCGCTTTGAGCTGATGATGAAGCAGGCAGAGCTGCCGCAGCAACTGACCGATGAGCATTTTGGGGACGGATATATCGACAAAGTGATCGTAAGCCGGAGCAACCGGGAGTGGACGTTTTGCATAAGCAAAACGTCTTTGGTTCCTCTAGCGGCTTTTGGCGTTTTTTGCCGGACCATTCAATCCAAGTTCGCCCATCTTGCAGATGTCTCCTTCTGCTTCACGTATGAAGAAGGGGTAAAGACCGATGAGCTCCTGATTGAATATTGGCCGGCATTTGTAGAATGGGTTCAGAAGCATAATGCTTCGGTAAACGGCTGGCTGGGCAAGGCCCGGCTGGAAGTAGAGAATGGGCTTGCGACGCTTGCGCTGCTTGACGACATGGGACTTGAGCTGGCACGAAAGAAGAAGATTGATGAAATGGCCGTGCAGTTTTTTGAGGATCAGTTCGGCCGGACCTGCAGGGTGAAGTTATCAGTTGGCGTAAAGAATCAGGAAGCCTATGAGCAATTCGCCCAGAGGCGTGATCTGGAAGAGCGTGAAGTAATCCAGCAGATGATGACAAGCGCCGCCGCGGAAGCTCCTGAGGTGGCGGAAGGCGATGTGCGGCTGGTCGTCGGCTACGATATCCGTGAGGAACCGGTTCCGATTATGAATATCCTCGAGGAGGAGAAGAAGGTCACCATACAGGGAACCGTCTTCGGCCTTGAAGTGAAGGAGCTTCGTAACGGCAGCACGCTGTTTACTTTTAATGTAACCGACTTTACAGACTCTATCGCGGTGAAGATGTTTGCCAAGACGAAGGACGATGTGAAAGTTCTCAGTCAGCTTTCCAATGGCAAATGGATCAAAGCGCGGGGACGCGTAGAATATGACCGGTTCATGCAGGAACCGGAGCTTGTGATGATGCCTTCGGACCTTCATGAAGTGGTTTCTCCCAAGGAAGCCAAGGATGATGCCGAGGAGAAGCGTGTTGAGTTTCATCTCCATTCCACGATGAGCACGATGGACGCTGTTACCCCTATTGATGTTTACATCAAGCAGGCAGCCAAATGGGGACATAAGGCGATTGCGATTACCGATCACGGAAACGTGCAGTGCTACCCGGAAGCAGCGAAGGCGGCCAAGAAGCATGGGGTCAAGGTGTTGTTCGGGTTAGAAGCCAATGTTGTCAACGATGCGATACCTATGGTGATGAACTCGCGTGAAGAAGCCATGCAGAGCGCTGTCTATGTAGTATTTGATATCGAGACGACGGGATTGTCAGTTGTCAATAATAAAATCATCGAGCTGGCCGGCGTGAAAATGCAGGACGGCAAGGAAATCGGCCGTTTCTCGACCTTTATCAATCCTCATGAAGCCATTCCTTATAATATTCAGCAGCTGACCAATATTACGAACGAGATGGTACAGGATGCTCCTGAGCTCGCACCCAAGCTGCGGGAATTCATCGAATTTGTCGGCGATGCTGTACTTGTCGCGCACAATGCAAGATTTGATATGGGCTTTATGCAGGCAGCCTGCAAACAGAACGGATTCCCGGAATTTAAGAATCCCGTGCTGGACACGCTCGAGCTTGCCCGTTTTCTCCATCCGGCGATGAAGAACCACAGGCTGAATACGTTGGCCGATAAATATAAAGCAAGTCTGGAAAGCCATCACCGGGCGATCGATGATTCCATCGCGCTGGGCGGCATCCTGTATGGATTGATTGGCGATGCAGCCAAACGCAATGTGACCGGCTTACATATGCTCAATGATTATGTTGGACTCGATTTGTCAAATATGAGGCCGTTCCACTGCTGTATATATGCGCTTAATGCAGTCGGCAAGAAAAACATGTTCAAGCTGATCTCCCTGTCGCATACGGAGCATTTTAAGCGGGTTGCCTCTATTCCCAAAAGCAAGCTCTCCGAGCTTCGTGAAGGGCTCTTGATTATTTCGGGCTGCGAGAAGGGTGAGTTCTTCGAGGCGGTTATGAATAAATCGCTGGAGGAAGCGGAGGAAGTGGCGCGATATTACGATGTGCTGGAAATTCAGCCTGTCGGGTTCTATATGCATTTGGTCGACAAAGGCTTTGTTGCCAGCCGTGCCGAAATCGAGCAGGCTTTGCGCCGCGTTTGCGAGATCGGCGATAAGCTGGGCAAGCCAGTAATCGCTACTGGCAATGTGCATTATTTACTGCCAAGGGAAAAGCTGTTCCGGGATATTACGATTCATGGAATTACGGGTTTTAGCCCGCTTAAAGATATCCGCAAGCCTGATGCTCATTTAAGGACGACCAGGGAAATGCTGGAGGAGTTCGCCTTTCTCGGAGAGGCGAGGGCATTTGAGGTAGTGGTCAGAAATACTTCGGAGCTTGCCGACCGCTTTGAGCCGTTCGATATGTTCCCGGATAAACTGTTCACCCCCATCATCGACGGGGCGGATGAGGAAATACGCAGCAAATGCTACGATACGGCCAAACGGCTGTATGGGGAAGAACTGCCGGATGTCGTCGTCCAGCGTCTGGAGAAAGAGCTTGTGCCCATCATTAAATTCGGTTTCTCAGCCAACTACCTGATATCCGAGCGTTTGGTCAAAAAATCGAATGAGGACGGGTATCTCGTCGGCTCGCGGGGATCGGTAGGATCATCGGTTGTGGCCACTTTCCTCGGGATATCCGAGGTTAACCCGCTTCCTGCGCACTACAGCTGCCTGGACGAGGCCTGCAAATACAGCGAATGGTTCCTGGACGGGAGCTACCCGAGCGGTTTTGACCTGCCCGACAAAAAATGTCCCAATTGCGGCAAGCCTCTCAAGGGTGAAGGCCAGGACATTCCGTTCGAAACCTTCCTGGGCTTCAAGGGCGATAAAGTGCCCGATATCGATCTTAATTTTTCCGGTGAATACCAGCCTATTGCCCATAATTACACCAAGGAGCTGTTCGGTCCGGAAAACGTATTCCGGGCAGGAACGATCGGTACGATCGCGGAGAAGACGGCATACGGCTATACCAAGAAGTATGAGGAAGACCATGGCAAGAAGTGGCGCGGTGCCGAGATTCTGCGTTTGGCCGGGGGCTTTACCGGGGTGAAACGGAGCACGGGCCAGCATCCGGGCGGGATCGTAGTTGTGCCGGATTATATGGAAGTGGAGGAAGTCACTCCGGTTCAGTATCCTGCCGACGATACGGGCTCCGAGTGGAAAACAACGCATTTTGATTATCATGCCTTCGAGAGCAATCTGCTCAAGCTTGATATACTCGGGCACGATGATCCGACCATGATGAGGATGCTGCAGGATTTGACAGGCGTGGATCCGACAACCATACCAATGAACGATCCGAAGGTCATGAGCATGTTCAATTCCTCGGAAGCGCTTGGTGTCTCAGCCGAGAAAATCCGGACCCCGGTAGCTACATATGGCGTTCCGGAGATGGGCACCAAATTTGTCAGACAAATGCTGGAGGAGACGAAGCCGTCGTCATTTGCCGATTTGCTCCAAATATCCGGCCTGTCGCATGGAACTGGTGTTTGGCTCGGCAATGCCCAGGAGCTGATCAAGAACCGTACCTGCACGATCAAGACGGTTATCGGCTGCCGGGATGACATCATGCTTTATTTGATCTATAAAGCGGGTATGGATGCAGGGCTTGCGTTCAAGATTACGGAAAGCGTGCGGAAGGGCAAGGGATTGACGCCGGAATGGATCGAGGAAATGAAGAACTGCAAGGTTCCTCAGTGGTATATTGATTCTTGTCTGAAAATCGAGTATATGTTTCCGAAGGCTCATGCCGCCGCCTATGTTATATCCGCTGTCAGAACGGCCTTTTTCAAACTTTATTATCCAATTGCCTATTATGCGACCTATTTTACCGTTCGTGCGGAGGATTTCGATCTGGAGCTGCTCTGTCAAGGCTATGACGCGATTTTGCGCAAGCTGATTGAAATCGAGCAAAAGGGTTTTACAGCGACGCCCAAGGAGAAAGGATCCGTATCGCTGCTCGAGATGGCGCTTGAGATGACGGCACGCGGCTTCTCATTCAAGCCGATTGATCTTTACCGCTCGGACGCCACGAAATTTATCGTTGACGATCGTTCACTTATTCCGCCGTTTGCGGCCATTGCCGGAATCGGGGATAATGCGGCCCGAAACATTGCTGCTGCGCGGGAGTCAGGTGAATTTCTCTCCGTGGAAGACTTTCAGCAGAAGTCCAAGGCATCCAAAACGATCATTGAAGTGCTCGGAACAATGGGCTGCTTCCGCGGCCTTCCGGAATCGAACCAGCTGTCCTTATTCTAAAATAGTCTGGAGATTACAATGGTACAATGCCTGTGTTTCCAAGAGTGTATGTAATTCCTTTGTTGTCACCACATCATGGTTATGGTATAATCTTTCTGGCAATGCTGATGATACGACTTTTTCGCAGAAGAGTGGGGAAACCCACTCTTTACGTTTTGTCAATAGCTTTTTGCGGTTACGATTAACCGATTGGCCGGTATGATATCGGCCAACAGTTATAGCATTTTTTACGTGCAACTGAATTGCATATGTGCGCAATTAACAGTTGCCGATGCGGCGCCTGGATTGCTTGTATATGCAATTGGCAGTTGCAAAGTTGAACTGACAACTGGGCTGCATAAATCAGCAGCTGGCAGTTGCAGAATTTGGACTGACAACTGAGCTGCATAAACAGCAGCTGGCAGTTGCAGAATTTGGACTGACAACTGAGCTGCATAAATCAGCAGCTGGCAGTTGCAGAATTTGGACTGACAACTGAGCTGCATAAATCAGCAGCTAGCAGTTGCAGAATTTGGACTGACAACTGAGCTGCATAAATCAGCAGCTAGCAGTTGCAGTGGGGGGTACATCATTTTTGAGCACTGCGAAAATCAAAACCGTCATCGAAGAAATGGTTCAGCCCTTTTTTGACGAACATGGATTTGAGCTTGTTGATGTGGAATATGTGAAGGAAGGCAGCAATTGGTTTCTTCGCATCTTTGTCGACAAGGAAGGCAACATCGATATTGATGAATGTGGACGAATCAGCGAGTTTATAAGCGAGAAGCTTGACGAGAGCGATCCGATTACCGAGGCTTATTTTCTCGAAGTATCATCGCCCGGCGCGGAAAGACCGCTTAAGAAGCCTCAAGATGTCAGCAAAGCAATCGGCAAGCATGTGTTTGTTACAACCTATGAGCCGGTAAGCGGAGCCAAAGAGTTTGAGGGTACGCTTCTTTCGTTTGACGGTGAAGAAGTTGTCATTGATATGGGCAAAAAGAAGTACACCATTCCATATGCGAAAGTGGCAAGCGCCCGTTTGGCCATCGTTTTCTAATACGATAGCCGCGCATCTGGTTTATAACAGGCATGACCTAAACACATGGTACGATTCGAAAGGGGGAACTCATTTCCAATGAGCATGGATTTTATAGAAGCACTGTCGGAAATCGAGCGGGAAAAGGGAATAAGCAAAGATATTTTAATAGAAGCGCTGGAAGCTGCTCTCATTTCCAGCTACAAACGCAATTTTAACACCGCCCAGAACGTGAGGGTTGATATTAACCGGTTTACCGGAGTGATTAAAGTCTATGCCCGCAAGACGGTTGTGGATGAGGTTTTCGATCCGCGCCTGGAGATTTCGGTTGAAGCATCCCGCGAGCTGAACCCGCATTACCAGCTGGATGATATTGCCGAAATTGAAGTGACGCCGCGTGACTTTGGACGCATTGCCGCACAAACGGCCAAGCAAGTGGTGACCCAGCGTATCCGCGAAGCGGAGCGGGGGCTCATTTACAATGCGTTTATCGATAAAGAGGAAGATATCGTCAACGGTATCGTGCAGCGTCAGGATGTCCGCAATTTGTTCATTGATCTGGGCAAAGTTGAAGCTGTGCTGCCGCTTACCGAGCTGATGCCGACAGATAAATTCAAGCATGGCGACCGCGTCAAGTCGTTTATAACCAAGGTTGAGAACACGACAAAAGGACCGCAAATCTTTCTTTCCCGTACGCATCCGGGATTGCTTAAGCGTCTGTTTGAGCTGGAAGTGCCGGAGATCTATGATGGCGTTGTGGAAATCCGTTCAGTGGCCAGGGAAGCGGGCTTCCGCTCGAAGATAGCCGTTCATTCGCGCAATGACGAGGTGGATCCGGTTGGTTCCTGCGTAGGACAAAAAGGGATGCGCGTGCAAATGATTGTGACGGAGCTCAAGGGCGAGAAGATCGACATCGTCCGGTGGTCGGACAGCGTGGAAGAGTATGTGGCAAATGCGCTCAGCCCTTCCAAAGTGCTGGAGGTTATCGTATACGAGCAGGAAAAGATGGCGCGTGTCATTGTGCCGGACTATCAACTATCGCTCGCCATCGGTATTAAAGGACAAAACGCCCGGTTGGCAGCCAAGCTGACAGGATGGAAAATCGATATAAAAAGCGAAACGCAAGCCGAGCAGGAATATGGTCGCCCGAAATCTGCAATGAGCACCATGCATCAGGATTCCGTCTCCGTCGATTAGCGTAAGCTTGATACGGCGTTTGCTGTTTGAAGCGCCTGACGCCACAGGAGGGATGGAAGATGAGACCCAGAAAAATTCCACTGCGCAAATGCGTGGCTTGCCAGGAAATGAAGCCCAAAAAGGAATTAATTCGCATTGTCCGTACTCCGGATGAGCGGATATTGATCGATTTGAAGGGCAAACAGGCAGGACGCGGCGCATACTTGTGCGGCAAAGTCTCCTGCTTCAAGCTGGCGAAGAAGACCAAGGCGCTCGACCGGGCTCTTAAACAGCCTGTTGGGATGGACATTTACGATCAGCTTGAACAGGATTTTATTGCCATGGAGGACCGCTTTAATGCGGAAAAAGATCGGATGGATGATGAAGATGATGATGATTCCCAGGCATAAGGCGCTGTCGTCGCTGGGTATGGCGATGCGTGCAGGAAAAGTCATTTCCGGCGATGAGATCGTACTAAAGGCGGTTCGCCAAGGCAAAGCAAAGCTTGTCATTGTGGCCGGCGACGCTTCGGATAATACAAAGAAGAAATTCCAGGACAAGTGCGGAACTTACAATGTGAAGATGGTGGAGCTGTTTGACCGAATCACGCTGGGAGAATCAATCGGCAAGTCGGAGCGGGTGATCATTGCCGTAACGGAAGCGGGGTTCTCCAAGATAATTATACAAAGCTTAACCCAACCTTCGGAGGTGGAGTATATTGACTAAACAAACAGACAGTAAGGACAATAAAGATAAATTAAGGGTTTATGAATACGCAAAATCACTTAATATGAGCAGCAAAGAAATCATCACGATTTTGAAGCGTCTCAATCTGCCGGTCAACAACCATATGAGTGTTATGGAGAATGAAATGGTAGGTAAAGTCGAGGGGTTTTTCCGCGACATCAAATCCAATGCGGCAGCCAAACGCGCTCAAGAGAATGCGACAGTATCGGCAGCGGCACAATCCACTAACCGTCCAGCCCAACCGCAGCTTGAGCGCAAGCCGCAGCAAAACAGCTTGCCTGCCCAGCCGCAGAATGCGGGAGCGGCGCAACATGTCTCCACAGACCAGTCAGATGCCAACAAAAATACAAACCAGGAACGACAGGGGAATATGAACATAACCAGACCAAGTACGCCAACAGCCAGCACGAACCAATCGCAACCGTCGCAACAGCCGCAGCAGTCCAGTCAGCCGCAGCAATCCCAGCAACCACAACAGCAGCGTCCATCTTCCTATCAAGGCAATAACCCGCGTCCAAGCGGCCAAGGCCAAGGCGGTCAGCGTCCATCCGGCGGTCAAGGAAGCAGCCAGGGCGGTCAGCGTCCAAGCGGCCAAGGCCAAGGCGGTCAGCGTCCATCCGGCGGTCAAGGAAGCAGCCAGGGCGGTCAGCGTCCGGGCGGCCAAGGCCAAGGCGGTCAGCGTCCATCCGGCGGCCAAGGAAGCAGCCAGGGCGGTCAGCGTCCGAGCGGCCAAGGTCAAGGCGGTGGACAACGTCCGTCAGGTCAAGGCAGCAGCGGCGGCCCGGGAGGCCAGCGTTTCGGCCAGAGCAGCGGAAGCAGCACAGGCGCACAAGGCAGCGCGCGTTCCAATACGCCGCCGCAGAACCGTGGTACACAAGGACGTGCATTTGACTCCCGTCCGGCACCGGGCTCGGATGACAGAGGCGGCGCGAAGAAGAAACCTGGCGGTCCTGGAGCAGGCGGCAAACGGTTTGACGACAGCCGTTCCAGCAATTTCAAAGGCAGCCGCGGCGGTAAAAACCAGCGCGGACGAGGCAACCAGCAGCAGGAACGCAGAGAGAAAATCGACAATACGCCGAAGAAAATCATTGTACGCGGTACAATGACCGTAGGCGATCTGGCCAAATTGCTTCATAAGGATGCTTCTGAAGTCATCAAGAAGCTGATCGTTCTGGGTGTCATGGCAACCATTAACCAGGAGGTCGATCTCGACACGGTTCAACTGATCGCCAGCGAATATGGCGTAGAGGTTGAAGTGAAGATTCCGGTTGAAGAGGATGCTTTTGAAACGTTTGAAGAAACGGATGAAGCGGAGGACCTGGAATCCCGTCCACCGGTTGTAACGATCATGGGTCACGTCGATCATGGTAAAACAACTCTGCTCGATGCCATTCGCCATACCAGTGTAACCAGCGGCGAGGCAGGCGGCATCACCCAGCATATCGGTGCTTATCAAGCCGAAATCAATCACAAGAAGATAACCTTCCTCGATACACCGGGCCATGAAGCGTTCACGCTCATGCGGGCACGTGGTGCGCAGGTAACGGATATTACGATTATCGTTGTGGCAGCTGACGATGGCGTTATGCCGCAAACGGTAGAGGCAATCAACCATGCCAAAGCTGCAGGCGTGCCGATCATTGTAGCGGTTAACAAGATCGATAAACCGGATTCCAACCCTGACAAAATCAAGCAGGAGTTGACTCCGTACGAGCTCATCCCGGAAGAATGGGGCGGCGATACGATCTTTGTTAATGTATCGGCCAAACAGCGCATCGGACTTGAAGAACTGCTGGAAATGATCCTGCTCGTTGCTGAAGTGAACGACTACAAATCGAACCCCAACAAACGGGCTCGCGGTACCGTTATTGAAGCTGAGCTGGATAAAGGTAAAGGTCCGGTAGCACGTATTCTCGTGCAGCACGGCACATTGAAGGTCGGCGATGCCTTCGTAGCAGGCAACTGCTTCGGACGCGTGCGCGCCATGGTCAATGATAAAGGCAGACGGCTCAAGGAAGCCGGACCGAGTACGCCTGTGGAAATTACGGGCTTGACTGAGGTTCCGCTTGCCGGAGATCCGTTCCTCGTGTTCGAGGATGAGCGCAAAGCAAGAGCAATCGCCGACCGCCGAGCGATCAAACAACGTGAATCCGAGCTGGGCGCCAACTCGCGTGTAACGCTTGAAGATTTGTACAAACACATTGTTGAAGGTGAAATCAAGGACCTGAATGTCATCATCAAGTCCGATGTTCAAGGTTCTTCCGAAGCCCTCAAAGGTTCGCTTGCGAAGATCGATATTCAGGGCGTCCGCGTCAAAATCATTCACAGCGGCGCAGGTGCGATTACCGAATCCGATATTAATCTGGCTTCCGCTTCCAATGCGATTGTGATCGGGTTTAACGTACGACCTGAGCCGCAGGCGCTTGCGACAGCTGAGCAGGAAAAGGTTGATATTCGTCTCCACAGCATTATTTACAATGTAATCGACGAAATTGAGCATGCTATGAAGGGGATGCTGGATCCGATATTCAAAGAAGTCGTTATCGGCCAGGCGGAAGTCCGCAATATCTTCAAAGTCAGCAAAGTGGGTACGATTGCCGGTTGTATGGTTACTTCGGGGAAAATTGCCCGATCTGCAAAAGCCCGCTTGATCCGCGGCGGAATCGTCGTATTCGAGAGCGAGATCGAATCGCTCAAACGCTTCAAGGATGATGCCAAGGAAGTTGCGCAGGGCTATGAGTGCGGAATTACGCTTGAGCGGAACTTTGAACTCAAAGAAGGCGATGTGATCGAGGCCTACGTTATGGAAACAGTAGAGAGGTGATTGACCTATGGCGAAGGTTCGCGTAGGACGTGTAGGTGAACAAATCAAGAAAGAGCTGAGTACACTTATCCAGATGGAGCTTAAAGATCCGCGGATCGGCTTTATCACCGTTACCGGGGTTGAAGTGACAGGCGACTTGTCGCAGGCTAAAGTGTATTTAAGCGTACTGGGCAATGATGAGCAAAAGGAAGAAACGCTCAAAGCTTTGGCGCGCGGCACCGGCTTTTTACGGTCGGAACTGGGCAAAAGAATCCGTTTTCGCCATACGCCCGAGCTGCTGTTTAAATTCGACAGCAGCATTGAGTACGGGAGCCGGATTGAATCCCTGCTCGAACAAATCAATAGCGGCAGCGGTGGCAAATGATCGCGGGGCAAGCAGCAGCTTTCCCTGCTGATTATACCAGGCAGCTGGACCAGGCTCTGCAATTCCTTCATGGGGCAGACCGGTTTCTGATTGTTTCACATGTTCAGCCTGACGGTGATGCCATCAGCTCCACGCTGGTGGCAGGCTGGATTCTGCGTCAGCTTGGCAAGCAGTACGTCATGATGAATGAGGGAGCTGTGCCGGTAAGACTTGATTTCATGGAACAATCGGCTGCTGTTATTAATTTGAGCAAAGAGCAGCCTCTCTCAGAAACATACAACCGGATCATCGCGGTCGATTGTGCCGATTTTCGGCGCATCGGCCTCGTATCCGGTCTATTTGCCGAAGGGGCTATGCTCCTCAATATTGACCATCATCCTACTAATGACGCATTTGGGGCGGTCAATCTGATTCGCACGGATGCAGCGGCAACTGTTGAGATCTTATACGATTTGATTATCCATGCAGGGTTTGCGCCTGATTCTGAAGCAGCAACAGCTATTTATACCGGATTGCTGACGGATACGGGCGGCTTTCGTTACTCCAATACAAGCCCTTATGTGATGCAGGTGGCCTCGCAGATGCTGGCGATTGGCATTCCCAGCCATTCTATTGCAGACCGGTTGCTGGAACGTATGACCAAACCGCAGCTTCTGCTGCTGCAGCGCGGACTCAGCAGGCTGATGTTCTCCGATGACAGCCAAATTGCATGGCTTTATATCGCCTATGAAGATATGGCGGAAACCGGAGCGATAGGCGATGATCTGGAAGGCCTGGTGAACTACGCGCTCAATGTAGAAGGCGTTGAGGTTGGCGTGTTGTTCAAAGAAACCGCAGATGGAAACGTCAAGGTAAGCATGCGTTCCTCCGGTAAAGCGGATGTTGCGGCTATCGCCAAATCATTCGGAGGCGGCGGGCATATCAGAGCAGCCGGCTGTCAGCTTGAGGGACCTCTTTCAGCTGCCATGACTAAACTGGTGAATGCGGTCAGTGAGGCGTTGGCCCAATGATGGAGGGAATTCTACCCGTTTGGAAGCCGGCAGGATGGACCTCTCATGATGTTGTTGCCAAGGTAAGAGGGATACTCCGTGTGAAAAGAATTGGTCATGCCGGCACGCTTGACCCTCAGGTTACCGGCGTGCTGCCGCTATGTATCGGACGCGCAACGCGTGTCGTTGAATATGTCCAGGAACGGCCAAAAGCCTATGAGGCTGTTCTGCAGCTTGGTTTGGCGACAGATACGGAGGATTTGACAGGCGCTGTCATCTCGCAGGTGGACAACATTACCATTGATGAATCGGAGATCCGCCGTACATTGGCCTCCTTCGTAGGCGAGATTATGCAGGTTCCACCGATGTATTCGGCCGTTCGGGTCGAGGGGAAGCGGCTTTATGAGCTGGCCCGGGAGGGTCATATCATTGAACGCCAAGCGCGTCCCGTAACCATTTATCGGCTTGAGCTGCTTGAGCTTGAGCTTGGAATGGCGCATCCCCGGATCCGTTTTTCCGTTCAATGCTCCAAAGGCACCTATATCCGCACCTTGTGCGTGGATATCGGTAAAGCGCTGGGAGTTCCTGCGGTTATGGCTGAACTTACACGCACGATGTCAGGCGGGTTCACGCGGGAGCACTGTCTGACGATGGAAGAGATTCAAAAGCTGCATGCCGCGGGAGAACTCGGGCCTAAGCTGCTGCCGGCCGACTCGGCGCTCAGCCATCTGCCCAGCGGATCAGTAAATGCAGCTATCGCTCAGCATGCTTTTCAAGGCAAGCGTATTCCGTTACAAAATATTCAGGCGCTGCAGCATATAGATGACCAGTCGTTAGTTTGTTTATATCGTGATGACGGATTGTTTCTTGGTTTGTTTGAAGCAGATAAGGACACAGGCTCGTTGAAAGCGGTCAAAGTATTTACGTCCGTTTAAAATGAAGTGAAGCTCATAAAGCAGGTGTGACGGCAGTGAAAATAATCTCATTACAATATCCGGTTCAATCCTCTGAGCCCGCAAAATCAGCCCTTCCCAAGACGCTTGCCATCGGTTATTTCGATGGTGTCCACAAGGGGCATCAGAATGTCATCCGCCGCTCTGTCGAAGCTGCACGCAGTACAGGCATTGAGGCTGCGGTAATGACCTTTTACCCGCATCCGAAGGAGGTGCTGGGGCAGGGAGATCAATATGTGAATGGCCTCACTCCACTAGAGGAGAAGATCAACCGTTTCCGTTCCCTCGGTGTGGATGTCGTGTATATCGTTCAATTCGACCTGGAATTCTCCGCAGTAACGCCGGATGAATTTGTCGAGCATGTGCTGCGTCCGCTGCAGGTCAAGAAGGCAGTCGTCGGTTTTGATTTTGCATTTGGATCCCGGGGTGCGGGAAAAGCGGACACGCTTGTCGCACTTGGCGATCCGGATATCGCTGTGGAAATCGTAGAGCCGCTCATGATCGACGGCAAGAAAGTCAGCAGTACCCTTATCCGCGAAGCGCTGGAAGAAGGCAAGCTGGAAATGGCCGAGCAATTCCTCGGGGAGCCCTATCATGTACAGGGAACTGTCGTCCATGGTGAAGGCAGAGGCAGCAAGATCGGATTTCCGACCGCCAACCTGGATCCGGAAACGGCATATGTGGTTCCCCGTCAGGGTGTATATGCCATCATGGCGGAAGTGGACGGAGAGCGGATTCCCGGTGTATTGAACATCGGAGTGAAGCCAACCTTCCATGAGAATCTGACGCAACCGGTCATGGAGGCTCATTTATTTGACTTTGACGGCGACCTCTATGGCAAGTCGATTGCGATCCATTTTATTTCTTTTCTCCGCACAGAGAAGAAATTTAATTCGATTGACGAGCTGGTTGGTCAAATTCATGCCGATGCCGATAAGGCCAGAGCGATTTTGTCCCAAGGGCAGCGTTAGCCTATCATCATCTCATAAATAACCCTGCTCCATTTACTTTATATGGGCGATTATGATATACTTCTAGTCGTTGCGGAGAGATGATGCATTTTTGCTCATCACATAAGCGGCAAGAACCTTGGCTTGGCCTGCTCGATCTCACCGACGGCGGCGAGGCTAATGGCGATTATGATAAAGGAGGTGAACAAGGATGGCACTTACTCAAGAACGTAAGAATCAATTGATCGACGAGCACAAAACCCATGCGAACGACACCGGTTCTCCGGAAGTTCAAATCGCTATCCTGACGCAAAACATCGTCAATTTGACAGACCATCTTCGGGTGCACAAGAAAGATCATCACTCCCGTCGCGGCCTGCTCAAAATGGTCGGTCAACGTCGTAAGCTGTTGGCATATCTGAAAAACAAGGATGTACGACGCTACAGCGCATTGATCGAAAGACTCGGCTTGCGCCGATAAAAGATGCGAGGATAAAAGCAACCTGGTTGTCCAGCCGTCCGGGGTTCCGGTTTGGCTGCTCCGGGTTGCTTTTTGTAAATGTAACGGTATTTTGTATATAACCTCTCAAGAAACTTGCCCCATTTCTGTTATCCTAAAAAGTCTTCTTGCAGCAGGAGAACCTATATAGCTGTCGAATGAAAATCTAATAGACCATGCAGCCCGGCCCTTTATTGGCCTATCGGTTGCAGTGAGGAGGGATTCAATGTTACAACGTGTAGAAATGACGTTAGGCGGACGCCCGCTCGTGCTTGAGACGGGTCGACTTGCCAAGCAGGCAAACGCAGCAGTTACGGTTAAATACGGTGAAACTGTCGTACTCTGTACGGTCGTGGCGTCCAATGAGCCTAAGCCGCTCGATTTTTTCCCGTTAACCGTCAATTATGAAGAACGTTTATATGCGGTCGGTAAAATTCCCGGAGGATTCATTAAGCGGGAGGGACGTCCGAGCGAGAAGGCCATTCTTTCCAGCCGACTGACAGACCGTCCGATTCGCCCATTGTTTCCAGACGGATTCCGCAATGATGTGCAGATCGCCAATATCGTGATGAGTGTGGACCAGGATTGCGCTCCGGAAATCGCAGCCATGATTGGAACATCCGCAGCCTTGACGATTTCGGATTTGCCGTTTAACGGACCGATTGGCGGCGTCATTGTCGGTCGCATCGACGGGGAGTTTATCATCAACCCTACGGTTGAGCAGGAGAAGAAGAGCGAGGTTTATGTAGTCGTTTCCGGTACGAAGGATGCCATCATGATGGTTGAGGCGGAAGCGAATGAAGTGCCGGAATCGATTATCCTGGAAGCAATCATGTTCGGCCATGATGAGATCAAGAAAATCGTTGCGACGATAGAAGAACTCCATGGTTTGGCTGGTAAAACAAAAATGGAAGTCAAGCTGCATGCCAGTGATGAGCAAGTGAACGCAGCGGTTCGCGCTTTTGCGTCGGCCCGTCTGGTCGAAGCTGTCCGCATTATTGAGAAGCACGCCAGACAAGAAGCAATTGACCTTGTCAATGCCGAGACTGTTGCTCATTTCGAAGAGCAATATGCTGAAACACCGGAGCTTCTTGGCGATGTGAAAGAAGTTCTCTACGATATTGTCAAGGAAGAAGTAAGGCGTTTGATCACGCATGATAAAGTACGTCCGGATGGACGGGCATTGAGTGAAATCCGCCCTATCGATTGCGATGTTGCTATCCTGCCGCGCACGCACGGATCGGGATTATTCACGCGCGGCCAAACGCAGGCGCTTAGCATTTGTACGCTTGGACCGCTTGGAGATGTACAGATACTCGACGGTATTGATTTGGCTGAAACCAAACGCTTCATGCACCATTATAATTTCCCTCCTTTCAGCGTAGGCGAGGCCAGACCGCTTCGTCCGCCGGGACGTCGTGAAATCGGACATGGTGCACTTGGTGAGAGAGCCTTGTCGAAGGTCATACCTTCGGAAACGGAGTTCCCTTACGCGATTCGTCTGGTGTCTGAGGTGCTGGAATCCAACGGTTCGACAAGCCAGGCGAGTATTTGCGCAAGCACGCTGGCAATGATGGATGCAGGGGTGCCGATTAAAGCGCCTGTTGCGGGTATTGCGATGGGTCTGATCAAGGACGGAGACCATTTTGCGATCCTCAGCGATATCCAGGGGATGGAAGACCATCTCGGGGATATGGACTTCAAGGTAGCTGGAACAGCCAAAGGCGTTACCGCGATCCAAATGGACATTAAAATTGACGGTATAGACCGTGCCATTCTTGAGGAATCACTTGAACAGGCGCGTCAGGGACGCATGCACATTCTTGGCAAAATGCTTGAGGTTATGCAGCAGCCGCGCAAAGAATTGTCCCCTTATGCTCCTAAAATCGTGATTATGAATATTCACCCGGACAAAATCCGTGATGTTATCGGTGCCGGCGGTAAAGTTATTAACAAAATCATTGACGAAACCGGCGTAAAAATCGATATCGAACAGGATGGTACTGTCTTTATCGCCTCCTCGAACGCGGAAGCCATTGACCGGGCCAAACAAATCATTGAAGGCATTGTCCGCGAGGTAATTGTCGGCGAGATTTATTTGGGAACGGTCAGACGCATTGAGAAATTCGGCTGCTTCGTCGAAATTTTACCGGGTAAGGATGGACTGGTGCATATTTCGCAGCTGTCGACTGAGCGTGTCGCCAAAGTTGAGGATGTCGTCAAAGTCGGCGATCAAATCACAGTTAAAGTGACGGAAATCGATCAGCAAGGACGCGTTAATCTTTCCCGTAAAGCAGTTCTGACGGCCGAGGCTCCTGCTCAATCGTAACAAGTATACTCACAAACCATAATTTTTGGATATTCAAGAAGAGAGAGCCAGATTTCATCTGTCTCTTTTTATTTTGTACATAATATCAGCCGTAATAAAGAAACATCGTCCGGCAGCTCTGTTCTTCTACACCTCTTACATATTGTGGACCAAGCCATAATATGATGAATAAGAAGGGTGGGACAAAGCGATGAAGCTGAAGAAAGCGATCATAATGACGGTTTTCATGTGTGCGCTGCTGCTGATTTTCGGGTTAAGCGGTGATTTATCGGCCTACCTGGCTGAATTGAAACAGGGAAAAGCTGCTACAGCTTTGGGAATCGATATTTCCTCAGATCCTGTCAGGCAGCAGTTGAAGGACACCATAGAGAAGGAAGCTGTCAAACGCCGCATTGCCCCTGTTGATGCGAGGCTTGACCGCGTATGGAAGGCTATTCCGGGTTATAACGGGCTAGAGGTTGATGTGGATCAAACCTATCGGCTGATGCGCGATGCGCCGGAGAACAGCCCAATCCGTTTCATGTATAAGGAAATTTCTCCAACGGTCAGCCTGGAGCAGTTGGGAAGACAGCCGATCTACAAGGGCAATCCCAATAAGCCGATGGCAGCGCTTATGATCAATGTAGCATGGGGCAATGAGTTTCTTGAACCGATGCTCAAGACGCTGGAGGAGCAAAATGTAAAGGCGACCTTCTTCTTCGATGGATCGTGGCTGAAAAAAAATACCGACATGGCCCGTCTTATTCAATCCAAGGGACATGAGCTGTCCAATCATGCCTATTCTCATCCTGATATGAGCAAGCTTGACCGGCAATCCGCTTACAATCAAATCGCCAAAACGGAAGCGCTGCTGAAGTCAACCTTCAATGTGTCAAATGTGTGGTTTGCGCCGCCTTCCGGTGATTTTAATCAGATGACGATCGAGGTGGCGGCGGAGCAGGGGTTAAAAACTGTGCTTTGGACCCTCGATACCGTGGATTGGCAGCATCCTCCGGCCGCATCGATTGTGAACAAAATCCGGACCCGTGTCGAACCGGGATCACTGATTCTCATGCATCCCACCGATTCTTCAAGTCAGGCGCTGCCGGGTATAATTGCCGCAATCAGGCAAAAAGGACTTTCCTTAGGGACGGTCAGCGAAACATTATCCCCCAAGCGGGTGCGTTTAGTTGAGGCGGGGCCTTAATTTTGTTATAGTGAAATCACTGATTTTGGCAATATGAACGAGGACTGCGCTTTCGAAATGATTTTTCTGCTTGCAGAGAAGCGGTTCCATGAAGAAAGCAGAAAACTCAAAGCAAATGCTTGCGAAGCCAGTTTTGCAAGCAAAACTTAAGATTATGCTTACGAAGTGATTTTTCTGCTTGCAGAGAAATAATTCACGAAGAAAGCAGAAAACTCAAAGCAGTTGCTTACGAAGCCAGTTTTGCAAGCAAAACTTTTAGGAGGAAAATAAGTGAACAATTATACACTCAGCAACGGGATGCGGGTAGTGGTGGAATACATACCAACCTTTCGTTCCGTGGCTTTCGGGATATGGGTTAAGACGGGTTCGCGTAATGAGACGCCCGTCAATAACGGAATTTCCCATTTTATTGAGCATATGCTTTTCAAAGGAACAGCCAGACGAAGCGCGAAGGACATTGCCGATTTGTTTGATGGCATAGGCGGCAATATCAATGCTTTCACAGCCAAAGAATATACATGCTATTACGCCAAGGTGCTGGATCAGCATCTGCCTATCGCGGTTGATGCTTTGGCAGATATGTTCTTTGAGTCGGTGATGGACGCCGGTGAATTAAGCAAAGAGAAGAACGTCATTCTTGAGGAAATATCCATGTACGAGGATACGCCTGATGACAAGGTGCATGATGAAGCATCACGCGCTTCTTATGGCGACCATCCGCTTGCCTACTCGATTCTTGGGCTGGAGGAGCGTCTGAATGCCATGGATGGCGATACACTCCGCGGCTATATGCGTGATCATTACCGGATCGACAACACTGTAATCAGTGTCGCGGGCAACGTCGAGGAAGGTCCTCTGCTTGAGCTGCTGGAGAAACAGTTCGGCGGATTTAAGAATAAAGGCTCGGAAAGCATTCTGGAAGCGCCTGACTTTAACGGCCAATATTTATTTCATAAGAAAAAAACAGAGCAAAACCATATCTGCCTAACCTTTCCCGGATGCTCGATCGCCGACCCTCAGCTGTACGCGATGATTCTGCTGAACAACGCGTTGGGAGGCGGAATGAGCTCCAGGCTTTTTCAGGAAATTCGCGAGAAACGCGGTTTGGCTTATTCGGTGTATTCGTATCACTCCTCCCATGCGGATAGCGGCTTGTTTACGATTTATGCCGGAACCGCACCCAAACAAACGAAGGAAGTGCTCGATCTCACGCTGGAGCAATTGCATGATCTGGCAGCCAAGGGCCTCTCCGACAGCGAACTGCATCGGGGCAAGGAACAGCTCAAGGGCAGTTTGATTCTCAGTCTGGAAAGCACAAGCAGCCGAATGAACCGGCTGGGGAAGAACGAGCTTATGATCGGCCGTCATTACACGCTTGATGAGATGCTGCTAAGGATCGATTCAGTGCAAATGAGCGATATTCAAGCCGTTACCAAGCAAATGCTCTCCGTTCCGTTTGCAGTAGCAATGGTAGGATCCAATGATAAAGCGGCTTCCGCTCTTGGGAGGGATAGTCTTGTTTCAAGTATTGTTTAAACGATTGCCGGGCAATGAAGAACTGGTGCTTCCCCGCAGGATGTCGGAATTGGCCGCGGGATTTGACCTGCAGGCGGCTGTTGATGAACCCGTGACGCTCGCTCCAGGCGAACGCAAGCTTATTCCGACCGGTTTCTCAATGGCCATGCCGGCGGAGCTGGAAGCCCAGATTCGCCCGCGCAGCGGTCTGGCATACAAGCATGGGATCACCTGCCTGAATTCACCCGGAACGATTGATGCTGATTATCGGGGTGAAGTAAAAGTGCTTCTCGTCAACCTCGGACAGGTGCCATTCGTCATCGAGCGGGGGGAGCGGATTGCTCAAATGCTGTTTCAGATCGTGCCGGCAATCAAAATTACGGAAGCAGAGGAATTACCGGACACGGTTCGCGGAGCAGGCGGCTTCGGCCACACCGGAGTTTAGCATAACTCGATATTCATCCGATTCATATCAAGGATATAGCGGCAATAATAAACCCGGTGCGGATGCATCGGGTTTTTATTTTGCCTGTTTTCGCCTTTAGTATCGGCAAAGTATCTGGCCTTGCGGCTTTCAAACCAATGCGAAAACCTCAAATGGCGTATTTTCCTTTTCACCCCTTTTGGGCCTTGGCATAAGATAATCTATATCCGAGGATACGAAAGTCGTGACGGATGAAGGGAGAAAGGAGTGATACCCTTATGCTGACAGGGGTTCAGGTCGTGCTGCTGGGTGGCGATGCCAGGCAGCTTGAGGTTATCCGCAAGCTGACGGAGCTGGATGCGGCTGTAACGGTTGCCGGATTTGATCAGCTTCACACCCCGCTGGATGGAGCAGTACACGCCGAATTGAGCGCTGATTTATTTCCAGGCGCCGATTCGCTCGTGCTCCCGGCGGTCGGGACCGATGATGACGGAACGATTCCGGCTGTTTTTAGCGACCGCGAGCTTATTTTGACGGAAGAACATATTGCTCTTTTGCCAAAACACTGCAAGGTTTACACAGGCATGGCGAAGCCTTATTTGCGTGAGGCTTGCCAGAGGCAGTCAATCGCGCTGGTAGAGCTTTTCGATCGTGATGATGTGGCGATTTACAATTCAATCCCGACAGCCGAAGGCGCCGTAATGATGGCGATTCAACATACGGACATTACCATCCACAGCTCATCCTGCATGGTGCTGGGTATTGGACGGACGGGAATGACGATGGCCCGGACGCTCCAGGGACTAGGGGCAAAAGTAAAGGTTGGCGTAAGAAGGGAAGAGCATTTTGCAAGGGCTTTGGAGATGGGTTTTGAGCCTTTTTATATCACGGATTTGCAGCAGCATGTGAGTAATATTGACTTGCTTTTTAACACAATTCCGACTATGATAGTCACAGCGCAAATTATAGCGAATTTGCCTTCGCGAGCGGTCATTATCGACCTCGCTTCCAAGCCGGGCGGAACGGATTTTCGCTTCGCTGAGAAGCGGGGCATTAAAGCGTTGCTCGCCCCCGGTCTACCAGGTATCGTCGCACCGAAAACCGCTGGACGCATCATTGCGGATTGTTTGAGTCGGTTGATTACGGAAGATACCAGGCAACGGGGGAATGCGCAATGAAATGGCAGGGCAAAACG
This sequence comes from Paenibacillus sp. JT31N17, assembly GCF_056269255.1. NCBI lineage: Bacteria > Bacillati > Bacillota > Bacilli > Caryophanales > Paenibacillaceae > Paenibacillus > Paenibacillus sp. JT31N17. The sequence goes on from NZ_JBWDNP010000003.1 coordinate 585,428, forward strand.
GTAGGCTATGCCTTATCCGGTTCACATTGTACGTTTGCGGAAGTAATGCCGGTCATCCAGCGATTTGTTGATGAAGGTGCGAATGTCGTTCCGATTGTAACTCAAACACTTATGACGACAGACACCCGTTTCGGCACTTCGGAGGATTGGCAGAGGCAGTTGAAGATGATTACGGGCAATGATATTATTTCGACCATTGTAGAGGCTGAACCGCTTGGTCCCTCAAAGCTCCTCGATGTGCTGGTTATTGCACCATGCACAGGAAATACAACGAGCAAGCTGGCCAATGCAATGACAGACAGTCCCGTACTAATGGCTGCCAAAGCCCAGATGCGTAATCTGCGGCCGCTCGTGCTGGCCATTTCCACCAATGACGGGCTCGGACTGAATGCGGCGAATATCGCCAAATTGCTTGTTTGCAAAAATGTTTATTTTGTTCCATTCGGGCAAGACAATCCGGTGCAAAAGCCGAATTCGCTTGTAGCCAAGATGGATTTGATACCCGAAGCCTGCGAAGCGGCTCTTCAAGGTAAACAGCTGCAGCCGTTATTGATTGACCGTTCCCTGGGATAAGCAGGATGGTTATGGCAGCTCCATTATAGAATATTTATATTCCCATCCGATATCTATTTCTATAAGCTGCGAGGGAAGAGGAAGAGACCTTTCCTCCAAGTTTCTTCCGGTATTTTAGTATGCAATTGGAGCAATCCTTGACATAAGTTTCATTTTGAGAGGAGACGACATATGTCGAATCAAAAATTGTTTAACGTTGCCGTAGTTGGGGCAACAGGCGCAGTAGGAGAACAAATTATAGGTCTGCTTGAAAAACGGAATTTTCCGATTGCCGCGCTAAAGCTGCTTTCATCCGCACGCTCAGCCGGCACGAAGATTATGTTCAAGGGTCAGGAGCATACAGTGGAGGAAGCAACGCCGGAGAGCTTTAAAGATGTGGAGATCGCATTATTCAGCGCTGGCGGCGATGTGACGAAGGCGCTTGCCCCTCACGCAATCGAGCATGGGGCGGTCTGCATCGACAATACGAATGCCTTCCGGATGGATCCCGACACTCCGCTTGTTGTGCCGGAAGTGAACATTGATAAAATAAGCGAGCATAAAGGTCTTATCGCAAATCCTAATTGTTCAACCATTCAGATGGTTGCCGCGCTTAAACCGCTGCTGGACCGTTACGGCATTTCCCGTATTATCGTCTCGACGTATCAGGCCGTATCCGGAGCTGGAAGCCGGGCTATAGAAGAGATGCTGCGCCAGACTCGCGAAGTGCTTGACGGCAATGAGCTTGTTCCGGATATTTTGCCGGTTGGCTCGCTTCCGGTCAAACATCAAATCGCCTTTAATGCAATCCCGCAAATCGATAAATTTCAGGATAATGGCTATACACTGGAAGAGATGAAGATGATTCGGGAAACCAAAAAAATTCTGGGGGACGATTCGATTGAGGTAACGGCGACCTGCGTGCGCATACCCGTTGTCTACGGCCACTCGGAATCCGTTTATGTTGAATTAAAGAATGATTACGACCTTGAAGATGTCAAAAAGCTGCTGGGAGACGCCCCAGGCGTTGTTCTCGTAGATGATCCGGCCAATCAGCTGTACCCGCTGGCGACGGATGCTGCCGGTAAACCGGATGTATTCGTCGGTCGTCTGCGTCGTGATTTTGGCTCCTCCCGCGGTCTCAATATGTGGATCGTTTCCGACAATCTGCTCAAAGGCGCAGCATGGAACGCAGTTCAAATTGCGGAATATATCGCAATCGGCAAATGATAGGATAAGCAGCATGGGCAGATGGTCAAACATGAATGATCCGGCATCTAAAGGTGCGGATACGGAGGTTTGACAATGGGCATCCTCGTCCAGAAATTCGGTGGAACCTCGCTGTCCACCGGGGAAGCAAGAGACTTTGTGCTTCGTCATATCGAAAGAGAGCGGCAACGACAGCATCAGCTTGTCGTTGTCGTCTCTGCTATGGGGCGTCAGGGTGATCCTTACGCGACGGACACGCTGCTCTCGCTTCTTCCCGATCATGGAGCGGGTTTGCCGGCCAGAGAGCGTGATATGCTTCTTGGCTGCGGCGAAATCATATCGGCAGCTATGCTTTGCGGACTTTTACGTGCACACTCGATACCTGCTGTTGCTTTGACAGGAGGTGCGGCGGGTATTTTGACTGATAATCAATTCGGTCGTGCACGAATTGTCGAAATACGTACGGAGCGAATACTCCAATTTTTGCAGGACGGCAATGTAGTGATCGTCACCGGATTTCAGGGAATGACGGAAGCCGGTGAGACAACGACGCTGGGACGTGGGGGCAGCGATACTTCAGCCACCGCGATAGGTGCCGCCTTGAAGGCGGAAAGGGTCGATATCTATACCGATGTCAACGGCATATTAACGGCTGATCCGCGCCTGGTGGCGGATGCGCGCCCGATTCCGGTTGTCGGTTATACGGAAATTTGCAATATGGCCAGGCAGGGAGCCAAAGTGATTCATCCCCGTGCCGTTGAAATTGCCCAGCAGGCCCGGATCCCGCTTCGCGTCCGCTCAACCTTCTCGGAGGATGAAGGGACACTGGTGACCGACACAATGAATCTCACTCAGTCCGCGATGGTTCGCGACCGCTATGTAACAGGCGTAACTCATGTTAGCGGAGTTACGCAAATTACGGTTTATGCGCAGGACGGGCATAATGATGTTCAGCTTCAGGTATTTCAGGCGATGGCGCGGCATCATATCAGTGTGGATTTTATTAATGTGACACCTGGCGGAGCGGTTTATACGGTTTTTGATCAGGATGCCCGGCAGGCGGTTGCGGTTTTGCAGGCGATCGGATATGCACCGATCGCAGTTAGCGGCTGCGCCAAAATATCTGTAATCGGCGGGGGAATGAACGGTGTTCCCGGGATTATGGCCAAAATCGTGGAGGCGCTAACAGCTCAGGGAATTCCGATTCTGCAATCGGCCGACTCCAACACTACGATATGGGTGCTGGTGAGCGAGAGTTTCATGGTAGATGCCTTAAGGGCCCTGCATGCGAAATTTTCGCTGCACGAATAAATGTTTGAAACGATGTTTAGGAGGAGTCATAATGGATTTCGGAAGATTGGTTACCGCCATGGTAACTCCGTTCGATGCGGAAGGAGCGGTTGACTGGGAAGCGACCGGCCGCGTTGTCGATTATTTGATTGATGAACAATTGAACGACAGCATCGTGGTTTCCGGAACCACCGGGGAATCACCGACGCTGACTGATGATGAGAAAATTGCTTTGTTCAAATACGTTGTCAAGCGCGCTAACGGCCGCTGCAAGGTCATAGCGGGAACCGGCAACAATGATACAGCCCATTCCCTTCAAATGACCCAGCTTGCTGAACAATGCGGCGTAGATGGCGTTCTGCTCGTGGTTCCTTACTACAACCGGCCAAGTCAAGAAGGCATTTACCAACACTTTAAATGTATTGCCGAGGGCACTTCGCTGCCGGTTATGCTTTATAATGTTCCTGGCCGCACGGTCGTCAGCATGACAGCCCAAACGACGCTGCGTCTGGCGCAGATACCTAATATCGTGGCAACCAAGGAATGCGCATCGACGGATCAAGTGACTCAAATTGCTGCTGCAGCTCCTGAAGGCTTCCGGGTGTACAGTGGTGATGATGGAGCGGGACTTCCAATGATGTCTGTCGGCGCATATGGTATCGTCAGCGTAGCCAGCCACATTATCGGCCGTGAAATGAAACAGATGATTGAGTCCTTCGTCAACGGAGACGTTGCGGGAGCTGCCAGGATTCACGCATCCTGTCATCCGATTTTCAAAGGCTTGTTTGAACTGCCGCATCTCGTTCCCAATCCGGTTCTGGTCAAGTCGGCACTGGCGATTCGGGGCATTCCTGTCGGCGGAGTGCGCTTGCCGCTTGTGGGACCCACGGAAGGAGAGCTTGCTGCTCTTCGTGAGTTATTGAATTCTTGAGTTGCTTGCAGCTCTTTATGCAGCACTCGCCAAAAACCGGTGCGTTTGCATCGGTTTTTTTATTGTCGTATATATAGGTTTAAACAACGGGAAGAAACGAGCTCCGACGCCGGAGGGTGGCGAGAGCCGGTTATTCCTGCATACATGAAATAGTATAAATCATGACATGAGTCCGGACAGATAAACGATCCTGTTTAACCTATATTTTCTAAACAGTCTTCGCCTTTACTTGTGTTTCATAAATTCAATCATGTATAATGGGGACAAGTGATGGTGTGCGGCAAATAATAACGAATCCTTCCCCTTGTTTTGAGCGGCATACAACAGCATAAGACACGGCTTCCTTGATAGAATGATGCGAATCTGATCAGGCAGGCTGATGTCCGCTTCTATCAGGCATTTTGCAATCGGAAGCATCCCATGTCCCGCCCAAGCATGAAGCTGGGTCACCGGACATTGTTTTGCTTTGCTTATTCACTAAAGTTTTATAAGTTTCATTAATATTTGACCATGGTTACGAAGATTTTCTTCGTAAAAAATATAACATGCTAACGAAGCGACTTTATTTCGTGAGGGTGATTGATTCTACACTTATGAATTTGGTTTTACTTCGTAAAAATTAGGAGGTACGGATACAATTGTCAAAGAAAAACAGCCAAGATAAGCTGCTCATATTTGCTTTGGGCGGCGTCGGCGAAATCGGAAAAAATATGTATGTCGTTCAGTATGGGAACGATATTGTCGTAGTCGATGCAGGTTTGAAATTTCCGGAAGAAGATATGCTCGGTATTGATATCGTGATTCCGGATATTACGTATTTAACGGAAAATAAGGACAAGGTACGGGCTATTCTTATCACGCACGGACATGAGGATCATATTGGCGGACTGCCTTATGTATTGAAGCATCTGAATGTTCCTGTCTATGCCACGAAGCTGACACTTGGATTGATTGAAGGCAAGTTGAAAGAGGCAGGTCTGCTTGGTGAAACGAAACGCATTCTGATTAATGCCGATTCCGAAATCCAGCTCGGCACGATCAAGGCATCATTCTTCAAAACGAATCACAGTATTCCGGATTCGGTTGGTGTTTGTCTCGATACGCCCGAAGGCACGATTGTCCACACAGGCGATTTCAAATTCGACCACACGCCGGTTAATAATCAATATGCGGATCTTCAGCGTATTGCGGACATTGGCCGACGGGGCGTGCTCGCTCTATTGTCGGACAGTACGAATGCGGAACGCGCAGGGTTTACACCGTCGGAGAGCATGATCGGTCCTTCTCTTGAGGATATTTTCCGCAAAGCTACACAGCGTGTAGTCATTGCTACCTTTGCTTCCAACGTGCACCGGATTCAACAGGTTATTAACGCCGCTATGGCTACGAAACGCAAAATAGTTGTCGTTGGCCGCAGTATGGTGAACGTGGTATCTATTGCTTCTGAACTGGGTTATTTAACCATTCCGGAAGGCATGCTGATCGAGCCGGAAGAAATCAACAAGATGGCGGCTGACCGCGTCGTTGTGCTCTCCACAGGAAGTCAAGGCGAGCCCATGTCGGCTCTTACGCGTATGGCTCGTTCTACGCATCGCAAAGTGGACATCCTGCCGGGAGATACGGTTATTATTGCAGCTACGCCTATTCCAGGGAATGAGCGTTATGTGGGACGCACGGTGGACGAGCTTTTCCGCTTGGGTGCCAATGTAATTTACGGTCCGGGATCTGTTTCCGGCGTTCACGTATCCGGTCACGGCAGTCAGGAAGAATTGAAGCTGATGCTCAATCTGATCCGTCCAAAATATTTTATTCCGATCCATGGTGAATACCGGATGCTCCGTCAGCATTCCCTGCTTGCAGAGGCGGTTGGCATCGAACGGGAGAACATTTTCATTATCGACAACGGGGATACGATCGATGTCCAGGGTGGAGTAGCCCGCAAAGGCAGCAAAGTACCTGCCGGTAATGTATTGATTGATGGTTTGGGTGTCGGCGATGTAGGAAATATCGTGCTTCGTGATCGTAAATTGCTATCGCAGGATGGTATCCTTGTGGTTGTGGTTACGCTCAGCAAACAAGATGGCGCTATTTTGTCCGGTCCGGATATCATTTCCCGCGGATTTGTGTATGTGCGTGAATCCGAAGGGCTGCTTGAGGAAGCGAACCGCATCGTGACTTCGACCCTGCATAAATTAATGAATGATAAGGTGAACGAATGGGCTTCGCTGAAAACCAATGTGAAGGATGCGCTCGGCCGTTTCTTATACGAACAGACGCGCCGCCGCCCAATGATTTTGCCTATCATCATGGAAGTATAATGATTTTCAGCCAAGACTGATATACATGCAAACGGTTTTCTCCTGCCCGGTTCATCCGGGCGGGAGTAAACCGTTTTTTGTTATACATAAAACTTGTTCTCACGAAAGCGGCAGAGGGACGTCACAGGTTGTCAATTCCGTATAAACCGTATAATAATTCTCCGTCCTTCCATACTATGCAGAGCACATGAAAGAACAGGATTGATTCCTGGCTAATGAGCATAAGGAGGACAAATCACATGCGGGAAATTGATGTGCTTCAAAAATCGGAACAGCCGGATCCTGAAGGCGGCGACCGGAAAATGGTGAATCCCACGCTGGAAACGCTGCAGCAGCTGGGACAAACGACGATACCCACAACAGAATCTAATGTATTCTGCATGACCATCATTGGACAGGTTGAAGGGCATATGGTGCTCCCTCCACAAAATAAAACGACCAAATACGAGCATATTATTCCACAACTGGTGGCGGCGGAGCAGAATCCAAAAATCGAAGGCCTGATTATCGTGTTGAATACGGTGGGCGGGGATGTAGAGGCCGGTCTTGCCATTGCCGAGATGATTTCCTCGTTGACGAAGCCGACCGTTACCCTTGTTTTGGGCGGCGGCCATTCCATTGGCGTACCCATTGCCGTAGCAGGAATGAAGTCATTTATCGCCGAGACCGCGACGATGACCATCCATCCTATCCGGATGAACGGCATGTTTATCGGAGTACCGCAAACCTTTGAATATTTGGAGAAAATGCAGGAGCGGGTGGTACGGTATGTGACTTCACACTCGAACATAAGCACCGAGATGTTCAAAGAACTGATGTTCAAGACCGGGGAGCTTAACCGCGATATCGGGACAACCGTAATCGGGGTGGATGCGGTCAAGTATGGATTGATCGATGCGGTAGGCGGGATTGGAGTGGCGCTGCGCGAGCTGGATGGTTTTATTGCGGAACGCAAGAGAATGGGGCCGGGAGGACTGACGCAATGACGCTGTACACGACGATGCCGCTGGAGCTTGTCTTGGATGGAATGGATGAACAGCCTGGTCCATATGTGGACATCACCATCGGCAATGTAAGAATGCAAATTGAGCCGATCTCACCGGGAATCGGTAAAATCGTCCGTCTCCTCGAGTGTCCATTGGACGCTTATTTGCAGCCGCAGTATTCACCGGGCACGGTTATTTTATTTGGCTCCCGCTCCTCCTGAAACAGCTGTTTTGATCATAGCACAGCTTCGGGGTGGGGTTATGCGCAGTTGGCAGCTCTACCCTGGATTGGAGATTAGTAGCGGCATCCAGAGGCCTCGTATGGTATAATGGCAACCAGAGGTGACTGAAGTTGGCGAAAAAAAAGCGAAGAAGAAAGAGCTCGATTGGGACGAGCCTAAAATATGAGGTTTATGGTATTTTGTTGATTACGGTGTCCGTCATCGCGCTTTCGGGTGAAGCTACGGTAGGACGTTCATTGTCCAAACTGTTTGGACTGATGCTTGGAAAGTTTTACTTTGCCCTGGCTCTTGTAGGTATTTACGTCGGTTTGACCGTTATGATCAAACGTACCTGGCCATCCGGCTGGTCCACCCGCAAGACCGGGATTTTGCTGCTGGTGCTGGCATTTACGCTGATGAGCTCGATTACGGTAATGGATCAGAAAACAGAGCCTACCGGGGGGTTGACTTCCGGTTACATATTAAGTCAATTAGGCGGAGATATACGTGCTTCGTTAATTGATACTCCTGTCCTGGATGACGGCAGCGTGGCACCGAGAGCAATCAGCGGCGGTTATGCAGGGGCGATCCAATATACGCTGCTTTATTGGTTATTTGGTTATTTTGGCGCCAAATTCATTATGATCGTTATGTTTGCCATTTCAATTATGTTGATGACAGGCCGGTCCTATGTGGATCTGATGAAAGCTCTGCGCGTCCGAGGCGGACGTTTCTGGTCACTAATGCGGGCAAAGCTGGCTGCCAGACGATCGGCGCAGCTTGCAGCAGCACCGGCAAGAGGAGGCAAGGGCGCAGCTCCTATTATTCAGGATGATGATTTGGAAGATGATGAGGATGATCTTTATCAGCCGCGTCCCCGGGCGGCAAGGAGGAAAATTCCTTTTTTCTCCTGGTTTAACGAAACATCGGATCCCGAGGAGCACTCAAGCAGCGACAAGGATGATTGGCAAATGGATGACGACCATCTGGTTCAGCCTGCCGGAAGCAGCCGCAGCAGAGTACCGCAGTGGGATGACGATGATGAAGAGGGCAGTGCTGAATGGCAGGCTTATAATGCCGGCAAAGGCAGTCCGGCAGTGGTGCCGGAAGTTTTTGATCCTGCAGGCGAAATAGAGCTTCCGCCTGCAATAGACAGCAGCAGGGGACTGATCGATAATACGGCTTTTGAAGGACAAGATCTGGCACCGCACCTTATTGATGGGGAAGTAATAGATGATGAATTTACCAGTATCTCTTCTCCAAGCTCGCCTCCCGTAAGTCCGGCAATCGAAACTGGCGAACTGGCAGAGGGCTCCGCCGCTGCAAATCCCGTTCCCCGTGTGCCTGCCGTCAAGCCCTACCAGCTGCCGTCACTTTCGCTGCTGACCAAGCCGAGCGGCAGCGGCAGAGCGGGGGAAGCTGCGGATGCGAATGACTCCCGCCGGAAGCTGGAAGCTACGCTTGAGAGTTTTGGGGTACGGGCGAAGGTGTTGGATGTTGTGCGCGGTCCGGCGGTAACCCGTTATGAAGTACAGCCCGCGACAGGCGTCAAAGTAAGCCGGATTGTCGGACTGACCGATGATATCGCCCTCGCGCTGGCTGCCAAGGATATCAGAATGGAAGCGCCTATTCCAGGCAAATCCGCCATTGGCATCGAGGTGCCGAACACCGAGGTATCTGTCGTTACGATGCGCGAGGTTATGGAGATGCCTGCTTTCTTGAATGCGCCTTCGAAGCTGTCCATCGCGTTTGGAAGGGATATTTCCGGCCAGACGATTGTGGGAAATCTTGCGAAAATGCCCCATCTTCTCGTCGCCGGGGCGACGGGCTCGGGTAAATCCGTTTGTATTAACGGAATCATTACCAGCATTCTATACAAGGCGCGGCCGGATGAAGTCAAGTTTCTGATGGTCGATCCGAAGATGGTTGAGCTTAATGTGTACAACGGCATTCCCCATCTGCTGGCGCCTGTTGTCACCGATCCGAGACGGGCGTCGCTTGCCTTGAAGAAGATCGTTGTGGAGATGGAGAAACGTTATGAGCTGTTTTCCAAGTCGGGCACGCGCAATATAGAAGGCTATAATAATCTGATGGCGGAGAATCCATCCGCGGTTCTGCCTTATATTGTCGTCATCGTGGATGAATTAGCCGATTTGATGATGGTCGCAGCCAATGACGTCGAGGATGCGATCTGCCGTCTCGCCCAAATGGCCCGTGCCGCCGGCATCCATCTGATTATCGCGACACAGCGCCCGTCCGTTGATGTCATCACCGGACTGATCAAGGCGAATATACCATCCCGGATCGCCTTTGGCGTTTCGTCTCAGGTCGATTCCCGGACGATTCTGGATATGGTTGGAGCGGAAAAGCTGCTGGGACGCGGGGATATGCTTTTCCTGCCTGTTGGAATGTCCAAGCCCATCCGGGTGCAGGGGGCGTTCCTTTCCGACCAGGAGGTGGAAGCCGTGGTAAACTATTCGCGCGGTCAGGCCGAAGCGGAGTATACGAATGATCTGGTACCCGAAGTGGATGATTCCATGCCGGAAGCGGATGAACAGATGGATGAGCTGTATGATCAGGCTGTCCGTATTGTTCTTGAAGCCAAGCAGGCATCCGTATCCCTGCTTCAGAGACGCATGCGAGTAGGCTATACGCGCGCGGCCCGGCTGATTGACCAAATGGAGGCGCGCAGCATTATAGGACCTTATGAAGGCAGCAAACCGCGTGAGGTTCTGCTGACAGTGGATCAGTATGATGCAGGAAAGATTAGCTCGTAAGTCAAATTCGTGCATAGAAGGCAATCCGATTTCTCATACTAGGAATAAGCTTCGCTTGCTTTTAGAATCCGCAAGAGAAAGGCAGATTCCAAAGATGAGAAATCGATTAATAATGGTGACCGTCGTCATCGTTCTCCTGTTGTTCGGCGCGTTCACGCTTAAGCATGGCAACAGCGGGAAAACCGCCGAAACCTTCAGCAGCGCCACGTTAAAGCCCGGATCATCCGGAAAAGATGTCATTGAGCTGCAGGGCCGTCTGAAGTATTTGGGATATTTTAATGGCAAGGTGGACGGCCAGTTCGGGTCCACGACGAAAAATGCCGTCACGTGGTTTCAATGGAAATTCGGAATGAAATCCGACGGCGTTGTCGGGGCAAAGACCAAGCTGAAGCTTTGGGAGGCTACAAAGAGCTGGAAGCCAACTGCCGCGGACGCTCCGGCGCCTGCATCAGGCGGGGATGGCGGGAAGACGGGGTCCTCGGACGGAGGATCCAATGAAACGAAGTCCTCGAAGCTGGGATTATCCGCTAATGATTTGAAGCTGATGGCCAACGCCGTATATGGGGAATCCCGCGGTGAGCCGTACGTCGGTCAGGTTGCCGTTGCCGCTGTTATTCTAAACCGCGTCAAATCGCCAAGCTTTCCGAATTCGATATCAGGCGTTATTTTTCAGCCGGGGGCATTCACGGCTGTTGCGGATGGACAAATTTGGCTGACTCCCAACGAGAGCGCCACAAAAGCCGTCAACGACGCCATTAACGGCTGGGATCCATCAGGGGGCTGTACCTATTATTTCAACCCTGAGACGGCGACTTCCAAATGGATATGGTCCCGTCCGCAGGTCAAAACGATCGGTAAACATATTTTCTGCATGTGATGCATGTTCACCCGAAGCAGCCCGTTTATGAACGCGGGTTGCTTCTTCCATTTCTCATCAGTTAGAATGGAATAGAGCTTTGAAAAATGGAATAGATTGACTTAGGAATAAGAAACTATTAGCGGAAGGGGACGCGAGGCGTGACCAAATCTGCATTTGAACGAGGACAGCTTAACCGTATACGTTTGCACGTCTTACCGACACAACGATTCAAGACATTCTCCATTTCGCTTTATATGGGGTCTCCCTTAACGGAAGCAACAGTGACAGCCAACGCATTGATACCCTTCGTGCTGCGGCGCGGCACCGCTTCTACACCCGAGACCATCACGTTCCGCGAACGTCTGGATGAGCTTTATGGCGCAGGTTTCGGATTCGACGTGTACAAGCGTGGAGATTCGCAAATCATCCAGTTCCGGATGGATGTTATCAATGACCGGTTTGTTACTTCCGAACAGCCGCTTCTGGCTTCCTCGCTTAAATTTCTTGGTGAGGTGCTGACTGCACCGGCAGTAGAGAATGAATATTTTCGCGATAAGTACGTCCAGGCCGAGAAAGAGACGCTGCGCAAACGTCTCGAAGCGATCATTAACGATAAAATCCGTTACGCAGCGGAACGCTGTCTGGAGGAAATGTGCCGCGATGAGCCTTACCGCCTCCATCCGCTTGGACAAATGGCCGATATTGATGCCATAACGCCGCAAAGCTTAACGCAGAGATATCAATCCTTATTATCCGAAGCTGCTTTCGATTTGTATGTGGTTGGGGATACGACGCTTGAAGAAGTCAAATCGCTTGTAGCGGAAGCTTTCCAGACAGGTTCAGGGACACCGTCCTCTTACACGATGCCGCCTGTTGCGCGCAAGGTTGGCGATGTGCGAACCGTCATTGAGCGGATGGATGTCAGTCAAGGCAAGCTCAATATGGGTCTGCGGATCAATACCTCGTACGGTGATGAGGATTACCCGGCAGCGCTGATGTATAACGGGATATTGGGCGGCTATCCGCATTCCAAGCTGTTCCTGAATGTCAGGGAAAAAGCAAGCCTGGCCTATTATGCGGCTTCCCGTCTGGATGGGCATAAAGGCATCTGCACCATACAATCCGGTATTGAAATCGATAATTTCGACAAAGCGACCGCTATAATTGAAGAGCAGCTGGCGAGCATGCGAACCGGTACCTACAGCGATCTGGAAATGAATCAGACCAAGGCGATGATTGCCAATCACCTTCGTGAGCTGCAGGACTCGGCCAATGAGATGATTGGGTTCGATTTCAATGCGATTTTAACCGGGCGTGAGCGTTCTGCAGATGAATTGATGCGCCAGGTGCAGGCGGTAACGGCCGGGCAGATTGCGGCTATTGCCCAAAAAACAGAGCTGGATACGATATATTTCCTGCGCGACGGGAAGGAGGACTAAGCCTGTGGAAACATTAGCTTATCCAGGCGTTCAAGAAACGATATACCGGGAAGTTCTAACGAATGGACTGGAGGTTGTTATTTTACCGAAACCGGGCTTCAGCAAAACCTACGCCACATTTTCAACGCGTTATGGTTCGGTAGACAACCGCTTTTCAGTTGGCGGAGAGGAGCCGGTGTCCGTACCGGATGGAATCGCCCATTTTCTTGAGCATAAAATGTTCGAGGAGCCAACGGGTGATGTGTTTGCCACATTCGCTTCCCAGGGAGCGTCGGCCAATGCGTATACCAGCTTTGACCGTACGGTTTACTTGTTCTCCGCAACGGAGCAGATTGAGGCGAATCTGGAAACGCTGGTGAATTTCGTACAAAACCCTTATTTCACCGACGAGAATGTGGAGAAAGAAAAAGGCATTATCGAGCAGGAAATCAACATGTACCGCGATAATGCGGACTGGCGGGTTTATTTTGGGCTGATCGACGCCTTGTACAACAATCATCCGATTCACATCGATATCGCCGGAACGGCGGAATCCATCGGAAAGATTGACAAGGAGACCCTTTACCGCTGCTATGAAACCTTTTACCATCCATCCAACATGTTTTTATTCATTGTTGGAGGAGTTGATCCAGGCAAGATGATGGAGCTTGTACGGAATAACCAGGCCCGGAAATCCTTCGAGCCGCAGGGGGCAATCAACCGCTTTTTTGATCCCGAGCCTTCTTCCGTCAAGAATGCACGCAAAACAGCTGTTCTGCCCGTATCCATGCCAAAATGCATGATCGGCTTTAAAGAGGATCCCAAGCCGCTGGATCCGGCCGGACTTCTCCGCAAAGAGCTGACTACCAAATTGATGCTGGATGCCCTGCTCAGTTCCAGCTCTCCGATCTATAACACACTGTATGACGATAAATTGATTTCCGATTCCTTCGGTCATGAATATAACAGCAGCGAGGATTACGCATTCTCAGTGATCGGCGGAGAGACCCCAAACCCTGACGAGCTGCTTGTGCGGCTCAAATCAGCAATTGAAGCAGCCCGTGCAAGCGGTCTTCAGGAAAGTGCTTTCGAGCGGACACGCCGCAAAAAGATCGGTGGCTATCTCCGCATGCTGAATTCTCCCGAAGCGATTGCCGGAGAATTTACGCGTTATCGGTTCCGCGGCGCCGATTTGTTCAAGCTGGTGCCTATTTATGAGAGCATTACTTTAGAGGAAGTCAACGAACGGCTGCGTGAGCATTTCAACTGGGACCGCATGGCAGTTTCGATCGTGGCCAAAGCTCCACTTTGAAAACATTAAATGAGATGACGGTGCTCGTGACCGGGGGAAGCCGCGGGATTGGAGCGGCAGTGTCGCGTCGCTTTGCCAAGGAAGGCATGAATGTCGTGATCCATTACAATGAAGCTCATGAGGCGGCCAATGAAACAGCCAGAAGCTGCCTGCTTCTTGGTGCGGCTAATGTAACCACCGTCTCGGCTGATCTGCGTTCAAAGGAGAATTTGCTGCGGATGCAGGAGAAGCTGGATGCTCGAGGCATGATACCGGATATCCTCGTCAACAATGCTGGTATTTCCCATAATGGGATGCTTGCAGATGTGTCGGAGGAAGAATGGGACGACGTGATGGCGGTTAATTTAAAAGGGATGTTTTTATGTACCCAGCTTTTTATGCCCGCTATGGTAACCCAGCGTTTTGGGCGCATTATTAATGTGTCTTCGATTTGGGGGTTGTCGGGAGCGTCGTGCGAGGTGCTGTATTCCACAACCAAAGGCGGTATGAATGCATTTACGAAGGCGCTGGCCAAGGAGCTTGCGCCTTCCGGTGTGACCGTTAATGCAGTCGCTCCGGGCGCTGTCAATACAGTGATGCTCGATAACCTGGAGGCTGAGGAGATTTCGGCGCTGGAGATGGAAATCCCGGCGGGAAGACTTGGACAACCTGATGAAATTGCCTCTCTGGTCTATTTTCTGGCCCTGCCCGAATCGGCGTATATTACAGGGCAGATCATCAGTCCCAACGGCGGATGGCTCACTTGACCAACTTGGAATTAACTTAGAGTTCAAGGTGTCATATGGTGAATTTTCAAGGAATCGAAACTTTATGGCGGTTAAATTCGTCGTATAAGAAAGAACCTTTGCGCGCAAAATACGTTATGTTGCCGGATAACGGCTAACACGCAGAGGAGGCGTCAAACACATGTCAAACGTCCTTTCTAATTTCGACACATGGAAAAAGTTTTTGGCCGGTCGGGTGGAGCAGGGAAAGAAAATCGGTTTGAGCGAGGAATCCATTTCGGATCTTGCTTATGAAATCGGGGCTTTCCTTGGCGAGAAGGTCGACCCCAAGAATGAGCAGGAGCAGGCGCTCAAAGAAATTTGGGAAGTCGGCAATGAAGATGAACGCAAAACCATCGCCGGGCTGATGGTCAAGCTTGTACAAAGATCGTAAGCAGATTGCTTGCGGAAGAGCCTCCCTTAAAGGGGGCTTTTCTGCAATCTTTTATAGATGTGTTGCAGGAATATGGCGAATATTGTAGAATAATCTTTCTTGAACGGTTGAACTTATTTCCTCGAATGAGGTGTCAAATTTGGAAGTTAAACAATGGTATATGGAATATAAAATACATAAAAACCGACCGGGACTTTTGGGGGATATCGCTTCATTGCTTGGTATGCTGGAAGTCAATATTGTCACGATTAATGGGGTAGAAAATAGGACGCGAGGCATGCTGCTGCAGACGAATGATGAAGAGAAGATCGAAATTCTCGGCAGAATGCTGCAAAAGGTCGACAATATCACCGTGCTGAAGCTCAGAGAGCCTAAATTGGTTGATATATTGGCTGTACGTCATGGCCGATATATTGAACGTGATTCGGATGACCGCAAAACATTCCGCTTTACAAGAGACGAGCTGGGGCTGCTGGTGGATTTTCTGGGTGAAGTGTTCAAGCGTGACGGCAATCAAATCATCGGGCTTCGCGGCATGCCGCGGGTAGGCAAGACGGAGTCTATCATTGCGGGCAGTGTATGCTCCAATAAACGCTGGACATTCGTTTCTTCAACCTTGCTGCGTCAGACTGTCCGCAGCCAGTTGTCCGAGGAAGAAATGAATCCGAATAATATTTTTATTATCGATGGGATCGTCAGCACGGTGCGTTCCAATGAGAAACATCATGCTCTTCTTCAGGAAATCATGGCTATGCCTTCAACGAAGGTAATTGAACATCCGGATATGTTTATTAAAGAGTCGGAATATGATTACAGCGCTTTTGATTATATTATCGAACTGCGCAATACACCGGATGAAGAGATTTCATATGATCTCTTTACATCCGGATTTCATGAATTTTAAGAATAGGAGGTGTGGTCATGTCGGATTTGGGCGCTTTACTCCGCAAGGCGCGTGAGCAGCGCGGGCTGTCATTGGATGATATTCAGGATTTGACAAAGATTCGCAAGCATTACCTGGAAGCTATTGAAGAAGGAAACTATTCCGTATTGCCGGGTACATTCTACGTGCGCGCTTTTGTAAAAAATTATGCCGAAAATGTTGGTCTTGATGCTGAAGAAGTGCTGCGCTTGTATCAAAGGGAAATTCCATCGGCAGCTCCAGAGCAAATTGCCGAACCTGTACAGCGGCCGCGCCGCGCCCAAACCCAAGCCTCCGACCGCTGGAGCCGGTTTGGGTTCCGCGTTCTCATGTGGTCCTTTCTGCTGCTTATTGTTGTGGTTGTGTACATTTTCGCTATCAACCGACCCGGCGGGGACGGTACTGAATCTGTTGATCAAACAGGAATGACAGACAAAACCGAGCCGCCTGTTACGGGAGGCGTTGCCGATCCATCGGGGACGACCAACACGAACGAGCCGGATCAAACCACGAACCAGGGAAATGGTACAAATACGGGCACTGATGGTTCAACTCCCAATAACACTCCAGAAACACCTGACAAGATTGCGCTGACATTAGACCGCTCTTCCGGAAAAACCGATTATTTCTTCTACTCTCCGAGTGCAGGAACGCATACTGTGACTTTCAAGCTCACGGGAGGAAGCAGTTGGGTGGGAATTAATCAGAACAGCGTATCGGGCAAAAGCCTTTACCAGAAAACCCTTCAGGATGGAGAGACCGGCTCAGCTGAAGTCGAGGGTAAAATTTATATCAATATAGCCCATGCCAACATCGTCGAGGTGACGATTGACGGCGTTCTGATCGATGATAAGGATCAAACCGGATCTCACAAAATGCTGTTAACCCCTGCTGATGATTCCGGTGAAAACGGGCAATCGCAGGATATAGCAGAGGGAACACAGGATGGCAACCAGGAAAGTGAATAAATCAGATTAAAGACATCCAATCCTTGTGGACTTCCAGGATGGATGTCTTTTCTTATACATAAGGATCGGTTATAATACGGTTCAAGTAATAATTGGAAAAAGGAGCTGCTTACGAAAATGAGTTCGGAAAGTGCATTCGATATTGTTTCAAAGGTGGATATGCAGGAATTAACCAATGCGATCAACCAGGCAGAGAAAGAGATTGAGACCCGATTTGATTTTAAAGGAAGCAAAAGCAAAATTTCGCTTGAGAAAGAAGACATCATTCTTGTCTCCGACGATGAATACAAGCTAAAGAGCGTCATTGATATTTTGCAATCCAAAATGATCAAACGCGGCGTGCCCATCAAAAACATGGATTTTGGCAAAGTCGAATCCGCTTCCGCCTCTTCGGTCAGACAGCGGGTTAAATTGCGTCAGGGGATTGAGCAGGATATTTCAAAAAAAATCAATATCCTTATCCGGGATTCCAAGCTGAAGGTAAAAAGCCAGATACAGGGAGATCAAATCCGGGTTACCGGCAAAAGCCGCGATGATTTACAGGCTGTAATGGCGCTGCTCCGCGGTGCGGATTTGCAAATAGAATTGCAATTCACAAACTACCGATAACTTTTTTTGCTGTGAACGTGGATGAAGTCCTCTTTTAACGCCTGAGAGCGCGTAGGAAAGGACTTTTTCCTGTTTTGACACGCCTTGGGCCTTGTATTATACTTGTTGAGATAGCTTTTCGGAGGAATCTGGGGGATACATGATGACGGAACGAGTGAAAGTTGTAACATTAGGTTGTGAAAAGAATTTGGTCGATTCAGAGATTATGTCTGGATTAATCGATGAACGCGGTTATCAGCTTGTCGATCAGGCTGATGAAGCTACAGTAATTATTGTCAATACATGCGGATTTATTGACGCGGCCAAGGAAGAATCGGTTAATACGATTCTGGATATGGCGGAGTTCAAGCAGACGGGCCGGCTGAAGGCGCTTATTGTTTCCGGGTGTTTGACCCAGCGTTATAAGAAGCAGTTGATGGAAGAGATGCCGGAAATAGACGGCATCGTTGGAACGGGTGATTTTCATCACATAACCGATATCGTTGATGAGGCACTCCGCGGGAAGAGACCGGTCAAGGTAGGCAATCCTGCTTTTGACTATGACCAGAAGCTTCCTCGTCTGGTTACCACTCCCCGTTATACCGCTTATGTGAAAATCGCGGAAGGCTGCGATAATGCTTGCACATTCTGCTCGATACCGATTATGCGGGGCAAGTTCCGCAGCCGGTCTATCGAATCCATTGTAAACGAAGTTCAGATGCTTGCAGATCAAGGCGTGAAGGAAGTCAGCTTGATTGCACAGGATTCAACGAACTACGGAACGGATTTGTATGACAAATTCATGCTTCCGGAGCTTCTTAATCGTGTCAGCGAAGTGGAAGGCATAGCCTGGGTCCGGCTTCATTACGCCTATCCGGGATTTTTCACGGATGAGCTGATTGATACGATCGCTTCCAATTCAAAGGTTTGCAACTATATTGATATGCCGCTGCAGCATAGTGAAGATTCTATCCTGAAGCGGATGCGCAGACCTGGCCGGCAGCGTGATACACGGGAGCTCGTAGCCAAAATCCGCTCCAGAATTCCGGATGTCGCCCTGCGTACTTCAATTATCGTTGGTTTTCCAGGGGAAACCGAGGAAGACTTTAACCGTCTGTGCGATTTTGTCCGGGAAATGAAATTTGACCGGTTGGGTGTGTTCTCCTATTCAAGCGAGGAAGATACGCCTGCTGTCCGGCTTCCGGATCATGTGCCAAGCGAAGTGATCGAGTGGAGAGCCAATACCCTGATGGAAATCCAGCGGCAGGTATCCAAGGACATCAGCGGCAAATACGTTGGCAATGATATTGATGTACTTGTTGAGCGCTACGATGGCCGCAGCGACGTCTACGTGGGTCGTTCGCCTTATGATGCGCCGGAAATTGACGGTGAAGTTTTTATTTCCAACTGTACGGCTGGAATTGGCGAAATTCAAAGAGTGCGCATAACGCATGCCTATGAATTTGATATGTCCGGGGAGGGGCTATAATCGTGAATTTAGCCAACCGGATCACATTGATTCGCATATTTTTAGTCCCGATTATTATGTTTTTGCTGCTCATCAATGTGGATTTAAAGCCGCTTAGCTTTGATGACTTCTCGATAACCTGGAATCAGATCCTGGCTGCATTGATATTTATCGTTGCGGCCAGTACGGATGGACTAGACGGTTATATCGCACGCAAGAACAAAATCGTGACTAACCTGGGCAAGCTGCTTGATCCATTAGCCGATAAGCTCCTTGTGGCGGCGGTGCTTATTTCGCTTGTCGAAATGGATAAGCTGGATGCCTGGATTGCAATTGTGATCATAAGCCGCGAATTTGCGGTGACCGGGCTTCGCCAAATTGCGCTGCTGGAGGGCAAGGTGCTGGCGGCGAGTACGTGGGGCAAGTGGAAAACAGCCGTGCAAATTACGATGATCATCGATTTGCTGCTGAATAATTTTCCGTTTACGTTTCTCGATTTCCGATTCGATCTTATTTCAAGCTGGGCTGCTGCCCTTATTACGGTCTATTCGGGAATTGATTATTTCATCAAAAATAAAAATCTTATTCCGCTTACGGAGTAGGACAATTTGTTTGTAAAGCATCATTCTCTGTCATTATATGGGAATGGTGCTTTTCATTACCTAATGGAATGGAGCGGTTTATATGCGCGCTGAAATTATAGCAGTCGGAACGGAACTATTGCTGGGTCAAACGGTGAACACCAATGCCACATATATTTCAACAGGCCTTGCCGAGCTGGGAATCGATGTCTATTTTCAGACGGTAGTAGGGGATAATGCCGTCCGTATTGTGCAGGCGGTCGAGATTGCCCGCACCCGAGCCGATCTGATCGTATTTACGGGCGGACTTGGACCGACCCAGGATGACCTGACCAAGGACGCGCTTGCCGGTTACTTGAACCGCGGAATTTCGATTCATCAGCCGTCCATGGTGAAAATTGAGAATCTGTTCACTTCGCGCGGCATGCATATGGTGGAAAGCAACCGCAGACAGGCGAATCAGATTGAAGGCAGCGATCCGCTCGTGAATGACGCCGGTCTTGCTGTAGGCAACGCTTTGATTGTCGAGGGTACTCATTATGTGCTGCTGCCGGGGCCGCCCCGGGAAATGAAGCCGATGTTTGACGGTCCGGCCAAAGCCTGGCTGCGAAGCGTAATGGGCGAGGAGCGCAGGCTCTTCTCCCGTCTGCTGAAATTTGCCGGCATTGGAGAATCCAGTCTGGAGCAGGCGATTATTGATTTGATCGAGGTCCAGTCCGACCCTACAATTGCCCCGTATGCCAAAGAGGGCGAGGTAGCCATCCGACTTTCCACCAAAGCGCTTTCCTTGCATGAGGCGGATGCCAGACTGGATCAGGCGGAGCTGCAGATAAAGGAGCGTGTTGGCCAATATTTGTTTGCGAACGAGGATATTCCCCTCGAGGAAGCGGTCATACGCCTGCTTAGAGTAACGGGACGCAAATTTGCCAGTGCCGAAAGTCTTACAGGAGGGCTGCTGGCTGAGCTTGTGACCACCCTGCCGGGAAGCAGCGGCGAATTCGTCGGTGGCGTCGTTACCTACACCAACGAGATGAAGCAGAAGCTGCTGGGCATCCCGTTGTCCCAGCTGGAAGGAGCAGGCGCGCCTGGCGCCATATCTGAATCAACGGCAGCACTTATGGCGGAGCGGGTGCGCGATTTGACGGATTGCGACTTCGGCTTGTCCCTCACCGGGGTTGCAGGCCCGAGTGAAGCCGAAGGCAAGCCTGTCGGTCTGGTCTATTTTGGCATTGCCGAGCGCGGCAAACCGACAATTGTGCATAAGGCGCAGCTGAGCGGAACGCGCGATATTATAAGAGTGAGATCGGTGAAGTCGCTCCTGTACAGGTTCTGGCAGCTGCTGTCTGCCGAACAGCCAGGCAGATGATGATTTATGCTTGTCAGAATACGGAAAATGAAATATAATCGTCATTAGTTGACGGAAGAACCGTGGCGAAGATCACTTTGCCGCGGTTCTTTTTTTCATTCATCGGCCGATGAAAAAAATAAGAATATATGTTCGTAAAAACTATTGTCATTAGAGGAGAAACAAGGTATCATTACATTATAAATAATGAAGGATGTGAACGCGTTGTCAGATCGTCGCGCTGCGCTTGAAACGACATTACGTCAAATAGAGAAACAATTCGGGAAAGGCTCCGTCATGAAACTCGGGGAGTCGAATCATATGAAAGTGGAAACAGTATCCACTGGTTCCCTTGCCCTGGATATTGCTCTTGGTATCGGCGGCTTGCCCAAAGGCCGGATAATTGAAGTGTACGGACCGGAATCCTCCGGTAAGACGACAGTAGCTCTTCACGCTATTGCTGAGGTACAGCGTGTGGGTGGACAAGCCGCTTTCATCGATGCGGAGCATGCTCTTGATCCTCTGTATGCCAGCAAGCTTGGCGTTAATATCGATGAGTTGCTGCTCTCTCAGCCCGATACCGGAGAGCAGGGACTCGAAATCGCTGAGGCGCTTGTTCGCAGCGGCGCAGTGGATATTGTTGTTATTGACTCGGTTGCGGCACTTGTGCCCAAAGCTGAGATCGAGGGTGAAATGGGAGATTCCCATGTCGGCCTGCAGGCGCGATTGATGTCGCAAGCACTGCGTAAGCTGTCAGGCGCCATCAGCAAATCCAAGACCATCGCGATTTTCATCAATCAGCTGCGTGAGAAAATTGGCGTTATGTTTGGTAATCCAGAGACGACCCCTGGTGGACGCGCATTGAAATTCTACTCCACAATTCGACTTGATGTGCGCCGGATCGAATCCATCAAGCAGGGCAATGACATTGTCGGCAACCGGACCCGTATCAAGGTCGTTAAGAACAAAGTAGCCCCGCCCTTTAAACAGGCTGAGATTGATATCATGTATGGCGAAGGCATCTCCAAGGAAGGCAGCATTGTCGATATCGGCGTTGAGATGGATATTGTACAGAAGAGCGGAGCCTGGTTCTCGTATAACGGAGAACGTTTGGGACAAGGCCGGGAGAATGCCAAGCAGTTCCTGAAGGATCACCCTGATACTTCAACTGTAATCGAGAATCAAATTCGGGAAGCAAGCCATTTGTCAGCCGCCGCGCTCACAGCTTCTGCCGTGGATGATGAGGACGAAGACGAGTTGGATCTTGATCTCGAGTTGGAATAACTATTTACCCTTGGCTGTGAATAGATTCGGAAGAGCACCTTCGCGGGTGCTTTTCTGCATGATATAGAACATGAACTTATTTATTTGATGCCATTCATTTTAGGGAGAAGCTCAAGGGAAATGGCAGGGAAGGAGCAGCCATAAGATGAAGGATGATGAACGGATGCAAGATGAGCAAGAAGAGCAGGAAGAACAAACCGAGGCAGGTATGATGCTTATAACCGCTATTGAACAGGAACGCAAGGACAAGCGGCGTTACCATTTGTATATGGATGGCAATGATGAGCCCTTTACCTCTGTTCACGAAGATTTAATTGTCACGCACAGGCTTTTGAAGGGGAGGCAGATTGATCCGCATGAGCTGAAGCAGATTGTGGAGAAGGACAATGATCATCGCGCTTATATTTTGGGATTGATTTATCTGGGGCCAAGGCCCCGCACCGAGAAGGAAATCTCGCGTTATCTCTCAGGCAAAGGGCTTGATGAATCCGCAATTGGCAAAGCTCTGGCGAGATTGCAGGGCGAGAGGCTGGTCGATGATATCTCTTATGCCAATCAGTTTGCCGAGCAGCGAATGCGAAGCCAATTAAAGGGAAGACGACTGCTGCAGCAGGAGCTGACGCATCGCGGCATAGCCAGCGGCACAGCTAAGGAGGCCGCTCAGGGACTCGATTCGCAGATGGAGACCGAGGTTGCAATACGCGCAGCCAAGAAGAAATGGCCTTATGTGAAAGGGGAATTCCGGGACCGAAAACGGAAACTGATGGCATTTCTGCTGCGCAGAGGATTCCCGAGCGCGGTGGTTAAACAGGCCGTTAACGAGGCAAGCCGGTCCGGTGAAGACGACGAAAACGGGCATACCCTTGACAATTGATTTTCACAAAAGATAAAATGAGTGTGTATTCCTTCTTCCAGAGTCGATTTTTCTTCCAAAAATTGATTCGAAACGATTTATTTCGTCAAAATGCTATGTATGGATCGGGTTAAAAACCGGCTGGAAAAACAAAATAGTCCCAAGCGTTTGCTTTGGTGAGCAACGAGGAGGTGAGAAGATGCCAGATTGGATTTGGATCCTGATCGCTCTCGTTGTTGGTGTGATTTTCTTTGGTATCGGGTATTTTATTCGAAAGTCAATCGCCGAGGCCAAGATTTCTAGCGCCGAGCAAGCCGCAAGTCAGATCGTTGACAGTGCGCGTAAAGAAGCAGAAGCGCTCAAGAAAGAAACAGTGGTCGAAGCGAAAGACGAAGTCCACAAGCTCCGTACCGAGGCAGAGAGAGATATTCGCGAACGTCGCAATGAGGTACAGCGTCTTGAAAGACGGCTTGTTCAAAAGGAAGAGTCGTTGGATAAAAAGATAGAAACGCTGGAGCGCAAAGAAGAACAAGTAGCCAACAAAGAGAAACGGATCGAGGAGACGCAAGAACAGATCGATTCTCTCTACAAGCAGCAGCTTAGTGAGCTTGAGCGTATTTCGAACTTGACGATGGATGAGGCCAAACAGATCATCCTGAACAATGTCGAATTGGAAGTCCGTCATGAAACAGCGCAAATGATTAAAGAAATTGAACAACAAGCAAAAGAGGAAGCCGATAAGAAAGCCCGCAATATCATTTCGCTTGCGATTCAACGCTGCGCAGCAGATCATGTGGCGGAAACAACCGTATCTGTCGTTACCCTGCCTAATGAAG
This sequence comes from Paenibacillus sp. JT31N17, assembly GCF_056269255.1. Lineage (NCBI taxonomy): Bacteria > Bacillati > Bacillota > Bacilli > Caryophanales > Paenibacillaceae > Paenibacillus > Paenibacillus sp. JT31N17. Next base: position 609,304 of record NZ_JBWDNP010000003.1, read on the forward strand.
AAATGAAAGGCCGCATTATCGGGCGTGAAGGCCGCAATATTCGTGCCCTGGAAACGTTGACCGGTATCGATCTCATAATTGACGATACACCGGAAGCGGTCATCTTGTCCGGATTTGATCCGATACGCCGCGAGATTGCCCGGACATCGCTTGAGAAGCTGGTTGCAGATGGACGAATCCATCCAGCCCGCATCGAAGAGATGGTCGAGAAATCGCGTAAGGAAGTGGATGAACGAATCCGCGAATACGGGGAGCAGGCTACCTTTGAGGTTGGCGTGCATGGCTTACATCCGGACTTGATCAAAATTTTGGGCCGATTGAAGTATCGGACGAGTTATGGTCAAAACGTATTGAAGCATTCCATGGAAGTCGCCTATTTGACAGGACTTATGGCAGCGGAGCTAGGGGAAGATATCACGCTCGCCAAACGTTCCGGATTGCTTCATGACATCGGTAAAGCACTCGATCATGAAGTGGAAGGCTCTCATGTGGAAATTGGCGTTGAGCTGGCCAAGAAATATAAGGAACATCCCGTTGTTATCAACAGTATTGCATCCCATCACGGCGATTGTGAAGCGACATCGGTTATTGCGATGCTGGTTGGAGCTGCAGATGCTCTGTCCGCTGCAAGACCGGGAGCAAGACGTGAAACGCTCGAAACGTACATCAAGCGTCTGGAGAAGCTTGAGGGCATCTCGGAATCGTTTGAAGGCGTTGAGAAGTCGTATGCTATACAAGCAGGACGCGAGGTTCGCGTCATGGTTCAACCGGACAAGATTGATGATACCGAAGCATTCCGCTTGGCGCGTGATATTACGAAGAAAATTGAGAGTGAGCTCGATTATCCGGGTCATATCAAAGTGACAGTCATTCGCGAAACGCGTGCAGTCGAGTACGCAAAATAACAAAATCAGAAAGAAACTGGAAAAGTGGCTGCTTGTCGGCCACTTTTCTAGTCTATATAAGCGAGGTTATGTGATGAACGTCTTATTTATCGGTGATATCGTCGGCAGCGTCGGCCGCACTGCGGTCAAAAAAATACTGCCGTCACTCAAGAGCAAATACAATCCCCATATCATCATAGCAAATGGTGAGAATGCAGCAGCAGGAAGAGGAATCACAGCCGCGATTGTTAAAGAATTATTGGATGCAGGCGTTCATGGCATCACCATGGGGAACCACACATGGGACAACAAAGATATATTTGAATGGATCGATGATCAGCCGCGTATCATCCGTCCCGCCAATTTTGCTGATGAGGCTCCTGGCAAAGGGGCAGCGATTATAAAAGCGAATGGCAAGGAGCTCGCGATTATTAATCTACAAGGCCGGGCATTCCTGCCTCCGATTGATTGTCCTTTCCGCAAGGCGGATGAGCTGGTGGATCAGATGCGAGCGGAAACCAAATGCATCCTCGTAGATTTTCATGCGGAAGCGACCTCGGAGAAAATTGCCATGGGCTGGTATCTGGATGGCAGAGCTTCTTTTGTTGTTGGTACACATACCCATGTACAAACCAATGATGATAGGATTTTGCCTGGGGGCACTGCATATTTAACCGATGTCGGCATGGTGGGCTCCAAGGAAGGCGTTCTCGGTATGGAACGTGAAGCGGTTATTTACAAATTCAAAACGCAGCTTCCGACCCGGTTCGTGGTGGATGAAGGAGACTGGCATTTTCATGCGGCCTTGATTGATATCGATGAATCTACCGGACAAGCGAAGCGGATTCAGAAAATACGCATGACCGAGACAGACTTGGCCATGATGTAATCATAGCGGTTTCCAATATGAATCATTGAAAATTCTCATAATTCAGAACATTTTGTAAAGTGTTCGCCAATAAAGAAGGAATTTTATTGCCTCTCTCGAATACTATTTAAATAGTGGTATCCATCCATCATTCCCGAGGAGGTACTTTACATGGACGTAAATGTATTAAAAGTTTCAGCAAAGTCCAATCCTAATTCCGTTGCAGGGGCGTTGGCGGGTGTACTGCGTGAGCGCGGAGCGGCCGAACTGCAAGCCATCGGGGCTGGTGCTTTGAACCAGGCGGTAAAAGCGGTTGCTATTGCCCGTGGATTTGTGGCTCCCAGCGGGGTGGATCTGATCTGCATTCCGGCTTTTACAGACATCGTCATTGATGGAGAAGATCGTACGGCAATCAAGCTTATTGTGGAGCCGCGATAAGGATACTGCCTAAATATTCAATTTGAAACCTGTTTACGGCGTAGACAGGTTTTTTTGCATGCAAATATGGGAAAGCTTGGGAGGAAAGCTTATATGAATATGATACCCACCGTTGATTTTCATTGCGATGTGCTGTGGAAGCTGCTTGAAAATGACCGGTTGTCCTTCATAGATAACCCCGATTTGACGCTTGATGTGTCATTGCCAAGACTGCAGCAGGCGGATTCGATCCTCCAGATCTTTGCTATCTATGTCTCCGAGCGCAGCGAGAAAACAATGGTTCCAATTCTGCGAAGCATCGATTTGTTTCATCAAAAGGTGCTCGCGGCACCCGATATGCGCTTCGTGCGGTCTCCGGAGGATGTGCGGAATTTGCGCAAGGACGGGGCAATCGGCGCTATGCTTTCACTCGAAGGGGCAGATGGACTGCAGGGAGATATGGCCATGCTGCGCATCCTGTTTGAGCTTGGCGTCCGCGCGGCAGGTCTGACCTGGAATAATGCCAACTGGGGGGCTGACGGTGTCATGGAGCCCAGGCAGGGGGGGCTAACGGCCAAAGGCAGAGAGTTTGTGGCGGAATGCAACCGATTAGGCATACTGCTGGATGCTTCGCATTTGAGCGAGCGCTCTTTTTGGGATGTAGTGGATGCTTCAGGCAGACCCATTATTGCTTCCCACTCCAACTCCAGGGAGATTTGCAACCATCCTCGCAATTTGTCGGATGATCAGATAAGAGCTCTTATTGCGATGGACGGATTGATCGGTATTACTTTTGTACCGCAGTTCGTGCGTGAAGGCGGCCGCGCTGATATTAATGATGTCCTGCGGCATGTGGAGCGGATATGCGGGCTGGGGGGCGGAAAACAATTGGTTTTTGGTTCCGATTTTGATGGTATCGATACCCATGTGACGGGCTTATCGAATCCCGGGGAGCTGATGAATTTGAAAGAAACGCTGCTGAAACAGTATAATGCAGAGCAAGTTCAAGATTTTTTTGCTGATAATGCGCTTCGTTTTTTAATGAAACATCTGCCTGCCTGAATAATTATTCGCCATTCGATCTCTTTCCGGTATGGATTCCATCGAAAAGAGTTATATTAGAAAATAGCGTTTACATCTTGCTTTTTAGTACCTGTCATCATACTATTTATGAGACTCTATATAATTTCCATGAACATACAGCATGTATTTCGTTATAATTTGTCGAGAAAGAACGTTCATCAAAAAGAGGAGATGGGCATTTTGATCAGTCAATTGTCTTGGAAGATCGGTGGACAACAAGGGGAAGGCGTTGAAAGTACGGACCGTATTTTCTCTACGGCGCTCAACCGACTTGGCTACTACTTGTACGGGTATCGTCACTTTTCTTCCCGTATTAAGGGCGGGCATACGAATAACAAAATTCGGATCAGCACGAATCCGATTCGGGCGATATCCGATGATTTGGACATTCTGGTCGCGTTCGACCAAGAAAGCATCGATTTGAACGCACATGAACTTCGTGCAGGCGGCGTAGTCGTAGCTGACGCAAAATTCAGTCCCGTTCTGCCGGAGGGTACCAACGCCCGTTTGTTTCCTGTTCCAATCACATCGATTGCAGAGGATCTTGGCACCTCCCTTATGAAAAATATGGTGGCGTCCGGCGCATCCTGGGCGCTTCTTGGCCTGCCTATCGATGTATTTAATAAAGCGGTGGAAGAGGAGTTCGGACGCAAAGGTCCGGCGATCGTCGAGAAGAACGTGGAGGCGGTCAAGCGCGGCTCGGATTTTGTACTGGATCTGGCCGGTGGTCCGCTGGAGGAATTCCAGCTTGAGCCTGCAGACGGCAAGCAAAAGCTGTTCATGATCGGCAATGAAGGAATCGGACTCGGTGCTCTGGCCGGCGGATGCCGCTTGATGGCCGCTTACCCGATTACCCCCGCTTCGGAAATTATGGAATATTTGATCAAAAAGCTGCCCAAGCTCGGCGGGACTGTTGTCCAAACCGAGGATGAGATTGCAGCAGTAACGATGGCGATCGGAGCCAACTACGCAGGTGTGCGGACAATGACCGCTTCCGCGGGACCTGGCCTGTCGCTGATGATGGAGGCCATCGGCCTTGCGGGCATGACCGAAACGCCGCTCGTTATCGTTGATACCCAGCGCGGCGGACCTTCAACAGGGCTGCCTACGAAACAGGAGCAATCCGATTTGAACGCCATGGTTTACGGAACGCATGGGGAAATTCCGAAGATTGTCATTGCTCCTGCATCGATAGAGGACTGCTTCTATGACACTATTGAATCCTTCAACTTATCCGAGGAATATCAGGTTCCGGTCATTCTGATGACGGACCTGCAGCTTTCGCTGGGCAAGCAGTCCTGCGAGACGCTTGATCTGGACAAAGTGAAAATAAGCCGCGGCAAGCTTACCCGAGACCTGCCGGAGCTTGAAACCAATCAGTTGTTCAAGCGTTACGAGCTGACGGAAGATGGCGTTTCGCCGCGCGTTATTCCAGGCGACAAGAATGGTATCCATCACGTGACAGGCGTTGAGCATGATGAGACCGGGCGTCCATCCGAGAGCGCCGTCAACCGCAAGAAAATGATGGACAAACGACTTTCGAAGCTTGACAATATGCTGATCCGCGATGCGGTCCGGGCTGATGCTCCACATGAGGAAGCAGATCTGCTTGTCATTGGAATGGGTTCCACCGGCGGGACGATAGACGAAGCGCGCACCCGACTGGATAAGGATGGACATACAATCAATCACATTACTATTCGCCAAATCCATCCATTCCCTACCGATCTGGTAAACTCGTATATGCAGAGCGCGAAAAAAGTGGTTGTGCTTGAGAATAACGCGACAGCGCAGCTTGCTTCCCAAGTGAAGCTGCACGTCGGCCAAGCCGAAAAAATACACAGCCTGCTGAAATATGACGGCAATCCGTTCCTGCCTTCCGAAGTTTACAAAGCTTGTAAGGAGTTGGTCTAGAGATGGCGACATTCAAAGAGTTCCGTAATAACGTAAAGCCTAACTGGTGTCCTGGCTGCGGCGACTTCTCCGTACAAGCGGCGATTCAGCGTGCGGCAGCGAATGTGGGCCTGGAGCCTGAAAAATTGGCAGTCGTTTCCGGTATCGGCTGTTCCGGCCGGATTTCCGGTTATATCAATGCCTATGGGCTGCATGGGATCCATGGCCGGTCGCTCCCGATCGCGCAGGGTGTGAAGCTTGCCAACCGCGAGCTGACCGTTATTGCCTCAGGCGGCGACGGGGACGGCTTTGCGATTGGTATGGGACATACCGTACATGCCATTCGCCGCAACCTGGACATTACGTATATTGTTATGGATAACCAAATATACGGTTTGACGAAGGGGCAAACCTCCCCGCGCAGCGCGGAAGGCTTCATAACCAAGTCAACGCCTGAAGGATCGATCGAGTCGACGCTGTCCCCGCTTGAAATTGCAATGTCGGCAGGAGCAACATTCGTAGCCCAATCATTCTCCAGCGATTTGAAGCAGTTGACTGCATTGATAGAAGCAGGCCTGAATCACAAAGGCTTCTCGCTGATCAACGTTTTCAGCCCTTGCGTAACCTTCAATAAAGTAAACACCTACGACTGGTTCAAAGAGAATATCGTCAATTTGGAACAATTTCCTGAATATGATTCTTCCAACCGGATGCTGGCGATGAACAAAATCATGGAGACCGGCGGCATGCTGACCGGCCTGATATACCAGAATAAAGAGCGGAAAGCCTACGATGACCTGATTGTCGGCTTCAAAGAAGAAGGCTTGGCCAACCAGGATCTGACGCTTCCGCAGGATCAATTCGAGAAACTGCTTGCCGAGTTCAAATAAGACGGCGCGGCAGCTTATGAAGGCATACAACCCACTCGGGCTGTATGCCTTTTATATAAGATAAGCGGGTCAATACTTTTAGATGAATAGGAGAATTCAGCATGAGAACAGTACCTGTAGGTGTTTCCGCCCGGCATATTCATTTATCTCCAGAAGATTTGGTCTTGTTATTCGGCGAGGGTGCCGCTCTTACCGAGTTTAAACCTTTATCACAACCCGGCCAATATGCGGCAAACGAAACCGTTGAGATCATCGGACCAAAAGGCAGCTTCCCGAAGGTCCGCATACTTGGACCTGTACGCAGGCGAACCCAACTGGAAGTGTCGCGTACGGACGCTTTCGCTCTCGGAGTGAATCCGCCGGTGCGGGAGTCGGGCAATATTGCCGGATCTGCCGGTATTGTGATTAAAGGTCCGGCGGGGGAAGTGAAGATAGAAGAAGGCGTTATAGTGGCCGCCAGACATATCCATTTTCACACAAGCGATGCCGAGCGATACGGAATAACGGACAAGCAGCGGTTATCCGTGCGACTGCACGGCGAAAGAGGCCTTGTGCTTGACCAGGTGATCGCCCGCGTATCACCGGACTATGCGTTGGATATGCATATTGATACGGATGAAGCCAATGCGGCCGGGGCAAAGACAGGAGATCAGGCGGAAATCATCGGATAAGAAGACTGATGATGGTGCGTGAGGGCCCGAATGCGGGTCCTCATTTTTCTTTATTAACAGACGGCAGTTTGATATAATCAGGGAATGGACCGACACAATCAAGCAATTGGTGCACGTATATTTGGAAGGAAGTGAAACACAACGTGAGCAAGGAGAGCCAGAACGCTGCGGAACTGCAATCCGTAAAGAGCGAAAAAGACTACTCCAAATACTTCGATTTCTCAGGCGCCAAAGTCATCAAGGAGACTGAAGGCAAGACGACATACCGGATTAAGGGCCGGGATATTACGATCAACTCTGCGCCAAGCTACAAGAATGAGAAGAGCCGCGGCAAGGAAGAGATTCAGGTGCACTACGATTTTGCTATACCGCCCCAGATTGCCAAGCTTGGTCAAGGCAAGTTTTATTTGATCGCCACTTACGGCTGCCAGATGAATGAGCATGACACGGAAGTGATGAGAGGCTTGTTCGAGGAGATGGGCTATCAGGCGACGGAAGACCGTCAGCAGGCTGATGTAATCCTGCTCAATACCTGTGCGGTAAGAGAGAATGCAGAGGATAAAGTATTCGGCGAGCTTGGTCATTTGAAGCATTTGAAGATTGAGAAGCCAGGGCTGATACTTGGCGTTTGCGGCTGCATGTCCCAGGAGGAATCAGTGGTAGGCCGCATTATGCAGAAGCATCCGTTCGTGGATATCATCTTCGGTACGCATAATATCCATCGGCTGCCTCAGCTGCTGCAGGATGCCATGTTCAGCAAGGAAATGGTCGTCGAGGTGTGGTCCAAGGAAGGCGATATTATCGAGAACCTTCCGAAGAAACGCGAAGGCATGCGGGCCTGGATTAATATCATGTATGGCTGCGATAAATTCTGCACCTATTGCATTGTACCGTATACGCGCGGGAAGGAACGCAGCCGCCGTCCGGAGGATGTAATTGCCGAGGTACGGGATTTGGCCCGCCAAGGCTTTAAGGAAATAACGCTGCTCGGCCAGAATGTGAATGCCTACGGCAAGGATTTTGAGGATATTCAATACCGATTCGGGGATCTGATGGCGGATATCTCGAAGATCGATATTCCGCGTGTGCGCTTCACGACAAGCCATCCGCGCGACTTCGACGATCATCTGATTGAAGTTCTGGCCGGAGGCGGCAACCTGGTTGAGCATATCCATCTGCCGGTCCAATCGGGCAGTTCGGAAGTCCTGAAGCGGATGAGCCGAAAATATTCACGCGAGATGTATCTGGAGCTGGTCGGCAGAATCAAACGGGCGATTCCGGATGCCGTGTTAACGACGGATATCATTGTAGGATTTCCCGGCGAGACCGATGAGCAGTTTGAGGATACGCTGTCGCTTGTGGGCGAGGTCGGATTTCATTCCGCCTATACGTTTATTTATTCGCCCCGTGTCGGGACTCCGGCAGCTGATATGGAAGATAATATCCCCATGGAGGTTAAGAAAGCCCGTCTGGCGCGTCTGAACAGTCTGATAGCCGAGCTGAGCCGGGTCAGCCATGAGAGAATGGTCGGCCAACTGGTGGAAGTGCTCGTGGAAGGCGAAAGCAAGAACAATGCCCATGTATTGTCCGGAAGGACGCGCACGAATAAGCTGGTTCATCTGGAAGGGCCCAGGGAATGGATCGGACAGTTCATCCAGGCGCGTGTTACCGATTCACAAACCTGGTATATCAAAGCAGAACCGATTATAGAACCGTCTGCGCAAGAAGCGGTGTCATAAGGACAATGGCTGCGCAAAAAATTGAGGAGTTGGAATGAACATGGCTAACGAACAGACAGCGGCAAAACATGAGCATGAACATGATCATGCGCATGGAGAAGGTTATAATGTACCTTCGTTTAATACGGAAGATATAATCGTTCGTAAAGATATTATGCTCAAAACCAAGGAATTGGCCGACATGCTGTATACATCCGAGGAAGTTCAGCATTTCCGCCGCGCGGAGAAGCAGATTCAGGGCAATACGCGCATTCAGGATCTGATTGCGCTGATCAAGAAGAAGCAGAAGGAAATCGTGGCATTTGAAACCACGTTCAAAAATACGGATATGGTCGCCAAGATCGAAAAAGAAATAGAAGTACTGCAGGATGAGCTGGATGGAATTCCGATTATTACGGAATTTCAGCAAAGCCAGGCGGATATCAATTATCTGCTGCAAACGGTCGTGTCCGTCATTCGTGACACAGTCGCCGAGAAAATCAATGTTGAGGATGCATCGCCTGCCGATGATCCGGAGGAATGTATCGAATAAGAAGGAACATCCGTCCCCGATCTCCACAAAAAAAAGCTGGCCCGATTCTTATCGGGCCAGCTTTTCTAAAATATAAAGTTTGCCATGCTTTGCGCTGGGGGAGCAAGCTTTGCAGCGCTGCCGGGGGACAGCTGTGTTCCGTCGCCGCTTTACCCGCTGTTTAGAAGTAAAGCGGCGGTAAAAAAGTAGAACACTCATACTTCCATAGCTGCCGGCAAGCTGACAGGAAGGCAGCCGTTTGGTAAAATAAAGAAAGCTTTGTTAACAGCCGAAGAGTTGCAGCCGTTACGAGATGGAGCAGCTTTTAACGAATGGTTTGATTGGGTGAGCGTTTCCAGATCAAGGTAAGTATGACGGCGCTGAGCGCAAATGCCCCTCCCAGCCAAAATCCGTAATCCCGGCCGAAGCCGTCATTAACAAAGCCGGCAAGAAAAGGTCCTGCGAACATGCCTACAGAATAGACCGCCTGGTAGAATCCCATGGCCGTCGCCCGTTTAGACGGCTCAAACGGCTGTATGGCGAGTCCCAGCAGGAGCGGGAAATGAAGGCCCTGGGCAAAGCCGTTCAGCGCCTGCGTGGCTGCCAGCCACCCCAGTGACGGCGAGTATGCGATGGCGACCGTGAATACCGCGCTGAGCGCGAATCCGGCTGCAGCAACATTCCAGGTTCCGAAGCGGGGCGCAATAATTCGTCCGCTTAGCAGGGATGTAATTGCATGCGGCACCATGAACGCAATAACGATAATAGTGAGTTGGCCGCTTGTCGCTCCCAGCGAGGTCGCTTTCAGCGGCGTGAAGCCAAACATGGTAATAAACAGCACGCTGTGCGCCAGAATGGATAGTATGGATACCTGCAGCAGGGTCGGATTCCGAACGATCTCCCGCAAGTATTTGAGCGATATCGGGGCACGGGAGACACCGCCCTGCGGCTCTTTTACGGCAAAGGTCAGAATCAAACCCAAGAGTCCAAGTCCCACACCTGTAATAAAAGCCGCATTCCAGTTGTAAGCGCCAGCCAGCCAACCGCTTAGCGTCATTCCGATCAATTGACCGATGACCGTCAGGAAGCTGATGTTGCTCATCGCTTTGGTCGCTTCATTAGCAGAGAAGTAGGCGGCATAGAGCACTGTAAAGGCAACCCAGGCGGATGCGCATACGCCGGACATGATCCTTCCAGCCAGCGGCCACATCCATGAACCCGGAATCATAAACAAGAGACAGCTCAGGGCTCCGCTCAACAGACCCAGCATCATGAAGGGCTTGCGCTTGTGCATCTTGTCCGACAACAATCCCAGCGGGAAACGGATGAACATCTGCGTAAAACCGTAACTCCCGAGCACAACACCGATCAGGATGTCCGAATAGCCGCCTTCTTTCATAAAAGGTGTCAATATAGGAACATAAATGTACAGAGTCGACCAATAAAGTAATGTAACGGCGATAAAGACAGCATGATCAAACCGGCTTAAGGCCAGGCTGGTCCGGCTCAGGCGGGCGGCAGTTTCAACTTGCAAGCTGTTTCACTCCTTGGCATAGAGGGTTTTGTCTCTATACTCTATCGCATGGCGCTTAGGAGGGGCAATCCTTTTTTTTATTGAAGATTTGGATGTGCAAAGCAACTAATTACCAGGTTCAATCGTATTAATGACAGATGCTTAGCCTGGATATCCTTGAAGGACAGAGAGGAGAATGGAAGTTGAAAGTGGAGCCGGAGCAGCCAAGGACCAGGAAATGGGTACGCGAGGTCAGAGACTGGTTATTATCATTAACGATTGCAGTGGTCGCAGCACTTCTCATTCAGAATTATGCATTTGCCCAAACCGAGGTTAGAAATGTTTCCATGCAGCATACCCTTTTTGAGGGGCAGCGGCTGATCGAGGACAAATTGTCCTATCATTTTGATCAGCCTAACCGCGGTGATATTGTCATTATTTCGGGACCTGAAAGCGATAAAAGACTGGTTAAACGGGTCATCGGACTGCCAGGGGACGTGCTCGATATCAAGGATGGACATGTTCTTATTAATGGAACCGTGCTGGAAGAGCCTTATGTAAAGGGGTTGACATTCAGCAACGGGTTGAGCATCCCCTATACCGTTCCGGACAAAAAAGTATTCGTGATGGGCGATAATCGCGAGAACAGCCAGGACAGCCGGGAGCTCGGCCCCATCTCAATATCAAGCCTGGAGGGCAGAGCGGTGTTCCGCTTGTGGCCGCTTAATAAATTCGGACTGCTGAATTGATTTTTGAAAAAGGGGGTAGACGATGCCTTTTACATTCGCGCATCCGTTATATGCAGCACCGCTGCACCGCATTGCCCCGAAATGGCTAAGTGTGACTGGACTTGTGCTTGGCAGTATGGCGCCTGATATGGAGTATTTTATTGCCATGGAGCCGTATCGTACCATCGGTCATTCCCTGAAAGGGTTTTTGCTGCTCGGAATGCCGTTGTCAATCGCGCTTGCTTTTGTATTTCATTTGGTCGTCAAGCCTGTTCTGCCAAAGTTTATGCCTGCCCGGGGAGGCCTTGATCATTTCGTTCAAAGCATGCTCAAGGATTGGCGTGTCCGTTCTTTTCGTGAATGGTCGGTCCTTCTCGTGTCGCTGTTTATCGGCTTCCTGACCCATATTTTCATGGACGGCTGGACGCACACAGGAGGGTTTGTCAGCGATTTCCCTGTTCTGCGGACCATAATAGCAGGTAAAGGCGTTTACTCATGGCTGCAGTATGGATTTTCTGTTCTGGGGCTGCTTGTACCGGCACTGGTGCTGCTCCGGCGTTATATCGTATGGTTAAGGACCGTTTCCCCCATCGCGCTGCAGCCTCTGGCCATTCCCATGACGCGTAAATTACTATGGGGTTGTGCGGTGGTCCTTGGGGCTCTCCTGTTTCTGGCCAAGGGGCTGTCCGCCGATAATCTTGATTGGGTTGGGGTATGGATCGTGGCTCCCATGTCAGCGATGCTGTTCGGCTGGTTTGCCTCCTCGCTGCTGTATATCGCGGCCAGAAACAACCGGATCATCGCTGCTGTTGCATCACTTGTGCTTATCGGAATCACGATTCTTTCCTATAAAGCGGCACAGGTCTGGCTGGAGCATCGGCTGATGGCCAGCCGTACCATCCTGGATTGGCGGCATGTTCAGAATGAACAGCAGGTTATCTGGTTTTGCTTTTACCTGGCCTGGGCAGTTCTGCTGATTATATCCTGCATGTTATGTGTAAGAGCCAACGGCAAGAACGGTGACCAAGGAAAAGCCTTGAAACAAAGGGTAACCTTTCCGGGGAAGTACTAGGCATTCAACTGACGTTTCACGAATAGAATAAAGCTTGTGCGGGCACTCTACTTTCCAAATAGTGGAGGTGTCCTTTTATGAAAAAAACAATGATTCTAACAGCGGCTCTGCTGATTCTAATGGTCTGCCGTACGCATGCGGCTTCAGCTGAACCCGATTATGCCAAATGGGGAAGACTTGCGGTAAAGGAAACAATCAAACGGTATCATGCCGATATAGTGGACTACAAGCATTTGGGAAGACGAACCGAGCAGGCAGGCGTTCTCTCCGAATCATTCCGTTTAATTGTTGATAAAGGAAACCGGAAGCTCGCTGTAAAGGTAAGCATCTGGTTCGATCGCAAGACCGAGAAAGTTATTATGATCCGCTTTACGGAGGATGGCAAGCCTGCCAAGCAGGCCGCTCATTATAAAATAATTTGAGCCTGGGAGAGTGAAGAATGATATTCACAACAACGCCGACGATTGAAGGAAAGCCGATTCAGGATTATTTGGGTGTCGTAACTGGCGAAGCCATTATGGGAGCCAACATCATGCGCGACTTGTTCGCATCCATTACCGATATTGTCGGGGGGCGCTCAGGAGCATATGAAACCAAACTGAAGGAAGCGCGCGATGTAGCCTTCAGCGAAATGTCCGCTAATGCCTCGCGTATGGGAGCCAATGCGATTGTCGGGATTGATATCGATTATGAGGTGGTCCGTGAAGGAATGCTCATGGTTGCCGTGAGCGGCACGGCAGTCCGCGTGTAGAAATGGATAAATAGGATTATGCTGTTCAAGCATCTGCCTTTTCTGGGCGGGTGCTTTTTTTTGAAAAACATCCGTTTCTTTTTTGATTTGAGGCGTAAAGCGCGTTTTTACGGATGACTGGACATCGGCTGCGGACAACGGTACAATGCAAATGTGATTGCTGAATAAACTTCGATCCTGAATGGACCTATAAGAAGGAGATGCTTGTGTATGTATGGGGAAATAACGGCAAGCGAGCTTGAAACACGTCTGCGCGAAGGAGAGAAGCTGAGCGTTATCGATGTCAGAGAGCCGGATGAATGGCAATCGGGCCATATCGCCGAAGCGGTCAGCATCCCGTTGTCCGAGTTCGTGGAGCGTGTAGGGGAACTGACTGATTTTGAGGAACCGATCTACCTGGTTTGCCGGAGCGGCAACCGCAGCGGCAAAGCCTGCGATTATTTGTCCGCTCAGGGCTATGAGGTTGTGAACATGGCTGGCGGGATGCTGAGCTGGCCTGGGGATGTAGTAACAGGAGAGTAAGGCAAGCCTCGATAACCGGTTTGATAGCCATAGCAGCATATAAGAGGAGCATCGGCGTAATTGCCGGTGTTTTTTTGTTTGTTCAGGAACGGCAAGTTGAATAAAGCCGGGATCCCGGGAGCAGCCAGCCTGGACAGACGCCGTATTGAACGACGGTGGCTCGTGAACCAGGCAAGATTATCACCCGGATAATCATGAGGAGCGGAATTCCGCCATATAGTGAGGAATAGGACAATCCTTGAACGGTTTCGCAGATGGCAGACAAAGTTTTTATCTGGGGGAAGGAGGGATGCATGATGCAAAAGTATGGCGCAGAGGAAGTGCTGGATCTACGCATTGAGGGGATGAGCTGCACCGCGTGCGCGGTCAGAATTGAGAAGGCTGTGGGCAAGATGGATGGCGTATACGGAGTCTCCGTCCATTATGCCGGAAAATCAGCCAACATCCGTGTCGCCGAAGGGCTGGTGAGCTCATCCTCCGTTATTGAGCGCATTGCCCAGCTCGGGTTCCATGCGTTCCCTTTCGGCGAGGAACAGACAGGATTATCCGAAATCGGTTCTCTGCGTATGCGTTTTATTATTTCTGCGCTGCTCACACTCCCTTTGCTCTGGACTATGGCGCATCATTACAGCTGGCTGCAGGGGGTTCCCCTGCCTGTCATGCTGCAGGAGCCTCTGCTGCAGTTTGCGCTTGCCTCCATCATACAGTTTTTCATCGGCATGCCTTTTTATTTTGGTTCCTATTATGCGCTGCGGGAGCGGACAGCCACGATGGATGTGCTTGTAGCCATCGGGACGACGGCTGCCTTCGGATACAGCTACTATGCGATGATGACCGGCAAACCGCTATATTTTGAAACTTCGGCTGTTGTTATCACAGCCGTTCTGCTGGGAAAGCTGTTGGAAGCCGCTGCTTCCGAGAGGGTGATGTCGGAAGGAGAGGCATTTGCGCAGCTGCAGCCCAAGGACGCGGTTATCGTGCGCGGCGGCATCCAGGAGAGAGTGCCGCTTGCGCGAATCCGGACCGGCGAACATCTGCTGACTGAAGCGGGTATCCCATTGCCTGCTGACGGAGTATTGCTGGACGGAGAGACGGAGATCAATGAATCCTTTTTGACCGGCGAAAGCATGCCTGTGGTGAAAACAGCAGGCGATCAGGTATTTGCCGGTACGACGGCTGCGGTCTCCGGACTGCATGTGCGAATCACAGCTGCCGGTGACGATACGCTGCTGAGCCGAATCGCGGCATTGACCCGCCAGGCCCAGTCGACCAAATCGACGATCGGCCGGAAAGTGGACCGACTTTCCGCAATTTTCGTACCCGTCATGCTGGGATTGTCCCTTGCAACTCTGCTGCTTTGGCTGTTTGTGCTGCGCCCGGGCGACGCAGGGGCGGCGGGAATCCACGCGCTCGCGGTACTGCTGGCGGCCTGCCCCTGCGCGCTGGGACTGGCTGCACCCATATCGCTTGTTCTGGCCTCAGGCAAGCTTGCGCGGCGCGGGATTGTGCTCAAAGAGGCAGGCGCTCTGGAGCGTTTGGCACAGCTCAATACGATTGTGCTTGACAAGACGGGCACACTTACCGAAGGACGTCCTGCCATTACCGCGATATTCCCGCTGCGCGGCTCCAGGAATGCGCTGCTGCGGCTTGCCGCCGCCGCGGAATCCCAGGCGCAGCATCCTTTTGCCGCGGCAATCAGAACCGCAGCGGAGCGGGCCGGGATTGACGTGCCGCAGGCGGAAGCGTTTCATTCTATGCCCGGCAAGGGCATTGGGGCGGTTGTGGAGGGAGAGCAGGTCCAGATCGGCAATGCGGCTTTTGCCGCAGAGCAGGGCTGGCAAATTAGCCCGAGCACAGCCATGTTCGCCAGCCACAGGGAGCTGGCCGGCGAAACCATTATCTACGCGGCGCGGGACGGGATATGCGCTGGCGCGTTTGCTTTCGCCGATCCGGTGAAACGGTCGGCTCCGGAGGCAGTCCGTTTGCTGCAAGCCGCGGGGGTCTCCGTCCAATTGGCGACAGGCGACCATTTGCCTGCTGCCAGGCATGCCGCACATGCTGTCGGCATTGCGGATTTCCATCCGTCCATGCTGCCGGAGCATAAGGCGGAGCTTGTCCGCAGTCTGCAGAAGAAGGGACAGGTAGTAGGCATGGCGGGAGACGGCTGGAATGATGCGCCAGCGCTGGCCGCAGCCCATGTCGGCATGGCGATGGGCAGCGGGACCAACGCTGCGCTGGATGCGGGTCATCTGACGCTGCTGCGTCCGAGACTTACCGGAATACACGAGGCATTGGTCATCAGCCGTTTGACGGTGAGGAATATCCGCCAGAACCTTGGCTTTGCCTTTGTTTACAACATGGTTGTCATCCCTTTTGCGGCCTTCGGCGGACTGGAGCCATGGATGGCGGGAACGGCGATGGCGCTTAGTTCGGTATCTGTTGTCGGAAACGCGCTTCGGCTTAACGGGCAGATGAAGAGGGCGTTGGGAAAAAGCAGCGAAGCCAGGAGGGTCGATCAGCAGCCTGTTTGACTTTGAAAAATATCTAATCCATTGTCGTGCAGCTTCAGACATCAGATTGGCGTTAGCATCCGGTATGCAGATAAATATAGCAAACCTCAGCCTGCTGCTGCTTCGTTGATATAGACAAGCGGCGTATGAGAGTGATATATTTACACATGCACAACTGAATAGGATTAAAAACAGGTGCCGCAATCCGCTTTTTTGTTAAGATTCTCTGCGATTCGGCTTAATAGGGGAAGACCGGTGAGAAGCCGGCACGGACCCGCCACTGTAAGGAGCTCCCGATGATCCGCTTGGATTCGGGCTTGCTTCAAGTCAGACCACCTGCCTGTTTTTATATAAACGCTACCTACGAGGACTTAGGGAGGTGCTTAAAGATTGGCTTTGACACGGGTTCATATTATGAACGCTCCGCCTGACGAGGCGTTCCGTCAACAAGCCGCTGTTCGAAAGAACTAGAGCATTTCTGACATTTCCATGTCGGCGATGCTTTTTTTTGATATAAGGAAGTATAAATCCCACCATACTTTGCTTATATTTCTGAGGTGAAGAAGCTTGGCATAACCGCCGGAAGGCCGCGGCAGCCGTTTCTTCTTAGTTTGAGTTGTACAAAATTATATTTTTTTAGGAGAGAGACGAATTGATGAATACTGTAAAACGAATATCCTGGACGAAATATTCTCTTATGCTGCTTCTCGCAGCCATGCTGCTGCTTACCGCAGCATGCGGAAACAGCAATACCAATAACACGGGCGGGTCAGCAACAAGCGTGGAAGATCCGGCAACGGCGACAGAAACCACGGCAAACGGCGGTACGGATCAATCCGGAACGGAAGAAGCGGCCGATGCGGAAACAGCCGCAGGAGCAACCGTTTATCCGTTGACCGTCAAGGATGCTACAGATACAGAGCTTACTTTTGACCAGGCGCCTGCCAGAATCGTGACGCTTGTACCAAGTGAAACGGAAATCGTTTATGCTATTGGAGCAGGCGAGCAGGTCGTGGCTGTGGATGATTTCTCCAACTACCCGGAGGATGCTGCAGCCAAAGAGAAAATCGGCGGCATGGAAGCGAATGTTGAGAAAATCGTCAGCCTGAAGCCGGACCTGGTGCTTGCTTCTTCGGGAATGAACCAGCCGATTGTCGATAAGCTGCGTTCACTGAAGCTGACTGTATATGCAAGCGATCCGAAAACGTATGATGATGTCATAGCTAAAATCACGCAAATCGGTTCCATTATGGACAAGACCAAGGAAGCAGCTGAAGTAACCGGGCATATGCAGGACGTTCGCCAGCAGGTGACAGATGCGGTAAAGGATGCGCCAAAGCCTAAGGTATTCCTTGAATTCTCCCCTGGCTGGACGGTAGGGAAAGGCGAATTTCTTGACGAGCTGCTTACGATCGCAGGCGGCACCAATATTGCCGATCAACAGGGCTGGTATGAAATCGATCCCGAATCGGTCGTGAAAACGAATCCGGATGTAATCATCTACGCTTCCATGATCGTCAAGGAAGGCGAGAAAAATCCGATCCTGACAGGAATTGAAGGCCGTCCGGGCTGGAACACGATTGCGGCGATCAAGGACAAGAAGATTTACGAGGTCGACCAAGATCCTCTTGTGAGGGTTGGCCCCCGTCTTGCGGAAGGACTGCTGGAGGTAGCCAAAAAGCTGCATCCTGACCTGATCAAGTAAATGAAACTTAAACTGTACGTATTCGGAGGAGCAGCCATGCTCCTCCTTGTCGCATCTATTGTGGTCAGTATGTCGATCGGTTCAGCCGGACTTCCGCTGCGCGACGTATGGGGCATTCTCGTTCATCAGCTTCCATGGATGGGCGGCGCGGAGGGCAAATGGGACGCGGGGGACATTGCTATTGTCACACAGCTCCGCCTATCCCGCGTGCTGCTTGCTGTGATGGTCGGGGCCAGCTTATCCTTGGCCGGGGCCGGCTTCCAGGGTGTGCTGCGCAACCCGCTCGCAGATCCATTCACGCTTGGCGTGGCATCGGGCTGCGCGGTCGGCGCATCCTTCCTGATTCTCTTCGGCTATCAGACGGTTATCGGGATTTGGTCCATACCGCTGGTTGCTTTTATCACCGGCATCATAACGTTGATTATTGTGTTTGCCCTCTCGCGTGCGCGCGGAGCGGTGAATGTGGAGACCCTGATTTTATCGGGCGTGATCGTGCAGGCCTTTCTTGGCGCTTTCGTCACATTTATGGTTTCCTTGTCGCAAGGGGTAGTCAATGAAATTATGTTCTGGCTGATGGGCAGTCTGAGTGCGCGCGGCTGGGAGCATGTGCAGCTCATTTTTCCGTTTCTGATCATCGGTCTTCCTGTACTCATCCGCTATTCACAGCCGCTTAATATGTTTGCTTTTGGCGAGCGCCACGCGGCTTATATGGGGATTGACGTGGAGCGGACGAAGATCATTGTACTTATTGTCTCTACGTTACTGACCGCTGTGGCGGTATCGATCTCCGGCGTGGTCGGGTTTGTGGGGCTGGTTGTCCCACATCTGCTGAGGCTGCTGGTCGGACCGGATTACCGTATTATTATTCCGCTGTCGGCCGTTGGCGGCGGCATCTATCTGCTGTGGGCCGATACGCTGGCGCGGACGGCGCTGAGTCCGAAGGAGATATCGCTGGGTGTAGTCACAGCCTTGATCGGAGCGCCATTCTTCGCTTATCTGTTGTACAGGCGCAAGGTGCAGCGGGGAGGGGCATTATGATCGATGCGATCGGGCTTGAGAAATCAATCGACGGGACAAGCATCCTGAACGGAATATCGTTCAAGCTGGAAGCCGGGCGGATGTACGGGATTATCGGTCCGAACGGCGTTGGCAAATCGACTCTGCTGCAGCTCTTGGCTGGCGTTGAATCGCCGACAGCCGGTAAGCTGCTTCTTGAAGGTATTCCTGCGGAGCGGTACGGCCGCAAGTCCTTGGCCAAATGGCTCGCGGTGCTGCAGCAGGGCGGCCTTGCGGCTGTTGGCTTCACAGTCCGCGAGGTAATCGGCATGGGACGGTATCCCTTCCAGAACTGGATGGGCGATGAGAAGACAGATACCGGTCCGCTGCTCGATGAGGCTATTTCCGCGATGGGGCTTGACGAGCTGCAGCATCGGCGGATAGATCAGCTGAGCGGCGGGGAGCGGCAGCGCGTTGCTTTGGCCAAGGTCATGGTGCAGCAGCCAAGACTTCTGCTGCTCGATGAGCCGACTACATATCTGGATATCGGCTACCAGATGCAGATGCTGGATACGGTAAAGAGCTGGCAGCAGGAACGCGGGATGACGGTAGTGGCTGTGCTGCATGATTTGAATTTGGCGGCCCAGTATTGCGAGGAACTGCTTGTGCTCAGCGAAGGACGAGTCGAAGCTTTTGGGACGCCGGCTGCTGTCATGAGCGAGGACATGATCTGGCGCGTGTACGGAGCAAGGTCCGTTGTGCTGCCGCATCCGCAGACCGGCGTACCGCAGCTTCTACTGCTGCCGGGCAGAGCGTCTGCCAGGCAGGGATAAAGGAAGGGAGATAACGAAAAATGAATGAAGCGAAGCTGAATATCCTCATCCAGGGCATTGATCCTGTGAGCAAGGAGATGGTTGAGGCTGCAGAGCAGCATCTGAGCAATCTGACCAAGCCTCCGGGAAGTCTCGGCAGGCTTGAGGCGATAGCAGCTCAAATAGCCGGAATAACCGGCGAACTGGCACCGGACTTGTCGAAGCGGGCGGTTGTCGTGATGGCGGCCGACCATGGGGTTTGCGAAGAGGGCGTAAGCGCGTTCCCTTCCGAGGTGACAGCACAGATGGTTTTGAATTTTCTGGCAGGCGGAGCGGCAGTTAATGTTCTGGCACGTCAGGCAGGAGCGCTGGTCAGCTGCGTCGATATCGGCGTGAAGTCAGAGCTTGAGCATCCGCATCTGATCAAGCGGAAGGTACGCGCGGGCACGGCTAATATGGCAAAAGGGCCAGCCATGTCCCGTTCGGAGGCCCTGCAGGCGATTGCAGCAGGCGCAGAACTGGCGAAAGAGCTGGCCGCGGACGGGTATCGGATGTTTGCAACGGGCGAGATGGGAATTGGCAATACGACGGCAAGCGCAGCTATATCCGCGCTGCTGGCCGGAATGGATCCGGATGCCGCGGTCGGACGGGGTACCGGTATCGATGAACAACGCCGCAGGCATAAGGTCGAAGTGGTTCGCCGGGCGATCGCGGTCAACAAGCCGGATCCTTCAGATCCGCTTGATGTGCTGGCCAAGGTCGGCGGACTCGAGATTGCCGGTCTGGTCGGCGTCATTCTCGGGGCAGCAGCCAGCCGCTGCCTTGTCCTCATTGACGGATATATTTCCTCGGCTGCCGCGCTGGTGGCCTGCCGGCTGGCGCCGCAGGCGCTTCCCTATATGCTGGGCTCCCATCTCTCCAACGAACAGGGTCATGGCGAGCTGCTGGGACGCATCGGGATCTCGCCGATGATTTACTTGGACATGCGTCTGGGTGAAGGAACCGGGGCGGTGCTGGGTTTTCATTTTGTTGATGCTGCGCTTGCTGTAATGAGAGAGATGGCGACTTTTGAGAGTGCCGGAATCTCTCGCGGGTAATTCCGGTTCACGAGGATGGGACAGAGAAAGGAAGAATAGCAATGGCGGTAATGATTACAGGCGGCGCACGCAGCGGAAAAAGCGATTTTGCCGAGCGCTATGCCATGCAGATGGCGGACAGCGGCATCTATATTGCCACCTCCCAGAGCTGGGATGACGAGATGACGCAGCGGATAACACAGCATCAACGCTCGCGTGAAGCGGCCGATTTTCGCTGGCAAACCATCGAGGAGCCGCTTGAGCTTGCCCCGGTTTTGCTGCGCTTGGAGAAAGATGCCGCAGAGAGAGGGCCAGACTGGCGGAGGCCTGCCGTCCTGGTGGATTGTCTGACCTTGTGGCTGACTAATTGGATGCTCCGGCTGGATGCCGCCGGACAGAATACTTCCGCAGCGGACGCTGCCGATGAAGGAGAATACGGAGGTTTGATGCAGCCGGATACCATTGAAGCCGTTGTTGACAAGCTGCTGTCCGCGATTGCTGCATACAGTGGCCCGCTGCTGCTGGTAACCAATGAAGTGGGGAGCGGCATTGTTCCGGCTTATCCGCTCGGCCGCCGGTTTCGCGACGCAGCGGGCCGCCTCAACCGCAGGCTGGCGGCGCAATGCGATCAAGCCTTTCTTGTTGTGGCCGGTTTTGCGCTGGATTTGAAAGCACATGCTTTCCGATTGGAGGAGCGCTGAAGGTGCTGTTCTATTCGCTGCCTGAAACCCTGCTCCTGGTCGCGGCCGCGATTGTCATCGATTGGATTATTGGCGATCCGAAATGGCCGACGCATCCGGTCATCTGGATCGGGAAGTTCATCAGCGCCCTGGAGAAACGGCTATATCCGACAGGGGCGGAGCTTCCTCCGCTTACGTTGAAGGGACGGGGGATTCTGCTTGCGGCAGTCACCACGCTGTTGTCTTTCGCCATCATGTGGCTGATTACGGCTGTGGCGGACTGGATCCACCCTTGGGTCGGATATGCCGTATCTTGCTGGTTTATTTCCACGACGATTGCTGTAAAGGGGCTCAAGGACGCCGCGATGCAGGTATATCGTCCTCTTGTGTCGGGGGATCTCGAGCAGGCGAGAAAGTACGCTGGCTATATCGTCAGCAGGGATACCAAGGGGATGACGGAAGCCGACGCTGCCAGAGCTGCGGTGGAAACGGTCGCGGAGAATACCGTGGATGCGTTTGTTTCTCCTTTATGCTTCGCCCTCATCGGGGCGGCTCCGCTTGCGATGCTGTACAGATCGGCCAATACACTGGATTCCATGGTAGGCTACCGCAATGACCGCTATCTTCATCTGGGCTGGGCGTCCGCCAGGCTGGACGATATCCTGAATTTCATTCCGGCCCGGATATGCGGACTGCTGCTGGCTCTGGCTGCCTGGCTGACACCAGGCTTGTCGGCAGGCAGGGCGCTCGGTGCGATCCGTATATTTGCCAGCCTTCATCCAAGCCCAAACAGCGGCATTCCCGAATCGGCTGTCGCAGGAGCGCTGGGGATCGAGCTGGGCGGGCGCAATATTTATTTTGGAAAAGTCAGCGAACGGGCGCGTCTTGGTTGGCCCTTGCGGACTCTCGAAGCAGGGGATATTATCCTGACCATCCGGCTGCTTTATCTGGTAAGTCTATTTTGGTTTGCGGGGGTGGTTCTGCTATGGTGCGGGATTCGCTGAAAGCACAGCTGCAGGCTGTCGGGGCCGCCTTTCAATTCATGACACGTATTCCGGTTCCCGTTGAAATCCCCTTCACTCCTGCCGTACTGGCAAGAAGCACAGTCTATTATCCGCTTGTCGGGCTTGTGATAGGAGGCATTACCGCTGCTGCCGGATGGCTTCTGACGCTGGCTGTTCCCGCTCTTCCAGCTGCCGTATTGATCCTGCTGATCTGGACGGCGCTCAGCGGCGCTCTTCATCTGGACGGACTGATGGATAGCGCGGATGGCGTGCTCAGCCATCGCCCGAGGGAGCGAATGCTTGACATTATGAAGGACAGCCGGGTTGGGGCTATGGGCGTCATGGCTGCTTTTTTTCTGCTGCTGCTGAAATTTGCCACGCTCTCGGCGCTTCTGGAGGGTGAGGGCGGATGGGTGGAGGCTGCGCCTCTAGTGGTTATGGTATGCGGCTGGAGCCGGCTGTGGGTGGTGTGCTCGATGGCGGGATGGCCGTTCGCCAGACCGGGCGAAGGGCTTGCCGTGTTATTCCGGGCCGTGCGCAAAAAGCACGTAACGGCTGCGTCTGCAATGCAGCTTACTTTTGTTATCATTATCGGCATCGCATGCGGCTGGTCATGGCAGGATATCGGACTGATTCTCGTTGTCCACGGAGGGCTTGCGCTGCTTTGCGGGACGTTGCTTTCCCGGTACTTCACCCGCAAATTAGGCGGATTGACCGGCGATACCTATGGTGCGCTCAATGAAATATTGGAATGCATGCTGCTTTTTGCCCTGCTTTGGCTGGTTCGATAGCTGCGGCTGCTGCGTTCAGCGAGGCAGTCAAAGCTGGACTTATCCATCATTAAATAATATCTTTGCTCATATAAGGAGGCCAGTCCTGGATGCTGGAGAGATTCGGTCATGGCGGAGACCTGTTAACCGCCCAGGAGCTGTTCGGCATCGGGGCCGGGAGCTTTACCGATTTAAGCGCCAATATGAACCCGCAGGGTCCGCCTGCCTGTGTTGCCAGTCTTCTGGCGGATTACGCACGAACGATTGGACATTATCCCGATCCCGCAGCAAGAGGGCTCATTCACAAACTGGCTGATCATCACGGGGTAAGCGGGAGCGCAATTCTGGCCGGCAACGGTGCTGCGGAGCTGATCGATCTGACGGTGCGGCTGCTGCGGCCGAAGGTGACGATCGTGACTGCTCCGAGCTTCGTCGAGTACGGCGATGCCGCCATAAAATGCGGAAGTGCCGTCAAGAAGCTCGCGCTGTCGGAGGAAGAGGGGTTCCGGCTGACGCTGCAGCAGGTATCCGATATGCTGGCCTCCCTGCGCGCGGAGGGAGTCGGCGCCGGGGAAGCATTATGGTTTCTGGGCTCACCCAATAATCCGACCGGCCAACTGTCAGATCCTGCGATTATCCGGGAGCTTCTGGGAGAAGGCGAGAGGGTTGTGATGGACGAGGCTTTCATGGATTTTGTTCCGGGGGCGGCGGCATTCAGCTTACTGAAGGAAGCGGCCATTCATGGGAATTTGATCGTCATTCGCTCGCTGACCAAATTTTACGCGATTCCCGGTATTCGATTGGGCTACATGGTCGCAATTCCGGCAACGATTGCCCGGCTCAAGGCGCTTCAAGTGCCCTGGAGCGTAAATTCGCTGGCTCAGCAAATCGGCGAAGCGGTGCTTGGCGATGAGGAATACCGGCGAAGCACCATGGATTGGCTTGCGGAGGAGCGCCCATGGCTGGCCGTGCAATTGAAGCGACTCGGTCTGGCGGTGTACGAAGGAGCCGCAAATTACATTTTATTTGCATTGCCACGGCAGCATCCGCTTGATGCAAGGTCCCTTCAGCAGCAGCTGGGACTTCGCGGCATACTGATCCGTGATGCCTCGCTGTTCGACGGTCTGGATGAGCGCTACTGCCGGGTAGCGGTGCGGTTCCGGGAGGATCATATCCGGCTGCTGGAGGCGTTGAAGCCTTTGCTGGAACAGGGATGAACGGAACGCTTGAGAAGACCTGTCACCGGATATATAAATACCCGGACCGGTTCAAATTGGATGAGCAGGAGTATACTCGCCGATCCGATTAGTCTGCAAATAAAGAAGGGACAGGTGAAGATGGACAACGACAAGGCTTTGCCGAAACAAGCGAGAACCATTATGCTGCAGGGAACCGCTTCAGATGTGGGCAAAAGCCTGCTTACTGCTGCCCTGTGCCGCATTTTCAAAGAGAATGGCTGCCGTGTGGCACCCTTCAAATCGCAAAATATGTCCTTGAACTCCTATGTGACCTGGGACGGCAAAGAAATTGGCAGAGCACAGGGCATGCAAGCGGATGCCTGCGGGATTTTGGCTACAACGGATATGAACCCGATTCTGCTGAAGCCCAAGAAGGAAATGGTCTCGCAGGTTGTTCTGCACGGCAAGCCGCTGGGGGATTATGCCGCCGCCGTATACCGGGAGAAGTTTCTCTTTAGCGCCGGACCCATTATACAAGAGTCGCTGCGCACGCTGCGCGAGTCTTATGACGTTGTCGTTCTGGAAGGCGCCGGAAGCCCTGCGGAAATCAATCTGAAGGATCGGGACATTGTGAATATGAAGGCTGCGAAGTGGGCCGAAGCGCCTGTCATTCTCGTGGCGGATATTGATCGCGGCGGCATGTTCGCTTCCATCGTCGGCACGCTCGAGCTTCTGGAGGAGGACGAGCGTGAACGCGTCTGCGGGTTTATCGTAAACAAATTCCGCGGCGATGTTTCGCTGCTGCAGCCCGGGCTGGATTGGCTGGAAGCGAAAACCGGCAAGCCTGTGCTTGGCGTGGTGCCTTATCTGCCGGATGTCGGGCTGGAAGATGAGGATTCGTTATCGCTTGATAATGCGGTAAGGGGAATGGCGGCGGCAGCTCAGGCATACCCCGCAGCAGAAGCTCAAGGCAAACTGGATATCGCCGTGCTTCGTCTGCCGCATATTTCGAATTTTACAGACGTTGATCCGCTGCGCAGCGAGCCGGATGTACAGCTTCGGTTCGTCTCCTCGGCGCAGCAATGGGGCGAGCCGGACGCGGTAATCATCCCCGGCAGCAAAAACACAGTCGATGATCTGCTATATTTGCGCGAAAGCGGGCTCGCCGCGCGTCTGGAGGAGCATGTCCGCAGCGGCGGGTATGCAGTCGGAATATGCGGAGGATATGAGATGATCGGAGAACGGCTGCTGGACCCGCTTCATACCGAATCCGACCGCGGCGAGACTCCTGGCTTCGGCTGGTTTGGTTTCGACGTGACGTTCGCCGCTGAGAAACGGACGGAGAGAGTGAAGGGAAGTGCCTGGCTTCCCGGCCTGGAGCGCGATTATCCCGTGGAAGGCTTTGAAATCCATACGGGCCGGGTGAATTGGCGTACGGCTGGGGATCTGGTGGATGCCGGAAGCAGGATATCTTCAGGAGGATGGCTTAACCCGGCGGAACGAAGACCCTTTAAGCTGACACCAGCCGGGCTGGATGCACCAGGCAATGGAGAGGTCCGGCTGCCCCGGCAGCCGGCAGGAGAAGACCAGCTGACGCGGTACGATTCGGAAGCTGCAAGAGCCGGCGATAAAGTGAACCAGCTGTCAAGGGGTCATTCGGCTGGTGAACAAGCTTGCGGTGAAGAGCCTCGCCTGTCCGGGCATCATTCGGCTGGTGAACAAGCTTGCGGTGAAGAGCCTCGCCTGTCCGGGCATCATTCGGCTGGTGAACAAGCTTGCGGTGAAGAGCCTCGCTTGTCCGGGCATCATTCGGCTGGTGGACAAGCTTGGAGTGAAGAGCTCCGCCTGTCCAGGCGTCAGTCGGCTGCTGAACGAACCGTCGGTGAAGAGGCCGCCTTCGATTATGACGGCTGCGTTTCCGAGGACGGCCGCGTATGGGGAACCTTTCTGCATGGCGTGCTGCATAATGATGATTTCCGCAGAGGCTGGTTGAATCTGCTGCGCTTGGCGAAAGGCCGGGAGCCTTTATCCGTTGGCGTACGCGTCAATGAGCTTCGCGAGGAAGCGTTCAACCGGCTTGCCGTTCATGTGAGGGCGCATGTGGATATATCAAGGATCACAGCCATTATGGGACTGAAGGAGCCGGGGACAGACAGAGGAGGCGAAGCGTAAATGACCCAGCCTTTTCGAAGTGCGGATAGACGAAGTTATTTATCGGAGTGCTGGCGGGAGATCCAGATCAGGCTTGAAGAAGATGCGATTATCATTACCTGCGCCAGGCCGCTGGAGACGATCAGCAGCGCAGTGCTCGGCGGTGGTTTCTCGATAACCGAACGGATCATCAATTGGAAGGTTCCGCTCGCCTATGACTGTTCGGATCCTGTACATGATCTGCATATGATGCTGAGCGAGCGGGGATATCCGCCGCAATCCACGGCGGGTCTGCTGACAGCCGCGAAGCTGACGCATGCCTCCATTACCGAGATGCGTGGCGATGAATTCACCATCGTATGCTGCACCACCGCCGGCACTAGCAATGCGGCAAGAGCAGGATTGCTTCGCCCTGTCTTCTCTTCTTATACGGCGGGAACGATAAATTCGGTTGTGCTGATTGACGGACGGATGACGCCGCCTGCAATGGTGAA
Organism: Paenibacillus sp. JT31N17; assembly: GCF_056269255.1. Lineage (NCBI taxonomy): Bacteria > Bacillati > Bacillota > Bacilli > Caryophanales > Paenibacillaceae > Paenibacillus > Paenibacillus sp. JT31N17. The sequence goes on from NZ_JBWDNP010000003.1 coordinate 636,222, forward strand.
TGCCGTGATTACCGCAACGGAAGCCAAGGCGGCTGCGCTCGCCGACCTCGGTATAGCCGACTCGCTTCATGGCCTTGCCGCCACAGGCACGACAACCGACGCGATCGTGATTGGCGCAAGCCAGTCGGAGCGTTATCACGGACTTCATGCCTATGCTGGAGCAGCGACAACAATCGGCAACGCGGTTGGACGAATGGTTTATGAAAGTGTGTACGAGGCTGTCTCAACGCAAAAGGAATAGCAATCCTTCTGGAACCGTCCATGAATATGGATCAGAGGCGTCTTAGCTTTATGACCAGCCTGTCAGTCTTGCAGGAAGCACAAAAAGAGCAGGAACCGCAGTTCCTGCTCTTGATTTAGATAGCATAACATTCATAAGTGGCGGAGCTGACGGGATTCGAACCCGCGGTCTCCTGCGTGACAGGCAGGCATGTTGGGCCACTACACCACAGCTCCATGCAATAAGACAAGGCATATCATACCATGCCAGCCTGCCCATGCGCAATGTCTATTTATTTATTATATTTTTAGAAAGTGTATAATGGGCGATACGTCGCTTGAATGCCCTGTTTGATTATCTCTTCCGGTTGTGAAACACTATAATAGAAACATTGATTTGACCATAAGCATGGCAGCTATGCTGATTTGATAGAGGAGAATGAAATGGATGGATCTTCAGCATACCAATCATGACAATGAGGTGCTTCCGATCGATGCCCTGCTCCCGGAGCTGAGGGAACATCTGTTGATCGGGCACAGCGCGGTGCTGATTGCCGCTCCCGGCGCCGGGAAGACAACGCGCGTCCCGCTTGCGCTTCTGGATGCGCCATGGCTTGGAGGACAGCGTATCTTGATGCTGGAGCCCAGGCGTCTGGCGGCCCGCGCGGCAGCCCGCTATATGGCAGCTTCGCTGGGCGAGCAGCCTGGCGAAACGGTCGGCTACCGGGTAAGAATGGACACGAAGGTGGGGCCGGCGACCCGTATTGAAGTCATTACCGAGGGCGTGCTGACACGAATGCTTCAATCGGATCCTTCGCTAGAGGGCGTCGGGATCGTTATATTTGACGAGTTTCATGAGCGCCATCTGCATGCCGATCTGGGACTTGCACTCTGTCTCCAGATGCAGTCGCTCTTGAGGGAGGATCTGCGGCTGCTTGTCATGTCCGCCACACTGGAAGGAGGGCGGGTATCGGCATTGCTCGGCGGCGCTCCGGTTGTCCGCAGCGAGGGACGCGCTTTTCCGGTCGAGACGCATTATGCTCCAAAACGGCTGGAGGGCCGCATCGAGGAAGCTGTCGCACGGACCGTAACCGACGCTGTCCGCAGTCATGACGGGGATGTGCTTGTCTTCCTGCCCGGGGCTGGCGAGATCCGCCGTGTCCAGGGACTGCTTGGCGGGGCATCGGCGGCACTTGGAGCCCATGTGCGTGTAATGTCGCTCCACGGCAGCATGTCCGCGGAGGCGCAGGATCTGGCGATTGCCGCGTCCCGGCCGGGCGAGCGTAAAATTGTACTGGCTACCACCATAGCGGAATCCAGCGTGACGGTGCGTGGTGTGCGTATTGTTGTCGACAGCGGTCTCAGCCGTGTGCCGAGATTCTCGCCGCGGACGGGCATGTCGCGGCTGGAGACGGTTGCTGTTTCGGCCGCGTCTGCCGATCAGCGGCAGGGCCGGGCAGGGAGGGAAGCGCCGGGCGTCTGCTACCGGCTGTGGACGGAGCATGAGCACCGGCAGCTGAGGCCGCAGAGCGAGCCGGAGCTGCTGGAAGCCGATCTGGCACCGCTGGCGCTGGAGCTGGCGGTTTGGGGCGCTGCCGAGCCGGACGATCTCGCCTGGCTCGATCAGCCTCCGGCTGCGGCGTATGCGCAGGCAAGGGAACTGCTGCGCGAGCTTGGCGCTTTGGATGCCGGGAACAAGCCGACCCGGCATGGCCGGGCTATGGCCGAGCTTGGCATGCATCCGCGGCTGGCCCATATGGTGCTGGAGGCGGACAAGCTGGGCTATGGCGCCACCGCCTGCGAGCTGGCTGCGCTGCTCAGCGATCGTGACCCGCTCCGCAGCGCTGTCCGCAGCATTGATATGCGGCTGCGGCTGGAAGCGCTGCATGGCCATCCTCCAGGCGCAATGGATGATGCGGCGATGAGGCGAATTGCCTCCGAAGCCCGGGAATGGAGGCGGGCGGCGGGGATTTCTCCCCCGGCGGCAGGCGCGAATTCCGCTGCCGGCGGTATAGACAGCTGCGGGCTGCTGCTGGCGCTGGCCTATCCGGACCGGATTGCTCAGCGCCGGAACGACGGCCGCTTTTTGCTGCGCAGCGGGCGCGGCGCAGTCGTCCGGGAGCTGCAGCCGCTGTCGGGAGCGGCCTATCTGGCTGCGGCCGAGCTTGAAGACAGCGGGACGGACAGCAGGATGCTGCTCGCCGCACCGGTCACCCTGACAGAGCTGGAGGAGATAATGGGCAAGCAGATCATTGACGAAGCCGAAGTGACATGGGACCGTTCGGCACAAGCTGTCCGCGCCAGGCGCAAGCGGCGGTTGGGCGCGCTTGTGCTCAAGGAAAGCCAGCTGTCCGATGCGGATCCTGCCCTGGTGGCCCAGGCGCTCATGAACGGCATAGCCGAGCTTGGGCTCGAGATCCTTCCCTGGACGAGGCAGGCCAGACAGCTCCAGGCCCGTATTGAACTGATGCATGCGCATAACGGAACCTGGCCTGATGTTTCTGACCAATCGCTGATGGCCGGGATGCCGAAGTGGCTCGCCCCTTATATTGGCGGCATGCGCAGCCGATCGGATCTGGCAAGAATCAATCTGGTTCCGATTCTCGAATCCCAGCTTTCCTGGCAGGAGCGCCAGGAGCTGGACCGGGAAATTCCGACCCATATGACCGTGCCCAGCGGCTCGCGTATTCCCGTCGATTACAGCAACCCGTCAGCACCCGTACTCGCTGTCCGCCTGCAGGAGGTGTTCGGCTGGCAGCAGACGCCCCGGATTGCCGGCGGCAAGCTGCCGTTAACGATCCATCTTCTGTCGCCCGCCCAGCGTCCGGTGCAGGTGACAAGCGATCTGGCGAGCTTCTGGCAGGGGGCTTACTTCGAGGTGAAGAAGGATCTGAAGGGGCGTTATCCCAAGCATTATTGGCCGGATAACCCTCTTGAAGCCCAACCGACGAACCGGACCAAACCGCGCATGTAAGAAAATACTTGTAATCGTTTAAAGATTCGGAGGTTCAAAGAATGCAGCTGCTCGGGCTTTATCTGGTCATTATAAATATAATTGCGTTTGTTCTTATGCGCGTAGACAAATCCCGTTCCGCAAGCGCAAGCGGCCGCAAACACCGCATTCCCGAACGGAGGCTTCTGGGAATCGGAGCAGCCGGCGGAGCACTCGGCGGCTGGCTGGCTATGCGCATGTTCCGCCACAAAACGAAGCATATCGCTTTTGCAGCAGGCCTGCCTGTCATGGTTGTGATTCATGCCGCCATCCTGATAGCAGTGTACCGTTATCTCATCTAGCAGATCATAAGATGAGAACGGGCAGGCGGGGAAGCAGCTCGTGGTGGATCCTTAACCTAACACCGAAATACAGAGGCACTGCAGCTTAAACGTGCTTATTTGCTGTATCAGACTGCCGGATATCTTCATTATCATTGACTGCCGGCTCTATATATGCTATATTTCTAATTCGTGTTATAAGCGATTGATTCCCACGGCTGGAAGCCTGATGCGGAGACCTCATAAAGAAGAACGAACGAACAAGCCGCATGCGAATGCGGCTTTCTTGACCTTATCGAATTTATAGCGCTTCATTTCTATAAATTCCGGTCAGGTTTGAGGGTAGAATCCTGCTTTTCACACCCAGAGGATGGCGTCAGCCGGTTATTCCCGCCTTATTCTATCTCATGCCGGGTCTCAAGGATCAACAACTATAAACTTTCAGGAGGGTAACTGACATGTCTGTTCAAAGTGCCTTTCAAGACGAAGCGGTGCGGATCGACGAGGTGCTCCGGCACATTCGCGGCCAGCTGCTTGCGATCGGGCCCCGTTACACGGGCAATGATTTTACGGAACAAATGCTGCAATTGCAGCGCGAACAAAGGCAGCAGCGGCTGGAGGTCGCCGAGCGCGAGCCTTATTTTGGCCGGATCGACTTCCAGGAGCATTCGCACAGCGACCCCAAGCCGCTCTATATCGGCAAAGCCGGCGTAGCGCACGAATCGAGCAAGGAGCTGCTGGTGGTGGACTGGCGGGCTCCCATTGCGAGCCTGTTCTACGCGTTCAGCGGAGGGGAAGCTCCGGTAGCCTATGAGTCTCCTGAAGGGGACGTAGAGGGAACCGTTCATCTTAAGCGCAATCTGATGGTCCGTGCCGGAGTGCTGGAACGAGTCGTTGACAGCTATATAAGAGGCCAGGAGGAAGAGTCGGTCACGGATGAATTCCTTTTGTACCGCCTTGGCGAGAACAAGGACAACCGGCTCCGGGATATTGTCTCGACCATTCAGCAGGAGCAGGACCGGATTATCCGGACGGAGAAGAACAAGACCGTCTTTATCCAGGGGGTAGCGGGAAGCGGAAAGACGACGGTTGCCCTTCACCGGCTGGCCTATTTGCTGTATCGGTATGCGGATCGGATTCGGGCCGAGCGGATGGTTATTTTTGCGCCCAACCGGATGTTTCTCGATTATATCTCGGGGGTGCTGCCGGAGCTCGGGGTCGGTGATATTCTGCAGACAACCTACAACGAGTGGGCGATCGAGCGGCTCGAGAAGTCGGTCCGTCTGGACGAATCGACGGATACGATGGCATACTGGTTCGAGCATCCGCGGACAAGGGAAGAGATGGAGCAGGCTCCCGGCCGCATCAAGGGAAGTCTGGTGTTCAAGCAGGTTGTGGACAGCAGGCTGCAGCAGCTGGAGTCGACGCTCCTGCCGGAGCTCCCCTTTGAGCCAATTGATGGTCTGACGCTTCATCCCGAGGCTATTCGTGAATGGCTGCTGATCGAGGACAGCTATGAACCGTTTATGAAACGCCGCGAACGGCTCGTTAACCGGATCAAGCGATGGCTGGAATCGGAATGGAAGGCGCGCCGCTTCACGGACCGCCAGCTGAAGAGTAAAGCCAATACAAGGCTGAATGCCTACTGTAAAAAGATTTCCTCCTATACCGCCGCGCAGCTGTATGGCGATCTGCTGGGCACCCCGGAAGCGGCTGAGCTCATTCCGCTCAAGGCGCGTACGGCAACAATGAAAGCGCTGAAGCAAAAGCTCGTGCAGCCGGAGGATCTGGCCCCGCTCGTTTATATTCAACTGCGGTTGTACGGTCTGGATCAGCCTGTTTACGATCATATCGTGATCGATGAGGCCCAGGATTACTCGCCCTTCCAACTGGAGGCACTAAAGCTGTGCCAGCTGCACTCCTCAATGACCATCCTTGGCGATCTGCAGCAGGGAATTCACCGGTATGCGGGCATTACAAACTGGACCGAGCTGACAAATGTGTTCGATGAGCAGGAGCAGGGCTATTTCGAGCTGGACCGCAGCTACCGTTCCACGATGGAAATTATCGATTTTGCCAACCGCATTCTCGGAAGCATGGGAGACGGCGTGAAGCCTGCCGTTCCGGTATTCCGCAGCGGCGAGCCCGTGGAGACGATGGAGCATGGGACGGACAGGGAACGACTCGCGGAAGCTGTGCGAACCGTGCGGGATTGGCAAAATGGAGGCGGCTACCGCACCATTGCGGTACTTGCCCGAACTGCCAGATCCGCCTTGGAGCTGGCCGAATATTTCGCAGCGGAAGGAATCGAGGCCTCTCTGATCCAAAGCAGGCAGGAGGCCTACGGAGGCGGTCTGACCATTGTACCGGCATACTTGGCCAAGGGGCTGGAGTTTGACGCCGTCCTGATTGCCGACGCGGATGCGGCAAGCTTCGGAGACAATGACGCAAAGCTGCTCTACGTGGCCTGCACCCGCGCGCTTCACAAGCTGAAGCTGCTGCACCGCGGTCCGCTTACGAATCTGCTGGCAGCAGAAGGATGATGCGGCTTTTACCCATAAGGCGGTAACAAAACACCTGAAGCTGGCGGACATGAACTGTATGCCGGCTTCAGGTTTTGTTAATGATGATTGGGGGATGGGAAATGAATATGGAACTGGATTATTTGCTTCGCGTAGTAATAGCAGGCGCCTGTGGAGCGATTATCGGGTACGAGCGGAAAAGCCGGATGAAGGAAGCGGGCATCCGGACCCATTTTATTGTGGCTGTGGGCGCTGCGCTGATGATGGTCGTTTCCAAATACGGATTTCAGGATCAATTGAGTTGGGACAATCTCTCTCTTGATCCCGCGCGGATTGCCGCACAGGTCGTCAGCGGGATCGGTTTTCTGGGAGCCGGAATGATTTTCATGCAAAAGCAAACGGTGAAGGGACTGACAACAGCTGCGGGCGTTTGGGCGACTTCGGGCATTGGACTGACGATTGGAGCCGGGCTCTACACGGTGGGTGTCGGTGTCACTCTGCTGATCTTCATCGGGCAAAAGCTGCTCCACCTGAAGCTCAGCTGGCTGAGAAGCCCGCGAACCGAGCAGGTTTTCATCCGGGCGGACAACGAGACCGGCATGCTGGACCTCATTTTGCAGGAAATTGAGAAGCAGGGCATCCGGATTGCCGGTTTTCATGTGGTGAAAAATGAAGCGGCCGAAATCGAGATCGATATCCAAATGATACTGCCTCCCTCATTCCAGATCAATCAGCTGATTCTTGTTATTCAGAATTTACCGGCTGTGCGTACCATTGATTATCAGTAAGGGCCGCCGCACAGCAGAGGAGTTGCTATGCTTCATGACGATTGAAACGAAAGAGGAGCTTGTAAGCGTCCTTGCGGAAATCGAGAAATGGGAAAGCTCGCAGAAGGACCTCTGGTTCTGGGAAAAGCTGGGACGGCTTCCCTTCATGCTGCTGGACAAATTAACCCCGCGTTTTCTGCAGGACAAAATCGGGTTGGCCATTGACGAGATCGGCAGCTTCGTCCAGACCGGCGGAAAATATCTGATCGCCGAGAATATGGTGCTCCGCAAGCTTGGTGTGGATACGCTGGAGGAAGCTGCGTCCAGCCCGCTTGCGGTTATGGACAAGACCGCGGAAGAAATTTCGCAGAGCAGGGCAGCCTTTGCCACCGTTCAGGGGGCGACTACGGGAATTGGCGGCATCTTCACATTGGCCATCGATATTCCGGCGCTGCTGGGCATTTCGCTCAAAGCGATTCAGGAGGTTGCGGTCAGCTACGGCTACGATCCCAGGCTCAAGGAAGAACGGGTATTTGTAATCAAATGCCTCCAGTTTGCTTCCTCCGACATTGTCGGCAAAAAGGCGATACTGGAGCAGCTCGGACATTTCGGCCAGCCGGAATCCCATAATCAGATGGCTTCGCAGATTCAGGGCTGGCGGGAGGTTGTGGCCACCTACCGGGACAATTTTGGCTGGAAGAAGCTGTTTCAGCTCATTCCCGTGGCAGGTATCCTGTTCGGTGCCTTTATCAACCGGGGCATGCTGAAGGATGTGGCGGAAGCGGCAACGATGCTGTACCGCAAACGCCGGGTGCTGGAGCGGTTGAACGCGTTTGAGGATGTCCAGCATTAGAAAACCGCGGAGCCGCAAGTGAAATGAGAGAAGCCAGGACAAACCCCTATGGGTTTCCTGGCTTCTTTTCATCTCACTACAGGCAGGTGATCCGCCGGCTGCTCCTGTTGCATTTCTTATACCCACGGACGCGAAAGCCTTTGAGAATAGCGTACTTGCGGTCATAAGGAAGAAAACAGCACTGGAATACGGCTGAAAAATTATGCTATGCTATTGGCTTGGGTTTGCAGCTCCGACACAGCAGTTAATTGCAAGTGCTGCAAGCAAGCTATTATGAGCCGCAAAGGGGAAGGACGCACCTATGGATTTTATTGTGCATCATCTATCTTTTTTTGTTATTCAGGCAGACGGAGCGGATAATGCCGCCAAGACGTTCAAGCATTTTCAAACCATGGACCAGCACGATTACGCCGACAGTGAGCTGAAAGCCTTTCTGGACGGCGAGTTTCAGCGGATATGCAAGCGCAAGGCGGAGCGCCATCCCAGTACGGAGAACGCGCCAACCAAAATCGGACGATTTATAGCGGAACCCGGATATGATTTGGACAGCAACCCGAACTATAATTTGTTTCAGCGGCTTCGTGAAGCGGATAACAACCAGGATTACCATAGCTACGCGGATGAGCTTGTCCGTCTCTATATGGATGCCGCAGCCGTCCGCGGAGGCGCATTGATCGTTGTGAAGGCAACGCCGAACCGGCATACGGACGAGCCCCTGCTGTTCATCCTGAAATGCGATTTCGAACCGAAGATAGCCCGGATCTCGGATGAGAAAAGCCTGATTTCACATGTGGAAATGGCCATCAGCGCACGCAATATGAAGTCCATTCAATATCCCTTCATGCCGGAGGAGGGAATGCTGGAGCCCTGGGAGCTGAAAATCCATCAAGCCTCGCATGCCCGGTATTTCGAGGATTTTGTGCGGTTTGTAAGCTACGAGAAAGCGATGCCGGAGCTGATGAGCGAACAGATGATTACCATGGTGCATGACTATATGGATGAGAAGTGGCAGGGCCAGGACGGCGAGGAGCGGGAGCAGGAGGCGCAGCGCTTCGAGGCATGGGCGGCAAGCGAGAAGAGGGAGCTGCAGGAGAGCTGGACCCATCAGCAGGTTGCAGCGGCCGCGGAGCAGCTGGTAGAGCAGCAGCCGAACCTGAGCGTGGCCTTCAAGCTGGATGGCGTTTCGGTCAAGGGACCGCTGTCGGAATTCGGGCGTGCGATTCATTTTGCCACATATAATGGACGATATATTGCGCTCATTGAAGGCGACGCGTTTCAGTTTGACCGCAGCGTATCGCCGGTGGAACTGCTGCAGCCGCCGGATTTGCTCGAAGTGCTGGAGCTGGTTGGCCGTGCACAAGAAGAGCGGAAGAGCAGCGATAGCCAGCAGGCAGATATGTCTCGTCCAGAAGACAACGAGCTGCCATACTAACAGTCGGTCTCATCCATAGAGGCAGGGGATAGGGGATTCCGGAATGACCGGGATTCCCTTTATTTTTACGAGAAGTATAGCGCTTAACCTTTTAATCTCCTAAGGTTGCGAATCAACTTTATACCCATATAATAGGAAAATAATTGTTTCTTCCAGTCCCTATTGAATTCATCACTCGACAAACCGATAAAAGAAAGAGCAGCCTTTTTTTTCGAAGCACGGCTCTTCCTTGTCTGAAAAATCGGGGTTGTTTTACATTTTCCGAATAACTACAATCTGTATTGACAGCAATCGAGTGTATGCGACAGATTCCTCTCGCATCCTTGATACACTTCATAAATGATGAATAAGCCAATTTGAAATCGGCTGCAATATGATGTCTTACGCTCGAACATGGCATAGGGGTGAATACAATTGAAGGCGATACTGGTTGATGATGAAGCGCTGGCAAGCCACTATTTACGCAGACAATTGGAGAAAATCGGGGGCATACATATACTCGCTGAGTTAAGGGACGCGCAGGAAGCGGTCGATCAGGCGGAGAGCCTTAAACCGGACGTCGCTTTCCTGGATATTGATATGCCGGCTCTGGGGGGAATTGAAGCGGCTGAGATTCTGCAAATGCGCGATCCGAACCTGAAGGTTGTGTTCGTTACCGCATACGACGATTACGCGATCAAAGCCTTTGAGCTTAACGCGATCGATTATCTGCTTAAACCGGTGAATGCCGAGCGGCTGAAAAGGACTGTGGAGCGGCTGCAGCTCTCATTGCCGCATGCTGTGGCAGCCGGCAGGCCGGAAGCGTCCGATATTCAACCAGTATCACCCGTCTCAGCCTCACCGGCTATGCTTCGCTGCTTCCAGACGCTGGAGCTTGACAACGGCAAACAGGAGTCCATTCCGTGGCGCACTTTTAAAGCGCAGGAGCTGTTCTCCTTCCTGCTTCTGCACAGGGAGCAGTTGATCCGCAAGGATATGCTTCTGGAGCTTCTATGGCCGGAGGTCGATTACAAGAAAGGCTATACCCAGCTCTACACAACTGCCTATCAGATCCGCAAAACCATCGCGGCGCTGGATGTCACGCTTGTTTTGAAAAGCAATGAGAAGGGCTACAAGCTTGAAGTAAACGGGCTTCCCCTTGATATCGAGGTGTGGGAGCAGGGCGTAATGGGGACACCGGCGCTGTCAAAGGATACGTTGGATCATCATCTTGCCCTTACGGAACTGTACCGCGGCGACTATTTGGCGGATTACGATTACTTATGGGCCGAGAGTGAACGCCAGCGCCTCCGCTATTTATGGTTCCGGCATACATCGGAGGTGGCGATGCTGCTGGCGCAGGTGAATCGCGTATCGGAAGCGATCCATCTTTACAACCAGCTGTTGGACAAGTTTCCCCACGCCGAAGAGCTTCACTTCGAACTGATGAAGCTGTACCGGCTGTGCGGGGATGCGGAAGCCGCCAGAAATCAATACGGCAAGCTGGTGCAGATCCTGGCTGAAGAGGTGGGGGGAGCGCCGCGGGCAGACATCATGGAATGGATAGGCGCCTGAAGGCGACAGTATGAGGTTCCCACCATAAAACTTCAGGCAGCTTATCAGGAGAACAAACGCAGCGCCGGATTCCGGTGCTGCGTTTGTTCTAAGCTTGGCTCCGCCGCAAGGTTCATGAAGTTCCACAATCTGTTATAATCAAGAAAAAACAAAGGTGGAGGAATCAACGTGGACAACGTCTTTTTCATAGAGCTGGGTATGGGTACCGACTTGCATGGACAGAACATTACGAAAGCGGCAGTGAGAGCCGTTCAGAATGCAATCCACCACAACTCCATGCCGGGTCTCCGCTCCGTGCTTCCGGGCAATGATTTGCAGGCGATGAAGGTTCATGTCAGACTGGCCGTCCCCTGCGACCGTGAACGACTGGACGAGGAAGCGGTCAGGTCGGAGCTCCCGTACGGTCAGGTTACGATTGAAATCGTCGACGGCGGAATGGTGACTTCAAGCGGAATTGTGCTGCCGGATAAAGAAGACAAGAATGATCTGATCTATGTTGTGATCGCTTCGGTAGAGGTAGGGTATTAACTGCCGGTCCAGACGCTCCAACGACGGCAGGACTGACGGAAGGACAGCAGACAGGATTTGAATCCTGTCTGCTGTTTTTTTTGACCGAACCTCCTGTTAAGCTCGTTTTCGTATAGCATGCCTGTCATCTTAATTCATTCCGCGGCGACGTGGCAAGCGCATAGGGGGATTGCGTCGTCGTCGTTCACAAATAATCGGGACTTTGGGGGTTGACCTTCACCCCGGGTCAACGCTTACCGTACTTGTGGAGGCCATGCGGAAATGGCTTACTCTATGAAGCGTTAGGGAGAGTGGATGTATGCGGACGTTGATAAAAGGCGGTACGATCTTGACGATGGAGACTGGAGCGCTGCCCTTTCAGGGAGATATATGGATTGTTGACGACCGGATCGCAGCGGTCGTCAGGTATCCGGACGAAGCCGGGGAAGGCCGGGGAAGGGCCGAAGAGCAGGGGAGGGAGAATTCACAGCTGCCTTGTTCACAGCCGGATAGGATTATAGAAGCGAAGGGAATGGCCGTGATGCCCGGCCTGGTCAACTCCCATCAGCATACGCCAATGAGCCTGCTGCGCGGATTTTCGAATGATTTGAAGCTGATGGACTGGCTGGATCAGAAGATGCTGCCTGCCGAGGCCAACATGAACCGGGAAGATATCTATTGGGGAGCAAAGCTGGCCATGGCCGAGATGATCCGTTCGGGAACGGCTGCCTTTGCCGACATGTATATCGAAATGGACAGCATTGCAAGCGCAGTTGTGGAGACGGGGATGCGGGCTTCTCTTACCCGGGGGCTTGTGTTTATGCAGGATGACGGCGGAAGGCGAATGCGGGAAGCGGTGGATCTGATCGACCGCTGGTCAGGGGCGGCGGACGGCCGCATAACGACGATGATCGGCCCGCATTCACCCTATATGTGCCCGCCGCAGCCGATGCAGGAGGTGATCGCTTTTGCCAGGGAACGCGGAATTCCGGTTCACATCCATTTGGCTGAGACCCGGGAAGAGGTTGTACGCATTCGCGAAAGGTATGACCGGACACCAACGGAATATTTGCATCAGCTTGGGCTGTTCGATTCGCTGCATGTGCTGCTCGCGCATGCGGTTCATTTGACGCATAAGGATATTCGTCTGCTGGGCGGAATGAAGGGAGGAGTCGCTCATAATCCGGTCAGCAATCTGAAGCTGGGATGCGGAATCGCTCCAGTCAGCGAACTGCAGAGACAGGGGGTTGCGGTGGGTCTTGGTACGGATGGCGCGGGCAGCGCGGCAACGCTCGATATGTTTGAGGAAATCAAGGCGGCTGCCTGGCTGCAAAAGCTGGATTTTGGCGATCCAACGCTTCTGCCGGCCGGTCAGGCACTGCGCATGGCAACGATAGAGAGCGCAAAGCTGCTGCATATCGATGGGGATGTTGGGACGCTTGAAGCCGGGAAGCGGGCGGATCTGATCCTGATTGATCTAAAGAAGCCGCATCTGCAGCCCATTCATGATGTTGAGGCTCTGCTGGCGTGCAGCGCAAGCGGGGCGGATGTCGACAGTGTAATGGTTGACGGGGTGCTGTTGATGCAGGCAAGAAAGCTGCTGACGATAGATGAGGATGAGCTGTACAGCCAGGTCGCGAACAGGGCGGCCAGAATTGTCAAAGGCGTTTAGCGTTTGTCCTTATTCTTCGTTCATCTTCTGTTCATAAAGTGATCTTATACTACATTTCAAAGCGGTGCCGGCGCTCCGCCTGCAAGGGTAAGGAAGTGCCCGTTGGCCGGTGTTGACGAAACAGCCGGATAACGCCATTATTGGAATAATTGATCATGATAGCACGAACAGTATATGGATAAGAGCTGGAACAGTTATAGGAGATCCTCTTGTTCATCTTATAGCATGAATAAGTTTTACTCCTCTTTATGTTTATAAGGTCTATGGGAAGTAACTAACTGCTCCGCCAGAAGGACAGCGACAGCCGTTTCTTATTACGCGGGCAGGAATCGGAGATGAATGGATGATATGACGAAGCTGCTGATTGTAGATGATGATCCGCATATCCGCGAGCTGGTGTGTTTGTTTCTGGGTCGAGAGGGCTTTGAAACCCTTGAAGCCGCTGACGGCGTGGATGCGCTGGCACTGGTGGAGAAGGAGCGGATTGATATGGCCATCATCGATGTGATGATGCCCAATATGGATGGCTGGCAGCTGTGCCGGGAGCTTCGTGATTATGCTGATCTGCCGGTTCTCATGCTGACGGCCAAGGGAGAGACCTCGCAGAAGGTCAAAGGCTTCGAGCTTGGAGCAGATGATTATCTGGTCAAGCCCTTTGAGCCGCTGGAGCTGATCGCCCGTGTCAAAGCGCTGCTTAAGCGTTACCGGATCGCCACCTCCCAGACGGTACAGATTGGCGAGGTCCAGCTTAACCGCAGCAATCTTGAAGTCATTGCAGGCAGCTGCAGCATGACGATCCCGCTCAAAGAGTTCGAGCTGCTGTTCAAATTAGCCAGCTATCCGGGCAAAACATTCTCCCGCGAGCTGCTTATTGAGCAGCTATGGGGATTCGATTATGAAGGCGACGAGCGGACCGTCGACGTTCATATCAAACGGCTGCGCGAGCGGTTCCCCGAGGAGCAGTGCCGGTTTCGCATTCAGACGATACGCGGGCTCGGCTACCGGCTGGAGGTATAGCCATGCCGAACTGGCTCAGAGTGGTGTTTGGCCTGCTGGGTTTCTTGCTTATGATTTCAGTCAGCTGGAGCATCGCCTATACCGTGGTTAGCTATGTGGCAGAGAAGGGAAACGAGTCTGAATCGCTTGCCATCATCCAGCATGACGGGGAGATGATGACTGGCTTGGCTGCAGCCGGACAGCCGGTCTCAGACCAGGTCTGGAAACAGATTGCAGGGCATAACGGGTACCGTATTCTGATTGCGGATGAAGCCGGCAGAGTGCGGACCTATGGCAGCAAAGCCGACCGTTTTCCCGAAAACCTGGAGGAGCAAGATATCCGGGCTGTACTCGCCGGAGGCATCGTCAAGCATATCAAGCGGCCGAATCTGTTCAAGACGGCGGTTGCCACTGTCGGCCAGCCGTTCGCCATGCAGGATCAACAGCTGGCTTTGTTCATTCAGAGCGAAGCTCCGGGATTATATAATCACTACGGCAGACAGATGATCATTCAGTTCACAAGCCTGGTCGTGATGTTTCTCCTGATCCTGTGCTTCCGCCCCTGGCGGCAGGATATGAAAGGCTGGGTTCAAATTCTTGACGCCATTCGAAGAATCGCCAAGGGTGACTTCAAAGTGGTTATTGGAACAGGCAAGCCTCTGCCCGGCCAGCTTGGCCAGCTTGTGAACAGTCTCAATGATATGGCGGTGGAGCTGGATGTGATGGAGCAGATGAGGCAGACCTTTATTTCCAATGTCTCTCACGAAATCCAGTCTCCGCTGACCTCCATTCGCGGTTTTGCCCAGGCTCTGCAGCAGGATGAAGGCCTGGGTCTTGACCAGCGCAAGCATTATTACACGATTATCGAGACGGAGAGCGCCCGCCTGTCCAAGCTCAGCGATAATCTGCTTAAGCTGACCTCGCTGGAATCCGACAAGCATCCGTTTGAAATCAAGCGCTACCGGCTGGACAAGCAGCTGCGCAGCATGATTCTCGCCTGTGAGCCGCAATGGGTGGAGAAGGATATATTAATGGACGTGGATTTGGGGGAGATTAGCATTACGGCCGATGAGGATCTCTTGTCCCAGGTGTGGATGAATATGCTCAGCAACAGCATTAAGTTTACGCCTGAAGGCGGAACCATTACGATCGAAGCCGAAGATGCTGAGGACGGAGCCGTAATCCGCATTTCGGACAACGGAACCGGTATCGCCCAGGAGGATCTCCCCTATATTTTTGAACGCTTCTTCAAGGGGGACAAATCACGCAACCGCCAGACGAGCGGCAGCGGCCTGGGACTTTCCATTGTGAAGCGGATTATAGATATGCATGGCGGGGAAGTCTCGGTAAGCAGCACACTCGGAATTGGAACGACGTTCACGGTCAAGCTTCCGGCCCCCGGGAAATCCAGTCCGGCATGAGCCTAGTTAGAATCAGCGGCAGATGGTTAATAAGTAGGGAAGGAGGCGGTAATCATGCTAAGCAGGATAGATCAAAAGGTGTCAGACAATCAAGAGCCGAATAGTCCCCCAGAGGTTCCACCAAAGGTCATACCGGAGATCAAACCCGATCAACCTCCGGAAATCAAGCCGGATGTCATTCCGGAGCTTCCGCCGACGGATCTGCCGGAAATTCCGCCGGACCCCGCACCGGAAATTCCGGACAATGAAGTTTAGCTGCCGCTGACTCCATTTCCGGATGGTTAACAGGATCAGGCGGCCCGTCAGAGCTGATAGACAGCCGCTCACGAAAACCTGCTTTTGATCAGCCCGGCCCCGCAGCTTTGATGCGGGGCCGGGCTTTTTTTCAAAATATCAGAAAGCACAAAATTTGGCCTCGCCTTTTTTGATATTTTTGGGGGAATAAGCTAACTTTGCCGCCAAAAGACGGCTTCAGCCGTTTCTTCTTACGGGAAGTAAGCGCCAGGAACAGGATTCTTCGTTGACAGCCTACGAAGCTTGCTTATAAGATAAGAACCATCCCATCGCAGGCTGGCCGTGCTGCGAGGGCACTTTATAAAAAGGAGGCGTATCCTTGCTTTCGATGAAAGCGCTTTACCGAAATCTCCGCATCAAATACAAGCTGTTTGTTCTCATCTCGGCAGTGATGCTGACCGTGGGGATTCTGATCGTGGTGGTGCAGCAGGTGGCGTTCGAGGTGTACGACGGAGAAATTTATGAGCAGTCAGCGAAGGCGCTTCATCTGACCTCCTTCAGTATCGAGAACGAGCTGAAGAAGATGGAGCAGCTGACTTACCGGATCGCAACAGACGGGCTGATGCAGTCATACCTGACCACGATCAAGCATGGCGGCACGGAGTATGACCGCTTCATCCTGGCGGCCAAAATTCGCGAGCGGATGATCAATCTGGGCGGTCTCGACACCTTTGTTTTGTCACTGCAGATTTTTGATTACCGGGACGATGAATACGCTACAGGCGCCAAACAGATCTCCACTTCGAAGGAACGCGCAGAGGCAATCAAGCGGGAAACCGGCCTCCTCATGGGCGGCAATACGTGGATTCTGCCTGATAAATCCGACAAGGTATTGAGCGCGGCCCGCTTAATCCGCTCTTATGACCAGCTGAATCTGGAGACGCTTGGCATGATTGCGATCCGCATCGATATGGATAAGCTGTTTGGCGATTTTATGAAGGGGCTTGACACGAGCTCGGCCGAATTTATAATTGCGGACGGCGATCATTTCGTCTATCCCGAGCAGCCGTCCATCACAGGCAGCGAGCTGAAAACCTATATGCGCTCGAATCAGGGTTATACGGTCGCAAGCCGCGGCGGCAAACAATTCTTCATCACTTATGTGCCCTCTGCCAACACAAGCTGGACGTATATCAATGTCATTCCTTACGATGGTATTTTTAAGCGGATCGGCGATGTCAAGCATTATGTATACCTGATTTACGGCCTGCTCGTCATTCTGGCGCTGATCTTCTCCTTCCGTTTGTCCAAAGGCATTACCATTCCCATCGAACGGCTTAACGACAAGATGAAGCGGGTGCGTCTGGATAATTTCGAGCGCTTCGAGGAACAGGACGATATGCCGATGGCGATGGATGAAGCCGGACAGCTTCACCGGAATTTCCGGATCATGGTCAGAAGGATCGACGATCTCATACAGGAGAATTATGTGAAGCAGATCACGATCAAGGAGTCGGACTTCAAAGCGCTGCAGGCACAGATCAACCCCCATTTTCTTTACAACACCCTGGATACGATCAACTGGTCCGCCAAGATGAGCGGTCAGTCCCACATTTCGAGCATGGTAGAGTCGCTTGGTTTTCTGCTGCGCAGCTCCATCAACCTGAAGGAACCGCTGATCCCTTTGAGCCATGAGCTGGAAATTATCCGGAATTATATTACCATACAGCAATTCCGCTTCGAGGAGAGGCTGGACTTCCGGCTGGATATCGCGGAGGGGCTGCTTGACTGCGCCGTTCCGAAGCTGTCGCTGCAGCCCATTGTCGAGAACGCGGTAAACTACGGCCTTGAGCAAATGATCGGGGTCTGTACGATTCATGTGCATGCAAGCCTGGCGCCGGATGGAGCGGGAATTGCTATCACGGTGGCGGATAACGGCCCCGGAATGGAGAAAGACGTCCTTGTGCTGCTGCAGAGCGGCGAGCTCAAGCCGCAGGGTTCGGGAGTCGGTCTGCGCAATATTGAGGAGAGGATCAAGCTGCTCTTCGGAGAGACTTACGGATTGTCCATAGAGAGCGCCAGAGGAGAAGGCACGAAGGTTATGCTCCGGCTGCCGCTGGATAACGGGGAGGGGAATGTTCGTGTATAAGGTGCTGCTCGTCGATGATGAACGCATTATTCTGGAGGGAATATCCCGGATTGTCGATTGGAATGGCTGCGGAACCCGCCTTGCCGCAACCGCACGCAACGGTTTGGAGGCCAAGGCGTGGGCGGAGCAGGAGCGGCCTGATATCGTAATTACGGATATAAAAATGCCGGGCATGGATGGGCTGCAGCTGGTTCAGCATCTGTACGAAATGGATCCTTCCATCCGGTTTATTATGCTCTCGGGCTTCAGCGACTTCAATTACGCCCGCACGGCCATGCAGCTCGGGGTCAGGCATTATCTGCTTAAGCCGTGCAATGAGCGGGCCATTATGGAGGCGCTGAATGAGCTCGTCGGGGAACTGAATCAGAGGCTCAGCAGGGAGCAGTTTCTGCAAACCATGGAGCAGGAACTGAAGAAAGTCAAGCCGCATGCGCGGGAGCAGTTCCTGAGGGAGCTTGTGACCAACAAGACGTACGGCCGGGAGGAGTGGGAGGATTTCAGCAGGCTGCTTGGCATCGCAACAGGAAGCGGGGAGGTCCGGCTGCTTCTGCTTCTTGCGGAAGGAGGCAGCGAATATGAGCAGCTGTTCGCGCTCAAAAATATTGCCGAGGAGCTGCTGGGCAAACGGCTGCTGCTCAGCGCCATCGTTGGCAAGCAGGTGCTGCTGCTCATCAGGGAAGCGTCAGAGCCTGAGCTGCTGCTTGCGCTTATTCACCAAATCAGGCGGATATTCACCGCCTATTATAAAATCAAAGCCGCCGCTGCCTTGAGCGATCCCGGCGACATTACAGCTGTCAGGCAGCTATACAGGGAGACGCTGGAATGCCTGTCCTTCCGTTTCTACCTGGGGGAGGACAGTCTGATCACCAGAAAGGATATTGCCGCTGCGTCAAGACCGCAGGCGGAGCCTGCGCTTCCTGACGAGGAGAGCGTGTGTCTCGCGGTGAAATCCGGGCAGTGGCAGGAGGCGAAGGCGGGGCTGGATCTTTATTTCGAGGCATTATCCCAGTCATACCTCGCGACGGCTCTCGTCAAATCTTATCTCGTTCCCCTCTATGTCGGTATTGTCCGGGCGGGCGGGCCGGAGAAGCTGGGCGGCTATTTGCAGGAGCTGGCGAAATGGGATGAGCTTGATACCATGCAGGCGATGCGGGAGTTTATTGTCTCCACGGCCAGACAGATTTGTCTGGCGAATGAGGCGGTCCACCAGCATGCCAGATCGGATATTATCGCCAAGGTCATCCGCTGCATTGAGGCGAATCTGGCCGATCAGAGACTCTCGCTGCTCTGGGTGGCAGGCGACATGCTCTATATGAACGCCGATTACCTGGGAAAGCTGTTCAAGAAAGAAACCGGGGAAAAATTCTCCCATTATGTCACCAGATTGAGAATGGAGCGAGCCATTGCGATGATTGACCGGATGGATGACGTCAAGGTGTTTGAGCTGGCGGACCGCCTCGGCTTTGGCGACAACCCGCAGTATTTCAGCCAGGTATTCAAGAAGCACACCGGTTATTCGCCTTCGGAGTTCAAGCGGACCTTGTAAAGACTGTTTTTTGAACAAAGGACACGGTTTATTGCATTCCCCTTCATCTGTAAATTCTTATAATTGGATATGTAAGGGCTACCAAATTCTATTGCTTGGGGAAGGGGAACTGTTCATATGAGGAAGAGTATGATGCTTCTGCTTGCTCTCACGCTGCTGTTCGTGCTTGCAGCCTGTGGAGGCGGAAACGGAAACAATACCGGCGCATCCAATCCGGAACCGGCCAATGCCGGAACCACGAACAACACGGGAAATACCGGCGATGAGACGGTTGCGGAGAAGACGGCAGAC
Organism: Paenibacillus sp. JT31N17; assembly: GCF_056269255.1. Lineage (NCBI taxonomy): Bacteria > Bacillati > Bacillota > Bacilli > Caryophanales > Paenibacillaceae > Paenibacillus > Paenibacillus sp. JT31N17. The sequence goes on from NZ_JBWDNP010000003.1 coordinate 655,658, forward strand.
GACAAACCGGTCACGCTTCGTATGACCTGGTGGGGCAGTCAGCCAAGACATGATTACACATTGAAAGTTATTGAAATGTATGAAGCCCAGCATCCCAACGTGACGATTGAGCCGGAGTTTGCCAACTTCGACGATTACTGGAAGAAGCTTGCGCCGCAAGCGGCAGCCAACGAGCTTCCGGACATTATCCAGATGGATATTTCCTACCTGTCGCAGTACGGTGAGAAAGGACAGCTTGAGGATCTGACACCTTATTTGTCGAACATCATCAATGTAGCGGATATCTCCGACAATGCCGTATCCGGGGGAAAAGTGGGCGACAAGCTTTACGGCTTCAATGCCGGCGTTAACGTCGTCAACTTTCAATATGATCCGGCGCTGCTCAGCAAGCTGGGCGTCGATAAGCTGGATCCTGACTGGACGTGGGACGATTATGTGACGCTGGCCAAGAAAGCCAAAGCAGCCGGTCTTTATTTCGACACAGGCATGCGTCCGGAAGTATTCTTCGGCTATTATCTGCGGACAAAGGGACAGCATCTCTACAATGCCGAGGGAACCGGGCTTGGTTATGAGGACGACCAGCTGTTCGTCGATTTCTTCGGGAAGCTGGCTGATCTTGTCCACAGCGGCGCGGTGCCGAACCCCGATTATATGGCACAGGTCAAAGGCGTGGAGGACGATCCCGTGGTGAAAGGAAAATCAGTCGGCATCTGGCAGTGGACGAACCAATTCGTCGCTCTGCAGCAGGTGGCGGCAAGACCGCTGGAAATGCAGCATATGCCGGGACCTGACAGGGAAGCAGGGCTGTATCTGAAGCCGAGCATGTATCTGTCCGTCTCCAAGAACTCCAAGCATAAAGAGGAAGCGGCAAAATTCATCGACTTCTTCGTCAATGACATCGAGGCCAACAAGCTGATTAAAGGCGAGCGCGGCGTGCCGGTGTCCTCCAAGGTGAAGGAGGCGCTCAAGCCGATGCTCGAACCCGCGCAGGTACAGGTATTCGACTATGTCGCCTGGGCGGAAACGAACAGCACGCCGGTTGATCCCCCGGATCCGGTAGGCTCAGCCGAAATCATCAATATATTCAAAACCTACAGCGAGCAGATGGCTTTCGATCAAATCAAGCCTGAAGAGGCGGCCAAACGGTTCCGCGAAGAAGCAAATGCCGTTCTGGAGAAGAACAAGTAACCGCTCATGACGCACGCGAAGCGGTTGTCCACATACCAGGCAGCCGCTTCGCGGATTCATGAAAGCCTTAAACAGTAGGGGTTGATGATTTGAAAATCGCATGGAAGCAGCATCTCACCGGCTATGCTTTTATCGGGCCGTTCGTTCTGGGCTTTCTTATATTTACGCTTGTTCCCATGTTCGTATCCCTGTACCTCTCCTTCACCGACTACGATCTTTTCTCGGCCCCGGAATGGGCGGGATTAGCCAATTATAAAAAAATGTTTCTGCATGATCCGAAATACTGGAATTCGCTGAAGGTAACCTTTCTCTACGTATTGGGAGGCGTGCCGCTGCGGCTGCTGTTTGCGCTGATGATCGCGATGCTGCTCAACACGGCTTCCAGAGCCATCGGATTATACCGGACCCTGTTTTATTTGCCCTCCATCATCGGAGGCAGCGTCGCGGTATCGATCATGTGGCGCAATTTGTTCGGGGACGAAGGCGTGGTCAACATCCTGCTGGGATCGCTAGGGCTGGAAGCCGTCCGCTGGTTCGGCAGCCCGCTCGCGGCGCTGTGGATGCTGATATTCCTGTCCGTCTGGCAGTTCGGCTCTTCCATGCTGATCTTTCTTGCGGGGCTGAAAAATATCCCGTCCAGCTACTACGAAGCGGCCAATGTTGACGGGGCAGGGGCGTTCTCCCGCTTCTTCCGGATCACACTGCCGCTGCTCAGTCCGGTTATTTTGTTCAACGCGATCATGCAGACCATCGGGGCGTTCATGACCTTCGTACCGGCCTATATCATTTCCAAAGGCGAGGGAGGTCCGCTGGACGGCACGCTGCTGTATTCCCTGTATCTGTTCCGCCAGGGCTTCGTATTCACCAATATGGGCTATGCCTCGGCGATGGCTTGGGTGATGCTCATTATTATCGCCATTCTGACCGCGATATTGTTCAAGACCTCCCGTTTCTGGGTTCATTACGAATCGAAGGGGGATCAATGATGATGCTGTCCAAACGCTTCAAATGGTCCCTCTATCATGTGTTCACAGCAGGCGGGGCGATTCTTCTGCTCTATCCGGTTCTGTGGCTGGTTATGAGCTCGTTCAAGCAAAGCGAGCGCATCTTCATCACGGCAGGTTCCCTGATTCCCTCTCCCTGGATATGGACCAATTTCAAGGAGGGCTGGGAGGGTGTGGGGGGATATACCTTTGCTACCTTTACGCAAAATTCGCTGATCATCGTCATTCTCTCGACGATCGGGGCGGTGCTGTCCTCGGCGCTGGTGGCCTTTGGCTTCGCCAGACTGCGGTTTGCCGGGAAGACGTTCTGGTTCACGATCATGATGATTACGCTGATGCTGCCGCATGATGTGGTGCTGGTGCCGCAGTATATCCTTTTCGCCAAACTCGGCTGGCTTAATTCCATCAAGCCAATCGTTATACCGAGCTACTTCGGCGCGCCGTTCTTTATTTTTCTGCTGATCCAGTTTATCCGGACAATTCCGGCGGAACTGGATGAGGCGGCGACTATCGACGGCTGCGGCAAATTCAAATTGTTTTACCGGATTATTCTGCCCCTGGTGGCTCCGGCTATGGCGACGGCGGCGATCTTCTCCTTCTACTGGAGATGGGAGGATCTGCTTGGCCCCGTGCTCTATCTGAACAAGCCGAGCATGTATACCGTGTCCATGGCCTTGAAAATGTTTCTCGACAGCGACTCATTGTCCAATTGGGGAGCGATGTTCGCGATGTCCACGTTCAGTCTGCTGCCTGTCGTTATCGTCTTTTTTACTTTTCAGAAATTTATTGTTGAAGGAATCAGCACAAGCGGTTTGAAGGGCTGATCAGGAAGGGGATGTCATAAATGCCGCCACTGGTATTTGATGAGGAGCAGGTCGCAAGCGCGATCGACCGGGTCGTCGAACGCATATTCCGGATGGATTTCAATTGGGATTGGCCCGCGGGCGTCGCCTTCTATGGCGTTGCGGAAGCGTACGAGGCAACCGGCAAAACAGAGTATCTGAATTTGCTGAAGGCATGGGTGGACGAGAAGCTGGAGGACGGTCTGCCCAAGCTTTCCGTCAATGGAGTATCTGTCGGACATACCCTGATTACCCTCTACAAGGCGACGGAGGACAAGTCGTATCTGGAGGTCGCCGAGCAGATGGCCGAATATTTGCGGCTCGATGCGCCGCGCTTCGCGGAAGGAATATTCCAGCATACCGTGAACTCTGTCACCTATCAATTCCCGGAGCAGGCATGGGTCGACACGATGATGATGGCGGGTTATTTTCTGATACGCATGGGCGCGCTGCTGGAGAGGAAGGATTATCTGGAGGATGGTCTGCTGCAGTATCATGGACATGAGCGCTGCCTGCAGGACGGCGTCACGAATCTGTATTATCATGGCTGGGATAATCTGGCCGGCAATCATATGTCCGGAATTTATTGGGCAAGAGGCAATGCATGGGCCGCGCTCACGATGGCGAAGGCACTGCCGCATATTCATGTCACCCATCCCTCCTTCATGATGATTGAGGGCTCGCTCCGCGATCAGCTCAGCGCGCTGGTGCGGCTGCAATCGGAGGAGGGGATGTGGCATACCGTGCTGACTGACGATTCCTCCTACCTGGAAACATCGGGCTCGGCAGGGATCGCTGCGGCGCTGCTTCATTCCGGGACGCTGTACAACAGATACGTAAACAAGTCGATACGCGGCATCATGGAGCGCATTACCGATGACGGGTCGGTGACCGGCGTTTCGGCGGGAACGGCTGTGATGCGGGATGCCGAGGGCTATCGCGGCGTATCGCATAAGCGGGTGCAGGGCTGGGGACAAGGCCTGGCGCTTGTTTTCCTGGCTGATCTGCTGCGGACGAGAGACCGGGTGTACGGCTGACGGTGCTTCGAATGGACGACAGTCGAGAGGCTCGCTGCGCTGCATTGCAAGCGCGGCAAGTTTTTTGGAATTATAAGAAAATATAAAATTATCCAACTGATACTTCCAAGGGAAGAAACTAACTGAGCCATCAAAGGACGGCTAAGCCGTTTCATCTTGCCTTATAGAACGGGAATAAGTTTCAAGCAATATAAATCAATAAGAATTAAGGGAAGAAACTAACTTTGCCGCCAAAGGACGGCGACAGTTGGTTTCTTTCTTTTTTTGCAACTTTTGGACGTGGATTCTCGTCTATAAAATGTTAATATGTCCCAATCGCCATTCCCTCGATTATTCACAGCCAAGGAGTTGTTATTGATGTCTCTTCATGCCGACCCGCCGGTTAAGAAAAACATGAGCCGGCGGCATTTTGCGCTTCGTTTGAACCTGTTTTTCTTTGCCTCCTTTATCCTGTTCGCCATTCTCATTATTCAGCTGGCTGTTCTGCAATTCGTCAGAAGTCCCGCCCTCCAGGAGGAGGAAAGCAAATCGGGACAAAGAGACATTGAAATTCCGCCTGCGCGCGGCAATATACTGGATTCATCCGGTCAGCCCATCGCGTATTCCATATCCTCGCAATCCCTCTATTTCTCGATTCAGCCGGGCTTCAAAGAAGAGGATGCCGAGGCCCTTGCCGCGAGGCTGAGCGAAGCTTTTGCTGAATACGGCAGCAAGGAAGAGCCTGTCATGACTTCCGGAGACATCATCCGTCAAATGGATCTGGGCCATACCCGGAATTCGTATACGGTGCCACGACGGATCAAATCAGGCTTGTCGCAGGGGGAAATCGCTTATTTCTCCGAGAACCGGGAACTGTATCCGGGAATCGATATCATGGAGGAAAGCGTCCGCCATTACGATCAAAGCACGATTGCCGTGCAGCTGGTCGGCTATTTGAAGAAATATAAGGGTGTACGGGAGAGCGTGGACAAGTATAAACAAAAGCAGGAAGAGACAGACCCGGCGCTGCAGCTTCTGGACGATGAGGATGTAGGCATGGACGGGCTTGAATATATGTATCAGGATCAGCTGCGCGGCAAAAACGGCTTGAAAACCTATCCGGTTGACGCCAGCAGCCTGATTATCGGGCCTCCCAAAATTACAAAACCGGTGCGCGGCGATGATATCTATCTGACCATCAACCGGAATGTCCAGCTGTCAACGGAGCAAGCCATTACGGATCAGCTGAAGACGCTCCAAACCGCCGCAAGCTCGCCTCTGAACGAAGGCAAGAATGCCAGGACCGGCTATGCGGTAGCCATGGAAGTGAACACGGGCAAGGTTGTCGCCATAGCCAGCATGCCGGATTATAACCCGAATGTATGGGCAGGCGGGAAAATATCCGAAGAGGATTTGAAGAATATCGAATATTATCAATACAACGGCACGATCCGGCAGGTCTATGCCCCCTATGATTCCAAGAAGGAGCGGGACCGCCACCCGCCTTCGCTCGTATATTTGGGGTCGACGCAGAAGCCTTTATCGGTCTTGATTGGACTGCAGGAGGGCTTGTTCACGACCGGCTCCGTCTACTCCGATACGGGGGTATATTATTTTGGCAAGAAAGGCCATGAGGTGCCGATCCATAACTCCGACAACCATGCTTACGGTCAGCTCCACCCTTACCAGGCGATCGCAAAATCGTCCAACACCTTCATGTCGGCCATGGTCGGAGACAGGCTTCTGGACAAGTACGGCGCGAAAAGCGTGGACGTATGGGACAGCTATATGAAGCAGTTCGGATTGGGAGTATCTACGGAGAGCGGCCTGCCGGGGGAATCGACCGGCGTAGTCGATTATTATCACGAAGCCGAGGCAGCAAGCAGGCAGTCTGCGCTTGTCCGGGCCTCATTCGGCCAGCAGGGGCGGTACACCGCGCTTCAGCTTGCCCAATATGCCTCGATGCTGGCCAATGGCGGGAAGAGAATGCAGCCGCAATTCGTGAATGAAATCCGCGGCACGGATGGAAGCATCATTCAGGGCTTTGAGCCCAAAGTATTGAATACCATCAGTTTCCCCCAGAAGTACTGGGATGAAATTTACAAAGGGATGTCGCAGGTTAAGGTCGAGGGCTTTGAGGGCGTCAACTATACCTTTCTGCGCAAGACCGGCACGTCCGAGCAGGACGCGGGAGACCGCAAGAAAGTGGAAAATGCGGTGCTGATCGCTTTTGCGCCGGCCGAAGACCCGGTGCTGGCAGTGGCGGTCATCGTTCCCGACGGCGGCTTCGGCGGCTGGGGGGCGGCTCCGATCGCCCGGCAAATTTTCGATGCCTACGATGCGGAGACCGGCAGATTGTCCGGAAAGAAATAAGGCAGCGCTTTGCAAGCCCTGCCGTTCTACCGGCAAAAACAAGAAAGCGGAGCGCTGAAGGGCGCTCCGCTTATTAAGCGTAAGTAATGAATTGATCTTCTGAAGACAGTCTGGTAAAATCTATAGACGGACTGAAAAGAACAAATCATAAATTTTCGTAGTTATCCACTATAATTATATCATAATAATTGTTTGGATGTCAATAGTTTCTTTGGGATAGAGAGGGCGATCAGACGATGAACGAAACCAATCAGGATTGGACAGAGGAACAGCGGCGCGTGGATGAAGTCGTAGAACAGATCGATTCACGCATAGATCTGCTGGAGCAGGAAACATTGGAGTCAAAATCCGAAATGGTCGAAATACGGAAAAATTTCTGGGAAGACGTAACCGTCAACTTTGAAGATACTGCGGAAGTCGCAGAAACCTTTGCCAGCATGAAGCAGCAGGCCGAGCTGCTGTCCGAGCGTGAGCGTACTCACGGCCAGGCGTCCGTACAGCTTAGAACGCTCAGGAAGCTGCGGAATTCCCCCTACTTCGGGCGGATTGATTTTATGGAAGACGGGGAGCAGCAGGAGGATTGCATTTACCTGGGAATTGCCTCCCTTCGTGACCGCGCGGATGAGAATTATCTGATCTATGATTGGCGGGCACCCATATCCAGTCTCTATTACGACTATCCTCCTGGCCCTGCAGAGGTCGAGACTCCATCCGGAACGATTCATGGCGAGCTGAAGGTGAAAAGACAATTTGTAATCCGCGACGGCATTATTGTCAGCTTATTCGATACCGGTGTGACTATAGGGGATGAACTGCTCCAGGAGGTGCTGGGCAAACAATCCGACGCGCAGATGAAGAGCATTGTGGCGACCATCCAAGGGGAGCAGAACCGGATCATCCGCAATGAGCGCAGCCGCCTGCTGGTTGTTCAGGGCGCCGCTGGTAGCGGCAAGACCTCTGCGGCGCTGCAGAGAGTAGCCTATCTGCTTTACCGGTACCGGGGCATTCTGAAAGCCGATCAAATTGTGCTGTTCTCGCCAAATCCGATGTTCAACAGCTATGTTTCTACCGTTCTTCCCGAGCTTGGCGAGGAAAATATGGAGCAGACGACCTTCCAGGACTATCTGGCCTACCGGATCGGGAGGGCCTTCCGGCTGGAGAATCCGTATGCCCAGCTGGAATACGCGCTGACGGGGATGGATCAGCCGGGCTACGAAGCCCGCATTGAAGGGATCCGGTTCAAGGCTTCGGGCGGCTTCGTCGCGCTGATGGACCGCTATTTGGCTGAACTGGGCAGGCAGGGACTGCTTTTCCGCGATCTTGTCTTCCGCGGGAAGGCCGTCGTAACGGCAGAGGGCATAGCGGAGTCCTTCTATTCGCTGGACCCGTCAATGGCTGTTCCGAACCGTCTCCGCCTGGTGGCCCAAAGGCTGCTGCAGCGTCTGAGCGAGCGCCAGAAGGAGGCGCGCGGTGAGGATTGGGCGATGGATGCCATCGAGCTGCTGGATAATGAGACCTACGCCCGGATTTATCAGAACCTGAAGCGAAAAAAACAATACTCCGGCTCGACCTTTGATGACCATGACCTTGAACGCGAGGAGCTGATCGATTATGTCCTTGGCGAGAGCTTCAAACCGCTCCGCTCGCGGGTGAAGAAGTTTGCCTTCGTCAATCTGAAAGCAACCTACCGGCAGCTTTATGCCGATCCTGCCTTTGCCCGGCGATTCGCCTCCGAAGTTGAGGGCGGCCTGCCGGAGCGTTGGGAGGAAATATGCGCGGCAACGATTGCGAGACTGGACAAGGGTGAAATGGCCTATGAGGATGCAACTCCATATTTGTATCTGGTCGAACGTGTGCGCGGCTTTCATACGAATACTTCCGTACGTCATCTGCTGATTGACGAAGCGCAGGACTATACCGCTTTTCAGTTCGCCTTCCTGAAGCGGCTGTTTCCGCACAGCAGAGTAACGGCGCTTGGGGATCTGAACCAGTCGATTAACGCCCATAATGCGGCAGGAAGCAGCGGATTCAAGGCATTATCCGCTCTCTATGATCCGGAGGAAACGGAAACCATAACGCTGACCCGAAGCTACCGTTCTACGCGGCAGATCGTGGAGTTTACGAGCCGCTGCATAGAAGGAGGAGAGGTTATCCAGCCATTCAACCGGGATGGCGAGGAGCCGGCGCTGACGCTTGTCTCTGGCGAAGAGGAGCTGCACAAGCTCATTTCCGGCACGGTTGCCGGTTTGCTTCAAGCCGGACATCAGACGGTTGCGATTATTTGCAAAACAGCCGCGGAGAGCATGATGGCCTACCGGGCCTTCAGCGAAGTGATCCCGGGGCTTCATCTAGTTGAACGGGAATCCACGACCTTCGAATCCGGCGTAGTGGTCATACCCTCCTATCTGGCAAAAGGGGTGGAGTTCGACGCTGTCATTGTCTATAATGCGTCGGCTGTACAGTATGGCCGGGAGAGCGAGCGCAGGCTGTTCTATACGGTATGCACGCGGGCCATGCATGAGCTGCATTTATATGCGATAGGGCAGTGGAGCCCCTTTATTCAACTGGAGAGTTAGCAGCAGACAGCAGGACATAAAGTCCAATTATTGCCGCCTGTGTGATTATTTGCTGTGCCTCAAGGGTAATATACGTATCGTAGGCGGGACCGTCTTCGCAGTATATCATGACAAAGAAGGAGCTGGTTTTCGATGGCTAGAATTGCTTTTCTATTAGGTCAGGAGTTCGAAGACTCCGAAATGTCAGAGCCCTATGAGGCTGTCAGGCAAAAAGGGCACGAAGCGGTAATTGTCGGTTTGAAAGCAGGTGAGACCTTGAAAGGGAAGCAGGGGAAGGCAAGCTATACCGCGGATAAAGCGATTGGCGACGTTAAACCCGAGGAATTCGATGCGGTCATCATTCCCGGCGGTTCGTCCCCGGAGAATATCCGCCTGGATGCAGGTATGAAAAAATTCGTCACCGGCATGCTGCAGGCGAACAAGACCGTTTCGGCGGTCTGCCACGGCCCGCAGCTGCTGATCAGCGCCGGACTGCTCAAAGGGCGCACGATCACCAGTGTTCCGGTGCTGCAGGATGATATGCGCAATGCCGGCGCCACTTTTGTAGATAAGGAAGTTGTCGTTGACGGCAATCTGATCACTTCGAGAACGCCGAAGGACCTTCCCGCTTTTATCCGTGAAACGCTGCATGCGGTTGAAGTCACGAACGGGGTTAGGTCTTAATCCGGACGTTGCAGCTGCCGATAATGTGAAAAAATATATGTATATTATAGGGGCCATATCGGACACGCTCCCCCGCGTCCGGTATGGTTTTTTTTGCGGTTCAGGATGGCTGATAAGCCAATTCTTTAGCTGAAGATGTATAGACAAAGGAGAGAAATTTTGCTATATTTAGCTCAACATTAATTCTTATTGGAATACTAGGTATTTGTCGTGAATAAATGATATCCATTATATGCAGAAGTGCATGCTCAAGGAAGCAGGTATTGTCTCCTTCGTCCTAAAAACTTTCAGGAGGTCATTCAATGGCACAAATCGTGATTATATCAGGCAGCACGAACCGGAGCTCGAGATTGTACGGACTCATTCAATATAGCCAGCCCAGGCTTGAGGCATGGGGACATGAGATCAGAACGATCCATGTCGCCGATCTGCCTGCACAGGATCTGATTCAGGCCAATTTCAACAGCCCCGAAATAATCGAGGCGGTTGGCTGGGTAGAACAAGCGGATGCCGTGATTATCGGCAGCCCCGTCTATAAGGCGTCCTACACCGGCGTTTTGAAGACCTTCCTGGATCTGATACCGATGAAGGGTCTGCGCGACAAGATTACGCTGCCTTATTTCATCGGCGGCTCCATTGCACATTTGTTGGCCATCGACTATGCCCTGAAGCCTGTTATTGCCGCATTGGGCGGGCATCATATTCTGGGCGGCGTCTACGCGGTAGACCAGGCGATCAGCCGCTTCGATAACAATGTTTTTGAGGTATCGGAGGAAATCCGCCAGCGTCTGGATGACGCGCTGGGACAGCTGCATGACGAGCTGCAGTGGAAGAAAGCACGCAATAAAGAAATTGCTGCGGGATGAATGGCTATGGGAACCGGTATCGATAAGCAGGTGCTGCAGCGGCCCGATCTGGCCTTTTACGAATACTGCCTGGTTCATTTCAAGCTGAACAGGGGCATCTACAATACAATCGACCAGCGGCTATTCGATTATGGGCTTGAGGATATTATGGATAGACGAAGAGCAATTATACAATTTCTTGAATTTGCTGCGCGTGATCAAGGCGTCAGTACAGGCAAGTTTATATCCTTCGGAAGAGGGAAGCTTGCGGATGTTCTGGATTCCTTTCTGGAGCGTACGCAGCAGGCGGTTTAATAAACCAGAGCTGAAACCATTCTAAAAAACATTCCGGTCCATACAGACGGAATGTTTTCTTTTAATCCAGGGAAAACAGCGGGACGGCATACGCCTCCGCTTCTATCGAATCAAAGGGGATGATCGCCAATGAATATAGAAAATATGGAAGCTTTCGTTTATGTCATTCACTATGGAGGATTCAACAAGGCTGCCGAAGCCTTGTATTTGTCGCAGCCGTCCGTAACGGCCCGCATTCAATCGCTTGAGCGTGAGCTGAACTGCAAGCTGTTTGACCGGATCGGCAAGCAAATCCAGGTTACGGAAGAAGGCAAGCGGTTCCTTCCTTATGCCCAGCAGCTGCTTCTGATTTATCAAAAAGGCAAGCAGAATATCAACCAGAAGAAATCGCTCCCGGATGAATTCAGAATCGGCTGTACGCTGTCGGTTTCGAATTACCTGATTCCGGAGCTGCTTCCGCTGCTGAATCGGATTTTTCCGTCAACCCGGTACAAAATCGTCACAGGTGTGACAGATGATATTGTCAATAAAGTGCTTAACAAAGAGGTGGACATCGGCTTTGTCCGCAATGTTTCCCACCCCAATCTGCAGTCGGTTAAATTATATGAGGACCCGATCCAGCTGTATACGTATGAAGGCCACCCGTTTCTGAGTGAAACGACGCTTACGATCGAAGCAATTGCCGGGCAGCCGCTTGTTTTCTTCGAGTGCGGGGCTCTTGACTGGCTGCGAATCCACCGGATCTTCGATAAACTGGATCAACCGCCCAATATCCAGATCCAGACGGACAACTCCGAAATGGCCAAGAAGCTCGTCATCGAGAAAGCGGGGATGTGCTTCCTTCCGGGTTGGTGTGTGCGTCAGGAAATCCGCAGCGGCAAGCTGTTTCCAATTTACTTTCCAGAGACGGACGGCATTTCCATGCAGACGAATCTGATCGCCAATCTTGGCGAGCATGCGGCGTTTATTGACGCTATTCTGGACATTGGCAAGGAGCTTTCGATCCGCTGAAGCCCCGCCGCTGCGGGATGATTGGATATTTGAATGTTCATATAGAACCTTTCTATAAGCGCACCTATTGACGATGCCGGGGGCGGGGTGTAAAGTAAATCTCAACTATAATCCTTACTTATCCGGTAGGAATTATAAACATAATATATAAACATAATCGGAGGGGTTTGAAGATGAAGAAATTTACTGTGTTTTCCCTGATTCTCGCTATCGTCCTGGTCATCTCGGCATGCGGCAGCAAGAACAACACAAACGAAGGTTCCGCCAACGGAACGAATGCCGCCGCTAACGTAAACACCACCGGTACCGCCGGTACGGATGCTTCGCAGGAGGTTAAAAAAATCATTGTCGGTACGGGAACGCAGTTCCCAAAAGTCTGCTTCCTGGACGAGAACGGCAAGCTTACCGGGTTTGATGTGGAGCTTGTGAAGGAAATCGACAAACGACTTGCAGGTTATGAATTTGAACTGCAAACGATGGATTTTGCCAACCTGCTGCTCAGTCTGGATACCAAGAAAATCGACTTCATCGCTCATGAAATGGAGAAAAATCCGGAGCGCGAAGAGAAATATCTCTTTAACAAAGAGGCTTACGCACATTGGAAAAATAAAATTGTCGTCGCGAAGGACAATGACACCATCAAGACGCTGGATGATCTGGCGGGAAAGAAAGTACTGACGGGCGCCACCAGCGCGGAGGCTCAAATTCTGGAGAATTACAACAAGGATCATGACAAAAAAATCAACATCGTCTACCAGAGCGGCGCAGCCAATGATACGGTGAGCCAATTGACCACAGGCCGCGTCGACGCTACGCTTGCAGCTGATTTCTCGCTGTCTCTGATCGATCCGCAGGGCAAGCTCAAAACCGTCGGAGAGCCGCTCAGCGATGCTGAAATTCTGTTTGTATTCCGCAAGAACGACGCCGATGACCAGAAGCTGTCCGATGCAATCGACGAAGCCATCAAGGAAATCAAAGCCGACGGAACGCTTTCCAAACTCAGCACCACCTGGCTTGGTCAAGATTACACCTAGATCAAGGCTGTAAAACCTTATGAAAGGTGAGATCGCAAGATGGGCGAGCCCTTTGATATTTCCTATGTCTTCGAGTATCTGATCAAGCTTCTGCCTACGCTGAGAATCACTCTTCTCATTGTGGCCAGTTCGATTCTGCTGGGGATGGTCGTCGGATTTCTCGTCGCGCTCCCCAGATTGTACCGGATTCCGGTCCTGCAGCGTTGCTCGCAGGTGTATATTTCCTTTTTTCGCGGTACGCCTGTTCTGATCCAGCTCTTTCTGTTCTACTACGGGCTGCCGGAGATCCTGAAGCTGATTGATCTGGATGTATCCCGGGTCCCTGTCCTGTATTTTGTCATTCTGACGTATTCCCTGCATGGCGGGGCATATATGGCCGAGGCGATCCGGGGAGCCGTGACGGCCGTGGACAGGGGGCAGGTGGAGGCAGCCTACTCGGTGGGCATGACGGGCTATCAGGCATTCTCCCGCATTATGCTGCCGCAGGCGCTCGCGATCTCCGTTCCCGTGTTCGCCAATCTGGTTATTGCCACGCTCAAGGACACGTCCCTGGCGTTCACGCTCGGCATTATGGAAATGACCGGCAAGGCGCAGACGCTTGGGGCGTTGTCGCAGCATTTTATCGAAACGTATATTTCACTGGCGATCATCTATTTTATTATCAGCTTTATTCTGGAGAAAATGTTCAACAAATTGGAAAGCAGGCTGCTCCGTCACGAGAATCAGGCTGTTGAGAAGACCCGGAGCCGCAAAGGAATAAACATGGTCTACCGTCAGGTTACGGGCGCAATCGGAATTGGCAGAGGGGAGTCGAGATTATGAAGCTGGATCCGTCATTCATCTGGACCGCCATCGTGGGGCTGCTCGCGGCGCTGCCGACAACCCTGTACATTACGATTGTCTCCGTAAGCTGCGGCTTTATTATCGGGACGGCCATTGCACTGATCCGCATCTATAAAGTGCCTGTGCTCTATCCTGTCGCGGCATCCTATGTGACCTTTATCCGGGGCACGCCGATGCTGACGCATTTGCTTCTCATCTATTTCGGGCTTCAGCTGATCATAGACAGCCTGGCTAAGCAGTTCGGCTGGTCCTTCAACTCGGCCTCGATCCCGATGATTGGTTTTGCGTATATCTCCTTCTCCATCACAGCCAGCGCTTATATGTCGGAGGTCATACGGTCAGGCCTGCTGGCAGTCAACAAGGGGCAGATGGAGGCTGCCTATTCGGTGGGAATGACCACCCCGCAGGCGCTGAGACGGATTTTATTCCCGCAGGCGCTCGCCGCTTCACTGCCGAATCTTTCGAACAATGTCATCGGCATGCTGCACGGTTCTACGCTCGCTTTTACGGTATCGGTTGTGGATCTTAACGCCCAGGCCCAGATCGTCGCCTCGACGAACTGGAAGTTCGCAGAAGCCTATATTGCGGCCGCGCTTATCTTCTGGGCACTGACCTTCCTGATCGAGCGGGCAACGGGTCTTATCGAGAGAAGGATCAACGTTTACAACAAGGGGGGAGTAGCATGATCAGGCTGACCCAAATCACCAAGTCCTTCGGCCGCCACCAGGTGCTCAAGGGCATCGATCTGACGGTCAAAAAAGGCGAAGTCGTCGCCATTCTCGGCCCAAGCGGCTCCGGCAAAACAACTCTGCTGCGCTGCATCAATTATCTCGAGAGAGCAGGCGGCGGGGAAATTTCCATTGACGGCTTCACCATCAACTGCAGGAATCCGGCAAAAGCGGATATTCACCAGCTTCGGCAGAAGACGGCTATGGTCTTCCAGCAGTACAATCTGTTCCGCCATAAGACGGCTCTTGAGAATGTTATGGAAGGCCTGATCATCGTCAAGAAGCTCTCCAGAGAAGAAGCCCGCAAATTAAGCATGGAGCATCTGGAGAAGGTGGGCCTTGGAAACAAGCTGGATGCCTATCCGAGCCAATTATCGGGCGGGCAGCAGCAGCGGGTGGGAATTGCCCGGGCGCTGGCGCTCAATCCGGATGTTATATTGTTCGACGAGCCGACCTCGGCGCTTGATCCGGAGCTTGTGGGAGAGGTTCTTGCCGTCATCCGCAAGATTGCCAGGGAAGGCATTACGATGATTATCGTGACCCATGAGATGAGCTTTGCCCAGGATGTCGCAAACCATGTCGTCTTTATGGATGACGGCGTCATTGTGGAGGAAGGTACGCCAACAGAGATTTTCAGCTCGCCCAGAGAAGAGCGGACCAAGCAGTTCCTGAAGCGCATTACGCCGGAAGGCGTGTATTCCATATAACGATTGGAGCGGATGCAAATGGCTGTCAAATTTGGTATTTTAGATCAAAGCATAGTATTCCCGGGGCAAACGCCGGGCGAGGCGCTGGCCAATACCGTCAAACTGGCGCAGCTGGCGGAATCGCTTGGTTTTGAGCGCTTCTGGGTGTCTGAGCATCATGATTCGCCCCTGATGGCCGGGTCCTCCCCGGAGGTGCTGATTTCCTATCTTCTGGCCCGGACAGAGAAGATCCGGATCGGATCGGGAGGCGTCATGCTGCAGCATTACAGCCCTTATAAGGTAGCCGAAAACTTCAACGTGCTGGCGGCACTGGCGCCAGGCCGCGTGGAGCTCGGCATTGGCCGGGCGCCCGGCGGACTGCCGCGTTCCACCAAAGCGCTGCAGAAGGGGCAGACGGAGTCACCGTCCCTGGCCGAGAAGCTGACAGAGCTGGAGCAGTTTCTCCATAGTCCGGCAGGGGAGGATCACCCGCTCGCAGGTCTTCAGGCGAATCCGCTCACTCAGCAGCCGGCTGCCATTCATATGCTTGGCACCAGCGTAAGCAGCGCCGAGCTGGCCGCCGAGCGCGGTTACCCCTATGCTTTTGCCTTATTTATCAATAATGATCCGGAAACGGCGAAGCAGGCTTTTGAAGTCTACCGGAGCCATTTTAATCGGGAAACCGGCGCACAGCCGAAAACCATCCTTGCATTGTCCGTCATCGCAGCGGATACTCATGAGGAAGCCGTGGAAATGGCGGGAGAGTTCAAGAATGTCCGGGTAACGCTGGCCAGCGGCAAGACGGTGAATGTCGGCACGCTTGAGCAGGCGGAGGAATTCGCAAGGCAGGCCGGGGAGACCTTTACTTATGAAATCCGGGATGCGGATATTACGAAAGGCACCAAGGAAACTGTCCGTGCAAGGCTGCTGGAGCTGAAGGAAATCTATGGCGTGGATGAGTTTATTTTCACCACGATCGTGAAGGAGTTCGACAAACGGATTCATTCGTTCAAATTATTGAATCAGGCGTTTACCGAGCTTCCTGTATAAAGCTTTAAGGAGGATGTTGATATGAGTTTGTCTTCTGCAGAACCGTTGGTGGAGCAGTTGATTGCGATACGCCGTCATCTTCATGAGAATCCCGAGGTGTCGGGCGAGGAATTCGAGACTACCGCATCGATACGCCGGTGGTTGACGGAGGCCGGCATCCGCATCGCCGACTATCCGCTCAAAACCGGACTTGTCGCGGAAATCGGCGGACTGCATGGCGGGCCAATTGTTGCCGTGCGGGCGGATATCGACGCGCTGCCGATTCAGGAAGAGACCGGCTTGCCCTTCGCGTCCCGCATTACCGGCAGGATGCATGCCTGCGGACATGATTTTCATACCGCATCCATTATCGGCACGGCGCTGCTGCTCAAAAGCAGGGAGAAGGAGCTCCGCGGAACGGTGCGCTTCCTCTTCCAGCCCGCCGAGGAGAAGGCGAGAGGCGCTCAGCAGGTTATCGCAAGCGGCGCTCTGGAAGGCGTTCAAGCCGTATTCGGCATGCATAACAAACCGGATCTGCCGGTGGGAACCATTGGTATCAAAGAGGGCCCGATTATGGCTGCCGCCGATGGATTTGAAGTTGCGGTGGAAGGGCTGGGCACACATGCGGCGGTTCCGGAAGCCGGTCTTGATCCGATTGTAACGGCTGCGCATATGATTACCGCCCTGCAGTCGATCGTCAGCCGCAATGTCAGCGCGCTGGGCAGCGCCGTCGTCAGCGTGACCCGTCTCCACAGCGGGACGGCCTGGAATGTCATTGCCGACAGGGCCATCTTCGACGGCACCATCCGCACCTTTGACGAAGATGTGCGCAGCAGGGTGCTGGAGCGTTTCGAGCAGGTGGTCAGCGGCGTAGCCGCAGCCTTCGGGACCAAAGCCAGAATCAACTGGATTGATGGGCCGCCGGCGGTGATTAACGATCAGAAGTGGGCGTCCCAGGCGGCGCAGACAGCGGAATCGCTGGGCTTGACGGTAGTCCGGCCCGCTCCGTCCCCGGCTGGCGAGGACTTTGCCTTTTATCTGAAAAAAGTGCCCGGCGTGTTTGTGTTCATGGGGACATCGGGGCCGCAGGAGTGGCATCATCCCGCTTTTGATGTGGATGAAGCGGCACTGCCGGCCGCCGCATCTTTCTTTGCGGAGCTGGCTGTTGACGCCATCAATCGATTGAGCGGGCAGGAGGGTTCACCATTACCATTCAACGAACATATGACGCGATCGTAATTGGAGCCGGCTCCATGGGGATGAGCGCAGGTTACGAGCTTGCCTGCCGCGGTCTGAAGACGCTGCTGATCGATGCATTTGATCCGCCGCATGCGCTGGGCAGTCATCATGGCGAGCCGCGTCTCATCCGTCACGCCTATCATGGCGGAGCAGCTTATGTATCCATGGCGCTGCGCGCCGATGCGCGGTGGCTTGAGCTGGAGAAATTGACCGGGGAGAAGCTGCTGGAGCGCTCGGGCGTGCTTAATATGTCCGATCCGGATGTCTATTCCTACGATGTCCGCCTTGATGATGCGGCTGCGCTTGGGGTAACCACAGAACTGCTCAATGCCGCGCAAATTCGCAGCCGCTGGCCAGGAGTGCGGCTCCCGGACGGCTTTGAAGGCATGTATGAGCCGAATGCCGGTTACCTGTACAGCGAGAGAGGCGTTGCCGCCTATAAACGCGCTGCTTTAGAAGCAGGCGCCGGGCTGCTCACGAATACATTCGTTACGGATATTGTGCCGGATGCGGGTGGAGTTACCGTCCGTACCAAAGACAGCATCTTTCACGCCGGGAAGGTATTGATCAGCGCCGGAGCGTGGTTCAAGCGTCTGGAACCGTTCATTTCCCTGCCTATCCGATCAGTCCGCAAGGTCGTCGGCTGGTTTGAAACGGAAGGGAACGGATTTGATTCCGGCGTATTTCCCGGATTTACGCTTGGAACCAAGGACGGCGGTTATTATGGATTTCCAAGCATAGACGGTAAAGGTCTCAAGATCGGAAGGCATGACACCGGAGTGGAATGGAAGCCCGGCGAGGAGCTTGCTCCATTCGGCTTCTATCCGGAGGATGAAGGCGATCTGCGCAGGGCGCTCTCGGCATTCATGCCGGGGGCTGCAGGGAGGCTGCTGAGCGGCGCGGTATGCAAATATGAGATGACCCCGGACGAGGATTTCATCATCGACACCCATCCGGAGCATCGGAATGTGCTGCTCGCCGGCGGCTTCTCCGGACATGGATTCAAGTTTGCCAGCGTGGTCGGTGAAATTGCGGCTGACCTGATCGAGAAGGGCAAGTCAGCACAGGATATTGGATTATTTTCGTTATCCCGGTTTGCTTTGCGATAGGTGAGGGCTAAAAACCGGATACTTATAAGGAGGAATTAAGATGAGTCAGACGACTATTAATATAGAGTCCTATCTGGAGACGTATGAGCAGTTGAAGCAGGCCGTTGCCGGCCTGACAGACGAACAATTGACTGAAAAAGAAGGCCCCGGCAAATGGAGCATCACCGAGGTGCTTGCCCATTTGGCAGACCATAATATCGTCGTGTCCTTCCGGCTCCGCGAAATACTGGCAGGCTCTGAAGCCCGCTTGCCCGCCTTCAATCAGGATAACTGGGTGGCCGGGCAAACGCCCAATGCCGGTCATGCTTCGGATATTCTCGATGTATTCCATGCGCTGCTGGTCTATAACAGCCTTCTGTTTCGCCGTTTGTCCGCTGAGGATTGGGAGAAGACGGCTTCGAATTTCAAGGGAGATCCGGTGGCATTGTCCACGATTATCCAATCCTTTATCAATCATGCAGGTAATCATATTGGTCAAATCGAGCGCATCAAGAGCAAGGTTCTTTTAACGCAGGCCTAATAGGTGGGATTGCATGATGCACATACAGATAGTGAGAACTTCGGGAAGCAGGTGAATGCGATGTCAACGAAAACGATTGTCATTCGCGAGGCGATAGACAAGGATGCGGATGCTGTCCAGGCGGTATTGTTGGATGCATACGGCCAGTATGAACAGACGCTCCCCGAGGATCGCTGGGAAGAGTACAAGGAGAATATTATCTCCTCCGTGAGCGAGGCGGCAACGAAATCGCGTTTTGTTGCGGAGCAGCATGGGGAAATTGTCGGCAGCGTATTCCTGTTTGATTCCTCCGAAGCCGCTTATGGAAGAAGCGATCTGGATATCCAAAATCCCGTTATCCGGCTGCTTGCGGTTTCCCGCAAAGCGCGCGGGCTTGGAGTCGCGACTGAGCTTATCCGCGCATGCGCCAGAGAATGCCGGCAGTGGGGCGCCCAAACGGTTCATTTGCACACATCCGATATGATGGACTCCGCAGTGCGGTTATATGAGCGCCTGGGCTTCGAACGGGCGTTTGACAAAGATATTATGAATGGCAATCTGCTGGTAAAGAGCTACCGGCTGCAGATGAACGAAACCACGTTGTTATTATAGAGGCTGCTCAAAATACCGGCGATGAACTGGCGGAATAGGCGGAAATAGTATAGAGAAGCGTAAGCAGCAAACCGGCAGACGGTTCCGCCTGCGCCGCCTGTTTTTTCACCGGAAGTCCACAGAGGAGGAATTTGGCATGGCAAATCGCAAGCAAATCAAATTTGGCGCACTGATTCATGGGGTGGGCGGCAATGTGTCCGTATGGCGGCATCCCGAGGTTCCGGTAGATGCCAGCGTGAATTTTGAGTTCTACAAGCAGCAGGCGCAAACGGCAGAGGCGGGGAAATTCGATCTGGTATTTATCGCCGATGGTCTCTACATCAATGAGAAATCCATCCCGCATTTTCTCAACCGCTTTGAACCGATCACGATTCTGTCCGCGCTTGCCGCTGCTACCTCGCATATCGGCTTGGTAGGAACATTGTCCTCCTCGTACAGCGAGCCCTTCACGGTTGCCAGGCAGTTCGGCTCGCTGGACCATATCAGCGGCGGCCGGGCGGGGTGGAATGTGGTGACATCGCCGCTTGAGGGCTCCGCCAAAAATTATGGCAAAACCGAGCACCCGTCCCATGATGAACGGTACAAAATCGCAGAGGAATATCTAGAGGTTACGCAGGGACTGTGGGATTCTTGGGAGGATGACGCGTTCATCCGCGATAAGGAATCGGGCGTTTTCTTCGATCCTTCCAAGCTGCACACGCTCAATCATAAAGGCACTTATTTCTCTGTACAAGGACCATTGAATATTGCAAGATCCAGACAGGGACAGCCGGTTATTTTCCAGGCCGGCTCATCCGAGAGCGGGAAGAAGCTGGCTGGCAAGGCGGCCGATGCGGTCTTCACCGGACATGAGAGCATAGAGGAAGCCAAACAGTTCTATAAGGAAATTAAGGACAACGCCATTGCGAACGGCCGTTCCGAGGACGATATTGTGATTCTGCCGGGCATAGGGCCCATCATTGGGGCAACAGAAGAAGAAGCGGAACGCAAATACGAGGAAATTGCCGGACTTGTCAGCATTGAGAATGCACTCAATTATTTGGGACGTTTCTTCGAGCATCATGATTTTTCACAGTATCCGCTTGATGAGGCATTCCCGGATGTAGGCGATTTGGGCAAAAACAGCTTCCGCAGCGGAACGGATAAAATCAAAAGACAGGCCAAGGAGCAAAATCTTACCCTGCGGCAGGTTGCCCTCCGCTCGGCAACGCCGCGCGGGGCCTTCATCGGCACGCCGGAGAAAATCGCCGACTTGATCCAGCAGTGGCATGAGGAAAAGGCGGCCGACGGATTTATCATTCATACTCCCATTCCGAGCGGCCTGAAGGATTTCGTTGAACTGGTGGTGCCGATTCTGCAGGAGCGCGGATTGTACCGTACGGAATACGAATCGGATACGCTCCGCGGCAATCTGGGCATTCCGGTTCCGGCCAACCGCTATGCGGCAGCGAACAAGACTGCTGATGTCAACGGCTGAGATCGAAGCAGCCGGCGTTTGAAAGAATTGCAGATAACCCCGCGAAGATTGATGCGGGGTTATTGCGCTTGACGCATGGCAGCGGTGAAGCTACAATTAGATTCAAGTTCATATTGTGACGGAAGAATCGGAGAAATTCACATAGACACTCCTGCGCCTCGTGCGTGAGGGATGATTTTATGTGTTTTTTTGTTTATTTGCAAGATAGCGATGCGATCGAGGCTTGGGGGGACGGATTCGGAATGCCATTTCAGCAACAGCTCATTTTGCCTGCCGCCAGAAATATAAAGGATTTCGAGAAATTGCTGAATTTTTCCTATCAGTACATCGTGCTGCTGGACAGCCATATCAGTCAGCTTCAGTCGCTTGTTCAGCTGGCCAAGTCCTGCGGTAAGCAGGTGCTCATTCATGCGGATCTGATCGAAGGCCTCAAGAATGACGAGTATGCGGCTGAATTTCTCTGCCAGGTGATCCAACCGGCCGGAATCATGTCAACACGCGCCGGCGTCATCACCAAAACCAAGCAGAACAAGCTGCTGGCGATTCAGCGACTGTTCCTGCTGGACTCCGGCGCGCTCCAGAAGAATTATGCGCTGCTTCGGCGCACGCAGCCGGATTATATTGAAGTGCTGCCCGGGATTATGCCGGACATCATCAAGGAAGTGCATGAGGAGGCGGGCATTCCCATACTTGCCGGCGGCTTCATCCGGACGGCGAAGGATGTGGAGAGAGCGCTTACAGCGGGTGCGACTGCCGTCACCACAAGCAATGCGGCATTGTGGAAGCATTTTATGTAAGACGGAATTTGCCTCGAAAATAAAGCCCCGGAGAGGATTGTGGTTAAGGATGAACCAGGCGGAACATTCTACGGATTCTTACATATTGGCATTGGATCAGGGTACCACCAGCACAAGAGCCATTTTATTCGATAAGCAGGGGTTGATGAGAGGGATCGCCCAGCAGGAATTTACGCAGCATTTTCCCCAATTGGGGTGGGTGGAGCATGACGCGGAGGAAATCTGGGAGTCAGCCCGGTCGGTGCTTCGGCGCGTTCTGGAGGAGAATGGCATCGGGCCGGAGCAAATTGCCGGAATCGGGATTTGCAATCAGCGGGAAACGACCGTCATCTGGGATAAAGACACAGGTATTCCGGTCTATCCGGCGGTAGTCTGGCAGTCGCGCCAGAGCGCGGGAATTTGCGCGCAGTTGAAGGCGGATGGTCATGAGGAGCTCATCCGGGAGAAAACGGGGCTGATGGTGGACGCTTATTTCTCGGCAACGAAAATCAAATGGATTCTGGAGCATGTCGAGGGGGTGCGCCAAAGAGCGGAGGCCGGGGAGCTGCTGTTCGGCACCATCGATACCTGGCTGATCTGGAAGCTGACCGGCGGCGCCGTCCATGTAACGGATTATTCGAATGCGGCGCGCACGATGCTGTACAACATTCATGAGCTGAAATGGGATGAGGAGCTGCTGGCGATTCTTAATATACCGCCGGGGCTGCTGCCGGAAGTCAAGCCTACCTCCCATCTTTATGGACACACGACAGATGAGCTGTATGGCGGACACGCGATCCCCATTGCTGCCGCGGCCGGGGACCAGCAGGCTTCCCTGTTCGGTCAGGCATGCTTCGAGAAAGGCATGGCCAAAAATACATACGGCACCGGCTGCTTCATGCTGGTGAATACCGGCAGCGAAGCCGTCCGCTCGGAGCATGGGCTGCTGACGACGATTGCCTGGGGGATCGACGGGAGGGTGGAGTATGCCTTGGAGGGCAGCACCTTCGTGGCGGGATCGGCGGTGCAGTGGCTTCGCGACGAGCTGCAGCTGATCGGCTCCGCCCAGGAAAGCGAGCAGGTCGCGGAGCAAGCCGATTCGACGGACGGGGTGTATGTGGTGCCCGCATTCGTCGGGCTGGGCACTCCGTATTGGGACAATGAGGTTCGCGGAGCCATATTCGGGCTGACAAGAGGTACCAGCAAAGCGCAGCTTGTCCGCGCTACGCTGGAGGCGATCGCGTATCAGGCGAAGGATGTCTTCACGGTAATGGAACGGGAAGCCGGGCTGTCATTTGCCAGCTTTCGCGTCGATGGCGGCGGTTCCCGGAACAATCTGCTGATGCAGTTTCAAAGCGATATGCTGGGAATCGCCGTGGAGCGCCCGACAGTCAGCGAGACGACGGCAAGGGGAGCGGCCTTTCTGGCCGGTCTGGCGGTTGGCTTCTGGAGCTCCAGGGCAGAGCTTGCCGGCCTCTGGAAGCTGGATATCCGATTCGAGAGCAGCATGGAGGAATCGCTCCGCGGAGCGAAATACGAGGGCTGGGGCAGGGCCGTCCGGGCAGCTCAGGCTTTCAAATAATTGAAATGTGTGGTAGGATGAAACCAAGTTAATAATGGGTCGGAGATATGGAGAAGCCGTGATAGCCTTTCGCAAAGCTTGCGAGAAGGTTTTGTCGCGGCTTCTCTTTTTTCTAGCCTTTTTGTCAGAGTGCATGAGCTTTACGCCTATAAATTTCTACAAAGTTTGAGGGAAGAAACGAACTTCGCGGCCCAAAGGACGGAGAAGCCTTTTCTTCCTAATTGACGGGAAATGGGAGAGACAACCTAATGACGGCTAACTTTTCAGGCTTTAACCGTGAGGAGATCATCAGTCAACTGGAGGAAACACGCTGGGATCTGCTTGTTATCGGCGGAGGAATTACTGGGGCGGGGATTCTGCTTGATGCGCAGAAACGCGGCATGCGGGTTGCGCTGGTGGAGATGCAGGATTTTGCGGCGGGCACTTCGAGCCGCTCGACCAAGCTGGTCCATGGCGGGCTCCGGTATCTGAAGCAGCTCGAGATCGGCGTTGTGGCCGAGGTCGGGAAAGAGCGGGCGATCGTGTATGAGAATGCGCCCCATGTGACGACACCGGAATGGATGGTGCTGCCGATCTACAAGGGTGGAACCTTCGGCTGGTTCTCGACGTCGCTTGGTCTGCGTCTGTACGATTGGCTCGCTGGTGTGAAACGTGCCGAGCGCCGCCGTATGCTGAGCCAGGCGGAGACGTTGAAACGCCTGCCGCTCTTGAAGCGCGAAGGACTGAAGGGGAGCGGCTATTATGTCGAATACCGCACGGACGATGCGCGGCTTACGCTTGAAGTCATGAAGCGGGCTGTAGCCGAGGGCGCCAGGGCCATTAATTATATGAAGGTTGATGATTTTCTATATGAAGCAGGGCAGATGGCAGGCGTTGAGGCAAGCGATCAATTGACGGGGAAACGGGTGGTTATTCATGCCGCACAAATTGTCAATGCAGCCGGTCCGTGGGTGGATACTCTCCGCGAGAAGGATGGCTCGCGCCAGGGCAAGACGCTTCATCTGACCAAAGGCGTCCATCTGGTCTTCGACCAATCCCGGCTGCCTCTGCATCAGGCCGTATATTTCGATACGCCCGACAAGCGGATGGTGTTCGCTATTCCCCGTGCGGGGAAAACCTATGTGGGGACCACCGATACGACCTACACCGGCAATTACGAGAAGCCGCGGATGACGAATGAGGACAGGGACTATCTGCTGCGCGCGGTGAATGCCTTGTTTCCATCAGTCCGCTTAACTGCTATGGATGTGGAATCCAGCTGGGCCGGTCTCCGTCCCCTCATCCACCAGGAGGGCAAAGACCCTTCGGAAATTTCCCGCAAGGACGAGATTTTCCGCTCCCCATCGGGCCTGCTGTCCATTGCCGGGGGCAAGCTGACCGGTTACCGCAAAATGGCCGAAGCAGTCGTGAATAAAGCGGCGGAGGAGCTGACCCGCCAGCAGGGCGCAGCTTTCCCCGCCTGCCTGACCAGGCACGCGGCTCTCTCCGGAGGCGATGTCGGAGGCTCGAAAGGCTTTGGCGCATTTATTGCGGATCAGACATCCCGGGGCGTCAAGCTTGGTCTGTCGACGGAAGCGGCGGAGCGGCTCGCCCGTTTCTACGGCTCCAATGTCGGCTCGCTGCATCAGATCATGAAGGACCGGAAGCAGGAGCAGGTACAATCCGGACTTCCTCTGGAGCTGTTTGCGTCTGTGGAGTATGCGCTCAATGAGGAAATGACCCTCACGCCGATGGATTTCTGGATCCGCCGGACAGGCGCGCTGTTCTTCGATATCTCGCGGGTGTACCGCTGGAAGGAAGCCGTTCATGCCTGGATGGGCAAACGTCTGAACTGGACGGAAGCTCAGTCTTCAAGCTATAGAGCGGAGCTTGACGCCGGGCTGGAAGCGGCGGTCGCAACGGTCAGCGCGGATGCGGACAACGCATGAACATGCCGTTCTGAACGGTAATTATTTGAATACCGCATCTTACCTATCACTTCCCGAACATGAGCGAACGGACCAGAAAATAAGAGCTCAAAAAGAACCAGTCCAAGTTGACTGGTTCTTTTGTTTGCATTCTACGAAAACCCGTCTGCGCCTATAAATGAAACACGCCAATCGCGATGCCGCCATAGGCAAACGCACAGAGAATGACAAGTGCAGGGTGGATCTTCCTGCGCTGCATCAGCCAGAAGGCAACCGCTGCGATGATTAACGCCTGCCAGATGCCGATAAGAGAAATCGACGAGGAGGCGATCTGCCAGGTCAGGGTTACCATCATGATGGCGATAACCGGCTGTACAAGTATAGTGATCCCCTTCACCGCATTGGATTTGCGGAATCGCTGCAGCAGCTGCAGCAGCAGAATGAGTGCTATCGCCGAGGGCAGGATGGTAGCCGCCAAGGCAATGACAAGGCCGGCCCAGCCTGCCACTTCATAGCCGACATAAGCGGCAATCTTGGTCGCAATAGGACCGGGAAGGGCATTGCCGAGCGCCAGCATATTGGAAAATTGCGGGTCTGTCAGCCATCCGTAATGCGTGACAATCTCCTGATACATCAGCGGTATGGAAGCCGGTCCGCCTCCATAGCCTAATACATTGGAAATCAGAAAGCCCAGAAAAAGATGAATCCATTCTATCCAGTCCATGCGCTACATCCTTTTTTCGTTACTTTAATTAATCTGCGAGGGGTTTAAAAGTCCGGTGAGTAACTGGCGGAGCAGGCGGAAATAGTCTGGAGAAGCGTAAGCGTTCGCCTTTGTACCCCGAATTTATCAGATACAGGTATCCAAAATAAAACAAATTCAGGGGTACAACAGCGATCGGAAGACGTTTCCGCATGCGCAGCCTGTATTTTCACCGGACTTTTAAAGCCACTGTTAATTTCCCTGATCCGGCATTCTCACTTTCCGTTTGCTCTTCAGATAGGCTACTGTCCGGATATGGACAATCCCGTATGCTATGAAAAGGGCAATGACAATAGCCGGATGAATATGGATCACGTTCATCATCAGGAAAGCCAGCAGGAAGAAGAACAGGCCTGCTGTCATGCCAAGCCCCTTGACCGCCCTGTTTGCGAATTCATAGGCCATGACTCCAAGCATAACCGCGATCACCGGGGTGACCGCTCCGATCATACCGGCGATTACAGCCGAGCCGCTGAGCCATCGGACAATGGAGATGAGTGCCACCATGGCAAGAGCTGTAGGCATAATATGCGACAGCAGAGCGATTAAGGCGCCGGGACTTTTACGCAGCCGGTATCCCAGATAAGCGGCCATTTTGGTGGCAATAGGACCCGGAAGCGCATTGGCAAGCGCCAATATCTCGCCGAATTCACTTTGGTCCAGCCATTTGTACTTGGTTACAGCTTCATACTGGATGAGCGGAATAACGGATGGACCGCCGCCGTATCCGATAATGCCGGTTTTGAGCATGGCCCATGACAAATCCCGATAATCCTGTTTGCTGGTTTTCTGAATAGAGTCTGCCATCGTCTATAGCCTCATTCCCATCCGGCTTTTGTATCGGTTGATCAGTACCTGACAATCCACGCTCATGATTCCGGGAAGCTTATAGAGCACGTCCTTCATGAACTGCTCCATCTCCTGGTTATTCGTAAAGAGGCCGTGCATGTGAAGCTTGCTGGGACCCGTCATATGGTAAAGGCTGGTTACGACAGGTTCATCGGCAAGCGCCGTCGCGGCCTCGTGCAGAAACTTGGGCTCCACTTCCACGTTGAAAAAGGCGGAGACGAGAATGCCGATTTTCTCCGGATTAATGACGGCGGTGAAACGTTCGATCACGCCGTTCTCCATCAGGGCATTGATTCTGGATTGCACCGCAACCCGGGAAAGTCCGATATCCTTGGCCAGATCGGTGTATGAAATTCTCCCGTTCATGTTGAGGGCTTTAATAATCCTACGGTCTGTTTCATCGATCTGAATCGCGGGATTCCCTGCGTTTGGCAAGATTTGCATAATGGAGGCTCCTTTCAATAGAAGTATAGGGATGGTTAAAAGAAGTACTGGCCGTTATATGACTTTTTGAATGCAAAATGACATGTTTAATTACTATATGTTCAAATATACATGGAATATTATACGTTATCAATTAAAATTTATATCGTCGCTTACGAATTACAATTCTATATCTGAGGAAACGGCTTGGCGTAAGGTACCGGGATTGACTTTGCCATGGGGATGGGTTATTTTATTTGCAGGTCTTGGGAAAAGGTCAGGGTTTGGCCCCCAGGCATAGTTAACAACGATTATCAAGGATATGAGCGATAGATTGCATACTTGCCGTCCTTAACGGATGGTAGTGAAGCATCATGAAAAGCTTGCGGCCTGCGTCCAGAGAGGGAATTCATCGGCTGAAAAATTCCCGGCATCCGCCTGTTGCTCCCCGCCTTGTAGTTGCTGCAGGGAAATCATAGTATCTGCAGCCGGGAAATTCCCGTTATCCGCTAATGAGAGCTGTGCCGAATCTTGGCATAGTCAAATTAGGGTGGTACCACGAGACAGCGCGCTCGTCCCTTTCCGGGGACGGGCGCGTTTTATTGTATCCGATGGATTCTGAGAACTTCAATAGTAGCGGAGGTGCTAAAGAAATGAGACAAAGTCATTCGTTTATCCCGACACTGCGGGAAGTTCCTGCCGACGCGGAGGCGATCAGCCACCAGCTGATGGTGAAGGGCGGATTTATCAGGCAGCTTGCCGCAGGAGTTTATTCGCTTCTGCCGCTCGGCAGGAAGGCGCTGCGCAGGGTAGAGACGATCGTCCGCGAGGAGATGGACAAGGTTCAGGCGCAGGAAATCCTGCTCCCGGCGCTTCAACCGGCCGACTTATGGCGTCAATCCGGAAGATACGATAGATATGGCCCCGAATTGGTCCGGCTGCATGACCGCAGCGGAAGAGAATTTGTACTGGGACCGACTCATGAAGAAGTCATCACGACGCTCGTTCAGCAGGAAGTGAACTCCTATAAACGGCTGCCCCTTCTGCTTTATCAAATCCAGACCAAGTTCCGGGACGAGCGCCGTCCGCGCTTTGGTCTGCTGCGGTGCCGCGAATTTCTCATGAAGGATGCCTATTCCTTCGATACCGATTGGGAGGGGCTGGGCCGGACTTACGATGCCATGTATGAGGCGTATCACCGCATTTTCGAACGCTGCGGGCTGAAATTCCGGGCGGTGGAAGCAGATGCGGGCTCCATAGGCGGTGAAGGCGGCACGCATGAATTCATGGCTCTGGCCGAATCGGGTGAGGATGTCATTATGTCTTGCCGCTCCTGCGGCTACTCCGCCAATCTGGAGAAGGCCCAGTTCCAAAGCTCCGGCTCTACCGCCATCAAGGGCTCAGTTACTCCCGCTGCGGTGAAATTCCACACTCCGGGCATCAAGACCATTGATCAGCTTACCGCTCACACCGGCCAGCAGCCACAGGAGATGATCAAGACACTGATTTACGCCGCAGATGGGCGCCTTGCCGCCGTGCTCGTGAGGGGCTGCGATGAAGTGAACGAAACGAAGGTCAAGCTGTGGCTGAACGCGGAAAAGCTGGAGCTGGCTGATCCCGCGGCCGTTCAGACCGTGACTGGAACCGTTCCGGGCTTTGCGGGCCCGGTTGGACTTGCAGCTTCTATTCCCGTTCTGGTCGATCGGGATGTGGCGGCGATGGACGATGCGGTAGCGGGAGCGAACGAAGCGGATTATCATTTGCGGCATCTGCTTCCCGGGCGGGATTTTCCGCTTGAACAAGTCGGCGATTTCCGCAACGCGCAGGAGGGGGACCGCTGCCCGCGTTGCTCAATGGAGCTGGTTATGGAGCGGGGTATCGAGCTCGGACATGTATTTAAACTCGGAACGAAATATAGTGATGCTTTCGATGCCCGTTTTCTCGATGCGGGCGGCGTGGAACGGCCGGTCATTATGGGCTGCTACGGCATTGGCGTCACCCGGCTGCTGGCGGCAATAGTGGAACAGCATCATGATCAAGACGGGATGATCTGGCCCATCGAGACCGCGCCTTATCATGTGCATCTGATTGTCGTTTCCCTCCAGGATGAAGCCCAGCTCGCAGCAGCTGAGCTTCTGTACGAACAGCTGAAGCGGGAAGGAATCGATGTGCTCTACGACGACCGGGAAGAACGGATGGGCGTTAAGCTGAAGGATGCCGATCTGATCGGACTGCCCATCCGGATTGTGGTCGGCAGAGGAATAGTCCAGGGCTTGGTGGAGTTGAAGGAGCGAACCGGCGAGAGAGCTCAAATCGGGCATGGAGAGGTAATAGACCGTGTATGCGCGATACGATCAGCTTCGCTGGAATGACTTCAATTTCGAACAGATTTAGCGATGGGGAAAGGGTGAAATATCATGATTATCGGCTTCCATCATGCCCAGATTACGATTCCGCCCGGTCAGGAGGAGCAGGCAAGAGCTTTTTATTGCGGGGTGCTGCAGCTAAAGGAGATTCCCAAGCCGGATTCTCTTGCCGGGAGAGGCGGTTTCTGGGTTGAAGTAGGGCTGCTTGCCCTGCATATCGGGACGGAGGACGGCGTGGACCGGACCCGTACCAAGGCCCATATGGCCTATGAAGTCACAGATTTGAAGCTTATCGAAAGAACGCTTGCCCAGCGGGGGATTGGGATTCTGGATGGAATACCCATACCGGGCTATGAGCGGTTTGAATTTCGGGATCCCTTCGGCAACCGCATGGAATGCATTCAACGTATCCGCTAGCGTTGTCTTGTCAAGCAGCAGCTGAGGTTCTTAAATTTCTACAAAATAAGGAGTTGAAATCCGCATGAAATATGAAGGGAAAGTAGTTGTGGTGACAGGAGCATCAGGAGGCATTGGCAGTGAACTGTCCAAAGCCTACGCCGAAGCGGGAGCGCAGGTAATTATGACGGACATCGAGAACGAGAAGGGGCCAATTCTGGCCCGGAGACTCACGCAAACCGGCGCTCTGGCCCAATTCATTGAAGCGGATTTGAGCCAGCCCGGTCAGATTGTGCAGCTGTTTGAGAGTATCGGGGAATTGTACGGAACGGTCGATATTCTTATTAACAACGCCGGATTCGGCATCACGAAATCCCCTTACGAGCTGTCGGTCGACGAATGGGACAGTGTCGTTCATGTCAATTTGCGCGGCACCTTCCTCTGCTCCCGCGAGGCTGCGAAGCGGATGAAATCCGGCGGCGGCGGCCGGATTGTCAATATTGCCTCTACACGGGCGGCCATGTCCGAGCCTAACAGCGAGGCTTATGCCGCTACGAAGGGAGCCATAGTCTCCATTACTCATTCGCTGGCTGTGTCGCTTGGGCCTGATCATATTACCGTCAACTGCATCAGTCCGGGATGGATCGAAACAGGCAATTATGCGGAACTGCGTCCGGTTGATCATGAGCAGCATCCCGCAGGACGTGTCGGACATCCCGGCGACATCATCCGTGCATGCATGTATTTGACGGATCCGGAGAATGATTTTGTGACAGGCCTGAACATGACGGTAGATGGCGGGATGACCCGTAAAATGATCTATGAGCACTAGCAGGCGAATGGGCTGAAGACGCTAGACGCTAGGCTTCCTTGCGCAGCCTGGCGTCCAGGAAGAAGGTTCCGAGCGGGATAAAGGCGGAAAGAAAAGCGATAAAGACAAACAGGAAGGACCATTTTCTGACGATCCAGGCATGAAGCAGAGCCAGGAGAAACAGCGTGAAGAGCAGTCCATGCAGCGCGCCTGCGATGGTTACGGCAATGGGGATGTCGGCCCAATATTTGAGGGGCATGGCGATGAGCAGCAGTACGAGATAGGAGACGCCTTCCACATTGCCGATCCATCTTAATCGTCCGATTGCAGTTTTGAGCATTGAATTAAAATACCTCCACGTTTCGTATCATGATATGATTCTACTATCTATACGGCTGCGATGGTGATAGGGTCCGCCAATTATGTTACGAAAGGGTGAATGTTGAATGGTGTGGTCCGAACTAAGAGCAATTCCGAACGAATATAATGATCAAATCAAATCAATTGACGAGAAGCTGTTGTCTCTTATAAAGGAGAGGAAGACACTCACCGGAAACCGCAGGTTTTTTCCGCCTTGGGAGCAGGTGCAGGCCTGGGGCGAGCAGTTTCAAATGGCGGACTTGCAGATCAGTTATTTTTTTCAGAATATCCAGGAACGCACCCGGCCCGTTATGCCTGACAGTACCGGCGATTTGAAGGGTGTGGTTTCCATTATGAAGAAGGTGACAAAAGATCATATAGACTATATATTGACGCATGCCATGCAGCATGAGCATGTAAGTGTCGCTTATCTGGAAATAAATAACAGAAGAGAAAATGCCGACAGCAGCAGCCATACGCGCATTAAAGCAAATCTGACCCTTGAAATCATAGGGGATCAGGATTATGCCGTAAGGCGGAGCAGCATGGGCGGTAACGGAGCGCAGACGACAATGACCTTTCATATTGCGCCTGCCCTGCCGGATGACCTGAAGACCCTGGAATTTTCGCTCATACCTGCCCAGGTGTTTCCGGAAACATCTGTTGAGGAAATTATTCTGGACCAGCAGATCGACTTTATTTGAGCAATTAATCGTCGCGCTTCTGGCGGTCGATTGCCTCTGCCATGGTACGGTCCGTGAGATGGGCATAGATTTGTGTCGTTTCCGGCGAAGCGTGGCCAAGCTGCTCCTGCGTCTTGTACAGGTCGTTGCGCAAGTAATAATCGGTTGCAAAGGAATGCCGCAGCTTGTGTACCGAGAGATACGGCTTGCCGAACCGCTTGGCATACTTGATCACCATTTCCTGGATGGCCCGCTTGGTCATGCGTGAGCCCTCGCTTCTGCCGTTGGCGATGGCCAGAAACAGCGCCTTCTCCCTCTTCGGCGCCTTGTATTGCGATTCGCGCTGGGAGAGGTACAGCTGCAGATCATGCATGGCTTCCTGACGGAAATAAACCGGCGTTTTGAAGGTGTCATCGTTTTTCCCTTTTCGAAACACATAAAGCAGCTTCTTCTTCAAATCGAGATCATCGGTATTCATATTGACGATCTCCGACACCCGCAGCCCGGAATTGAGGATAAGACTGACAATGCAGGTATCCCGGATCCGGTTGAGCATATAGGAATACATGGCCTGTTTGTTCGCCGCGGCGTCCGAACCGTAATCCTCATGAATATACCGGATAAACTCGTCAATTTCCCGCTCCTGCAGCAGCTTGCCCTCAAGCTTGGCCGCGGTATCCTTGGGCTTGTTCGCCCGTTTGATCGAGACTTTGGCCATGACATTGCGCTTCAAGAGCGGATAAAACTCTTCGTCCTCGGCAATCTGGCTCAAATAATGAAAAAGCGAGCGCAGGGAGGAAAGCTTGCGCGATATGGTTGTCCTGCTGTTGGCATGCTCCCGGCGGGTAGCCAGAAACATCTTGAACTGATCGATGCTGTCCATATGCAGCTTCTCCAGCTCCTCCAATTGCACATCCCGCATAGATGGACCTGCAGCAAGCCCTTCCGCCAGCATCCAGGATAGAAAAGTCTCGTAGTCCCTGACGTATTCAAGCAGGGAGGACGGAGAAAGATCCGGTAATTTATAATTGATAAATTTCTCTATATACCATGGCATGGAAGGCGTTTTGCGGTCCAGTTCCTGCCGGTCCTTCAGCTTGATTACATTCAACTTCATCTCACCTCAGGTTTTCTTGGGATGATTCTTTCAATCCATGATGCAGGTTGCAGCAATATGTATGATGATAGCTTCATTGTAATGCAGGTACTGGTCGATGTAAACCGGAATGGGGAACATTTGATCGCATGACGGATATCGCAATTTAAACCTTCGTTCCAATGTAAGTGAGGAAAACCGGCGCTGAGAGTTATAAGGGGGACAACGATGTGATTGCAGCTGCACCGCCGATCAGCAGAGAGGCAATTGTGATTGGCGCAGGTATTGGCGGATTGAGCGCGGCCATAGCTCTGCGGCAGAGCGGCTGGCATGTAAGGTTGTTTGATAAAGCGAATGAATTGGCTGACCTTGGCGCCGGTATTGTGCTTGCGGCCAACGCGATGAAAGCGCTGGATCTGCTGGGTGTGGGTAGAGAGATCCGATTCAGGGGAGCCGCGGTCGGCAAAGCAGAGATCCGCACGCATGACGGACGGGTACTGACCGTTCTACCGGCTGCAGAACAAGCTCTCCGGTATGGAACACCTGGCTATCTGATTCACCGGGCAGCGCTTCAGCATATTCTCTATAATCATCTTGCATCGATGCCGGAGACGGATATACATTTGGGCGTCAAACTTAAGGGGCTGGAGAACCGCGGACATTGCGTCCATGCCGTATTTGAGAATGGTGAAGAGCATGAGGCGGCTGTGCTGATCGGCTGCGATGGGGTGAATTCCGTCGTCAGGGAGCAGATCCTGGGACTTGACGGCAGTCCTCTCCAATATGGAGGCTTCACAGCGCTGAGAGGGATTGCGGAATTCCAGGACAGCCGGTATCCCATTGATCTTGGCGGCGGATTCGAGGCCTGGGGCCCAGGCAGGCGCTTTGGATTTTCCCATTTGGGTGAGGGACGCGTCTTCTGGTTTGGAGCCGTCAATGCACCGAGGGGCACGCAGGCTCTGCCGGGAGAGAGGAAAAAGGCGGCTTTAACGTATTTTAAAGGCTGGCATAGTCCGATTGAAGCCGTTATAGCGGCCACGGACGAAGAAGCCATTCTCTCCCATGATCTGTTTGACCGTGAGCCTCTTAATACCTGGAGCAGCGGGCGTGTTACACTCCTTGGCGACGCTGCGCACCCCATGCTGCCGAACCTTGGTCAAGGAGGCGCGCAGGCTATTGAGGATGCTGTTATGCTGGCCTATCATTTACGGAAGGTCTCCATGTCCGGGGATGATATCATGTCGGCACTGCGCGACTACGAGCTGAGCCGAATTCCCCGTACGGCGCGGATCGTCAGACAGTCCCGCCGCATGGCAAGGATGGTTCAGCTGGAACATCCGGCCGCGCTTGGCCTTCGCAATATGATCCTTCGGGCGCTCCCACCCGGGTTTCTGGCCAACCGGCTGGATTGGGTGGCAGGTTATGATATTTCCGGCCATATGAGAGATTTTTAAGATGATTAAAAAAAACTAGCAATAAGCATCTTTTACCAGCATCCATGCTACAATTCATCAGCCGAACGTTTCCGCAGGAGATGAACCGGGCAAATTGAATGGAGTATGGAGGAATTATCAGGAATGTTCAAACGAATTTCACTGCTCGTCATATTGTTAACGGCCGCAGCGCTGGCTGCAACCTGCAGTCATTCCGAGGCAATGGCCCCCAAGACGCTTCAGCTTGGCAGCAAGAGTCAGGATGTGCCGGATTTGCAGTTCAGGCTGCAGCTTCTGGATTATTTCAAAGGTGCATTAACGCAGTCCTTTGGTAAAGAGACCTCGCAGGCCGTTATGCGTTTTCAACAAGCTCACTGGCTGACCAGCGATGGAATCGCAGGACCGGCGACTTGGGCGGCGCTCAGGAAGGTTACGGTCAGCAAGCCGGAGCTTGCGATGCTGGCCCGGGTTATTTACGGCGAAGCCAGGGGAGAAGACTACAAGGGACAGGTTGCCGTCGGCGCCGTTGTGATGAACAGGCTGCATTCTCCCTTGTTTCCGCATTCGGTCTCGGAAGTCATCATGGAGCCTCATGCGTTCTCGGCTGTTGCTGACGGCCAATATTGGCTGATTCCGGACGAGACTGCCTTTAAGGCGGCCCGTGACGCCGTCAGAGGCTCGGATCCCACTCATAATGCGCTTTATTACTATAATCCTGATACCGCCACTTCGAAATGGATCTTTACGCGTAAGGTCCTTGAGAAGATCGGCAGCCATTCCTTCGCCGTCTAGCAGCAAGCATGCCCGAACTTTAAAATCCGCCCTGTCAGGTGCGGATTTTTTTGATGTTTTTGCTGGGGAACATAATGGTATATAATTAATCTGGCATACGGATATCACAGGGTGACAGTCGCTATATATAAAACATGGAACAGGGTGAAGCACTTATGGAGGCAAAATATTGCATGACCTGCGGCAGCGCGATGGAACTCCGGGATGTGGACGGCACACCCCGCAGCGCATGCACCGCTTGCAGCTTCGTTCATTGGGGTAATTACAGCGTAGGGGTCGGTGCGCTTGTCGTGAAGGAAGACAAGGTGCTGCTCGTGCGGCGGGCCCAGGAGCCGGGCAAAGGATACTGGACCACGCCAGGCGGTTATATCGAACAAAACGAGCTTATTCATGAGACGATTTGCCGCGAGGTTCTTGAGGAAACGGGCGTTGAGGCCGTGGTGAAAAGTCTTGTAGCGGTCCGCGATCAGCCAAGCCGGATTCATAATGTTTATATTGCGTTCTCAATGGAATATGTCTCAGGCGAGCCGACTCCCGACCAGTTTGAAGTGGATGCGGCCGGGTTTTACAATCTTGAAGAAATGGCAACGATGAATGTAGCCGGCTTTACCAAGTGGCTCGTGAAGGTAGCTCTCGACTCTCAGGAAGATGGTCTCAAGATTGATGAACAGCCGATAGTTCCGCTCAATGGCTATGGATTGTTCCGCATATAATCATTCTGGCTCAGCCAGAAAAAAGCGAGGGGATAAAAATGAGTTTGGAAAATGAACAGCAACTGGATGAAGCAGCGGATCTGTATGAATTGGCAACTTTCGCCGGCGGCTGCTTCTGGTGCATGGTGACTCCATTCGAGGAGACGCCGGGCATTATCAGCGTCGTTTCCGGTTATATGGGGGGACATACCGTCAACCCGACCTATAAAGAGGTGTGCTCCGAAACGACAGGCCATGCCGAGGTGGTTCAAATCACGTTTGATCCACAGATTTATTCTTATGAGAAGTTTCTGGATACGTATTGGATGCAAATTGATCCCACCGATGCCGGCGGGCAATTTCACGACCGCGGCTCCTCCTACCGGACGGCGATCTTCTATCACACGGAGGAGCAGCGTTTGACGGCGGAGAAATCCAGACTCAAGCTTGAAGAGAGCGGGCGGTTCGACGGACCGATCGTAACGGAGATTGTCCCAGCCAAGCCTTTCTACCCGGCAGAGGATTACCATCAGGATTATCACAAGAAGAATCCGCTGCGGTACCGGATGTACCGCAAGGGCTCCGGCCGCGACGCGTTTATCAAAAGCCGCTGGAATACAGATAAGGATAAAGCAAAACGCAGGGAGCAGCTAACCCCGATTCAATACGAGGTGACGCAAAATAACGGAACCGAGCCTCCCTTCCGCAATGAATTCTGGGATTTTAACGGCGAAGGCCTCTACGTGGATATTGTTTCGGGAGAGCCGCTGTTCAGCTCGCTGGACAAATTCGATTCCAATTGCGGCTGGCCGAGCTTCACCAAGCCTGTCGTCAGCGGACATGTGAAGGAGAAACAGGATTTCACCCATATGATGATCCGCACGGAGGTACGGAGCAAGGAAGCGGATTCCCATCTGGGTCATGTGTTTAATGATGGTCCCGGTCCAAGCGGATTGCGCTACTGCATCAATTCCGCCGCGCTGCGGTTCATTCCCAAGATGGATCTGGAGCAGGAAGGCTACGGGCAATATTTGTCTCTGTTCAAATAAATACCGTTGCCTCACCCGCCTGACATCCATTTATCGCATCCCCTTTCATTTTCTTCTGCAGGAAATGAAGGGGGATTTGTTTTTTACGTCTTCTTGGTAAACTGAAAGTAAGTAAGTGAATCCTATTTCAGCTCTTACCACAGATTATGGTATTCTCTATAATGATGATAGACCGGAGCTTGCACGGGCTGCCGGTCCAAATGAAATGGAGGCGCAGGATAGATGAACTATAGAACCCTTGGCAAGACCGGACTGAAGGTATCGGAGATTGGATACGGCGCATGGGGCATTGGCAAGACGTCGTGGATCGGGGCATCTGACGAGGAATCCCTGCAAGCATTGAACCGCTCGATTGAGCTCGGTCTTAATTTCATCGATACCGCGCTTGGTTACGGCAACGGGCACAGCGAGAAGCTGGTTGGACAAGTTGTCCGGGAGTCGAAGGAAACGATCTACGTCGCCACCAAGATTCCGCCGAAGAACTTTCAATGGCCTGCACGCGCAGGTGTTCCCGCCAATGAAACCTTCACAGCCGAGCATGTAATTGCCAGCACCGAACAGAGCCTGAGCAACCTGGGTCTGGAGCGCATCGACGTTCAGCAGTTTCATGTATGGTTGGATGACTGGCTGGAGCAGGGGGATTGGCTCGAGGGTGTCCGCAAGCTGAAGGAGCAGGGCAAAATACGTTTCTTCGGTGTATCGATTAACGACCATCAGCCGGAGAGCGCGATTAAACTGGTGGAATCCGGTATCGTGGATACCGTTCAGGTTATTTATAATATTTTCGACCAAAGTCCGCAGGATCAGCTGCTGCCGGCCTGTGAGAAGCATGATGTAGGCGTTATTGTCCGTGTAGCGCTGGATGAAGGCGGACTGACAGGACGGATCACGCCGGAAACGACCTTCGAAGAGGGAGACTTCCGCAACGGCTATTTCCGCGGCGACCGGAAGCAGCAGGTATTTGACAGAGTGCAGCAGATTGCCGCAGATCTGGGCATTGCAGTGGAGGCGGTTCCCGAAGCCGCGCTGCGTTTTGTTCTTAGTCATCCGGCCGTCTCGACAGTCATCCCGGGTATGCGTTCGATCCGCAATGTCGAGAGCAACATGAGCTTCGGCGACGGCAATGGATTGCCGAAGGAGCAGGTGGCGAAGCTGGGAGCGCATCGCTGGATCCGCAACTTCTACCAGGCCTGAGAAAGCCCTATGGATTAATGGATTGAACCGCGCCGGAAGGATGGCGCGGTTTTTTTGTCTGCTGCCTGTGGGCTTGTCGGGCCCTTTGAATCCGCTCTTGACAGGAACCGATTCCGCAGGCAAAAAGATTTGCCGCAGCCGCCTATATTTCCATAGGTATAATGCTATAATTATGCAGAGCTCTTTATACCCGAAAGGAGAATTACATAATGAAGAAGTCCATAAGGCCGTTTGTAATCGGCGCGGTTGTCGGTTCATTATTAACCGCTTCCTCAGCCGTTTTTGCCGATGACGGCATTCAGGCGATCAAGGCAATGCTGAACAAAAACACGAAAATTACAGTCAATGGCAAAGCCGCGACTCTGGCAAACCCCACCTTAACCTACGACGGTAAAACTTATGTTTATCTGAAGGATATCGGGAAGCTGGTCGGGGCAAGTGTGAACTGGAACACGAAGCTCAAAACCATCGAGATTAAAAGCGGCGCAGCCGCACCCGGCGCTGTTGCGGAGAAAGTGATTGCTACCTACTCCGGCGGCAAGGTCACCAACACGGAATTTGCGAAATATGCCTTATTCTTCAGCATTGTTAACCCGGATACCGCGGCTTACTTGAATGATCCGGCGGCTAAAGAGCAGTTCCTCCGTGAATATATCGGCTACAAGCTGCTGTACGGGCCGGTTGCGGGTAAACCGCTGAGTGCGGAAGACCAGAACGGGTTAACCCAGTTCATGGAGCAGTACAATGCCTACATCGCACAAAATGCGGAATTGAAGGCAAGCAACGAGAAGGCAGGGCTGGCCGAGAGCGATGTGAAGAAGTTCTACACGATGATTACCGTCGCACTCGGCAGCATGCAGAAGAAAGTAACGGATGCGCAGATCAAGAGCCGGTTTGACCAGACCAAAAGCGATTATAATATCGTTTCCGTCCGGCACATTCTGGTAACCACGTCCGATCCCCAAACAGGCGAGACCGTACGTACGGATGCGGAAGCACTGGAGCGTGCCAATAAGGTGAAAGGGCTGCTGGATGACGGCGGGGACTGGAATGAGCTGGCCAAGGAATATTCCGATGATCCCGGATCTTCCGGCAATGGCGGTTTATATGAGAATGAGCAGTCCAATGCATGGGTTGCCGAATTCAAGGATGCAGCCAATACACAGCCAATCGGGACGGTCGGGGCGCCGGTCAAATCGGATTTCGGCTACCATGTTATCAAGGTGGAGAAGCGCGATACGAAAACCTTCGAGCAGTTGTCTGCTGAGGACAAGCTGGAGATCAAAAAAATGATCGCTGCAGAGGCCATGAGCAATTTTATGAACAAAGAGCTTCCCGGCAAAATAACCAAAATCGACCTGGCATAATCTTTTACTATATAGCAGCAGCTTTCTTCAGATAGGGAATACTGCAACAGTCGGATAAAGACTTAATGATTCCAATAAAACAGGCCAAATGGATATTCCCATGCAGGGGACTTATCCACTTGGCCTATTTGCAGGTTCTAATAATGTATTCATTTATTCACTAAATCGATAACGTCTGCCGGCTCTTCCGGAATTCAACGAAAATAGGTATACGTTGACCTTCGTGAGCTCGAGAATACTTCTGACGAAAATTGGGAAAATACATGTATCAGTGTTTGCTTTGGGGGGCCTATTCAGTGAAACGGTTTAAGAAGAGAGTACGCATTAAACCCGGGTATCTAAATATACCGGAGGAGGACTATTCTGAGGATGAAGAGAACTCCAGGCTAACATCGGATTTAGAGCAAAATGAGTTGATTTTTAAGCGTATATTTCAAAACAGCTCCGATATCGTGTTCCGTAAAGTTCGGCTGGCTGGAGAAAATCAATGGCTTGTCCTATATTTCCCAAGTCTTGTTGATGAAAAGATGATTGACGATCATATTTTAAAGCCAATGATTGCTAAATTTTCCACTAAAGATGATTTTATAAATGAAAAAGCAGCAGCTCTGGATGATGAGATTATCTCCGTAGGGACGACAGATATTACATCAGACGTAACCGACATTGTTCGTCACGTGTTAAATGGTCATGCTATCGTTCTTACGAGAGCGGACAGCAATGCCATGATGGTCAAGGTAAATGGCAATAAACAGCGAAGTCTTGAAGAACCTTCTTCAGAACCCGTTATTCGTGGTCCCAGGGATGGATTCATTGAGAACCTTTCAACGAATATAGGTTTACTGCGCAGCAGGCTTAAAACATCGCGATTGAAAATGGAATCCAATACGATTGGGGAGCTTTCTCAAACCCAGGTTGTCATCACTTACATCGCGGGTATTGTTCCCGAATCATTAGTCGAGGAAGTTCGAAAAAGGGTAACTAGGATTCAAATTGACGGAATTCTCGACTCAGGCTACGTGGAGGAATTTATCGAGGATTTGCCTTACTCGCCCTTTCCACAAGTACATAGTACGGAACGGCCTGATGTGGTAGCTGCAGAGCTGTTGGAAGGAAAAATAGCTATTCTAGTTGATAATACCCCATTTGTATTAATTGTCCCCATGACGTTCTGGACTGGACTTCAAGCCAGTGAGGATTACTATGATCGCTGGCCCATTGCAACCTTTGTGCGATGGATTCGATTCCTCTTCATATTCATCGCCATATTCGCTCCTCCCCTCTATGTTGCGGTTACGACCTACCATCAGGAAATGATTCCGACTAATCTCGTGCTGAGTATTGCGTCTTCAAGGGAGGCTGTTCCGTTCCCGGCTCTGGTCGAAGCTTTTCTGATGGAAATCACTTTCGAGGCACTGCGGGAAGCGGGAATTCGTTTACCCAAACAGCTTGGTCAAGCGATAAGCATCGTAGGGGCATTGGTTATCGGCCAGGCGGCCGTGCAGGCGGGAATTATATCTGCTCCGGTCGTCATTATCGTATCCATCACCGGTATCGCGGCGTTTACGATTCCACGATATAGTTTTGCCAATGGCATCCGGTTACTGCGCTTTCCGATGCTGTTCTTGGCCGGTACGTTTGGACTTTATGGGATTGTACTTGGATTTCTTGGCATCCTGCTGCATGTTGCTTCCTTGCGTTCGTTCGGCATCCCTTATTTTACACCAATAGCACCGCTCACTTTCATGAATGTGAAGGATATCTTCATACGTGCACCCGTATGGGCTAAAACCCGCCGTCCACAGGCAGCGGATTTCAACAATCCAGTGCGCGAACCTGCTGGACAGAAACCAAGTCCAACTCGAGGGAAGCGGCCATCCGAGAGCAATTAGGACGTGAAACGCTGTGAGGAAAGGAACTTCAGAATGAAAGCATTCCTATACATCGGCTTACTTTTTACCGTATTGCTGACAAGCGGTTGTTGGGACCGAACGGAGATCAATGACCTTGCGTTCATTTCGGGTACGGCATTTGACTTGACGGATGACGGGGAGTATTTATTGTCGGTACAAATCGCAATCCCATCTTCCGGTCTGGGGGGGGCGGGGAGCGAAGGAGGCGGACAGCAAGAAAAGTTTTTTGTATTGTCCGCCGCGGGAAAGAATGCCGACGATGCGTTCCACAAGATTCAGAAAAAAAGCTCCCGCCGGTTATTTACCGCCCATCGCAGCGTTATTTTTATAGGCGAATCCTTAGGCAGACATGGGATCAACGATATTCTTGACGTTTTCAATCATGATCCGCGCCAACGGTTAAGAACCTATATCATGATGGTAAAAGGAGGAGAAGGACGGGAAATTCTCGAAGCGAAATACCCCTTTGAACAAGTGCCTGTCGAAGCGGTCAAGGAAATGGAAAGTCTGGAGACCGAACTGGCGGTTACCTTGCGTGACTTTTTCATCGCGGCATCAAGCGAAGGCATCAGTCCGGTTATGGGCGTTATCGAGGCCAAGGATTATTCGGAAGGAACAAAAAAAAGCAAAAACGACCTGTTTAAGCTCTCGGGGTCAGCCATTTTAAAGGATTTAAAAGTAGTCGGGTTTTTAGACGAAAATGAGACCAATGGATTTATTTGGGTTACCAATCAGATGAAGAACGGCAGGATCAATGCCTATTTACCGGAAGGCGGCGGAATGGTCGGGATGTTGTTAAATCATGCAGAACGAAGAATTGCCTTCGATATAAACGGGGATAAGATTAAAATGAAGATTCAATTGCAGGGGGAAGGAAGTCTCGTTGAAAATAACACCCCCCTGGATATCAGTCGGCCGAAGAATCTCCAGCTTGTGCAGCGAGTATTGGAGGCAGCGGTTGAGAAACAAGTTCGGGATGCTTTATTCAAAGTCCAAGGGCGCTATAAAGTAGATAGCGTGGGTTTCGGCCAAGAAATCCACCGCAATAAGCCAAGACAGTGGAAATCGTTGAAGGAACAATGGGATAAGAAGTTTCCTCAGGTAGACGTTTCGATTGCTGCAAAGCTGAGTTTAAACGGAGCCGGCATGGGAGGTCCCCCTCTGCAATTGAATGAAAAGGAGATCAAGAAATGATCGTGCAAATAGCGGGTTATGTACTTTTATTGGCGGGATGGTCTTTCGTTCGTATACAATCCTTGCTAAGCAAGCAAAGAAACAAAGAAGCAGCCGTATACGGTGGTTTAATGGGAGCAGCCTCTATTATCGGCTCCTTATTAATCGCGCGGGTCGACCTGCCAGGCTTTACTGTCCCTTTCAAAATTATTTTTGAACCCATCGGGAAAATGCTGTCAGAGCCGTGAATTCTCCACTCTTCTTCTTATCGTGTCTATCACCAGAAGTAACAGCGGTAAGAAACTTTGGTTGAAGAAAGCCAAGAGCGGGAATGTAAAAGCAAGATAATTAAGAAGCTCCGCTCCGTTTTTGAATATCCAGACTGATCCAATGAGGGATAACAGTGTTATGGGAAATACGATTTCGCGGTAACTTCTCATTCCGAAAAGCTGGCTTATGCAATGGCATAATATAAACAACGATACCGATACCTTCACAAAACAACCCATTACCCACATTGAAACCGCTATTGCTTCCAGACGTTCGAAGGATCCGGCAATACCGATATATTGGATGACGCTTAGAAAAGAAAAGGTCAGTTTACCCGTCAATGGACCGAGGACCATAATTGTAAGCAATACAATAATAAAAATAAGCACGACAATTCCGGAAAGCGCAATCAGCGAAACCTTGCGGGCCTTTTTCGGTTGATTCAAATAAGGCAGGAGCCATCCGAGAATAAAGAGTTGATTCATATATCCGCCTCCGGGGCTGACTGCACCTTGTAATACAGGCAGAATTCCTTCTTCCAAAATCGGCTTTAGTTGATTGTGATTCGCTTCCCCGATTGTCAGAATCAAGAGCGGAATCAAAAAAAACAGAATGATTACCGTAATAAACTCACTACATCTTGACATGACCTCAATTCCCGCTTTGGCGGCCAGACCGCATAAGAACAAGAACATCAGGCTCGCAACGATGGAAGGGCTTTTTGGCAATAGCAGCGTATTGATAAACCCGGCGTGCTGCATGGTAATAGTTGAAATCGAAATAAACCAATAATAAATGTAATTAATTGCGAAAAGCTTCCCTAACCATTTCCCGACGATATTTGAACTGTATTGTATAATAGTCAACCCCGGATAACGATTCGAGAGGGTAATCATCACCCATATGCTCAGCAAGCCTGTCAGAGAAGCAGGGAA
The DNA here is from genome assembly GCF_056269255.1 of Paenibacillus sp. JT31N17. NCBI lineage: Bacteria > Bacillati > Bacillota > Bacilli > Caryophanales > Paenibacillaceae > Paenibacillus > Paenibacillus sp. JT31N17. The sequence goes on from NZ_JBWDNP010000003.1 coordinate 699,577, forward strand.
AACCGACATCCAGGCATCTTGTTTGCCGAACATGGTCATAATACCGGGAACGGTTAACATGATCGTGGAAATGACGAAGGTAAATAGTAAAAAGCCCAGCTGGGTTCCCGTGATTTTTTCCGTTGTTTCCATCTACGCGCAGCGCTCCTTTCCTCGCAGAGGTGTCTCAAGTATTGACTTATCGCATTCCATTTATACCGCGTGTCCTGATATGTTTGATTATTGCCTGTAGCTGGGCGACACCGTTTCCTTTCATAGAGCAGCAGCCGGATTAAATCTGGTTAACCGGGGTTGACAGACTATCTACTAAAAGGTAGAATGACAAACATGAACAAAAACAAAAATACAGCAGAGCTTATTTTGGACGTTGCTCAGTCGATTGTTCAGGAATTCGGGTTCAACGGATTCAGCTATGCGCATATTGCAGAAAAAATAGGGATACGTACTGCCAGTATTCATTACTATTTCCCTAACAAGGAGGATTTGGGAGAAGCGCTGATAGCCCGGTATTACAAAAATTTTATTTCCTCAGTCGCCCAAATTGATACCGACACACAGGACAATTTGGAAAAACTGCGCAAATTCGTTTTACTTTACGATGCACCTGTTCAGGAGTATTGTACTTGTTTGAGCGTAATGCTCGCTACTGACCTGGCTACGTTATCAGGCAATGTAAGAGAAGGGGTAGCTCAGTTTTTCGCAGCCAATTTGGAGTGGCTGGAACGAGTGTTGGATCAGGGGCGGGCCGGAGGACATCTAAATTTCGAAGGTACCGCGGAAGCTCAAGCTCATCAGTTTCTTGCATCGCTTCAAGGTGCACAATTACTTGCAAGAAGTTTTCGGGATGTAAGCAGGTTTGACAGAATTGCCGATGGATTAATATCCGCTTTAACTTAAAAAGAAAGCGGATATTTTTACAAGTACAATCTACCTTTTAATAGATAGATAAAATAGGAAATGAAGGTGGTGAGAAGATGCTGTATGAGCTGCGGATTTATCATGTTAATCCAGGCAAAATGAAGGTTATCCAAAATAGGTTCAGAGATCATGTCATTCAATTATTCATGAAACACAATATGAAGATAACACACTTCTGGGAAGATTCAGATGAAGCGAATAACCGCCTCTATTATGTTGTTGAGCATGCTGATTTGGCAATGCGCAACCTTAATTATGATCGTTTTCGCAACGATCCTGAATGGATTGAATTAAAACGAGTTACAGAGCTTGACGGTGCGTTGGTTAACAGACAAGAAAGTATATTTATGAAGAACGTTGCATTTTTCGGGAACAAATGAAAAACAGGAATCATATCGGCGGATATTGGTTTGGCCGACAACAAATAAAGTTTGGAGCGATACCAATGAGTATATTTCAAAAATTAATGAAAAAGGAGATTAAATCGATGTCATCTTCAAAAGTGAATTTAGCCGTCATCTATTACAGCTCAAATGGAACTAATTTTCAATTGGCCCAATGGGCAGCGGATGGAGGTCTTCAAGCCGGGGCGGATGTGAAAGTTTTAAAAGTACCGGAAACTGCGCCACAATCCGTTATTGACGGCAGTCCATCCTGGAAAACTCATCTTGAAGCGACCAAACATATCCCAACCGTGTCTTTGGCAGATCTGGAATGGGCCGATGCGGTAATCTTCAGTATGCCGACCCGATTTGGCAATCTTCCAGCTCAAATGAAACAGTTCATCGATACGGCAGGCGGTCTTTGGGCCCAGGGCAAACTGGTGAATAAAGTGGTGAGTGCCATGACTTCCGCCCAAAATCCGAATGCCGGACAGGAACAAACGATACTTCAGTTGTATACGTCAATGTACCATTGGGGTGCGATTGTGGCAGCACCCGGATTTACTGATCCATCGATTTTTGCTGCCGGAGGGAATCCGTATGGCACAAGTGTGACAGTGGATCAAAATGGAGCGATGAAGGAAGACGTGCGCGCTGCTGCGGAACATCAGGCAAAACGCACCGTATCCGTTGCTAAATCCATGAAGAACGGCTTAGAACAATCATAATAATCATCACTTATTGCGGTCACACATGCAGGCTATTTATCAGGCATAATAAAATTTCATAAACAGGAGTAAACTAACACATGGATATTCAGGGAAGAGTAGCAGTCATAACTGGCGGCAGCAGCGGTCTTGGAAAAGCGATGGCCATTGAGATGGTGAATCGGGGAGCGAATGTAGTTATCAATGGACGTCGTGAACAAGCGCTGGTTGAGGCTGCAAAAGAAATCGATCCTGCAGGAAAACAAGTACGTTTTGTTGCCGGTGATATTGCGGATCCAGAGATCGCGCAGCGCTTAATCAACGAAGGTTTGGCTCATTTTGGACGCATTGATACTCTGGTTAACAACGCCGGAATCTTCATGGCTAAGCCATTTACGGAGTATTCGGAAGAAGACTTTGCAATGATTTTATCCACTAATGTTGCCGGATTCTTCCACGTTACCCAACGAGCGGTGGTAGAGATGCTGAAACAGGGAACGGGACATATCATTAACATTACAACGAGTCTGGTCGACCAACCGGTAGCTGGCATTTCTTCGGTACTCGCCTCATTGACGAAGGGGGGGCTGGTCTCGGCAACGAAATCATTAGCGATCGAGTATGCTTCTAGGGGGATCCGCGTGAATGCAGTTTCTCCGGGACATATCAAAACGCCGATGCATCCCGTGGAAACCCACGATGCCCTGGCCAAGCTTCATCCTATGGGACGCATGGGCGAGCCGCATGATATCGTCGATGCCGTCTTGTATCTGGAGACAGCCAGCTTCGTAACGGGTGAGATTCTTCATGTCGACGGCGGTCAGAATGCTGGTCACTAAGCAAAGGCAGCAGTAGACACAAAAGGAGGAGAATATCCATGCCAATCGTTACGATCCAAGTGACCCGCGAGGGCACAGCTCCAGATCGTCAGGCTGTTACGGCGGAGGAAAAGGCTGCGCTCATTAAAGGGGCCAGCGAGCTGCTGCTTAACGTTCTGAACAAGCCGTTAGAAGCTACCTTCGTCGTTGTCGAAGAGGTTGACACCGAGAATTGGGGTTGGGGCGGACTGCCTGTGCTGGAGTATCGCCGTCAGCTTGCTGCTAAGATGAAGTGATCACATTGAAGGAGTTCAAAGCTGCTTCGCCACCTTCACTGTGACATTGCCGGTGGCATTTATCATTCACTTCTGTCGGGTGGCATGATCTTGGTCTGAGTTAAAGTCCGCGATTTAGGGGTTGTTGACAACAGCTCCAAAATCGCGGGCTTTTTTAGTTATCTTCGCCGATTATATGCCTGCGATTGAGTAAGCCAGGCACAGCGGTTAAACTAGTGACAGGGGAAGACACGGATCTTCAAGTCATGGGGAAGATGGCTATTCGCCGCAACTGCCCATGTGCCCATGGCCAGTTCTTGCCGTCCGGACCGTGGATTAAACTGGTTTTTTTTGTAAAAGGAGGCCTGGCATAATGGATGATAATGAGAAATGCGTGATTAGACGCCTAGCGGTTTTTCTGCGGTATGAGGCGGAATTTGCCTTTATTGAGGTGGAAGGAAAAGAGATCCGCATTCCGGCGGACAAGATCGGCCCGGATGCTGTCACCGGCGGTACGCTGGCCTGGATACGGGGCTTATGGCGCCCGGCTGATTGAAGCTTTGGCCCGTCGATCATCATCAAGCTTGTTAGCCGGCTGCTCTTAACGGGTAAGGAAAAGAACGGCATCCGCTTTGGCGGGATTCCGAATTCCTTGTTAGGGGGAAGCCCGATATGACACATTTGAAGCAAAAGCAGCTGGAAGATCTGAAGCATAGGCTTGCGGAGGAAAAGGAAGAGCTGGAGAGCCATTTCAGGCTTGAAGACGCCGATGAGAGGGGCACGATGACGGATTCCACCGGGGAATTATCCGCTTACGACAATCACCCGGCCGATCTGGGCACGGAAACCTTTGAGCGGGGGCGGGACATGGCTGTTGACGAATCAATGGAGAATAAACTAAGAGAAGTGAACGAAGCGCTCGTCCGGATGGAGGAAGGGACTTACGGTCAATGCCGTGAATGCGGCGAGACGATTGAATATGAACGTCTGCAGGCGCTTCCGACCGCACAAACCTGTATCAAGGATGCTTCCAGTCCCGGACTCAATGAGGAGCGGCCGGTGGAAGAACAGGTTATGACTCCGCCGCCGAAGGGGGCTGGCGCCAACCGTCAGAATCATGCGGGCCGATTCGATAATGCGGATGCCTGGAAGGAAGTGGAGAGCTTCGGCAGCTCGGACGGGACTGTCGACCCGGATTCGGATATTCAGCCGGAAGAAGGTTTGAAGCCGCAATAATGTGGTAATAGAAGGAGGGACAACTTCACCATCTATTATCAGGAGGTAACAATATATGAATAACGCAATGAACCTATGGGATACGCTCCCGGAGAGCACAGTCGATGAGAAGGATGCGCTGCAGGAAGTGGAAGATACGCTGGCTGAGCTTGAAATCTACCTCGACCGCTACCCGGAGGATGACATAGCACGCATGCAGTATGAACAATTTTCACAAAAGCGGGAAGCGCTGGCCGCAGGTTCGATAGCCGGCATTTGCAAAGAGCTGATCTGCCTTGAGAGCATACGTTCTCTGCAGAATGCGGCGATCTGATCATCCGCTGCCAGGATGATGAAGACAGAAAATAAGGAACCGCTCCTGCCAACTCGCGTGGGTGCGGTTTTTGCTTCTTTCGTGGAGGCTCTGATTATGGGAACAGTGTTGAAATAGAGGGAATTTAGCCTGAGTGGAGATTGGGGTGAACCGTGATGGGAAAAATCAAAATTGGCATTGTTGGGACCGGATTTTCCGCAAGCTTTCATCTGGAGGCGCTCCGGCGGCTGCCGCATGTTGAGGTGGTGGCAATCTCGGGAAGCAATCTGGAGAGGGCCGGGGAAGTGGCTTCACGATATGAAATACCCAGGGCCTACGGCTCTGCGGAAGAGCTTATCCGCGATCAGGAGGTTGAAGCGGTGCACAACTGCACGCCCAATGACCTTCATTATGAAATCAACAAACTGACGCTGCTTGCAGGCAAGCATCTGCTCTCCGAGAAGCCGCTTGCTATGGACAGCAAGGAATCGGAGGCTCTTGTGGCCCTCGCCAAGGCGACCCCTGTTATTAGCGGCGTATGCTATAATTACCGCCATTATCCGCTGGTCGCGGAGACCAGGCGTCGTATAGCCGAGGGAAGAATCGGCGGGATCCATCTGGTGACAGGCGGGTACTTGCAGGATTGGCTGCTGGAGGAGACGGACAGCAATTGGCGCATGTACCCGGAGCGAGGCGGCGCAACGAGAGCGATTGCCGATATCGGCTCCCATTGGTGCGACCTGGTTCAGCATGTGACCGGGGAGAGGATCATGGAGGTTTTTGCCGATCTGAAAACCGTCTATCCGGTCCGCAAGGTGCTGACCGGGGAGAACGGACAGGAGACTTACAAGGAGGTGCCTGTTCATACGGAGGACTGCGGGATCGTCATGATCCATATGGAAGGCGGCGCTCAAGGCGTCTTCACGGTCTCGCAGGTAAGCGCCGGGCGGAAAAACAAGCTTTACTTTGAAATTTCCGCCGCATCGGAATCGCTGCAGTGGGATCAGGAGCAGCCGAACCGGCTGTGGAGCGGGCGGCGCGGCTCCTCGAATCGGGAAATTGGCAGCGACCGGGAAGAGCTGTCCGATGAGGCTGCTGCCATGGTGCATTATCCAGGAGGCCACGAAGAGGGCTGGCCTGATGGCGTCAAAAATCTGTTTATTGATTTCTATGACGCGGTGGAACGCGCCGGGCAGGGCGAGCCTGCCGCGCAGCCCCGAACATTCGCATCGATGGAGGATGGCCATTACATTATGCTGATCAATGAGGCCATTGTTGAAAGTTACCGGCGCAAGTCATGGGTGAAGGTCAAACAGCCCTAAGCCTTGGGTATAAAACGGACTTTACAGCAGAAAAAAACCGGACTTCCGCCACAAAGCGGATTTCCGGTTTTTTGTGTGTGGCTAATCTATCATCCGCCACAAGTAGAAGGTTGAATAGGAAAGCCAATCTCCCCAAGCCGAAGAGAGCTGCCTGATCTCTGCAATTGTAGGCTTTTGCTCGAGCTGCATAACATGCTTGATGGCATTATGAAGCCCCACATCGGAAATAGGGAAGGCCGAAGGAATCCGCAGGCAGCGCATCAGAACATAATTAGCCGTCCAGGGGCCAATTCCCCGGATGCCGACCAGTTCTTTCTCGATCGCTTGCAGTCCGCCGAGCTCAAGCAGCTTTTCCCTGGATAGCTGTCCGCCGGCAATCAGGGATGCGATACCGATCAGGTATTCGGATTTCCTGCCCGTGAGCTGAAGCGGTGTGAGGTTATCGACGGAGAGACCCGCAATCGTGGATGGCTTGGGAAAAATCCAGTAAGAGCGGCCCTCCCATTCTACGGATTCACCGAAAGCTTCGACGAACTTTTTTTTCAGCGTATAGGCAAAAGCAAGATTGATCTGCTGCCCCATAACTCCCCAGCATAAAGCCTCGAATAAATCGTGAATTCCGATAATCCGCAGTCCGTAATGCTCCGTCACGGCCCGATTCAGAAGAGGATCCCTCTCAGCCATCTCATAGAAGGGAGTCAAATCGCTGTCCAGATCAAACCACTCCCACACGTAAGCGGCGACGGCTTCGCGCGCATGAGGCTCCGGAAGCGGGGCATCGCCAAGGAATTCGATGCGTACGGCTGCGTTATCCTCGTCGGAGATCCGGATGAGCACATGCTCTTCATTCACCGGAACAAGCCGGGTGACCTGTCTGTTTTGGATGGCAAACATGCATTCCTTGGAGGAGCGGCTGAGATAACCGAGAACAGCATCGAAGCTGAATGGCTTTGGAGGATAAAGGAGCATGCTGCTTATATGGTCGGACCATTTTTTCAAGTTCATTTTATTCGTCATTGCAGAAATTCCCGCCTTTCGTATAGCTTTATTAAACCACAAATAATCAAAATATGTGCTGCTGCTATCTTGCTCTTTTATTCGCCGTCCGTTTATTATGGGAAAGGTCTGTTCAAAATGGGCAGCACAGCAGAAATTAAATGTGTATCTGTCAAGATTTTGAACATCCTAAACACAAATTGTTTTATTGTTTCCTCGTTGAGGGAATTGTAGAATGTTGGGAACCGCTTCAAGGGAGGGGCATTTATGAAAGACGGGACAATGAGCATTCCTGCCAGGCAGGGCAAAGCTCCGGAACAATTGGCTGCTGCAGGAAGGCTGTGCGGCAGTACGAGGCCGGACAGGGAGAAGGCTCATGTTTAAATGGCTGTTCATCAACAGAAGCATCCGCACCAAAATCGTCTTGAGCAGCGTCCTTATTTCACTGATCCCGATGCTTATTCTTTCTTATCTCTTCTATGAGACGAGCACCCGTTCTCTGGAACGGACGATGCTGCGCAGCTCCGATCAGAATGCTGTCTATTTGTCCAAATATCTGGATCAATACTTTCATAATATCGCGACATCGGCGCTTCAGGTGTACAAGTTCGCCCGGATCATCAATCTGATGGAGCATGGCGTCAACTATGACGACCCCGATTTCATTAATCTGAAGGACACGCTGCAGAACTATTATTTGCTCATCCAGAACAACAACAAGGACATTATCAGGACGATGATCTACGGCAGGGACAATACATTGAAGGATTCCTGGTCCATTGCCGGAAGCTATGACCAGATTGATTTCAAGAGCATTCCGGGCTACAAGGAGATGCTCGATTTGCCGTTCCAGCAATCGATGATGCTTTCCTATTATGACGAAACCATGAAGCAGAATTTTTTTGTATACGCGATAACGATCTACAATCCTTTCTATAAAGAGAAATACGGCACGCTCGTTTTCTACATCCAGCAAAAGCAGCTGACGAAAATCGTGGAGTCCAACAACCGTCCGCCCAATGTCATTGTCCTGCAAAATGCCAACGGGGAGGCGTTCTATCGGACGAACGATAAGTACGCGGATGTCGTGGCTGCGTTCAAGCGGCCCGCCAACCCGTACGTGAACGACGATTATGATATCAGCTTCTCCAAAACGCCGAATCTCCTTGTCAGCACGTCCTATCTCGATCATGCAAATATGGGACTTACAATTGTTTATCCGAGCACGGAGATGGCGCAAAACCGTAAAAATACACTGCATATTACAGTCGGAGCCTTCCTGTTCGTCATGCTGGTCATCCTGCTTTGTTCCATCCTGGCGCAGCAGTACATTACCAGGCCGATCCAGCTGCTGGGCAGGGCGATGAAGGATGTCCGCAAAGGCAATTTCCATGTCAGCCTCAAGCCTTACAAGTACAGGGACGACCTGTCCGAGCTGACGCGCAACTTCAATTTTATGACGGAGAAAATTCGCGATCTGATCGAGCAGGATTACCAGATGCAGCTGCGCAGCAAGGAAGCGCAAATCCTCGCGCTGCAGATGCAGATCAATCCGCATTTTCTGTACAATACCCTGCAAACGATAGGCGGCAAGGCCGTTCTGTTGGGAGACTATGAGATCCATGAGATGTGCCGCGCGCTGGGGGATATGTTCCGCTACAGCTTCTATGAGGGCAATATGGAGTCGACGATCAGGCAGGAGCTTACCCATGTGAACAATTATTTATATATCCAGCAGTTCCGGTTTGACGATGCGCTGTCAGCGGATTTTGACGTGCAGCCGGATTTAATGGACTGCTCCATTATCCGCTTCGTACTCCAGCCGATCATGGAGAATGTGATTGTGCACGTCTGGGACAAAGAGATGAGCGATCAGCTCCGGATCAGTGTCGGTGCCATCCACGAGCGGGATTCCGTTATCATTACGCTTCGAGACAGCGGTCCGGGCATGGCCCCTGACAAGCTGGCCGCGCTGCGGTCCGGACTTGACCGCAAGTCGCTTGATGTGTTCTCCGGCATTTCCATCGGGCTTAAAAATGTTCATGAACGGATCCGGCTCGTATACGGCGGTCCGAATGGACTGGAGATTGACAGCGAGCCCGGATTGGGTACGACAATCCGGATACGAATCCCTTACAGAAAGCGGAGGGCTTGAGCTTGTACAAAGTAATGGTGGTAGACGACGAGACTGTAGGGAGGAAATCCGTCAGCAAGATGATCAGCGAGCTTGGTCTGGATGTCCTTGTCATTGCAGAGGCCAAGCATGGGGAAGAAGCGCTTGAATTGATCCGGATCAATAAGCCGCATATCGTGGTGACGGACATGAATATGCCCATTATGGACGGGCAGCTGTTTCTGGAGAACCTGTACAAGCATTATAACGAAATCAAAACGATCGTGATGAGCGGATACTCCCAATTCGAATATTTGAAGGCGGCCTTGACCTATCAGGCATGCGAATATGTGCTGAAGCCCGTATCCGTTGCCGATTTGAGAGACGCGATGGTCAAGGCGATCGAAGCCTGCCGCAACTATTCAAGTCTTCAGCAGCAGAAGAAATCAACGCAGGATATCGTAAAATTGCGCCGTGAAGAATTCTTGCAGCATGTTGCGGGCGGACGCATCACGAATTTGTCGGATATCCGCAAGCAGGCGGAGGAATTGCAGATATCCCGGACAGCCGGAAGCTACCGGTTGGCCATCTGCATGTTTCGCCAGTTCAATGAGATTTCCGCTACCAAATTCCACGGCAATGCGGACCTCTTCATGTTCAGCGTCGAAAATATATTAAATGAAGTCGTCGCCGGGGCGATGCAAGGCAGTCCGCCTCTGGTGTACAAGTCCGACGACCGGATGCGGATTTGCCTGATCCTTCCCGAGCAAGTTTTTGACGACGCGCGGAGCCGGGAACTGGTAGCGGCCTTTCATCATGCCGTGCACTCGATACTCAAAACGGATGTTGCTGCCGGGATCAGCTCGGTTTACCGGGAACTGGACAAACTGCCGGAAGCCTTTCGCGAAGCCAAAGACGAGCTGTTCCGGAATCGGTTGAATTACTCCGGGCTGAGCATATCCTCCGCCGCCGGCCCTGCCGGGACAACGAACGGGGAACTGCTGTCTTCATTTGACCTGAAAACACTCCATCAGGCCTTCGCTGCAGGCAAAGCGGCGGAGAGCAGCAGGCTGCTGCAGGTTTTTTTATGCAAGGCTGCTGCTGATCCCGCAATCACGATCCAGGGCATCCACCGGGATCTTCATAAAATACTGGATATCGCCGCTTCGGAGCTGAAGGGCATCGGAGCGGCCCATCCATCGCTTTTTGATCCAAGGGCTATTGCGGTTATTCTGGATGCGGAGCAGCTCCGGTTGTTTCTGGACCAGCTGGCGGAGGCGCTGGGTCACTACGGGGCAAGTCTGGGCGTATCGGAATCAGTTCATACAATCCGGGAAGTGGTGCAGTTTATGGATGAGCACTACTTTGAGGATGTCAGCCTGATCGATGTGGCAACAAGGTTTCATATGGACCCCAGCTATCTCAGCAAGCTGTTCAAGACCGTGACCAATGAGAATTTTATTGAGTATCTCACGCGCAAGCGGATGGAAAAAGCATGCGAGCTGCTCGGCGGCTCCGACCGCAAGATCAACGAAATCGCCGAGCTTACAGGCTACGAGAACCAGCGTTATTTCAGCCAGGTATTCAAGAAATTCACCGGCCGGACGCCATCCGAGTACCGCGAGCATCATGCCCCTGGGACATGATGCTCCAAAATATTGAACATCGGAAGCACCATTTATTTTATTACCAGCGTACATGAGCGGAAGTAAGATAAAGGCAGAACGGGGAATTTCACGTTCAACCCAAACCAAACAAGAGAAGGGGAAACGAAATGAAAAAGTTTTTAAGCCTTGGCATCTGCGCGCTTCTTCTGATGCTTGCGCTGTCCGCATGTGGAAGCGGCAACAATAATCCGCAGCCTGCTGCAGATACCCCGGCAGCACCGGCGAACGGCGCCGGCAATGCCGGAGCGAATGAGCCTGCTGCGAGCGAGGAGCCTGTCACCATTTCGTTCATGCATTTCAAGAGCGATGTGACCGACGGCGTCGCCAAAATCGTCGAACAGTTCGAAAGCGAGAACCCAAACATTAAAGTCGATGTGCAGCCTGTCAAATATGATGATTACTACACGCTGCTCAAAACCAAGATGGCCGGCGGCGATATCATTGACGTGTTTACCCTGAACTCCGGCGCCCAAACGAAGCTGTTCGCGGACGGCGGTTATCTGGAGGATTTGACCGGCAAGGACTTTTTGTCAAACTTCGACGACAGCGTACTGAAGGCGCAGGCAACAGACGGCAAAAACTACATTATGCCTGTAAATGCAGGACCTATCGCTGTTTACTATAACAAAAAAATCTTCAGCGATCTGGGTATTGAAATTCCAAGAACCTACGACGCGCTGATGGCGGCGGCCCAGAAAATCAAGGATTCCGGCAAAACGCCTTTCGCATTGGGCTGGAAAGATCTGTGGACGCTTAATATGTGGATCGGACGGGATCTGCCGAGCAACACGGTGCTTGTAGGCAACATCCCCGACTTCTTCGACAAAATCGAGACGGGCGCCGCCAAATTCGCTGACAATCCGGCGATCAAAACTACACTGGCGCATGCGATGCAGCTCTACCAATACGGCAACAAGGACCAGCTCGGCGTAGACTACAACGGCAGCGTGGATCTCTTCGCCAAGGGCGAAGCCGCCATGCTGTACTCCGGCACATGGCCGCTGGCTGATATCCAGAAGAAAAATCCCGATTTGTACAATAGCGGTATGGGCGTCTTCCCTTACCCGTTCAGCAATGACGAAAGCCTGAACAAGCTGGAATTCAATCCGGATGCGTCGCTCGCGGTCAACAGCAAGTCCGAGCATAAGGAAGCAGCCTTGAAATTCCTGGCCTTCATGGCGAGTAAAGAAGGCGGCGACGCATGGGTGAAGAACATCAACTCCCTGAGCTATGTAAAAGGCTCCTCGACTGATATTGCGCCGGCCATTAATGATTTGAAGCCTTACTTCGATAATGGCGAAACCTATGATTCTCAAGGTTATATGGCACGTACGACAATCGACTGGCTGACTCCGCTCGGTCAGGATATGCAGAATCTGTTCTTCGGCAAGGAAACCGAGGATCAGGTCATCAAGAATATTGACGACTGGATTGCCAAAAACCATAAATAACAGATGCAAACAGCAGCTGACGGCATAGGCGCGAGATGCCTATGCCGTCAGCTTTAAGGAAGGGAACTTGGCCTATGGGAAACCTGAAACGAATGATACGCGGCGAGGCATGGTATTTGCTGTTCCTAGTGCCGGGGATCTGTTTATTTTTGATCGCGGTGTTTATTCCGCTGCTGCTCGGAGTCCGCTATTCCTTTACAAGCTGGGACGGAATATCGCCCAAGCTTACTTATATCGGCTGGGACAATTACGTGCAAGCTCTTCAGGATTCCGATCTGTGGAGAGTACTCGGAAACACGTTCAAATATGCGTTTATCCTCACCATTCTCGTTAATGTTCTATCGCTGCTGCTCGCCCTGCTGCTTGATTCCTATCTGAAATTCCGGAATCTCTTCCGGACGATCTTCTTCCTGCCAAGCGTTATATCCGTCGTCTTGTCGGGATTCGTATGGAACTACAATTACAGCAACGGCTTTCCCAAGCTGCTAGCCTATTTCGGGCTGGACGTCACCAGTCCGCTGGGCAATCCCGATTATGCCTTGTTTGGGCTGATCGTGGTTGCCGTCTGGCAGGGCATCGGCTCTCCGATGATCATTTATATCGCCGGGCTGCAGGGCATCCCGGGCGAATTGATCGAGAGCGCCAAGATTGACGGGGCGGGCGTATTCCGCACGTTCAGAAGCGTGACGCTGCCGCTCCTGGCGCCTTCGGTCACCATCAATTTGCTGCTGGTGCTGACAGGAGCGCTCAAAGTGTTTGATCTTGTATTCGTCACAACAAACAGCGGACCGGGCTTTGCCACCGATGTGATGACGACCTTCATCTACAGAACCTCGTTCGCCAATTTCAAAGCCGGATACGGAATGGCGCTGTCGATGATTTTCTTCCTCATCCTGGTCATCGTTACGATTGTCCAGCTGGGCATCTTCAGAAGACGGGAAGTGGAATTCTGATATGAAAGCATCCCGAATAACGGTCTTCATCCTCGTCGCGATTCTGGCGGTTGTGTTCCTGTTCCCGCTTTATGTCGCGCTGCTTATGTCACTGAAAACCTCACAGCAGACGTTCGTTTCCTTTTACGCGCTGCCGCCCGGACTTAACCTGTCCAATTTCGTGCATGCCTGGGATACATCGAAATATCCGACGGCCATTTCCAACAGCTTGATCGTAACCGTCATCTCCGTCGCCTTGATTATCATTTCTTCGGCGCTGGCAGGGTATTCGATCGCCAGGAGGAACAAGCCGTTCTACAATGCGATCTTTGTCATTCTGCTCTCGGGAATGATGGTGCCTTTCCAGGTGACGATGCTGCCGCTGTACAAAATGGGCAAGACGCTCTATCTGATCAATACGCACTGGGGAATCACGCTTATCTACGGAGGCCTCGGCGTACAGATGGGAGTGCTGTTCTATACCGGATTCATCCGCGGCATCTCCAGGGAAATCGAAGAGGCGGCCCGTATTGACGGCTGCTCGACGCCGGGCATCTTCATCAAGGTCATTATGCCGCTGCTCAAGCCGGTTACCGCGACTGTCATTGTGCTGAATGCGCTGTATATCTGGAATGACTTCTTGCTGCCGCTGCTGTTTCTGCAGGACAAGGCATACCGCACCATTCCGCTGCAGCAGTATTTTTTCTTCGGCCAATACAGCAGCGACCTGAATCTGGCCTTTGCTTACGCCGTAATGGGGATGATCCCGATTATCGTGTTCTTCCTGTTCATGCAGAGATATATTATAAAAGGGATTGCAGCCGGCGCAATCAAGGGCTGACAGCGATCTTCACGGATCTTCACGCTCTGCAAGTAAACAGCAATCCAGTCCGCCCCATACACCTGATGTCATCTACGCGATGGCATCGGGTGTATTTCATTTGCGCCCTGTGCGGGCAGAAGAGCGCTGTGCGGCGGTGCAACCCGGGGTATAACCACATCCTCAAGCCGCATGCATGAATGCCATGCACGTCGATAACAACCTGAACGTACTGAAAATGGCGGATTCCTGCGAATCTTTATAGGAACGGCATAAGGGATATCAAGGTTGGAGGCAGCATATGAATCCGGTTATGAAGAACAAGACGAAGCATACACATTGGAAAGTGATAATGATTGCATTTGTGATCGTATGTATTTTGGCGGCGGCTGGTTGGGAGATATTCCGCATGATGGTTGCAAAGCAGGATATTTCAAAGCTGGCAGAGCCGCTGCCTGCGGCGACTATTCTATATGAAGCGAGCGGCAAGGAGGCCAGCCGGATCGCCCTGGGCACCATCGAAGCCGTCCGTTACGAAAGCTTGCCCAAGTCATTCATCGATGCTGTGGTGGCGGTCGAGGACAAGCGTTTCTTCGAGCATGACGGCATGGATATTTGGGGGATCGGCCGGGCGCTCTATACCAATCTTACATCCGGAGAAACCAGACAGGGCGCAAGCACCATCACACAGCAGCTGGCGAAGAATGTGTTCCTGTCCCAGGAGCGGACATGGTCCCGCAAGTGGAACGAGGTGCTGCTCGCCAAGAAGATAGAGGAGAATTATAATAAATCCGACATTCTGGAGATGTATGTCAACCAGATTTATTACGGAGAAGGGGCATGGGGGATCAAGCATGCCGCGGAAACCTATTTTGGCAAATCCCCCCCGGAACTGACAGTATCGGAGTCTGCGCTGCTGGCAGGCCTTGTCAAGGCCCCGTCTGCGCTTACTCCCTACAAAAAACCGGACCAGGCCAAAGCCCGGCGCAATGTCGTGCTCCAGCTTATGAAGGACCAGGGCCGGATTACGGAGGAGGTTTACAATCAAGCGGTCAAGGAAGCGATCATACTGCGGAATCCTGCTTCCAAGCAGGATACGGCATTGAAGTATCCGTATTATGTCGATCAAATTATTCGCGAGGCGTCCGCCAAATACGGACTGACAGAGAATGAAATTCTGCATGGCGGTCTGCGGATCTATACGACGCTGGATGCGCGTATGCAGCAGGCGGCTGAACAAGTCTATGCGCAGGAGGAGCTGTTTCCCCCAAGCGCGGCGGATCAATTGATCCAGAGCGGAGCCGTGTTGGTCGATCCCCGCGATGGCGGTATCAAGGCGCTTATCGGCGGCAGGGGCAAGCAGCCGTTCCGCGGCTTCAACCGCGCCGTTCAGTTGAAGCGGCAGCCGGGATCAGCCATGAAGCCGATATCGGTCTATACTCCGGCCTTCGAGAAGGGTTACCGCCCGGAAGACACAATCGTCGACGAACCGGTTAATTACGGTGGGTACCAGCCGCAGAATGCGGGAGGGGCTTACCATGGCGAGGTGACGATTCATAAGGCGATTACCGAGTCCTATAATATTCCTGCGGTCCGGCTGCTTAACGATATGGGCATTGATGCGGGGATGGATGCGGCGGCCCGGTTCGGGCTTGAGCTGACGGATGCCGACCGAACGCTGGGACTTGCTTTGGGCGGTCTGCAGGAAGGCGTATCCCCGCTTGAGATGGCCGAAGCCTTTGCGGTATTTGCCAATGATGGTACCCGTATGCCGGCACATTCGATTATCCGGATCGAGACTGCGAGCGGCGAGGTTCTCGCTGATGCAGGAGATATAACCGGAGAGAAGACGACCGATCCGGCTATTGCCCGCATGATGACCGCAGAGCTCGAAGGGGTCGTGCAGGATGGAACCGGGGAAGCCGCCGCACTGGCTGGCCGTCCGGCTGCCGGGAAGACGGGAACGACGGAGATGCCGGGAACCGGAGGGGCGGGAGCCAAGGACAATTGGTTCGTCGGCTACACGCCTCAATTGGTGGGAGCGGTATGGCTCGGATACGATCATACGGACGCCGATCATTATTTAACCACAAGCTCCAAAGCCGCGGCTGCAGTATTTCAGGTGCTGATGACTGAAGCGCTGCAGGGCGAGCCGGTCATGGATTTCCCTGATCCGCCTGGAACATCAAGCGGCAATTCGCATGGCGGTCACGTCGATGACAACGCTGAGAATCAGGATCAGAAGGGGCACAAGAACCCGGATAAGGATCAGAAGGAACCAAAATGGCATAACCCGTGGGGGAAAAAAGATGATGATCATCCCCGCGACCGGGAGCATGGTGGACATAAGAAAGACGACAAACATAAAGATGATGATGATGACGATTGAATAATGGAGAAAACTGCTTCTGCAGAATTTTCTGCCTGCTCTCCGGTTAATCACCGGCCTCTTGCGTTTTATATAGATAAACGGGATGTCGCCGCTAAACACGGGTGACATCTTTTTTTTGTTCCGGAAGCTTGATTTGTGCGTCACGCACGCGATAAATTTAAGGGGGGTTAGCATGAAGCGGGTTGTGTACTGGATACCCGGGATCAAGATCCTGGTCTTTTTCTTTGGCAGCTGAACATGAGTTGATTATTCAGACTGAAATGTTGAAAATAACGGCAAAATAAAGACGGAGTACTCTAAGAACGGAGGAATTCTGCATGAGAAGCACTCATCATCAATTGCCGGGAGAATCTATTCATCTGTACAAATGGGAGCCGGATGAAGGCGAAGAGATTACGGGTTTGATTCATTTGATCCATGGCTCCTGCGAGCATGCGAGGCGCTATGAGCATTTTGCCAGATATTTGACAGAACGGGGGTTGGTTGTTTATGCCAGCGATCTGCGTGGTCATGGCTGGTCAGTGGAGAAGCGGGAGGAGCTCGGCTTCTTCGGAGAACGGAACGGCTGGGCGGGCATGGTGAGCGATTTGAGGCGTGTGACAGCCCTGGCCAGATCCGAGCATCCGGATTTGAAGCTGACGTTGGTCGGGCACAGCATGGGGTCCTTTCTCGCCAGGCATTATGCCATTATAGCCGGTGAGGAGCTGGACGGTATGATTTTGATCGGAACGGCGCATCAGCCCCGGGTGCTGCTTCATCTGGGAAGAGGAATTGCGGCTTGGGAGATCATGACCAAGGGCTGCATGTACCGCAGTCATTTTCTCAATAAGCTGACCTACAAATCCTTCAACCGCCGGATTAAACCGGCAAGAACGCTCCAGGACTGGCTCACCCGCGACGAAGCGGAGGTGGATCGTTTTATTGATGACGAGCAGTGCGGATTTGTTTTTACAGCCGCCGGCTTTCGGGATATGTTTGACGGACTGCTCTACATTACGAAGAAATCCAACATCCGGCACATGCCGCGCAATTTGCCCATTGTCATGCTCTCCGGTCAGGATGACCCGGTTGGCGCCTACGGCAAAACGGTGAAAAGAGCCTACCGTTCATTCGGTAAAGCCGGGGTAATGGAGCTGGGGATGACCTTGTATGAAGGCATGCGGCATGAAATCCTCAATGAGATTGGCCGTGAGCAGGTATATGGCGACGTTCTTAAATGGATTTACGGGACCGTAATTAAACCGGCGAAACAGACCGCGCATTCATAATCGTCTGAAATGTGAACAAACCGCTCTTCAATTTCTTACATAAAGCATAGGAATAAGGCGAATAATTCGTTATAATATAAGGGATCTCGTCAAAAATTTCATTATTAAGGAGAACAACCATGGAAAAAATACTTATTTTCGGACACAAAAACCCGGATACGGACACCATTTGTTCCGCAATCGCTTACGCCGATCTGAAAACTCAGCTGGGTCTGAATGTTGAAGCCGTTCGCCTCGGTGAAGTGAACGGAGAAACGCAATATGCGTTGACACAGTTCAACACCGCAGCACCCCGTCTTGTGGAGACGGTTGCCGGTGAAGCTTCCAGCGTTATCCTGGTTGACCATAACGAACGCCAGCAAAGCGCTGCCGATATTGATCAGGTTCGCGTTGTGGAGGTTATCGACCATCACCGTATTGCCAATTTCGAGACAAGCCAGCCCTTATACTACCGCGCTGAGCCGGTTGGCTGTACAGCGACGATTCTCAATAAAATGTACAAGGAAAACGGCTTGAAAATCGGCAAAGAGATTGCCGGTCTGATGCTCTCCGCCATCATCTCCGATTCCCTGCTGTTCAAATCCCCGACCTGCACGGAGCAGGATATTGCGGCAGCCCGCGAGCTTGCCGAGATTGCCGGCGTGGACGCCGACAGCTACGGACTGGAAATGCTCAAAGCGGGAGCGGACCTTAGCGACAAAACGATCGCTCAACTGATCTCCCTTGACGCCAAGGAGTTTACGATGGGCAGCTATAAAGTGGAAATCGCTCAAGTAAACGCTGTGGATACCAATGATGTGATTTCCCGCCAAGCCGAGCTTGAAGATGCACTGAGCGGCATTATCGCCGATAAAGGACTCGACCTGTTCCTGCTGGTTGTGACCGACATTCTCAATAACGATTCCGTTGCGCTTGCGCTTGGCAAAGTATCCGGTGCTGTTGAAAAAGCTTATAACGTCAAGCTTGCCGACAACAAAGCAATCCTCAAGGGCGTTGTTTCGCGCAAATCGCAAATCGTCCCTGTTCTGACGGATACGTTGAACAACTGGTAATCCCAATCGATTCAATAGAGCAGCCGCCGGCCTTTGCGCCGGCGGCTTTTTATTATTCCTGTTGTAGTCCTTGTCTCTACAGGATTTTGAAGGAGAGCAATCCCAGATTGTGGTACAATTGTAAAAGTGAACTTTTGGCATCTGCATAAAGGAGTTGGGGGAAATTGATCAGGACCATTCTGCAAAGTCTGCTGGCAGGTGCTGCGCTCGCCGTTATTTATTTGGCGGTGCAGATTGGACAAGGCGTCTACATGACCATGAAATATGTGCCTGACATTGCCGAGGCGTACAATACAGTGGAGCCGGCTGCAAGCGAGGTTTCCTTTGGCCGGGTGGAGAGTCCGGATCAAGAGGTCTGCATGTTCATATTTATTGTCCTGGCAGGAAGTGTCCTGTTTATATTGGGAAAGCTTGGCTACAGGCGTTATCTCAAAAAATCTTGATTGCTGCAAGCGTTTCCTATAGAATAAAAAGTACGTTGAAGCAGGAGGTAGTTTGCCGTGATGATGATGACCGTATTCTTGACAGCTGTTCAGTCCTAATAAACTGAATAGACGGTATTTCCAAGTTGGGATGAGAAGATTCGGTCGAATGGCCGGATTGATTTTTCATGGCTTGATTGGGATACCGGAAATGTCTTGAACATTACGGTCAATCGGTTGCTCCTGCAAATAAACAGGGTTATTTCAGTTATTACCCGTTGTATGCCTGAGCTGTGAATGGACATTTGTTCATTTGTGGCTTTTTTTGCGTTCAGCCGGTTTTCCGATTTTCCATTATCGGAGGAACCCAGCATGAATAGAATTCGTTATATGGCCACGGTGCTTCCCGGAATAGAAGCTGTCCTGGCTGATGAAATGAGCCGTAAAATTCCGGAGGCGCAAATCAAGTCGATTAAACGGGGAAAAATCTTTTTTGTAACGGCTTTGCCCGCCCGCGACCTTCTGTCCTTGCGCACCGCAGATAATATATACCGTGTAATCTGCTGCTTTTCCGTTGGGCTGCACCGCTCGGACCTGCCCAGTCTGCAGAAGAATGTCGCGGCATGCGATCTGTCTTTTGCAGATACCGCCGGCTTGCGCGAGGGGGGATTCGTGGTCAATGCCAGCCGGAAGGGTGCGCACAGCTACAGCCGGTTTGAGGCGGCTGAGGCGGCCATGTACGGCATCGGGAGGCATTATCCCTGGTGGAGAAAGGGAAGCCCTGAGAGTCACGGCTGCGAATTTCGCCTGGATATTGATGATGATGCGGCTGTTTTTTCATTCCGTATGACGGATTCAACCTTCAGATACCGCTCCAGGGAACGCATCTTCACTCCCGGTGCCCTTCGCCCAACCGTTGCCCACGCGCTTGTGTGGCTGTCATCGCCGCAGCCTGCCGACCGCATCATCGACCCGTGCTGCGGATCCGGAACATTAGTAGGCGAACGCCTGGCTTATCCTCTTCGGGAAATCAGGGGAGGGGATTGTTCCGCGAATGCGGTTCAGGCCAGCAGGCATAATTTGCCCGGGAGGTTCCCGGCAGCTATTCATCAATGGGATGCAAGGAATCTGCCGATTGACAACGGCTGGGCCAGCACGATTATCAGCAACCTGGCGTTCGGCAGGCAAATAGGCCAGCGCGAGTCATTGCAGGAGCTGTATGGCGCTCTGCTCAGGGAAATGTCCAGGCTGCTTGACCCTGTGGGCAGAGCTGTACTTCTTGCGGAAGACGGCGCACTGCTTCGCTCGGCAGCGGAGAAATACGGGCTTGACTGTACGGAGCTGATGCGGATCAGTCTGAAAGGGATTCAGCCCGCGATCTACCGTTTAACCAAATAGCTGACAATTTAAAAAAAAGAGAAGAGGGATTTATATGTCTGTCATCAAGTCTGATATGGACGGCCAGTCCGCCGCTGCTTTTCTGCAGGATTATTGGGGAGAGCCTGTTTCAGGATTGGAGGCTATTGAACAGGGAGAGGTCAACCGCGCATATTTCTTCCGGTTCAGGGAGCAGGATTATGTTGTTCGTTTTAATGCCCGGGAGAGCGGATTTCAAAAAGAGCGTTATTTGTCCGACCATTTCGCTTCAGATGAGCTGCCAATTCCGGCAATTATTGAAATCGGGCCAGTTAACGGGATGTACTTCGCGATCTCCAAGCGCGCTGCGGGAAAAACCCTGGTTCAATATGATGCGGATCAACTGCCCCTGCTCCAATCCATGCTGATTAAGCTTTTTGCCGGGATAAACAAGCTGAATGTGGGGGAGACACAGGGGTTTGGATGGATTCTGCCTTCCGGCAATGGCAGCCAAGCAAGCTGGCAGGCGCATCTGGAATCGTCCTTCGATGAGAAAGAGCCGGGATTCTGGCAGGGCTGGCATGGTTTGTTTGAAGGGAGTTTCCTGGATAAAGGACTGTTCGATGCCTTATACGGCAGGATGATGAGGCTGGCTGCGTACAGCCAGGAGGAACGTTATCTGGTTCATGGCGATTTTCATACAGGAAATCTGATTGCAGACGGGCCGCGCTTGACTGGCGTGATTGACTGGGAAATGGCGATGTATGGCGATTATATGTACGACCTGGCCACCTTTGATTTGTGGTCGCCGCATGTCAGGCTTCCCGAGCTTTATTATAAGCATTGTCAAGCCGAAGGCAAAGAGATCAGGCATTTTGAAGAGAGGTTTCTCTCGGCTCTGCTGTGCAAGGGTCTTGATGCTCTGCGGTTCTATGCCAGAACCAATGACGAGCACGCCTATGTTTATGTAAGGGACGATCTGCTCCGCCGTATTGCCGGTAATAAGATATAATGAATCCCCCCTTCATTTCTATGGCCTTTCGGATGCAGTTCCGAAAGGCTTATTTGAAATATAAGTAAGCGTGTATTTGGCTAGGCTTTGCTTATTTCGGAGGGAGGAAAATACCGGTTGTTACTGAAGGAGCTCAGCGGACAGCTGACTGTCCAAGCAGCGCTTGGGCCAAAGCCCTGATCCCCGGTTCTATATCCTCAAGCCTGGGCTTGGCGTAGCTGAGCCGGATATAACCTTCCTCTGATCCATATACGGTCCCCGGGACGAATACGACTCCGCTGCGGATTCCTTCCTCCAGCAGACGGCTGTCATTTACCTTCCGGTTGATTTTGCACCAAAGGTTCAGACCGCCATGCGGAAGGTCGAAGGTGACGGCATCCGGCAAATATTTGTTCAGGGTGTCGATCATCTCGTCCCGCTTCTGCTGCAGCGCCATCTGCAAATGGATAATATGGTCATCAAAACGTCCGGAGCGCATCAGTTGTTCCGCCAGCCATTCCGACACGATGCTGAGCCCGAAATCCATTTGCTGCCTGGCATCCGCGAGCCGGCTGACGACAGATTGCGGGGCAGCAAGCCAGCCAATCCGCAGGCCGGAGGCGGCAATTTTGGATAAGGAGCCGATATACATCACGATGCCGTCCTTGTCCAGTGCTTTCAATGTCTGCGGAGGCTCCGGCAGCATCGAGGTGAGGCTGAAAGGATCGTCCTCGACAATGGGAATCCTGAGTTCTGCGGCGATTTCCAGAAGACGTCTCCTCTTCGTCAGACTGAGAATACTCCCGGTGGGATTCTGGAAATTGGGATTCAGAAAGACCATTCGAATCCGGTGCTCGCGGTAAAGCCTGGCGACATCCTCCGGGTCAATGCCGTCCTTGTAAACTGGAAGCCGGCATATGCGAAGACCCGCAGACTGGAACATCGGCAGGGAGTAGCAGTAGGAGGGATCCTCAATCGCTACCGCATCTCCCGGTGATAACAGGCATTGGGTGATCAAGTACAGGGACTGCTGGGAACCCGATGTAATCAATATGGAGGATTCCGTGGCGGCAATCCCGTGGCGGCGGCCAAGAAACCTTGCCAGAGTCGTGCGCAATGCCGGGCTTCCCTGGGGATGATCATAGCCCAGATGCTCCGTAAAGGGCTGCTCCCGAAGCAGCTCCTGGACGAGTTCATTGGGAAACAAATCGGCCGATAGCTCGCCGCTTGCCATATCGATCAAATTCGCGTCATGACGGATCACTTCGCGGATACGCCGCATCAGCGGGAGATTGGGCAGGAAAGCTCCTCCCTCCGTATACTGCCGCCAATTTGGCGTATGGGATGGAGTGAGCCCCCATTTGGTGCGGCTGACGCTGGTGCCTCTGCCTACAGCGCTTTCCAGCAATCCTGATGCGCGCAGCTCTTCATAGGCCTGAACAATGGTGCTGCGGTTCACATCCAGCTGCTCCGCCATTTTCCGCTCGGACGGAAGCAGACTGCCCGGAGGAAGCTCGCCGCATGCAATACTCCGCTCCAAATGCTCCACGATTTGCCGGTATATCGGCTGTTTCGAATTCCGGTCAGGTTTCCACATCTAGAAGTCACACCTCTGACAAATAAAATACAGGCTTTGAACGATACAAACGAATCATAACCGGCTCAAGCTATCATACAGCCTGCCGATTGGATTTGCAATTGACCATCCAATTCATCAATTCACCTCAAATGGATGGGTTTATTCTGATCCAATTGGCTGGTTACAAGGGGATCATTTGCTTCTATGATAAGGGCATATCGAACAGAATTGCATCTTCAACAGACATGAATAAGGGCTTGCGGGAGAGGATGGTCAGGATGGGGCAAAATGTACGGATTGCAGTCGTTCAAGCGGCGCCGGTTCTATTTGACAAGGAGTCGGCACTGGAGCGTATCGCCGATTACGCATCACAAGCGCAATCTCAAGATGCCCGTCTGCTTGTGTTTCCTGAAGTTTTTGTCGCCGGCTATCCGAGAGGGCTTTCCTTCGGCGCCCGGGTCGGCAGCAGAACGATGGAAGGCCGCAAGGACTTCGCAAGATACTGGGAGAGCGCTGTCGATATTCCGGGCAAGGATACGCTTCGCCTGGGAGAGATTGCCCGTGAGACCGGTCTTTATCTGGTTATCGGAGTGGTTGAGCGCGACGGGGAATTCAGCGGCGCTACGCTTTACAACACCATCCTGTATATAGGGCCGGACGGGGAAGTGTTGGGCAAGCATCGGAAGTTGATGCCGACAGGAGCCGAAAGGCTGCTGTGGGGGCAAGGGGACGGCAGCACCTTGACGGTGATCGACACGCCTTTTGGCCGTATTGGCGGTTTGATCTGCTGGGAGAATTATATGCCCCTGGCGAGAACGGCCATGTACGCCAAAAGTATCGATATTCTGGTCACGCCTACTGCGGATGCCCGCGACACATGGCAGGCCACCCTCCGGCATATTGCCTGCGAAGGACGCTGCTACGTCATATCCAGCAATCAATATGCAACAAAATCGACCTATCCCGGGGATTTATACGGCTATGACAATATCGCAGGCGATCCGGAGGTGCTGTGCCGTGGCGGCAGCGCGGTTGTAGGGCCGCTGGGCGAATATGTCGCCCAGCCTTTGTATGATGAAGAAGGCCTTATTATGGCCGAGCTGGACATGGCGCTGGTAACGCAGAGCCGGTTTGACTTTGACGCAGTCGGCCATTACAGCCGTCCTGACGTGTTCCAGCTGACCGTTAACGAGTCGAAGCAGAGCATCGTCCGTTTTAAGGGATAGGACCTGGCGGCAGCCTGCTTCACAATAGATAAGGGAGGTGTACAAAATGGGTGTACCTGCTTTTGTATGGATATGTGCCATTATTATTGCCATTATCGTAACCTGGATAACCATTTGGGTAACGAACAAAGCCTATTCCCGCAGATGGGAGGACAGGACGAGCGAAATCGACCGGACGGATAATTAATAGGGACAGCCCTTCCCCCAGGGACGGCAAGGCCGCTTCTTCCATGTAAGGATTTTGAAAGGGTTATTTTCAGATTATTGCCAAATATGGTATGATTGCAATAATCTGTACTGCCCTGTCAAAGGGGTATGAAGCGGCTGGGGAGGGGAATTTCTTGCGCACTCATTACATCCAGGGAGTAGACCATGTTCAATTGCCCGTCAATGATTTGAAGAAAGCGACACAGTGGTATTCCGAGGTGCTCGGACTCGAGGTTAAATCTGTACATAAGCATGCAGCATGGCTGCGTTTTGCCAAAGGCCCCTTTTTGATGCTCCACCACAGCAATAAGGAAACGAAGGTTCAATGGCTGTCGGAGGAGGATTTTCCAATGCCGGCTTTTATGTTCATTACGGAGAATATGGTTCAATTGAAGCAGCAGCTGGACAAAAATAATACCTTCATCCGTATGTATCAGGATGAAGGCTTCGGCTGGGTAATCAAATTCGTCGATCCGTTCGGCAATGAGCTTGGCGCATATCGGCCGAACTGAACAGCTTTTTGCTTTTTTTTATGACTTGTCATCGCTGGTAATCAGATTAAGCAGTCTGATCGTCGTCCCTGCGGACTCTTTCTTTTTGTTCTCGGTGACGACCAGCTTAAATGAATGCGTGCCCGATGTCAGACCGCTGGTTATGAACATCTTTTTTGTCGTGGAGAATTTGGAATAGGCATCCACCAGGCCTGCGAACTTTCCGTCTATATATACTTTGCCGATTCCGCCGCTGTTTGAAGTCTCGATATTGAGACCCAGCACGTTCCCTTCGAAGGAACTGCTGATATAGTCCCCCGGGCGGCTGCCTGTATAGCGGTTGTTGTTTTCAACAAATCCTTGCGAGCTCATGTCAGAAGGGGAAATCATCGTTTCATTTCCTGTATGGAACAGCTCCGAATCCGGGAAAAGAGGCGTTTCAGGAAGCGCTGTTATGGTTTTGCCAGCGTTCAGATTGGCTTCCAGGGCTTGCATGATTTGGTTGGTGTACAGCTCATATCCGCGGCTATTGGGAAGAGTGCCGTTATCCGTCAGTTCTTCTTTTTGGTTGGAGAGGAATTCGTTTCTGGTATCGATTGCGGTGAGCCCGTAATAGGCGCTCAGTTTTTTGAGTATATCGGGGTAAGCGTTATTCTTCACGGTGTTCTCGATAAACAGCAGAATTTCAGTTTTTGGGTTACGGTTCTTGATATTGCGGATCAAGCTCTCGTAGATCGCACCGTACGTTTGCGGGTCCAGTGCAGCCTGATCATTCTGGCCGAAGCTGATGATGGCCAGGTCATATTTGGCATTGACGCTCAAGAGCTTCCAGTAGTCATACCATCCTCCGAAAACAGTACCTGCGGGATTGGTGACCAGCGTTCGCAGCGCCGTCACTTGGCGGGTTGTTTTCATCTGATCCTCGAACCGGTAAAACCACTTGTCCCGCTTGCGGCCTGCCCCGTCGCTTTGACCGATAGCATCTCCGATCACCAGATAGTTGATGAATGAGCCTGTCTTCATTTTGTCGTACACACTCGAGGAATTTGGCTGAATCTGTAGGGAAGCGGCATTTACTGTCGAGGTCATCCTGATTTTGTTCTGCAAATTTTGACTGCCTAAAAATAATGTGAAAACAAGAATGATGACTAGAAACCCTGCTGGCAGAATCGGTTTTTTTAAGAATAATTTAATCATTCTCTTCAATATCACCAGCTCCTACTATTTAGTTTTGTTTATTACGATACAAATCGTATCATTTACAATGATTAATGTAAATAATAACAGAACCTTTTCATAAAAAATTTATTTATGAACTGCGCAAAATTTATATTTTTTACAATTATTTACTCGTGTCCTGGCTGGATGTAGGTTATTCTGAGACGGATATCGGGTCGAAATGTGACGAGCTGCTCAATCCTGTCTAACGAAGGGAAGCTGACGATGCTGCTTGAAGTGAGTACGCTTAAAGAAAAGATACCTGCGGGAAACAGGTATCCGTTCAATATTCCTTCCATTAAGTCTCTGGATCGGCTGCGTTTTGGCAGGAATGTAACCTTTCTGGTCGGAGAGAATGGATCGGGCAAATCAACGCTGCTGGAGGCGATCGCTTATCAATGCCATTTCAACACAGCAGGAGGCGGGCGCAATAATCAATATGAGCTTGCCTCCGCGGGAGCACAGCTCGGAGATTATATCCGGCTATCGTGGATGCCCAAATTGACCAATGGTTTTTTTCTGCGGGCGGAATCCTTTTATAATTTTGCCAACCATATCGACGACATTGCCAGGGAGCACGCATCCGTTTATGATGCTTACGGCGGCAAATCGCTGCATGAGCAGTCGCATGGCGAATCCTTCCTCTCCCTGTTCAAGAACCGATTCGGCCAGCGGGGAATTTATCTGCTCGACGAGCCCGAGGCTGCGCTGTCTCCGGCAAGACAGCTGGTGTTCCTCAGCATGATTCATGAGCTGCAGCGTTATGCGCAGCTTATTATTGCCACCCACTCCCCGATTCTTCTGGGCTATCCGAACGCCGATATATACAGCTTTGACGCAAGGCCGCCGGCAATGATCCGTTATGAGGATACCGATCATTATCAGATCACCCGAAGATTTCTGGAAAACAGGAAAAGCTATCTAAATGAGCTGATTGATTGATCCTTATCTGCTGCGGGATATGCTTTATTGCGAGCATGAGGTTATTCAGTAAGGGAAGCCGGCTGCTCGGCAGGCGGGCTGGTGCGGATGGGCCGCTGCACAAGCCGCGCATTGCCCATGAAGAAGCTCGCCGCGAGCGCAATCAGGACGAGCACGCTGCCGATTGCAAACAGATGATCCAGTGCGCTGCTGAATAACTGCTGAAGCTCCAGCAGTTCGTTGCCGGAAAGCTTGCTTCGGGAATCCCCATCCAGCAGCAGCTGCGGATCGAGAGTCATCCGCTGTGCCAGCAGACTGCCAAACACGCTGACTCCGATTGTCCCCCCGATCGAACGGAAAAACTGCGAGGATGAGGTGGCGGCTCCCCGGTTTTTGAAATCCACGGCGCTCATGGCGGCCGTTCCAAGGACAGGGAAAACGGCGCCTATGCCAAGGCCGGTCACAATCATATAGAGAATAATTTGCGCCAGGGTTGTCTCTGCGGTCATTGTGCTCAGCAGCAGGAGACCCCCGGCCATCATGGCCAGGCTTGGCAGAAGCAGGGTCCGGAAGGATACCTTGCCCATGAGCCGTCCGCCATAGGTTGATGTGATAACGACAGACAGCATCAGAGGGGTTAGAACATATCCGGCTACAGAAGGACTCACGCCAATAACGCCTTGAATATACAAGGGAATGTAGGCAATAGCTCCGAACATGGCCGCACTCATGAAGAAGCCGGCGATGTTGCCGAACGCGATTTCCCGCAGCTTGAACAACTGTAGAGGGATAATCGGTTCATGGGTCCGCGTTTCAATCCATAGAAACAATCCCAACAGCAAGGCGCTGGCTGCGAATAGGCACACGATTTGCCAGGAGCCCCATCCCAAATGAGTCCCGTCCTCCTGTCCTCCGCCTGCCAGCACCAGAGCGAGCAGAACGGAAACGACCGCACCGCTCAGCGTGACCGCCCCATACCAGTCGATGGAGCGTTTCTCCGCGCCCTTGCTCTCCTTCATGGCGATCAGAATAATGAGTACCGCAGCGATCCCGATAGGCAGATTAATCAGGAAAATCCATCCCCAATGCCAATAATTGACGATGATTCCGCCGAGCGTGGGGCCTAAGGTACTGGTCAGCGCAAAAACGCCGCCAAACAATCCCTGAAATTTTCCCCGCCGCTCAGGCGGATACAGATCGCCGACAATGGTGAAGGCAACGGGCATTAAAGCGCCGGCACCCAGGCCTTGAACGGCTCTGAATATAATGAGCTCCGTCATCGTTCCGGACATGGCGCACAGACCAGAGCCTGCCAGAAATACCAGTAAGCCGGCCATATACACTTTTTTGCGTCCAAACAGGTCGGCCAGCTTTCCATAGATGGGAATAGTCGTAGTGGAGGCCAGCATGTAGATTGCGAATACCCAGCTGTATAGATGAAGTCCCGATAAATCTTTAACAATTGTCGGCATGGCAGTGGACACGATGGTCTGATCCAGGGAAGCCAGTACCAAGCCAAGCAGCAGCCCGGCTGTAATCCATTTGATATGGGCATGTTGTTTCAATATCGCACACTCCGTCTCTCAGGATTTCCTCTATCTTGCCGTCAGGAAGTCCCGGAAATATTGGTGCTGTTTGCAGGCCTGCGAAAGCAGCATAAAAAATATAACGGAAAAAACGAAAAAAGAGTAGACTTTTTCTTTCCGGTAAGTTATCTTATTGATGTAGTGCGCCCCAAACAGGGTGCTCTTTTTTTATGTTTATTCCGCTTATTTATAATGCCGCAGCAGACAAGGGAAGCCCCCATGTTGAAGAGCTTCCCGGCTGCCCGACTTGCGATGCAAGATTACTTTTGTTCTTCCTCAATATCGTCCTCAAGTTTGCTGATGTATTCGTTTGGTATTTCATCCCCCTGGGGATTGTTATTCTTGAACATGCTTTTTCGTCCATTGCGGAACTCGCCGCCATGCACTTCGGATTGGCTTTGCCCGTTATTATCGCTTCCGCCGTGGCGGTTCCGATCCTTGTTCACGTTATTGGACACTGTCAGTTGCCTCCTCATTCATATTGCCGATCGCTCTCGGCACGGGGTTAGCTTTTGCAAATTGGGTTTGAATATACAATCCTTCCTGCATCTGGCTCATGATGGCGCGTGTAAACGTTCATAGTCTTGACATATCTTCATAAAGTGCGGCATGATGAAATGAAGACTCATTTTGAAAGGATTGCTACTATGGCTGAACAAAATAGGATGCAGCAGATTATCGATGTTATGGTGAAGAACGGCTGGAGAATAACGGAGCAGCGCCGCATGATGGCGGAGATTTTTACGAAGCGTGAAGGCTATTTGTCCCCAAAAGACGTTTATGATCTGATGACTGTCCAATATCCGAGCCTCAGCTTTGATACGGTATACCGCAATTTGCGGCTGCTTAGCGAGATGGGAGCGTTGGAGCAGTTTTATTTTATGGACGGCGGGCTCAAATTCAGGGGCAGCTGCACCACGCATCACCATCACCATCTCATTTGCGTCAACTGCGAGAAAACGTTGACTTTTGATTATTGTCCCATGGAAAATTCCCTGCAGCTGCCGGGTAATTTCAAAATCATTAATCATCGCTTCGAGGTTTACGGGATATGTGAAACCTGCCAGGTGGAAGCATCGGCCTGATCCCCTTGCTGCAGCAAGGAATCGGTTTAAATAAAGGACGGCAAGCGGTTAAGGGGTTGATTTCCACGCGGGAATCGGCCCTTTTTATTTTTTTGAGGTTCATGCTGGAGAGGCAGAACGGCTTGCGCCGCCACGGAAAAGGAAATAAAAGGCGGCCGGACTGCGGCATTGACTAATGCTGTGTTAGCTGGTAAACTTCATTAAGTAAATATTACGATTAAGAAAAACGGAGGACGGCAGGAGCCGTTTCTTCTTAAAATATAAGAAAGTATCACCTCGATACTTTGCTTATATTCCTGTTGGAGGAAATGAACTGCGCCGCCAAGGGACGGAGAAACCCGTTTCTTCTTGCTTGTCTTAAAATCGTAAAACTTACATATAAATAGAATGAATTTGTGCTATCAGAGAAAGGAAGGGGGGTTCAAGCATGCTGCTTGCCGAAATGCAAGGCGTTGAGTTCGGATACCGGGATGTGCCCTGTCTGGAAGATGTAAGTCTGGAGATCCACTCGGATGAGTTTGTTGCCGTAACCGGACCCAATGGCGCCTCCAAGACGACACTGCTCAAGCTGGTGCTGGGCCTGCTGGATCCGTGGAAGGGGAACGTCCGTTTATCCCCCATGAATGCCACAGGACACAAGCTTGTCATCGGTTATGTTCCGCAGCAAATTGCTGCTTTCAACAGCGGATTTCCAAGTACGATCGCAGAATTTGTGCGGTCCGGTCGGTATGTTCACGGTTCATGGCTGCGCCGTTTGAAAGCCAAGGATCATGACAGCACCGAGCAGGCTCTCCGCCAGGTCGGCATGTGGGATTTGCGGCACCGCAGGATCGGAGAGCTGTCAGGCGGGCAGAAGCAGCGTATCTGTATTGCCCGGGCGCTGGCGCAGGAGCCGGACCTGCTTGTGCTCGATGAGCCTACGACCGGTATGGATCAGGCGAGCCGATTCGGCCTCTATGAGCTCATGCGACATCAGGTGAAAGAGTACGGAAGGACTGTTATTATGGTGACCCATGGATTATCGGAGGTCAGTCCTTATCTGGACCGGGTGATCGAGCTCGTTCGGAAGGAGGATGGCGGATGGAAATGCTGCACTACGACTTCATGCAGCGGGCATTTTATGCCGGTGGGCTGATTGCGCTGGTGGCCTCGGTGCTTGGCGTTTATTTGATGCTGCGCCGCCAGGCGCTCATGGCAGACATGCTCTCTCACGTTTCGCTTGCAGGCGTTGCGGGCGGCGCTTATCTTCATATCAATCCGACATTGACCGGATTTGCGGTTGCCATCATTGGCGCAATAGCAGTGGAATATGTCAGACGCTCTTATAAAACCTACAGCGAGATTTCCATTGCCATTATTATGGTCGGCGGCTTATCCAGCGCGGTTGTGCTGATGAGTCTTAACCATAGCGTGAACAAAAGCTTCTCCTCCTATCTGTTCGGGTCGGTCGTTGCTGTAAACAGTACGGAATTGAAATTAATGGCTGCGGTGGCAATCGCCGGGGGATTATTTTTCTTTCTCTGCAGGAGACCCCTCTATCAAATTACGTTTGACGAAGAGACAGCCAGAACAAGCGGTCTGCCCGTAAAATGGATATCGCTTGGCTTCAGCGTGCTGACGGGCATGATTGTGGCGGCGGCCATGCCGATTGTCGGCGTTCTGCTTGTTTCCTCGCTCATCATTCTTCCGGCGGCGCTCGCGATCCGGATTGCCCCAAGCTTCACGGCGGCGCTGATTTACGCGATGATCATCGGATTGATTGGCGTCTTCTCCGGCTTGACCGCCTCTTATCAATTCAGCACGCCGCCCGGCGGAACGATTGCATTGCTGCTGCTGTTCATTCTGATCACCGGCATCGGCGTCAAGAAATTCGCGGCATGGCTGGTTAGAAGCAGGAGCAAAACCAGGAAGGAACCGGAGGCGGCCGTAATAGGGCAGCTGCCCCGATTTTCTAAAGATTCATCGCTTCATTAAGCCGTATAAAGAGAACAAGCCGGCCTGAAGGCCCGATAGGGTATGTGGATGCCGAATCGGGCGCCTTCTGGCCGGTAAAGATCACAAGGAGGAAGAGAAATGAAATTCGGGTTGAGCAAATCTTTGGCAGTGGTGGCTGCTTCAGCGGTATTGATCGCGGGCTGCGGGGGAAATACGAATAATACGGGCAATACGGCAAGCACAGGCAAAAACAATGCAGCGGCTGCAAACAGCACAACTGCTTCGAATGGGGCAAACGGCAGCTCAAGTGTGGATAGCGGCAAGAAGCTGAAAATCGTCGCCAGCTTTTATCCGATGGTGGAATTCAGCAAACAGGTGGCCGGCGATCACGCCGATGTCGTTGGACTGATCCCTTCCGGTACGGAGCCCCATGATTGGGAGCCAAGCGCCAAGGATATGGTTCAGGTGCAGGAAGCCGATGTATTTGTTTACAACGGAATCGTTGAAGGCTGGGCGGACGACGCGATAAGCAGCACAACCAATGACAACCGGATTGTCGTTGAAGCCAGCAAGGGCCTTGCTCTGATGGAAGGAACGGCGGAGGAGGAAGAAGAAGGGGAAGAGGCGCCAGCGGATGCCGGTCCCGTTCTTGATCCCCATGTATGGCTTGACCCGGCGCTTGCCCAGAAGGAAGTGGCTGCCATCCAGGCTGCGCTCATTCAGGCTGATCCTGCCAATGAAGCGGATTACACGAAGAATGGCGAAGCTTATATTGCCAAGCTCCAGGAGCTGGATGATGCCTATAAGACAGGCCTTGCCAATACGAAACGAAAAGGATTTGTGACCCAGCATGCGGCTTTTGGATACATGGCCAAGGAATATGGAATCACCCAGATTCCGATTGCCGGATTGTCGCCGGAGGAAGAGCCGTCTCCGGAAAAAATGGCTGAAATTGTGGAGTTCGCCAAACAAAACGAAGTGAAAACCATTTTCTTCGAAACCTTGGTTGACCCGAAAGTCGCTCAAACCATCGCGGATGAAATAGGGGCCAAAACAGATGTGCTTAATCCTCTGGAAGGGCTGACTGATGAAGAAATCAGCAAAAATCTGGATTATATCGCCGTTATGAAATCCAATCTTGAAGGCCTGGAGAAAGCGTTGAATGAATAGTGCTTTTTATTTCGGTCATTATCGTAATAATTACGTAATTGAAGGGACGTTGTGATTAATGAATACGACCAAAATTCCCGTAACCGTATTGAGCGGTTATTTGGGAGCAGGCAAAACCACGGTATTGAATCATGTTCTGAACAACCGGAGCGGCTTGAAGGTTGCGGTAATCGTGAACGATCTCAGCGAGGTAAACATTGACGCGGACCTGATCAAGGACGGCGGAGGCCTCTCCCGGACCGATGAGAAGCTGGTGGAGATGTCCAACGGCTGTATCTGCTGTACGCTCCGCGAGGATCTGCTCAAGGAAGTGGAAAAGCTGGCCAGGGATAACCGGTTCGATTATATTCTCATCGAATCGACGGGCGTCGGCGAGCCGCTTCCGGTCGCCCAGACCTTCACTTACATCGATGAGGAGCATGGAATCGATTTGACTGCGTTTTGCCGGCTGGACTGCATGGTGACCGTTGTGGATGCCTACCGGTTCTGGCATGACTTCTCCTCGGGCGATACGCTGCTGGAGCGCAGTCAGGCGGTTGGCGACGACGATCACCGCGATGTCGTCGATCTGCTCATCGATCAGATTGAATTCTGCGATGTGCTTATTCTGAACAAATGCGATCTGGTGGATGAAGAGGATTTGACGGAGCTGGAAGGCGTGCTGCGCAGGCTGCAGCCGAGCGCCAGGCTGATCCGCAGCAGTCAAGGGATGATTGACCCGGCGGAAATTCTGAACACCGGATTATTCGACTTCGACGCGGCGAGCACGTCGGCAGGCTGGATGAAGGAAATGGCCAAGCCTGTTCATGTGCCGGAAACCGAAGAATACGGCATCTCGTCATTTGTCTACGAGCGTCATAGACCGTTCCATCCCGGACGCTTGCTGCAGTGGATGGAGAACTGGCCGGTTGACATAGTCCGCGCGAAGGGGATGATGTGGTTGTCCTCGCGTAATGATATGGCCCAGAATATCAGCCAGGCAGGCCCATCCATCCAGTTTGGACCAGCTGGCTACTGGGTTGCCGCACTGCCCGAGGATGAGAGGCAGGCGGTTCTGCTTGAGGATCAGGAGCTGCTCACCGACTGGGATGAAGTGCATGGGGACCGGATTAACAAGGTTGTATTCATCGGCATCGAGATGGACGGACCGCAGATCATCTCTACCCTGGACGACTGCTTGCTGTCGGACGAGGAGCTTGAGCAGGACTGGAGAAGCTTCCAGGATGATCTGCCGAATCCGGTTCAGGAAGAGCAAGCAGTGCTTCACTAAAACAAAATCATTAAAACCAAGAAAGGTTGATAACCATGAGAGTCGTTGTTACACTTGCCTGCACGGAAACCGGAGACCGCAACTATACGACAACCAAGAACAAACGCAACCATCCCGAGCGGCTGGAGCTGCGTAAATACAGTCCGCGGCTGAAAAAATTCACGATTCACCGGGAAACGAGATAATCGCTATAATCGCGCAGGTAAAAGCCGGGCTGCTGATGCAGTCCGGCTTTTACCTGCGCGATAAACACGGGCAACCATGACTATAGGCCAAAATCAAAGTCCGGATATACATAGGGATCATCGGACGGCTTGATTTTCTCGGATTTGCCGGCTGTAAAGAGGATGACATCTGTGCCGTTATACTGGGTTTTGTTAATCGTCCCGGTCATTCTTAGCCAGGTATCGTTCTTATACGCGCCGGCATCTGCCGCATTGACCAGCACGCCGTAGGGGAGAGCATCCGCCGTACAGCACTGGACGGCGAAGCGGCCCAGAATGAATTGATTGGCAGCAAGCGTTTCGTCGCGGTAAACGAAGCCCTCCATGGTCAATTTCTTTCCTATAAAGTTATCCAGATACAAATCGATAGTAGTAAGGATTTCCATATAATTCTTCTCGGTAACGGTAATGAGCGGCTTCTGGTAGAGCTCCATGCCGTATTTGGAATATGCCTCGGTGAACTCATCTGCCGGGAACAGCTTCGCAAGCTCCGATTGGGGACCGTCAGCTGACGAGGCATCTTCCGGGCTGCCGGGCGTTGATTGCGGAGCAGAGGCGGCTTGAACGCTTGCGTCAGCCGATAGCGGCGATGGGTCGGCAGCGGCGTTTTTTTCTTTCGTCCTGATGCTGCCCGATGTGCTCAAGGTCATGCCCTTCTGGGCGGCCATCGCGCTGCCGATGGTTGTGTCCGGGGTGAAAATGAAGACGGCAAGCGGGACGACAAACAGGCCGTATACGAGTATATTGCGGATGAGAGAAGGCGAAGGCGGATGCTCGCAGCCGCAGTCGTCTTCTTTGCCGTTCCACAGCTTGAAAGCCTGGTAGATCTGTACAACGGCTACGCCGTAGAGGGCAATTGCAGCGAGCCTGACGTAAATCGTCATACGCGGGGCGATATACAAGGTCAGATGCCCCGTCAGCTGCAGCCGGGCAATATAGAACGCGATACCTCCCAGTATAACCGCACGGATGATCGGATGGATGACCTGGCGTCCAACGGATTGTTCTTCCATGGCTTGCGCCTCCTTGATTATGGATTTGGCCAAAGCTGTCCGGCAACGATAGACAGGATCAATACGACAGCTGTAATCAGGGCAATGAGCCCAAACACAAAACGCGAGCGGAAAACCGCCAGCATCATGAGCGTATTTTTGAAATCAACCATCGGTCCAAAGACCAGAAAAGCAAAAAGGGCTCCTTTGGGAAATACCCCGTTGAAGGAAGCGGCGATAAAAGCATCGGAGGTTGAGCATAACGAGATCAGGAAGGCAAAAGCCATCATCAGAGCATGCGCGCCGAGATCGCCTCCGCTGAGCGAAACGAGATAATCCCGGCTGACAAAGGTTTGGATCAGGGCTGTCAGGAAAGCGCCGAGCATCAGAAATTTGCCCATTTCAAAAAATTCATCCGCGGCATGCGTGAATACGGAGAGGAATTTGCCTCCCGATGCATGGCTGTGATCATGGTCGTGATCATGCGCATGTCCATGCCCGTGAATATGATGATCATGCATATGCGCCTGATGATGACTGCCGCTGACATGTTCATGAGCGCCATGCCGGAGCGCGGAATCACTATGAATTGGAACTTGCGAATTACGGTCATGCGAACGGCCGGAAAGGGCGTCAGCAGATTCGCCCGCTTCCAGGGAAGCGGCGGCCAACTTAAGCGGGCTGGTTCTCACCCGGTGATACAGCACCAGACCGACTATGGCAGAAACGGCGAAAGCGAGTCCCATCCGGAAATATACCATGTCCGTATTCAGCCGGAAGGCCATATAGGTCGCTGCGAAAGTGACGGGATTGATGATCGGGGCAGCCAATATATAAGTAATTCCGATATAGACAGGCATGCCTTTGCTGATCAGCCGGCGCACAATGGGAATCATGCCGCATTCGCATACGGGAAGCAGAATCCCCAGCAGGCAGGCATATACAACGCCCAGCAGCGGATTCTTGGGGATAAATTTGCGCATTCGCTCCTCGGAAATATACAGGTTCATGAAGGAAGAAACGAGCACGCCAAGCAGAATGAAGGGCAGCGCCTCCAGAAAAATACTGACGAAAACCGTCTTCAGGCTCTGCCACTGGGCTGCCGAAATATCAGGCAACAGATCCGCCAATAGCATACGATGTCCTGTGAAGACCAGCAGCAGAGCGGCCAATATCCCGACCGTGACAATGTTCAGGCTCCAGCGGTAAATCGAATTGGGCATATTGGACCGACCTTTCGTAACTAGTAAGGATTACGATTAAGTATAAAAGATTTATCCCTTTTGGTAAATAGATCAATCCAAGTGTCTATTTTTTGTCAATCTTGCAGATTGGGGGCATATGGCGCATGATTGGGCCGGATCTTATAG
Source organism: Paenibacillus sp. JT31N17 (assembly GCF_056269255.1). Classification (NCBI taxonomy): domain Bacteria; kingdom Bacillati; phylum Bacillota; class Bacilli; order Caryophanales; family Paenibacillaceae; genus Paenibacillus; species Paenibacillus sp. JT31N17. Next base: position 736,262 of record NZ_JBWDNP010000003.1, read on the forward strand.
AAGAGCCTGTCCGTAAATGTTATACTGGAGGACATGAATAATGAACAGGAAAGGATCTGGATTTTCGTGGAAAAAGCTTTATTCAGAAAACAACGATATACGCTGTCCTTCCAGGATGAGAAGCGGCGCCGTATTCCTCTCTTTTATATCATATTCCTGCTGCTGCTTCTGAAAATGATTCTGCTGCGCAGCTTTTTCTTTCATGATATTGCCTGGAGCCGGCTGACGACAGACGCCGCCGCATTACTGGTTATTTTGAGCCTGTTCGAGCTCGCTCTGCCGCTTAGGGTGAAGTCCATCGTATTCTGGCTGTTTAATTTCATCTATTCGCTCACCTTGTTTGCAGCCACCTTATATTTCTCGCATTTTGGCTCGGTGCCGACCTATACGGCGCTTTATAATCTGGATCAGGTGCTGCAAATCAAATCAAGCGTTCAGTCCACGATTGAGTTAAGCAATTATCTCTATTTTATCGATATCGTTATTGCCGTTATAGGCTGGCTTGTGCTCAGAATCACCGGAGTGCACCTGCCCGCCAACCGTTCCATCTGGAAAATAGGCGTACTCATCACTTTCGTCGTCTGCATCGCGATATCCGCCAGATACATCCAGCTGGGCATGCCCATTGAGAATGAGCTGGTGGCGGCCGAGACCGATGGATTTCTAAATTATCAGGTAGCGTCGGCCATCAAGGCCGTGAAGGATAACAGCATAGCAGCGGAAGGCAATACGGATGAGATCGCCCAGGAAATTAGTGACCTTCAGGCATCCTATGCGTATAAGGATCAACCGGGGGAAGCGCCTGCTTTTTTTGGGCAGGCCAAGGGGAAGAACGTCATTGTCATCCAGATGGAGGCGTTTCAGAATTTTCCGATCCATCTGTCGCTTGACGGGAAGGAGCTGACGCCTGTCCTGAACGGATTGGCTGATCAGGGCATGTACTTCCCCCATATCTTCCAGCAAATCGGACAGGGCAATACGTCCGATGCCGAGTTTATGTCGAACACGTCCATTTATCCAACGGGGAAAATTGCGATGTCGACAGGCTACGGGAACCGCATGCTGCCGAGTATGCCAAGACTGCTGCAGGAACGCAATTACGAAGCGGATACGTTCCATGTCAATGATGTGGGCTTCTGGGACAGGAGCAAGCTCTATCCGGCGCTTAATTTCAATCATTATTATGACAAGCCGTTTTATACCAATGATCATTTCAACAGCTTTGGCGCTTCCGATGAGGAGCTGTACCGGATCGGGGTAGAGAAGCTGTCGGAGCTCAGCAAGCAGGGCAAGCCGTTTTACGCCCAATTCGTCACCGTATCCAGCCACTTCCCGTTCGAGGTGCCGGAGGATCGTTTGAAAATGAAAATACCGGACGCGCTGAAAGGCACGCAGCTTGGGAGCTATCTGGCCGCCGTCAACTATACGGATTATGCGGTCGGCACGCTCATTGACCGCTTGAAGCAAAACGGCATGTGGGACAACACGGTGCTGGTTCTGTACGGAGATCACTTCGGCCTGCAGCCCGATCAAATTGATCCCGCCCTTATCAGCTCTGAGCTTGGCATTACGTATGATCCGCAGGTTTCCCGGTTTAACATCCCGCTCATTATCCACATGCCCGGAGAGACGGACGGCAAGGTTGTAAACACAGTTGGCGGACAGCTTGATATCATGCCGACGATCGCCAATCTGCTTGGAGTCTCCCTCAGCGAAGAGAAATTTACAGCGTTTGGCCACGATCTGCTGAATATTGATCACAATGTGTTCGGCATGCGCTACTATTTGCCGACGGGCTCATTTTTTAACAATGACATCCTGTTTGTTCCCGGCAAAGGGTTCGAGGACGGCAAAGCTACATCATTGTCAACGCTGAAGCCCGTGACTGATTTCTCCGCTTACCGCAAAGACTACGATTACGTGCTCAAGTTGATGGAGCTTTCGGACCAATATGTCCGTTCTCTCCCCAATCGAAAATAGCTACCATTATACCAACAATAAAGGAGGATCAGCATGGGGGTACCGGCAGGCGTCTGGATTGGAGCAATTGTTATTGGGGTCATTGTAGTCTGGCTGACCATTTGGGTAACCAATAAGGCGTATTCGAAGAGATGGGAAGATCACGAGGAAAAAAATCAGGGAGAAAAAGAATAACAGCGTTAACCCTGGAACCGGCAGCATAGTCTGTACGGTTCTTTTTTTTTGCAATTAAATTCCGGGAGAAATTTGCTTTGCCGTTAAAGGACGGCGAATCCGTTTTTTAATTGACAATGATAATCATTATCAATTAAAATGAATACAGCCGCATATACATAGAAAAAGCATGTGCCGGCGAATGCAGTCATTGTTCCTGGCCAGGCAGGCAATAAGGCAGCGAGACAGGAGGCGACCGAATGGGAATTTTGTATGAAATCATAAACCGTACGAATCCGGATCAGAATAAAGAGGAAAATAAGCTGGAGCGGCCATGCGCGGATGAGCTTGTGCGTCAAAGCTATTACAGGGCGGATAAGAAACTGAGAGAGAATTTGCTGCATGCGGACAAAGGACTGAATAAAGCTTAGCGGAAGAGCGGCTGCAATGCGGGTCCGCATACGTTTGGACCCGTATGATTTGATCGTAAAGCCTAATGCAGGAATTCATCAAATCAAACGGATCGAAGCGTTTAGCGGGTCGACAGGGAATGAAGGGTTAGATCTTGATCAGCCCTTTTTCTTTGATTTCATTCTCAAACTCGGAAGCGTGCTTGGACATACAGTTGCAATAGTAGTCTTTACGGCAAATCGGGCATGGAACGGTAAGCAGGCGGTTAACGCCGATTAACTCCCAATCCGGTTTTTTGCTGTAAATAAGCCGGCATTTGGTGTTGTCCGTCAGTGTGGCAACAAAATGGTAAAGCCCTTCAGCTTCATTGCTGTCCACCACTACAAGGTTTTTGATATGAATTTTAAGCGCCATGTTTATCTCCTGTTCACATATTTGATTTTTATTTGCATAAGCGTGTGCTTAGTAATACTAATTGGATTATACCACTTTTGTCAAAGTGAAATTACCCCTTTGCTATATTTATTATACGATTATGGTTAATTATGAAGCAATGTGTGTAATAAGGAATACGGCAAGCCGAAAACAAACTGAATCAAGGCGGTGAATGACATGACGGTCCGATATCTTGTGAACTGCTATAACACAACCATTACGGTGAAGCAGGAAGATGACAGCATTGGGCAATATGATGTCAACATTCAAAGCAATAACAGTCCTTTCGGTTCCGGCAACACGCTGTATTCCGCGCATACGGAAGAACAGGCCGTTCGGATTGCCAATCAGCTCTGCGCTTTTTACTCCATGGCAAGGGAGAACGGGTACTACCTGCAGGGGAAGAAGTTTATGAAGCCTGACAGGCGGGATATCCATGCGGAAGAAGTGCTGAGATTTGAAAGAAGCGACGAAGATATGCACGCGTTACTAACCGGAGCTTAAATAAAATCATATACGAACCCATATAAGGGACCTCTTCGGAGGTCTCTTTTTTGATATATCAGAAATTATTAAATTTGGCCTCACCTTTTCTGATATTTTTGAGGAAGATACTAACTCTGCCGCCAAAAGACGGCTTCAGCCGTTTCTTCTTGTTCGGGAAGCAACAATTTCCATTATGATGCGTCCATATATAAGTGAAGAAGCAGAGTCTAACGAAATTTGGAGGATTTATTAATGAACTTGCGCAAGTGCCTGGCTGTTTTGCTGTTTGTTGTCTTATGGTCGCAAGCTGCGGCCCTGAGTGTGCATGCCCAGAATTCCAGTACGATTAAGATCTTTTTGGACGGGCAGGAAATCATAAGCGATGTATCTCCTTATATTGTTCCTAAAGTGAACACAACCCTGGTTCCCCTCAGGGTGATCAGCGAAGGATTGGGAGCGGCGGTGGATTGGAAGCAGAGCAGCAAGAGCGTGACCATCAGCTGGCCTGAAACGTCGATTGCGCTGACGGCCGGCCAAACCTACGCTCTCGTGGACGGGAGCAAGATTGCCTTGGGAACGACTGTGACAGTCAAGCAGGGCAGAGTTATGGTCCCGCTGCGTTTTGTCGGAGAGCAGCTCGGTCTGCAGGTAAACTGGAATCAGAGCGTGCATACGATCACGATGCTAAGCGGAGGTTTGGCTGAGCCGCCTCCATCCGAGCCTGTCGATCCTGTTGCCCCGGCGGAGCCAAAGCCGCCGGTCGATCCCGCCTTTCCATTGCCGCCCCTTGACAATAACGGCGGCGGGAATACGGGGGGCATCGGCGCAGGCCTCAGAGGAGCCTGGGTATCGACCGTTTTCAATCTGGATTGGCCATCAACGGGTTCATTCGGAAACAGGGCGAAGCAGCAGGATGAGTTCATCAAGCTTTTGGATGATTTGCAAGGAATGGGCATGAACGCGGTATTTGTTCAGGTTCGCCCGGCAGGGGACGCTTTATACCCCTCCACGCTTGTTCCATGGTCTGCCTTTCTGACCGGAACAAGCGGGAAAGCGCCGGATTATGATCCGCTGGCGTTTATGATCGGGGAGACACATAAGCGGGGAATGGAATTCCATGCCTGGTTCAACCCGTTCCGCGCAACGACTGATACGAAAACAGATAAGCTGGCCGGCAATCATGTGGTCAAGCAGCATCCCGAATGGATCGTCAAATCCGGCAGCATGTTTTATATTAATCCCGGCATCCCGGAGGCGCGGCAGCATATTATCGATACGATCATGGAAGTGGTCCATCAATACGATGTGGACGGCATCCATCTGGATGATTATTTCTATCCATCCGGCGGCACCTTTGGCGATGATGTTACTTTCCGGACATACAACAGCAAGAATCTCGCCACGCTCGCCGACTGGCGCCGGGATAATATTAATGAATTTGTCCGGCAGCTGGGCGAATCCATCCACAGCGCCAAGCCGCAGGTGCAGTTCGGCATCAGTCCGTTCGGGGTGTGGCGCAACAAGGCGCTGGATGCGACAGGCTCGGATACCAAGGCTGGTATAACCGCTTATGACAGCATGTATGCGGATGTACGCACCTGGATCAAGCAGGAGTGGATCGATTATGTCGTTCCGCAGATATACTGGAGCTTCTCTTTCACGGCGGCTCCCTATGGCACGCTGGTGGATTGGTGGGCGAATGAGGTACGCGGCACAGACGTTAAGCTGTATATCGGCCATTCACCTTACAAGCTGGGGACTGCCGAGGCAGGGTGGCAGAATGCCAAGGAGATTATCGATCAATTGTCTTACAATACTTCGATTAAAGAAGTCAGCGGCGACCTGTTCTTCAGCGCCAAGGATTTGCGCAAAAATCCGCTGGGACTTCTTCAAGCGCTCACGGCTTATTACAATCTTAATTAATTTATACGGTATTGTTACCTTTTCGAAACAATTTGGAGCCTATTCCCGGTTATAGTTATTCTATAACCAGATGTCCTTGATAGGGAGTGGCTTAAGTATGAAAAAATTATCGTTATGTACAGCCGTAATAGCAGTCGTTCTGGCATTTTCCATCCCAAGTGCAAATGCCGTAGGCAAGGGAGAAAGCGCGCCAGCCGGGCAGTCAGCTGAAACGGTGACCGCTTTTATCAATCATATTGATCACAAGGAGGGCAAGCTGTATCTGACAGTTGACGATATTCAGTGGTTTGAGGGTGCCGCCGCCGATGAGGCCTTTCTAGAGAATGAACCGGATTCCGGAATGGACGGCGCGCCGGATGGCTATTATATTGTCAATTCCGATAATCAAACCAGAGCGGTCGAGATCGATCCAGACGCACAGGTAGAGATGCAGATTTATGATCAGGATGGTGTGCTTGAAGATCTTCAGCCCGTCTTTAATCAGGCAATCCCGCTCGAGAAGTTTAATGCCATTTTTGGAGATAAGCATATCGTGGATTTGAGCGCTTTTCCTTATCATTTGACGATTAAGGACGGGAAGGTTGTCCGCATCGTTCAGCAGTATATCCCCTAATTGTCAGCTTACGGCTATACATAGGCCCGCTCGGTTACCGAGCGGGTCTTTTTTTTACCTTATAGAATGTAAATGCAAGGTCCTGCCGCTTCCGAATAGACAATGCTGAGCAATTACCTATACAATGGAAACAGGGCTCTTATCCGGTCCTGTTTTTTCCTTAGTTATATGAATTATGGGCAGAATAGCATTGTATCTGAAAGAAGCAGGTTTTGCGGCGTAAAACTCAAGCTTTTCTGCTGGCGAAGCCAGGGTTTTACTGCGCAAAACACACAGGAGGTAACCGTTATGAAAGCACTTGTATGGAACAGACCGGGAAAGCCGGAATCCCTGGAAATGACGGAGCTGCCGGTTCCGGCGGCCGGACCGGGTGAAATCCGGGTCAAGGTAATCGCGGCCGGATTGAATCCGGTTGATTACAAGCTCGCTTTGAACGGCCATCCCGCATGGGTGTACCCTTTTGTCCCGGGTGTGGATGTTGCGGGCGAAGTCGTGGAGCTTGGGGATGGCGTGACGAAGTGGCAGATTGGCGACCGCGTTGTTTATCATGGCGATTTTACCAAACCGGGCGGATATGCTGAATTCAGCGTGACCACCGCACATACGGCTGCGAGAATTCCTGAAGGCGTCTCCTTCGTCGAGGCTGCGGCTTTTCCATGCGCTGGCCTGACCGCTTATCAGGTGTTATTTCGCAAAATGCATATGCAAGCGGGTCAATCGATCCTGATTCATGCCGGCGGAGGAGGCGTAGGCGGATATGCCATTCAGCTTGCCAAGCTGGCCGGAGCATCATTGATCCTGACAACGGCTTCCCAGAAAAGCATGGAGCATGTGAGGGCGCTTGGTGCCGATGTCGGAATTGATTATAATAAGGAGGATACGTACAGCCGGATCAGAGAGCTTACTGACGGAGGCGGCGTGGATCTGATCCTGAATTCCGTCAACCGAGCAACCGCGCAGGAGGATCTGTCCGCTTTGAAGTTCGGCGGGCAATTAGCCTGCATCGCGGGGGCTCCGGAAACCGTAGCGGATTTTCAGCCCTCCTCCAAGACGTTCACGCTGCACAAAATCATGTTAAGCGGGGCCCATGGATCTGGAAGCCGGGAGGCCGAGGAGGATCTGGCAGCCATGGCGGACGAGTTTATGGCCTTGATGCTGGAGAAGAAGATCAAATCGATGGTCAGTGAGATTATCTCGCTGGAGCAGGTGCCGGAAGCGCTGACCCGATTATCGCAAAGACATGTCACTGGGAAAATAGTTCTTCTCCTTCAATAGGAGCAAGGAGCTCCAACACAGCAGGGGGTGCCGGTACGAGCCATTTGATTATGATAACATCAGCTGATTTGCACCATCCGTTATGGCCAGAGGCGCTGCGGATTTATCACGGAGCTTTTGCGCAGGAAGGCCGGAAATCGGATGCGGTGATCAAGCGGATGTTCGACAAGCATTTGTGTTTTCTGCACATCGGGTCGATTAACCAGAAAGCGGCCGCTATGGCGATATCTGCCAGAAGCGATGACGGCAGGGTGCTGGTTATCGATTATCTTGCCGTTCGGGAAGACCTGCGGGGTCAAGGTGCGGGGGCGGACTTCGTCCGGGCCATTTCCCGCTGGGCGCAGGAGGAGCAGGCTCTGGAGGGAATCGTTATTGAGGCGGAAGCGGATGAGACGGCCGTAAACGCCAGCCGGATCCGCTTTTGGGAGAAATGCGGATTTACCTTAACGGATTATGTCCATCAATACAGATGGGTCCCTGAGCCATACAGGGCCATGTTCAACTGGTTTGAGCCTGGCAGCGGTCTGCCTGTTGATGGAGAAGCTTTATTCCGCTATATCATTTCATTTCACCAGAAAGCTTATGCCAAATGAATACGAATATATAACGGACTGCCGCGAGGCAGTCTTTTGTCTGATCAAGCCAACCGGCGGTTTCCGGTTGGCTTTTTTTTCTGCCTCACAGCGTTATGGGCTTCACCCCTATAAATTTCTGTCAGGCATAAGCGAAGAAACCTGCTTCTGCCGCCAGCAGATGACTTTGGCCGCCGCTTCCTGCGTACCCGTTACAGGCCCGCATGCATAATCGAATGAAATAAATGGAAGCCTATCAGGGAGAAGAATATCGATGATGAGCAAGCTTTCTATTCCGGTATGTGAGGGGGAACGGATATGTCCGTCTGGAGATCCATGATTAATAGATCCAAGCAAAAGTCAAATCATATCCAAAGGTCTGATCAGTCGAGAAGGAAAATAGAGACGCCCAACAAGATTATGGAGAAGCTGGGGGATGAGCCAACTCATCGGTCAATTGATGAAACGGTTCTTTTCTTGCAGGAATTGCTTAAAGACAGCGATGACTTCATTATCCGTGAATTCGATATTCACGGCCATTATCCGGCGGTTTTGTTCTATTACTTCAGTTTGGCCGATAAAACGCAAATCAATGAGGACGTGCTGCGGCCTTTGATGAGGATTGTGGAGACGCCAGAGGAGGAACGCAAAACCCCCAAACAGCTTGCGGACATGATTAAGCGGCAGACGCTGACTTACAGTCCCATCAAGACGACCTCCAAGATCAGCGAGCTGGTGGATGGCATCTCAAGAGGATCAACGGTCCTTGCCATAGACGGTCTGGATGAAGTGCTTATTATGGGCTGCCGGGATATTGGCAAGAGAGCGATCGAGCAGCCGCCGACCGAGCAGGTGATTCAAGGTCCCAGAGAAGGCTTCATCGAACATCTGGACGACAACCTGGGCTTGATCCGGTACCGGCTGATGACCCCGGATTTGCGGGTAAAGGTGATTACGCTTGGACGGGTGACCAAAACCGATGTCGCGATTACGTATCTGGACGGGATTGTAAATCCGGAGCTGGTTCAGGAAGTGGAAAAGCGGCTGTCCAATATCGATATCGATGGAATTATGGATGCCGGCTATTTGGAGCAGTTCATCGAAGACAACTATCTGTCCCCGTTCCCTCAGGTGCAGAATACCGAGAAGCCCGATAAAGTCGTTGCCAATCTGCTGGAAGGAAGGGTTTCCATTCTGGTGGACGGAACGCCCTTCGCGCTTATAGTGCCGGCGGTGTTCAACCAGTTCTACCAGGTAACCGAGGATTATACATCGCGTTTTCTGCAGGGCAGCTTCATCAGGGTGGTGCGTGTCATAGCCTTGGTTTTTTCTCTCATATTTCCATCGTTATATGTTGCCATCATCTCCTTCAATCCCGAACTGATTCCTACGGAGTTCGCCGTTGCCGTAGCCGGGGGGAGAGCGGGAGTGCCGTTCCCGTCTTTTTTTGAGGTGCTTATTGTCGAGATCTCCATGGAGGTGCTGCGGGAAGCTACCATCAGGCTGCCGCAGCAGGTCGGGGGTGCATTATCCATCGTAGGCGTGCTTGTTATTGGCCAAGCGGCGGTTGCGGCCGGATTCGCAAGCCCGATTACCGTTGTCGTTATCGCGCTGACGACAATCGGATCGTTCGCAACGCCCGCCTATAACTCAGCCTTCGCGCTGCGCATGCTGCGGTTTCCGCTTATCGTCATGGCCGGTATGTTTGGTTTGTATGGCGTCGTAATCGGCTTGATCGTGATCGGGAATCATATGCTTTCCCTGAAGTCCTTTGGTGTTCCGTATATGAGCCCGGCAGTTCCGGTTGATATGCAAGGCTTCAAGGATTTGGTTACGCGTGCTCCGATCTGGTCGATGAAGCTGAGGCCCGCGATGCTCCATTCTCCTGATCCGACCCGGGTAGGGGAGAAGTCGCAGCCCAACCATGAACAGCAATCCAATGTGCTTGATCCGATGCAGAATACCGAATCGGAGGAAGGAGGGAATCAGGATGGAAGCTCGTCAGATAACGATGGTTCAGGCGGCAGCGGTTATCGCTAGCACCATCATTGGGGTCGGTGTGCTTGAACTGCCCCGTCTGTCCGTTAATGCCATGGATTCGGGAGCTCCATTGTTTACGCTTATCGGAGCTCTTATCGGATTAGTCGGATTGATACTGACAACCGTGCTTGGCGTACGTTTTCCCAGAAAGTCGTTGATTCAATACAGTGAAGATATTATAGGCAGATGGCTTGCCTTCATTATCAATATGGCACTCGTCGTTTTCTTCTCCATCCTGACCGCTCTGGCCTCGCGCGAGTTTGGAGAGGTGGTCGTGACCTCCGTATTGAAGCGCACTCCGCTGGAAGTGACGGTGATCATGATGCTGCTGCTGGCAGCGGTGATTGTAAGAACGGATATCGCCACATTTACCAGCGTCCATCTGTTCTATTTGCCTTTCATGTTCGTTCCGGGAATTGCCATCGTTATTTTTTCGCTCAAAAATGGTTTTGCCTTAAACCTGCTTCCGATATGGGGAAACGAGCACCATCAGATATTCAGCGGCCTGCTGACGATTGCGGCGCTGTTCCAGTGTTCCTTCGTCATCACATTGATTATTCCCTTCATGCGTTCCCCCAAAAGAGCCTATGTTTCGATGCTATGGGGATGGGGAATATCTGGCGTGTTATATCTGCTGATTGTAATTGCGGCAGTTGCCGTATTCGGTCCTGAAGAAATAAAAGTATTGATGTGGCCAACACTGGAGCTGGCCAAAACGACTGCTCTTCCCGCCAATATCCTGGAAAGACTGGATGCGGCATTTTTGGCTGTCTGGGTAACCGCGGTTTTCACGACGCTGTTCTCGACCTATTATTTGACGATAAAATCCATTACGCAAATGTTCCGACTCCGCGATCACAAGATGTTCTCTTATTTTCTGCTGCCATTTATCTTTCTGAGCGCCATGCTGCCGCAAAGCGTGCTGCAAATGTATGATTTTATTGATATTGTTGGCCAAACCGGACTCATCCTTACGATCGGGTATCCGTGTCTGCTATTGATACTGGCCATGATCCGCAAGAAAAGGGGCGAAGAAAATGTCGGTTCAGACCATCAAAAGAACCTGTAGCTCACTTCTGCTTGTGAGCATCTTCGTTCCTTTGCTGACGGGCTGCTGGGACCGCCTGGAAATCGAAGAGCGGGCAGTTGTGCTCGCTATAGCGATTGATGTTGCAACTCCTCAAGGGGAGGAGGAGGAACCGGAGGTGGCGCATGTCAAGGACTCCATTCCGGAGCCGGAGGGCATCGGGTACCAGCTTACTGCGCAAATCGCTGTGCCGGGACGTATTCCGCTGGGGCCAAGCAACGAAGGAGGCGGGGGGTCCGGGGCTTCGCAGAAGCCGGTCTGGATCTTGTCGGCAAGCGGACATACCTTGGATGATGCCATGAGTGTGCTGCAGCAACAGCTGGCGGATAAGCTGTTCCTTGGCCATCTTCGCGTCATTATCGTATCCGAGAAGGTAGCACGCGTGGGACTTGAGAATTTGAATGATTATCTGAGAAGAAATGCGGAGGTGCGAAGACTCGCATGGCTCAGTATATCCAAAGGCAGAGCCGAGAAGGTGGTAAGGGCGGCTCCGCAGCTGGAAAGGGTTCCTGCGCTGTATTTGCTGGCCATGTTTGATCATGCTGTGGAGATGGGCAAATACCCTAATGAATTTATCGGGATATTCTGGAGCAAGAGTACGAGCAAAGGGGTAGAGCCGATCCTGCCGCTGCTCAATATGAACAGGGAAGGAAGCATTGAAGTTGCCGGACTTGCCTATTTTAAAGCGGATAAAATGGTTGGAAGCACCAAGCCGCTTGAAATCGGGTTTTATATGGCTTTGACCGGCAGGAAGCGGGGAGGTTATACAGCCTTTATTCCAAGGCGAGAGGGGAGCCAGGACATGATTATGATCAGAGCCACGCAGCGAAGAACCAGAACGCAGGTATCTGTGAAGGATGGAAAGCCGCATGTGCAGGTGCATGTGCTCCTGGAAGAGGTAATTGAGGAGAATGCGAACGAGAACTCCAGAATCGACAAACAGGCGAGCCTGGAGGAGCTTGCTGTCACCTCGGCTTCCATGACTGTGAAGGGAACCACGGAATTCGTTAAAGAATTGCAGGCAGCAGGGTCGGATATATTCGGCTTTGGCGAACAGTTTCGGGCGAAGATGCCGGGTTACTGGAATCGCAATATCCGGACGGATGAGAAATGGACGGAGACCTTCAAGACCTTGTCCGTCGATATTCAATGCCAGGTGCGGATGCGGAGGGTCGGGATGAAGGCAAGCTGATTTTTATCAAATGAGGTGATGAATTGCTTCAAAATGTGGGGTATGTCAATTTTATTATTTTGACTTTTATTGGCTCGGGTTACTTGATTCTTCGCTTCGATGGAAGAAAGCAGGCCAAGGACAAGCTGCAAAAGGAGCATAAAATCGCACATGTGCTGGGATGGGTAAATATCGGTCTGGGCAGCTTGACGCTTGTTATTAATATTGTTACGGCTATCGTGACCTGAGCGGACCATCACAGGCGGCACCGCCGATCCAGATTGTGAACAAGGGTATTCATGGAGGGAAGGGACTCGGGGATCTGCATGATCCCCGGTCCTTTTTAATGAAATTGCTTTTGAATTCCTTGCGATAGGTTTATAGTGGATACATCGAATATTGTTTTTTGCTGGGATCCCAATATGGAAGGATGCGAAAGCCCTTATGTCTTATCGGTTATCAAAGCAAGATTATGACCCCTATTATGGTACGTACATAGGCTTAGTGCCGGATGGCAGCGTCACGAAAATTCTTGAACAGCAGCTGGAGGAAACGCTGGAGCAGTTCAGGAATTTGTCTGAGGATCAGGGGAGTTTCAGATATGCGCCGGGTAAATGGAGTCTGAAAGAAGTCATCGGCCACATCTCGGACACCGAAAGAATCATGAGCTACCGGCTGCTGCGGATTGCCAGAGGAGACAAGACGCCGCTCCCCGGCTTCGAACAGGACGATTACGTGGAGGCAGCAAATTTTGATTCGCTTCTATTGTCTGAATTAATGGAGGAATACAGTCTGGTGCGGCGGTCCACTTTATGTCTGCTGAAGGGGTTGTCCGAGGATGCCCCGTCCAGAAGGGGGATTCTCAACGGGAAGGAAATCAATGTTCTCGCATTGGCTTATATCATTGCCGGTCATGAGCTCCATCACAGGAAGATCATCAACGAGAGATATGGAATCGAATAGGAGGAACCACGAATGAGCCGAATCACAATCAAGGGTACCGAGCTCTCCCTGCTTCCTGTCGCGCTGGGCACGGCGGATTATGGAACGGCTGTATCCCGGGAGCAGTCCTTCCGCCTGCTTGACCAGTTTGTTGATGGCGGAGGCAGCGTGGTGGACAGCGCCCGTGTCTATGCGGACTGGCTGCCTGACGGTCACGGGATGAGCGAGAAAACGGTCGGAGCCTGGCTGAAAGCCTCCGGCAAGCGGCAGCAAATTCAGATCTCCACCAAGGGCGCCCATCCCGATCTGTCGACCATGAACATATCCAGGCTGTCGCCACGGGATATTGTTTCCGATCTGGATGAGAGCCTGGCCGCTCTCGGCGTCGATGAGATTGATCTGTACTGGCTGCACCGGGATGATCGGAACAGACCGGCCGGCGAAATTTTGGAAACCTTGAACCAGCTTGTGCGGGAGGGCAAAATCCGTTATTTTGGCTGCTCCAACTGGCGTTCCGACCGTATAGAGGAAGCTAATGCCTATGCGAAGGATAAAGGAATTCAAGCTTTTTTTGCCAGTCAAATTCAATGGAGCCTCGCGGAAGTCAATGAGGAGGCTATTGGCGACCGCACGATGGTGGTTATGGACAGGGCGGAGCTGAATTTTCACAAGCGATCGGAAATGGCTCTTTTCGCCTTCACGTCGCAGGCCAAAGGTTTTTTTTCAAAGATGGCGGCAGGCGGCGGAGAGTCTCTGCGGGATTCCACAAAAAAAACCTACTATAACGAGATCAATTTGGGCAGACTCGCGAGAGCGCTGGAGCTGTCCGGGCAGCTGTCGGTTCCGGTATCCGCCATTGCCCTTGCTTATCTGATCAGCCAGCCATTCCCGGTTATTCCTGTCATCGGCAGCCATACCCAGACCCAGATTGAAGAGGCTCTGCAGGCGGCAGAAGTCAGGCTCACACCCGAAATGGTCAAATATCTGGAAGAAGGCTGACGAGCACCAGACTTGACGGCTGGCTTTTGTAAATGCAAAAACACCTCTTTTGCAAGAGGTGTTTTTGTTCGTTATTTAGAAGCTTTACAAGCTTAGTAAGCGGTCCAGCCAGCGTCCGCAGTCACCACGGTGCCGTTAATGTAGCTGGCATCATCGGAGGCGAGGAACAGGGCGACACGGGCAATTTGAGCGGGATCAGCCGGCTCGGCCCGGTTCAGGCCCATACCGGCCATGGCGTTTTCCATACCGTAAGGATCCGGGGTTTGCATGGTGGTGCCGATGTTGGTTGCGACAGAACCGGGAGCAATGGCGTTGCAGCGGATTCCGGCCTTGGCATATTGGAAGCCGACGTTTTTGGTCAGACCGACAACGCCGTGCTTGGAGGCTGTATAAGCGAGTCCCGCTCGTGAACCAAACAGCCCGCCGATTGAGGCCGTATTGACGATGACCCCTTTGCCTTGCTTGATCATGATGGGCAGCGCCTTGCGGATCGCTCTCATCGGGCCGGTCAGGTTAATATCGAGGACACGGTTCCACAGCTCGTCCGTCAAATTTCCGGCAGCAACCATATTGTCCATAATCCCTGCGTTGTTTACCAGAATATCGAGAGAACCGAAGCTGTCCACTGCCTGATCGATCATCCGCTGTACATCCTCTTCCTTGGACACATTGGATATGACCCCGACAGCTTTGCCGCCTGCAGCCGTAATTTCCTGCACAACGCTGTCAACCGCATCGCCGTTCACATCAGCGACAATGACGCTGGCCCCCTCCTGGGCAAACAAAAGCGCCATGGCCCGTCCCATTCCTGACCCTGCGCCAGTGATGACGGCTGATTTGGATTGAAGTTTCATCTAAATCCCATCCCTTCGAATTCAAAAGTTGTTTGTGTTAAGGGTGTTATCTATAATGATAGCAACAGCTTTCAAATGGTCAATGACACAACAAGCGATTCAGTCGTTTTTACGACAGAAGCCGGAAATCTGTCAATTAATGTTTACGGGTGGTTATTGAATGTTGAAGCACGGGAGTGTTTATCCGGATATCCGCGTTATGCGGACGCGCGCGCTGCTAATAGAAGCCCTGCTGGGCTTGATGATGGAAAAAGGCTTTCATGAGCTGAAAACAAAGGAAATTGCCGATCGTGCCGGTATCAACCGGGTCACTTTTTATGATCATTTCTCCTCCAAAGAGGAGCTGCTGTCAGAGGTAATGGACGGAACTCTGAACGAATATGCGGCAATAATCGATCAAATGTCCGCCATTTCGGCTCCATCCCCGACGGATTTGTTCCTTGCCGTCCAGCTGTCAGTCAGGCATATCAAGGATAATGCACCTTTCTATAAAGTCATGCTCCTGACGCAGGGGGTCCCGGATTTCGCAACCAGGTTCCATGAGCGCATCTACCAGGCCATGTACAACAGCTACCGGAAAGCAGCCACGGTTAATACCAAGGTAAACCCCGAGCTTTATATCAACTGGATAATTGGCGGGGCTATCGGCGTATTTACGTATTGGCTCAAAAATGATCTGCAGCCCCCGGAAGAAGAGATAATGGAGCAGATTCTGATGATTGCCGAATCGACGAGCAGGCTTCTGCTGTAGAATTGCCTATTTCTCGGAGGAATGCTTCTTCCTGCCGTGAGAAGGTATGGCAATGAAAGGCAGATATAGAAGTAGGAACAGCACCAAAGCCACGACCTCCAGCGAAAGCAGGTACCAGGGATAGGGGCCAAGGAAATCGAGGAGCGACGCGGAATCGGGCTTTCTGGAGAGAAACATGTAATTCCCCCCGGTTGCGGCATTAACGAACAGGACAACAACAAGCAGAGCATTCAGAACGATCATGGTAAGCCCTATGGATTTCAGTGTCGGCCGGAAACGCTCAACCCATACCATATAGAGAACGGCCAGAATAATGGCAATATGGGCGGTGAAAAATTCAATGAAGCGAAAATGGGGGTAGCCGTAATCAAGCGCCGGCGTAAGCAAGGCCTGAATGGCTCCGCCGATTCCCGTAAAATATGCGATTTGAAAAAGCATGCGGCTCCGGGTCAGCAGCATCAGGATGCACAGATACAAGGTGATGCTGCACAGCTCAAGCGGCAGAGAGCTTTTCACCTGATAAACGGCTTCCGCGGTATACCAGATATTCAGCGATGCTTCGCAGATCACTAATACAGCCGCCAGGAAATACCGGCCGTTCCGGCTCCGGCTGCCCTTCTGAAGCCAGCGGCGGAACAGGTACAGCAGGATAACGGCCAGGCCGAAAATAAGAAGAGCGAACAGATGCGGCGGAGAGTAGGCCGTGAAGGCTGCCGCCTGTTTGACATCAAGAAATCGATCCATTGGCTTATCCTCCCGGTTTGAAAAATGTGCCATTACTTTATATTATCTTATGGAAGCGGAGAATAGCATCGGGAAACGGTATACTTTTTTCGGCGAAGGGCAGAATGTTAGCGGCAGTATTAATGAAGGAATAACGGATATACAGGCAATGGAGAAGGAGTGGTGGAAAAATGGCGGATAATCAGGATCTGAGGATTCGCAGCATCGTGATCAGCGAAGGCGTCAACCGGGTTCCAAACCGTGCGATGCTCCGTGCTGTGGGATTTAATGATGACGATTTCAAAAAGCCGATGATCGGCGTTGCCAGCACCTGGAGTGAAGTGACGCCCTGCAATATGCATATCGACCATTTGGCCAGGGAAGCCAAGAAGGGCGTACAGGCCCACGGCGGCGCTCCGTTGATCTTTAATACGATCACCGTATCAGACGGAATATCGATGGGGCATGAGGGGATGCTGTTCTCGCTGCCCAGCCGGGAAGTGATTGCCGATTCCATTGAAATTGTGACCCAGGCGGAGCGTTTTGACGCGCTGGTTGCCATCGGAGGCTGCGACAAGAATACCCCGGCGTGCCTCATGGCGATCGGGCGCATGAATTTGCCTGCCGTCTATGTATACGGGGGGACGATTCAGCCCGGCAAGCTTGACGGCAAAGACGTCGATATCGTTACGGCTTTTGAAGCGGTAGGACAGCATCAGAACGGTCAAATCAACGATGAGCAGCTGCATCAGGTGGAATGCCGGGTATGCCCGGGTCCTGGCGCTTGCGGGGGCATGTATACCGCCAATACAATGGCATCCGCTGTCGAAGCCATGGGTATGAGCCTGCCCGGGTCGTCTTCCACGCCCGCGATTTCGCCCGATAAAGCTCTGGAATGCGCGGAAGCGGGCAAAGCGGTGCTCAAGCTGCTGGAGAAGAATATCCGTCCGCGCGATATCATGACCAAAAAAGCTTTTGAGAATGCGATCACGGTCGTGATGGCGCTTGGCGGCTCGACGAATGCCTTCCTGCATTTGATTGCAATGGCACATTCCGTCGGGGTCGATTTGAAGCTTGACGACTTTGAGCGCATCCGCTTGAAGGTGCCGCATCTGGCGGATTTGAAGCCAAGCGGCAAATATGTCATGCAGGATCTCAATGACGTGGGCGGTGTCGCCGGCGTCATGAAGCTGCTGCTGGCTGAAGGACTGCTCCATGGCGATTGTTTGACTGTCACGGGAAGAACCCTGGCTGAGAATTTGGCGGATGCCCGGCCATTGGCTGACGGACAAGCCGTCATCCGGCCTTTCGATAATCCGCTTAAGCCGAGCGGTCCGCTCGTCGTACTCCGGGGCAATCTGGCTCCCGAGGGTGCCGTAGCCAAGATGTCGGGACTGAAGAATCTCCGCTTCTCCGGACCTGCGCGCGTGTTTGACAGCGAAGAAGAGACGACGCAGGCCATTATGAATGATGAAATACTGAAGGGGGACGTCGTGGTCATCCGTTATGTCGGTCCCAAGGGAGGCCCCGGCATGCCGGAGATGCTCTCTGTAACAGCCATGATCGTTGGGAAAGGACTGGGAGGGGAAGTAGCCCTGATGACAGACGGCAGGTTCTCCGGTGGCTCGCACGGTTTCGTAGTCGGGCATGTCTCTCCCGAGGCCCAGGTTGGCGGCCCCATCGGTTTATTGCGGGATGGGGATATGATTACAATCGACAGCGAAACCCGGGAGATTTCGTTTGCGGTTTCCAACGAGGAATTGGAACGACGCGCACTGACCTGGACCAGGCCCATACCCAGATTCACCACAGGCGTTCTGGCCAAGTACGCACGCCTTGTTTCCTCCGCTTCGACGGGGGCTGTGACCGATTTGAATCTGGATTAACCCAATAAGAAAAGCAAATTCTTGCCCTCAAGAGCCTTTGGTCCAGTCGACCAGAGGCTCTTGTTATGCCGGGGCTGTTTTTAAGGGGTGAAGAAAGGCCATACGGATGCAGGCTTGTTTCCATGAACGGGAACGTGTTACGATTTTGCATATGAAAAGCTTGCAGGGAAGGGGAATGCGCGTGACCACTTATATTGCTTTGCTGCGCGGCATTAATGTCGGGAAGAAACAGATTAAGATGGATGTACTGAAAAGCATTATGGAATCCATGCCTGTCCAGAAGGTGCAAACCTATATCCAAAGCGGAAATGTGGTCTTCCAGGCTCAAAAGAAGCAGACGAAGCTGCTATCCGAAGAGATCGGGAACAAGCTTGCGGACTCGCTCTCATTCGATGTGCCGGTGATCGTGCGTACCATGGAAGAGCTGGACGAGGTCATCGGCCGCAATCCATTTGCCTCCTACGGCAATGACGACGAGGGGAAGCTGTATATTGCGTTTCTTGCTAATGAACCGGCTGCAGAGTCCACTCAGAATTTGCTTTCCTTCCAGAACGGGACCGACGAGCTCCGCGTCCAGGGAAAGGAAGTTTACCTCTGGTGCCGCACCAACTACGGAACTACCCAATTCTCCAATGCCTTTCTCGAGAAGAAGCTCAAGGTGACCGCAACGACCCGCAACTGGCAAACCGTAAACAAGCTGGCGGCAATGTGCAGAGCTTGATTGGATACCCGTGAATAGTTGGCCTCCGCGTGCGCAGGCATGCCTGGATGTCAATAAAGACGGGAAGATGACATAAGGATTTTACCCAAAAGGATCGCCCCAGAGAATGGAGAATGCCGATGTTCAAGTTATTTATTGTTGAGGATGACAAGGGACTGGTGGGCTTGCTGCAGGAGCATTTGCATAATTTCGGTTACGAGACCAGGGCCGTTATGAATTTTGAAGCGGTTCTGGCTGAATTCGAACAGTTCGAGCCGCATCTTGTGCTGATGGATGTGAATTTGCCCAAATTCGACGGTTACTATTGGTGCAGGCAGATCCGCAGCAGCTCGACATGTCCCATTCTGTTCATCTCCGCCCGCGAGAGCAAGATGGATCAGGTGATGGCCCTGGAGAACGGCGCGGACGACTATATTACCAAGCCCTTCGATTATGAACTCGCAACCGCCAAGATCCGTAGTCTGCTTCGCCGGGCTTACGGCTCCTATGCCATTGCTGCTAACGAGCGGACCATTTCCGTTGCCGGACTTACGCTGGATGTGGAGCGGCTGCTGCTTTCCCTGCATGATGTGAAAATCGAGCTCAGCCATACGGAAGCGAAGATCATGGATGAGCTGATGAAGAAAGCGGAGAAAGTAGTGAGCCGGGACCGGCTGCTGGACAAAATATGGGATGAGCAAACTTTTGTGGACGATAATACGTTGAATGTATATGTGAACCGTGTCCGCAAGAAGCTAACGGCTCTGAATATTCACGATTCGCTTCAGACGATTCGCGGCCAGGGGTATCGGCTTTACCCGAACTGGGGGAGTGAGTAAGGCATGAAGCTATTCTTCCGCGAGCAGCTGCCCTTTATCTATTTGTATTTCTCGCAGCTGCTTGTTATCGGTTTTATCTATTGGCTGGACGGTTACCGTCATACGGCCGTCAGCTTATATGCCGCCCTGCTGGGCACCTGCATGCTGATTGGCTACCTGGCTTTCCGGTATATCACAAACCGCAGTTTCTATGAGCGGCTCGAGCAGCCGCTCGCCTCGAATGAAGATTTGTTCAAAGCCCGCCATCAAACCCCTCTGACTGAAAGCCTGCAGGCTCTGCTCAAGAGCCAATTCCGGCACTACCAAACGGATCTGCTGCAGTATAAGCAGCGGATTGAGGATCATATTCAATTCATCAACCAATGGGTTCACCAAATGAAAACGCCGGTGTCGGTCATTCACTTGATGATCCAAAACGAGGATGAGCCCCGTTTTACAGCCATCGGCGACGAGATGGACAAGCTCAAAAAAGGTCTTGAGATGGTCCTGTACACTGCCCGTCTGGACATGTTCGAGCATGATTTTTACGTGGAGCAGCTTGATCTGGAAGCCGTCGTGCGTGCGGCGGCCAGCAGCCAGAAACGCTTGTTTATCCGCCGGCGTATTTTTCCGGTCATTCATATCGAGGGGAAGCTTGCAGTCGCCTCGGATGACAAGTGGCTGTCCTTTGTCATCAATCAGCTCATTACGAATGCTGTCCGTTATACGGCACAGGACAACCGTCATCTTTATTTTCGGGGATTTTCCGGCACGGAAGGAACAGTTCTGGAAATACGCGATGAAGGGGTAGGCATAGCCGAAAGCGATCTGCCGCGTGTCTTCGATCCCTATTTCACCGGGGAGAACGGGAGGCAGTTCCAGGAGTCGACGGGAATGGGACTCTATCTGGTGAAGCAAATCTGTGAAAAGCTGGGCCATGATGTGAAGCTTGAATCCACTGCCGGGCTGGGAACGACCGTCCGGATTCTTTTCAAGTCTTACAAAGCTGTAAGCTAATGTAATCTTGAACGATAGCAGAGACTTCTCCTGCCTTTATATAATAAGGACATTCCACTGCACAAGGAGTTATGCCCATTGTCTATTTTGAAGGTTCGTAATCTGTCGAAGCTGTATGAGGGCAAGGTGGCGTACAGGGCATTGGATAATATCCACTTCGACGTTCAGGCAGGCGAATTCGTTGGGATCATGGGCCCGTCGGGCAGCGGAAAAACGACCTTGCTGAATCTTCTGGCGACCATCGACGAGCCGACATCAGGAGAAATCATCATCAACGGCAAGGATCCGCAGCAGCTGAACAAGCAGGAGACCGCCCTTTTTCGCCGCCATGAATTGGGTTTTGTCTTTCAGTATTACAATCTGCTCGATTCGCTGACAGTGGAAGAAAATATTCTGCTGACACTGACCCTCGATGGCGTGGCTGTGCCGGAGATGGACCGCAGGCTCCAAGAAGTGGCAGCGAAGCTTGGGATTCAGGCCATATTGAAGAAACGGACCTATGAAATCTCAGGCGGACAGATGCAGCGGACTGCGATAGCAAGGGCGATCATCCATGCCCCTTCGCTTATTCTGGCGGACGAACCGACGGGCAATCTGGATTCCAAGGCTTCCAGGGATGTGATGGAGACCTTCTCGGCTGTTAACGAGCAGGATGGAGCCACAATTCTGATGGTCACTCATGATGTGCTGGCCGCCAGCTTTTGCCGCCGGGTCATCTTCATCAAGGACGGCAGGTTCTACAACGAGATTTACCGCGGGAACAATCGTCAGGCTTTTTTTCAAAAAATCATCGATATGCTGTCGCTGTTAGGGGGGGACAGCCATGACCTTTCGTCAGTTCGCTTATAGGAATGTAATGCGGAACAAGCGGACCTACGCGGCTTATTTTCTGAGCAGCTCCTTCTCGGTGATGATCTTTTGCATCTGCGCGCTGTTCATCTTTAATCCGGGCATTCAGGAGGGCATGATCTTCAATGCCGCGATACAGGCGCTTGTGGCAGCGGAAGGCATTATGTATGTGTTCTCATTTTTCTTTGTTCTGTATTCTGTCAGTTCTTTTCTGAAAATGCGCAAGCGTGAGTTCGGCATATTGATGATGCACGGCATGACCAAAGGACAGCTCAACCGGATGATTTTCTTTGAGAATATGCTGATTGGCCTGGGAGCGATTGCCGCGGGGATTGCAGCGGGGCTGCTGACGGGGAAACTGTTCCTGATGATCGGCTCGAAATTCGTAGGCTTGTCGTCGCTGCCGTTCTATCTGTCGGGTAAGGCTCTTGCGCTCACGGCGCTGTCCTTCATCGTCTTGTTTCTGTTGATTTCCTTATGTACCGCGGTCCTGATCCGCACCAACAAATTAATTGAATTGTTTCAATCCGGCCAGAAGCCCAAAGCGCAGCCGAAGAGCTCTGTTCTGCTGTCTCTGCTTGCCGTCGTCCTGCTTACCGCAAGCTATTATTTATCGGCGTCCGCGAGCGTGTCCACGGTGATCCTGCGGATGATTCCGGTTATCGTGATGACGATAACCGGCACCTATTTCTTCTACACGCAGCTAAGTGTATACACGATCAAGCTGCTGCAGAAGAAGCGTTCCTTTTTCCTGCGGAAAACGAACATTATAACGGTTTCCAGCCTGGCTTACCGGGTGAAGGACAATGCCCGGATGTTCTTTATGGTTACCATCATCTCGACTGTTTCGTTCTGCAGCGTCGGCGCATTCACCTCCCTGCAAACCCTGACCAGTCAATTCGCCGATGATTATCCGGCCGCCATCGGCTACGTGGCCAAGGATGGAAGCGGGCTTGAGGAAGGGCATCTGCAGCAGATCAGGGATGAATTAGCCGACAAAGCTATTCCCTATGAAAGCTACCGCATGCCGGTCAAATATGTCGCGGTTCAGACCCATTCGGCAGCGGATTCCTCTCAAGAAAGAGAGCTGCATCTGATCTCATTCTCGGATTACAGAGAAGTGACCCTTCTGGCGGGCGTGCCCACGGCGGAACAGGCTTTAAGCGGCAATGAAGCCTTGGTTCTGATGAGCTCGCTGCGGGATAAAGCCTATATCCAAGTTCGGGAGCCCTTGACATATACCCTTAAGGACAGCGGTATAAGCCTTCGCGAGACCGGCTACACCAAGCGGGTTGCCATACCGGATTATCTGATGACGGATCTCGACGATGATCGGGATTTGGCCGAGCTGGAGGAGGATATCGATACAGAATTCAGCGGAATGGTCGTAAGCGATCAGCTTTTCAACCGAATCACCGCCCCGGTCCAAACCGATTACTATACCGGCTTCTATGTCAAGGATATTGAACAAACGATCGGGATGCTGGAAGGTCTTGCGGACTTCGGGGTGATGCGCTATGACATGGGCCAGCCTTATGCAATTACAGTAAGCGGAACGCTGCAGGCCGCGCAAAACAGCCTGTACAGCATTATGCTGTTCGTTGCCCTTCTCGTCGGCACTGTGTTTTTTATTGCCGCCGGCAGCTTCCTGTACTTTCGTCTTTATGCGGATCTGGATTATGACCGCCGCCAATTTCTCACCATGGTCAAGATTGGACTCACGGAAAAAGAGCTGTCGAGGATGGTTACAAGGCAGCTTGCCCTGCTGTTCTTCGTTCCGATTATGTTTGCGGTTGTGCACAGCATATTCGCGTTTATTGCTCTGCAGAAGTTTTTCTTCCTGTCGATCGCAAATCAAATGGGGATCGTGCTGATCAGCTTTTTCATGGCACAGATAGTATATTTCTTCTTCATCCGCAACCGCTATTTGCGGAACCTGAAGAAGACGCTTGTTTAAAGGCAGGTGAATAACTGGCGGAGCAGGCGGAAAATAGTCTGGAGAAGCGTAAGCGTTCGCCTTTGTACCCCGAATTTAACCGATACAGGTATCCACAATAAAAAAATTTCAGGGTACAACAGCGATCGGAAGACGTTTCCACCTGCGCAGCCTGGCTTTCACCTGACTAGTGAGGAGGCTAAAGAAGGTGCAGAACTGGATAACTGATTTTATGGAGCAGTTTGGTTATTGGGGAATCATGCTGATGATCGCCCTGGAGAATGTCTTTCCTCCCATTCCTTCGGAGGTCATTCTTACCTTTGGCGGGTTTATGACGACCAACACGAGTCTGACAGTACCCGGCGTCATCGCTTTTGCTACGGCGGGCTCTGTGCTGGGAGCCGTTGTCCTGTATGGCATCGGGTTGCTGCTTCACGTGGAAAGACTGGAGAAAATCGTCGAACGCTGGGGTCATGTTCTGAGGCTCAAGAAGGCAGATATCCATAAAGCGAATACCTGGTTCGAAAAATATGGATATTGGACCGTGTTATTTTGCAGGATGATTCCGCTAATACGAAGTCTGATTTCCATTCCGGCGGGCATGTCGCGGATGAAATTTTGGCTGTTCCTTCTTTTCACTACCCTGGGGACGTTGATCTGGAACATTATTCTGGTGATGATTGGAGCAGCGCTGGGAGAGAATTGGGCGGATATTCTCCATTTCATGGACTTGTATTCCCATGCTGCGTATGCGGCCATCGGTGCCGGAATGATCGTATTAGTATTCTTATTTATCCGCAGACAGAGAAAAGCTTAAGCTTAAGCGGGACGGGAGAGATGCCAGGAATGAATTTTATTGAATTGTTGAAGGCACTGCTGCTGGGCCTGGTGGAAGGCGTAACGGAATTCGCTCCCGTCTCATCGACAGGACATATGATTATCGTGGATGATATGTGGCTGCAGTCCGAGCAATTTCTGACCAAATATGTGGCGAATACGTTCAAGATTGTTATTCAGTTGGGCTCCATATTAGCCGTCGTTATTATTTTCTGGAAAAGGTTCATGGACCTGCTTGGGCTGCGGCGTCGCAGCGAGGGTCAAGCTGCCGCCCCGCGACAGCGTCTGAGACTGTCGCAGGTCATTGTTGGCTTGCTTCCAGCCGGCGTGCTTGGAGTATTGACGGAGAGTTATATTGACGATCATCTGTTCTCCACGGGAACAGTGCTGATCGGACTTGTGCTTGGTGCGGTTCTGATGATTGCAGCCGACCGGTTCGCTCCGGCTGTTCCGAGTATTCAAACTGTCGACCAGATTTCCTACAGACAAGCCATCATGATCGGTCTTTTTCAATGCCTGTCACTTTGGCCGGGATTCTCCAGATCGGGCTCCACGATCTCCGGCGGTGTGCTCCTCGGGATGAGCCACAGGGCGGCAGCCGATTTCACCTTCATTATGGCAGTGCCGATTATGCTGGGGGCGAGCATGCTCTCGCTGGTCAAGAATTGGGAGTATTTCACCATGGATTCCCTGCCGTTCTTTATTGTCGGCTTCGTGAGCGCCTTCGTCTTCGCCCTCATTTCCATCCGCTTCTTCCTGAAGCTGATCAACCGCGTCAAGCTTGTTCCATTTGCAATATACCGGATCGTGCTTGCCGTCATTGTGTATGTTATTTATTTTTAAATCCAGCTCAAGCCGGATCATCGAGGCGCTAAGGCGCCGGTGGTTCGGCTTTTCTTTCGCAACCTTAAGCGGAGCAATATCGTCTAGAATAGAGAAACACCCTCTCTCGGTGCATCGTCTCATTCAACATGATATAATCGTGTCAGAAACGGATTTTGGAATAAGCAGGACGATCGGCAGACCTGGAGTTGAGAGGAAATCGTGAAAAAGTTGTTGATTTCGTTGGTTATTTTCGTCATTATCATAGCTCTGGCGGTCACCGGCGCCATATGGTATGTCTCCCCAAGCCAGAAGCTTGATTTGGCTTATGAGGAAGTGCCTCTCATGGACAGGGCTATGAGCATGGTCAGACGGTTATCTACGGAATTAATGCTGTCAGAGACGGATATTAACAATTTTGGAAAACAGGCGCTTGCTCAAGCACCCCGGTACGGCAGCGGAATTGTGGTAACGGGTGCAAAATTTCAACTGGCCGGGGACAGGCTGATCGCCGATCTGAACATTCGTGTCAAGGACCGGATCCCCGCGGCACTGAAGCTGACCTACCGGCTGGAGTGGCGGAATCCGGACCTGACAGCTGTCATCGAAGAGGCCCGGATGAGAGATATCACGCTGCCCATCCGTTACTTCGGGAATGTCGTGATTCCAATCGGGGAAGAACTGCCAGAAGTTCTGGTTGTCCGAAACATCAGGATTCATAATGGAAGCCTTGTCGTAGAGTTCCAGAAGCCCAAGCTGGAGGATTTAAGCGGGCTGCTGCCATAGCAGCGCGTCAAGTCGAAACGATATGAAGAGGTTGATACTATGAAGGTTTATGAATTTATTATCCATTCCGAGATTCAACGCGAGGATTTGATTGCGGTTTTTCAGAAGGCTGCACAGTTCACCTCCGACATCCATATTTATTTTGACCATCATTATATCGAGCATGCGGTGGATGCCAAAAGCCTTGTTGGCGTCATGCTGGTGCCAGTTGATTCGGGTACGAAGATCCGGATTGAAACAAAAGGAAATGACGAGGAAGAAGCGATGGCCTTCATTGTCGGTTTACTGGAAGAGCGATAATGCCTCCATTCGCATGCGCAGCCAGATTCTTCACTGGACTTCTCTTTTCGGATACGGAAACAAAAAAAAGGGGACGATCCGACAGGATATCGGATAATCCCCTTTGCGGTACGTGGATTACAGTACGCGGCGCGCAGTTTCGTAGTGATCTTTCCACCAGCCGGAGTTGATGCTGGAGATGGTAACTCCCGGGGCTCCATATGTATGGATGATTTTACCGTCCCCGATGTAAATGCCTACATGGTGGATGGGGGAATAGAAGAATACCAGATCGCCGACTTTAAGGTTGCTTTTCGAAACATATTTACCGGCTTTGGACTGGGCTTTGGATGTGCGCGGAAGAGTCACGCCGACAGTCGACAATACGCGTTTGGTGAAAGATGAGCAGTCAAAGCGTTTCGTTGTGCTTGTCGAAGCTCCAAACTGATATTTTACGCCCAGATACTTTTTGGCGTTTGCGATGATTTTGGATGAAGTTGAGCTTGTGGTAGCGGATGCCGCTGCAACCGGTTTTGGCGGTGCTGCCAATGTGCTGCTTGCCAGGACGGCCAAGCTCAATGTGATGCCGACGATGCTTTTCCGAAACAGGTTTTTCTTATTCAATTTGTTCTGCCTCCCAAGGATGTAATGGATGAATCAAGAATGTAAAGGATTGCATAAACCACTATAACACGTTAATTTTTTCCACTATTTACATAGTGTTATAGATTTTGAGCGATTCTGCGGCTTTTAGGAGTTTATGAGATTTTGATTAGAAAATCTTCATGGTTTGGGTGTGGACAAGGCAGGAAACTATTATTACAATAATAGATTTATTATGACTGCATGGGATGAAAGCACCAGGAAATATAATGTTTTGGTTAAATGCGAATGAATGGGAAAATGGAATAATAGAATACATAGAATAAGGGTTATCTGTTTATGAAAGGGGAAAGTTCATCGACATGCATAAAGACAAAATTCTGATTTTGACCGGCAATTACGGAGATGGCCATCAACAGGCGGCAGCCGCTGTCAGCCATTCTTTAAAGCTCAGCTATCCGCAGGCCGAAACCGTCATTGTCGATGTGATGGATTTGACGCACCCCTATTTTCATTCCATTGGCCGTTATCTTTTTCTGCAAAGCTTGAAGAAAGTTCCTTCTATGTACGGATATTTGTATCGCAAAACGAGGCATGTGAATTCTTTGTCGGATTTTCTCAAAAAACTCAACCGGTTCGGCGAGGAGAAGCTGTTGGATTTGATTGAGAGCATGCGTCCATCCGTCGTGGTCTCCACATTCCCCGGTGCTGCCGGTCTAATGTCGCTGCTCAAGTCTCACGGTCTGACGGATGTTCCGACCGTAACGGTGATGACCGACTATACCGTTCACAGTTATTGGGTTTATCCGTTTACGGATCTTTATATTGTGGGCTCCGATGAGGTCAAGCAGGGACTGATCCGCCATCATATACCGGGTGAAAGCATATCTGTAACAGGAATACCCCTTCGGCTGGAATTCAGCCAAAGGGGTAATTTGGAACTGCTGAGGAGAAAGCATCATCTGGATGACGGCCGGCCAACGCTGCTGTTTATGGGAGGCGGAGATGGTTTTTTCGGCGAGGGTCCCCATCAGATCGAAGCGCTGGAATCGCTTGGAGATCCCATTCAGGTCATTATTATTTGCGGGCATAACCATAAACTGAAGCAGCAATTAACCGAGAAATTCAAATCATCCAGTCACAAGGTGCTTATTCTGGGTTATATCGACTATGTACATGAACTGATGGCGGTTGCCGATTTATTGGTGACCAAGGCAGGCGGGCTGACAATTTCGGAAGCCTTGAACATGGAGCTGCCGATGATTGTCTTCAAGCCGCTTCCCGGCCAGGAGGAAGACAACGTCAATTATTTGCTCCGGTCGGGTACGGCGCTGCTGGCAAACAGTACCAGGGATTTAGGCAGCAAAATCAGGGAATGCTTCAGTCAGCCCTCCATTTTGGGGCGGATGAGGGAGCAGGCAAGACAAATTGCCAAGCGGCAGGCGGCAACGGATGCTGCCGATATGATTTGGAAATTGCGCTATCAAAGCGTCCAGGTCCAGCATGGGTAACGACTGTTAATCCATACGGGACTTGGACTTGGAATATCAGAAAATAATACGGCGGCCATTGATTATTGCCCGGTAACGAGCACCGCCCCGTCTCCATATTTGTCCATATACTGCTCCAGCGTCAAATCCTCGGATGCAACCACTTTGGCTATTTCTTTACCCACGTAACGGATATGCCAAGGCTCATATTTATAGCCGGTAATGTCATCCTTTCCTTCGGGGTAGCGAATGATAAATCCATATTCATCTGCGTGCTCGGCTAGCCATTTGGCTTCGGGCGTACCGGCAAAGCAGTCTGATGCGGCACATTTGCCATCCTTGCCGGTCACGTCGATGGCAAGACCGGTCTGATGCTCGCTTGTCCCCGGCACCGCACTGTAGGTGCGGGCTTTTTCCAATCCATCCTCGCGGACATAATTATCAAACAACGTCTTTTGTCTGGAATAGGAACGGTAGGCGGATACGCCGGCCAGCGGAACGCCGTCTTCCTTGGCTCCCGCAAACAGTTGAACCAGCGCGTCGGCAGCGACCTGGCGGATTTTGCGTTTTTCGATTTTCTCCGAGAATGTGAACGGAACATCCGGATAGACCAGATCGGCCGGTTCATAGTCCTCGGGCAGCGCAAAGTGTTTGTTTATGAGTGCGGTGACGCTATCGGGCTGTGCAACGACAACGATGGAGTCATCATCGTTAGTTGAATCAGACACAGGCGGCTTGGCCGGAGTCTGGTTCGCGTCAGCAGGCTGCTGATCATCTGCTGGCGGCTCTTCCTGACCTGTATTGGAGGGCTCGTCCGTGCCCGATTGCACGGGTTCGCCGGAGGTGCTGCTGTCAGATGAGCCGGCAGCAGCATTCTCATTCTGGCCAGGGCTCTCATTTGCCGATTGGCCGGTTTTGACTGAATCCGAGCCTGCTTTAATCTCCTGAATCGTGACAACTGCGATAACCGCACAAATCAGCACAATCAGGACAGCTATACGGCCGCCGGATTTTTTTCTCGTTCTTTTTCTCATCTGTCGATACCTCCCGAATGATCTGTACCCATTATATAAGCCAGATGTTTCGAGACTGGCGAGTAATGTTTCAAGCTTGTAAACATTTGAGCACAAGGATATGAGCAGATAACGGGCTTATATAACCGCCATCCAATAGAATAGACGCATATTTAATAGAGAAGGTTTCGACCTGATAGAAAAATCGGGAAAATCATTTTGTGCAAACAGCGGGCACTTCATGAATGGTCCGCAGCTGTAAAGGAGCATATAATAATACAAGTAGAAAAATGGTTTATCTATCCTATAAGGCGGAGGCGGTTGTCATGAATCTGACAGGAATGCCGGAGCTATCCTCTATCAGGCCGATTCCGGTACAAGATCGCTGGTGCGTGCATGCCTACTACACGATTAGTCCGTATGCGCCGGACGGCTCGGGATTGTTATTGCTGGCCGGAGGAGATTTGGACAGTGGGCTTGGAGAGGTGCTTGTCGTATCTTCGGACGGAGAGGTAGTCGACAGATTCGGACAGACTGCGCTGCATGCCGGCTTTTTCCATACGGGTCTATGGCAATCCTGGAGCCCGGACGGGCGATATGTATATTATCAGAGCGGCACATTAAACCGGCCCCTTATTGTCAGGCGCGAGTTGAAAACGGGAGAAGAGCGAATTCTGGAGGGCGATATGGAAGGAGTTCCGCCGCGCGGCGAGCCGATTATTTCAGGCTTGATGGGGATGCTGTATGCGGCGGGGTACGGAACTGGCGTTTATGAGCCTGGTCTTAGTCCGGTTCCTTTTCAGCGGCGGGGTGAGCACGGACTTTTCCGGTTCTCGTTCGATCCGGACCGAGCATCGCTGGTCATGAGCACGGCCGATATACTCAAGAAGCATCCCCGGCTGGATCGTCTGATGCATTCAGAGCTTGAGCTCAGACAGAAGCTGGGGGATGTAGAAGGATTGACGCTGATGTGCTACTGCGTCCGATGGAATGCGGACAGCAGCCGTTTTTTATTTTATTTTGGCAATCATTGCGTGGACGCGGGACGGGAAGAGCCGCGGCTGGCGTATGTATTTACTTCGGATCATGACATGAAGGACGTTCATCTGGCTCTCGATTTAAGCTATGGCAGATCGGGCGTTCACTGGTCCTGGCATCCTGACGGGGAGCATCTGATCGGGTACGGGCAGGACCCGGATGACAGGGCGAAGCTGTGCGTGGCTCAGGTCCGATATGATGGGAGCGGTTACAGGAAAATAAGCAAACATGACAGCGGAGGGCATCCGAGCATATCGCCAACGGATTATAATCTGCTTGTTACCGATACAGGAGGAATTCCGGGGGAAGTGGTGTTCATAGATTTGCAGACCGACACGGTTGTGAAAAGTCTATTCCTTCCCCGTACCCTGGGAGAGTCCGAAATCAGCGGCAGAAATCCTCACCGGGTATGCCATCATCCCGTTTTCTCCCGGGACGGCAGCAAGGTTCTGGTCAACACGCTGCCCGGCCGATTGGCGGTTGTCGGCGAAATCGACGTGGCCCGCTTGCTTGGATAAGTCCAGAGCATCCAGGCAGAACGGTTTATACCTGTACCACACTCATAGGGGCTGCCGCAAGGCAGCCCTTGCGTTTGCAATAAATAATTTGTTTCTACAGCCTATCGAAACTTATCGAGCTGAAAGGTCATAAGGCTCCGCCAATACCCAGAATACATAATTTTTGGTCTTGCTGGTCTTGTAAGGATAATCCCATTCCGTTACACCGCGCACAATCGTTTGCCCCGGGGACAAATAGCTGATGTAGCGGCGATATTGGCCAATGCGCTCTGAATCGCCTCTGGGCCGGTATGCCCCCTCGAGAAACTCATAGTCATATCCTGCCGGCACATACAGCCAGCTTTCCACACGTTGATAGCGGTCCGTCGTATTTGTATAGCTGTACCAGTCAAAATCCCATCCCGCAGGATCATCGCTGTTGCCGATATAGCCCATATTGAATTGATTCGATAAAGTGGAACGGACGGCGCCAAGCTCAAATTCATTGCCATAGTCCACCGTTTCCAGAAAGGATTTCGGAATGACGGGGGCAGCGGCCGCGGTTTGTGCCGTCATAAGAACGGCTCCTGTCAAGACAGCAAGAAGAACGCTTTTGAGCTTCAAAATAATTCCTCCTTCATACTCATGATCAGCTGGCCAGCCTCTTAACAACAGCATGCCATCACATCCATATTTTGTTAATCGGACTAAAGCCTTATTCTTTTGTCGTAATTTATAACTGCACTTTCATGCACAGCCAACACTATGGCAAAAAAGTGCAGTGGGGGAGCAGTGAACATTTTTGCCGCCGGAGTCCCTCAGCTCATGCAACCAGCGAAAAACAAGGGTTTTCTCCTTCTGCACCAGGGCAAAAAAGTCGTCTAGACGGTGAGCTTATCCATCAAGTAAATTGGGTTTACCAAACGTCCGAGCCAGATTCCGCAGCAGAGACCGAACAAGAACAGGAGGACCAAAGCTCATGGGTAAAACGCTGGCAACTACAAATTTGGGCAGTAGCAGTAAAGGCCATTCACGAATGAGGGTGTTGTTCCGGGACCGTTATTTATATCTGCTGGCTTTGCCCGGATTATTGTTTTTTCTTATTTTCAAATATGTCCCCATGTGGGGCCTGGTCATTGCGTTCCAGAATTACTCGCCATACGCCGGAATTCTGGGCAGCGAATGGGTGGGGCTGGATCATTTTATCCGCTTCTTCAGCAATTCGGACTTCTATATCCTGCTGCGCAACACATTAGCGATCAGTTTCCTGAACCTGCTGCTGTTTTTCCCGGCGCCGATTGTCATCTCCATTATGCTCAATGAAGTACGGCAGGTGATACTGAAGCGGCTGATCCAGACCGTTATTTATTTCCCTCATTTTCTCTCCTGGGTCATCATAGCCGGGATCAGCTTCATAATGCTGGGGCAGTCGGAGGGGGTCATTAACAGCATCCTGGCGTTATTGGGGATTGATAAAATAGCCTTCCTGACCTCGCCCAATCTGTTCTGGCCCATGCTGACCCTGCAAAATATATGGAAGGACGCCGGTTGGGGGACGGTCATTTTCCTGGCGGCGGTCTCCGGAATCGATCCTACCTTGTATGAAGCAGCGAAGATGGACGGCGCCGGCAAATGGAAACAGATCTGGCATGTCACGCTTCCCGGTATCCGGAATGTCATATTTGTACTGCTGATTCTGAAGCTTGGAGATGTGATGGACGTCGGATTCGAACAGGTATTCCTGATGGGCAGCGCTGCAGTATCGAATGTATCCGACGTATTCGACACCTATGTCTACCGCAATGGCGTACTGAACGGGGAGTTCAGCTATACCGCTTCAGTCGGTTTGTTCAAATCGATTGTCGGTTTAATCATGGTGATGGCAGCCAATAAATGTGCCAAATTATTCGGTCAGGATGGCCTCTATTAAGAGGATGGGCTCTTGCCTGGCTCAAGCAAATCCATAAGGGGAGAAATCATGATTAAAGAAACCTTTGCCGAAAAAATATATTCCCGGCTTAATGTGCTGCTGCTTCTCCTGCTCAGTCTGGTTATGGTGTTTCCGTTGTATTACGTGCTCAGCGTATCCTTCACGGATCCGAGGGAGTATCTGAAGGGCGGAATCATCTGGTATCCACGCGGGTTCACATTGGAGAATTACCGGTATTTGTTTTCTACACCGCTGTTTATCCGCTCCATCGGCGTATCGACCTTTCTGGCCGTAGCCGGTACGGTGCTTGGGCTGATCGTCACATCGGCCCTTGCTTATACGTTATCGAGAAAGCGCTTACTGGGAAGAAAAACAATTCTCATGGTAATTTTGATTACGATTTTGTTTCATCCCGGCATTATCCCGAACTATTTGCTGATACGGGATCTGAATCTGATGAATTCCTTATGGGCGCTCATTCTTCCCGCGCTCAGCAGCGGATGGAATGTGTTTCTGATGAAAAGCTTCTTTGACAGCATTCCCGCAAGCCTTGAGGAGGCTGCCGTCATAGACGGCTGCAACGATCTGCATGTATGGTGGCGCATTATTCTGCCATTGTCTCTGCCGGCCCTGGCGACATTCGGCCTGTTCTTCGCCGTTGCCCACTGGAATGTGTTCTTTAATGCGGTGCTGTATATTAATGATTTCCGCAAATGGCCGCTGCAGCTTGTATTGAGGCAAATGCTGATTGATTCCAATACATCGGCGGGCGGCGGCAATGTGCTCCAGGAAGGGCAAATCATTAATCCCCAATCAATCAAAATGGCAGCCGTCATAATTGCGACCGTTCCCATCATGATGGTATATCCATTCCTGCAAAAGCATTTTACCAAAGGAGTTATGGTAGGATCTGTGAAGGAATGATGACATACAGATAGAATATATTTCAAAGGGAGGAAGCAAATTGAAGAAAAAGAATCATTTATCGATGCGGTCTATGGCTGCGGTGCTTCTGGTTTTCACACTTGCCGGCATGGCTCTGCTCAGCGCTTGCAGCAGCGGCAGCAACAGCCCATCGAACAACACACCAAGCACCGGCAATACGGATCAAACGGACAACAACACCGCCAGCCAAACGGGTAACCAGACCGGCAATCAAACCAATGAGCCCGCCGTGGAGCCCGAGAAGCAGGAAGAGCCAACAGGCATCAGCATTATGACCCAGTTCTTTGGCGAGGAACCGCCGGGTCCGGATAATGTGGTGATTAAGGAAGTCGAAAAACGGACCAATACCAAGCTGACCATTACATGGGTATCCCCCAACAGCTACAATGAGAAGGTGAATGTCACGCTTGCCTCCGGGGACATGCCGGATCTTACGCTGATCGGGGACAATTTTGCCCAGAATGTAAGAACAATGGTAACCCAGGGTGCTTTTTGGGAGCTTGGCTCATATATTAAAGATTATCCGAACCTTAATGCCTATCCCAAGGAGGCTTGGGAAAATACCAAGTACCAGGACGGTAAAATCTATGCGATTCCCCGGGTCAGGGGGCTGGACGCAGGTATTGCTTCCATCCGCAAAGACTGGCTGGATAAGCTGAACCTGCCCGTACCGCAAACGACCGATGATCTGTATAAAGTGATGCAGGCCTTCACCAACGACGATCCGGATGGCAACGGCAAGAAGGATACCGTGGGACTTGTCGGAAGCATCGGCTCCGATGGCTTGAATCTGGGAAGCTTCGCACCGATCCTGAATGCGTTCCAGGGCGCCAATGACGGCTGGAAGGTCGACGACAGCGGGAATTTGGTGAATATGGTAGGGGATAAATCAACCAAGGATGCGCTTGCCTGGCTGAGCAAGGCCTATAAGGAAGGACTAATCCATAGCGATTTTGCCACCTTGAAGAATACCCAGGCCAGGGAAGCTGTCATGACCAGCAAAGCGGGCATTGCCTTTGAAGCCGTGTCGGCGGCGTGGGTAATGACCGAAGGAATCCGCACCACCAATCCTGCGGGCGATATGCTTCCACTGGTTTCCTTAACCGGACCAGGAGGCACGCCGTATGTGGGCAAAGGCGTTGGATTCAACGGCGTTTTCGCGATTCCGAAGTCCGTGCCCGAAGAGAAAATGAAAAAAATTCTCGCGTTCCTCGATTTTGGTGCGTCGGAGGAAGGGTATGAGCTTGGCGCTTACGGCTTCAAGGATGTGCATTTTACGAAGGACGGGGACTTCTACGTGCAGACGGAGCAGGCGAAGAAGGATATCGTCTCCACCTCCGCATTCGGTCAAGTATTTACCCGCTATGATCAATACGCCTATGCGAAAGCGCCGAATATTCCGGCAGATTATTACAACCGCAACAAAGGCATCATTGACGAAATCGGCAAGGTCAGCGTCTCCAATCCAAGCTTTGGGCTGTACTCGGAAACCTGGACCAAGTACCGCAACGATTTTCTCAAGAAGATTACCGACCTGCAGGTGAAAATCATGCTCGGCACGGAGCCGCTGGACAAATGGGATGCCTTAACGGCTGAACTGCTTGCGGATCCGAACTGGAAAAAATCGCTGGAAGAATTAAATGACGCTTACCATAAAAAAGCAGGCAAATAGATAGGCAAGGTTTGATATAATGGGAATATTATGAAGTTGATTAAAGGATGGACGGATTGCCATGAGGAAGCTTAACCTGAATTTTTTCTACAAGAATTTGATCATTGTGTTCATGGTTACCTGCCTTCCCATGGCAATCATTGCGGCAAGCAATTATTTTATCGGGGTCAAACAGATTGAGGCAGAAGTGAAGCGGAATCACCGGCTGCAGCTGGATGAAATATACCAAAGCATGGAGAAGCAGCTGTCCCAGCTTGAGATCATCGGGAATCAATGGGTATTCAATCCGGTATTCAATCAGGAGCTGCTTGAAGGCGATCTGAGGCAGAAGCCGAATACGACACGGGAGCTGCTCGTATCGCTGCGGATCTTGAAGGAATCGAATCCGCTCATCGGCAATGCCGTGCTTTATCTGAACAAGGAAGAGCTGCTTGTTTCGGATGAAGAAGGCATCTATACCATCACAGACGAGGCAGTCAAGCGGACATTCCAGGATCTGCAAAGCGGAAAATCCTCCTTGATGTGGTGGAATGAGCCCATTAGTCCGCTAAAGTATAAAAACAATGTGAACGCTGCGCTTGTCCACAAGGTTCTCGGCGCGGGTGAAGAACCTCTGGGAACGATCATTCTGTACCTCGACAAAAGCCAAATTGACGATTTCCTGTACCCGTTGAATCCCGATGGGGAGGGTGTAGCCTATATCCTCCGGCAGGACGGCGATTGGATCACAAAGGGCAGAAATCAAGGCGCGAAGGCCGTCGATCTGGACGAAGCCGTCCGCAGCGAGGTCATCGACCGCAAGCTTGAAGTAGGCGATTTTATCTTCAACCGCAAAGGTATCAGTTATTCTGTCACAGTAGGCGCATTATCGCGGAACGAATGGAAGTATGTCGTGGCCACTCCGCTCTCCAAACTAACATCCCCTGTCATTCTGGTATCCAAGCTGGGCCTTGTCTTCAGTCTAATAGGCCTTGCGGTTGCCGTCATCCTCTCCTGGCTCGCATCAAGACGCATATACAGACCGGTTAAACATCTTGTCGGTTTGTTTAAGGACACAGTTGGAATACCCTCCACATCCGATAAAAGCGACGAGTTCCAATTTATTGCCGGCAGGTGGCGCAAGCTCATCGATGAAAGCCATCAGCTGGAGACAAAGCTTGAGCAGAACAGGCAGTCTTTGAAGGAAGGTTTCCTGCTTCAATTGGTGCAAGGGCATCTCTACTTCTTCACAGAGACGGAGCTCAAAGAAAAAATGACGTTTCACGGCTGGAAGGCGAGCGATAAAATCTTCGCCATTCTGCTGGTGCGTATGGACAGATTCGCCCATAACAAAGGGAAGTTTAATGAAGGCGACGAACAGCTGGCAACCTTCGCAGCCGCCAATATCACGCAGGAAGTGCTGCAAAGCAGCCGGCAGGACGCCGAAGTGATTAATTTTCATGATCTGTCCCTCGCTGTCATATTTGCCTTTCCGGCAGAGCGGACCAGGGAGCAGGTCAAAAGCGATTTGTTTCACTTCTCCAGCGAGCTCATTCAGATGCTGACTCAATATACGACGATGCGGATAACGGTAGGGGTCGGAAAACTGGTAGATGATCCGCGGGATATTCACAAATCCCTGGAGGAAACGCGGGCCGCTCTCCAGTTCAGGGATCTGGACAAAAACGAAGAGATTCTGGATATGGACGATCTGCTGCCCCGGCAAACCATTCAAGTAAACTATCCGTTCAACCTTGAGAATGCCATCATCCAATCCATGAAAATGGGGCTCAGAGATGAGGCGGTCAGGGAGCTGGGCCATTTTGCCGAACAAATAAAGCATAATCATTCCAGGGAAATGCAGTTTCAGCAGGGGATGCTGCAGCTGCTTGGAAGCATCATACACGAGCTGCTGAGGTCTGGAGTATACTCGTCCGTTATGCAGAGCGGCAATCTCTATGAACAATTGAGCGGAATCAAGGACCAGGATGAAATGCTAGGCTGGCTGCGCTTTACCATTATCGAACCTTATATCGAGGAGCTATCGGAGACCAGGGAGACGATATTGGAGCAGATTGTCAGCAAGGTGACGGAAGCGATTCATGAACATTATTCCACTCCCATATCACTGGAATCGTGTGCGGATGAGCATGGCGTGACTTCCTATAATTTGAGCAAGGCGTTCAAGCAATATACGGGGACGAATTTTATCGATTATTTGACGACCACCCGTCTGGAGAAGGCCAAGGAGCTGCTGTGCACAACGGATATGAAAATTAACGCGATCGCGGAGAAAGTCGGATATCAACCAACCTATTTTATACGCATATTCAAGAAAATTGAAGGAATCACGCCGGGCAGCTACAGAGAACATTCGCATAAATGAAACATGTCCGTCGTACTTTCTTCTTTTTCTTATTATATATGAAAACGCAGTCATTACCAATTATTATTTTAAAAGGAAATTATAGAAGGGAGGGATTCTATGCATCTAAAAGCCTGGGTGACAACTTCAGACGGATAAAATATGACTTCATGAGGGGTGATTGAGGATGTTTACCAACGAGGCAATACCGTATAAAGTGCAAAAAGCGCTGTTATGGATCATGATTGGATTGACGTTTCTCTCGGCGATCACGATCATGCCGGAGAGATCCTTTGCGGAAGAAGGCGATGCTGCCGTAATTGTTAGCGAGCTCGAGAGTGGAAGCGAGCAGGCAGCGACCGGTCTGCAGGAAGATGGAGGCGCGCAGGAACCCGGAAGTCAGGGTGAGGCAGGCGAAGTACAGGAGCCGTCGGGCCAGGAAGCAGCCGGCGAAGCAGAGCAGCAGGTGAGAGAAGGAGGAACTGGGGACGCGTATGAGCCGGGGAGCGAGGAAGGAACTGTCGAGTGGCAGGAGCCTGACGCAATGGAATCTGCCGCGGCGACGATTTCGACGCTGGCGGTCGTTCCCGGAGCTATTCATGTGTCTCCCGGAGGCTCTGATTCTGGAGATGGTTCGGAGGAGGCTCCTTTTCAAACCCTGGAAAGAGCGCGCGATGAAGTACGGGAGACGCTTGCGGAAGGCACACAAACGGAGGATATCGTGGTGTATCTTCACGGCGGAACCTACTATCTGGACGATACGTTCCTCCTGGACCAGCAGGATTCGGGAAAAGACGGGAAAAGCGTCATCTATCAGGCCTATCCGGGGCAGCGCCCCGTCATCAGCGGCGGGCGGGAAATTTCGGGATGGGAGGCCGCAGGCAACGGGGCATTCAAAGCGCCTGTAGGCGATCTGGAATTCCGCCAGCTGTACGTTAACGACAGACGCGCTATCCGTGCGCGAACACCCAATATAGACGAATTCTTCCGGGTCAAAAGCTGGGATAAAACGAACAGGACTATTATCGTCAATGCTTCAGATGTGGAATCGCTCCAAAATCCGCTGCAGGTTGAGATGGTTGTCCAGACGCATTGGTCCGATCAGCATATGCTGGTTGAATCCATGAATATCAGCGGCAGCGAAGCGACCATTCTGCCAAGAAATCCGGGCAAGGATATTATTTTTAACCGGACTGCGCCGACGCTTGACAACAAAGCCTCCTACCATTTTGAGAATGCGATGGAATTTATGGACAGCGGGGGCGAGTTTTATCTGGATGAAGCTGCCGGAATGCTTTATTACAGGCCGCGCAGCGGTGAAGAAATGGCAAGATCCTATGTGGTTGCACCGGTCCTGGAGACATTGGTCAAATTGAACGGAACGCTTGATAATCCGGTCAAAAATATACAGTTTAACGGTATATCGTTCGAGCACAGCGGATGGAATCTGCCGACCGAGCAGGGTTACAACAACACGCAAGCGACCTTCTATCCGATTATGAGAATTGATGACGGTAAAGTGCCGTCTGCCGTTTGGGTCGAAGCGGCCGAGAATATTTCCTTCAACCGCAATTATTTTCAGCATCTTGGAGGGACTGGGCTCGATTTGGTCTCCGCCACGAATAATGTGGATATTGTCGGCAACCTGTTTAAGGATATTTCCGGCAACGGCATGAATATAGAAAGCGTATTGTCTCCGCTCAAACAGATACCGTCCGATTTGAGAACGATAGTCAAGCAGACGCATGTATCCAATAATTTTATTTCCAAGGTCGGCCAGGATTATTATGGGGCTGTTGGAATATTCGGAGGATATACGCAGGGACTGGTAGTCGAGAACAATGAGCTGACAGATTTACCATACAGCGCGATCTCCGTTGGATGGGGATGGACAACAAATACGACTGCGTCTGATTCGAACATTATCCGATACAATAATATTCATCGCGTGATGCGTCTTTTAGTGGATGGAGGCGCCATTTATACACTTTCCAAACAGCCAAACTCACAAATATACGAAAACTACATTCACGATTTTGACCGCTCTCCCTGGTCTGCGCCGCCAACCGTGCCTACGAACAACTGGTTCCCCGTTGTCGGAATCTACCTGGATCAGGCCACTGAGGGGTTTGCGGTTGAACGGAACGTTATAATAGATGTCCCCACTTTAATTTTCCCCAATCGCTTCAAGCAGGGAGCAAACAGCTATATCGACAATTACGGGGATTCCGCTTCGGTCAAGGCCAACGCGGGATTAACAGAGCCATACAGGGATTTGGCAGTTTCCACCAAAGCGCGCGATTATTTGCGTCCGGAGCTCGTGCAGGCCATTACGGATGAGGAAGGAACCAAAATCGAGCTCACCTTCAGTGAAGCGGTAGCGTCAACATCGCTTGTTCCGGATCGGTTCGTACTGGGCGGAACGGCCGCAACCGTCGAATCGGTCGAGTTCGCAAGCGCAATACCCAATAACAAATCGGTTACTCTGCATGTCTACGGACAGCTGGAATATTTGCATCCTATTACATTATCGCTGCAGCAGGGGGCGGTGCAGGACGCAGCATTGAATGACAACTCACCTCTTGAGGACTTTCTTGTTACGAATCAGGTGCAAAATCCGTTTCTGATCGACGCGGAGCTTACCGGCTCCACCATTCTCACCGTAGGCGAAACGACCGCCGTCGAGCCCTTTGTGAAAACGCGGGACAATGTGCCTGTGACAGGAGGACCTGACAGCTGGGAGTATGTATCGGCGAATCCCGCGATCGCTGCGGTAGACCCGCAGACCGGCGATATCCAGGCTGTGGCCCCCGGAGAGACGTTTATTACGATTACGACCGTTCATGAGGATATCGAGGTTACCGCTAGGCTGGATGTATATGTCTTTGCCGCCGGACAGGTCAAACCCGCTTTCGTTAACATCGCCAAGCTGAAAAGCGGGACCTATACCGGTACGCTGGCAGGAGCGGGCTACGGTCCGGAGAAAGCGGTAGACGGCAGCATTCAAACCATATGGACGACGAATGGAGTAGCGACTCTTACAGTGAACCTCGGAGATTTGTATCATTTGTATAAAATTCAGCGCATAGAAGTCGTCACAAGACAAGATGTCGACCATTCGTTCCCCCGTCGAAATTTTGAAATTCAAGCCTCCAACCGCAAGGACTTCGCCACTTATGAGGTATTGGGCAGACAAGGAGCAGATATTCTTCCTTATCGTTCCACATTTACTGCCACACTGGATCAGCCCGAGTCCTATCAGTTTATCCGTTTCTCCAAACCTTCGGATTATGCCGCCGTGGCCGAACTGCGGGTATGGGCCGAATTCGACACCGGCCAGGATTTATCCTTGAATTGGCCGGCTGGCAGCGTGGTGCAGGCAGTCAAACAGGATGAAGCCGCCAAGGTCCGTCTGGATTGGACGCCGCTGGATCCTTCGCTGAACATTGCCTCGTACAACATCTCGATGAGCGGACTTGCGCCAGTGACGGTTGCCGGCAGCGTCTATACGACAACGATCAATAATTGGCCGGATAACATCCCGGTGACGGTCAAGGTCGAGGCGGTTGATACGTCTGGCCGGTCAAGCAGGAATGGCCCGTCCACCACCTTTATGGCGCATTGGCCGCCTTATTATATAGGACTTGAAATGAGCGGCTCGCCAATTATGAATGTCGGGGAATCGCTGCAGCTTGAGCCGAACCTGACAAACATTGACGGAACCGTTGTTGCCGGAACGACAGCCTGGCAGTATGAATCGCTTAATCCCGCTATCGCAACAGCCGATCCCGCAACCGGCGCAGTTCATGCAGTCGGAAGCGGGGATACTCAAATAAAGATAACCGGAACACATGAGGAGGGCACTTTCAGGACGACACTTGATGTGTTCATCGTTGCAGCAGGTCAAACCAAACCGGCGGTCGTTAATCTGGCCAAAAAGAAACCTGCCACTGCTACTTCCGCATACAGCGCGGCTTATGGGGCAGAGAAAGCAGTCGATGGAAATAACGGAACGCTATGGGTAACCAGTGGAACGGGATCGTTGACCGTTGATCTGGGAGAATCGTATCGCTATTACGATTTCAGCCGTCTTGAATTCGTAACCCGGTTGGACGCCGATCAGCCGCCAACACGAAAATTATTTACCATACAAGGATCAAACCAAAGCAATTTTGCTGATTTTACCGTATTGGGCTCCCAGAATGATGAAGTATTGCCCTTCAAGGCAACCTGGGCCGTTGATTTGCCCTCACAATCATTCCGGTATATCAGGTTCGTTAAAGCTGTGAATTTTGCGGCGGTAACTGAATTGAGGGTTTTGGCTTTGCCAAAGTTGTCACTTCAGCAGGAGCTGCTGGAACAGCTTCCACCGGAGGAGCAGGCGCCGCAAGGAGAAGCGGCACAGGAGCAGCCGGCACAGGAGCAGCCGTCGCAGGAGCAGCCGGCACAGGAGCAGCCG
The DNA here is from genome assembly GCF_056269255.1 of Paenibacillus sp. JT31N17. NCBI lineage: Bacteria > Bacillati > Bacillota > Bacilli > Caryophanales > Paenibacillaceae > Paenibacillus > Paenibacillus sp. JT31N17. Next base: position 778,598 of record NZ_JBWDNP010000003.1, read on the forward strand.
GCACAGGAGCAGCCATCGCAGGAGCAGCCGGCACAGGAGCAGCCGTCGCAGGAGCAGCCGGCACAGGAGCAGCCGTCGCAGGAGCAGCCGGCACAGGAGCAGCCATCGCAGGAGCAGCCATCGCAGGAGCAGCCGGCACAGGAGCAGCCGTCGCAGGAGCAGCCGGCACAGGAGCAGCCATCGCAGGAGCAGCCGGCACAGGAGCAGCCATCGCAGGAGCAGCCGGCACAGGAGCAGCCATTGCAGGAGCAGCCGGCACAGGAGGAGCCACCGCAGGAGCAGCCGGCGGATGAGCAGCCGGTACCAGCGCAGGAAGATAGTTCGCAGGAGCAGCAAGGACAGGAACAGCTGGAGCAGGCATAGTCCGGGGATGCTGGCAGAGAGATTTTTTGCACGGAGAGGAAAGAACCTGTCTCCCCTGCTTCTTGAAAATTTATCAAACATTAACCCCAGATCGCTGCATGTGACAACTATTTAGCTGGGCAGAAATAATAGGGGCCCCTCGCGGGCTCCTTTTCTTTTCGGCTGTTCAGCGAATGAGACAAAAATTAGTTGTTTCCTTCATGTTCCCCTGCGCCCTGAAATTATAGAATGGGGTTGTAATTCAGTCCGCACTGCCAAGGAGGCTAATGATTCGTGAATCCGCTTTATATTTCACAAAAGCTGTATGAACACTATGAGCATGTCGAAGAGGTCAAACACTATTACGGGTTATTGGCCATCTATGCACTGCTGTTGACCGCTGAAGAAAAGCAGGATCCCGTTTTACTGGAAAAATGCAAAACGATCCTGTCCCGCTTTCCTGACCGGATTGAACATCCGGGCTATAATTTTCCCAGCTACCGGATCGGGGGAATTCCAAAGGCTTATGCGTTAATGAAGGGCTATATGCCCGAAGCGGAGGATCAGGTCAGGCAGTATGCGGAGGAAATGATGACGGCAGCCAGGGACCGCAGCGGCATCATGTCAAACCCTTATGAACCCGAGCGAGAATTGATCTGGATTGACGTTGCGATGGCGGTAACGCCGTATTTGCTGTTCGCAGGCTTGGCGCTTGGCGAAGAGCGATTGATCGATGAGGCGGCCAATCAAAGCTTTCTCATGTATGAGGAGTTTCGTGACCCCGAGAATGGCCTGCTCCATCAGAGCAAGAACTTCGCAGGACCCGGCAAATACTCGCAGGATCATTGGGGAAGAGGCAATGGCTGGGGGTTTCTGCCTCTTGCGGAGCTTGTACAGCATCTGCCGCAGCATTCCCGCCACAGGCCGAAGGCGGAGAAATATTTCAGGGATTTGGCGGCTGCCCTCCTTCCTCATCAATCGGAGAGAGGACTGTGGAGACAGGAAATTCCTTTCGAATATTCGTATGAAGAAACGTCAGGCACCGGGTTGTTCCTTTATGGTATTGGTGTGGGCATGCGATGCGGACTGTTGGACAGGGATATCTATTCGCCCGCATTCCGCAAGGGAGTCGAGGGCTTGAATCAGATCAGCATTAATGCTGACTTCTCAACGGAGCGAAGCTGCCCGGGCTGCCTGTGTCCCGGTGAAGGCGACGAGAAAGGCACGGTCAAATCCTATGTGACGCTGATGCTTCCCCACCGCGACGAGCATCACAGCTTCGCCCCTCTGATGTTTGCGATGGTGGAGGCTTACCGGAACGGTCTGTACGATTTGCCCCACAAATCTGAAGTGTAACGTCATGTGCCAGGAATGCAAGAAGCTGCACTCAGGAGGGATGAGAGGATGCTGCCACATCTGCAGGAGCGTTTTTTCAAAGATGAGCATGAGTTGAATACCGGTACATGGAGCTTTGAAGCGGCAGATGAGGATGGAATCAGGCAGCTGCCCGTGGAGGAAGCATGGAAGAAGGAAGGAGCTGCATTGCCGCATAAACCGGCGCGTATGGTCACAGAGCGGGACGGTATTGAGGTGATCCGTTCGGACGCGGCGGAGCTGTACGGGTATCCGATCATTAAAGCGGAGCGGATCTGGATTACTGCGATGTCACATACCCTGTTTATTATAGACCGCTTGAAGGCGGAGAGGCCGGTCAGGGTCGCCAGCACATTCATGCTTAACGATGACGACAACCGGATGAAGGTCAAGGCGGCGGCCGAAACGAAGCTTGTTCTGAGGCGGAACGCAGCGGGAATGAAGTTCTTTCAGGTTAGCGCCACATCCGGAGGAGAAGCCAGCCGGAGCAGCCTTTGGATAGGAGATATGCCCTACAGCGGGCCGGTGGAAATGAACGCATCCACGTTTCGCTTTGCAAGCGATTCCTGCCAGTCGGAGCACATCCATGTATATGCCGCTGCCAGAGACGATACGGAGGCAGTGAAAGAGTGGCATATCCTTCCGCTGACGGACCGGCAGTTCTATGTGGAGCCGCCCGCCGGTTTAACCGGCTATTCGCTGGAGCTTGGGGAGAATGATGAGCTTGTCGTCAGAAGCCATCCGGATGGCAATGTCCGGACCATCTGCTATTCCAGCCATTGAACTTCTATTGAGGCAACAGGCTAGTCCTTCAAGTAGTAGGAAGGGGACGCGCCCGTCAGCTTTTTGAACAGCCTGCTGAAATAATAGATGTCTTCAAAACCGACGGATCTTGCTGCTTCCGATACATTGCAGTCGCCGCTCAGCAGCAGATCCTTGGCTTTATAAATACGAATCTGATTCTGGTATTGTACGGCTGTCATCCCGATTATTTTCTTGAACAGCAGCCGGAAATGAGAGGAGCTTAACCCGCTTAGCGCAGCCAGCTCGTCTATCGAGAAGTGGTCCCTGTAGCTGGACAGGATGAGGTTGGCGATTTTCTCAATCGCGTAGTAGTGGGCGCCGCCATGCTCGGCCCGATCCTGTTCCTTGATGATCTGGTACAGGATATCCATCATGATGCTCTTGCATTTGATCGTGAATCCGCTTCGCCTGCCGCTCCAGACCATGCTGAGTTCGGCGAACAGGGACTGCAGCTTGAAGGGATGGGGGCTGCGGATGACATTTTTGAACCCCTTGAAGAAATCCCTTGTGCTGTCATTCAGAAATTCAATGTCGAAGGAAACCGTATAGAACGACCACGGATTGTCCGGGTTGGATCTTGCGGAGCGGACCAATCCCTTGGGGAAGAAGAGCAGATCGCCTTCCTTAACCGGAACTTCACGGTTCAAATAACGATAGACGGCCTCGCCGGAGGAGCAAAATGCGATGACGTAGGTATTGTGATAAACAATCTGATCAATGCGCCACTGCGGATCAGGCTCTTTCTCATTGATGTGCTCGATGAACCGTATGTTGAAATCTAAATCATCTTGTACATGGATACCAGACATATACGCATCGCTCCAGCCCAATGGGATCATGGTATTCATTATAATTATGCGGCAGGATTATTGTCTATCTCTAAACAGGAGGAAATCATATGAATCTGGACGATCTGAAAGCCAAACGCGGCAGGAGGGAGCCAAGTGCCCTTCCCATACCGGAGAAAGAACTGTGCAATCGCTTCCAGGAGGTGTTTACGGCGGCCGTGAACGATGTATTAAGAGAGCATGGGCTGCTGCATCAGGTGCTGCCCAGCAATATTGCGCCCTTGAAGCCGGAAATGAAAGTATGCGCCGTCGCCTTTACGGTTAAGGGTTCGAAGAATCTGACGATTGAAAGCGAGATGGAGCAGCGCGCCAAGATGCTGGAGGAAATCGGAGATAATTCCGTTGTCGTCTGGGATACGAGCGGGGATGACGAGTCTGCGCAGTGGGGCGAGGTGATGACGATGGCTTCGCAGAAGCGGGGCTGCAGGGGGGCTGTCATTGACGGGGGCGTCCGCGATACGAACAAGGTACTGGAGCTGGATTTTCCCGTCTTCTGCAGGTACCGCACCTCCAACGGCATGCTCGGCCGCTTCCGGATGATCGATTGGCAAATTCCCGTCATGATCGGCCAGGTATTCATCTATCCGGGGGATATTATCTTCGGCGATATCGACGGCGTAATCGTGATTCCAAGGGATATCGCTTATGATGTGCTGCTCAAATCGGAATATATTAAAGAGAATGAGAAAGCGATCAAGCAGATGGTTCTCGAAGGATTGACCCCCTCTGAAGTGATCAAAAAAGGCGGCTACTTTTAAGGAATGTGCATATTCATGAAGGGAGGAATTTGATGAAAGCGGCCGTATTGACAGCGTGGGAAAATATTGAGATTCAGGATGTTCCGGTTCCCGAAATCGGGGAAGAGGAATGTCTGATCAAGGTGAGGTATGCGGGGATTTGCGGCACGGATCTTCATATTTATGGCGGTCACCATCCTACGGCGAAAACTCCGGTTATCCTGGGACATGAATTCGTCGGCACGATTGAGCGGATCAACACAAAAAGTTCCGTTAGCCTTAAGATAGGAGACCGCGTTGTCGTTGAGCCCTTAATCAGCTGCAGCAGCTGCGGTGCGTGCAGAGAAGGGAACTGGCATGTATGTCAAAATCTCAAGCTGCTTGGCATTCATACTGGCGGCGGGTTCGCCGAGTATTTGAGAGCGCCGGCAGGCAAGGTCATCAAGGTGAACGACAGATTGTCTGACCGGATCGCAGCGATGGCCGAGCCCTTTGCGGTAGGCTTTCATGTCAACCAGCGGGCAGGGGTCAAGAACGGCGACCGTGTATTGGTGATCGGCGCAGGGCCGATCGGACTGATCGTGGGACTTGTTGCCCGTGAAGGCGGAGCCGCACAGGTCGCGTTCTCGGAGATCAACCCGATCCGGATTGATCAGGTGAGGTCCTTTGGCTTTACGGACATCATTAACCCGATCGAGAATGATGCCGCCGCAGAGGCTGCTCTGCTGACAGAGGGAGAAGGGTTCGACGTTGTCATCGAGGTTTCGGGCTCCCAGGCAGGCCTCCTGTTGGCGACGCAAGCCTGCAGAATCAGAGGGACAGTTGTTTTTGTCGGTTTTCCCGGAGGCATTCCGCAGTTTAACGTGATGCAGGGGATTTTCAAGGAATTGACCATGGTGGGCAGCCGCGTGTATACCTACTCCCATTTTCAGAAAGCCGTGAGACTTCTGGAGAGTATGGAGGCGGCGGGTCACTATGATTTGGAGAAGCTTATCAGCGGTGTTCATTCCCTGGAGGAGCTCGCGCAGTCTATCCAGACGATGAAGGAAGGGACAGTTCCCGGAAAAATATTGATCGAATTTTAGGACTGGCATGATTAGAGAAAGGAGACATTTGACGTGCAGGATGAGCGGTTGAAGGATAAAGTGATCGTAATCATAGGCGCTGCCGGCGGGATGGGGCAGGCGGCCGCAAGAGCACTTGCCGCGCAGGGAGCAAGGGTAGTGCTCGGTTCGCGGAACGAGCCGGCTTTGCAGACTCTGGCCGAAGAACTGATAAGCAGCGGCGCCCAAGCGGCGTACAAGAAAGTGGATGTGACAAACGAGCAGGAGGTAGAGGCATTCTTCGGGCATGCGGCCGCGGCGTTCGGACAATGCGATGCCCTGCTCAATTTGGCCGGTCTCAGTATACCCTCAGCCATCTCGGAGATGACGATCCAGCAGTATGAACAGTCGATGGATGTCAATTTGAGAGGTACCTTTCTTTGCTCGAAGCATTTTATTCCCTGCGTGGATCAGGAAGCGGGGGGATTGATCGTCAATGTCGGATCAATGGCGGCCAAACGCGCGAATGCCAATGCTCCCCTGTACTGCACGGCCAAGGCAGCGGTCAATATGTTCTCGCAAGGGCTCTCCCTGCAGATGATCGAGCGGAATATTCGCGTCACGACCCTGAATCCGGGAGCGACGGATACCGGCTTCTGGGGAACGCGCCAGGTCCCGAGGGAGAAATTCATGACAGCCGAAGATGTGGCGGAGGTGCTGCTGTTCGTTCTGCAGATGGATCCGCGGCTTGTGATCCATGAGATTAACTTCGAGTCTTTTGCATTCTACAAATAAATCCGCACATGAAGAAGCTATAACCGTCATTTGGCGGCGAGCCTGTATATTAACGATCAGAAGCCTGCGACAGCCGCAGGCTTCTTCTTATTGCATCCGATAATAATGGCTCAATTTGGGAAAATGAATGGTCACAGTTGTCGATATGCCTTCTTCCGATTGGATGGATAGATCATGTCCCAGCTTGAGAGCCATCTGCCTGGCAAGATACAGTCCCATTCCCGTCGATTTGGCATGGCTTCTTCCGTTTGCTCCCGTAAAGCCCTTCTCAAACACGCGGTGGATATCCTCCGTTTTGATGCCGATTCCCGTATCCTTGATCAACAGCCGTTTCTCTTTGCCGTCCTCCTCGAAGCCGAAGACAATGCTGCCGCCCCCCGGCGTATATTTCAGGGCATTGGAGGTGATCTGGTCGATGATAAAAACAAGCCATTTGCTGTCGCTTTGTACAAACTGCTGCACATCGTTCAATTGCAGGCCGATGTCCTTGTTGATGAACAGCTTGGCATATTTTTTCACGCTTTCTTTAACCCTTTGACCCAGCTGAACCTCTGTGATGAAATAATCCCTGGAGAAGGAATCGATCCGGGAGTAATAAAGCGCCTGCTCCACATAATTGTCGATTTCAGCCAGTTCATCCTCCAGCTTGTCAACCAGATAATCGACCGATTTGCCTGAACTGTTATCCATCAGCAGGCGGCTTGCCGCAATCGGCAGCTTGACTTCATGAATCCAGGACATAATAAAATCCTGATGATCCCGCTGCTCGTCGACCGAGCGCTGCAGCTGCCGGGAATGGGCCTCATAAAGCGTCTTTACAAGCTCAAGGTAAAGCGCCTGCTGATGATTTTGGGATTCGGAGAGGGTTGCAATCGCCTGCTCCGAATCATTCCCGGTCAGCGCTTTCAGCTCCAGGAAGAAGGCTCTGCGGTAAAAGTAGCCGATCACGATGTACAGCGCCATGAAGAAGAAGCATCCCGCATTGGCATACATGATATTATGATAGATAGGCTGACGTTCTCCGACGCTCACAAGCATAAGGGAGCTGACAAACAGCATGATGATTACATAGAAGCCAAGAAAATAACGCTTGTCCTGCATATAGGCGAGAAAGCTCATGAGATGATATATCCCTCTCCTTTCCGGGTGGCAATGAAGGAATCCTTGCCTAGCTCCGCAAGTTTTTTGCGAACCCGGGTGATATTGACCGTAAGCGTATTATCGTCCACGAAGCTTTCATCTTCCCATAAACTGCGCATGATTTTTTTGCGGTGAACGACTGTACCTTTCTGCTGCATCAGCAGCTTCAGAATGGTAAGTTCGGTCTTGGTCAGCTCCACCCGCTGTCCCCCGGCCGCGATCGTTCCGTCGCCCAGATGCAGGACAATGCCGTCATGCTCCAGCACGTTCAGGGCATTTTCGGTATAGGAGTAGGTTCTGCGCAGCAGGGCATTGATTTTGGCGATCAGCACCTCGGTAAAGAAGGGCTTCTGGATAAAGTCGTCTCCGCCCATATTCATCGCCATAACCATATCAATCGGCGTGTTCCGGGAGGAAATAAACAGGATCGGAACCTTCGAGATTTCCCTGATTTGACTGCACCAGTAGAAGCCGTCGAACGCCGGCAAATTAATGTCCATCAGGACAAGCTGCGGATTTTCTTTGACAAACAGCTGCAGAATATGATCGAAGTCATCGGCCAGGGCAACCTCGAAGCCCCATTTGATCAGCGTCTCCGCTACCAGATCGCCAATTACGCGGTCATCCTCCACGATCATTATTTTCACGCCTGCACCTCCCTGGATAAAGCCTGCTGTATGATGAAACATACCATTTTACCGGATTTGAAAGCAATCCATGTGACAGTTTTGTAAGGTTAAGCGGGGATGTTGTAAGTCCGCATGCGGTTTGAATCTTGTAGAATAAATCCATAAGCACGACAAATGATAGCAATGGAGGCGCCGCAGATGAGCAGAACCATCGTGGAAGCGAAGCAAATCAAAAAAATATACGGAACCAAAGGAAATGTGTTTACGGCATTGGACGGCATTGATCTTACAGTACAGGAAGGGGAATTCGTCGGGATTATGGGTCCGTCGGGCTCGGGGAAATCGACGCTGCTCAACATGCTGGCCACCATCGATCAGCCGACTTCAGGGGACATTGTCATTGATGGAACCAGCATTCTGAAGATGAATGAGGAGCAGCTGTCGGTTTTTCGAAGGGAAAAACTGGGTTTTATCTTCCAGGACTTTAATTTGCTCGATACGCTGACGGTCAAAGAAAATATTCTGCTGCCGCTCGCGCTGGCCAAAATGAATGTAAAGGAATTGGAGCGGAGAGTGGACGAGATCGCCGATAAGTTCGGCATCAGGCAGCTGCTGGACAAATACCCTTATCATATATCCGGCGGTCAGAAGCAGCGCACGGCGGCATCACGCGCGATCGTGGCAAGTCCGAGCCTGGTTCTGGCGGATGAGCCGACAGGCTCGCTCGATTCCAAATCGGCCACCGATTTGCTGGAGAGTCTCAGAGATTTGAATGAGCAGGCGCAGTCGACCATTCTGATGGTCACGCATGACGCTTTTGCCGCAAGCTACTGCAAGCGGGTGCTGTTCATCAAGGACGGCCGTATGTTCACGGAGCTGGTGAAGGGGCAGGCCACCACCCGCAAGGAATTTTTCAATAAAGTGCTCGATGTGCTGTCCGTGCTCGGGGGTGGCGTAAGTGACGTTGTTTGATATCGCGAAGAAAAATGTCACCGGGAATTTTAAAAGCTATTTGCTCTATTTTGTATCCATGATCTTCAGCGTTGTAATTTATTACACCTTCGTTTCCCTGCAATATTCCGAAGAAATCCAGACAACGATGCAGTCGTCGCAGGTCATGAGCTCGGTATTTATGGGGGCATCCATTGTATTGATTCTGTTCGTAGCTGTATTTATCTGGTATTCGAACTCCTTCTTCACGAAGAAAAGAAAAAAGGAGGTAGGGCTGTATTCGCTCCTTGGGATGAGGAAACGGACAATCGGCAAAATGCTGTTTTACGAGAACCTCATCATGGGAGCAGTCGGTGTGGCGATTGGCGTCGTGTTCGGGACATTATTGTCCAAATTGTTTACGATGATTTTCCTGAAGTTGCTGGATTCAGCGATCAATGTAAGCTTCAGTATCTCCCTGCAGGCGATTTTGAATACGGTCATCGTATTTGCGGTGCTGATTCTGTTCACATCGGTTCAGGCTTATCGCCTGATATACCGCTTCAGGCTGATTGAATTATTTCAGGCCGAAAAAGAAGGCGATCAAGCGCCCAAAGCCTCGGTAATGGTGGCGTCTCTAGCCGTTCTGCTGCTTGCCTTCAGCTACTGGCTTGTTTTCCAGCCGATGACGACCAGTGAACAAATGGGAAGGAATATGTTGTTGTTCATTGTGGCGCTTATTGCCGGAACCTATTTCCTGTTCCACTCGGCCATCGTCTGGCTGCTCCGTGCATCGCGAAGCAACAAGTCGCGTTACTATCGCGGGATGAACGTTATCGCCACCTCTCAGCTGCTGTTCCGGATTAAGGGAAATACGCGTACGCTGACCATGATTGCCCTGCTCAGCGCGGTCACCTTGAGCGCGGTCGGCGTAGGCTACAGCATGTACTACAGCAATGAGAACAATGCGGATGACGCCGCTCCCTTCAGCTACAGCTATATCTCGGATGGAGGCGCGTTGGATAAGCAGGTAGAGCAAATTCTGGCGGCGGATACGGAGCATCCGGTCAGGAAGAATTTTGCCATTCCGGTTATAAGGCTAAAGGCGAATACAGCAGCGCTGGCTTATAATCCATCGAATTTCCCGCCCGATGACACGCCTTTGAAATTGATTGCGGCAAGCAAATACAATGAGGTTTCCGCGGCGATCGGCCGGAAGGGACGGGCTCAGCTGACGGATAATCAGGCAGCTGCTATCCGTCCAAGGTATGCGACGGATTTGACCTCTTCCGATTATGCGGGCCGGTCCATCACGATTAAAGCCCCTCAGGGGGATAAGGATGTCTCTTTCGTACAATTCCTTGAAAGCAATGTGCTTCGCTGGACTTTTCCTGATGTGACCATTGTCGTCAGCGACCGGTTGTTTGACGAAATAGCAGGGCAAGTGCCCCCGGATGTCTATCATGTGTATCAGGTCGAGGATCAACAGACAGCGAAAGCTTCTTCCGAACAATTAGCCAGGCTTGCGACGGAAGAGAATCAGATGTCCTCCTATTATGCGGTATACCGGGATGGACTCGAAGATGCCGCCTTGAATATATTTGTCCTTGGATTTTTGGGTCTGGTGTTTCTGGCGGCAACCGGCAGCATCATTTATTTCAAGCAGCTGACCGAAGCCCGGTCGGATCAGGGGCGTTATGATATTTTGAGGAAAATCGGCGTCAGCCGAAAAGACATCCGGATCTCTGTCGCGAAGCAAACCTTTTTCGTATTCGCGCTTCCGCTTGCCATAGGCATATTGCACAGCTCCATGATTCTGAAAGCCTTGTCCAGCATTAATCTCATCAACGGCAGCCTGACCACGCCCATTATGACTTCCATGGCTGTTTATGTTGTTATTTATCTGATCTATTATGTGCTGACCGTGCAGTCCTTTAATAAAATCGTGAACAAGTAAAAGAATCGCGACGGATTATAAAAAGAACGCCCGCGACCCCCCTTCACGACGAAGGGTGGCTGCGGGCGTTTCTTCTTGCTGAAAAGTTTAATCCGCCGCAGATCCATCCGCCGGAGATTTCCTCCGGTTGGCCAGAACAAGGACAAGCGGGAGCAGGATAGCGGTGAGTCCAGCCAGCAAATAAAGACATAGCAGATAGGCGTCGGCATACGATTGCGCGAATATCTGCGGACCGTCGTTCGCTGCCGGGCTGCCCAGCGCGTTCAACCACACGATGCCGATCAGGCCGATGCCGATTGCGAAGGCGACCTGCATGCCGGTCGTCAGAATCCCGGAGGCGGAGCCAATATCGCCAGGACGTATTTTGGAGAGCACGATATTCGTAATCGGAGCTGCGACGAACCCCTGTCCGATACCAAGCACGGCTAGCGCAGGTATCCATTCATAGCCGTTGAAGCCAATTCCGGTTGCATGGACGGACAATGCAAGGGTCAGGAAGCCGAGAACTGTCAAAGCAGAGCCGATGGTCAGCACATGAGGGCCGATTCTGGCCGAAATTCTGGAAGACATAAGGGATGCGGCAAAATACCCGAGTCCCATCGGCAGAATAACGGATCCCGCTTTCAATGCACTGAAACCGAGTCCTACCTGCAGGAGATAAGCGGTGACCAGGAAAAATGCAGCCTGCGAGCACAGCAGAATAAAGACAATCAGCATGCCGACTGTAAACATTTTATGACGGAACAGCTGTACATTCATGAAAGGCATCCGTCCGCGTTTCAGCAGCCTTTTCTCGAACCAGGCGAATACGGCAAGTACGGGTACAGACATAATAAGGCTGATGATCAGCAGGGCTGGCCAGCCTTCTTTTTGTCCTTGCACGAGAGGGTAAACGAGCATCAGCAAGCCGGCTGCGACAAGCACGGCACCGGAGAGATCAAGCCTGGTCTTGACCGGTTCCCTCGATTCCTGAATGAAGGGAATCATGGACAGGATGATCAGACCAAGCGGAACGCTGAAGAAGAATACCATACGCCAGTCCAGGTCCCACGGGTTCCAGTACAGCAGAAGTCCGCCGATTAATTGACCGCTTGACGCCGCTATTCCCTGCGAGGCGCCGTACAGCCCGAAGACGGAAGCGCGTTTCTCGGCCGGATAATTGACCTGGATCAGAGACAGCACCTGCGGCGAAATCAATGCGGCGCTCAGACCCTGAATGATACGGGCCAGTATAAGCATATTGACACCGGAAGCGACACCGCACAGCAGCGATGCGAGCGTAAACCCCGCAACTCCAATCATTAGCATCCGTTTCCGTCCATAGCGGTCACCAAGTCTTCCGCCAATAATCAGGGCGATAGCATAAGCCAGCGTATAGCCGGTTATGACGAACTGCACGCCGGAAAAGCTGGAATGAAGTCCGTTTTGAATGGCAGGCGTAGCCACATTGACAACAAAAATATTGGCGACAGCCATAAATACGGACAACAGCATCACGCTCAGCATAATACGGGGCCGCGGACGCATTTCTTTCGCCGGGGCAGGGTGAGCTTGTGCGGCTGTTTTTACTAATGTTGACATGGGATCTGCTCCTTTATACCCGTATCCTTGCTTGACGAGGGCCGAATCATGACCCAGGTTGACAGCAGACGGGTTTATTTATAAAATGAAAGAGACAGTTCTGTCTCACTTCGTAAATTGAATGATACAGACAGATCTGTACCGTGTCAATATTTAAATTTGCCGCAGGCGTCTCTGGGGCACGGGGAATGGAGATGTAAATGCATGGAAAAAAAAGCATCGGCCAAGGAGCGCATCCTGCGGACAGCATCCGCCTTATTTTACAGCGAGGGTGTGCGTGCGGTAGGGATTGACCGTATTATAGAGGAATCCGGCGTAGCCAAAGCCAGCTTCTACCGCAATTTTGCGGCGAAGGACGATCTTGTCGTCGCTTATCTGGAATATCGCCACGGAATCAATATGGACAATATGGACAAGGCGAAGCGCCATTACCCGGATAATCCGGTCAAACAGCTGTATGAACTGGCCCTTGGTTTGGTCGTACAGGCGGAGAATGCAGCTTACCGGGGATGTCCGCTCATGAACACCTCTGTGGAGTTTCCGGACAAGGATCATCCCGGCAACAGGAAGGCTGCCGCTTTCCGTCAGGAGCTGTGGGATGGAATTGAGGCGATCGCCCGTGAAGCTGGAGCGAAGGATGCCAAAGTGCTGTCTGCGCAGCTTCGTATGCTTATCAGCGGAGCGATAATGGTATCGTCGATGGACAGATCGGCCTTTAATGCGGAGGAATTCTCAAATACGCTGCGTTTGTTAATCAATCAACAAATAGACGGAGCAGATACCGCCATGTGGAAGCTGAGTGTTTAATCTTTTTGGTCAACAAGTTGAACCCGGTCCTCAGGGAAATCCCTTGCGGCCGGGTTTATTTTTTGATCTTATAAAATTTAAGATTTCATTTTTATCCATTTCATAAGGTTTGAGCGAAGAAATTGACTCTGCCGCAAAAGGGCGACGAAGCCGTTTCTTCTTAAAAAATTAAGTAAGTATTGAAATTCAGCTTAACCATAAATTGCATTTATGTGGGAAGAAGCCTGCTTCGGCCGCGAGAGGACGGGCATTGGGCGTTTCTACTTGTTCCTTATTAACGCCGGGCCGCGCGCAGCCTGGGAAGAAGTGGCCGCAGGATCGGAATCAGGATGACCGCGATGACGGTTTTGATCGTATCGCCTGTCAGGAACGGGTAACAGCATGCCGCCAAGGCTTTGGCGAGGGAGACATGGGCAAAATGCGCATACCATAAAACACCCGACGCATAGACAAACAGAACGCCAAAGACGATAATGCTGATTATAAGAGCGATCCATTTTACGGTGGTTAACTTATTGCCGCTGCGGAACACAAGATCGCTGACCCAGCCGATCAGCAGAGCGGCAAATGGAAACATCCAGATAAAACCGCCAGTGGCACCCAGAAGCACGGACATGCCCCCGCTGCCATGAAGCAGCGGCAGTCCGGTGGCAGTCAGGAGCACGACAAGAGCGATACTCCAGAATCCGTACACGGCTCCGAGCAGCCCGCCAGCCAGCATAACGGCAAGTGTCTGAAGCGTGATGGGGACCGCCGTGTACCAGAGCGGAATTTGAATAAAGCTGAAGGCAATGAATAATGCGGCGAACAGCGCGGTGAATACGATCCCGCGTATCCGGTAGATCGTGCCGGGTTGGGATGCTGTAGCAGGTGAGATTGGATTCGATGTGGACATTGTTTAATCCCCTTTCATATGTTAACCTTTTATTTATTCGAGGTTAACAATTCGCATTTTATCATGGGATCATCAACTTGGGAAGAGTGAATTTTGTGAATGAGCAATTAAAGAATAGATATTTTAAGCTCTCAGGCATTAAGGTCCCGGGAGATCCGGAGGCTGAGGGAAGCACGGCAAGACTGGAACAAATCGACCTGCTCCTGGCGTCCGGCGAGTGGTTGAATCTGGTCGGCGTGAACGGCAGCGGCAAGACGACACTTGCCCGTCTGCTGGCAGGACTCACGATGGAAGGCGTCTATGGAGAGATGGACCGCGGATTCGCCGGCTTCGGGCCGTCGCCTTATGTGATGCAGCATCCCGATGCGCAGCTGTTCGGCGAGAATCCGAGGGAGGAGGTCAGCTTTGCCCTGGAGTGGCGGGGCGTACCGGCTGATGAAATTCCGGACAGGTCTGAACATATTCTGTCCTGGACGGGGCTGCTGCCAGTTGCGGATTGGCCATGGGATCAGCTGTCGGGAGGACAGCGCCAGCTTGCGGCGGTCGCGGCTTCGGGCGCGGCGGAAACACCGCTGCTGGTGTTCGATGAAGCGACTTCGATGCTGGACGATGCCTCCCGTGGACGCGTGCAGCAGGTTGCCGACCGTCTACGCCGCAGCGGAACGGCGGTTGTCTGGGTTACCCAACGGCTGAATGAACTGGATCCTTACTCGCGCGTGGTCGCCTTGGCCGGAGGCAAAATCGTCTATGACGGAACAGGTCGGCAGTTCCTGCTTGGCGACGGCCTTGGCGGCAAGGGTCAAACACCCTGCGAGCAGTGCGGGCTGCGCTTGCCGTACCTGGCTTCGCTGGCCATTGAGATGAACCGGCTCGGCAAGCTGGATCCCCATTCACCTCTTCCGGTTACGGCGGAAGAATGGCGGGAGGTATTGAAGCGTCCATGAGCGAACGGCTGCTGCCTTTAACAATAGACGGGATTAGATTAACCGGAGACAATGACGGGTTGAATCCGCAGCGTTCTCCGGGAACAGGGCTGGAATTAAACCAAGGAACAATAACGCTGGTAATGGGACCAAATGGCGCAGGGAAGACCCGGCTGCTGGAGATGGCTGCAGGCTTGAGATACACGGAAGAATGGAATATTTCCTATGGAGACGAAAGGATGTGGCTTAGGGGCAGAAAGAGCAGACGGCGCCGGAATCCAGCCGCGCTTCTTGCATACGGATATGCATCGCAATCGCCGGAGGAGCAGTTATTTGCCCGTTCCGTCGCGAGCGAGCTGCGTTATGTACTCAAACCCTATAACCTGTCTGAGCAGGATGAGCGCCGCCGTATAGCTGCAGCCCTGCATGCGGTCGGCTGGGATCATACATGGCTGGAGAAGGACCCGTATGCCATGAGCGGCGGGGAGCGCAGACGGACGGCGCTCGCTTGCCTGTTCGCCGTTCCCGCCAGATGGCTGCTGCTGGATGAACCGACAGCCGGTCTGGATGCCGCCGGACATGAGCTGCTGGCAGAGCAGCTGAAGCAGCGGGCTGCCGCAGGCCAGGGAATTCTGCTGATTTCTCATGAAAGCGATTGGGCGGCGGCATTGGCGGACTATATTCTGATCATGAACAGCAGCGGTTCGCCCAGGTTATGCGGCAGGAATGATATAATCGTTCACCCGGAGTGGCTGGTGCAGGCCGGGATGCCAATCCCTGCATGGCTTGAAATCGCACATGAATGGTGGAAAAGAGGCGTGCCGGCTGACAAGCTTTGGTCTCCGGCCGATCTGGCGGACGTACTTCCGGCTCTCGGCCGGAAGATGCAGGGAAGATCTGAAAGCGGTGGGTCGCCGGCAGAGAGCCTGCCGCTGCAAGCAGATCAAGCAGATCAAGCAGATCAAGCAGATCAAGCAGATCAAGCACAGCTGCCGCTTGCATTTGCTGCGAGAGCAGGGGCAGCTGCCAGATCAAAATCGCGGCTCCCCTTATTCGATCCCCGGTCGGTGTGGCTGTCCTATATACTCGTCTCCAGCGGCATATTTATGCAGAAATCCTGGTCCGGAACCGGATGGTCATTGATCTTGGTGTTAACCGCTATTATCTTATTTCACATTCCTCTGGCCCGCTGGCGCATTCCGATTATAAGCTTCGGATTCTTTATGATCATGATCTCGATATTGTCAGGTGCGGGGAACTCGGCAGGCGGCGGCTGGTGGAATACGGATGCCTTTCTGGTATCGCTCCAATCGCTGGCGCGTCCGTGGCTTGTCATGCTGCTTGGCCTTGGCCTGCCACTTGCCATAACGCCGCTGCGCCTTCGCCGCTCGCTGGAGCAATTATTTGCCTGGGCGGGACGTGTTCCGCCCTGGGCGCAGCGCCTGATCCTGACGATAACGCTGCTGCTCCGTTTCGTGCCGATTCTGCTGGAGGAATGGGAGAGATTCTCCCGTATCGCCGTTGCCCGGGGCAAAGCCCCGCGGGTAACAATCCTTGGAGCTGTCGGCCAGCTTAGAGACACTGCCATACCTTTCATGCTTGCCCTGTTCCGTCTGGGCGAGCATGCGGCGGATGCCCTGGAGAGCCGGGGAATCGGCACACGCCAGCCGACCTTTATCCGGAGCCAGTTTTGGAAGCGGAGGGATACGTATCTATTTATCGGATGTTTATTGATTTTCGGATTTTTATGGATTTGGGCCAAAGGTCTTTTTAACATTATGTAATAAAACCTAACATGAACATTGACACACCGATTTTCACCTCCTATAATACGGATATCAGCACTCAACAACTGCATATCGGTTCTCCTCCCTATGCGGAATGGAGAACGATAAACTGTCTAGGGTTCCGTTGATTAGGGGTTTCACCGATTTATCGGGCGCTGCCTGCTAGTCAAGTCTGGTCCAAGAGATAGTGTACAGAGGATGTCAGCGCAGCTGTCTCTTTTGTATAACACGGAAGGATAAAAGCCTGGGAGATTGATCTCCCAGGCTTTTTTGTTGTAAATCCGGGGCTTTCAACCGGATAACAGGATGAATATGGGAGGAAATCACACATGGACAAACAATGGAGCAAGACCTTGCCTGCCGGGGGAAAGTGGTCGGCCGTGATAGGCAAGGGCAAGCTGATCCAGCTGACTGCCTTGGGCGGAGGCGCCAATCTATCCATGCTGCTGTACAACGCCAGAGACCTGACCGAGCGCTACAATATGTCCGATACCCTCAAAGCGCAGCATACCTCGCATTTAAGCAAAGGACATGTGCTGATGAGCGACAATGGACTCGCCATGGCAAGTCTGGTTGAGGACGAACTGGGATGGCATGATCCCATCAGCGGTTACACCACACGCCAGCATACGGATATGAAATATGGAGTCACCACCTATCAGGAGCTGCGAAATGACTGGCTGCGCAGCGGGCAGGAGAATTTTGCAGTCGAGCTGCTAAGGAACGGATTGGGCACGAGGGATCTTGTGCCTGTCGTGAATCTGTTCTCGAAGGTAATCTGCGACGCGAACGGCGATATGCACTTCAGCTCCGGTCATTGCGCGGCGGGGGCGAGCGTCACGCTCCGCACCGAGATGGATGTCCTGCTGCTCTTGTCCAACACGCCGCATCCGCTTGATCCTGCCGCCGTCTATCCATCCGTACCGGTTGAAATTAATATCAGAGCGGCCAGTCCGCTTGAAGCCGATGATTACTGCCTGAACTTCCGGCCGGAGAACCGCCGGGCATTCGAGAATACCTGGGACTATTACGTTCTTTCCACATAAGGCTTGAACAGGTTAAAGATCCATATTCAAGGAGGAGGAAATCTTATGACTGGTTTTAACCGCGCAGAGAGCACGCTTCTTGCTGAAGATGCCATTTATAGTCAAATTATACCCGCAGGTGAGGGCTGGATGCATGAGCTGCTCCCTGGACAGGTGCTGCGGATTGTCGATCTGGAGGGCAACCAGGCTGCAGATACGTTGTTCTATGATGCAGATAACCCGGAGGACCACTACAGCGCTGTCGCTACTATAGCCGGACAAGGCAACATCTATCTAACAACGGGATCTGTCCTGCGTTCCGAGTCCGGCAAGGAGCTGCTGTCCATCGTGGCGGACACCTGCGGGCGGCACGATACACTGGGCGGGTCCTGCTCGGCGCAGAGCAATACTGTCCGTTACGCCCACGACAAGCTGCCAATGCATAACTGCCGCGACATGTTTATGCTGCAGCTTTCCCGGCATGGGGGAGCTTCCTACTCGAAGAGGGACCTTGCCCCCAACATCAATTTCTTCATGAACGTGCCGGTAACGCCTGACGGGGGGCTGGAATTCGCCGATGGGGTCTCGGCGCCCGGCTGTTATGTGGAACTGATATCGCTGTGCAGAACAATGGCGCTCATCAGCAACTGTCCGCAGTTGAATAACCCCTGCAATGCCTATAATCCGACGCCGATTCAGCTCTTGATCTGGGACAGCGGATTACGGTAAGCAGATACGACATTGAGGAGTGGACAGTATGTTCAAGAAAATATTAATCGCCAACCGGGGAGCCATCGCAGTCCGTATTGAACGAACGCTGCGCAGGATGGGAATTAGCTCCGTTGCTGTATATACGCAAGCCGATCAGGACAGCTTGCATGTCGAATTCGCGGATGAAGCGGTTTGTATTGGAAGCGGGCCAGCCAAAGAGAGCTATCTGAATGCGGAGCTTATTCTGCAAACCGCTGTCGAAACCGGCGCAGAGGCGATTCATCCCGGTTATGGTTTCCTCAGTGAGAACGCTGAATTCGCCCGCGCCTGCCGCGAGCGCGGGATTGTGTTTATCGGTCCTACCCCCGAGCAGATGGAGATGTTCGGACTGAAGCATTCCGCCCGGGAGCTGGCAGAGCGCTCCGAGGTTCCTCTGCTGCCGGGAACCCCGCTTATCCAGGAGCTGGAGGAAGCGGTCCGGGAAGCGTCCCGCATCGGGTATCCCGTTATTTTGAAAAGCACCGCAGGCGGGGGCGGCATCGGGATGCGCGTTTGTGCGGATGAGAATGCGCTGCGCTCCGCTTATGACGGCGTGCGCCATCTGGCCGAGACGAATTTCAAGAACGGCGGTATTTTTCTGGAGAAATATATAGCCCGGGCACGTCATGTGGAGGTGCAAATCTTCGGCAACCGCTTTGGCGAGGTAGCAGCGCTCGGTGAGCGTGACTGTTCTATCCAGCGCAGAAATCAGAAGGTCATCGAGGAAAGCCCCGCACCTCATCTGCCGGAGCATGTGCGTGAGGAAATGTTCGCTTCGGCGAAGCGTCTGGCGGCCGAGACCGGATACCGCAGCGCAGGCACAGTGGAATATCTTTATGATCCGGAATCTCTTGCCTTCTATTTTTTGGAGGTGAATACCCGTCTGCAGGTCGAGCACGGCGTTACCGAGGAGGTGCTGGGCATCGATCTGGTGGAATGGATGGTCCGGGAAGCGGCGGATGAGCTGAAGGAAATCCATTCGCTGGTCCGGGGGCCGGTGGGACACAGCATTCAGGCGCGTATTTACGCCGAGGATTGCTTGCAGGATTTTCGTCCGAGCGCCGGCAAGCTGGATAAGGCCGTGTTCACGGAGAATGCCCGCATCGAAACCTGGCTCCGGGACGGTATGACGGTTACGACCCTTTATGATCCCATGCTCGCCAAGATCATCGTTACTGGAAGAGACAGGGAGGAAGCGATTGACAACCTGATCCGTGCGCTGGATGAGACCCGGATTTACGGCATAACGACTAATTTGTTTTATGTGCAGGAGCTGCTGAAAGAAGAGGAAGTGCGGGATGGCCATGTATATACCCGATTGTTAAATGGCTTCCAGCCGTCCGAGCGCGCGGTTGAGGTTCTGGATGGCGGCATACAGACGACCGTTCAGGACTGGCCGGGCAGGGTCGGGCACTGGGATGTGGGCGTGCCGCCATGCGGTCCTATGGACCCGCTGGCTTTCCGGACCGGCAACAAGCTGCTTGGCAATCCGGACGACGCATCCGGCCTTGAGCTGACGCTGCGCGGAGGATCGTACCGTTTCCGCGGCGGCATGTGGTTTTGTGTGACCGGCGCCGACATGGATGCGCATCTTGATGAAGAGCCTCTTCCTTTGTACCGACCGGTATATGCCGAGCGGGGCCAGGTGCTCAGCTTCGGTGAAGCAGCCGTTGGCATGCGCGGGTACTTGCTTGTCTCAGGCGGCTTCGATATGCCCCGCATCCTTGGCAGCTCTTCCACCTTCACGCTTGGCGGTTTCGGCGGCCATGGCGGCAGGGCGCTGCGCACCGGCGATGTGCTGGCAGTCAGGCAGACAGCGGATGCCCCTGTCAACCGGGTCGAGCTGGCAGAGAGCCACCGCCCGCAAATGACGAGGGAGTGGACGATCGGGGTTATTCCCGGCCCGCATTGTACGGAAGAGTATTTGCAGCCCGATTATTTGCAGGAGCTTGCCGCGACAAGCTACGAGGTGCATTTCAACAGCTCGAGGACCGGCGTCCGTCTGAGCGGACCTGCGCCATTGTGGGCAAGGGAGGACGGCGGTGAAGCAGGGCTGCATCCATCCAATATTCATGATAATGCCTATGCCGTCGGAACTCTGGATCTAACCGGTGATATGCCGATTCTGCTGGGGCCGGATGGTCCCAGTCTTGGGGGCTTCGTCTGCCCGGTGACGACGGCTTCGGCCGAGTTCTGGAAGATTGGCCAGCTTCATCCGGGCGACAGGGTCCGCTTCCGGCTGCTTACGCTGGAGCAGGCTGATGAGCTGCGGAGGCTGCAGGACCTGAATCTCGGGTTTATCGGCAGCGGCAGCCGGGAGAAGCTTGTCCCGGCAGAGCTTCCGCTCCAGGTTGAGGAGCTGTCTGCGGACTATCCGCTGCTGGTGCAGGAGAAGGGGGGCCGCCGCTTTCCGATCACGATACGCTGCAGCGGCGATGAGAATGTGCTGGTGGAGTACGGCAGCATGGAGCTGGATCTGCTGCTGAGGTTTCAGGCGCATGCCCTGATGGAGGCGATCCAGGAACGGGATGATATTCCGGTGCTGGATCTGACGCCGGGCATCCGCTCTCTGCAGGTTCATATCGATTCCAAGCGGATAACGGTTCAGGAAGCCTGCCGGATCATTCTGGAGCTGGACAGCCAGCTGCCGCCGCTTGCTTCCATTCGCGTTCCTTCCCGGATCGTCAGACTCCCGCTTTCCTGGGATGATCCGGCGACCCGGCTGGCCATTGAACGCTACCAGCAAAATGTCAGGCCGGACGCTCCCTGGTGTCCAAGCAACCTGGAATTTATCAGGCGTGTGAATGGCCTTGCATCCATCGATGAAGTGAAGAGAGTCGTCTTCGACGCGAACTATCTGGTGCTGGGTCTGGGTGATGTTTATCTGGGCGCGCCTGTGGCGACGCCTGTGGACCCCCGCCACCGTCTGGTTACGACCAAATATAATCCGGCCCGCACATGGACGCCGGAGAACGCTGTCGGTATCGGCGGAGCCTATATGTGCGTCTACGGCATGGAAGGGCCTGGCGGCTATCAATTTGTCGGCCGCACGATCCAGATGTGGAATTTGAACCGGCAGAACGCGAGCTTTCAGCCCGGGAAGCCCTGGCTGCTGCGATTTTTTGATCAGATCCAGTTCTATCCGGTAGAGGCGGAGGAGCTGCTTCAACTGCGGGAGGATTTCTCCCGCGGCAGGTTCGAAGCCGATATCACGGAGACGACCTTTGACCTGAACGAATATTTGCAATTTCTGGACTCCATCAGCGAGAGCACGGATACTTTCCGCAAGCAGCAGCAGACGGCTTTTCATGCGGAACGGGAAAGCTGGAGAGAGCTTGGGCTATCCGAATATATCTCGGAGCATGAATCGCCAGGGAAGAATGAGCCGGAGGACGAACTTCCGCCGGGCACTACGGCTGTTCGCTGTTCCATGCCTGGCAGCGTGTGGAAGGTGCTTGTCACTCCCGGTCAGGCAGTCCGGAAAGGCGATGTGCTGATCATCGAAGAAAGCATGAAGATGGAATTCTCCCAGCTGGCGCCATGCGACGGCATTGTCGCTGCCGTATTGGTGAAGCCGGGCGATGAAGTGTTTACAGGACAGCTGATTGTAGGGATTACCAATGAAAGCGAAAGCGTGGTGACTGCAGTATGAAACCCTTTCAGCTTCCCCGGGAGCTCACGATAAGCGGGCTGCGGCGGATGTATGCCAGCAAGGAAGCGACGCCAAGGCAGGTAATCGCAGAAATTCTAAAGCGTGCAGACAGGGACAAAGAAATGAATATCTGGATCACTCCTCCGGCGATTGAGCAGATAGAGCCTTATCTGGCGAAATTGGATTCGCTTGATCCGGCCAGCTCGCCGCTGTGGGGCATCCCTTTTGCCATCAAGGATAATATTGACCTGGCCGGCATACCGACTACGGCAGGCTGCGTGGAATATGCCTATACGCCGGATGACAGCGCGGCGGTCGTTGCGCGGCTTACGGCTGCGGGCGCCATTCCGCTGGGCAAAACGAATCTGGACCAGTTCGCGACGGGACTCGTCGGAACCAGAAGCCCATACGGCGAAACCCGTAATTCCCTGCGGGAAGAGCTGATCAGCGGCGGCTCCAGCTCAGGTTCCGCCGTGGCTGTTGCCTGCGGGCAAGCGGCATTCGCCCTCGGTACCGATACCGCAGGCTCGGGGCGGGTGCCGGCAGCGCTCAACCGCCTGGTCGGCTTCAAACCAAGCCTCGGCGCATGGCCGGCCAAGGGCCTTGTGCCCGCCTGCGCAAGCCTGGATTGCATCACGGTGTTCACACATAGTCTGGCCGATGCATTATCCGTCGATTCCATTGCGCGCGGCGTGGATCTCACAGACCCGTGGTCCAGAAGCGTGCCTCATCCCAAGGCCCGCAAGCCAGCCCTCATTTACCTGCCGCGCGGTCCGCTCGAATTCTTCGGACCTTATGCGGAGGATTACAGGCAGGCCTGGGAAGCTTCCGTCAGGACGGTGGAGAAGCTTAAGATTCCTGTTGAATATATAGACACGGACCTGTTCGCGGAAGCTGCCGAAATCCTGTATGGCGGCCCTTTGGTGGCGGAGCGCTGGGCGAGCCTGGGCGGGTTCGTCGAAGAATATCCGGACGCCATATTTCCGGTAACCGCTCAGGTACTGCGTACCGGAGCAGCGCCCCGCTTCACGGCGGCATCCGTATTCCAGGCTATGCACAAGCTGCAGCGCCTGAAGCTTGCAGCCGGCGGGCTGCTGAAGGACGCCGTTCTCGTAATGCCGACATGCGGCGGAACCTGGACGCGCGATCAGGTCAGAGAAAATCCCGTCAGCACCAACAGCGATATGGGACGTTATACGAATCACTGCAATTTGCTGGATTTGTCGGCAGTGGCAGTTCCTTCAAGTGACGCGGCCGCCGGGCTTCCCTTCGGCATTACGTTCTTTGGCCTCTCGGGGGAAGAGGGGATGATTTGCGAAGCTGCAGAGTGGTTCGTTAAGGCGGCCGCCGGGCATGCTGCAGTTGATCATTCCGCAGCTCCGGAAGCTGCCGCTGCCTTGGAGGAAGCAGCAACGCTGGTGGCGGTTTGCGGACTGCATATGCGCGGGTTTCCGCTGGAGAAGCAGATGCGGGCATGCGGTGCGCGATTCGTACGCGAGGCGGCAAGCGCAGCGAAATATAAGCTGGTCAAGCTGCCGACGGCGCCTGCCAAACCGGGCATGATCAAGGTGAATGACGGCGGTTCTGCCGTTCTACTGGAGGTCTGGGAGATGCCGCTTGCCGCATTCGGCTCCTTCGCGGCGTCCATTCCCGCACCCCTTGGGATCGGCAAGGTCGAGCTGGAGGACGGGACGGAGGTTCCCGGCTTTGTATGCGAAGGATATGCCTTGTCCGGCGCGGAAGACATCACAGCTTCCGGCGGATGGCGCAATCATATGATGAAGTAATGATTGATCTCTTCATGAAATAGCAAGCTGAAGCCGGTGTTCCGCTCCAAGGAGAGGAAGGCCGGCTATTTATGTGCCTCTGCACTCCTGCTGACGGTTCTCTTGCAGCTTGCTCCGGACTCGTGAATAACAGCTTGTCAAACAAGGATGCGCGCATTAGGATTGTTGGTAGGTTAGTCGATTATGAAGATGCATACGGGGACGGAAGAAACCTGATTTGTAATTGGCTGATCTGTGTTTTTTCTACGTTGTAGAAAATATAAGGTCCACGCCTATACATTTCTATAAAGTATGAGGGAAGAAACATACTCGCCCGGGCTGTCTCTTCTTAATAGTTGCTAAAGAAAGGGGAGCGATCGGCATGGCTATCGGTTTATTCGTTCTGGCGGGTCTGGCCGAAATAGGAGGCGGGTACCTCGTATGGCTGTGGCTGCGTGAATCCAGGCCTCTATGGTTTGGCATTGTCGGGGGATTGATTCTCCTCGTATACGGCATTATCCCGACATTGCAGCAGTTCCCCAGCTTTGGCCGCGTATATGCCGCATATGGCGGCGTATTTGTGGTGCTGGCGGTGCTTTGGGGATGGGCAGTCGATAAGAAAACGCCCGATCTGTATGATTGGGTCGGAGCGCTTATTTGCCTCGTTGGCGTTTCGGTCATTTTATGGGCGCCGCGGAGCTGACACAGGCTTTTTACGCCTGCTGTGGGTGATTCTATCGCGCTTGGCGGCTTGGCAGTCGGCTGATCTGCGGCAACGCTGCATGGGATTGACAGCGTCTTTTGTTGGTATAGGCATCGGAAATCGTGTAAAATTCCTAATGGAGGGATTTAGACGATGACAGAGAAACCGGATATGGAAAACAGTCAGAAACCGCCCGCACAGACAAGCCAAGGCTTGCGCGTGCTTATTGTAACGTCTGTGAACGCGGAGAGAGATGCCGTACTGCGGGGGCTCGGCGGTACAGGAGCAGAACGGTTCGAAGTTCTCGTTGGCGGAGTCGGCGTGGCCGCTGCGGCAGCCAGCACGGCAGGCGCCCTGGCATTATCCCGTTATGATTTGATTATTTGCGCAGGCATTGCCGGAGGCTTCAAGGATAAGGCGGAGATCGGCACGATTGTCATGGCCAGCGAGATTATCGCTGCCGACCTGGGGGCCGAGACGCCGGATGGCTTCCTCAGCGTGGACGAGCTTGGCTTCGGCAGCTCGCGGTTTCAGGTGAATTCCGGCCATCTGGCTGCCTTGACGGAAGCAATCCGCGCGGCGGGTGTCAGCGTTCAGACCGGTCCGGTGCTGACCTTATCCACCGTTACCGGGACAGCGGAGACAGCCGCTTTGCTGGCCGAGCGTGTACCCGGTGCCGCAGCTGAGGCCATGGAAGGCTATGGCATTGCAGCTGCCGCATATCAGCGTGGCGTGCCGGTGCTGGAAATCCGGGCGATCTCCAATATTGTCGGCCCCCGCGACCGTGACGCCTGGCGGATCGGGGACGCGCTCAAAGCGCTGGAAGCTGCAAGCTCAATTTTAACGGAGGTGTTACAATGAATATTGCTTTTTCACCATGTCCCAATGATACCTTTGTTTTTCATGCATGGGAGCACGGCCTCCTGCCGGACGCGCCTGAGTTGAATGTAACCTATGCGGATATTGACATAACCAATAATCTTGCTGCCAAGGTCAGCGGGCCCGAGGTCATGAAGGTATCCTATGCAGCTCTGCCGTGGCTGCTGTCCGACTATGCGCTGCTGCCCTGCGGGGGAGCGCTCGGCAGAGGCTGCGGGCCGCTGGTTCTTACCGCTGGCGGTAATGGCAGCGCGAGTGATCCGGCATCGCTGAGCGGCAAGCGCGTAGCTGTGCCCAGCGAGCGATCAACGGCCTATCTCCTGTTCCGCCTATGGGCAGCCCAGAATATTCCTGGGGGCGTCGGCGAGATTGTCGTCATGCCTTTCCATGAAATTATGCCCGCTGTGCGGGATGGCTTGATCGATGCCGGTCTGGTCATACACGAAGCCCGCTTTACGTATCCCTCCTACGGCCTCACTCTGCAAACCGATCTTGGAAGCTGGTGGGAAGCGGATACGGGGCTGCCGATCCCGCTCGGCGCTATCATTGCCCGGCGTTCCATGGATCTGAATGCCATCGCCGGCTGGATTCGCGCCTCTGTCGAATATGCCTGGGCGCATCCCGATGCTTCACAGGGTTATGTGCTTGAGCATGCGCAGGAGATGTCTCCCGAGGTTGCCCAGGCGCATATCGACTTGTATGTGAATGAATTTACGGCCAATCTTGGCGAGGATGGATATGCGGCCGTTACGGCTCTGCTCGGCAGAGCGGCAAAGGAAGGACTGGTTCCGGAAATTGATCCGGCGCTGCTGCGCTAGCAGAGGAAGCGATTGCTCCAACAAATAAGAAAGGTCGAAAATAGCTATACTTTGCTTCTATTTCATGAGGAAAACAGGCGGATTCACCGTCTGTTTTTTGTTTTTTTCACATTTGTCTGCCATTATCACGAAATTATGATGCTTTCTCTATTGTACGGATTTCCCGCAGCAGGCTATGATTAGAGAGGATGGGTTATTTAGACATAATAGAGAGAGGAAGAGAGAAGCTTGAAAAAAGGGTTGCTTTATTTGACAGGTGCGCTGGTTGTACTCTTCGCGCTTCTCACGGGCTGCGACAAGGAAGAAACGGAGAAGCCTTCGGATGTGTTTCAGGCTTACTTGACGGACTGGCAGCAGCAGAATTTTACTGGCATGTATACGAAATTGACGCCGGCAGCCAAAACCGCCATCACAGAGACGGATTTCGCCGAGCGCTACAGCAAGATATATGAGGGCATTTCCGCCAGTCAGCTGTCGGTTACGGGCACGGTTCCTCCTGAGGAGGACAAACCAGGCGAAGAAGTTGCGGAGATCAGCTACACGTATAATGTCAAAATGGAAACGGCAGCAGGTCCCGTGACATTCAGCCACGCTGCAAAGCTGCTCAAGTCCGTCATCGATAAAGAAACGAAGTGGCTCATCGCGTGGGAACCGTCGCTTATTTTTCCGCAAATGGCGGAGGGCGATAAAGTTCGTGTGCTGACCTCGGAAGGTCAGCGCGGCGAGCTTTATGACCGGTCCGAGAATGGACTGGCTGTCAATGCCGAGCTTCCGCAAATCGGCATCGTACCCGGGAAATTAGGCGACAAGCCCGAAGAGGCCAAAGCCAGGCTGGCAGAGAAGCTTGATATAACGGTGGACGATATAAACAAGAAGCTCAGCGCAGCCTGGGTCAAGGATAATCTTTTCGTCCCGATTGCCGTTGTTCCGCAAGAATCGCTGCAGCCGTATCTGGACATCCCCGGGGTGGATTATCAGAAGAAAACGGTGCGCGCCTATCCGTATGGAGCCGCCGCCGCCCATCTGACTGGCTATATTGCCGAGATCAGCGCCGAGCAGCTGGAGCAGAATAAGGACCAAGGCTATAAAACGGGCGACCTCATCGGAAAGTCGGGATTGGAGCAGGTATTCGAGAAGCGGCTTAGGGGGAAGGACGGCAAGCGGATTATTATCGCCAATGAAGCGGGCAAGGAAAAAGCCGTTCTCGCACAGAGTGAAGCCGCAGCCGGCGAGACGATCCGCCTGACCATAGACGGAGAGCTGCAGCAGACGATCTATGATGAGCTCAAATCCGATACGGGCTCTGCAGCGGCGATCGATCCGCAGTCCGGAGACGTGCTGGCGCTTGTGAGCAGTCCGTCCTATGATCCCAACGCTTTCCAGCGGGGAATTCTGGGCAAGCAGTACCAGCAGTGGAATGATGATCCGGATAAACCTTTTCTGAACCGCTTCGCGCAGGGCTACGCGCCGGGTTCGGCCTTTAAAGTGATAACGGCCGCCATTGGTCTGGATACCAAGAAGCTTGATCCGGCGGAGAAGAAGAATATTTCCGGTCTGACCTGGAGCGCCGATCCCTCGTGGGGGAATTATTATGTGAAACGGGTGCATGATGTGAACCCGGTCAATCTTCAGGACGCCCTGGTATATTCGGATAATATTTATTTTGCCCAGACGGCGCTCGGCATCGGCCGTGACGCCTTTACGGAGGAGACGGCCAAATACGGTGTGGGCGAAGCCATTCCGGTTCCCTATCCTCTGAAGAAATCGCAGCTGGCCAACGACGGCATTCAAAATGACATTCAACTGGCGGATACAGGATATGGACAGGGGGAGCTGACGATGACCTCCCTGCAGGTGGCGCTGATGTTCTCCGCTCTCGTCAATGACGGGAATATGGTCTACCCGTTATTGTCGGAGGATGACCGGGCAGACAGTGCCAAATACTGGAAGGAACACGTCATGGCGCCTGAAACGGCAGCGCTTCTGAAAAGCGATCTGGTCAAAGCAGTGAGCACCGCGGGTGGTGCCGGCCACGGCGCCTATATCCCCGGGGCTTCCATCGCGGGCAAGACGGGAACGGCAGAATTGAAGCAGAGCAAAGGCGGAGAGGGCAGCGAGAACGGTTGGTTTGCCGGTTTTAATGCCGATAATCCGAATTTGCTGCTGGCGATGATGATCGAAGATGTGAAGGAACGCGGGGGGAGCGGCTACACGACTCCGAAGGTGAAGCATATTTTCTTAAAAACGCTCCAGCTCCAGAATAACGGGTAGGCCGCGAGGGGCTGCGATCGATTCGCAGCTCCTTATTTTGTTTGAAGGCGGGGTGGAACGACGGGCATTTGCTGCGGCGGAACAACATGGAGGATATATCCTTTTCCCCTTATACTTTCAATTGCAAAGGTGTCGTTGCTTTTTTTGCGGATGCGGTAGAGCAGCGAATTCAATTCTTCCGGCGACACTTGCGACGCGGTGTCACCGGTCATGCGCTCGGGCCAGACGCAGCGGATAATCTCGTCCTTGCCGACGAATTGATGCTCTTTGCGGACAAGCAGCTCCAGACAATTATATTCTTTTTCCGAAAAACGATAATCCTGATCATGCAGCCGGATCGTCTGTCTGATGGGATCAAACATGAAATCGCTGCGCAGACTGCGGTTCTCCGAGCTTAGAAGTGTAAAGTCCAGCGTCTCCTCCAAATTTACCGGGGAGAACGTGAGAACGACCATGCCTTTGGCAAAGGAGATATTGTCGGACGGCTCTAGCGGCACAGGCTGAAACGGGATCAGCGCGTTCCCGTTCAAATCGGTTCCGTGCTTGCTGTCCAGATCCATGATAAAGGTTTGATTATGCTCGGTATAGATCGAGGCTTGCTTCCGGGAAACAAAGGCATTCTCGAAAGCCATGTCAGGCTCCCACTGCTCTCCTTTTCTTCCGAGGATCGTATGAGAGGGATGGCAGGGCAGAATTGTTCCGCATTCATAGGGGTAACCGCGTTCAACAACCAGGCATGAGGGCAAACTCACAGGCAAAACCTCCAGTACAGACCATAGATAACTCTTATTTTATCATGAAATCTCCGATTATTCCTCTTATCCAAAGAATGGAAGGACTGGGACGTTTCATTGACTTGAACAATCAACAAGGTTAATATAAATCCATCAAATCTAGCATTGGAGCCCGGTGATATGAAATATTCCAAAGCAACGAATTATGCACTGCACACTATGCTTCATCTGGTCGCATCTCCTGCCGAGAATCCGGTTGGCGTTCAGCAGCTGGCCGAGATTCAGCAGGTATCGCAAACCTATCTTTCCAAAATATTGACCAAGCTCGTCAAAGCGGGCATGATTGAATCGGCTTCCGGGGCAGGCGGGGGCTACAAGCTGATCCGGAGGAAAGAGGACATTTCCTTCCTGGACGTGATCCATGCCATAGAAGGAACGGCTTCATTGTTCCATTGCGGATTGGAGCATAACAGCGAAGAGTGCCTGATCCAGGGTGTCATGGTGGAGGCCGAGCAAACGATGGAGCAGGTATTGCGGGAGCGCAAGCTGATTTCGCTTGTCGATAAAGTACAGGTTGTCCGGAAGTAGGCATTGCTGTAATAAGATACGGAAGGGCCACTCCCCAACCCGGGATTGTGGTCTTTTTGCTGTTGCATCCGGATGAATTCAAGTTGAATAAAATGGAAACTGTTTCGCCCGTTCCTTCTTTTTTTCTGCCGCGAAACCCTGTAAACTCTAATGGATGGGCAAGCGCCCATTGAACCTGACGCTTAAGGACGGGTGTTATGATGTCAAACGGACTGCTGATTTATCAATTTTTCTGTTTCGGGATTATTTTCTGGCTAGGCTTATATATGCTCAATCGAATACCGGGCCAGCCGCGCCTGTCTGTCACCGGCGCTGCTCTTGCTGCCTTCGCGGTCTCCTTGAATTCATCTATTTTAATGCGGTTTTCCACGGGAGGAATAACCAAAACCATTCTTTCAGCAATCCATCATATTTCGGCTGTGGTCACTCTCATACTGCTTCTTTTGTCTATTGTTTTTATGATTTCGGCTTATCTGAGAAAACAGCTCGCCGCCGCAAAGGGTTTGGCCGGACTGCTGCTTCTGCTCTATTTATTCGCTGGTGTGTATAACGGACTCGTTGACGCTGACATGACCAATAGCGGCCCTTGGCTGGGAAATGGAGTGGCGCTATTGCTGCTTGGAGCCGCAGCGGTTTCAATCGAAATCAAGCGGCAGGGCGAGGCCTGGCTGCCTGATTTCTTCCGTTCGCTCGACTATTCCGCCTTCTACGCGCTGCTCTTCTCCGGTATGATTGTGTTGGCGATTATATGGGGTACAGGCAGCGACATCACGCTGCTGGGGTTATTATCGGGGGTTATCGCACTGTCGGTAGGGCTGCAGGTGTTCTCGCACCAGCTGCGCACCCTGCTCGATAATGTGGCATATGCGACATTTCCCGCTCTCCGCGAAGAGAGTGCCGAACTGCGGATGGTGGACCGCGCTGCGCCCCGTGTGGACGAAGAAGCGGTTCCGGAGCAGCTGGACGATGAGGCATTGTTCCGCTTTACCCGCAGCGCCCTGAAAAGCTTCGGCGATCTGGAGCGTCTGGCATCCAATCCTTTGACGCGGCTTAAGCTGATTGATCAGCGGATGCAGAGCCAAAACGGACAGGGAGAGGTCATTGAACGCGCCATAGAATTGAAGGCCGTATTGACCGAATCGATAGAGCAGCTGAAGCCCCGCCAGAATGAGCCGTTCGGCACTACGGATGAGTGGAGGTACTACAATGCGTTATATTTTCCTTACCTTGCGGGACTGAAGCCATATAACCGCAAATTCTCCGAAGAGCTCCTGGACGCCACATCGCTCGAAGCTCTGGAGTGGTTCCGGGCTTACGTGCCCGAGCGAACCTTATACAACTGGCAAAATGCTGGCGCCCGCCTCATCGCCTTAAGATTGAAAGAAAAGATGGCAGGCTAGAATTGCCGGAAATTTATTTGTCCTGCTGATGCATGTAAGGGACAGAGACTCCGGCGGCTAAGAGCTGTTGAAGCCTCTACCAGGATGGGTTCAAATAGACGCAGCCAGGCTGCGCAAACAAAGCTTCGCCCCCGAATGGGAGCGAAGCTTTTTCTGCTAATCTTGAAATGTTAAGGATTAATGCCTGCTGCATGCTTCGTATGATCAGTCCCAACGAGTTCCCGCAGCAGATTTACGCTGCTTTGCTCCAGGCGCATGGGAAAGAGCTCGACCTTGTCCGGCGCCATTTTCATCAATTCCGGAAATACGGCCTCGGAAGCGTAAATTTTGGCCGACCGGTCCAGCGCCTCCGACAGATGCTCACTGTCCAGGAGACCGAATGCTGCAGACTTGATTCTGGTAATGCCGGCATCGTTAACGCGCCGCGCCATCCATTCTCCGCCCTTTTTACCAAGACAGACAAATGATACCTCCATATCCGGCTGCAGCCTGGCAATTTCCAGGAGGACGGAAGGTTCGGCTGTGGCGCCGATCACATGCACTTTCTTATCAAAAGGCGCAAGTACGGCTTTGACCTCCTCCGCCTGGTTAAGGGTTGTAACAATGATATCGGCTTGCCCGGCCTCTCCGATTGCGCTTAATCCCCCGGACAACAAATCCTCCAGGAAAACCATTTGGACTTCGCGGCCGGTAGCTTTCTCGATTTCTCTCCGGTAGAAGGTGTAAGCATGTCCCTTGCATTCCACAAACAGGATCCGCGCAGCCGATGGCTGTTCGTTCTGCAGCAGGCTGTAGGCAAGCCCGGCTACGAACAAATCGTGCAGATTGATGCCGTCAGCCTGCGCTTCCTTGATCGCGCGCTCGAGCAGCTGCCGCATCGGCGAGCGCTCCTTTCGCAGCTGCTCCGTTTCCGCATTGCCCAGCACCTGCGTCCCCTTGCCTTTTTGCATGGAGACAAGACCTTCGTCACGCAGCTGGGTATAGACCCAATTGACCGTATTCCGATTAAGACCCAGTGTGGCAGCCAACTGGCTGGCGGCAGGCAGCATATCTCCCGTTTCTATTTGCCCGGTGCCGATCAGCCATTTGAGCTGTTCCTTGATTTGCGTATTCACACTGAACGTCAAGCGGTGATCGACCTGTAGGCATATCTTGTTTTCCATTCTATATAACCCCCAAATACCTAGTTAACTATTTATATTATACATCTATATTTCCTAATATCCATAATAACTATTGGTTTTGTGCGTTGACAAGGAAATAAATTATGCGGTATAACTAGATTGCTGGTTATTTAGCGAGAGAGGGAATTTGAAGACAAGCTAAACGAATTCCCAGGTTTTAGGGTAGGAGCTGCAAACCATATTGAATACAGGGAGGAAGTAACATGGGTAAAATTGCGGTATTTGGATTTGGCCGGATAGGCAGACAATTATTAAGGGTGGCGCTGAAGGAAGAACTATTTGTTCCGGTATCGGTTTCCGATATCAAGGACGAAGGGACACTCGCAGCGTTATTCGAGGTCGATACCAACTACAAACGTTGGCACGAGTCCGTTTCCGGAAGTGAAGGTCAGCTGGTTATCGGCGGAAGAGAGATCCAGTTCATCAACTCATCCAAGGAAGTGCCGGATTGGAAGGCCATGGATGTGGATCTTGTTATCGACTGTTCCGGCCGCGCCGTTACCCGTGCTGTTGCCCAGATTCATCTGGACAGGGGGGCCAAGCGGGTGCTCGTAAGCGGGCCAAGCAAAAGTCTTGACGATTGCGATGCTGTTCTGCTTAAGGGCATCAATCTGGATACATTTGATCCGGAAAAACATAAAATCATCAGCATGGCGAGCTGCACGACAAATGCATTGGCGCCTGTTGTCAAAATCATTAAAGAAAATTTCGGCATTAAATATGGACTTTTTTCAACGGTCCATTCCTATACGAACACCCAATCGCTGACGGATCAGCCTATGAAGGACCGCCGGGATTCCTGGGCAGCAGCGGAAAACATCATTCCTTCCTCCTCAGGAGCGGCGAAAGCTCTGAAATTTATCTGGCCCGATCTGCAAATTACGGGCAAGGCCTACCGGGTGCCGACCCGTACCGGAAGCATTGCCGAATTGAATCTTGTGGCGGAGAAGTCCTGTACCGTTGAGCAAATTAACGATATCTTCAGAAGCGCTGCTTCAGAGGGTGTATTGAAGGGAGTTATCGATGTTTTGGAGGGCGAATGGGCTTCTTCCCGAATTGTAGGAGACTCGCATTCCTCCATTATTGATCTTCCGCTGACGCAGGTTCAGGGAGAGATTCTATCCATTGCCACCTGGTACGACAACGAATGGGGCTTTGCCTCGCGGCTGGCCGAAGTCGCTGCCTTCCTGGCCCGCTAACCCAATTCTTCAAAAAATGCCCGAACGAACCCGTCGGCCGCATAGATGCACTAAAAAAACAGGAATCCACCTCGATCCGGAGGAAGGGTTCCTGTTTTTTTTCTGCGGGTCGGCATATCTATATAAGATGCCGATGATTCGATCATCTATAAAAAAGATTATGACTTATTCTTTTCGATATTCCTGGCAGCAGCAAAAACATTAAGAATTGCGGGTGTACCGCAGTAATTCAAAAGGGATGAGAAAGCCACCCCAAGCATTGTCTGTAACTCCTATATTATTAGGGGACGGAGTGTTGGATGCTCCGCATGGAAGTGTGTCCCGAGAGGGACGAAAACGATCCAGGCAGGGAAGCCGCTCCTGAACATCACAGTCCCTCCTACGTTAGTAAGGGACGAAGTCCACCAGGCGGCTTGGGAGCTCCGAGTGGAAGTGTGTCCCAAAGGGACGAAAACGATCCATGCAGGGAGCATCAACCAAGCGTTTCTCTGCAACACCAACGTTATTCAAATACCGGGTGTCCAGAGGGCCGGCGGCCCTTTGGGGTCCCTCCTATGGAGGGATTTAGGGAGGAGCTGTACGAAGTCCACCAAGCTACATGGAAGCATTGCATGCTCCGCATGGAAGTGTGTCCCGAGAGGGACGAAAAACGATCCATGCAGGGAGCATCAATAAAGCGTATCTCTGCAACACCAACGTTATTCAAATACCGGGTGTCCAGAGGGCCGGCGGCCCTTTGGGGTCCCTCCTATGGAGGGATTTAGGGAGGAGCTGTACGAAGTCCACCAAGCGGCTTGGGAGCTCCGCGTGGAAGTGTGTCCCAAAGGGACGAAAACGATCCATGCAGGGAGCATCAACCAAGCGTTTCTCTGCAACACCAACGTTATTCAAATTCCGGGTGTCCAGAGGGCCGGCGGCCCTTTGGGGTCCCTCCTATGGAGGGATTTAGGGAGGAGCTGTACGAAGTCCACCAAGCTACATGGAAGCATTGCATGCTCCGCATGG